>NZ_JBFAJQ010000007.1:0-387065 GCF_040655315.1 Kribbella sp. NPDC050459 | reverse complement strand
GCGGTGAACTAGACAGCTCCACTTCACAACCGGAGGCCTTCACCTGTCAGCCCGACTCACCGCCGAAACGCGGGACAACCTCCCTGGACATCACACCTAGCTGGTCGAGGTGGGTGGCTGGGGGGACGTCGATCGCGCCAGGGAACATTCCGTCGACGGTAGTGGAGGAACCTGATGGGGCTGAGCGATTTTCCGCGGTACCCGTTGCTGTTCGGACCGAGCCCGGTGCACCCGTTGGAGCGGCTGCCGGCGTACCTGGGCGGGGCGAAGATCTGGGCGAAGCGGGAGGACTGCAACTCCGGTCTCGCGTACGGCGGGAACAAGACGCGCAAACTGGAGTACCTGCTCCCGGACGCTCTCGCACAGGGCGCCGACACGCTGGTCTCGATCGGCGGCTACCAGTCGAACCACACCCGCCAGGTGGCAGCCGTGGCGGCCAAGGCCGGGCTCAAGGCGGTGCTCGTGCAGGAGAACTGGGTGGACTGGCCGGACGCCCTCAACGACCGGGTCGGCAACATCCTGCTCAGCCGGATCATGGGCGCCGAGGTGCGCCTCGACCCGGCCGGGTTCGGGATCGGCTTCAAGGACAGCTGGAAGCAGGCGCTCGCCGACGTCGAGGCCCGCGGCGGTACGCCGTACGCGATCCCGGCCGGCGCCTCGGACCACCGGCTCGGCGGGCTCGGGTTCGCGAACTGGGCGTACGAGGTGGAGCAGCAGGAGCGTGAGCTCGGCGTCTTCTTCGACACGATCGTGGTCTGCTCGGTCACCGGCTCGACGCACGCCGGCATGATCGCCGGGTTCGCGGGCCAGGACCGCCCGCGCCGGGTGATCGGGATCGACGCCAGCGCCAAGCTCCAGGAGACCCGCGACCAGGTCGAACGCATCGCCCGGAACACCGCCGAGCTGATCGGCCTCGGCCGCGACCTCCGCGACGACGAGATCACCGTCCTGGACGGCTGGGCCGGCGACGAGTACGGCGTCCCCGTGCAGTCCACGCTCGACGCGATCCGCCTGACCGGCGAACTGGAAGGCATGATCATCGACCCGGTCTACGAAGGAAAGTCCATGGCCGGGCTGATCGACCTGATCCGCACCGGCGACATACCGAAGGACTCCACCGTCCTGTACGCCCATCTCGGCGGCCAGCCCGCCCTGAACGCCTACAGCAGCCTGTTCACCCGGACTCAGCCGATCACCGGCTGACTACCAGCCGCCGGCGAAGAACCCTTCGAGGCCGGGGCGCGGGTGGGCCGCCGTCATCGCGTTCGCCGCAACGACGACGGCGAGCGCCAGCGACAGCAGCGGCACGAGCACGCCGTACCCGGCCAGCACCCGCCGGGTACGGCCGTCCGCCCTCGCGAACCGGCGCCACAAGAGGACGGCGAGTACAGCGAGCGCGGCCACCACGATCGCGCCCTCGACAGCCATCACCGCGTGGAACAGCACGTAGTCGTCGGTGATCACCTCGAGAGGCGGCGACTGCTGCCCATCCGCCAGCTGCTGGCGGATCTGTACGAGCGTGCCGTCCAACGGACCCGCCGGGGCTCCGAACAGCATCGGCAGCAGCGAGCCGAACGGCGCCGCCATTCCATGGACGTTGGCCATGACCGCCGCGAGCGAGACCACGGCAAGCGCCGTGGACAGGACACCGCTCACCGCGAGCCCCGCCGCCCGCAGCCCGTCCGTCCGCAGGAACGCCCGCCAGATCAGCACGGCGAGCGCGACGAGCACGACCAGCAGCGCGCCGGCGAGCACGCCCTTGGCCACGTGATAGCGGAACCAGTAGTCGACCACCCGTTGCAGGCCTTGGTCGAAGTTCCGCTCGCCGGA
The DNA here is from genome assembly GCF_040655315.1 of Kribbella sp. NPDC050459. NCBI lineage: Bacteria > Bacillati > Actinomycetota > Actinomycetes > Propionibacteriales > Kribbellaceae > Kribbella > Kribbella sp. NPDC050459. The sequence goes on along the minus strand of NZ_JBFAJQ010000007.1, from coordinate 385,235 downwards.
GCCCCAGTACGTGACGAACCCGCTGCGGAAGGCACCGACCAGGTGTCCTTCGCTCCTCAGGTCAGCGGTCGCCGCATCGCTCGCGAGCAGGCCTGGAGCAACGACGAAGGCGACGACGAGCGCGACTGCGAGAACGGCGAGCCTCTTCATGGGCACAAGCTAGGCGAATCAGGACGGTGTGAACCATGACGCCGAGGCGACCCCGGGGGTAGCGCCTGCGCTACCCGATTCCGGGGCCGACGAGCGTGCCGACGAAGTAGGTCAGGGCCGCCGCGGCGCCGCCGAGGAGGAGTTGGCGCAGGCCGGAGTACCACCAGGACCGGCTCGTCACGCGGGAGACGACAGCGCCGCAGACGAACAATGCGGTCAGGGAAAGGATCAGAGCCGGTACGACGCTGGTGGCGCCGAGCAGGTACGGCGCCAGCGGGATGAACGCGCCGACGGCGAAGCAGACGAATGACGAGGCGGCGGCGACCACCGGGTTCGGGAGGTCGCCGGGGTCGATGCCGAGCTCCTCGCGGACGTGTTCCTCAAGGGCCTGGTCGGGGTCGGCGTGGAACTGCTTGGCGACCTTGCTGGCCAGGTCCGGGTCGAGGCCCTTCGCCCGGTAGGTCTCGGCGAGCTCGATCTCCTCGTCGATCGGGTGTTTCTTGATCTCGGCGCGTTCGACCTCGATCTCGGCGTGCGCGAGTTCGCGCTGGGAGGCGACGGAGGTGTACTCCCCCGCCGCCATCGAGAACGCGCCGGCGGCGAGGCCAGCGAGGCCGGCCAGCACGATGAACTTCGAGCCCGAGGCGGTGCCGCCGTCCATGCCGGCGATCAGCGCGAAGTTCGAGACCAGGCCGTCCATCGCGCCGAACACCGCCGGGCGCAGCCAGCCGCCGTTCACATCACGGTGCGTGTGGTCGCCGTGATGCTCGGCCGAAACCTCGGGCGTCTCAGTCACGAGACCCTTCGCCGTTGCTCGCGGTGGTCGCCTCGGCAGCCGGCCCTCCGGCCGGCCCCGCCGAGGCGGGTGGCGCATCAGCAGCCCCTTCCCCGGTCCCCGGGGAACCCGGCGCGGCATCGGGTTCCGCCGTCGCGTCGCTCGGCTGGGCGTCGTCCTGCTTGGCATCGCTCGGCTCGGTGGCGTTCTTCGCCTCTCCGGTGGGCTTACCGGCGGCCGGGCCGGTGCTGATGTCTTCCTGGCCGGGGTAGCGCTTGGCGCTGATCACGAAGGCCACGACCGCGAGCACGAACAGGATCAGCGCGGTCCAGACGTTCAGCCGCAGGCCGAGGAAGTGGTTCACCGTGTCGATGCGCAAGTTCTCGATCCACGCGCGACCGGCGGTGTACGCCGCGACATACAGGAAGAAGGCACGGCCGTGGCCGAGCTTGAACCGGCGGTCGGCGAGCAGGATCAGCGCGACCACGCCGAGGTTCCAGACGGCCTCGTAGAGGAACGTCGGCTGGAACGTGGCGAAGTCCTTGTACCCGGCCGGACGGTTGTCGAAGGCGATCTCCAGGCCCCACGGCTTGCTCGTCGGGCGGCCGAACAGCTCCTGGTTGAAGTAGTTGCCGAACCGGCCGAAGATCTGCGCCAGCGCGATCCCGGGCGCCATCACGTCCGCGACCGCCAGGAACGGCACCTTCGCCCGCCGGCACGCGATCCACGCGCCGAGCGCGCCGAAGCCGACCGCACCCCAGATGCCCAGTCCGCCGTGCCAGATCTTCAGCGCGTCGAGCGGGTTCTTGCCGGCGCCGAAGTACAGCTCGGCGTCGGTGATGACGTGGTAGATCCGCGCGCCGACGAGCCCGAACGGGATCGCCCAGAACATGATGTCGGCGAGCACCGGCGCCGATCCGCCGCGCGCCACCCAGCGCCGGCGGCCGAGCCAGTAGCCGGCGAAGATGCCGGCCAGGATGCACAGCGCGTACGCACGGATCGGCAGCGGTCCGAGGTGCCAGACACCCTGGCTCGGACTGGGAATGGTCGCCGGAATCAACACGGCGGAACTCAGACTAGACATGGCAAAGAGAGACGCTACTCGACGCGTCAGACCACGGCCAGGAACGCAGGGTCACGATGCGATCGCGTCCACGGCCTGCTGCAGGCCGTCGGGTGTCAGTTGGTCGGCTTCCAGCTGCTTTCCGTTGACGTACACGGTCGGCGTCCCGGTCACGCCCCGGTCGTCGGCGGCCTTCCCGACGGACTCCAGCCAGCTCGCGTACGTGTCGTTCTGCACGGCTTGCTGGTACTTCGCGTCGCCGATCCCGAGCTGCTTGCCGAGCTCCATCAACTGGTCGGTGGTCCAGGACTTCGAGAAGTCGCCGTACAGCTCGTCGACGAAGCTCAGCGCCTTGCCGTTCGCGGCCGCCGCGGCGAACGCGTTCGCCAGCCGCGGCGAGGCGTCCGGGTTCACGAACTGCAGCGGCCAGTAGGTCAGCGTCGCCGTACCGTCCTGGACGAGCTTGTCGATCGTCGCGCCGGTCTTCTCCTCGAACTCCGCGCAGTGCGGGCAGCGGAAGTCCAGATACAGGTCGATGGTGACCTTGGCCCCGCTCGTGCCGACCGTGACGCCCTTGCCGGCCGTGCCCGGACCGGTGACGACCGCGGGCTCGGGATGCCCGTTCGAGCTCACCTCGACCTTCGAGTGGCCGCGGTAGTACTGCACACCGACGCCGGCGCCGAGGGCCAGCACCAGGACGATCACCACGATGATCCCGGGTGAGATCCGGCGTTTCTGCTGCTGCAGCAGCGGATTCACGGGGGACTTGGCCTTGCTCACGACGCGGTGACTCCTTGCGGCTCGGATACGACGGCGAACTTGCTGACGGGGTTGAACCACAGCCAGCCGGCCAGCACGAGCAGGCCGGCGTCGCGGAGGATCTCCTGCAGGTACTTCGTTTGCCCCGGCGCGACCTCACCACCGCCGCCGAAGCAGCCGCAGTCGATCGACAGGCCACGGGCCCAGGCGGACGCCACCGCGGCGATGAACACGACCAGGAAGACACCGGCCGCGGCCGCCGAGGCCCGGACACCGAAGCCGATGATCAGCAGCAGCCCGATCGCGATCTCCAGGAACGGCAGTCCCCAGCCGACCGGCTGCACCAGCGACGGCGGGAGCAGCTCGTAGGCACGGACCGCCTGCGCGGCGGTCTCCGGGTCGGTCACCTTGAGCGCGCCGGCCACCAGCATCACGCCGCCCAGCACGAGCCGCGCCACCAGCGAGACCCACGACTTCACCGGTTGGCCTCCACCAGTTTCCCGAAGTCGTGGGCGAGGTCGCCGATCGCGGCGTTCGACAGCCACAGCACGGTCGCCTTGTCGTTCTTCCCGAAGCCGATCACCTGCGCTCCGTGACCGACCTCGTACCCGCCGGAGGGCAGCTTCTGCATCCCTTCCACCGGGACGCCGACGGCCTTGGCGATGTCCTTGATCGACGTCAGCGAGCCGGTCAGCCCGACGAACGACGGGTCGAACCGGTCCAGATACTTGCGGATCACCGGTCCGGTGTCGCGCGCCGGGTCCGTGGTGATGAACAGCATCTGGATCTGGTCCTGCACCTGCTGGTCCAGCTTGGTCAGCGCGGACGCCACGTCGGCCATCACGGTCGGGCACACGTCCGGGCAGTTCGTGTACCCGAAGAACACCAGCGTGACCGGCTTCTTGGTCGAGGTGACCAGGTTGAACGGGTTCCCGCCGGTGTCGGTCAAGGTGGCCGCTGGCATCGCGTACGGCCGGTCGAGCGTCGCGCCGCGCAACCCGTTCGGATCCTGGCTGCTGCGGATGATCGCGCCGCCCGGATTGTCCGGCTTCTCCGCCTTGCCGCTGCAGCCCGCCAGGGCAAGCAGGGCCACCGCCGCCAGGAAAAGGACGGCGGTGCTCCTGTTTCGACTCACGGCGGTACTAACGAGCAACGGTCGCACGGGGTTCCCGGCGGACGCCTTCGGACAGTTCCTCGGCGAGCGCGCGGACACCGGCCGGGCCGCCCTCCTCGAGCGACCGGACGAGGGCCGCGCCAACGATCACCGCGTCCGCGAACGCGGCCACACCGGCGGCCTGGTCGCCGTTCGAGATGCCGAGACCGACGCCGACCGGCAGACCGGTCGCCGCCTTGGTCCGGGCCACCAGCGGCGCCGCCAGGTCCGACGGCTTGTCCCGGGCGCCGGTGACACCCATCACAGCGGTCGCGTAGACGAACCCGCGGCAGGCGGCCGTGGTCATGGCGATCCGCTCGTCGGTCGAGGACGGCGAGACCAGGAAGACCTTGTCCAGCTCGTTCTTGTCCGCGGCCGCGATCCACTCCGCGCCCTCGTCCGGGATCAGGTCGGGCGTGATCAGCCCCGCTCCCCCGATCCCGGCGAAGTCGGCCGCGAAGCGATCCACGCCGTACCGCTCGATCGGGTTCCAGTACGTCATCACGAGCACCGGCACGTCGGAGTACGCCGCGACCTTCTCGACCGTGCTGAGCACGTCGCGGGTCCGCAGCCCGCCGGCGCGGGCGATCTCGGTGGCGCGCTGGATCGTGACGCCGTCCATCACCGGGTCGCTGTACGGCAGGCCGATCTCGAGGACGTCGCAGCCGCCGTCGACCAGGGCCTTGATCGCGTCCACACCGCCGTCGTACGTCGGGAAGCCGGCCGGCAGGTACCCGACGAGCGCCGCGCGGCCCTCGTCGTTCGCCGTCCGGATCGCGGCCCCGGCCTTGCCCAGGGCAACGAGCTCACTCACGGCCGGATCCTTCCTCGCCCAGGCCGAACCAGGTCGCGGCCGTGTCCATGTCCTTGTCGCCACGACCCGACAGGTTCACCAGGATCGTTGCGTCCGGCCCCAGCTCCTTGGCGATGTCGAGCGCACCCGCGACCGCGTGCGCGGACTCGATCGCCGGGATGATGCCTTCGGTCCTGGACAGCAGGCGGAACGCCTCCATCGCCTCGGCGTCGGTGATCGGCCGGTACGTCGCCCGCCCGGTCTCGGCCAGCCACGCGTGCTCCGGGCCGACGCCCGGGTAGTCCAGCCCGGCGGAGATCGAGTGCGACTCGATCGTCTGCCCGTCCTCGTCCTGCAGCAGGAACGACCGCGCACCGTGCAGGACGCCGACCTGGCCGGCGCTGATCGTGGCCGCGTGCCGCCCGGTCTCGAACCCGTCGCCGCCCGGCTCGACGCCGTACAGCTTCACGTCCTGGTCGCCGATGAACGCGGTGAACAGCCCGATCGCGTTGGAGCCGCCGCCGACCGACGCGACCGCGGCGTCCGGCAGCTTGCCGAGCAGCTCGAGCGACTGCTCGCGGGCCTCGTCGCCGATGCCGCGGACGAAGTCGCGGACCATCGCCGGGAACGGGTGCGATCCGGCCGCCGTGCCGAGGATGTAGTGCGTCTTGTCGACGCTCGCGACCCAGTCGCGCAGCGCCTCGTTGATCGCGTCCTTCAGGGTCCGGCTGCCGGTCTTGACCGAGATCACCTCGGCGCCCAGCAGCCGCATGCGGGCCACGTTCAGCGCCTGGCGCTCGGTGTCGACCTCGCCCATGTAGACCACGCACTCCAGGCCGAGGTAGGCGCAGGCGGTCGCGGTCGCGACGCCGTGCTGGCCGGCGCCGGTCTCCGCGATCACCCGCGGCTTGCCCATCCGCTTGGTGAGCAGCGCCTGGCCGATCGCGTTGCGGATCTTGTGTGCGCCGGTGTGGTTCAGGTCCTCGCGCTTGAGCAGGATCCGCGCGCCGGCGACGTCCGACAGCCGGGTCGCGTCGTACAGCAGGCTCGGGGCGCCGATGTACTCGCGCAGCATCCGCTCGAACTCGCCGGTGAACTCGGGGTCGGCCATGGCTTCACGCCACGCCTGGGTGAGATCGTCGAGCGGCGCGATCAGCGCCTCCGGCATGAACCTGCCGCCGAAACGGCCGAAGTGCCCGAACTGGTCGGGCAGCACAGTACTCATCCGACAAACCTTCCAAGTCCCGGCCCGAACGGCGCGGGAGAGTTACTGCCCCGAGCCGTTTGGACCGGCCGGAGAGGTCAGTGCCGCTGCTGGATGGCGGGGTGCGATCCGGCGGCGACGAGGTCGGCGACCGAGGCGCGCGGGTCGCGGCCGGTCACCAGAGTTTCACCGACGAGGACGACATCGGCCCCGGCGCGCGCGAACTCGATTACATCATGCGGGCCGCGGACCCCGGACTCGGCCACGCGGACGAGCTCGGTCGGGATCGTCGGCGCGACCCGGGCGAAGGTGTCCCGGTCGACCTCGAGGGTCTTCAGGTTGCGGTTGTTCACGCCGATGAGCTGGGCTCCGGCGTCCACCGCACGCCGGGTCTCCTCCTCGTCGTGCACCTCGACCAGCGGGCACAGGCCGATCGACTGGGCCCGCTCGATCAGCGAGACCAGCGCCTCCTGCTCGAGCGCCGCGACGATCAGCAGCACCATGTCGGCACCGGCCGCCCGGGCCTCCCAGAGCTGGTACGACGAGACGATGAAGTCCTTGCGCAGCACGGGGACGTCGACCCGGCCGCGGACCGCACGCAGGTCGTCGAGGCTGCCGTTGAACCGGCGCTCCTCGGTCAGCACCGAGATCGCCGCGGCGCCGCCCAGCTCGTACTCCCCGGCCAGCGCGGCCGGGTCGGTGATCTCGGCCAGCTCGCCCTTGGACGGGCTGGACCGCTTCACCTCGGCGATCACCGCGATCCCGTCGCCGCGGAACACCGGCATCGGGTCCTTGGCGTCGGGCTTGCGCTGGGCCTCGAGCTTCAGGTCGTCCAGGCTGACCCGCGCCTGGCGCTCCGCGAGGTCGGCCTTGACCCCGGCGAGAATGTCGTCAAGCACAGTCATGTCCGTCCGCCCCTCAGTGGTCGCCGTCGGTCGGGACCCCGAAGCCCAGCAGCTGCAGCACCTTGCCGGCCAGCGCCCCCAGAACCGCGATCCCGACGGAGATCCAGAACAGCACCCAGTTCGGCCCGAGCACCATCGCGATGGCGCCGAGCGTGAACGCGACCAGCACGATCGCGACCGCCGTCCACGCCGCCGGGCTGTTGCCGTGCAGATCGTGCGGAGCCTCGTCCTCGATCCGGCTCGCCCCTTGATCGGCCACCGTATTGTCCATAATTGGCGCCACTCCTCCTCGTCGTCCCGTCCTATTGTGGCGGTAGCCCGCCGCGATCAGAGAGTCGGGTCCTCCCCGGCGTCGATCGCCTTCCACTGATCGGCTCCGTGGTCCGGCCCCGTGGCGGCCGGATCACGCTCGTAACGGGCCGTGGCCCGCTTCCAACGGTGCGCGGTCAGCACGGTCAGCAGACCGGCCGCGACCAGCGCGATGCCGCCCGCCAGCGCGAACCACGGCGCCGGGCCCAGGGACTGTGTGACCTGGTTGGCCAGTACGTCGCTCAGCTCGGGCCGCAGCCGGCTCAGTTCCCGGCCGTCGGGGCGCACACCCAGGGCGACGACGACCGCCGCGAACCCGAGCAGCGCCACCAGAGCGCCGAGGACTCTCCGCAGCGCCGTTCCCGCCAGCCTGAGCACCACGACGGCCAGGACCGCGGCGAGCGCGAGCGTCACCGGGGCCTTGGTGATCGTGTAGCCATTGAGGACGACGTCCTTGCGGCCGTTCCCGGGGTCTGCCGACACCCAGGTCAGGTACCCCGACAGCCCGAGCAGCACCAGCGCCGCCAGGGCGAGAACGTCGACGATCCGTTGAGGCCTCATACGTCGGTGAACGTTCCCGCGACCGCGATCGCGTTGAGCACGGCGGCCGCCTTGGTCCGGCACTCGGCGTCCTCGGCGGCCGGATCCGAGTCCGCGACGATGCCGGCCCCGGCCTGCACGTACGCCGTCCCGCCGCGCAGCACCGCGGTGCGGATCGCGATCGCGGTGTCCGCGTCACCGGCGAAGTCCAGGTAGCCGACGACGCCGCCGTACACGCCGCGGCGGGTGATCTCGAGCTTGTCGATGATCTCCATCGCGCGCGGCTTCGGCGCCCCGGACAGCGTGCCCGCGGGGAACGCGGCGGTGAGCGCGTCGAAGGCGGTCAGACCGGCCTTCAGCTGCCCGGTGACCGTCGACTCCAGGTGCATGACGTGGCTGTAGCGCCGCACGTCCATGAAGTCGACGACCTCGACCGTGCCCGGCGCGCAGACCTTGCCGACGTCGTTGCGGCCCAGGTCGACGAGCATCAAGTGCTCGGCGCGTTCCTTCACGTCCGCGCGGAGCTCCTCCTCCAGCGCGTGGTCCTCCTCCGGCGTGGCGCCGCGGCGACGGGTGCCCGCGATCGGGTGCAGGATCACCTTGTTCTCGGTGACCTTCACCAGCGCCTCCGGGCTGGAGCCGACGATGTCGAACCCGTCCAGCCGCACGAGGTACATGTACGGGCTCGGGTTGGAGCGGCGCAGCACCCGGTAGATGTCCAGCGCGGACGCACTGCTCTGCAGCTCGAACCGCTGCGAGACGACGATCTGGAACGCCTCGCCCGCGCGGATCTCCTCCTTCGCGTGCTCGACGGCCTGCCGGTACTCCGCGCTGGAGCGCTGCCGGTGCGGCTCCGGCTGGGCCTGCCGGTCGGCGCGCACGACGTACGACGGGGTCGGCTGGGCGAGGTCGCGCTCCATCGCGTCCAGGCGCCGGACGGCGTCGGCGTACGCCTCGTCGACGCGCTCGTCGGAGTCGTCCCAGTTGACCGCGTTCGCGATCAGCCAGATCTCGCCGGTCTCGTGGTCAAGAGCGGCCAGGTCGGTCGCGAACAGGAACGTCAGCTCGGGCAGGCCGAGGTCGTCGGTCGTCGTGTCCGGCAACCGCTCCAGGCGGCGCACGGCGTCGTACCCGAGGAAGCCGACCATGCCGCCGGTCAGCGGCGGCAGGTCCGGCAGCCGCGGCGTGTGCAGGATCTCCAGCGTCTCGCGGAGCGCCCGCAGCGGGTCGCCGTGGTCCGGCAGGCCGACGGGCGGGTTACCCGTCCAGACGGCCTCGCCGTTGCGCTCGGTGAGCGTCGCGGCGGACCGGACGCCGATGAACGAGTACCGCGACCAGACGCCGCCGTTCTCCGCCGACTCGAGCAGGAACGTGCCTTCGCGCTCGGCGGCGAGCTTGCCGTACACCCCGATCGGTGTCTCGGCGTCGGCCAGCAGCCGGCGCGTGACCGGGATCACCCGGCGGTCCTTGGCGTACTCGCGGAAGGTCTCCAGGTCCGGCGCGGTCACGCGGCCGTCACCTCGATCTCGCCGTGCTCGAAGCAGCTGCGGGTGCCGGTGTGACAGGCCGGCCCTTCCTGGTCGACGAGCACGAGCAGGGTGTCGGCGTCACAGTCGACGAGGAGCTGCTTCACGTGCTGACGGTGGCCGCTGGTCTCGCCCTTCACCCAGTACTCCTGCCGGCTGCGCGACCAGAACGTGCTCCGCCCGGTCGCCGCGGTCCGGCGGACCGCCTCGGCGTTCATCCAGCCCACCATCAGGACCTCGCGCGTGTCGTACTGCTGCACCACCGCCGGGATCAGACCGGCCGCGTCGAAGGTCAACTCGTCGATAGTCACCCACCCATTGTCCCCGATCCGGGGTTGCCTTCTGACCACGGTCCGGATGAAGGTGTCCGGATGACGCTGAGCGAATACCGGGTGATCGACGGGCACAACGACCTGCCGATTGCTTTCTACGAACTGTGCGGCTACGACCTGGACGCGTACGACCTGGGCGGCTCGGTGCCGGCGCTGAACACCGATCTTCCCCGGCTGCGGGCCGGCCAGGTCGGCGGGCAGTTCTGGTCCCTGTGGGTGCCGCAGGACGAGCACGCGGTCCGGCGTACCTTCGAGCAGCTCGACTTCGTCCGGCGGCTGGTGCAGCGCTTCCCGGCGGACCTGGAGCTCACCGACACCGCCGACGAGGTCGAGGCGGCGATCAAGGCGGGCAGGGTCGCGTCGCTGATGGGTATGGAGGGCGGCCACTCGATCGGCGAGTCGCTCGGCGTCCTGCGGGTGATGCGGGCGCTCGGTGTCCGGTACATGACGCTGACCCACAACAACAACGTGTCCTGGGCCGACTCGGCCACCGACGAGCCGGTGCTCGGCGGACTGAACGAGTTCGGCGAGGAGGTCGTCCGGGAGATGAACCGGATCGGCATGCTCGTCGACCTCTCGCACGTCTCCGCGGACACCATGCGGCACGCGCTCCGGGTGACGAGCGCGCCGGCGATCTTCAGCCACTCGTCGGCGCGCGCCGTCTGCGACGTACCCCGGAACGCGCCCGACGACGTACTCGAGACGCTGGCCGGCAACGAGGGCGTCTGCATGGTGACCTTCGTGCCGTACTTCACCTCACAGGCGTACGTCGACTGGGTCGCCGGCGCCCGGGAGGCGGCCCAGGACCAGGGCCTGAACCCGCTGAACCCGGAGAACCAGGCGAAGCTCGCCGAGAGCTACGGCGTGCCGAAGCCGCAGACCACGCTGGCTGACGTGGTCGCGCACGTCGAGCACGTCCGCGAGGTGGCCGGCGTCGACCACATCGGGCTGGGCGGCGACTACGACGGGTGCCCCGAGTTCCCGGTCGAGCTGCCCGACGTGGCGTCGTACCCGGTGCTGTTCGAGGCGCTGGCCGGCCGCGGCTGGAGCTCCGAGGATCTCGACAAACTTGCCGGAGGCAACATCCTGCGCGTGCTCCGGGCCGCGGACGACGTCGCGGTCTAGGCCTCGCGGTACTGGGAGCGGATCTCGTCCAGCGCCTGCATCCCGGCGGCCTGGTACGTCGCGACCGCGCCCTCGTTGGTGGCCGGCGTGACCGTGTAGATGCTGGAGGCGCCCATCTCCCGCAGGTGCCGCGCGCAGCCGAGGACCATCGCGGTGCCGTAGCCGCGGCCGCGATGCAGGCGGTGGACGCCCATCGGCTCGATGTAGCCGGGGCGTCCCTCGCCGGCCGACCAGACGGTCGCCGCGGCCACCGATTCACCGATCTCGTTGCGGAGCACGAGGCACCGCGCGTCGGCGTACGGCAGGCCGTCGGACATCGCGAACCAGCGGTCGTCGGTGAAGGTCGACCCGTCGAACGACGCCCGCTGGACGGAGGTCCGCTCGTGGGCCTCCTCCGCGCCGATCACGTCCACCCGGGCGCCGGGGTCGGGTACCGGGTCGGTCAGGTCGCGGCGCAGCGGCACCCACGGCGCGTCGGCGTTCCAGCCGTCCTTGAACAGCAGGTCCTGGACGAGCGCCCCCATCGGCGTCTCGACGTACACCTTGCCCTCGATCAGCACGCCGGTCGCGGGCGCGGACACGTCGTCGACGATCCGCTGCGCGAGCTCCTCGTCACGCTGGACGTCCGGCGCGATCGACATCCGCAGCCAGTCCGGCTCGTCGAGCATCCCGATCGCGACGATCTGCCCGCCCCGGCGCCAGACCCGCGTCGCCGCCGCCGTCCGGTCCTCCCCGAACCGCCAGAACCAGCCGAGATCCCCCGGGTGCAACTGCAGCGGCACCTCCTCCCGCTGCCACTCCCGCAACACCGCCACGACGTCCCCCAGCTCACCGATCCCCGGCGTACTCAACTCAATACCCATCCCCCGATCACACACCATCCCCCCACCCATCCGCACGCGACTTCCCGCACCGCACCCCCGCCCCGCGCCGCTTTGTGCCCCCACCGACCACGCCGGCACCACCTTGAGCTCCCACCAACCAAGAATCGTGGCGAGATTGGGTTGAACCGGGCCCAAAGAGGTTTTCCACAGGGTGGTGGATGGGGGATGCGGGGGCGGCGTCGATGGCGAGAGGGTGGGTGGATGGATCGGCTCGGGTACGACGTGCGCGAACGGCTGCTCGTCATCACGCGGACTCCGCAGCGGCGCCACGCACTACTCCGGATCGGGCTCGGAGACGCCGACCTCCGACGCCTGGTACGGCGTGGCACGCTGCGACATCACCATGGCCATTACGTCGACGGCCGGCTCGACGAGGAACTCGCACCGGTCGCGTGCGCGCAGGCGGCCTATCCGGGCTCGGTCGTCAGTCATTTCAGCGCGGCCCGGCTGGCCGGCATCCCGGTGTGGACCGACCGCACCCCCGCCGGGAGGGTCCCGACGGGGGCGACCTGGCTGACCCGTCCGCCCGAGGCTCCGCGCAATCAGCGGCGGGCGGACATCGTCGTGCGACGTGCCGGTCTGGCGCCCGTGGACCTCTCAGGCCATGGATGGCTGCCGGTCACCGGCGTCGCCCGGACCGTTGTCGACCTCGCCCGGGAACTGCCGCTGCGCGAATCGATCGTGACGGTCGACGGCGCGCTGCGCAGCGGTACGACCATCGACGAACTCCACGCAGTTGCCGAGCGGCAGCACCATTGGCCCGGGATCCGGCGAGCTCAGCACGCGATCGCGTTCGGCAACCCGTCCGCGGAGTCGGCTCTGGAGTCGATCGCCAGGGTGAGGTTCGCGGCAGCCGGCTTGCCCGCACCGCTGCTGCAGGTGCAGTTCTTCGACGGCGTCACCTGGATGCTTGAGCGGGTCGACTTCTGGTGGCCTCCGTTCCGGACCGTCGGGGAGGCGGACGGACTCGCGAAGTACGAAGCGAACAGCCCGGCGGAGCGCCGGCAGCTACTCCGCAGGAGCCATCGCCGGGACCAGCGCATCGGTGACCGCGGTGTCGAAGTGGTGCATTTCGGATGGGAGGACGTCGTCGATCCGCGCTCGGACCTGATCGCGCGGCTGCGCGCCGGGTTCGCTCGCGGCGTGTCCCGCACCACCGAGCCGCCCCAGTGGCGCGCCGTACCGCCGCCGCACGCCGACGCCGCGTGACCTTGAGCACCGGTCAACCGTTTTCAGGGGTGTTCTGTGGTCGGTCGGGGCTCAAGGACTGTTTGAGGTTTCGGTGGTCGGGCACGGGGCGAGGGCTAGTGACAAATCGACGGATGGAGTGGGCTGTGCTGACCCTGACTGAGAACGCGACGCTGGTGATCAAGAGCATCACCGGGGTCGAGGGCGCGCCGGAAGGTGCCGGGGTGCGGATCTCGCAGGACAACCCGGCGGATCCGGCACTCGCGGTGACGACGACAGAAGCTCCGCAACCGGGCGACCAGGTGGTCGAGGAGGCGGGTGCGCGGGTCTTCCTCGAGGAGAACGCGGCGAACGCGCTGGACGACAAGATCCTGGACGCGGCGGTCGACGACAAGGGCGGTGTCGAGTTCCTGCTGGTGCCGCAGCCGGGCCCGAGCAACGGCGCTGCGCCGACCCCCTGATCCACCGATCCGCACGCCGGCCGGGAACCATGAGCCTCGGCCGGCGTGCTGTCGTCTCAGAGTGTCAAACGGCGCTGCGCTGGGCGATCCAGCTGTCATGCAGCCGGGTGTAGACGCCGCCCGCGCCGACGAGCTCGGCGTGCGGTCCGCGCTCCACGATCTCGCCCTCGTCGAACACCAGGACCTCGTCGGCGGCCTCCGCCGTCGACAGCCGGTGCGCGATCGTGACCGACGTACGACCGGCCATCAGGCGCTCGAGCGCCGCGTTCACCCGCACCTCGGTGCCGGGGTCGACCGCCGAGGTCGCCTCGTCGAGCACGAGCAGGTCCGGGTCGGCTATGTTCGCGCGGACCAGCGCCACCAGCTGCCGCTCCCCCGCCGACAGCGACTCGCCGCGCTGACCGACCGGCGACTGTAGCCCGTCCGGTAACGACTCCAGCCACTCGGTCAGCCCGAGCGACTCGAACGCGGTGACCAGCTCCGCATCGGTCACTTCCGGGCGCCCGAAGCGCACGTTCTCCGCGAGGGACGCGTCGAACAGGTAGCCGTCCTGCGGCACCATCACGACCCGCTCCCGCAGGGACTCGAACGAGATCTCGCGCGCGTCGACCCCGTCCAGCTTGACCGCTCCGGAGGTCGGATCCATCAACCGGGTCAGCAGTTTCGCGAACGTCGTCTTGCCGGACCCGGTCTCCCCGACCACGGCGACCCGTCGGTGCGGCGCGATCCGGACGTCGACGTCGCGCAGCACCAGCTCGCCTTCGGGATAGGCGAAATCGACGTCGGCGAACTCGACCGTGATCGGCCCGCGCGCCTGCTGTACGCCGTCCTCGCCCGGGTCCGCGACATCGGCGGGCGTGGCGATCACACCGAGCACCCGGCGCCAGCCGGCGAACGCGCTCTGTGCGTCGGTCAGCACCTGCGTCGCGATCTGAACCGGGTCCGAGAACAGGGCCACCAGGAACATGAAGGCCAGCAGCTCACCCAGCGTGGCCTGCTTGTCGACACCGAGCAGCACGCCGACCGTGAGGACGCCGGCGTTCGCCAGGCCGGCTGCCAGGCCGCCGATCGAGAACGTCAGACCGGTGAGCGCCTGCGCCCTGGTCGCGGTCCGGCGGTAGTCCTCGATCGAGGCGTCGATCCGGTCCTGGGTGCGCTGCTCGATCGCGTACGAGCGGACCACCTGGGCGCCGACGACCGGCTCCGCGATCGCGGACAGCATCTCGCCGACCTTGGCCCGCACCACGCCGTACGCCGCGGACATCGCGCGCTGCAGGTACTTCAGGCTCGCGAACAGCGGGATGAAGCACAGCAGCACGACGAGCGCGAGCTGCCAGGAGTAGAAGAACATCACGATCGTCGCGAGCAGCATCTGCCCGAGGCTGACCAGGAAGATGAATCCGCCGAACTGCAGGAACTGCGACACGGTGTCCACGTCCGAGGTGACCCGGCTGACCAGCGCGCCGCGGCGCTCGGTGCTCTGCGTCAGCACCGGCAGGTCGTGCACGTGCCGGAACGCCTTGATCCGCATCGTGGCCAGCCCGTGCTCGGAGTTGACCGCGAGCCGCACGGTCGTCAGGTACGACGCGCCGGCCGTCAGGATCACGCCGAGGGCGCAAATCAGGCACATCCAGGCGACGTACGACATGTCCGGGCCGTTCGGACCGGACAGGCCCTTGTCGATCGTCTGCTGCACCGCGATCGGTACGACGATCCGCCCGGCGGTCATCGTCAGCGCGAGGATCCCGGTCACCCACCACCCGCGCGCGAGCTCCGGCGAGACCTTCAGGCCGTCCTTCAGGGTCTGCAGGCCACCCGCGTTGTCACCGTGGTCAAGACGGCTGGCTTCGGCCGCACTCACGCTGATGCTCCTTCCGCATCCAGGTCGTCGATGTCGGCCGCGAGCTCCGCTTCTTCCTCGCGGCGCTCGGCGTCCTTCTCGTAGGCGTCGACCAGGTCCCGGTAGGCGGGTGTGGACGACTGCAGTTCGGTGTGGGTGCCGTGCGCGAGGATCCGGCCCTCGTCCAGGAACAGCACCTCGTCGGCGAGCGAGATGGTCGCCTTCCGGTACGCGATCACCAGCACGGTGGTCGCCGCGCCGGAGTCCTCCTGGACGGCCGAGCGCAACCCGGCGAGGATGCGCGCCTCGACCTGCGGGTCGACCGCGCTCGTCGCGTCGTCCAGGATCAGCAGCCGCGGCCGCCGGACCAGCGCGCGGGCCAGCGCGATCCGCTGCCGCTGACCGCCGGACAGCGTCGTACCGCGCTCGCCGACCTTGGTGTCCAGTCCGTCGGGCAGCGCCTTCACGAAGCCGTCGCCCTGCGCGACCCGCAGCGCGTCCCACACGTCGTCGTCGCTGTACTCGCCGCCGAGCGTGATGTTGCCGCGGATCGTGTCGTCGAACAGGAACGCGGTCTGCGCCACCAGCGCGACCGATCCGGCCAGCTCGTCCCGGGCCAGGTCCCGCAGGTCGATCCCGTCGATCTTCACCGCGCCCTGCTCCGGGTCCACCAGCCGCGTCAGCAGCGTGGTCATCGTCGACTTGCCGGCGCCCGTCGGGCCGACGACCGCGACCGTCCGGCCCGGCTCGACGGCGAAGTCCACACCGGCGAGCACGTCGCGATCCGGCAGGTACCCGAACCGGACGCCGCCGACCTCCAGCCGGGCCGCCTTCGTCGACGTCAGCCGCTCCTCGCCGTACTCCGTGCCGCCCTCGGCCGTGAGCACCCGCTGGATGCGGTCCCACCCGACGACCGACCGCGGCAGCTCGCCGAGGACCCAGCCGAGCGCGCGGATCGGGAACCCGATCAACGTGAACAGGAACGCCACCTGCACCACGTCACCCGCGTCCGCGCCCCCGGAGCGCACCCGCGCGACGCCGACCAGCAGCACCGCGAGGACGCCGAGCCGGGGCAGGCCGTCGATCACCGGGTCGAACAGGCCGCGGGCCTTGTTCACCGCGATGTTCGCGTCCCGCAGCGCGTACGTCGGGCCGCGGAAGCGCTCGGTCTCGGCCGACTCCCGGCCCAGCGTCTTCACCACCAGCGCCCCGTCGAACGACTCGTGCGCGACCTCGGAGACGTCCGCGCGGAGCTGCTGCGCCCGGGTGGCGAGCGGCTGCAGGTACCGCTGGAAGATCACGTTCGCGACGAAGACCAGCGGGAACACCAGGCAGCCGACCAGTGCCAGCCAGACGTCGGCGGCGAACATCGCAACGGTCGCGAACACCAGCATCGCGATCACGCCGATCGCCATCGGCAGCGGCGCGATCACGAACCAGGTCGACTCGACGTCGGCGTTGGCGTTCGACAGCAACATGCCGGTCGAGTGCTGGTGGTGCCACTCGAGCGGGAGCTTCAGGTACTGCCGGGTGACGCGCCGGCGGTACGTCGCCTGCAGCCGGAACTGCATCACACCGGCGCCGAGCCGCCGCCCGACGACACCGATCGCGTTCAGGATCGCGATGCCGATGAACAGGGCGATCAGCGACCCGATCGCGCCGGCCGTGGTCTCACCGCTCTCGAACGCGGGCCGCAGCACGTGGTCCGTCGCCCAGCCGAGCGCCCAGCCGCCGGCCACCGTCATGGCGCCGTAGAGCATCGCGGCGAGCACGGACAGCGCGAAGATCCCCGGCTCCTCCCAGATCGCCACCCGCAGAACGGCGAACCCCCGGCGGGTGACGCTGCCCTTTTCCGGGACTTTCGGGACAGGCAAGACACGCTCCAGGGCAGTCAGGTGCATCAACGGGACTCAGACATGACAACGATTGACATTCTGCCACTCGCCACGGACAACTACGATCGAGTTGTGACCGACTACAGCCGGGTGGAACGACTCGCTCTGTGTGACCTGTTCGAAGCGGTCGGACCGGCCGCCCCGACCCTGTGCGAGGGCTGGGACGCCTACGACCTGGCGGTCCATCTGTACGTCCGCGAGGCCGATCCGATGGCCGGACCGGGGATCATGATCCCGGCGCTCGCGGACACCACCGAGCGGCGGATGCGGCGCGTGAAGGAGCGCTACGGCTTCGCCGAGGTGGTCGGCAAGGTCCGCAACGGCCCGCCGCGGGTCTCGATTTACGCGCTGCCGAAACTCGGGCACCAGCTGAACACCACGGAGTACTTCGTCCACCACGAGGACGTGCGGCGCGCGCAACCGGCGTACGACGTCCGCGAGCTGCCCGCCGAGCAGCAGGACGGTCTGTGGAAGGCGGTGCGGCTGGCCGCCAAGTCGATGACCCGCAAGTCGCCGAGCGGCCTGGTGCTGCGACGCCCAGACGGTACGACGTCCGTCGCGAAGCGGCCCAACGAGCACGGCTCGGTCACCGTGACGGGCGAACCCGGCGAGCTGGTGCTGTTCTGCTTCGGGCGGCAGCAGGTCGCCGACGTCCAGCTGGACGGTGACGCGGAGACGGTCGAGCGGCTCCGCAACGCGTCATTCGGCGTGTGACCGCTTCTTGCGTCGCGCGCGCTGGATCGCGCCGCTCACCACGGTGGTCAGGATGACCAGGACGATCGCCGCCAGCACGCCCTGCCACGGCTTGTCGAAGAGCGCGTAGCCGAGCAGGCCGATGGCCATGTAGACCGCCGCCCACAGCGACGACGCGGCCAGGTCGACGATCGCGAACCGCTCCCACTTGTAGCCGGCGAGACCGGCCGCCAGGAGCACCGGCACCCGGCCGCCCGGGATCAGCCGGGAGGTGAGCAGCACGCCGATCTCGTGCTCGGACAACCGCTCGCGAAGCGAGTCCAGCGACCCGTTGTTGCGCAGCCACCCGACTCGTGTGGCCAGACGCTCACCGCCGAAGCGACAGCCGGCGTACACGATCAGGTCCCCGACGTACGCGCCGGCGGCGCCCGCGAGCAGCACACCGGCCAGCCCGATCGGGTTGTTGTGCGAGGCCAGGACGGCGCCCGCCGACACCGCGGCACCCGTCGGCAGCACAGGCAGCACCGCGCCGAGCAGCACAGCGCCGGCCAACGCGAACAAGTACCACAGGTCGAACTTGGTGTCCCCGGTCACACAGGCACCTCGATCGACTGGCCGGGGGCGAGGACCTTCACCTTCACCTCGGGATCGAGCTGCTTCATCGCGGCCTCGAACCTCTCCCCCGGCGGCAGGAACAGCTCCGGCTTGATCCAGTCGCAGCCGATCGGCCAGAACGTCCCGAAGTGGACCGGGACCGCCGTCGAGGCGCCGACCCGCCGGACCGCCTCGGCAGCCCGGATCGGGTCCAGGTGCCCGGGGCCGAGCGACGGCCCCCACCCGCCGACGGGGACGAGCGCCACGTCGACCGACCCGGCCTCGGCCTCGAGCCCGTCGTACAGGTCGGTGTCGCCGGCGAACCAGACACTCGGCGAGCCGTCGACCCGGTACCCGAGGGCCTGCGCGGAGTACGACGACCACGGCAGCCGGCGCCCGTCGTGGTGAGCGGTGACCGCGGTGATCTCCAGCGACCCGATCCGGACCTGGTTGCCGGGCGAGACCTCGATGCAGCGGTCCGAATACTCCGGGCCGCTGTCGGCGTGGATGAGCTTCGCGGCGCCGCGCGGCACGATCAGCGCGGCGTCCGACGCGACCAGCGGCAGCGAGGTCAGGTGCAGGTGGTCGGCGTGCAGGTGCGAGATCAGGACCGCGTCACAGCGCCTCGCCTCCCGCGCCGGTGCGGGACCGCGACGGCGGCGCAGGTGGGCGATCCGCGACGTCAGCACCGGATCCGTCAGCAACCGTGTGCCGTTCGCTTCGATCGTGGTGGTGGCGTGGCCCCACCACGTCACGCGCATGTCACTCGCACGCTTCATGCCCCCATCCTGCGGGCCTCAGACGCCCGCTCGGACTCGATCGGCTCGTCCAGGTCCTTGCGCTGTCCCAGCTTCTCCAGCCAGCCGATCAGCACCTCGTGCACCTCGTCGGAGCCTACGGGAGGCTCGCTCAGCGCCCAGCGACTCGGGTGCACCAGCACCGCCTCGGTCTGCCAGCCGCCGATCCCGCCGTGGCACCCGACCAGCTCCTCGAAGGCCGCCACCTCATGGGTGTAATCGTCGAGCCGGCTGACCACCACCAGGTCGCCATTGTGCGGCATCTCCGCCTGCCGGAGCATCGACGCGGCCGCGAGATCGCCGTACGACGCCAGCGGGTCCTCGCCCTCGATGCGCCCGGACCGCAGGACCCGGACCCCGGCGCTGCCGATCGCCACCGGTCCCTCGGCCAGCGAGTCGACCACGACGAACCCGATGCCCGGGTGGGTCGCGAGGCCCGGGATCAGCTTCGGGTGCAGCAGCTCGATCTCCTCCAGCGGCACCCGGCCGGGCGTCGTCGCGAGGTAGATCAGCGCCAGGTTGCCCGATGCGGTCACGACCATCTGCTCGTCCGCGGAAACCTGCGGCTCACAGTCCTTCGGGCCGAGCTCCACCTCGCCGGTCTTCACGTGCAGCGCCCGCCGGGTCACGGAGCCGGCGACGCTGCGGCGCATGCTCAGCTCGGTGAGGAACGCGTTGACCGGGCCCCACCCCTCCGACTTGCCGACCGCCTGAACCGGCTCCTTGGTGGTGTCGACCAGGTCGTCGACCACTTCGGCGAGGGTCCGGCCGTACCGCTGCAGGAACGTCGAGCCCTGGCTCTGGCCGTGGTCCGACAGCACGACGATCTCGTACGAGTGCGGGAGGGTCTCGATGATCCGCTGCAGCGCGCCGAGCACCCGGTCCAGGCCCTCGAGCGTCTGCAGCGACTCGGCGCGGGTCGGGCCGGCGTGGTGCGCCACCTCGTCGTAGTCGACGAAGTCGCAGTAGATCACCGGGGTGCCCTTCACCAACTCGTCGGTGATCAGCGAGACGTTCAGGTCGCGGAGCAGCACGTTGGTGACGGCCCGCAGGAAGATGTACCCACCGCCGCGCTTCACCCGCGGGACCAGGTGCCGGGCCCGCTGCCGGCGGGCCTGGTGCAGCTCCTTGATCATCTCCGCCACACACAGCACGAGGCCGCGGGCGGCGCCCTGCGGACTGGAGAAGAACCGGACGTACCCGCCGCTTCGGCTGTTCGGCAGGCCGGCGCGGCTGAACACCAGCTCGCACTTGTCGGCGTCGCCGGACCAGTTGTTGCTGATGCTGACGCCGCCGTCGGCGAGCAGGCCGCGCCCGGTGGACATCCGGGCCTCGATCTCCGCCGCGTCCCGGCCGCGGTTGGTGACCATCACCCGGCCGGTCTCCTTCTCGTACCACCGGAACGCCGGGATGTGCCGGGACCCGCCGTGCAGGATCCCGGCCTGGCTGGCCGGCGTGGTCGCCGGTACGCCGGTGTGCCAGGCGAGCATCGAGTGCCTGCCGTCCCGGATCCAGCCGCCGAGGTTCGGCAGGTTGCCGGCCAGGACCATCCAGTTCAGCAGCGGCGCGGACAGGCCGTCGATCTGGACGATCAGCATCCCGGTCCGCGGCGCGGGCTCGATCCGCCGGGCGCGCCGGTGCACGACCCGCATCACCTCCGCCACGTACGCGTCGTCACTGCCCGCATACGCGACCCAGCCGACGAAGGCGCTCACCGTCGACATCACGATGGCGACCAGCAGCGGCGCCTCGACGCCGCCGTGCAGGTCGACGCCGGGATCCGCGGTGATGCCGAGGTAGACGACCGCGAACTGTGACAGCAGGCCGCCGACCAGGACGCCGATCGACCCGATCAGCACCGCGACCCCGGCCAGCACCCAGCGCATCAGCACCGAGAAGACCGCCATCAGGACGACCAGCCGGAGGATCGGCAGCCGGCCGTCGCTGCTGATCTGCGGCAGCAGCCAGAACGTGATCACCAGCGAGATCAGGGACAGCAGGCCGCCGACGAGCATCGCCTGCAGGCCACGACCGGTCCGGCGCAGGTCCAGCCACACCGGACGCCCGCGCCGGGCCTTGGACACCTGTTCTGGTGGTTTCGCCATCGCCTGCTTCCCCGTAGTGCTCTGTGCAGTACGAGACTACGGGGTCGCGGCGACAGCTTTACTGCACCTCGAGGTAGTCGACCTCCGTGTACAGGGTGCCCTTGGTCAGCCGGATCGTGTTCCAGCCGGCCTTCAGCGTGACGGAGACCGAGCTCTGCTGCCAGTTGTCCCAGCCGGTGACGGGGTAGCTGACCGATCCCGCATTGTTGCCGTTGACAACGAGGCCGTGGCCGGCCGTGGACGCGGAACCGTTGGCGTACCCGACATGGAGCGTGTAACTGCCCGCGACCGGCGCGAACACCGAGTTCTCCACCCAGGAGTCGGCGTAGTCGATGTACGCCACGACCTTCCCGTCCGAGGCGCCGGCCGCGTTCGACCGGACGACGCAGTGGTTCAGCGTCCCGCGCTCCGCCTCGTACCGGACCCGGCTGCCGCGCACCACCGGGTAGTCGTTGGCGTACCCGATGTCAGCGACGTATAGATGCCGGCCGCCGTTCACCCATCCGTGGACGAACACCTTGCCCCCGACGACGTCGGCGCCACCCGGTCCGCAGACGTGGTTGTCGAACGTCGCGGTCGTCATCAACGGCCGGTACGCGGTCGTCCACGGGCCGCTCAGCGTCTTCGAGGTCGCGTACGACGTGAGGTAGTTGCAGTCGTTGTACCCACCGCCGGAGAAGAACAGCACGTACTGGCTGCCGCGCTGCACGAGATCGGGGGCCTCGATGACGCCGCTCGACGTGAGCATCGCGGTGTTGCCGCCGACGAGGGTCTTGCCGTTGTCCGCCGTCCGGGTCAGCCAGAGCGTCGACGGCTGACCGATCGCGTTGCCGTCGTTCTTCCAGACCAGGTAGCGGGTGCCGTCGTTGGCCACGAACGTGTTCGCGTCGATCGCGCCGCCGAGGTTGAGCGGACAGATCAGCGGCGCCGTACCGACGGGCTGGAACGGGCCGAGCGGATTCGTGGCGGTGGCGACGCCGATGCACTGCCGTCCGGAGGCCTTGTGCCAGGCGGTGTAGGTGAGCGTGTAGGTCCCGTCGGAGTTCGGGTAGACGTCCGGCGCCCAGGTGCGGCCGGGCTGGGCCCAGGCGCTCGACGGGCCGCCGGCATCGCGTCGCCGCGGACCGTCCACGGCCCGTTGGCGCTCGGCGCGGTCGCGACCGGGAGGGTGCCGCGGCTGCCGTTGGTCGCGTACGCGTACCAGGTGCCGTTCTGCTCGAAGACGTCCGGGTCGGGGAAGTTCTCGCCGATGATCTCGCTCGGGAAGACGGCCGCCGTGGTGGCGGCGTGGACCGTGGGCGAGAGTACGGCGGTCAGGCTGAGGACAGCGAGCAAAGCTGCCAGAAGTCGTTTCATGGGTGACTCCTCAGGTGGGGCGGTTACCTGTGGAGCCAACTTTTACATCGATTCACCTGAAACGCGAGGCCTCAATCGCTGGACCCGAAGGAACCTTGGGTGGAGACTCCCGCTAGTTGGTTTCCGCCTGGTTTGAGGGAGTGTCTCGTGAGTCGTTTACCGAGAGGAATGATCGCCGCCGTCGCGGCGGTCGCAGCAGCGGTGGGTGGCGTCGTCACCCAGTCCGTCGCGGCGCCTACCGCAGTACAAGCGACTGCTTTACAGCAGCGGCTCGACGGCCTGCTGAACGACAGCCGGTACGACGGTTCGCAGGTCGCGCTCGTGGTCCGCGACGCGGCCACCGGCGAGACGCTGTACGACCGCAACGGCGGCCAGCGGATGCTGCCCGCGTCGAACACCAAGCTGTTCAGCTCGACGGCCGCGATGCACGTGCTCGGGCCGTCGTACCGCTTCCACACCGACGTCCTCGCCACCGCACCCGTCCGCGGTGGCCAGCTGCTCGGCAATCTCTACCTGAAGGGGTACGGCGACCCGACCGCGCTCGAGTCCGACTACGCCGGCCTGGCCCAGCAGCTCAAGGCGGCCGGTGTCCGGCGGGTGTACGGCGACCTGATCGCCGACGACACGTACTTCGACCACGTCCGGCTCGGTGACAGCTGGGCCTGGGACGACGAGCCGTTCTACTACAACGCCCAGATCTCCGCGCTCACGCTCGCGCCGAACACGGACTACGACTCCGGCACGGCGATCGTCGAGAGCCGCCCCGGCGCCGCCGCGGGTGCGCCGGTGAAGCTGAACCTGGTCCCGGCGAACGGCGCGATCACGCTCGTCAACACCGCCACGACCGGCGCGGCCGGCTCGTCGAACACGCTCACGATCGAGCGTGACCACGGCACGAACGTCGTCCGGGTGACCGGCTCGCTGCCGCTCGGCGCGTCGGTCGGCCAGGAGTGGGTGACGGTCTGGGAGCCCGAGCTGTACGCCGCCGACGTGTTCCGGCGCGCGCTGGCCGACCAGGGCATCACGGTGAGCGGCCGGATCAAGAACGCGGCGACCCCGGCGACCGCGGCGCGGTTGGCGCGCGACGAGTCGATGACCGTCGGCGAACTGATGACGCCGTTCCTCAAGCTGTCGAACAACATGCACGCCGAGACCCTCGTCAAGGCGATGGGCGCGGTCGTCGACGCCGAGGGCAGCTGGCCGGCCGGGCTGGGCGTCGTCACCGACTACGCCAAGAGCATCGGCGTCGACACCAGCCGGATCCGCCTGTCCGACGGCTCCGGCCTGTCCCGCAAGGTGAACGTGACGGCCGACGCGATCACCGATGTCCTGATCGGCGCCCAGCGAGAGCCGTGGTGGCAGCAGTGGTACGACGCCCTGCCGATCGCCGGCAACGCGGACCGGTTCGTCGGCGGCACGCTGCGCAGCCGGATGCGGAACACGCCGGCCGCCAACAACCTGCACGGCAAGACCGGCTCACTCACGGGCGTCACGTCGCTGTCCGGCTACGTGACGAACAAGGACGGGCGCAAGCTGGTGTTCTCGATGATCAGCAACAACTACCTGGTCAGCCCGCGCTCGATCGAGGACGCCGTCGGCGTCACGCTCGCCTCCTGGTCCGACCAGGCCGCGCCTGCTGCCGTCTCCAACTTCCGGACGGCGCAGAGCACATGTGAGTCGGAATGGGACAAGGCCTGCTAATTGAGTTGGCCAGTACGGCGGTCGTTCATCACCATGTGTGAATGACCGCCGTACTCCCATCGTCGTACACCGTCCGCCCGCCGTCGAAGGAGGACGCGCAGGCGGTCCTGGACCTGGTGTCGGCCTACAACACCTCGGTCGTCGGCTTCGCCGACTACACCCTCGAGGACGCCGAGGACCAACTCACCGAACCCGGCTTCGCCCCGGAGACCGACGGCTGGCTGGTCTTCGACGGCGACCGCCTCGTGGGCTACGGCTCGATCTTCGGCAAAGGTGACCACAGCCAGCTCGACCTGGACGTGGTGACCGCGGACCTGACCGTCGAGGCGTACCTTCTGCAGAACGTCCTGAGGCGTACGGAGGAGTTCGCCCGGGCCTACCGGCATGCGTCCGTCCAGCTGGACGCAGTGAACTACCGCGCCGACACCGCCCGCGCGGAACGCCTCGCGAACCACGGATTCCGGCCCGGTACGACGTTCCACCGGATGCGCATCGACCACGACGGACCGGTCCGGGTGCCGGACGTTCCCGAGGGCATCACGGTGCGCCGCGGCGCCCCCGACGAAGCCACCCGCCGCGCGGCACACGACGTACTGAACGCGAGCTTCGAGGGCCAGTTCGGCTTCTCGCCGCGCTCCTTCGAGGAGTGGCACGCGGCGCAGGAGAACCACTCCGCGTTCGACTGGTCGCAGCTGACCTTGCTGGAACTGGACGGCGAGACGGTGGCGCTGCGGCTGTCCAACGACCAGTTCGTCGAGGACGAGGACTGCGGCTACGTCGGCCGCCTCGGCGTCCTCGAGAAGGCTCGCGGCAAAGGACTGGCGAAGTTCCTGCTGCGCGACCAGTTCGCGCTCGACGCGGCGGCCGGGCGAACCGGCACGATCCTGCACGTCGACACCAACAACCCGACCCCGGCGCTCGGCGTGTACCTGTCCGTCGGCATGCAGCCGGTGCTGGTGATGGAGGTCTGGCGGCGCGAGGTGAGCGTGTGAACCTCCCTGCAGGTCACACCGTGCGCCCGATGCGGCAGGAGGACGCCGCGGTGATCGCCGAGCGGTCCGGCGCCTACACGTCGGCGCTGCTCGGCTTTCCGAAACACAGTCCTGAGGACGTCGCGAACTACCTGCGGGATCCGGGGATCGATCCCGCGACGGACGGTTGGATGGTGGCTGGGCCGGACGGCGAGTTCGCCGGTTCGGCCACCGCGGTCGCGATCACCGGCGGCACGCACGTGAACGTCGACATCCTGAGCGAGGACCCGGCGGTCCTCGACTGGCTCCTGCAACAGATCGAGCGCCGTGCCACGGAGGTCGCCTCGCGGACCGGTCGCGAGGTCGTGGCGCGCGTGGGCGTCATCCGTCAGGACGAGCGACTCGCGGCGGCGGTCGCCACGCACGGGTTCGCCATCAGTACGTCGACGCACCGGATGCGGATCACCTTCGACGGCCCGGTCCCGCCACCCGCCGTACCGGACGGCGTCGTCGTACGGCGGGGCGCTCCGGACGAGGCCAGCCGCCGGGCGGCGCACGCCGTACTGATGGAGGCGTTCGCGACCCAGCCCGGGACGCAGCCGCGGCCGTTCGAGGAGTGGGCCGCGTCGCGGGAGAGCCGGTCGACGTTCGACTGGTCGCAGGTGACGATCGCCGAGGTCGACGGGCTGGCCGCCGGGATGACCGAGTGCAACGACAACTTCGTCAGCACCGACGACTGCGGGTACGTCGGGCGGCTCGGCGTCGTGCCGTCCGCGCGCGGCCGCGGGCTGGCCAAATTCCTGCTGCGGAACGCCTTCGCGATCGACTCCGCCGCCGGACGCCGCGGCACGATCCTGCACGTCGACACCGGCAACCCGACGCCGGCCGTCGCCCTCTACACCGGCGCCGGCATGCATGCGGACCTGATCAACGACATCTGGAGCAAGACCTTCCGCGCCTGACTCCCTGCCAGCTCGACAGGACGTATACGCTCACTGCCGCCAGGTCCCCGCCTGAGCGCCCCGGCGATCCGGTCCGATCAGCCGACACCTCCTGTCGAGCGTGCAAAGTCTTGCCGATCCGAGATCTGAGAGATTACTCTCGAAACATGTCTCTCAGGAATCCGTACGGCGATTTCGAGATCACCGACCCGCAGGCGATGCGTGCGTTGGCGCATCCGGTCCGGCTCGCCGCGCTCAGCTATCTGCAGAAGCACGGCCCGGCGACGGCCACCCAGTTGTCCGAGCACGTCGGCGCCTCCCCCTCGGTGACCAGCTGGCATCTGCGGCATCTGGCCGAGTTCGGCCTGGTGGTCGACGTACCGCCGCCGAGCGGGACGGACCGCCGGCAGCGCTGGTGGGACGCGGCCGCCCGCGGCTTCCGGTACGAGATGCCGGACACCCCGGAAGGCACCGAGGCCGGCCGCCTGCTGCGGACCGAGATGATGAACCAGGTGCTCGAAGCGGCCCAGCAGTGGCTGGTCGAGACCGAGCCGAACCTGGACCCCGAGTGGAGCCGGCTGGCCGGATCCGCCAACACGCTGCTGATGCTCACGCTCGCCGAGGCCGAGGCGATCGAGAACGCGATCGAAGAGCTGCTCGCTCCCTACGTCCAGCGCCGCGACGCCGGCGACGTACCAGACGATGCCCGCCCGGTCCGGCACCTGCGCATCTCCTTGCCGGAGGCACCATGAAGACTCTGCCCGCCACCAGCCTGTGGCGCGTCCAGCGGTTCCGGACGTTCTGGTCCGCCCAGACGGTCTCCGAGTTCGGCGACCGGATCACCGAGCTTGCCCTGCCGCTGATCGCGGTGACACTGCTCGACGCCTCCCCCAGCCAGGTCGGGTTCCTGACCGCGGCGGTCTGGCTGCCGAACATCGCGTCGCTGTTCATCGGCACCTGGGTCGACCACCGCCGGGACAAGCGGCCGCTGATGATCGCCGCGGACCTGGCCCGGACGGTCCTGCTGCTGACCCTGCCGGTCGCGTACTGGCTGGATCTGCTGGGCCTCGGCCAGTTGTACGTGATCGCGATCCTGGCCGGGACGGCGCATGTCCTGTTCAACACGGCGTACGCGTCGTTCTTCGTCCGGCTCGTCGACCGCGACCAGTACCTCGAGGCGAACAGCAAGCTCTCCGCGACGCGGTCGATCTCGTTCATGGGCGGACCGGCCGTGGGCGGTCTGCTGGTGCAGTGGCTGACCGCGCCGGTCGCGATCGTCGTCGACGCGCTGACCTTCGTGTTCTCGGCCGTCCAGATCAGCCGGCTCAAGGTCGAGCCGGGGGCCTCGGAGGAGTCCAGCGAACCGCTGCTGCGCCGGGCCGGTGCGGGAATGCGGTACGTGCTCAAGCACCCGTACCTCAGCCGCAGCCTGGGCTGCGCCACCACGGTGAACTTCTTCAACCTGATGAGCATGGCGCTGCTGGTGCTCTTCGCGAGCCGGAACCTCGGCCTGTCGGCCGGCGTCATCGGTGTCGCGTTCGGCGTCGGTGCGACCGGCGGGCTGCTGGGCGCCGTCACCGCATCCCCGTTGAGCAAACGGTTCGGGGCGGGACCGGTGATCGCGGTCGGTGCGGTCGTGTTCCCCGGCTCCATCGCGATCGCCGCGCTCGCAGACGGGCCGACGTGGACCAAGGCCGTCGCGCTGGCGGTCGCCGAGTTCGTCGGGGCGTTCGCGGTGATGTGCTTCGACGTACCGCTGAACTCGTTGCAGGCCGCGGTCGTCCACGACCACATGCGCAGCCGCGTCGCGGGAGCGTTCAGCAGCATCAACTACGGCATCAGGCCGCTCGGCGCGGTCGTCGGAGGGTTCCTCGGCACCTGGATCGGTGTCCGCGAAACCCTCCTCGTCTCCGCCGGCGGCGGCCTGCTCGCCGTACTGTGGCTGATCGGCTCACCGATCATCCGCACCCGTTCGCTGGACGCTCTCGAACCACCCAGCCTCTAAAGGTCTTCCGCCACGTCGACCTTGGCGACGGTCTTGCGGAGCGGGACCTCCTTGATGAACACGACCGCGACCAGGCTGACCACGGCGCAGACCGCGGCGATCAGGAAGATCCGCCCGGTCGCGTCGCCGTACGCGTGCCGGACCAGTTCGGCCAACTGCGGCGGCAGGTGGTTGACGTCCAGCAGGCTCGTACCGCTTCCGCCCTCCTGCAGCTTGCGCGCGGCCTCGGCGCCGTTCGGGCCGGCCAGGACACCGGCGACGATCAGGTCCTTCACCCGGGCCGCAAGCACCGCGCCGAGCGCCGAGACGCCGACCGCACCGCCCAGGCTGCGGAAGAACGCGACGGTCGCGGAGGACGCGCCGATCTGCGTGACGTCGACGGTGTTCTGGACCGCGAGCACCAGGTTCTGCATCGTCATACCGGTCCCGAGGCCGAGCGCCAGCATGCCGAGCCCGACCAGCCAGTACGGCGTGGCGTGGTCGAGCGTGCCGAGGATCAGCAGACCGCCGAGCAGCAGGATCCCGCCGGACACCAGGTACCGCTTCCACTTGCCGTAGCGGGTGATCAGCTGGCCGGAGCCAGCCGATCCGACGAACGAACCGAGCATCATCGGGATCGTCAGCAGGCCGGCCTCGGTCGGGCTGTAGCCGCGGGCGATCTGGAAGTACTGCCCGAGGAACAGCGCGCTGCCGAACATCGCGACACCGACCGCGAGGCTGGCGACGATCGCCAGCGCCGTGGTGCGCTCCCGGACGACCTTCAGCGGAACCAGCGGCTCGGCCACCCGGTTCTCCACCACGACGGCGAGGAAGCCGACCAGCAGCGTGCCGCCGACGAACAGCGCGGACTGCCAGGACATCCACGCGAAGTCCGTGCCCGCGAACGTGACCCACAGCAGCGGCAGGCTGGCCGCGATGCTGATCAGCACCGCGCCGAGGTAGTCGATGCGGACCTCACGCTTGAGCACCGGCAGGTGCAGGTACTTCTGCAGGATCACCAGGCTGACCACGGCCAGCGGGACGCAGACGTAGAAACACCAGCGCCAGCCCAGCCACGAGGTGTCCACGATGACACCGCCGATCAGCGGGCCGCTGACGGTCGCGACCGCCATCACGGCACCCATGTACCCGGAGTACCGGCCGCGCGACCGGGGCGGGATCGCGGCGCCGATGATGGCCTGAGCCAGCGCCATCAGACCGCCCATCGCCAGACCCTGCAGCACGCGGGCGCCGATCAGGAACGGCACGTTGTGGGACAGGCCGGCCAGCGCCGACCCGATCACGAAGACCGAGATCGCCACCTGGACGAGCAGTTTCTTGCTCATCAGGTCGGCGAGCTTGCCCCAGATCGGGGTGGACACGGTGGTGGCCAGCAGGCTCGCCGTGAGCACCCAGGTGTACTGCGTCTGGGAGCCCTCGAGGTCGGCGATGATCGTCGGCAGGGCGTTGCTGACGATCGTCGAACTCAGCATCGCCGTGAACAGCGCGGCGAGCAGGCCGATCAGGATCTCGAGGATCTCCTTGTGGGTGAGTTCCGGCGCAGCGGGCGTTTGCTGCTGCCGGGTCTCGGTGACAGTCATCAGTCTCCAGTCTTGGGGTTTCGCCTCACGACCTTGTCGAGGTCACGTGGGGGGCGGCGCGCAGCAGGCACCGGCTATCCACGTGATCTCTGAGCCTCGGTGATCGCGACCGCGACCCGCTGCATGGTGGCAGCGGCCGCGACCAGCGCATCGTCGTCGAGGTCCGCCAAGGCTGTTCTCAGTTGCCGGGTGTAGGAGGAGTAGAGCGCTTCGAGCTGGGCCTTGCCGTGCGGCGACAGGCTGACCAGCCCGACCCGCGCATCGGCGGGATCCGGCCGACGGCTCACCAGTCCGTCGGCCTCCAGCGCGGTCAGTTGCCGGCTCACCACCGACGCGTCGACGCCGAGCTTCCCAGCGATCTCCCCGCCGCGCTGCTCACCGTCCTTCATCAGCACCTTGAGCACACTCGCGTCCGACCGGCGCAGACCGCCGTCGTTCGCCAGATGCCGATGCTCGATACACCGCACGGCCCGCACCAGAGAACTGACCCCTTCGAGCAGTTCCTGAGCCGCCGCATCCCGCTCTACCCCCGGGACAAGGGGTTGCTGAGCTAGTTGCATAACCCAACTATATACCCAATTGGTTGGTTTCCACAACCATATGCACAACCTGTGGAAAACCCGTCGCGGGTGGTGACCACGCGCTGTTTCCGGGGGCTCGACGCGGGTGGCGAGCTGGCGGGGACGGCGGGAGCGCCGGTGCCGCGGGTACGGCGTACGGCGTTGGCAGGGGTACGACGGATACGACGGGGCGCGCGTACGGCGGCGTGCCGCGGGTTCGGCGGTCGCGCGGTGAGGCGGTCGCGGGGTACGGCGGTACGCCAGTCGCGCGGGTAACGCGGGTACGGCGGTACGGCGGGGTATCGCGGTCGCGCAGGCATGCCGGTCGCGCGGGTCGCCGCGGGTACGGCGTACGGCGTTGGCAGGGGTACGACGGATACGACGGGCGCGCGTGCGGCGGCGTGCCGCGGGTTCGGCGGCGTGCCGCGGGCAAGGCGGTCGCGGGGTACGGCGGGTACGACAGTCGCGCGGGCACGACGGGCACGACGGGCACGGGTACGGCGGGGTGCCGCGGGTGCGGCGGTCGCGCGCTACGACGGTACGCCGGTCGCGCGGATGCCCGCGGGAACGGCGGCGGCGCGGGTAGGGCGAGCACGGCGGCGGCGCGGGTGCAGCGGTGATGCAGGTGCTGTGGGTGAAGCGGGGGCGGAGTACGACGTTGGCGGGTGCCGTGAGTACGGCGGATGCCGTGAGTATGGCGCGGGTATCGCGGTCGCGCAGGTGGGGTGGCGGGGGTACGGCGGTCGCGCGCGTGGGGCGGGTGACGTTGGTACGGCGATTGCGCGGGTCCAGCGGTCGCACGGGTAAGGCGGTCGCGCCGGGGACCTCGGTCGCGCAATACGGCGGGTACGGCGCGGTGGTGCGCGAGTACGGCGGTGGCGCGGGTGCCGCGCGCGGCTTTGGTGCGGGTACGGCGGTGGGGTGGGTTAGCCGAGGTCGGTGTTGAGGCGGGTTAGGAGGCGGCCGAGGTCGGCCAGGTCGGTGGGGTTCCAGCGGTCGAGGATGGCGCGGAACTCGGTTTGGCGTTGGGTGCGCATGGCTTCGTAGCGTTCGGCGCCGGTGGCGGTGAGGCGGAGCAGGCGGGCGCGGCCGTCGTCCGGGTCGCCGACGCGTTCGATCAGGCCGAGGCTCTCGAGCTGGGTGATGCCGCGGCTGACGGTCGATTTGTCGAGGCCGAGGACCTGCGCGACGTCGGACGCGCGGACGCCGGCTCCGCTGCCGGTGCCGAGCTCGATCTGCGAGATCAGGGCGTACCCGGCGGCGTCCATCTCGGGGTGCACGCGGCGCGCCAGCCGGAGCGACGCGGAGCGCGACCGGCGGAACAACGCGGACAACTCCAGCTCGATCGCGGCAACCAGCACCTCCGACCGCTCCCCCGTCGCCGACTCATCCGATACCTGCCCCGGCACCTGCTTATCCGACGCCCGCTCGCTCAACGCCTGCGCGCCCGGTGCCTGTTCGCCCGCTGTCTGCTGGTTTGAGGGTTCGGTTTGCATGTCAGCGGACCACGATTCCGGCGTTGCGGAGGGCCAACTTGACGTCGGCGATGCGGAAGTCGCCGAAGTGGAAGACGCTGGCGGCGAGGACGGCGTCGGCGCCGGCCTGGACTGCTGGTGGGAAGTGGTCCGGGGCGCCGGCTCCGCCGCTGGCGATCAGCGGGACGTCGACGACCGCGCGGACTGCCTTGATCAGCTCCAGGTCGAAGCCCTGTTTCGTGCCGTCGGCGTCCATGGAGTTCAGCAGGATCTCGCCGGCGCCCAGTTCGCAGCCGCGCTGCGCCCACTCGATCGCGTCCAGGCCGGCCGACTTCCGGCCGCCGTGTGTGGTGACCTCGAAGCCGCTCGGCTGGTCGGCGGACCGCCGTACGTCGAGGGACAGGACGAGGACCTGGTTGCCGAAGCGGTGTGCGATCTCGCGGATCACGTCGGGTCGCGCGATCGCGCCGGTGTTGATGCCGACCTTGTCCGCGCCGGCCCGCAGCAGCCGGTCCACGTCGGTCGCCTCGCGCACGCCGCCGCCGACGGTCAGCGGGATGAACACCTGCTCGGCGGTCCGCCGGACCACGTCGTACGTCGTCTCGCGCGATCCCGACGACGCGGTGATGTCGAGGAACGTGAGCTCGTCGGCGCCCTCCGCGTCGTACACCTGCGCCATCTCGACCGGATCTCCGGCGTCGCGCAGATCGGCGAAGTTGACGCCCTTGACCACCCGGCCGGCGTCGACGTCGAGACAGGGAATGACCCGCACAGCAAGACTCACGCGGCCAAGCGTACCGAGCCGCATGTCTCGGTCAGGTGAAGCTGTCTCAGAGCAGCAGGGTGCGGACGATCGGCCAGGCGATCAGTACGCCGACGCCGGCGGCTGCCAGCAGCGTCAGGAAGTGCAAGGGATTGCGCTTGTACGCCGGGTCGACGCCGATCTCACGCACCAGCTCCAGTCCGCCCACGGCCGGGCGGTGGTCCACCGGGAGACCGATCGCGGCCGTCACGGTGTGCAGATCCGCGTCGGTCCAGAGCCAGCGGCTCACGCCGATACGGGAGCCGTCGGCCGCGAGGATCGCCAGCAGCCCGATCGGCAGGGAGCGTTTGACGCGGCCGATCCACAGAACCCGGACCACCTGGGCGCGCGGCAGCACCTTGGGCGGCGCCCACGCGGTGGACCGGTAGGCGATCGCGTCCGGGCCGACCCAGATCCGGGCGCCGCGAATGGCGAACCAGAACAGCAAGGTCAGCACGCAGACCAGGACGACGAACAGGACAACGGCAGCCGCCCAGCTCAACGCCCAGGTCGCGAGCGACGCGCACAGCACGGCCGGCAGGACCAGGTAGCAGGCCGCGAGGATCCAGAACGGTCGTCCGGCCGCGCCGAAGCGCGGCCGGACCTCGACAGTCGTCACTTCCAGGCGCGCCGGCGGTTGTCGGTCGACCTCATCGGCCGGGTGGACTCCCAGACGCGGCGCCAGTGCGCGGCGTCAGGGCCCGTCTGCGACGGGGAGGCGCCGATCGCGGCGCGGCGGCGGGACTCGTACCAGGTGGTCGATTCCTCGTCGAGGAGGGCCGACACCGCGGCGGCGATCCGGGGCGCGAAGTCGCGGGCGCTCTCGCCCTCGAGCGGACGCAGCGGGTCGCCGTACCGGACGTGGACCGCCGGGCGGCCGGGGACCGGCCAGCCGCGGCCGCGCGGCATCGCGGCGAACGAGCCCTTGATGCCGACCGGGATGATCGGTACGTCGTGCTCCACGGCCAGGTACGCCGCGCCCATCCGGAACCGCTGCACCCAGCCGTCCGGCGAGCGGGTGCCCTCCGGGAACACGACGACGTTCCAGCCGTCGGCGAGCAGGTCGCCGGGCGTGGCGCTCATCTTGCCGCCACGGCGCTCGATCGGGAACGTGTTGAACACGATCGCCGACCCGGCGGCCCGCCACCAGGTGTCGAAGAAGTAGTCGGCGGCGGCCGCGAACGCCGTCCGGCGGCGCATCGCGTCGGGCAGCGACAGCAGCAGCAACGGGGTGTCGAGGTGCGAGGAGTGGTTCGCGACGATGATCGCCGGGCCGTCGAGCTTGAGCAGCGAGTCGAGGCCGCTCACCTGCGGGCTGACCTCGAAGTTCAGGACCGCGTTCAGCGGGCCCTTCTGGATCAGGTCGCGGACCGCGATCGCGGTCCGCGTCCGGGCCCACTTGGTCGGGAAGACCGAGGTCTCCTTGGGGATCACGTACGGCTCGGCCGAGCGCGGCACCTGCGGCCGCCGGCCCCACCGCCACCCGCGCGCGACCTGCTTCACGTCCCGCGCGGTGTCCCGGCTGAACTTCACCAGGCTGGTACCCATCAGCGCACGTCCGCGAGCAGGTGCGGCGGGTTGTGCAGGTACGTGATCGACGGCGACCGGCCGACCGAGTGGCTGACCATCTCGAGCGCGTCCTGCAGCGTCGACGCGGACCGGAAACCCATCCGCTCGACGGTCTTGCGGTTCGCGCCGACCCAGACGATGTCGCCGCAGTGGTCCAGGGCGTGCGAGATCCAGTACCACATGTAGAACGGGTGCACGCCGTGGTACGCGTACGACGTCCGGTACAGGTGGATGTACCACGGGTCCTCGGCGTACTGCTTCTCGAACTTCGCCTCGATCGTCGCCGGGTCGGTGCTCTCGGCAAGCACTTCCTCGAAGAAGTCGACGTACGACGGGTGGTGCAACTGGCTGAACTCGTAGTCGACCGGGTGGTACAGGATGACCGCGCCGTCCTTGCGGACGACCGGGTTGCCCCGGTAGGAGTTGAAGTAGTACCCGAGGCCCATGCAGGCGGCCAGGATCGGGTTCATCACCGAGTTCACGTTGTACGGGCCGACGAACGGCACGCCCATGATCGCGACGTCGGACTGGCCCTGCACCTCGACCAGGTGCTGGCGGTGCACGGCCTCGATGGTCTTCTCGTGCACCGGCTCGATCGCGCCGGCGTTGATCCCGGTGAGGCCGTAGTTCGAGCGCACGTCGGTGAAGATCTTGTGCCGGAGCTTCGACGGCGCCGCCGCGAGCGCGCGCTTGGTGCCGAGCATCGAGGCCTGGTCCTTGATCGACCACTCCCACTCGCGCTTCTGCAGGAACTCCAGCGGGCCGCCGAAGATGTCGTTGTTCAGCGTGGTCTCGATCTGGAACACCTTGACGTGCTGCGTCAGGATCTCGCCCATCCGCCAGGCGGAGTGGTGCATCTTCGATGCTTTGTGGTCCATGAACGACCGCGAGTGGATCATCGTGTGGCTGTTGTGGTGGTGCCTCAGCGACTTGTACGACGCCAGGCCGATCGACGTGGACTTGTGCCCGCCGTCCATCGCCACCAGGTTCACGTTCACGTAGACGAGCAGGTCGGACTCGGCCGCCCGCTTGGAGATCTCCACGTCCTCGCCGTGCCGGGTCTGACCCAGGTGGGTGAGGTTGTCGCGGTCCTCGGCGTCGAAGTTGTAGAGCTTGCCGTCGGGGAAGAACGAGCGGAACACCCGCTCGCCGACGATCTCGCGCAGCTCGTTCGGGGTCAGCCGGCGGTGCAGCGCGTTCGCCGAGATCAGCTCGACGTCGTCGACACCGGCCTGCGCGGCGAGCTCCAGCACGGCCTCGATGACCCGTTGCCGGATGTCCGGCTTCTTCATCGGGGGCAGCGGCAGCGAGATGTCGTCGAACGCGATCGTCAGCCGCATGCCCGGGCGCAGCAGCTCCGGCAGCGGCTCGGACTCGATCGGGTTCAGCAGCGCGTTCTGGATCGCCTCGTCGACGTCGCGGACCGCGGGCAGGGCCTCCGGTGGGTACACCACCCGGGTGCCCTGCGGGAAGCGCTCCAGCAGGAAGCCCTCACCGTTGTGCACGAGCAGCGGCGGCGTGCGGTCGTCCACCTCAAGCACGAAACCTGGCCGAGACATGTCAGAACCTCTCTCGTCGTACGTTCAGCGCCCTCATGAGGCCCTCACATCGAATGCGACCTTGACTGTTCCCAGTCGGCCGGCGGAGTGCGCGTGGTCCAGCGCCTCACGCCAGCGGTAGAGCGGATAGCGGGCCCCGACGATCCCGTCCAGCGGGGCGCGACCGGCCAGGTCCAGCGCGGTCTCGAACGCCGGGCGGCCGTTCGGTTCCTCCCGCGCGGAGGCGTAGGTGCCGGTGACCTCGAGCTCGCGGAACCACACCGGCGACAGGTCGGCGCCGCTGTCCGGCATCCCGGACAGCACGACCCGCCCGCCGGCCTTGGTGACCCGCAGGACGGTGTCGATCGAGGCCTTGCTGCCGACCGCGTCGACGGCGACGTCGACACCGCCGAGCAGGAACTCGCCGCCGCTGAAGTCCTGCTTCAGCCGGAACGCGCCGGTCGAGCGCCGGACACCGCGGAACACCTCGTCCGGCGCCACGACGTCGCTGGCGCCGAACGCACGCGCCAGCTCCCGCTGCCGCGCGTGCTTGGCGACGACGGTGATCCGTCCGGCCTGGGTCAGCTCGCGCAGGGCGAGCGTCGCGAACAGGCCGACCGCGCCGGCGCCGCTGACCAGCACCGACTGGCCCGGCTGGACCTTGGCGCGCAGTGCGGCGTGCACCGCGCCCGCCAGCGGCTCGACCAGGACGGCGCGCTCGTCGGACATCTCGTCCGGTACGGCGTACAGCTGGCTGCGGTGCGCGACCATCACGTTGCCCCAGCCACCGCCGGTGTCGCGGCAGAACCCGGTCTGCAGGCCCGGCGCCACGTGGCCGACCGTGATCCGGTCGCACCGGTTGGTGTTGCCGGACACGCAGCCCTCGCACGGCTCGACGCCGCGCGCCGCGCAGGTGAGGACGCTGTCCATCACGACGCGCGTGCCCTTCGGCAGGTCCTCGCAGTCGTCGAGCAGTTCGCCGACCACCTCGTGACCGGGGACGAACGGCATCGACACGACGGCGGAGAAGTACAGCTTGGTGGCGCCGGTGACCATGCCGAGGTCCGAGCCGCAGATCCCGGACAGGATCGGGCGGATCCGCGCCCAGCCCGCCCGCTCGGCCTTCGGCTCGTCGATGGTGACGAGGCGCAGCGGCGCGGCCGGTCCGGTCAGGATGCCGGGGATCCGGCCGCCGACCGCCTTGGCCGCCAGGTACTTCGCCGGCGACCGGTACATCTCGAGAGCCAGCATCATCGGGCGTTCACCCCAGGGAGCTCCAGACGGGACGACGTGGACGAGGTCTTCCAGTCGACGATCTGCCAGCGCGCGGCCCGGGCGGCCCGGAACAGCGACACGTCCGGCGACACGGCGACCGGGTTGCCGACCACCGACAGCATCGGCAGGTCCGAGTGGCTGTCGGCGTAGGCGTACGACTTGGACAGGTCGATGTTGGTCTGCCGCGCGTGGTGCTTGATCCACGCGGCGCGGGACTCACCGACCAGCGGCGGGCCGGACAGGAAGCCGGTGCAGCGGCCGCGGTCGTCGACGGCCAGCTCCGCGGCGACGATCTCGTCGAACAACGGTTCCAGCGGCCGGGTCAGCGGCCGGACGGCGCCGGTGATCAGGATCGTCTTGTGCCCGGCGGCGCGGTGCTCGCGGATCCGGCGGACGGCGGCGCCGCTGAGCCGCTCGAGCACGTGCTCGGCGAGGATCTCGTCGACGATCTGGTTCAGCTCCTCCAGATCCGCACCGGCGTACCGGCGGTAGATCGTGCGCAGGAACGTGCCGCGGTCCTTGCGCTCGGCGGCGATCAGCTTGGGCAGCTTGCGGAGCATCGCGCCGATCTCGCCGGCGCGCTGCGGGCCGTCGAGCTCGGGCAGCCGCATCCACAGGTAGGTCTCGATCACGTTCGAGGACAGCAGCGTGCCGTCCATGTCGAACGCGGCGATGACCTTGGACTCCTGGTTCGGCTCGACCTTCTTCAGCACGCCCGCGGACTCGGCGAGCGCCTTGTTCCGCTTCTTGCGGACGACGTCCAGCCGGCGCATCGACTCGGTGACGCTCGGGCAGTGCAGTTCCTGCAGGTAGTACTGCCAGTCGACGACCGCGGTGTCGCAGGCGAACTTCTCCTTGTCGTCGCCTTCGAGCGCGTTGTGCAGCGCGAGCACGTTGTCGTCGATGAACTGCAGCTCGGCCTGCGCGTACTCCGAGTACAGGTCCATGTAGCGGCGCAGGAAGTCGAGGCGGCGCTTCTGGACGTCGAGCTCGCGGGCGTACTTGCGGGTGCGCTCGCCGCGCGGCACCCGAGTGATGACGGCGTCGGCGATCTTGTGCGCGCGTTCGCCGTACCGCAGCATGCTCTCGACCGAGTCGCCGCCGGGGAACTTCCACACCGGCAGCCGGACCGCGCCGCGCTCGCCGAGGTCGAACGGGTGCTTGGAGAAGTACTCCCGGACGCCGGCGTACAGCTGCTCGAAGGTCAGCGGGTTCCGGGCGCCGGAGCCGATGTGGTAGTACTCCGGCTTGCTCAGCTCGGGCTCGGTCGCCATCACCGCGCAGATCGCGCCGACCACGTGGTCGACCGGGATGATCTCGATCACCGAGTCCGGCGACGCCGGGAACTCGGGCAGCTCGCCGCGGCCGTAGGCCAGGATCAGCGGCTCGGCCATCTTGAAGCCCTCGATCCAGCCCGGGTGCGGGCTCTGCACCGCGGACTCGATGATGGCCGGCCGGACGATCGACGTCGGCAGCGTGCTCGCGAACTCCTCCACCACGCGCTCGCCGAGCGCCTTG
Organism: Kribbella sp. NPDC050459; assembly: GCF_040655315.1. Taxonomy (NCBI): domain Bacteria; kingdom Bacillati; phylum Actinomycetota; class Actinomycetes; order Propionibacteriales; family Kribbellaceae; genus Kribbella; species Kribbella sp. NPDC050459. The sequence continues at coordinate 346,853 of NZ_JBFAJQ010000007.1, read as the reverse complement.
GTGAATGTGTAGCAGTCGGTCCAGCCGAGGCTGCGGGCGCGCTCGGTGCCGGTCTCGACGAGCCGCTTCGCGACCCACTCGGTCCGGCGGCGCTCGGTGTCGGCCGCGGCCGTCAGGTGACCGGCGCGGCGGTGCAGCTTCTCGGCCTCCTTGCGGAACTTCGCCAGCATCGGCGCGGACCGGGACTGCTCCTCGACCCGGGCCTTCATCGCCATCCCGGCCTCGGCCTCGGTCCGCCAGTCGACGAAGTGGTCGACCGGGGTCTCCGGGATCGCGCCGCGCCGGCGGCCGGCCGTGTACGCCGTCGAGATGTGCACGTAGTGCACCGGGCGGCCGGTCTCGACGATCCGCTCCAGCAGGCTCTTGGTGCCGAGCACGTTGGTCGTGAACGCCTCGTGGATCGGCGGGTCGAAGCTCACGTCACCGGCGCAGTGCACGACGATGTCGAGATCCTTGGGCAGCTCGGGCACGTCGGCCAGGTCGCCGTCGATCACGTGGATCCGGGCCGCGGACAGCGCCTCGGCGTCGGCGTACGGCGTGCCCTCGCCGTAGAACGGCTTGAAGATGTCCTTCCGGAGCAGCTGCGCCATCCGGTCGCCGCCGGTCATCGAGCCCTTCGGCCGGATGATCGCGGCGATCGTGGTGCCGGGGAGCTCGCCGATGATCCGGTGCAGCAGCGCCTCACCGACGAAGCCGGTGACGCCGGTGACCAGGACCTTCTTGTCCTTGAGCTTGTCGGCCAGACTCACTTGTCGCCTCCACGCGTGAGCTCGAGTGCCTCGGTCAGGGTGAACGCGCCGGCGTACAGCGCCTTGCCGACGATGACGCCCTCGACGCCGTCCTTCACCAGCGTGCTGAGCGCCTCGAGGTCGTCGAGACTGGAGACGCCGCCGGACGCGATGATCGGCTTGTCGGTGCGCGCGCACAGGTCGCGGTACAGGTCCAGGTTCGGGCCCTGGAGCATGCCGTCCTTGGTGACATCGGTGACCACGTAGCGCTCGCAGCCGGCCGCTTCCAGCCGGGCGAGCACCTCGTAGAGGTCGCCGCCTTCCTTGGTCCAGCCGCGGGCGGCCAGGGTGCGGCCGCGGACGTCCAGGCCGATCGCGACCCGGTCGCCGTACTGCTGGATGATCCGGTCGCACCACTCCGGGTCCTCGAGCGCGGCGGTGCCGATGTTCACCCGGCGCGCGCCGGTCGCGAGCGCAGCCTCGAGCGACTCGTCGTCGCGAATGCCGCCGGACAGCTCGACCTGTACGTCGAGCTTGCCGGTCACGTCGGCGAGCAGCTCCCGGTTGCTGCCGCGGCCGAACGCCGCGTCCAGGTCGACCAGGTGGATCCACTCCGCCCCGGCCTCCTGCCACGCCATCGCCGCCGCCAGCGGGTCGCCGTACGACGTCTCGCTACCGGCCTCGCCCTGCACCAGCCGGACGGCCTGCCCGTCCGCCACATCGACGGCAGGCAGGAGCACCAGGTTCTCTGACATGGGCCACACCCTAGAGGGCGAGAGTTCCGGATTCGTAACCCGGAGGCCTCCTGAGTCGTTTGAAATCGATCTGTCTCAGCAATACCAGTTGAGTCAATGGTATTACACCTAGGCTTGGTGCCGTGCCGACCGTCGAAGAGCTCGAAACCGATCCGCATCCCGCCCTCGCGAGCATCCGGCCGATCGGGTGGATCGAGTCCCTGAACGCCTGGTTCGTCACCGGTCGCGCGCTCGCGCTGCAGGTGCTGCGCGACCCGGAGACGTTCACCGTCGACGATCCGCGGTTCTCGACCGCCCAGGTCGTCGGACCGTCGATGCTGTCCCTGGACGGCAGCCGCCACAAGTCCCACCGCGACCCGTTCGAGTCCCCCTTCGGGTTGGCGGAAACCCGCCGTCGCTTCACCCGGTCGGTGCAGCAGACGGTCGACGAACTGATGACGGCTCTCCAGGACGGGCCGCAGCGGCGCGCCGACCTTCGGACGACTCTTGCGGGGCCGTTGTCGGTTGGGGTGGTGGCACTCTCGCTCGGGCTGCCGCCGGCGTCGGCGTCGACCGTGCTCGACTGGTACACGGCGATCTCGTCGTCGGTGTCCGGGATCTCGGCCGGGCGTCCGGCCACCGCGGACGGCGCTGCGGCGTTCGCCGAGCTGCACAAGCATGTTGCCTCCGGCATCGACTCCTCGGACTCGCTGCTCGCCGCGGCGGCGCACGCCGGGCTGGGCATCGACGAGGTGGTCGCGAACGCCGCGGTGCTGATGTTCGGCGGCATCGAGACCACCGAGGGCATGATCACCAACGCCCTGTGGCATCTGCTCACGCACCGCGACCAACTCAACCTGGTCCTCGCGGACCCGTCGCTGCTCCCCAACGCGATGGAGGAGTCGCTGCGTCTGGAGCCCGCGGCCGCCGTCGTCGACCGCTACGCGACCCGCGACATCGACCTCGCCGGCGCCACGATCCGCCGCGGCGACATGGTCACGGTGTCACTGGCAGGCGCGGGTCGTGACCCTGAGATGTTCGAGGCGCCCGACGAGTTCGACGTACGACGGCCCAATGCGCGCCGCCACCTGGCCTTCGCCAGCGGGCCGCACATCTGCCTCGGCATGCACCTCACCCGCCTGGAAACCCTGACCGCGGTCGAGGCCGTCCTGCGCCTTCCCGGCCTCCGCCTGGCGCCGGACTCACCCGCGCCGCGCGGTCTCGTGTTCCGCAAACCGTCGGCGCTGCGCGTCACCTGGGACGGGTGAGGACGAGCATCGTCGCGTCGTACCGCGGCATCTGCCGGTCCGGGTCCCGCTCCGCATCCTCGGCGAACCTGGCGAATCCGGCGTCGACCTCATCCGGGGGCAGATGCTCGAACGTCGACAGGGCCCGCAGACTCAGCCGCTCGTAGCGCTCCCGCAACGTCCTGTGCGTCTCGCCCTGGAGCCGTACGACGTCATCGGCCGGCACCAGCCCGGCCTCGACCGCCAGCGCCTTCGTGTCGGCCAGCGACCTGTACATCGCGGCGTCGACCGCCCGCGCGGACGGGAAGTACTCGTACCAGAACAGGTCCGGCATCAGGTCCGTGAACTGGGTGCGCAGCAACGCCGCTCCCCTGGGCCGCAGCACCCGGCGGACCTCGCGCAGCCCCTGCAGCTGATCCGTGAAGTGATGGAACGACAAGAACATCAGCACCACGTCGACCGATGCCTCAGGCAACGGAACGTCCTCGGCGCTGCCCCGCAGGTAGGTCACGCCCGGATGCGGCGCCTGCTCGGCCGCCTCGCGCATCCGGTCGGACGGCTCCACGCCGTACACCTGCCCCTGGAACTCCTCGGCCAGCCCTGGAGTCAGCCGGCCGACCCCACTGCCGAGATCGAGGACGTCCAGCGGCCGCACCTGCGGCACATGCTGGGCGAAGGCCCCGGTCCAGCGCCGTATCTCGGCCGGCGGCATCGCACGGCCCGCGGCGTACACGCTGCCCAAACGACCGTTGTAGTCGACCATGAGGCGACCCTAGCGCCAGTCCTGATGCCATTGTTTCGCCACAGTGCTGGTCTGCTTGCGTACCGCGTCCGCCGCGGCGCCGGCCGGCCAGAACTGCAGCAGGTAGCGATCCACGACGGGCTCGCCGTCCCCGACCACGTTGACCTGATTGCCCTCGTCCATCCCGATGGCGCTGTAGCGCACGCGGTAACTCCGGGTCGGCAGGCGGAACTCCGCGGACGTGGAGCCGTCCAGCCCGTGTACCAGGATGTCCGGCGCCGCGGGCAGGAACGACACCTCGACGATGTCCTCCCAGGCGTCGTCCAGCGCCGGTTCTTGCTCGGAGTGCTCGATCCGCAGCGCTACGTACCCGGTGTGCAGGCCGGTCGCGAGCAGCAGCCGCCCAGGCTCGGCGGCGCCGCAGATGCCGTTGGCCTGGCCCCGCCGCGAGTCGTCGAAGTCCGGCCAGTCCGTGTCCCCACTCATCAGATAGATCTGACCGAAGCTCAGATTCATCTTCCCCTCGAACAACACTTCCGTGTCCATGGCGCGACACTAGGTGGCATCTGGGTCCCGATGGCCGGTACGCGGTCTCAATTGCCGGTTTTGACATCGGCAGGGGCCGGCCGGGTGCACAATGGCGGAATGGCGGAGGGATTGGTAGCGCTGGAGGTGGCAGCGAGCCTCGACGGGATCGGTGAGATCGTCCGCAAGGAGGCGCGCCGCCGCACGAGCGCGCAGGGGGCGACCTTCGTCCTGCGCGACGCCGACCGCTGCTTCTACGCCGACGAGGACGCGATCGCGCCGCTGTGGAAGGGACAGCGCTTCCCGATCACCTCCTGTATCAGCGGCTGGGCGATGCTGCACGACGAGACCGCGGTGGTCCCGGACATCTCCGTCGACAGCAGGATCCCGATCGAGGCGTATCTGCCGACGTTCGTCCGCAGCCTGCTGATGGTCCCGGTCGGCTCACCGACGCCGGTCGCCGCCATCGGCGCGTACTGGTCCCGCCGCTACCGGGCCACTCCGGACGAGATCGCGTCCATCGAGGACCTGGCCGCCCAGACCGCGGACGCCATCCGCCGGGTCGGCCTCGACGACGCGCCCTGGGCCCCCACCTTCAGCCGGCACTCGGGTCAGGCGAAGAACACGTCGTAGGCCAGGCGCAGGATCAGGGCCGAGACGACGACCAGGAAGACCACCCGGACGAACCGGCTGCCGCGGGCGACCGCGGTCCGGGCGCCGAGCAGACCGCCGCACATGTTGGCGGCCCCCATGATCAGACCGAGCCTCCACAGCGGTGCCCCGCTCAGGGCGAACACGGCGATCGCGCCCAGGTTCGTGGCCACGTTGGCGATCTTCGCCTTCGCACTGGCCTGCAGGAAGTTGTACCCGAGCAGGCCGACCAGCGCGAAGATCAGGAACGAACCGGTGCCCGGTCCGACCGCACCGTCGTAGAAGCCGATCAGCACGCCGACACCGCCGGCCGCGAGGTAGTGGTCGCGGCCGTCGAACCGCAACGCGGTGCGGGCGCCGAGTGACGGCTTCATCGCGGTGTAGATCGCGACCAGCACCAGCAGCACCAGGACGATCGGCTTGAACCACGACATCGGGATCCTGGTCGCCACCAGCGCGCCGGCCGCAGCGCCGAGCCCGGCGAGGATCGCCAGCGGCAGCACGGTCCTCCGGTCCGGGCGCACCTTGACGCCGAACGTGACAGCGCTGGTCGTCGTACCGCACAGCGACGAGATCTTGTTGGTCGACAGGATCTGCGCCGGGGACGCGTTCGGCAGCCCGAGCAGCATCGCGGGCAACTGGAGCAGTCCGCCGCCCCCGACCACCGCGTCGATCCAGCCGGCCGCGAAGGCCGCGATCACCAGGAACACCAACGTCAGCAACGACACATCAGGCACAGCAGCACGTCCTCACGGCGTCGATGATCGGGTAAGGGCGTAGTACCGCTCAACCCTTACACCGGCGAGTGAGAGACAAACCACGTCCGTGATGCGACATTGGTGCGCATGGCGTCCTCGATCGTCCCGCCGGACGGCGAAACCCTCGCCACCGGCTGGGAGCCGGGCCTCGAACCGGCCGACTCACTGATGCGGCAGGCCGTGCTGGCGCACGCGTCCTGGGCCGTCGACGCCGCCCGGAGGGCCGGCAAACCGTGGTACGACGGCGACACCTGGGCCGGCGCGATCCTCGGCGACCGGAGCGCGCTGACGAACTGGGTGGTGCCGAAGCAACCGGTCGATCCGGCCGGGATCGTCGCCGAAGCCGCCCGGGAGCTGCCCAGCGGGGCGCCGTACCTGTTCGTCAGCGCCTGGCCGACCGGCGACCTCCGCGCGTCCGGCCTGGGGCTGGCCGGACATCCGCCGTTGATGCTCCGGCTGCCGCAGACCACGACCGCTCCCCCGACGACCGACCTCGACGTACGGCGGGTGACGGACGCAGCTGGTCTGGCCGACGCCGAACGGATACTCGTCGAGGGATACCCGCTGCCTGAACTCCAGCCGTTCCGGGCGGGGGCGGTCTACGCACCGTCGTTCCTCGACGGATCGGTGGTCTGGGTGGGGTACGACGGCGACGTACCGCTGGCGACCGCGACGGCGCACAGTGCCGCCGGGGTCACCGTCGTCGAGAACGTCGCGGTGATGCCGGCCGCGCGCGGCCGTGGTGCGGGCGCGGCCGTCACGTGGGCGGCGACCACGGGGTACGCCGATCAACCCGCCTGCCTGATCGCGTCCGACGACGGGCAGCCGGTGTACCAACGCCTCGGGTACCTGCGCGTCGTGCGCTGGACCGTCTGGGTTCGGTCCTGACACCTCGTCCGGGACAATGGCGGGGTGAAGTTTCTACTGCTGGTTCACAACAACCTCGAGGCACTCGAGGGACTGACCGAAGACCAGTTGACCGAGCTGGCCGGTGGACGGGAGCAGGTCGCCACGCTCACGCGCGAGCTGCTGAAGAGCGGCGAGCTGGTGACCGTGCTCGCGCTCAACGAGCCGGCCGAGACCAAGGACGTCCAGCTGGTCGCCGGTACGCCGGTGATCTCGGACCGCCCGCTGCTGGAGACCAAGGAGTTCCTGGCGGGCGCGCTCGTCGTGAACTGCGCGTCGCAGGAGCGCGCACTGGAGCTGGCGGCGATGATCCCGCTGGCGCAGTTCCGGCGCGTCGAGCTCCGTGAGATCCGGATGGACCAGGACGACTTCCTCCTGGAGCTCGATCAGCTGTGAGGACGTCGGCGCCCGAGCTGGAGGCGGCGATCCGCGCCGCGGCCCCGCGGGCGCTGGCGACGCTGGTCCGGCGGTACGGCGTGTTCGACCAGTGCGAGGACGCGGTGCAGGAGGGGCTGCTCGAAGCGTTCGTGCAATGGCGCGCGAACGGCGTACCGGAGCAGTCCGTCGGCTGGCTGATCAGCGTCGCGACGCGGCGGATGATGGACGGCTGGCGACGGGACAACGCGCGCAGGCAGCGCGAGCTCAACGACTTCCTCCGGGCCGCGGATCCTGACCCGGACGACTACCACGAGGACTCCGACGACACCGTGCGGCTGCTCGTGCTGTGCTGTCACCCGGCGCTGACCCCGGCGTCGCAGATCGCGCTCACGCTGCGCTCGGTCGGCGGTCTCACGACGGCCGAGGTGGCAGCCGCGCTGCTCGTCAGCGAGACGACGGTGGCGCAGCGGATCAGCCGGGCCAAGAAGACGATCGCGGGCGCCCGCTTCGAGCTCCCGACCGCCGACGAGTACGACGAGCGGCTCCGCGCCGTACTGCAGGTTCTCTACCTGATCTTCAACGAAGGCCACACCGCCAGTGCCGGCGACTCGCTGCAACGCGTGGATCTCGCCGAGGAAGCCCTCCGGATCACGCGCCTGCTGCAACAGGCCGTCGGCGGTCCGGGTGAGGTGACCGGCCTGCTGGCGCTGATGATTCTCACGCACGCGCGCCGTAACGCGCGGACCGGTCCCGGCGGCGACCTCGTCCCGGCCGACCGGCAGGACCGCTCCCGCTGGTACGCCGACGAGATCGCCGAAGGCACGCGGCTCGTCGAGGAGACGCTGCGCACCGGCGCCGTCGGCCCGTACCAGCTGGAGGCGGCGATCGCGGCCGTGCACAGCGAGGCCGACTCGGTCGAGACGACCGACTGGGAACAGATCGCCGGCCTCTACCGCGTCCTCGAGAAGGTCGACCCGAGCCCGATGGTACGGCTCGGGTCAGCCGTGGCCGTCGCGATGACCGAAGGCCCGGACGCCGGCATCGCGATCGTCGAAGAGCTGGCCGCCGACCGGTACCTCGGCGACCACCACCGCCGGCTGTCCGTCCTCGCCCATCTGCACGAGCTCGCCGGCCGCCCGGACCTGGCCCGCTCCAACTACCTCGCGGCGCTGGAGCGGACCCGGAACACGGCCGAACAGAACTATCTGCGCGACCGCATCGCCCACCTCATCAGGTGACGGCGGCCGCCGCTCCACTCGGGGCGCGGCGGGACGCTCAGTTCGCTGCGGAACACGTGGCCCGGATCCACCGCCTGCTTGAGCGCGGCGAGCCGGGCGCGGTGGTCCTGCGGGTAGCAGAGGTCGAGGTCGGCGTCCGTCGGGTTCGACAAGAAGTTCACGTAGGCCCCCTGAGGCTCCAGCGTCTTCCACAGCGCGTCGAACTCCTCGGGCTGCGAGCCCTGCTGCTCGGGCGATCCGACCACGACCGAGTTCACCAGGAACCGGGCGTCGCGGTGCGCGAACGCCGTCGCGTCCGCCGGCATCGCGGCGAAGGCGCCGCCCAGCGCCCGGATCTCGATCGCCATTCCCGGGATCCGCCCGCGGGCCTCGAGCAGCCGCTCCCCCAGCTCGGCCGGCACCGTCTCGAAGAAGCCGTTGCGGATCCGGGGCCGCCAGTCCGCGGGCATCTCCATGGCGGTGAACACCTCGGCGTACGGCACCTCGGCCACCTTGTCGGTGAGCAACGAGCCGAGGTTGCGCAGCGGCTCCAGGATCGCGTCGCGCGCGGCGGGCTCACCGGCCACGCACACCATGATCGCGACCGGCACCTGCCCGTCGGCCATCATCGTCGGCGCCAGCTGCAGCGTGGCCGTCAGGTCCTCGGGCGCGGTCGTCATGTACTCCGCCCAGCCTTGGAGGACCTGCGCCGCCTGCTTCCACGGGTACAGCAGCGCACCGAAGTGCACCGTGGGCTGCGGTGTGGCGGTGATGTCGTACGACGTGACGACGCCGAGGCTGCCCGCCGCGCCGCGCACTCCCCAGAACAGCTCCGGTTCGCTCGCGGCGTCCACCCGGCGAACCGAGCCGTCGGCGGTCACCACCTCGGCGGCGACCACGTTGTCGATCGCCAGCCCGTGCTTGCGGACCATCCAGCCGATGCCGCCGCCGGCCATCAGCCCGCCGACCCCGACGCCGGCCGTGTCGCCGGACGAGATCGCCAGCCCGGCCTTGCCGAGCCGCTCGGCCACCCTGCCCCACGTGCCGCCGGTGCCGATCCGTACGACGTTGTCCGGCAACAGCCGGACCTCGTCCATCGGCCGGACGTCGATCACGACACCGCCGTCGTTGGTGCCGAACCCGGCCGCGTGGTGCCCGCCGCTGCGGACCGCGATCGGCAGGTCGTTCGTCTCGGCGTACTTCAGCGCCGCGACCACATCACCCGCCCCGGTGCAGCGCACGATCACCCGCGGCCGCCCCTGGGCCATCACCACGCGCCCGGCGTCCGCGTATCCCGCGTCCCCGTCCACGAGCACCTCGCCCAGGACCGCCGCACGCAGCTCGCCGAGCCCGCCCTGGGCCACTACAGATTCCGTCATCGTCAACTCCTGACTCCCGGACGCCCCCTCAGGCGCCACACCCCGGGATCGGAGCCGACCTGCGTTCCTCGACATCCCCGGCCGAGAATCTTCCGGCCGTTCGAGGGGTTAACAACGCAGCTTGCCCCTCCACCCCTCGCAGACGGAGGGGAAAGGGGCATCGCTGGTGGTTAACCACTCAAGTGGCCACGGGGCGCGCCGGGCTGGCCGGCCGCGGAGTGGGGCGGGTCAGGCGCGGACTGTGGTGACCAGGTGGTCGACGACGTCCGCGACCGGGATGTCGGCGCGGTCGCCGGAGCGGCGGTCCTTGACCTCGATCGTGCCGTCGGCGAGGCCCTTGCCGACGACCGCGATGGTCGGGACGCCGATCAGCTCGGCGTCCTTGAACTTCACGCCCGGCGAGACCTTCTCGCGGTCGTCGTAGATGACGCTCAGCCCGCGGGCCTCCAGCTCGGCGGCAATCTCTGCGGCCTTGGCGAAGACCTCGCCGTCCTTGCCGGTGGCAACCAGGTGGACGTCGGCCGGCGCGATCTCCCGCGGCCAGACCAGACCGAGCTCGTCGTGGTTGCCCTCGGCGATCGCGGCGACCGCGCGGGTGACACCCACGCCGTACGACCCCATGGTGACCGTGACGAGCTTGCCGTTCTGGTCGAGGACCTTGAGGTCGAGGGCATCGGCGTACTTGCGGCCGAGCTGGAAGATGTGGCCCATCTCGATCCCGCGCGCTGTCTCCAGCTCGCCCGAGCCGTCCGGCGCCTGGTCCCCGTCGCGGACCTCGGCAGCCTGGATGGTCCCGTCCGCGGTGAAGTCCCGGCCGTGCACCAGGTTGACGACGTGGAAGCCGGACTTGTCCGCGCCGGTGACCCAGGCCGACCCTTCGGCGATCCGTGGGTCGAGCAGGTAGCGGATGCCGGAGGCGTTCTCCTTGCCGAGCACACCGGGGCCGATGTAGCCCTTCGCGAGCGACGGGTGCTTCTCGAAGTCCGCCTCCTCGAAGGCGACGACCTCGGCCGGCTCCATCTGCGCGCCGAGCCGCTTCTCGTCGATCGCGCGGTCGCCGGGGACGCCGATCGCGAGCGGCTCGCGGCTGCCGTCGGGGTGCACCAGCATGACGAGCACGTTCTTCAGGGTGTCCGCGGCGGTCCACTCGCGGCCGTCGGTGCGCGCGTGCTTGGCGTTCAGCGCGTCGACGAGGGTGTCGATCGTGGGGGTGTCGGGCGTCTCCACGACCTCGGCGGCCGGCACGCCGGACGCGTCGACCGGCGCCGCCTGCGGCACCACGACCGCCTCGACGTTGGCGGCATACCCGCCCGGGGAGCGGACAAAGGTGTCCTCGCCGTTCTCCGCGATCGCGAGGAACTCCTCGGAGCGCGAGCCGCCCATCGCGCCGGACATCGCCTGCACGATCACGTAGTCGAAGCCGAGCCGGTCGAAGATCTTGATGTAGGCGTCGCGGTGCTTCTCGTACGACGCGGCGAGGCCGTCGTCGTCGACGTCGAACGAGTACGAGTCCTTCATCACGAACTCGCGCCCGCGGAGCACGCCGGCCCGCGGCCGCGCCTCGTCGCGGTACTTGTTCTGGATCTGGTAGATCGACAGCGGAAGGTCCTTGTACGACGAGTAGAGGTCCTTCACGACCAGCGTGAACATCTCCTCGTGCGTCGGGCCGAGCAGCATGTCGGCGCCCTTGCGGTCCTTCAGCCGGAAGATGTTCGGCCCGTACTCCGTCCAGCGGCCGGTGGCCTCGTAGGGCTCGCGGGGCAACAGCGCCGGGAAGACCAGCTCCTGCGCGCCGATCGCGTCCATCTCCTCGCGGACGATCCGCTCGACGTTGCGCAGCACCCGCAGGCCGAGCGGCAGCCAGGTGTAGATGCCGGGCGCGGCGCGGCGGATGTATCCGGCGCGGACGAGCAGCTTGTGGCTCGGGACCTCCGCGTCCGCCGGGTCCTCGCGAAGGGTGCGGAGGAACAACGACGACATACGCAAAATCACGGGAGTCTCCAAGCGGGCAAAAATCGAGTACTGGACATCAGAGAGAATATCGGTCCGGTGGTGATGCTCTCACCACGTTATCCACAGGTCACTCGCGGGCAGCTTTCAGCGCCCACCGGATCAGCGGCAGCTGCAGCGGGAGCCGCGCGTACGCGATCGCCTGAGCGGTCCGGGACCCCTTCGTCCGCAGGTCGGCGGCCATCTGGACGTTCGCCGGGAACACCGCGACCAGCAGCCCCGCGCTCGCCAGCCCGGCCAGTCGCCGGGTCCGCGGGTGCAGCAGCCCGGCCGCGCAGGCCAGCTCGGCCGCCCCGGACACGTACACGAGCTCCTTCTTCCGCGGCAGCACCTTCGGCACGATCTGCTCGAACGGCCCGGGCTTCACGAAATGCAACGTCCCGAGCACGCCGAAGAGCGCGGCCAGACCCTTGGTGCTTCGCGATGGCATGCGTCGGAGCTTAGAACAGGATGGTGGCGAAGGTTTCGATGGTGCGGAACCCGACCCGCTCGTACGCCGCCCGCGCCGGCCGGTTGAACGCGTTGACGTAGAGCGTCACGACCGGGGCGATCTGCCGGGCCAGCTCGACCACCGCGGCCATGCCGGGTGCGGCCAGCCCGCGGCCGCGGTACTCCGGGTCCACCCAGACGCCCTGGATCTGGCACACACCGGTTCCGACCGAGCCGACCTCGGCCTTGAACACGACGCGGCCGTTCTCGATCCGCGCGAACGCCCGCCCGGCCCGGATCAGCTCCGCCACGCGTGAGCGGTAGAAGGTCCCGTCCGGACCGGTCTGCGGCGGTACGCCGACCTCCTCGGTGTACATCGCCACACACGCCGGGTACAAGATCGGCAGCTCGACCGGCTCCACCGCGCGCACCAGCGGGTCCGGCGCGATCGTCGGCGGCCCGTCGATCACCATGAACGGCTGATCGTCGCGCACCTCCCGGGCCGGCCCCCAGTGCGGCTCGAGAATGGCCCACAGCTGCTCGACCGAGCGCGCCTGCCCGAGGATCTGGAAGCAGTTGCGGCCGCGCCGCAGCGCGTACGCCGCGAACGCCCGCAGCGCCGCGCCGCCGGCGCCGACCGGCACCATGTTCCCGCCGGCGTGGCACAGGGCCTCGAGCGCGCCCTTCTCGACGTACCCCCAGACCTCCGCACCGCGCCGCGGGTCGAGCCCGGACGCCTGCACGAGACTGTCGACGAACACGTTCACCACCGGATCACGGGCGATGACCGCGCGCGCCGCCGCGAGGTCACGAGGACCGAGAACCCGTACTCCCACGCGCAGAACCTAGCGGATCAGCCCCGCGTTCGTATGCAACGGGGCCGGGTCAGGCCACCTGCGGTTCGTGCTCGGCGGTGATCCGGCGCAGCGGCGACGTCCAGGCGAAGACCACGCCGACGCAGCCGAACAGCCCCATCAGCACCATCCCGGTCCGCGCCCCGAACTCGGTGCCGAGCAGCCCGCCGACGACCGAGCCGAGCGTCCACCCGACTCCCCAGGAGAGCATCCGGCCCGCGGTGTTGACCCGGCCGAGCAGGTTCTCCGGCGTCACCTGCTGGCGGTACGACACCGCGTTCACGATCACCAGCACGTACGCCGAACCCCAGACGAGCAACGCCAGCGCGGCCACGATCCAGTGCGGCGACAACGGCGACAGTACGCCGAGCAGCGCCGACACCGGCAGCGCGTACAGCGTGATCGCCGCGGGCGACATCCGCTTGAGCAACTTCGGGAGGCTGAGCGCGGCGATCAGCCCGCCGATCCCCCACGTACCCCAGACCAGACCGAAGCGGAGTCCCGACGTACCGATGTGCAGGACGCGGTCGCACCAGACCACGATCAGCGCCATGAACCCGCCACCGGCGAAGGACTGGACGCTGCCGACGATCGTCATGGTGCGAACCCCGGCGTGCCGGATCAGGTAGCGCAGACCGTCGCCGATGTCGTTCAGGACCACCCGCGGCCGCAACGGCGGACGCCCGTCGCGGGACTCGGAGAGCGCCCGCACGATCCCGCGGACCGCGAACGCGGACGCCGCGAAGCTGAGCGCGTCCAGCGTCAGCAGGCTGGCCGGATCGAGGACGGCGAGCAGCAGACCGGTCAGCGGCGGCACCAGCAGCTCGATCAGGCTCGAGGCGGTCCAGACCGCGGAGTTCGCCTGGGCGACCCGGGCCCGGCCGACGAGCACAGGGAGCGCGCCGAAGTTCGCGCCGTCGAAGAACGTGTGCACGGCCTGGACGGCGAACGCGACGATCAGGACCTGGACGACGGTGAGCACACCGAGCAGATGCGCCAGTGGCACCGACCCCACCAGCACCGCGTTCACCGTGTCCGCGGTGACCATCACGCGCCGCCGGTTCCAGCGATCGGCCAGCGCACCCGCGAACAGACCGGTCAGCAGGTACGGCGCCGACTCCAGCGCGGTCACCACGGCGGTCAGGACCGTCGAGCCGCTCAGCCGGTACACCAGCACGGGCAGGGCGATCGCCGTCACCATCGACCCGGTGGTCGACAACGCTCGCGCCGACCAGTACCGCCGAAAGTCCGGGTCGTCCCGCAGCCGAGTCATGCTGGGCATCCTGCATCCTCAGGTGCGGTCGAGGTCAAGACTCATCCACATCAATTCGTCCCCGCGGTCGCGGTCGGCCCGGCGTACGGCGATCATCCGTGAACCACCACGAGCTGACCGTCCGGGTCGACGATCTCCAGCCTGTCCTCGGTGCGCGAACCGCCGACCCGCGCGTGTACGTCGTCCAGGTCCTCGGTCGTCACGAGATCGAGCCGTACGTCGAACTCTCCGTCGGCCGGTCCGAACCGGGCGGCCCGCGGCACCCGGAGCGCGTCGAGGAACCGCCGCCACGGCACCTCGTCCGCACCGGTCAGGTACGGCGTGACCGACCAGCGCTCGTCGGGCCTCGCGGTGTGCAGCTTGTAGCCGTACAGGTCGTCGTTGCGCTCGTCGATCCAGATCACCACGCCTTCCGGACCGCTGACCGACAGCACCCGTCCGTACGCCTCGTCGAACACCGTCGCGTCGACGAACCCGACCTGCTCCAGGCGGTCCTTCAACTCGCCGAGATCGTCGGCCTCGAACGACAGCCTCGTCTGCCCCGGCAGCCCGCCCGTCGAACTCGACGCCGCGTCGTGCAGCGCGACCATCCCCCGACCGGCCAGCATGTCGACCCAGCCGCCGCGTTCGGACTCGATCCGCGACCGCAACCCCAGCGTCTCCAGGAACGTCCGCATCGCCTCCACGTCCGCCGTGAACCGCAGCGGCCGGATCACCGTGTTGTTCATCCCCGGGCCTCCCCATGGTTGTCGAGGTACTCCGACAGCGCCTGCTCGACCAGCGCGGACAAACTCGCCCCGTCGTCGATCGCCTTGTGCTTCACCCGCCGCACCAGCGCCGGCGGCAGATACACGTTGAACTGCACCTTCTTGCCCGCGTCGTCCGCCATGGCTATATTGCTAGCATCCTAGATAGCTACCAGTCAATCGAGGAGCCGACGATGACACTTCGCTTCGACCACGTGGGCCTGCTGACCGACAGTCGCGACAAGAACCAGGAGATCGCCGAGTTCTTCTCAGCCGTCCTCGGCCTGGAGATCTCCGGCGACGCCGCCGAGGGGTACGCCGAGGTGAAGGCCGGCGCAACGACGATCGCCCTGCACATGGGCGCGATGACCGACTTCGCCCCGCACGGCGGTACTCTCCTGCACTTCACGAGCGACGACGTCCGCGCCGATGTCGAGGAGATCCGCCGCCGCGGCGGCACCATCGCCCTCGAACCCGTCGAGACCGATTGGGGCACCTCGGCGTACGTCCGCGGCCCGCACGGGATCTTGGTGGAGGTCTACGCAGGCTAGGACCGGATCTGTCCTAAGTGCGCGGCAGCATGGATGCCATGAGAGAGAAGCTGCTGGAGCTCGAAGACCTGCTGTGGAAGGCGAACCGGGAAGGGGACGGGGACTTCTACGAGAGGTACCTGCTCGACGACGCGGTCGCAGTGACCAAGTTCGGGATCATCGACAAGGCGACCGCGGTGCCGGGGATCCGGATCAACCACAACCCGTTCGTGAAGACCGACCGCAGCGACGAGCAGGTGATCACGGTCGACGACCACACGGCGATCGTCACCTACCGCGTCGACGTCACGGCCCTGGTCGACGGCAACGAGGTGCACCTGCCGGCGTACGCGAGCACGGTCTGGACCGACGTCCACGGCGACTGGCGCGTCGCCTTCCACCAGCAGACGGCACTCTGATGCCAACCGGCCTGACCAAAGACGCCGGCTGGAACGTCGGTGTCTCCAGAACGTTCCGCTGCCCCCTCGAAAAGGTGTGGGACGCCGTCATCAGCCCCGAGGGCGTGGCCGTTTGGCTCGGCGCCGGAGCTTTGCTCGAGGACGGAGCGTCGTACGAGACCGACGACGGGACTGTCGGGGCGGTGCGGAGTCTGCGCGCGAAGAACCGCGTGCGATTGACGTGGCAGCCGGTGGACTGGTCGCACGACAGCACAGTGCAGGTCACAGTGTCGGCTTCGAGCGGAGGGACCGTACTGCGGCTTCACCAGGAGCGGCTGGCGTCCGCGGCGGAACGCGAACGCCAGCGAGCTCACTGGTCGCGGGTGCTGGCCGCGGTCGCGGCGAGGTTAGACGGCGGCGAGTAGGGCGTCGTCGAGCTCTTTGAGGAGCTTGTGCTTCGGGCGGGCGCCGACGACCGACCAGATCATCTCGCCGCGGTGGAACAGGATCAGGGTCGGCAGCGCCATCACCCGGTAGCGGGCGGAGATCGCCGGGTTCTCGTCGGAGTTCAGTTTCACCACGGTCAGCTGGTCGTTGCGTTCGGCACCGATCTGCGCGAGGACCGGTGCGATCTGGTGGCACGGCGGGCACCACTGC
Source organism: Kribbella sp. NPDC050459 (assembly GCF_040655315.1). NCBI lineage: Bacteria > Bacillati > Actinomycetota > Actinomycetes > Propionibacteriales > Kribbellaceae > Kribbella > Kribbella sp. NPDC050459. The sequence continues at coordinate 330,691 of NZ_JBFAJQ010000007.1, read as the reverse complement.
GCCCAGAAGTCCACCAGCACAGGCTTCTCGGACCGCAGCACCTCCTCGTCGAACGTGGCTTCGTCAACACTGCGCAGGTCGCTCATGGCGTTCTCCAGTTCTCGGCGTCGGTCAGGAGGTCGGTCAGCCGGGCCCGCAGATCGGTCAGCTCGGCGATCCGCCGGTCCACCTCCGCGATCCGCGTCCGGTACGCCGTCAGCGACGCCGGGCACACGTCCGCCCGGGCGTTGCCGGCCCGCAGGCACTCGATGAACGGATACGTCTGCTCCGCGGTCAGCCCGAGGCTCAGCAACGCCTTCACCTCGCGCACGACGACCACGTCGTCCGCGTCGTACGACCGGTACCCGTTGGCCTCCCGCCGCGGCTTGAGCAGGCCCTGCGCCTCGTAGTACCGAACCGCCTTGACCGTCACACCGGCCTCGGCCGCCAGATCGCTGATCCGCATCCCGCCTCCTTCACCCCGACGCTAAACCTTGCCCCCAGGGTCAAGGTCAAGCCCAGTTTAGGAGGTGTGCGAGCGGACCCACTCCCCCAGCACCTTGGCGCTGGCGTCGACGAGGGCCGGCCAGTCGAGTGCGGTTTCGTCGGCTGAGTCCGAGACGTGTTTCACGACGCGGACCGGCACGCCGTACGCGCGGCAGGCGTACACGACGCCGTACGCCTCCATGTCGACCAGGTGCGCCCGCTCGGCCAGCCTCGCCCGGACGGCGGGGTCTGTCACGAACACGTCGCCGGACGCGAGGACCGTGCCGTCGCCACCCTCGACCGGTAGCTCCTCCTGGGGGTCGAGGCCGATCGCCCGGATCGCGTCCGCGTTGAGGTCGTGGTTGACGACCGTGCTCGGCAGGTAAAGCCCGGACAGCCCGTCGCGCAGCGCACCCGTCGTACCGACGTTCAGTACGACCAGTCCGTCGGTGTCCCGCTCCGCCAGGGCTCGTGCGGTGGCGACCGCCGCCGCGGTCTTGCCGACGCCGGTGGTGACGACCGGCAGGTGTTCCGGGACGTACCGAGCTTCTGCGCGGATCGCACTGACGATCAGGTAACTGGTCACCCGTCGAAGCGTAGTCGGCGGATGACCTGCTCTCCCTCGATCAGCTGACGGTGACGGTGGGCTCGGCGCCCTCCGCGGGCTCCATCTGCTCGGCGATGCGCATCGCCTCTTCGATGAGGGTCTCCACGATCGCCGACTCGGGGACGGTCTTGATGACCTCGCCCTTGACGAAGATCTGGCCCTTGCCGTTGCCGGACGCGACACCGAGGTCGGCCTCGCGGGCCTCGCCCGGGCCGTTCACGACGCAGCCCATGACCGCGACCCGGAGCGGGACCTCCATGCCCTCGAGCCCGGCGGTGACCTGCTCGGCGAGCGTGTAGACGTCGACCTGCGCGCGGCCGCAGGACGGGCAGGAGACGATCTCGAGCTTGCGCTCGCGCAGGTTCAGCGACTGCAGGATCTGCAGGCCGACCTTGACCTCCTCGACCGGCGGCGCGGACAGCGAGACGCGGATCGTGTCCCCGATGCCCTTCGACAGCAGCGCGCCGAACGCGACCGACGACTTGATCGTGCCCTGGAACGCCGGGCCGGCCTCGGTGACCCCGAGGTGCAGCGGCCAGTCGCCGCGCTCGGCGAGCATCTCGTACGCCTGCACCATCACGACCGGGTCGTTGTGCTTGACCGAGATCTTGAAGTCGTGGAAGTCGTGCTCCTCGAACAGCGACGCCTCCCAGACGGCCGACTCGACGAGCGCCTCGGGCGTCGCCTTGCCGTACTTCTCCAGCAGCCGCTTGTCCAGCGAGCCGGCGTTCACGCCGATCCGCAGCGACGTCCCGTGGTCCTTCGCGGCCTGCGCGATCTCCTTGACCTGGTCGTCGAACCGGCGGATGTTGCCCGGGTTCACCCGGACCGCCGCGCAGCCGGCCTCGATCGCCGCGAACACGTAGTTCGGCTGGAAGTGGATGTCGGCGATCACCGGGATCTGCGAGTGCTTCGCGATCTCGGGCAGGGCGTCGGCGTCCTCCTGCCGCGGGCAGGCGACCCGGACGATGTCGCAGCCGGCCGCGGTCAGCTCGGCGATCTGCTGCAGCGTCTTGTTGACGTCGTTGGTCGGCGTCGTCGTCATCGACTGCACCGAGACCGGCGCGTCGCCGCCGACGAGCACCTTGCCGACCTTGATCTGGCGGGTCTTGCGACGCGGTGCGAGGGTCGGGGGTGGCAAGGCGGGCATGCCGAGGTTGATGCTCATGTGTCCTTATCCGTTGAACAGCTTGATGGGGTTCACGATGTCGGCGATGACGAGCAGCACGCCCATCACCACGATCGCGCTGGCCGCGACGTACGCGATCGGGAGCAGCTTGGCCACGTCGACGTACCCGGGGTCCGGGCGGCCGAACAGCTTGGCGAAGCCGCGCCGGATGCCTTCCCAGATCGCGCCGATCATGTGACCGCCGTCGAGCGGCAGCAGCGGGATGAAGTTGAACAGGGCAAGGAACAGGTTCAGCGAGGCGAGCAGCATGATCAGGCTCGCGAACTTCGCGCCGACGTCGAGGTTGCTGGAGGCGATCTCGCCCGCGACCCGGCTGGCGCCGACGACGCTCATCGGGCTGTCCTGGTCGCGCTGACCGCCGACGATCGACTTGGCGACGCCGACCAGCTTCTCCGGGAACCGGCCGAGGGCCTGCACCGTGGCGACCGTGTAGGTGCCCATCTGGTCGAACGCGTAGCCGACGCTCTGCCGCTCGAGCTTGTTCTCCGGCGAGACGCCGAGGAAGCCGACCGAGACGTACTTGTCCGACCCCGGCTTGTCCAGCACCTGGTTGACGATCGTGCTGGTCTTCAGGGTCAGCTGCTGGCCGTTGCGCTCGACAACGATCGTGGCGGCCTTGTCGGTGTTCGCCCGGATCAGCGGGGTCAGCTGGTCCCAGCTGTCGATCGCGGTGCCGTTGAACGAGACGATCCGGTCGCCCACCTGGAACCCGGCCTGCTTGGCCGGGGACACCTTGTCCCCGTCCTGGCACTTGCGGTCCGCGGAGGCCTGGTCGGCCGGGATCACGCAGTCGGTGACGGTGGAGATGGTGGTCTGCGGCACCCGGGCGCCGTACAGCGTGAAGAGACCGGTGAACAGCACGGCGGCGATCAGCACGTTGACCAGCGGCCCGGACGCCATCACGATCAGCTTCTTCCACCACACCTTCTGGTAGAACAGCCGGCCGTTGTCCTCGGGCGCGATCGTCTCGTACTCCGCGGACCGGGCGTTCTCGACCATCGACTGGATCGGGCCGGTATTGGCCTTGCGCACCCGTAGCGGCTGAGCCGGGTCCTGGCCCTTGGCGGGCGGCATCATGCCGATGATCCGGACGAATCCACCGGCCGGGATCGCCTTGATGCCGTACTCGGTCTCGCCGCGCTTGGTGGACCATAGGGTCCGCCCGAAACCGACGAAGAACTGCGTGACCTTCATCCCGAACGCCTTCGCCGGGAGCATGTGGCCCAGCTCGTGCAGCGCCACAGAGAGCAGCACCCCGACAACGAACAGCACGATGCCGAGGGTGGTGAGAAGCACACTCATGCCTGCTGGGTCTCCTGTACGCCGGTGATCTCACGAGCCCGGTTCCGGGCCCACGCGTCCGCCGCGAGCACGTCGTCGACAGACAGTTCCTCATACGAGGGTACGTCGTGTTCGGTCACCACCCGGGACACTGTGTCGACGATCGCCGGGAAGGGCAGCCGGCCGTCCCGGAACGCCTGCACGCAGACCTCGTTCGCGGCGTTGAACACGGCCGGAGCGGTGCCGCCGCGGGTCCCGGCCTCGCGGGCCAGCGCCACCGACGGGAACTCTGCGTGATCGACCGGCTGGAAGGTCCAGGTGCTCGCCTCGGCCCAGCTCCACGGCGGCGACGCGTCCGGTATCCGGTCGGGCCAGCCGAGGGCGAGCGCGATCGGCACCGTCATCGTCGGTACGCCGACCTGCGCGATCGTGGCGCCGTCGGTGAACTCCACCATCGAGTGGATCGCCTGCTGCCGGTGGATCACCACGTCGATCCGGTCCATCGGGATCCCGAACAGCAGGTGCGCCTCGATCAGCTCCAGCCCCTTGTTGACCAGTGTGGCGGAGTTGATCGTGACGACCGGGCCCATCGCGAAGTTCGGGTGGTCGAGGGCCTCCGCGACCGAGACGTTCGCCAGCTCGGCGCGCGGCCGGCCGAGGAACGGGCCGCCGCTCGCGGTCAGCAGCAGCTTGCGGACCTCGTCCGGCGAGCCGCCGCGCAGGCACTGGGCGATCGCGCTGTGCTCGGAGTCGACCGGGACGATCTGCCCGGGTTTGGTCCGCCGGGTGACGATCGGCCCGCCGATCACCAGCGACTCCTTGTTCGCGAGCGCCAGCGTGTTCCCGGCGTCCAGGGCGGCCAGCGTCGCGTGCAGGCCGACCGATCCGGTGATGCCGTTGAGGACCACGTCACACGGCATCGCCGCGAGCTCACTGGACGCGTCCGGCCCGGTGACGATCTTCGGGATCCGGAACTCGCCCTGCGCGTACCCCTTCCGCTGCGCCTCGGCGTAGAACGCGAGCTGCAGGTCCTGCGCGACCGTGGCCTTCGCCACCGCCACGACCTCGACACCGAACTCGAGCGCCTGCTCCGCGAGCAGCGCCACGTTGCCGCCGCCGGCGGACAGCGCGACCACGCGGAAGCGGTCGCGGTTGCGCCCGATCAGCTCGAGCGCCTGGGTACCGATCGAGCCGGTCGAGCCGAGGATGACGACGCTGCGCGGGTTCACGGCGCCATTGTTCCAGGTCAGGACAGCAGGATGCGGAACGGGAGCGCCCCGAGCCGGATCTCGTCGCCGTGGACGACCGGCGCCGTCTCGATCGGTACGCCGTTCACCTGGGTCCCGTTGGTGGAGCCCAGGTCGCGCAGCTCGTAGGTGGACGCGTCGATCCGCAACAGCTCGGCGTGGTGCCGGCTGATCTCCTGCCGGTCCACGATCAGGTCGCAGTCCGGCGCGCGGCCGATCCGGACCAGGTCCAGCAGCGGTACGACGTCACCGTCCTGGCCCACCAGCGCGGGCTGCGGACCGGTCTCCAGCGCCGCTGCGATCTCCGCCACACCGGCGGTCCGGATCGACAGCGACACGATCAGGTCGTCGCCCTTCTCCACGAGCAGGTTGTGCTGAGCGCCGTACCCCTGCAGCAGGTCGCCGTACTCGTCGATGACGACGGCGGAGACGTGGTAGTACCCAGGCGGCAGCTGCGCGTACGCCGCCGCGCCGAGTGTCGTGGTCAGCACGACCGCGTCGTACTCGCGGTGACTGACATCGGTGATGGTGATGAGGACCGGATTGTTGGCGGCCAGATGCGCCTCGGCGCCGGTGTCGCCCGGGGTGAACTCGACCGTGATCATCGGAGCCGGGCGGATCTCGTCCAGCCCGACCAGGCGACCCACCGCGGGGACGGTGCCCGCCGGGACCGAGAGCGGTACGTACTGGCCGTGTGAGCGCACCAGCAGGTCGAGCTGCGGCCGCGCACATCCGTTGCGGCGCGCAAGCAGGTAGGCACTGACCATGCCCTTGCCGAAGATGAACGCCACATCTCCGACCACAGCGCGCACGAATCCACTGACCGGCTCCATCGGCACCCCCAGTGCTTCAGTATCCAGGAATCGCCACTCCGGTACGGCGATGCCCGGTGTGCCGCCGCCGTACCGTTGCCGCGTGACTTCTGTACTCATCATCGAGAACGACCGTGACAGTGGACCGGGCCGACTGCTCGACTGGCTCGACGAGCGCGGGATCACCCCGGCCGTCGTCCGGGCGTGGGACGGGGATCCCGTACCCGCGAGCGTGGACGGGCATGCGGCGCTGATCCTGCTCGGCGGCGGGATGCTGCCGGACGAGGACGAGCGCTCACCGTGGCTGCCGGCGGAGCGTGCGCTGTTGCGCGCGGCCCACAGCCGGGTGCCCGTACTCGGGATCTGTCTGGGGGCGCAGTTGCTGGCCCACACGTTCGGCGGCGAGGTGCAGGGGAAGTACGGGCAGCCGGAGAAGGGTGTGACGTCGCTGACGGTGCTCCCGGCCGCCAAGGACGACGTACTGCTGGCCGGCCTCCCGTCGACGGTGCTGGCGGTCGAGAGCCATCAGGACCAGATCACCCGGCTTCCGGACGACGCGGTGCTGCTGATGTCCAGCGAGCGGTGCCCGAACCAGATGCTGCGCATCGGCCAGAGCTGGGGCGTGCAGTTCCATCCGGAGGTGGAAGCTGACCGCGTACGGCGCTGGAACCCAGAGCGGCTGCGGTCCCTCGGGTTCGACCCGGACGCGGTGGTGGCCGACGCGGAGCGCCACGCCGCCGAACTGGACAAGACCTGGTCGGCCGTCGTCGGTCGATTCCTGTCCCTCGTCGGCTGATGCGGCGCTACCTTATGGGACATGAGTCTGGAGCAGCCGCCGCCGAATCACCGGGCATCCGACAACGACCGTGAACGCGCCGCCGCTGTGGTCCAGGAGGCGCACTCCGACGGGCGGCTGGACTTCCAGGAGCTGGACGAGCGACTGACGCAGATCTACTCGGCCAAGACGCAGCTCGAGCTCCGCAACGCGACCGCGGACCTGGTGCCGGTCGCCCACGGCAGCTCCCAGGAACTGACGCTCCGGGCACGGCACAGCGCGCAGAAGCGTGAGGGCGCGTGGGTCGTGCCGGAGCGGCTGACCGCGATCGCGGAACACTCGTCGGTGAAACTCGACTTCACCGAGGCGATCGTGCACTGGTCCGACATCCACGTCGACGCACAGGCCATCCACAGCTCGGTCGTGATGGTCATTCCCGAAGGCTGGAGCGTCGACATCGACCAGGTCGAGGCCAACCACAGCAGCGCGAAGAACAAGGCGGTCGCCCCGCGCCCCGGCGGCGTCCGCCTGCACGTCACCGGCAAGGCCCACCACGCCAGCGTCGTCGTCCGCCACCCGCGCAAGCGCCACTGGTGGTGGCCCTGGTACCGCAAGTGAGCCGACGCACAGCCCAGCGGGGGTTCGAGCGGCTAGCGTGAGCACATGCCTGCTTCGTTGGATCTGGTGGATGTCGACTCCCTGCTGACCTCGGAGGAGGTCGACGTCCGGGAGACCGCCCGGCGGTTCGCGGACGAGCGGTTGCGGCCTTCGCTGCCGCAGTGGTTCGAGACCGGGTCGATTCCGGCGCGCGATCTGGCCAAGGAGCTCGGGTCGCTCGGGTTTCTCGGGATGCACCTGACCGGGTACGGGTGCGCCGGTCTCGGACCGGTCGCGTACGGGCTGGCGTGTCTGGAGATCGAGGCCGCCGACTCGGGGATGCGGTCGCTGGTGTCCGTGCAGGGCTCGCTGGCGATGTACGCGATCTGGAAGTACGGCAGCGACGAGCAGAAGAACGAGTGGCTCCCCCGGATGTCCGCGGGTGCGGCGATCGGCTGCTTCGGGCTGACCGAACCCGACTTCGGCTCGAACCCCGCCGGGATGCGCACGAACGCCCGCCGCGACGGGTCCGACTGGATCCTGAACGGCTCGAAGATGTGGATCACCAACGGCTCGGTCGCCGACGTCGCGGTGGTCTGGGCGCGCACCGACGACGGCGTCCGCGGCTTCGTGGTCCCGACGGCGACGCCCGGCTTCTCCGCGCCGGAGATCAAGCAGAAGATGTCGCTGCGCGCGTCGGTCACCTCCGAGCTGGTGCTGGAGGACGTCCGGCTGCCGGAGTCCGCGATGTTGCCGGAGGCACGCGGTCTGTCCGGGCCGCTCGGCTGCCTGAACGAGGCCCGGTTCGGCATCATCTTCGGAGCGATGGGCGCGGCCCGGGACTGCCTGGAGACCGCGGTCGAGTACGCCGGTGAGCGGATCGTGTTCGACAAGCCGCTGACGGCGTACCAGCTGACGCAGGCGAAACTGGCCGACATGGCCGTCGAGCTGAACAAGGGCATCCTGCTCGCCGTTCACCTCGGCCGGCTGAAGGAGAAGGGCACGCTGCGGCCCGAGCAGGTGTCGGTCGGCAAGCTGAACAACGTCCGCGAGGCGATCGCGATCGCCCGCGAGTGCCGCACCATCCTCGCCGCGAACGGAATCAGCGGCGAGTACCCGATCATGCGGCACGCCAACAACCTGGAATCCGTCCTCACCTACGAGGGCACCTCCGAGGTTCACCAACTGGTGATCGGCCAGGCGCTCACCGGCCAGTCCGCCTTCCGCTGACGCATACCGTTGATTCCTTTTGGGCACAGGGAGTGAGATCGGTTACTCCGCGTTCGGAAGGAGCTGTTTATGCGGATCGGGGCCGGAATCGCACTCGTCGTGATCGGCGCCGTCATCGCGTTCGCCGTCCGGGACACGTCCGAGACGTTCAACCTGACGGCGCTCGGCATCATCATCATGCTCGGCGGCGCGGCCGGGATCTGGCTGTCGTACCGCCTCGCCAACCGGCGTCCGCGCGGCGAGCCCGCGGTCATGGACCCGGACGTCGAGCGGCAGTACCGCACCGATCCGCCGCGGCCCGTCGCCGACGACCCGATCGACGTGACGCCGACGCATCTGCGGGATCAGAAGCGCCACTGATCCCCGCGCCCGGCTAGGCTGCCGCCCGTGAATTCGCGGGTTGGGATCGTCGCCGCTGTCGTTGTCGCTGTCGTCGTGGCCGCTGTGGTCGTCGTACGGCAGGCGGGCGGGCGTGACGACGTACCGACGGCCGGTGCGACGCTGGCGGCGCGCACGACACCTACGCCATCTGTTGTTTCGTCGCCCACCCCTTCGTCGCCCGTGCCTTCGCCCACAGCGTCCAGCCCGACACGGACGGCCGCAGTGGACTCGACGAAGGCGATGCTGGCGGCGAAGCTGCGGATCGTCGCCCAGAACCCGCTCTACCGTGTGGGCCGGCTCCCCGCCTCACGCTGCAAGGAGCCCGCGATCCGCCCGACGTCGGTCGCCAACGTGCGCAAGTACTACGCCGCCTACATCTTGTGCCTCGACAAGGTCTGGAAGCCCGTCGTCGAGAAGGCCGGCTTCACCTTCGAGTCGCCCCGGCTGGACATCTTCACCGGCAAGACCCGCACCGCGTGCGACGTGCAGGACTCGGCGGCGTACTGCGGCAACGGCGTGATCTCGATGAACGCCACGTTCGATATCGACAACTACCGCAAGTACAACAAGCTCTGGGCTCGCACGACCATGGCGCATCTCGTCGCGCACGAGTACGGCCACCACATCCAGCACCTGGCCGGCATCAGCGACGCCTCCGCGACCCGTACGGCGTACGCGAACGGCGTCGACGCCCCGCTCCTGGAGAGCCGGCGCATCGAACTCCAGGCGTCCTGTCTGAGCGGCGCCTACCTCGGCGCCGACCGGAGCTTCTTCCCGGTCAGCGGATCGTGGCGGGAACGCTGGCTCTGGACCATCAGCCATCGCGGCGACGAGTGGGGCACGCAGCGCGACCACGGCAGCGCCAAGAACCACAGCCGGTGGACCCGTCGCGGCTTCGACGCGGGCTCGCCGGCGGCGTGCAACACGTTCACCGCGTCAGCGGCCAGCCTCGCCTAGAACTTCTTCAGCAAGTACTGGCACGAATCGCTGTGCGTCCGGACGACAGTCCCGTCCGCCGCCTGCTCGGTCCAGTGGTCCACGACCCGCGGACCTGACCACGGCTCGTACCCGAGGCGCCCGTACAGCGCGCGAGCCCGGTCGTTGTCGAGACCGACCGCAAGACCGATCGCCGACCGGTGCCACTCCCCCGCGGCGATCTCCTCGGCGGCGCGGATGATCGCCGTACCGATGCCCTGCCGCCGCACGTACGCGTGCAGGGCGTTGATCTCGGCCGGGTCCGCGTCGGCGTGGACCTCGTCGTACTTCGACCGCCGCAGCAGCATCGTCTGCCCGACGATCTCGCCGTCGCGCCACGCGATCAGGTAGACACCCTCGCCCGACTGTTGGACTTCCCAACGAGCCCTGATGTGGTGCTGCCTAGCCGGCTCGCCGTCCCGCGCGCCGATCATCCGGTCGATGTCGGCCCGCGTCGCGAGCTCGATCACCACGCCGGGATCCACTACTTCGCGACCTCGGTCGCCCGGGACTCGCGAACCACGGTCACGCGGATCTGCCCCGGATAGGTGAGCTCCTCCTCGACCTGCTTCGCGATGTCGCGGGCCATCACCTGCGCCGCGATGTCGTCGACCGCGTCCGGCAGCACCATCACCCGGATCTCGCGGCCGGCCTGCATCGCGAACACCTTCTCCACGCCGTCGTGGTGCATCGCGATCTCCTCGAGCCGCTCGAGCCGCTGCACGTACGCCTCCAGCGACTCCCGGCGCGCGCCCGGCCGCCCGCCGCTCACCGCGTCCGCCGCCTGCGTCAGCACGGCCTCGACGGTCCGCACCTCGACCTCGTTGTGGTGCGCCTCGATGCAGTGCACGACGTCGTCGTTCTCGCCGTACTTGCGGGCCAGCTCCGCACCGACGATCGCGTGGCTGCCCTCGGACTCGTGCGTGAGCGCCTTGCCGATGTCGTGCAGGAACGCGCCGCGCTTGCACAGCTTCGGATCCAGCCCGAGCTCGGCCGCCATCATCCCGGCGATGTGCGCCGACTCGACCAGGTGCTTCAGCACGTTCTGCCCGTACGACGTCCGGTACCGCAGCAGGCCCATCGTCCGGACCAGCTCCGGGTGCAGATCGGTGATCCCGACATCGGCCATCGCGTCCTCGGCCGCCCGCTCACACAGCTCCGCGACCTCGCCCTTGCTGCGCTCGTAGATCTCCTCGATCCGGCTCGGGTGGATCCGGCCGTCCAGCACCAGCGAGTCCAGGGTCAGCCGCGCCGTCTCCCGCCGTACCGGGTCGAAGCAGGACAACAGCACCGCTTCCGGGGTGTCGTCGATGATCAGGTTCACGCCGGTGGTCTGCTCGAACGACCGGATGTTGCGGCCCTCGCGGCCGATGATCCGGCCCTTCATGTCATCGCTCGGCAGATGGACGACGGACACGACCGACTCGCTGGTCTGCTCCGAGGCCAGCCGCTGCACCGCGCCGGTGATGATCTTGCGCGCCTTCGTCTCACCCTCGTCGAGCGCCTGCCGCTCGATCTCACGGACGATGCCGTGCGCGTGCCGCTTCGCCTCGTCCTCGATCGCCGCGACCAGCTCCGCCTTCGCCTGCTCGGTGGTCAGGTTCGCGACGCCTTCGAGGATCCGGCGGCGCTCGTCCTCGAGGTCCTTGATCTCCTGCTTGCGCTGCTCGAGCGCGGCCAGCTGCGTGGTCAGCTCGGTCTGGCGCTCCTCGATGCCGCGGTGCTGCTCGTCGAGCCGCTCCTCGCGTTCGGTCAGGCGGTGCTCGCGGCGCTCCATCTCCAACCGCTGCTCGCGCAGGTCGTCGCGGATCGACTGCGCCTCCCCCTCGGCCTCCCGGCGGACGTCGGACGCCCGCTGCTCCGCGTCCCGCCGTACCTCCGACGCCCGGTCCTCCGCGGCCCGGCGGATCTCCTCGGCGCGCTGCTCGGCCGCCTCGGCCCGCGTCCGCAGTACGGCGGCGTCCTCCTCGGCCTGGCGGCGGACCAGGTCCGCCTCCTCGCGCTGGGTGATCTCCTGCCGTGCGGTGTCGACGGCCTTCCGGCGAGAGAGGGTCAGGCCGATCCAGGCCAGCAGTCCTGCGATCAGCAATCCGATCAGGGCCAGGCCAACCGACATCGCGGTCATCGGCGTCTCCCCTCTCCTTCGAGTCCCACGCGGGACTGTGGCCATCGGTCGAAGGGATCAGCCACTCGGCCGCCCGGCCGTTCGGTAAGGCGTCACCGGGGTACGGCGGTGCCGGCGCCACCTCGGCTGAGGCGGTACCGGTGCTGCCCTGTCCGGCCGTGCCGACGGTGAAGCCGCTGTTCGTCTACCCTCAGCGTGGCTGCTGCCCAGCGTGCCCGCGGACCCCCGTCCGCCGACGACGCAGCGACTGCCTGCGCAGCCGTCCAGCGTTCGCCTGCTCACCGTGCGTCGCCGTACGACACCTCGGAGACCACGATGACTCCGCCCGCATCCCGTTCCGGCCTTGCGCGCGGTGCCGCCTATTCCGACGGCGATGCACAACGCCGTCGTCCTTCCTTCAGCTCGGTCGAGCGTGGTTGCGTTTTCGCGGCCGATCGGCACCTTTCACCAGCCGGCCGTACTTATACCCGCCACCGATCCGGTGGTTTCATCCCTTCCTGATGCCGAGGCTAGGCGCGCCCCCCACGCCGGTCAAGGCGGACACTCACAACCCCCCACCCCGATCCCACCCAGACCACTCCCCACCGTGGTCTACCCCCACCACTTAACCGGGCAAGCCCCAACCACACCCCCACCGCCACCGCGACCGCAGTCCCGCCCACCTCCGCGACCGCATTCCTGCCCACATCCGGTCCGCACTCCTGACCACCTCCGCGACCGCAGGTCCTGCCCGCCTCCGCGACCGCAGGTCCTGCCCGCCTCCGCGACTGCAGTCCTGACCGCCTCCACGGCCGCAGTCCTGACCGACTTCGCGCCGCAAGGCCGCCCAGCGCTCGTGTTCCCAGCGGCCTAACACTCGCCGCGGTCAACCGGCCGCCTCCGCCTCGGTCCCCGAGTCTCCCGGCTGCTCCTCCACACCCCCAGCTACCGGCTCCCTCGGGACTGCAACCACCGCAGCCACAGGCGCTCAGCCCCACATTCGCGGCCGCAGGCCCGCCACCAGCACGGCGACGAGCCTCACCGCCACCGCCCCAACGCTCACCTTGGTGGCCGAGCGGCCTCACGCCTACCGACCAACGGGCGCGGGCCTACCACCTGCGCACCCCAGGTCCCGCCGCTCGAGTTGCGGCAGGCCGTGTCCCGTGCCGCTGTGAGGCCCGCCGCCTGCGCCTCAGCTAGCTGTTCGTCCTGCCGTCCGACGTTTCCGACTGAGCCGTGCCCGCCGATGATCCGGCCGACGTGCCGGGAGTGGATCCGGGCGCCGTCTCACCGGACTGCGACGCGGGCTGAGAGGTCTCGGCCGGCTCCGCCCCCGCCTGGCCCGGCGCTTCCCCGGCGTTCTGCTTGTCGACGAAGCTCCCGACCTTCTCCTGCGCCGAATCGACCTTGTCCGCGTACTTCCCGCCGGTCTGCTTGTCGATCAGATCGCCGGCTTTCTCGACTCCGGCTTTGATCTTGTCCGGGTTCTGCTTGACGACATTCCGGAGCCAGTTCTTCGCCTGTTCCTGGAAATCGTTCATTGCACCCTCCGCGGTGTCTGGGGCGGATCGACGGAAAATCCCAGCCTACGGACCGGCCCAAGTACCAGCCCTACTTCGGATAACACACCGTCACGCCGCACCCGTCAACGCCCCTCGCCGCAGCCCGCCCCTGGAACCCCGTCACCCTCCGTGACAACCGGCTCGCGCGACACCCCCACAACAGCCGAAGACCGTCTACCGTCCGTCGAGATGAGCCTTGGCAACCTCGGCCGGCGCGTGCACCAACCAGGCGTCGAGCAACGCCTCCTCGAGTACCGCTTCGGACACCCGATCCAGCTGCACCAGCACAGCGGCGTACCCATTGAAATGCGGAATCGTGAAGAACCCGTCCCCCGCCCGCGCCGCGAGCACAGCTTCCTTCTCCGCGAGATCCTCGACCACCAACGCAAGAATCGGGCCGTCCGGCGGCGTCTCGTCCCCGAACCGTTTCACATCCGCCTTGCTGAACGGCCGCTCCCACGCGTACGCCTTCCCGCCGACCTTCCACGTCCGCATCCCATGCCGAGTGGCCTCCTCGGTCTCCGGCAACCCCGAGACCAACCGCTCCACATCACCCAGGCTCGTCATACCGCCCGACGCTACTCCCGCCCGGCGCCACTCCCTGCCCACAACCACGGCCCGACGCACCGATTGAACCCAGCCCGCACATAGAACTCGGCAGCCTCCTCATCGACCGCCGAAACAAACACGACCTCCGCCCCCGACGCCGCCAACCACGCCCGGCATTCACCAAGCAATGCCGCGCCAGTCCCCACCCCACGCCACTCAGGCGCCACCACCAACTCCTCGACCATCCCGTACGGCTCACGCCCGTAATCCACGAACGTCCCCACCACGACCCCCACCACGTCATCACCCTCAACAGCAACAAACGTCCGCGCATCCTGCCGCACAACAGGCAAACTCACCGACCCCGCCGAGCCCTCCCCATGCAACTCCCCCAACAACCGCCGAATCCCCACCCGATCCCCCACAACCCCCGCCCGCACAACCACCCCACCCATCCCCACACCTCCAACAAGCTCATGACACTGGGACCCGCCAATCCAACATCGCCTGAGCGTCACTCGAGCCGGCGGCCCAGCAGCGGACGGCACCGACGCCAAGCCCAGGCCCAGCCCGGTGCTGAGTCCTGCGGCCGCCCCAGCCGGTCTGCCCCTCAGGAACGGGTTACTCGGGTTCCAGGCCGGAGGAATCGAGGAGTAGGAACTCGTCGTGGCCGGCGTCGAGTTCTTGTTTGACGATGCTCATCGCGAGACCGCCCGAGTACCCCTTGCGCGCGAGCATGCCAACCAGCCGTCGCATCGCCACCTGCCGATCCAGCGAACGCATCGACCGCATCTTCCGCCGTACCAACTCGCGAGCCGTCTGCTCCTCCTGCTCAGGATCCAGCTCTTCGAGCGCATCCCGCGCCAGCTGGTCGTCCACTCCGCGCCGCCGCAGCTCCTGCGCCAGTGCACGCTTGCCCAGTCCGCGTCCGCGATGCCGCGACTCCACCCACGCGTTCGCGAACGCCGCGTCGTCGATCAACCCGACCTCGGTGAACCGATCCAGCACCTCGTCGGCGACCTCCTCCGGAATCTCCCGCTCAGCAAGCAGGTCAGCCAACTCGGTCCGCGTGCGCGGCTGTCCGGTCAGCTTGTCCAGCAGGATCGTCCGCGCCACCGAGTACGGATCACCCGCTTCCCCATCAAGTTGCGGATCCCCCGTCCCCTCAGGCTCATCACCCGTGGGCCGCTTCCCACGCCGCCCAAACCCACCACCAACCCGGCGCCGCGCCAAACCCCGCCGCTCCCCACTCGAAGTCCGGTGAGACACCGGAGCCGGCGCCTCACCGGACGCTGCGGCCGACGCCACGCGAGGCACCGCGGACGACGTCTCACCAGACGCTGCAGCGAGCGTCTCGCGAAGCGCTGCAATCGAGTCCTCACGAACCGCCGAGGACGGCGCATGCGGACGCGAATCAGTCGGCGTCTCCCTGGACGCGTCAGCGCCCGGGTCGCCAGACGCCGCACCGGCCGCGCCGCGGCGAGACCCACGAGGCGCTGCCGTCGGCGTCTTCCTGGATGCGTCGGTACCCGAGGTGCCGGACGCGACACCGGCCGAGCTGGGGCGGGACCGCTGCGCCCGGTCTGCCGTGGCACGCGATTCGGCACTCCCAGAGGCATCCGACGACTCGCCAGCAGATGCATCAGCGACATCCGCCCACAGCTCGTCGGCCGACCCGTCGCTAGGTTCGTCGGTGGATCCGTCGGCGGCGTCTCGCCTGAAGTCTTCGGCGGGTGAGTCGACTGACGGCCGCTCGTGACCGGAAGCGTTGGCTAGATCTGCCCATGGGTCATCGGCCGGGCCACGCCAGCCAGCTTCGGTGAGCGCGTCGTCAGACTGCGACGAGCGGTCCGCCGCGATGGGTGGCTTTGACTGCCCCTTGGCCGCGGGTCTGTCCTCCGTGCTCGAGGGGCGCTCGGCCTTGGGTGCGGCGGTCGGCTTTGGTTGGTCCTCGGCGGGGGCGGCGTCGTCGGTTGGGTCTGCCCAGGGGTCGAAGGCGGCCGGTTTCTCGCTGGTGTCGCGCGAGGTAGATGAGTCACGCCGGGCCGCGGGTGTTGCTGAACTGCTGGGCCAGGCCGGGGAGTCGCGGGGTGGCGTGGGGGTGTCTTCGGCGAACGCTTGGGCTTCGGCTTGGCGGGCGGCTGCCTGGGCCTCGAAGGTCTGGGCTGGACGCTCGTCCTCGTCGCCCCACGGGTCGATCGGATTCGCGTCGGTATGGCGCCGCGACGTACTGCGTCGGGCGGTCGATGGAGCCTGCGGCTCGGAATCGGGCCGCGCGGGTGTCTGGCGAGGACCTCGTTTGCTTGAGCCGCTCGACGGCTCGTCCCAGGGGTCGACCGTGCCGACAGTTCGCCTGATGGAGCTGGTGCGTCGGCCGGTGCTCCGCTCTGTCTCCCCGCTGTCGAGGAAGTCGTCGGAGTCGTCCCACGCGTTGACAGGCTTCGCGCCACGACCTCGCGTACGACGTGTTCCTCGCCTCGAGCCTGCGGACGAAGCGTCGCCTTCGTCAGCTGCAACATCGCCGCCACGCTCCGCGGACACCCGGCGAGCCGACGTACGCCGGTACGACGGGCGCTCGGTGGAGGCCGCTGTGTCCGTGGAGTTCGCAGCCCCGGTCACGCCCTCGGCCAGAAGCTTGCGGGCCAGGGCGAGGCGTTCGTCGTGGGGTAGAGACAGCGCCGCGGGGGCAGCGTCGTCGGCAGCCGGTGGCTGCCGGGGGACGCTGCCGCCCGCGGAGGGGCGATCAGAAGTCGACATCAACCTCGGCCTTGGCGGCCTCGTCGGCCGGGGCGTCGAGCGTCGGGCCGATGCCCATCTTCTCCTTGATCTTCTTCTCCAGCTCGTTGGCCAGATCGGGGTTGTCACGCAGGAAGTTCCGCGCGTTCTCCCGGCCCTGGCCGAGCTGGTCGCTCTCATACGTGAACCAGGCGCCGGCCTTGCGGACGAAGCCCTGCTCCACACCGAGGTCGAGCAGGCTGCCCTCGCGGCTGATGCCCTGACCGTAGATGATGTCGAACTCGGCCTGCTTGAACGGCGGAGCCACCTTGTTCTTCACGACCTTGACGCGGGTCCGGTTACCGACCACGTCCGTGCCGTCCTTGAGCGACTCGATCCGGCGCACGTCCAGCCGCACCGACGCGTAGAACTTCAGCGCGCGACCACCGGTCGTGGTCTCCGGCGAACCGAACATGACGCCGATCTTCTCGCGCAGCTGGTTGATGAAGATCGCCGTCGTCCCGGTGCCGTTGACCGCACCGGTCATCTTCCGCAGCGCCTGGCTCATCAGCCGGGCCTGCAGACCGACGTGGCTGTCGCCCATCTCGCCCTCGATCTCGGCGCGGGGCACCAGCGCGGCCACCGAGTCGATCACGACGATGTCGATCGCGCCGGAGCGGACCAGCATGTCGGCGATCTCCAGCGCCTGCTCACCGGAGTCGGGCTGCGAGACCAGCAGCGCGTCGGTGTCGACGCCGAGCTTCCGCGCATACTCCGGGTCGAGGGCGTGCTCGGCGTCGATGAAGGCCGCGATCCCACCGGCCCGCTGGGCGTTCGCGACCGCGTGCAGGGCGACCGTGGTCTTACCGGAGGATTCCGGACCATAGATCTCTACCACCCGGCCGCGCGGCAGACCGCCGATCCCGAGCGCGATGTCGAGCGCGATCGAGCCGGTCGGGATGATCTCGATCGGTGCCTTGCCCTGCTCACCCAGGCGCATCACCGCACCCTTGCCGCACTGCCGCTCGATCTGCGTCAGCGCGGTCGCAAGCGCCTTCTCGCGATCGGCCGCCGCGCGCTCCGCACTCGCTGCACCCGCCATGTGACTGCCACCTGACCCATCTGATAATCGGGGCCGCCGGCCGGCCGCCCGAAGGAACTTCGTTGTCGCCAGAGAAGGTATTCGCCGCCACGGACAGTTTTCGCAGCCACTTCGAATCTGTGGACAACTCGGCCGTCCCGGCCACCTTCCGAGCACCAAAGTATCCCGAACACGTGTTCGAATCACAACTGACACGCCGAAGCTTGTCCGGGCAACCATCCTGACCCGGCCGATCCCTACTCTTGCGGGCGTGACAGACCGTCCCGACGTACCCGATTCCGCCGTGGTCCTCGCGATCAGCCGGGTGGAGTTCGGGATCGACATCGTGCTCGACGCGCTCCGCTCGCAGGATCCATTCGGCATCCGCAGCTTCCTGACCGACTACTCCGACCAGGAGAAGCCCAACCTGGCCGAGAAGGGGCTGATCCTCGCGATCGACCGGCTGCTGCAGATGAAGGTGCCCGGCCACGACGAGTGGCCGACGCTCCCGCTGGCCGAGCGCTGCGACTGGTGGGTCGAGCGGCTGGGCGGATTCGCCGCGGTCGTCGCCGGACTCCCCCGGCTCAGCGGCGCGGCGGCGGATCGGCTGCCGATGAAGGACACCCTCGGCGCGGCGGTGCAGGCGATGGTGATCGGCGCGGTCTGCCGCGAGTACGGCGTGGAGGCGCACGCCGACCGGACGTCGATCATCATCCGGGTCCTCACCGACCGCCCGATCACGCCTGACGAGGTCCTCAAGTACGACGACCCGGAGGTCGCCGGCAAGGACGTCACGGAGCAACTGGGCCTCGACGAGGTGTCGAAGGACATGGGGCTGCGCAAGGGCGTGCGGCTGGTCTGGCGGCTCAGCAAGCTGTTCGGCGGGCTCAGCGAGGTGTTCGAGGAGCGTCCGCGCGGCAGCCTGGGCGCCCGGTTCGTCGGGAAGCTTCCCGGCGTCGGCGTGGTCGGCGGCTTCTTCGACGAGCGCAAGGGCATCAAGAAGGCGGCGTACGAGGCCGCGGACCTGCTCATCACCAGCGGGTTCCGGGTCAAACCTCTCTGAAGCTGTCCCAGGCCCGGGCGGGCTTGGGATGATCTGCGCATGAACGAGATCGTCATCGTGCAGCCGGACGAGACGTGGCCCGCGCAGTACGAGAAGACCGCGCACGCGATCCGTGGACAGCTCGGCGAACTGGTCCAGCGGATCGATCACATCGGCTCGACCTCGGTCCCCGGGTTGCCGGCCAAGGACATCCTCGACATCCAGGTGACGGTGGCCACCGAACCCGAACTGGACGACGTCGCCGAGCGGATGGTCGCGGCGGACTGGGAACTCCGCCCACCGCGACGCGACCATCCGGTGCCGGGGCTGCCCGCGGACGACATCCACTGGGTGAAGCGGATGCTGGTCGAGCCCATGTACCGCCGCCGGGTGAACTTGCACATCCGGGTCGCTGGCCGGGCCAACCAGCGGTACGCGCTGCTGTTCCGCGATTATCTGCGCAATCATCCGGAGACGGCACGCGCGTACGCCGTCTTCAAGCAGCACGCCGCCGCGCTCCGGCTCGAGATCGGCGACTACGCCGACCTGAAGGACCCGGTCTGCGATCTCATCTATCTACCGGCCGAGGAATGGGCCGCCCGCACCGGATGGACCAGCTAGCTGCGGGCGGCTCGAGTCGTTGCTCTGAGCATCAGCGCTCACTGGGTGGAAGGTTGAGGTGCGCCCACACGGCTCGCCACACCACCTTGGCGGCCTCACCGTCGGCCAGGGCCTCAACGACCGTGCGGCCGTCGAGCTCCTGAACCACCTGGGTCTCTGCCCAGGTCCGTGCATACGCGGGCCCGAGATGGTGATCCATCCGTGCCCAGAATTCCGTCAGTCTCATGCCTGCCCGTCGTCGTCCTTCGGGGGCTGACTCCACCCGCCCTGTTGCGGCGGCTGCTGGCCGTAGGGCGAACCCTGCTGCGGCTGACCAGGCTGCTGCCCTTGTCCAGGCTGCTGACCCCAACCACCGGGAGCCTGCTGCTGCGGCGGCTGCGAGCCCCACTGTCCCTGCCCCTGCTGAGGCTGCCCAGGGTACTGCTGCGGACCAGGCTGCCCCGGCTGCTGCCCGCCGTACGGCGGCTGTCCCTGACCGGGCTGCCCCTGCTGCGGCTGGCCCGGGTACTGGCCCGGCTGCCCGCCGTACTGACCTGGCTGGCCCGGCTGCCCGCCGTACTGACCGGGCTGACCCGGGTACTGCTGTCCGGGCTGGCCGTACTGCTGCTGGCCGTATCCGGGCTGCCCCGGGTACTGCCCCTGGCCGCCGTACGGACCCGGCTGGCCCGGGTACTGCCCCGGGAACTGCTGGCCGTAGCCCTGCGGACCCTTCGCCTTCCGGCTGCGCAGCATGAAGAAGACAACCGCGGCGATCGCGAGCACCACGAGCACGATGATCAGGATCAGGGCCCACATCGGGAACCCGCCGCCGGCCTCGGAGGTCAGGGAGATCTTCCCCAGCTTGTCGATGCTGTCGTAGGTCGCCGTCCGGCCGCTGACATTCGCACCGCTGTCGTGCTCGAGGATCTTGCCCGGCATGGTGATCTTGAAGTTCACGTCCGGCTGGCTGCCACCGGACGGCAGGTTGCTGCCCAGGTTACTGGCCTTGACCGTCACCGTGACCTTGTCGCCGTCCTTGGTGAAACTGACGCCGTCACCGCTCGAGCTGCCCATCTTGTCGAACGGCACGTTCTTGAAGGAGCAATCCGAGCCGACGTACTTGTCATCCTCGTACGACTTGCACTCGACGCCTTCGGTGGCGCCCGACTTGATGCTGCTCTCGATCTGCTGCCGGACCTTGTCGAGGGACTGGCCGCTGGACTGCAGCAGCTGCTTGTCCACCCCGATCTTCATGGTCCCCGAGACCGTCTCGTTCGACCCGACCTTCAGGTCGGCGTCGAGCTTGACGCACCCGGTCAGCCCGACCAGGCAGGCCACGACGACGAGGGCTGCACGTACGCGGTTCATCATGCCGTCGATCATTCCAGACGAAGGGGACAAGCTGTGCATCGGACGGAAAGCGTGTGCTCACGGTGGGCGACCGGACGGTTCGTGAAAACTGTCGGCGGGACCCGGCAAGATGGTCGGCGTGAAGAAGACCACCGCGTTGAGCCGGTTCTCGCCCGCGACCCGGGCGTGGTTCGGCGACGTCTTCGAGGCGGCCACCCCGGCCCAGCTCGAGGCGTGGGACGCCATCACCGCGGGCCGGGACGCGCTGGTGGTCGCCCCGACGGGCTCCGGGAAGACGCTGGCGGCCTTCCTCTGGGCACTCGACCGGCTGGCGACGACGCCGCCACCGTCCGACCCGAAGCTGCGCTGCCGGGTTCTCTACGTGTCACCGCTGAAGGCCCTCGCCGTCGACGTCGAGCGGAACCTCCGCGCCCCGCTGATCGGCATCCGCGAGACCGCCCGCCGGCTCGGTGAGGCGCCGATCGACGTCGAGGTCGCGGTGCGATCGGGCGACACCCCGGCCGCCGAGCGGCGACGGTTCGCGTCGCGGCCCTCCGACGTACTCATCACGACGCCGGAGTCGTTGTTCCTGCTCCTGACGTCGCAAGGCCGGGAGTCGCTGCGTGGCGTCGAGACCGTCATCGTCGACGAGGTGCACGCCGTCGCCGGGACCAAGCGCGGTGCACATCTGGCGCTGACCCTCGAGCGGCTCGATGCGCTACTGCCGAAGCCGGCGCAGCGCATCGGTCTGTCCGCGACCGTGCGACCGGTGGAAGAGGTTGCGCGGTTCCTCGGCGGCGAGCGACCGGTCACGGTCGTGCAGCCCAAGTTCACGAAGCAGTGGGACCTCAGTGTCGTCGTCCCCGTCGAAGACATGGCCGAGCTGGCCGCGACCGAGGTGGAGACCTCAGGGTCCGCGGCCGGGCCGCAACAGCACGCATCGATCTGGCCGCATGTCGAGGAGCAGGTCTTCGACCTGATCAGCCGGCACAGCTCCACGATCGTCTTCGCGAACTCGCGCCGCCTCGCCGAGCGCCTGACAGCCCGGCTGAACGAGATCGCCGCCGAGCGCGCCGAGCTGGAGCTGCCCGAGCTCGGCTCGCCGGCTCAGCTGATGGCGCAGTCAGGCGGATCACTTGCCGCGCCGCCGTTGATCGCGCGGGCCCACCACGGCTCGGTCAGCAAGGAGCAGCGTGCACTCATCGAAGCCGACCTGAAGTCCGGGCGGCTACCGTGCGTCGTGGCGACCAGCAGCCTCGAGCTCGGCATCGACATGGGCGCCGTGGATCTGGTCATCCAGGTCGAGGCGCCGCCGTCGGTCGCCAGCGGGTTGCAGCGCGTCGGACGCGCCGGTCACCAGGTCGGCGCCGTCTCCCGCGGCGTGCTGTTCCCCAAGTTCCGCGGCGATCTGATCGACACCGCCGTCGTCGTGCAGCGCATGCAGGACGGGCTGATCGAGAGTCTGCACATCCCCGCGAATCCGCTCGACGTGCTCGCACAGCAGATCGTTTCGATCGTCGCGCTCGAGCCCATCGACGTCGACGACCTTTTTGCTCTGGTGCGACGCTGCGCCCCGTTCGCGACGCTGCCGAGATCGGCGTTCGACGGCGTGCTCGACATGCTGTCCGGTCGCTACCCGTCCGACGAGTTCGCGGAGTTGCGACCGCGGATCGTTTTCGACCGAGTCAGTGGTGAGATCTCCGGCCGGCCTGGCGCTCAGCGGCTCGCAGTCACCAGCGGCGGGACGATCCCGGACCGCGGGCTGTTCGGGGTGTTCCTGGTCGGCGAGTCGACGAACCATCGGGTCGGCGAGCTCGACGAGGAGATGGTGTACGAGTCACGCGTCGGCGACGTGTTCACGCTCGGCGCGTCGAGCTGGCGGATCGAGGACATCACGCACGACCGGGTGCTCGTCTCCCCCGCCCCCGGTCAGCCGGGCAGGTTGCCGTTCTGGAAGGGCGACGCCGTCGGGCGACCGGCGGAGCTCGGCGCGGCGACCGGAGCGTTCGTTCGCAAGATGGCGTCGTTGCCGGCCAGCAAGGCGGTCGAGCGCGCACGGACCGCGGGCCTCGACGAGTTCGCCGCGAACAATCTGGTGTCGTATCTCGCCGAGCAGCGCGACGCGACCAGCCGCGTGCCTGACGACGTCACGATCGTCGTCGAGCGGTTCCGCGACGAGCTCGGCGACTGGCGGGTCTGCGTGCATTCGCCGTACGGCGGTCAGGTGCACGGTCCGTGGGCGCTGGCGATCGCCGCGCGGCTCCGGGATCGGTACGGGATGGACGCGCAGTCGGTGTCCGGCGACGACGGGATCGTGCTGCGGCTGCCGGAGACGGACGAGGCGCCGCCGGGCGCGGATCTAGTCCTGTTCGATCCGGCCGAGATCGAGGATCTGGTGACCAACGAGGTCGGCGGATCCGCCTTGTTCGCGGCGCGGTTCCGGGAGTGCGCGGCGCGGGCGTTGTTGCTGCCACGCCGCAACCCGGGACGTCGATCACCGCTGTGGCAGCAGCGGCAGCGCGCGTCGCAGCTGTTGAGTGTGGCCAGCAAGTTCGGCTCGTTCCCGATCGTGCTCGAGACGCTGCGCGAGGTCCTCCAGGATGTGTACGACCTGCCGGCGTTGAAGGATCTGCTGACCGGGATCGAAGAGCGCCGGATCTCGGTCGTGGAGGTCGAGACGCCGGAGGCATCACCCTTCGCGAAGTCGTTGCTGTTCGGCTATGTGGGCGCCTTCATGTACGAGGGCGACAGCCCGCTCGCGGAGAAGCGCGCCGCCGCGCTCGCGCTGGACCAGAGCCTGCTGGCGGAGCTGCTCGGGCGGACCGAGCTGCGAGAGCTGCTCGACGCGGAGGTCGTGCTGAGGACCGAGGCCGAGCTGCAACGCCTGGCCGAGGATCGTCGAGCCCGCGATGCCGAGGGCTTGTTCGACGTACTGCGGATCATCGGCCCGCTGTCGTTGCCGGAGGCAACCCAGCGGTGCGTCGACGGTTCGGACGCGGAGTCCTGGCTGACGTCGCTGGCCGCGGCGCGTCGCGTCGTACGGGTGCGGATCGCGGGCGAGCACAGATGGGCTGTCGTCGAGGACGTCGCTCGGTTGCGCGATGCCCTCGGTGTGCCGCTGCCACCCGGGGTCGCGGAGGCACACGCCGAGCCGGTCGCCGATCCGCTCGGCGACCTGGTGTCGCGGTATGCGCGGACGCACGGACCGTTCCGCGCGATCGATCTCGCGACGCATCTGGGGATCGGAGTCGCCGTCGTCACGGACACGCTGCGTCGGCTGAGTGCGGCCGGTCGAGTCGTCGAGGGTGAGTTCCTGCCGGGCGGGATCGCCCTCGAGTGGTGCGACAGCGAGGTGCTGCGCCTGTTGCGCCGGCGCTCACTTGCCGCGTTGCGGAAGGAGGTCGAGCCGGTCGATCCGTCTGCGCTGGCGCGATTCCTGCCGGCCTGGCAAGGGATCACGAGCAGTCGCGGCCGCGGGTATGACGTGCTGCTCGGCGCCGTCGAGCAACTCGCGGGATGCGCGGTTCCGGCGTCGGCGCTCGAGTCGATCGTGTTGCCGTCGCGCGTCCCCGGGTATCAGCCGTCGATGCTGGACGAGTTGACGGCGACCGGTGAAGTGGTGTGGGCCGGCTCAGGCTCGCTGCCGGGGACGGACGGATGGGTGTCGCTTCATCTCGCGGACAACTGCGACCTGACGTTGCCTGACCCGGATCCGGCCTTCGAGCTCGGCGAGACCCACGAGACCGTCCTCGACGCGTTGTCCGGCGGCGGCGCGTTCTTCTTCCGGCAACTGAGCGACGTCGTCGGATCTCGCTCGGGTGTGGTTGAGGACGAGACGCTGGTGACCGTTCTCTGGGACCTGGTGTGGGCGGGGTATCTGACGAACGACACCCTCACGCCGGTCCGGTCGCTCGTCGGCGGCGGCCGAGCCAGTCATCGGACACGTCGTTCCACTCCTCGCGCGCGTCCTGGGCGACCGCTTCGACCTGGGCGTCCCGCGATGCCGTCACGGAGTGGTCCGCCCACCGCGGGCGGCCGATGGTCGTTGCTCCCGGAGCGGAGCTCCGACGCGACTAGGCGCGCCCACGCCGCGGCGGAGACGCTGCTCGATCGCTACGGCATCGTGACGCGAGGTTCGGTGATCACCGAGCGGACGCCGGGCGGGTTCGCGGCCGTCTACAAGGTGCTGAGTGCGTTCGAGGAGTCCGGTCGATGTCGCCGCGGGTACTTCGTCGCCGGGCTGGGTGCCGCACAGTTCGCCTTGCCCGGCGCCGTCGATCGGCTACGGGCGCTCGCTGAGCTGCCGACGCCTACCAAACCTGACGGACCGTTCGGTCCACCGGGGCGCTTCGGCCCTGGCGGCTCCCGGGCAGGCGGCCGCAAGGACGAGGAACTCACCGCGCGGGCCGTCGTACTGGCTGCGTCCGATCCAGCGAATCCCTACGGCGCGGCGCTGCCGTGGCCTGAGCGAGAGAGTGCCGGCGGACATCGTCCGGGCCGGAAGGCGGGCGCGTTGGTCGTGATGGTCGACGGGCAGCTGATCGTGTACGTCGAGCGTGGCGGCCGGACCGTGCTGAGTTTCACCGAGGATCCGGACTTGCTCCAGCCGGCCGTGGACGCGTTGGCGTTGGCGATTCGGGACGGGCAGCTCGGCAAGCTCAGTGTGGAGACAGCCGACGGCGAGCAGGTCCGGCATACGGCGTTCGGCGACGCGTTGGCCAAGGCAGGGTTCCACGCAACGCCGCGCGGTCTGCGGCTGCGGGCCTGAAGTAGCGGGTCATGCCTGAAGGAGACACCGTCTGGCGAGCCTGCAAGCGGCTGAACCAGGCGCTTGCCGGCCAGGTGCTCGTACGCACCGATTTCCGCGTGCCGTCGCTGGCGACGACCGATCTGAGCGGGCGGACCGTGGCGGAGGTGGTTGCGCGCGGCAAGCACATCCTGATGCGGCTCTCCGGTGGAGTCACGGTGCACAGCCACTTCCGGATGGACGGTAGCTGGCATCTCTATCGACCGGGTGAGCGATGGCGTGGCGGGCCGGGCCACGAGATACGCGCGGTTCTCGAAACGGAAGCCTGGACTGCCGTTGGATACCGCCTTCCGGTGCTCGACCTCGTCGCCACCGACAAGGAAGACAGCGTCGTCGGGCATCTCGGCCCCGATCTCCTGTCGCCGTCGTTCGACCGGGCGACCGCGATCGCGAATATCGAGTCCGATGCTGGGCGCACGATCAGCGAGGCCTTGCTGGACCAACGCAACCTCGCCGGGATCGGCAACTTCTACCGCACCGAAATCTGCTTCCTGCTCGGCCTGCACCCGCGGCGCCCGGTGGCGGAGGTCGATGTCCCCGCCGCGGTCGACCTGAGCCGGAAGCTGATGAAAGCCAACGTACGCAACGTCGCGCAGGTCAGCACCGGCATCGACCGGCCGGGACAACGCTCATGGGTGTTCGAGCGCGCCGGGAAGCCCTGCCGCCGGTGCGGCACGACGATCCTCACCGAGATGCTCGGCGAGCCGACCCGGGAACGAGTCACCTACTGGTGCCCAGCCTGCCAGCCCGAGACGTGACCTCTCCGCCGCGGGAATGCCCTGTGGACAACTCCTCCGACGGCGTCGAACACGGATACCTTCTCTGACGCATCGAACAGATGTTCGAGCGAGAGGAGAAGGTGATGTGCGACCAGTGTGGCGGGCTGACCGACGAGCGGTACTCGCGGCAGATCGAGCGAAACATCCAGACGTACGGGTGGACGATGCAGTTCGTCGAGGGCGATGGCGACCGGAACCCGGCCTTCGGGTACACACTCGGCCTCAGCCTGTACCGGCATCCGGAGATCATCGTTTTCGAGCCTGAGCCGTGTCACGCCTATCTCGGGCTCAAGCCGCTCGCCTGGGCCGTGATGGACGGCGCGACGTTCGACGAGGGTGACGACTTGTCGGAGCTGTTCCCGCCCCCACACACGGCCGAGCTGCTCCGGTTTCCGGACTCAGCGTTGCACCTGTTCACCGCCAACGCGATGTTCCGGCAGCCTGGGCAGCCGTCCTTGCCGGCGCTGCAGCTCGTGTGGCCGGGCCGCACAGGTCTGATCCAGCCGCCCAGCAGTTGTCCCGGTCCCGACGGAGACGGGCGATGACCAGGTCAGGCGGCGGAGGCGACGACCTCGGTCTCGATGGCCGGGTGCGCCAGCACCAGAGCCTCTTCCCGCGCCAGATCCTCGCTCACCTCGGCGAAGACGGTCGACAGCGGCACATCCAGCGCCATACAGATGGCCGCCAGCAGCTCACTCGAAGCTTCCTTCTGACCGCGCTCGACCTCGGACAGGTAGCCGAGGCTGACCCGTGCGTCGGCGGAGACCTCGCGCAGAGTGCGCCCCTGGCGCAGCCGCTTACGCCGCAGCACGTCGCCCAGCAGGCCACGAACCAGCACCATGAGGTTTCTCCCTTCCGCCTGTCCGGCCGTACCTACTCGCACGGTAGCTCGGCCGTAGGAACCAACGGTACCTGTTGCTGGGTCACTACTTCTCGCAATGTCCACCTTCGGTGCGCCGTGCCAGTCTGCCTTACCTGTCCCCATGCTGGTCCCAACACCCCGTTCAGTCGAGATCTTCCGTCACAACTTCTGCCCCGAGTTCCAGGACGGCCCGCACACTCTCCCTGCGGACAACTGTCCGATCGCCGCTCAACTGCAGCTTCCGCACCTGCACGGACCTCGGCCCGGCCGCTGCGACGTACACCGTGCCGGCTTCGATACCCGCCTGCGGGTCCGGACCGGCCACACCTGTCGTCGCGAGCCCGTAATCCGCCCCCAGACGCTCCCGCACACCGGTGGCCAACGCTGCGGCCGTGTCCGGGTGCACCGGCCCCACAGCAGCCAGCAGATCCTCCGGCACACCCGCGAGCTTGGCCTTCAGGTCAGTCGCGTAAACCACCACGCCACCCCGATACACAGCCGACACCCCCGGCACATCCGTCAGAACCGCCCCGACCATCCCCCCTGTCAACGACTCAGCCGTGGCCAGCGTCACGCGATGTTCCAGCAAGAGCTCCACCAATCGGCCAACCGCCGCCTCAACTGCGTCTCCGGCCACGCCCACCTCCGACTCTCGATCCACACCGGCACTCCAGTGCCATCAGCCAACACCACACCCCCAACCCCACATCGCACACCATGCCCCTCGTGGTGTGTCGACGGTGACGACGGGTGCGTGTTCGGCTAGTAGCCGGCTGTGGCGATGCGTTCGACCAGGGGTTCGAGGTCGGCGGTGAGTTGGTCGATCTCGTGCGGCTGCAGGCAGTCGTACGCGGGGCGGCGAGCGCATCCGTCAGGGCCTCGATGCGGTTCCTCGTCTCGCGGCCGGCAGGCGTGAACTTGCCTTCTGCGTCCACGAGGCCGCGTTCGCGCAGGCCGTCCACGACCGCGTCGAGCTGAGCAGGCGTCAGCGGGTCGAGACGTCCGTAGTCGGCCGGGGCCATGCCCCAGTCGAGCGCCTGGAGTACGTGGGCTTCCTGGCCGTCGATACCTTCGGACACCAGGGCCACGACGTGGCCGTTGCCGCGGTGCTCGCGGAGGAGCGTGGCCGCGTGCCAGAGGCGGGTGAGCGGCTCGTCCGGCACCGGGAGTGACCGCAGGGCGGCGTACAGGATCCGTCCTTCCATAGGGGCGTTCATCGCTGCGCGGATCGCGAGGTCCGCGGCGCGGGCGACCTCCGGCGTGTCGGCGAGGTCACCCAGGATGCGCCGTAGTGCCGCGACACATCCTTGGCGGTGGGCCTCCAGTGCTGCCTCGGGCGTTGCGACGTCCCAGCAGGCCGGGATGCAGGCGGCGACCTCGCCAGGGGCGAAGTTGTAGAAGAGCGCGTCCACGACTTCGGCGGGTACCCGGCCCAGCGGGGCGGATCGTGCGGCGAAGTATCCGGGCCAGTAGCCCTCGTACCCGAGGGCCTGGAGCGCATCGTTCGGCTCGTCGGACATGTAGGCGACCAGGTGCAGCGGTTCCAGCAGTTCGTTCCCCAGCCGACGCCCGACGGCGGCCGGCGTGGCGAGAGCTGGTGAGGCGGTGCAGGTGTCCAACATGCTGATCTCCGGAGGTTGAAGCGACCGGCCCGTTGCTGGTCTCTCACAGTGGCTACGAAGACGGTCGTCCTGATCCGACACGCTTGAGGAAGTCTCACGGCACCCTGTCCGCGCAGTTACGAGATTGGTCGTACTTGGAGGCGGGCGGCGCGGGCGTGACTAGACTCGCTCGGATGCCGAAGTCGACTGCTGGAAGCGCGACGGGTGGCGGTCGCGCGCGTACGCTCGCGCAGACATATCGACGGTTCGGTGAGGTCGAAGCGCCGAAGATCTCACCGGTGTACGCGCAGATCGCGATCGCGCTGAGTGAGTCGGACGAAGCGCTGCGGGTCATCGAGAGCGCCTCTCCACGCGGCCGGCGTCCGGCGGGGATCCTCGCCGCACTTCACTACTTCGCCCTGGCCGGCCAGGCCCCCGAGCTAGCCGCCGCCTTCGCCAGCACCGCAGTTCACCCCAGCCCGTTGGGTGCGGAGGTTGGTCGGGTGGCTGTGGGGGTGGTGGGGCGGTTGGGAGGAGCCCTCGTGGAGGTTGCCTCGAGGCGGAAGGTGTTGGGGGACGAGGGTGGACGGCATGCCTTGGTGTACCCGGCTGTTGCTGAGGTGGCGCGGCGGGTGGGGGCGGAGTCGGTCGGGTTGGTTGATGTGGGGCGGTCAGCGGGGCTGAATTTGACGGTTGATCGGGTGGGGATCGCGTACGGCAACGGGCAGTCGTTGGGTGATCCGGGGTCGGCGATTCAGGTGTCGGCTTCGGTTGTGGGTGAGGGGCGGGTGCCGTCTCTGGGTATGCCGGAGGTTGGGGCTCGCGTGGTGGTTGATGCGGATCCGGCTGATGTGACGGATGCGGATGTGGCGCGGTGGCTACGGGCGTGTGTGCCGCCGGATCAGCTGGAGCGAGGGGCGAGGCTCGAGGCGGAGTTGGCTTTGGCGACGGCGGCTCCCCCGTTGCTTGTCCAGGGTGACGTTGTCGACGTTCTTCCGGAGGCGATCGGGTCGGTGCCGGACGGCGTACTGCCGGTGGTGATCACGACATGGGCGTTGTCCGGTCTGGATCTCGAAGGGCGGTTGCGGTTCCTGCAGCGACTGGACGAGGCAGCGACCCGGCGGCCGGTCGCGTGGGTGTCGGTCGAGGGGGTCGGGGTCGCGCCGGGGATCCCGACGTTCGGCGACCGGCGGGCTTCCGGCCACAGCATTCTTGGGCTGGCAGTGTTCGATCACAGCTCACTCCACGCCACCGCAGTCGGCCGCTGCTGGCTCCGCGGCGAAATGCTCACCTGGCTGGCCGAGTCGTAGCCCACTGACCGCCGTCAGCCCCCTCGCCAAGTCTTGAGCCGACCGGGCGAGTTCTTGAGCCTGCTGGGCGAGTCCTGAGCCCAGCCCTCCCGCGCCGGCCTCCTGAGTCGCGACGACGCCTTGCCCTGCTCCCCTGCGCGGGCCGGTCCGCTGGTCAGTGCGGTCCCTAGGTTCGACCATCCCCGGCCTGACCAGCCTTCGGTCCGACAGATCCGTAGGCCCAGGATCGCGGCGGTCACGCCGTACCAGTTCCACACCTGCCCGGGAGCCTGCACCTGTCGCCCCCGGCGCGCCGTACACGAACAATCCCAGGCAGCACGCCGTACCCGCACGCACCAGAACCCCCGGACCACGCACCTGTCGCACGCGGCACGCCGTGCGCGAACAGTCCCGGCAGCACGCCGCACCCCACGCGCCGGAACCCCCGGACCATGCCCCTCTCGCACGCGGCACGCCGTACGCGAACAGTCCCCGGCGGCACGCGGTACCCGTCCGCACCAGGGTTTCCTGGCGGCACACGCCATGCTCGCTGCCGCGTGTGCGAGCAGTCCCCGCCAGCACGCCGTACCCGGACGCACCGGAAGCCCCGGACCGCGCCCCTGTCGCTCGCAGCACGCCGTACGTGAACAGTCCCAGGCAATACGCCGTGCCCGTCCAGACCGGGTTCCCCGGCGGCACGCGTTGTTTGCTGCCGCCGTGTGCGAACAGTCCCCGACAGCACGCCGTGCCCGCACGCACCGCAACCCCCGGACCGCGCACCTGTCGCCCGCGGCACGCCATACGCGGGCAGGGGCCCGGCCGTACGCCGTACCCGGCCGCACCAGGTTGCCCGTCCGCACCGGGTTCCCGGGCGGTGGGCTGCGCGGCAAGTCGTGTTTGGCGGTTATGGGAGGGGGCGCTTGGCGGCGGCTCTGAGGCGGAGGGCTCGGAGGAGGTAGTCGAGGCCTGTGATGAGGGTGACCAGGACGGCTGCGGCCATGATGATGACGGCGGGCCAGTGGATCAGGGCGACGTCTTGCCATGGGAGGAGGTAGAGACCCAAGGCGATGGCTTGGAGGACGGTTTTGAGTTTGCCGCCGCGGCTGGCGGGCATGACGCCGTGGCGGATGACCCAGAAGCGGAGGAGGGTGACGCCCCATTCGCGGACCAGGACGACGACGGTGACCCACCACGGGAGTTCGCCCAGGTACGAGAGGCCGATGAACGCGGCGCCGGTGAGGGCCTTGTCGGCGATCGGGTCGGCGATCTTGCCGAAGTTGGTGACCAGGTTCCAGCGCCGGGCGATGTCGCCGTCGAAGCGGTCGGTGACGATGGCGACGACGAACGCGGCGGTGGCGAGCAGCCGGTCGCCGGTGCCCTCGCCGCCGTCGCGGAGCAGAAGCCAGACGAACAGCGGTACCAGGACCAGCCGCAGGACCGTGAGCGCGTTCGGCAGGTTCCAGGCGCTGGGCGCGTGGAGTGGACCGCCGGCGGCGCCCGGTGCCGGGTTCGTCGGGGGGTTGCTCACGCGGTCAGGTTAGCTGCCGGACGGCCGCTTGGGGTGCTCACGAGTGCCGCGAACTCGGCGATCAGGTCAACACCGTCGCTCGCGACGACCTTCGCGGACACCAGATCGCCCACCCGTACGCCGTCCGGAAGGCCGGTCAGCGTGGTGACTCCATCCACCTCCGGGCCCTGGTGCGCGGCCCGTCCCTCGGCCGACTGCCCGGAGGCCGACTCGGCAGCGTCCGACCCCGAGGCGTCCGACCCGGCAGTGCCCGACGCCGAAGCGTCCGACCCGGCACCGTTCAACCCCGAGGTCTCCGACCCGGCAGCGTCCGAACCCGAGATGTCCGA
Organism: Kribbella sp. NPDC050459; assembly: GCF_040655315.1. NCBI lineage: Bacteria > Bacillati > Actinomycetota > Actinomycetes > Propionibacteriales > Kribbellaceae > Kribbella > Kribbella sp. NPDC050459. The sequence goes on along the minus strand of NZ_JBFAJQ010000007.1, from coordinate 298,934 downwards.
ACCCGAAGCGTCCGAACCCAAGGCGTCGGAGGCGTCGGAGGCGTCGGAGGCGTCGGAGGCGTCGAGGGATTCGACCAGGACCTCGACCAGTTCGCCGATGCGGGACTCGGCGCGCGACGAAGTCAGGTCCTCGGCCAGGCGGGTGACGCGGTCCAGGCGGGCGGCGATGGTGTCCTCGTCGAGCTTGCCGTCGTACGTCTCGGCCTCGGTGCCGTCCTCGTCGGAGTAGCCGAAGACGCCGATCGCGTCCAGGCCGGCGCGGGAGAGGAAGTCGCAGAGGATGTCGACGTCCTCCTCGGTCTCGCCCGGGAAGCCGACGATGACGTTGCTGCGGATGCCCGCGGTGGGTGCGGCCGCGCGGACCTGGGCGATGAGCTCGAGGAAGCGTTCGGAGTCGCCGAAGCGGCGCATGCGGCGCAGCAGCGGGCCGGAGGCGTGCTGGAAGGACAGGTCGAAGTACGGCACGACGCCGGGGGTGCCGGTCATCGCGGTGATCAGGGTGGGGCGCATCTCGGCAGGCTGCAGGTACGAGACGCGCACTCGGGTGATGCCTGCGACCTGGGCGATCTCGCCGATCAGGGTCTCCAGGAGGCGGAGGTCGCCGAGGTCCTTGCCGTAGGAGGTGGAGTTCTCGGAGACGAGGAAGAGTTCGCGTACGCCGTTCTCGGCGAGCCACTCGGCCTCGCGGAGCACCTCGCCCGGGCGGCGGGACACGAAGGCGCCGCGGAACATCGGGATCGCGCAGAACGCGCAGCGGCGGTCGCAGCCGGAGGCGAGCTTCAGCGGGGCCATCGGGCCGCCGTCGAGGCGTCGGCGCATCACGCGGGGGCCGCTGGCGGGGGCGGTCGCGAGGTCTGGGGCGTCGATCTTCAGCTCGTCCGGGGCACCCGTGACGAAGCGTCCTTTGAGCTCGCCAGGAGCGCTCGGGCCGGCGCCAGCCGGCCGGAGCTGCTCGGGGATGTGCGAGCCCACAACAGCGGCCCGCCCGGAGGCGGCGGCCCCAGCGGCGGCCGAGCCGGTGCCGGGGGTCCCGGAGGTGGCGGCCCCGGACGCGGGAGTCCCGGACGCGGCAGTCCCGGACGCAGCGGCCCCGGACGCAGCGGCCCCGGACGCAGCAGTCCCGGACGCAGCAGTCCCGGACGCAGCAGTCCCGGACGCAGCAGTCCCGGACGCAGCAGTCCCGGACGCAGCAGTCCCGGACGCAGCGGTGCCGGTTGAGGCGTCGGGGGTTGTGTCGCCGTGGCCGGGGATGGCTACGCCAGGAGTGGTGTGGCGGTCGGCGGGGGCGAGTGGGAGGAGTTTGCGGCGGTCGCGGGGTACGTGGGGCTGGTGCTTGGCGCCGGAGAGGATGCTGCGGAGGCGGTCCGAGATGTCGGCGTAATCGTCGAAGCTGAGGATCGCGTCCGTCTCCGGGAGGGCCTCGGCGAGTTGTTCGCCGTACCGCTCGGCGAGGCAGCCGACCGCAACGACGGCCTGTGTGCGCCCGGACTCCTTGTAGTCGGCGGCCGCGAGCAGCGTGTCGACGGAGTCCTTCTTGGCGGCCTCGACGAAGCCGCAGGTGTTCACCACCACCGTGTCCGCCTCGGCGGCGTCGTCGACGAGGCGGAATCCGCCGGCTTCGAGCCGGCCGGCCAGTTCCTCGGAGTCGACATCGTTGCGGGCACAGCCCAGCGTGACCAGGGCGACGGTGGTGGGTGGCGTAGTCATCCCCACGAGTATGACGCGCTGTGCACGTCCGTACCTAACTCAGCAGCTTCAGGACCCAGTGCCGGTGGTCTTGCTGAGTGTGCCGTCCGGGTGGGCGGTGAAGCGGTAGAGCTTGGTCGGGATCTGCTTGCCGTTCAGCACGACGACGAGGTTGGCGGGGTTGCCCACTGTCACCCGGATGTCGCCGGAGCTGGTGACGGACTGCGCGATGCCGGGGCCGAGGCGACCCTGGAACAGGCGGCGGTTCTTCTTGTCGCGGACTGTCAGGTACGTGCCGTTGCCCTTCGCCGTCAGTGTCAGCGAGGTCTTCAGCGCCGGCGGCTTCGCCGAGGTCGGCGTCTTGGTGGGCTGAACGCTCGGCTGCGGCGTCGGCTTCGGGGTCGGCGTCGTGACCGTCGCGGTGGCGGTCGCGGTCTTCGACGCGTTGGCCTCGATGTCGCTGGGCAGGGTGAACAGGCGCACCATCCCCCAGCCCATCAGGATGACCAGGATCGCGCCGACCAGCAGTGCCCAGCGCGGCCGCGCCGGGCGCAGCGTCGGGGCCTTGACCGCGGCGCGCTCCTCGCGGCGGGACTTCTCCTCCTCGACGGCGTGTTCGGCGTCGAAGGCGGCGAGCAACGGGGCGGGGTCGGCCTTGACCACGCGGGCGATCGACCGGATGTGCCCGCGGGCGTAGAAGTTCCCGCCGCAGCGGGAGAAGTCGTCGGCCTCCATGGCGATCAGCAGCCCGGATCTGATTCGGGTCGCAGCGCTCAGCTGCTCGATCGTCATGTCGGCCCGCTCGCGAGCCGCCGTGAGATCGCTGCCGATGCTCACCTCGCCACCACCCTCTCGTTCGTCGCCCTGTCCCCCGGACGGGCTGTGCTCGCCGACGGCAGTGCCGCGGACATCATCTCAACGGCCCTCGCCCGACGGAGTCACGGACGAGTCAGAGTTGTTCCCTGACCGGACATCTCGCATCGGCCAGCATGTGCAGCGCCTGCACCACTTCCCCGTTGGACGGCCGGGCCGTCAACCCGAACGGTATCGCGAGCGAGGACCCTGTCAGGCGCCGGTTGGCATCAGTCGTCTTGCGGGTCGAACTCGGCATCGCGCCGAGGATCGGCCCGGGATCCTGCAGATGTACGGCGATCCGCCCGTCGTCGAGCGGATGCCGCCGCTGCAGCACCGTCACCTCTTCGATGTCCTCCCAGCGGGTACCCACCCACTCGCTGCCGATCCGCAGCCGGATGCCGACGTCGTCGGCGACCAGCATCTCCCCCACCGTCAGCGCGCAGGCGCACACCAGCGCCAGCACCGCGAACGCCGCGGCCGCGAGCCAGCGCAGGACGCCGGTCGGGCTGGTGGATCCCGACGCCGCGAAGCCGATCGCCACCAGCGCCGCGCCGACGGCGAGTCCGCCGTGCACCTTCTGGGAGGCCCGGACGGTGAACGGCGTGGGCTCGGGATCGACGTCGAATCGTTCCTGCCTGGGCAGTGCGCTCGCGGCGGTCACGGTTTCACTCTCCTCGGAGGGTGGTGATGAAGTCCTCTAGGTCGTCGGGCTTGACCAGGACGTCCCTGGCCTTGGAACCCTCACTGGGACCGACGACGCCGCGGCTCTCCAGGATGTCCATCAGCCGGCCGGCCTTGGCAAAACCGACGCGGAGCTTACGCTGCAGCATCGACGTGGAGCCGAACTGGGTGGAAACGATGAGTTCCGCCGCCTGCACCACGAGGTCCAGGTCGTCGCCGATCTCGTCGTCGAGGTCCTTGCTCGGGCCGGGCGCCGCGGTGACGTCCTCGCGGTAGGTCGGCTGCAACTGCTCCTTGCAGTGCTCGACCACGGAGCGGATCTCGGCCTCGTCGACCCACGACCCCTGGATACGCATCGGCTTGCTCGCGCCCATGGGCAGGAACAGGCCGTCACCTTGACCGACCAGCTTCTCCGCACCCGGCTGGTCGAGGATGACGCGGCTGTCGGCCAGCGACGACGTCGCGAACGCCAACCGGGACGGCACGTTGGCCTTGATCAGACCGGTGACGACGTCCACCGACGGCCGCTGCGTCGCGAGCACCAGGTGGATACCGGCGGCGCGGGCCAGCTGGGTGATGCGGACGATCGAGTCCTCGACGTCGCGCGGCGCGACCATCATCAGGTCGGCGAGCTCGTCGACGATCACCAGCAGATACGGGTACGGCGTCAGCACCCGCTCGCTGCCCGGCGGCGGCTTCACCTTCCCGCCGCGGACCGCCTTGTTGAAGTCGTCGACGTGCCGGAAGCCGAAGGCCGCCAGGTCGTCGTACCGCATGTCCATCTCGCGGACGACCCACTGCAGCGCCTCGGCCGCCTTCTTGGCGTTGGTGATGATCGGCGTGATCAGGTGCGGGATGCCCTCGTAGTTGTTCAGCTCGACCCGCTTGGGGTCGACCAGGATCATCCGCACCTCGTCGGGCGTGGCCCGCATCAGGATCGACGTGATCAGCGAGTTGACGAACGACGACTTGCCCGAACCGGTGGCGCCGGCCACCAGCAGGTGCGGCATCTTCGCCATGTTCGCGACGACGAACCCGCCTTCGACGTCCTTGCCCAGGCCGGCCACCATCGGGTGGTGGTCGTTGCGAGCGGTTGCGGACCGGATCACGTCGCCGAGGCTGACGGTCTCCTTGTCGGTGTTCGGGATCTCGATACCGATCGCGGACTTGCCCGGGATCGGCGACAGGATCCGGACATCGGCCGACGCGACGGCGTACGCGATGTTCTTGGACAGCGCCGTGACCTTCTCGACCTTGACCGCGGAGCCGAGCTCGACCTCGTAGCGGGTGACTGTCGGGCCACGGGTGTAGCCGGTGACCTGTGCGTCGATGCCGAACTGCTCGAACACCTCGGTCAGCCGGTCGACGACCTGGTCGGAGGCCTTGGTGCGTGCCTTGTGCACCGAGCCGGGCTTGAGTATCTGCCCGTCCGGCAGTGTGTAGGTGATGTCGCCGGAGAGGCTGAGCTGCTCGACCCGCTGTGGCAGCGGCGTGTGCGGCGGCGGCTCCGGGGCCGGCGCGGGCGGCTTGCTCACGGGGTCAGGTGCCTCGAAGGCGGGCTCGACAGCGGCGGCAGCGCTCTCGGTGCTGTCGACGTCGTACGCGTCGTCCTCCGGCGGCTTCGCCTTCTTACGGCCGCGCTTCGGGGATTCTGCGAGCACCGGCGAGTCGTACGGCTTGACCGTCGGCTCGCCGTCCTCGTCGAGCTCGGCCTTCGCGCGCCGCTGCTTGCGGGTCAGCCGGACGGTGTCGTCGGTCGGCGCGGCGGCCACGGACGGAGCGTCCTCGGGCAGCTCGGTGCGTCCCATCAGTACGTCGAACGCCGCGCGGAACCGCAGCGGGATCGCGTACACCGGCGTGCCGGTGACCACCAGCGCGCCGAAGATCGACAGCAGGACGAGCAGCGGCGCGGCGACGTACTGCGTCAGCAGGTCCGACAGGAACGACGAGATGAAGTACCCGATCGCGCCGCCGGCGTCACGCAGCGGGCCGTCGGCCGGGTTGCTGGGGCGCGGCAGGCCGTTGGCGATGTGGATCAGGCCGAGGACGCCGAGGCACACCGCGGTCCACCCGATGACCTGTCGTCCGGCAGGGCCGTTGCGGTCGGGGTGACGCAGGGTGCGGATCGCGATGACGACCAGCATCAGCGGCAGCGCCCAGCCGAGCATGCCGATGCTGCCGCCGACGACGGTCCGGACGCCGTTACCGACCGCGCCCGGGAGGTCCCACCAGATCGCGGCGGCCACGACGACCGCCAGACCGATCAGGAACAGGCCGGCGCCGTCCCGGCGATGCTCCGGCTCCAGGTCGCGGGCGCTGTGGCCGATCCCCCGCACCATGCTGCCGAGCAGGTGCGCGATGCCGATCCAGATCTTCACCACCCCGCGGCCGAGCGCGAGCATGGCGGCCGCGAACGGGCCCGGTCCGCTGTTTTTGGGCGTGCTGGTCCGCGCGGCGGTGGTTCCACCGCCGCGCTTCGTGCTCTGCCCACGCTTCTGGGCGCCTGACGGACGGGGGCGTCCACCGGCCGCCGAACGGGCCGTGCTCGGCCGTTTGGCTGCCGACTTCTGCGCCCGCGCCGGGGAAGACGTGCGGGTCGCCATATCGTTCAGGCTACCCCGATCACCCCTCGAGTCCCACGTGTCACACGCCGATCACGCTGCCCCATCCGTAGCGTCACGACACGTGCGTACGCCGCCGCAGCCGCCCCAGGTGCCACAACACGACGTACCAGGCGAGCGCGGCCAGGCCGCCGAACACGAGCCCGGACAGCACCAGCCGTACGGCGGTCTCCCCGGCGAACTCGCCGTCCGCCCGGCCGAGCTCGACGATCGCGCCGGTGACGCCGAAGACCATCAAGGCGGCCAGCACGAGGTAGCGCACCCAATCAGGCACCCCCGGCTCGACAGCAGACGGTGACGTACGGCGGTACCAGCGGTAGAGCCAGACGACGAGGACGAGGCAGCCACCGACGGTGCTGACGTACTGCAGGATGCGGTTCACGTCCCACGCTCCCGTCAGCTGAGCCCGGAAGAAGCCTGGGAATTCTCGGACGAAGTACCCGTCATAGTGCGTGAACGAGTCCCAGAGCACATGGGTCAGCGCACCCAGGACGGCGGAGACGACCATCCACACCAGATGGGGTCGGGCCGCACCAGGCAGGCGTGCGGCTAGCGCAGTTGGAGCCAGAGCCACCAGGGGTCGCTTCAGCACCACGCTGAAGACAAGAAGCAGCACAAGCGCCAGCAGCGGGTCCAGCCAGAGCGCCGACGTGAACTTGTGGGTGAGGGTCAGCGTGAAGTTGCCGTTGATCTGCGTGGCGACCCGGTAGATCGGCCCGACGTACAGCAGGTCGGGAGCGACCGCGCCGGCCACGAGAGCCGACGCCACCAACGGACGCCGGCACAGCGGAAGGACGGCCGCGGGGTGGGCGAGAGTGAACGGCACGGCGGCAGCCTAGGTGCGTGGCAGGTCGTGTTACGCGCCTGTGGTCCCGTCGAGTTGCTCCCGCAAGAGGTCTGCGTGGCCGCAGTGCCGGCTGTACTCGCCGATGAGGTGGATGTAGATCATCCGCAGCGTCGAGTCGTTGCCCTTGAACGTGAACCGCTCGTCCAGCGAGTGGCCGGCCGCCGCGTCGTCGGAGAGCTTCCACTCGGCGATCAGGCCTTCGTACGCCGCCTGCGCGTCGGCCGCGTCGATCCGCTCGAAGTCGGCGTCCTTGCCGAGCTCCAGCGGGAACACCGGCTCGGCGGGGACCTCGGCGAAGTGGATGCGGAACCAGATCCGCTCGACCTTGGTGAGGTGCCGGATCAGGCCGAGCAGCGACAGGTTGGAGGGCGGCGACGGCCGTTCGGCCAACTGCTCAGCGGTCAGCCCCGCGCACTTGAACAGCAGCGTGCTGCGGTAGAACTGCAGATAGCCTTGCAGCAGTTCGCGCTCCGGTGCGGTCAGCGAGCCGTCCGGCCGCTCGACCACGGGCGCTCTCCAGGTCATCGACTTCCTCACGTCATCCCACGATGTGTTCGCTCATCTCATCACATGAGATAGTCACTGGCGGCAGCCGTATCCCGTTCGTTACCGTTGTCGGCAGGTCATGAGTGCCAGCGACAAGCCCCGGCTAGCTGGCCGGCAACCCTCCTCCGCGGTGGGGTGCCCCGGGTGAAGACCAGGCCGTGCGGATACCCCGCTCGGCAAGTGCGGACTTCCCTGGGAGCAGCGTCATGTCGATCCTGTCCATCCTCGAGCCGGCCAGTACGACGACTTCGCGGCCGACCGTCACGCGTCAGGTCACCGGAAACATCCCCGCCACCGTCGGTTCGGACCTGCTGGTCCCGCTCGCCGACGGCCGCGTCACCGACTACGCGAACTTCGACCACGGCGCGAGCGCCCCGTGTCTGGAGTCCGTCCGGGCCAGTGTCGAGGCGGCCCTGCCGTCGTACGCGTCGGTGCACCGCGGCAACGGCTACGCCTCGCGGATCACCACCCAGTGGTACGAGCGGGCCCGCGCCGAGGTGCACGGCTTCGTCGGCGCCCGCGCGGACGACCAGGTGATCTTCACCCGGCAGACGACCGACGCCCTGAACTTGCTCGCCCACGCGGTGCCGGCCGACGCGACCGTCATCGTCTTCGAATCCGAGCACCACGCCGCGCTGCTGCCCTGGCCGGCCGAGCGGACCGTCCGCCTCGGGGCCCCGTCCAGCCAGACCGAGGCCGTGACCCGGGTCGCCGACGCGCTTCGTCAGGCGCCCGAAGGTCCTCGCCTCGTCGTGATCACCGGAGCGTCCAACGTCACCGGCGAGATCTTCCCGATCGCCGACATCGCCAAGGTGGCCAAGGCCCACGGCGCGCGGGTCTGCCTCGACGCCGCACAGCTCGCTCCGCACCGCGCGGTCGACATCGCCGCTCTGGATGTCGACTGGGTCGCCCTGTCCGGTCACAAGCTCTACGCGCCGTACGGCGCCGGCGCACTGATCGGCCGCTCCGACTGGCTCGACGCCGCCGACCCGTACCTGTACGGCGGCGGCGCGACCCACGCCGTCACGGGCGACACCGTGGTGTGGACGACCGGACCGGCCCGCCACGAGGGCGGCTCCCCCAACGTCATCGGCGCCATCGCCCTGGCCAGCGCGTGCGCCGCGATCAGCAAGCACCGCGACGCCATCGAGCAGCACGAGCGCAGCCTGCTGGCCCGGCTGCGCACCGGACTCGCCCAGATCGACGGCGTCACGACGTACTCGATCTTCGGCGAGGAGGCCGACCGCGTCGGCACGGTCTGTTTCACGCTCGCCGGCCGGACTTCGACGCTGGTGTCCGCGGCGCTGAGCGCCGAGTACGGCATCGGTGTCCGGGACGGCAAGTTCTGCGCCCACCCGCTGGTCGGCCACCTGCTCGCCGACTCCCCCGAGCACGGTACGGCGGTCCGCGCCAGCCTCGGCCTCGGGACGACCCGGGAGCACGTGGACCGGCTCGTCAACGCCGTCCGCACGCTGGCCACGACCGGTCCGCGCACCGAGTACACGGAGAGCGCCCACGGCTGTCAGCCGGCCGACGACCCGCGGGACCTTCAGGCCCCGCGGATCTGGTAGCCACAAGCAGCCCTCCTACTGCTCGGGAGGTACGAGACCTACATGGTGAGCAGCGAACGCCAGTAGGTCCGCCCACTCCGCCGCGACCATCGCGGCGGGCTTTCCGAAGCCATGGCCGGTGTTGACCTCGACCCGGGTCAAGACTGGTCGCGGACCGGACTGGGCATGCTGCAGCGCCGCGATGAACTTGTGGCTGTGCAACGGAACCACCCTGTCGTCGTGGTCCCCCGTGACCACCAGCGTGGCCGGGTACGACGTCCCGTCGCTGACGCGATGCAGTGGCGAGTACGCCAGCAGGTCCTCGAACTGCTCCGGATCGTCCGGCGAGCCGTAGTCGGACGCCCAGGCCGCACCAACGGTGAACTTGTGGAAGCGCAGCATGTCCAGGACACCCACACCGGGCAGTGCGACCGCGAACAGGTCAGGTCGCTGCGTCATGACGGCACCGACGAGCAGTCCGCCGTTGCTGCGACCGTGAACGGCCAGCTGTGCCGGAGTGGTCACGCCGGTGTCCCGCAGGTCCTCGGCAACCGCGATGAAGTCGTCGAAGACGTTCTGCTTGTTCTTGAGCCGCCCTGCGTCGTGCCAGTCGGTTCCGTACTCGCCGCCGCCACGCAGGTTGGTGATGACCAGCACGCCACCGGCAGCAAGCCATGCCGGCCAGCCGGGCCGGTAGTCGGCCTGGATCGGGATACGGAACCCGCCGTACCCCCACATGAGCGTCGGGCGCGGCTCGGAGAAGTCCAGGTCCGACCTGGTGATCAAGAAGTAGGGCACCGGTCCGGTCCGGCGTGTCACGGTGACCTGCGGCGGCGTGAAGCCCCCGGAGCCACGAACCAGCTCCGGCAGCACGCGTACGTCGCCTGACCCGGTCGAGACGACGTACGACAGCGTGGGGTCGGTCGTCGTCGACAGGCCGATGAACAGCTCGTCGTACTCGGGTCCGGCGTTGAGTCCGACCACTCCGCCCCCAGGCACGTCGACGACGCGCTCACCGGAGCCGTCCAGCGCGTAGAGCGTCAGCACCGGCTGCGCGTCGACAAGTGTCAACGTGGCCAGGCCGCCCGCCGTACCGCGGACTGCCTGCAGCGTCGACTCTCCCTCCGGGATCAGGTCGGTAAATGAACCGTCCAGCGTCGACAGCACCACCCGGCCGCGGGACGCGTCCCGGTCGGTGCGGAGGACCAGCTGGTCGCCGGACATCCGCACGAAGGCGATCTCGTCCCTGAACTCGTCGACCACCTTCACCGGCTCGCCCAGGCCGTCGGAGGTGATCGGGTAGACCCAGAGCCGGGTGGCGTGGTCGGTCCCCTCGGTGATGTGGACGACGAGGTACCGGTCGTCGTCGGACACCTCGGGAGTGATGAAGTACCGCTCGTTGTCCGGGAAGCTCAGCAGCAGCTCGTCTTCGGACTGCGGCGTACCGACGCGGTGCAGCATCAGCCGTCCGCCGGACAGGGACGTCGTCTCCGTGCCTTCGCTGCGCCCGCTCGCCGGGTAGTGCAGATACAGGTACGCCGAACTGTCGGGGAGCCACGTCGCCTCGCAGAACTTGGCCTCCGACACCTGGTCGTCGACAGGCCTTCGGTTGGCGATGTCGAGCAGCCGGAACGTCGTCCAGTCGCTGCCGCTCTCGTTGACGCCGTACGCGAAGTACTTGCCGTCAGGGCTCACGGTGAACGAGCCCAGCGAGTCTGTGCCGTCCTCGGACAGTGTGTTCGGGTCGATCAGCACCCGGCCCGCAGTCAGCAGCTCGTCGAGCGAGTCGGCGACGAAGATCACGTCCTGGGCCTGGGTGCCGTCGTTGCGGCCGACGAAGTACCAGCCCGCCTTCTTCACGGGCACACCGGCCCGCGGCCGCGCGAGGATCGCAGCCATCGTGGCCTGGAACCAGCCACGCTCGGGGTAGTCGGCCAGCTCGGCCTGGGTGAATGCGTTCTGCCGGTCGACCCAGTCCTGGGTATCGCTCGAGTCAGGGTCTTCCAGCCAGCGGTAAGGGTCGGCGATCTGGTGCCCGTGCAACGTCTCGACCACATCGTCGCGGCGGCTCTCGGGATAGACGGTCATGGACACAACCTACTGGCGGACTCACCGGCCTGCCGTCACACTGCGAGCGTGACCACCACGCGACCGGTCGACGACAATGCGGACCAGGTGCGGGTCGCTGCCGCCGTGGCCGGCCCGCGGGTCCGGCTGGACGTCCTGCAGCGGGTCGCCGGTCTCACCAGCGACGAGTTCGGGGACGCGGTCGACGTCCTGATCCGTGGCGGTGCGATCGTCGTGGCACCGGACACGGGCGAGTCGTGGTTCGCCGACGAGTCGGTACGGCGGGACACCGAAGCGCGGCTGGTCCTGAGCCGGCGCGCCGACCTGCACCGTCGTACGGCCGAGGCGCTCGAAGCGGACGTAGGCGCCGACACGGCCGAGATCGCACGGCACTGGGCCGGAGCCGTCGCGGCGACGCCTGATCCGCTCGATCGGGCAGCGCTCCAGCTCCGCCTCGCGACGGCATCCGTCCGCGCCGGTGACCTCGCGACGGCCCACGCTGCCACGCGCAGCGCCGTCGCGGTCGCGAGGAGCGCGAAAGCAGCCGAGCTGCTCGCCCAGGCAGCCGTCACGCTCGAGCCGCTTGGCCAGTCGGACTGGGACGGCGACATCGACCAGTGGTGCACCGAGGCACTCGCCGCAGCACACAGCTCGCCGAGGACGAGAGTCCGGTTGCTGGCCCGGCAGTCGCAGGCGGCTGTCTACCTCGCGCGGTGGAGTGAGGCGCTCCGAGCCAGCAGTGACGCGCTGGCCCAGGCCGAGGCGCTGCAAGATCCGTCCCTTCTCGTGGAAGCGCTGACCGCGCGCCAGCTCGCGACGAGCGGACCTGACGACGTGGCCGATCTGGCCGCCGCCGCGGACCGGATGATCGAGCTCGGTACGTCGACCGGTCGCGCCGAGGTGGAGCTGCGCGGGCGACTCTGGCGCGTCGACACGCTCTGGTACGCCGGGGACCTGGCCGCGATCGGCGGCGAGACCGGCCGGATCGCAAGCTGTGCGGGGCGTGCCGGCGGCCCGCAGGGTCAATGGCATGTCCTGATCACCCGCGCGTCGTTGGCCGCTGCCCGCGCCGAGTTCGACGACGCCGAGGCGCTGCTCGACGAAGCGCTCACCGTCTTCCGCGGCATCGGCCATCCGGCGGCGCACGGCGCGGAGGTCGCGTTCCGGCTGGTGCTCGGCCATCATCGCGGCCACTCCCCCGAACTGCTGGGGAGTGCCGTCTGGCAGTTCGGAACCGACGCCCGCTGGGATCTCGCCGCCCGGCTGACCCGCGCGTTCGTCCTCGTCGACGCCGGCCGGACGGATGAGGCAGCGGCTCTGTACCAACGCTGCGGCCGGCCCGAGTCGTGGCCGGACTGGCGTGCGGGCGAGCTGCTGCTGAACACCATCGGCGCGCGGGTCGCGGCCGCGATCGGCGCGACCGACGACGTACGACGCTTCCGGGACCGCCTGGAGCCCCGCCGCGGCTGGTACGTCGTCGGCGGCGCGGGCGCGACCAACTTCCTCGGACCGGTCGAGCTCGTCCTCGGGGTCTGCGCCGCAGCCCTCGACGAACCGGACGCGGCGGTCGCGGACCTCCGAACGGCCGAAGCGCGCTGCCGCAGCATCGGGGCGCCGGGCTTCGCGGTCGAGTCGGCCTGCCTGCTGGCCGAGACCCATCAGCGGTTCGGCGACGAATCCCGGGCGCGGGCTGTGACCCGGGACGCGCTCGATCTGGCGCAGGCGCTCGGCATGACGCCCTGGATGGAGCGCCTCCGGAGCCTGGCGGTCGCCACGGACCCGTTGAGCCCCCGCGAGCGCGAGGTGGCACGACTCGTCGCGAACGGCCTCAGCAACCGCGAAATCGCCGCCAGTCTGGTGATCTCCGAACGCACCGCGCAGAACCACGTCCAGCACATCCTCGACAAGCTCGGCTTCGCGAACCGCGCCCAGGTCGCGGCCTGGGCGAGCACCGGTCTGAGTACCGACTGAGCAATTCGGACGATGTGACGATGACCCAGGTGGCGGACGCTCGGACCATGCACAACGATCAGACCGGCGCCGACCGCGACCTGTGGGACCAGGTCACGACCCGCTACTACGCCGACCGCATCGGCGGCACACCCGCCGCCGGGTTCCTCGAGCGCACCGAATCAGCTCGTGCCGCCGAAATCGCCGGCACCACGCCGCGGGTCGACCTGTACGTCGATCCCGTCTGCCCGTACACGTGGGTCGTGGCGTGCTGGCTCCGCGAAGTCGCCCAGCGCCGTACCCTCGATCTCCATTACCACGTGATGAGCCTGCTGATGCTCAACGAGCACCGCGCCGTCGACGAGACCTACCGCGCCAAACTCGGCGAGATGACCGGTCCGTCGAGAGTCGCGACCGCGGTGGTCGCACACTGCGGACCAGACGCCTTCCGGGCCTGGCACAGCGCGTTCGGCGAGCGGATCTTCGACCACTGGCGTTATCCGTCGACCGCCGAGTACCGGGCCGCCTCGACCGAGGCGCTCGTCGCCGCCGGGCTGCCGGTCACGCTCGCCGACGCGGCCGATTCCGCGACGTACGACGCGGCGCTGCGCCGCAGCCACGACGAAGGCACCCTGCCGGTCGGCATCGACGGCGGCACACCCGTCCTGCACCTCGACGGGGCCGCGTTCTTCGGGCCTGTTCTCAACGCGGTCCCCCGCGGCGACGACGCCGTACGCCTGTTCGACGGCATTCGCCTGCTCACCGGCTGCCGCGACTTCTTCGAACTCAAGCGGACCCGCACCAGCCCGCCGGACGTGCGCTACCGGCCCACCGACGGAAAGGCGCGGTCATGAACGACGACGAACTCTGGGCCGCGATCGACACGCAAAGAGCCCGTACAGCCGACCTGCTCGCGACACTGACCGCCGACGACTGGGCGCACCGCTCGCTCTGCGAGGGGTGGACCGTCCGCGACGTCGCCGGCCACTTGACCCTGCAGCAGATGACGCTCGGCGCCGCCCTCCGCCTCGCACTCAAGCATCCCGGCATTCACAGCATGAACTGGATCATCCAGGCCTCCGGACGCGACCAGGCAGCGCTGCCGACCGAGCGGATCATCGGCGAGATCCGCGGCATGATCGGCTCCCGCAGGCACAACTTCGGCGTCACTCCGCGGGAGACACTCATCGACATCGTCGTCCACGGGCAAGACATCGCCATACCCGTCGGCCGGTCGCTCCCGGTCCCGCCGCACGTCGCTGCCACGGCGGCCACGCGCGTCTGGGAATGCCGCGGCAGCCGGATGTCGAGGGTCTTCAAGTCGCTGCCGTACGACGGACTCCGTTTGGTTGCCGACGACATCGACTGGAGCGTCGGCGACGGGCCGGAGCTGCGCGGCCCGATGCTGTCGTTGCTCCTGCTGCTCACCGGGCGCCGCGTCGTCCTGCCGCAACTCGACGGTCCGGGCGCGGAGGTCCTGCACGGCGTGTGACGTCGTACCCGCCGGCCCCGGTGGGCGGCATCCCGCACAAGCGCCGGAGCCGGTGGGTACGACTGGCCTTCTCAGGCCGGGGTGATGTCCTTGGTCCAGAGAACCTTGCCGAACAGGTTGCGCAGCGAGACCGTGAACACGCCGGTCCGCGGGTCGATCGACGTGTGACCGAAGAACTGGTTGCCGCCGGCCGGCGACTGGTTCGCGAAGTCGGCCGCCTTCGAGAACACGACCTCCGGCCCGAAGGTGCTGTCCAGGGCGTTCGGACCGAAGGTGCCGGCGTTGATCGGACCGGCCACGATCTCCCAGAACGAGTCGAAGTCGGTGAACGCCGCCCGCGACGGGTCGTAGTGGTGCGCCGCGCAGTAGTGCACGTCGGCGGTCAGCCAGATCGCGTTGCGGACCTTGCGCTTCTTGAACTGGCTCAGCACCCAGGCGATCTCGTGCTCGCGGCCGCCGGGCGCGCCGGGCAGGCCGTTCGCGACCGCCTCGATCAGGTTTCCGTCCGGCACCAGCAGACCGAGCGGCATGTCGCTGGCGATCACCTTCCAGGTCGCCCGCGACGCCGCCACCTCACGCACCAGCCAGGCGGCCTGCTCGGCACCGAGCATCGCCACCGGCCCGGCGGTCGACGGCACCGGGTTCGCGCCGCGGTACGTACGCATGTCCAGGCAGAACACGTCGAGCAGCGGACCGTAGCTCACCTTGCGGTAGATCCGGTCCCGGCCCGCGGCGTGCTCCATCGGCAGGTACTCGAGGAACGCCTTCTTCGCCCGCGCCGCGAGCACGTCGACGCGCCGCTCGGTGTAGCGGTCGTCGGTGAGGATCTCCCCCGGATACCAGTTGTTCAGCGTCTCGTGGTCGTCCCACTGCGCGATCAGCGGTACGTCGGCGTACAGCGAGCGCACGTTGCCGTCGAGCAGGTTGTACTTGTACCGGCCGCGGTATTCGGCGAGCGTCTCGGCGACCTTCGCGACCTCCTCGGTCACCACGTTCCGCCAGACGGTGCCGTCGGCAACTTTCAGCTCGGCC
Source organism: Kribbella sp. NPDC050459 (assembly GCF_040655315.1). Taxonomy (NCBI): domain Bacteria; kingdom Bacillati; phylum Actinomycetota; class Actinomycetes; order Propionibacteriales; family Kribbellaceae; genus Kribbella; species Kribbella sp. NPDC050459. Next base: position 283,607 of record NZ_JBFAJQ010000007.1, on the reverse strand, counting down.
TGGATCGGGCCGTCGGCGTAGATGTTGTCGCCGGAGTGCAGGAAGAAGTCCGGCCGGGTGTCGTGCATCGCCTTGTACGCGACCATGCCGCCGAGGTCCGGGTTGATGCCGTACCCCTGCCCCGCGGTGTCGCCGGTGAACACGAACGACACCGGCCGGTTCCGGCCCGGCGTACCGAACGAGCCATCGAGCGTCTGCCCGATCCGGCCGTTCTCGTCCTCGAAGCCGATCCGGTAGTCGTAGCGCTGACCGGGGCGCAGGCCACGCAACGGCAGCCGCGCGGTGAAGTCCTCGGCGGCGTCCGTCTTCGGGCCGCGCAGGCAGATCGCCTTGTCGAAGCGGCCGTGGCTGGTCAGCTGGACGACCAGCCGGCCCGGGCGGTCGGAACGCGACCACACGACGGCCGAGTTCGGCGTCACGTCGGCGCTCGCGACACCCGAGGGCAGCGCGGCGCGGTCAGGGCGGACGAGATTCGGTGCCGCGGACGCGACGCCCGGCAGGGCCAACGACGCACCGGCGACGGAAGATGCGGCCAAGAGCTGGCGGCGACTCAGTTTCATGTCCCGAAGGTGCGCTCCACGAGTGACCGCCGGGTGACAGCCTGGCCAACTCCACGGCAAATCACCCACCGGCCGCGATCGCAGGCCCGCGGACCGCAACGACCAGACCGCGCGGATCCGTAGGCTGCAGGCATGTGGTGGGGTCTGCTGTGTGCGCTGGCAGCCGCGGTCGCCTACGGCGTGGCCTCGGTGCTGCAGGCTGCCGCTGCCAGGTCGGACACCTCCGAGAACATCAGCACCCACGGACTGGTCCGGATCGTCGCGCAGTGGCGGTTCCTGGCCGGCATCGCCCTGGACGCCGTCGGCTTCGCCCTGCAGTTGGCTGCACTGCAGGTTCTCCCGCTGTTCCTCGTCCAGTCCGCGCTCGCGGCCAGTCTGGCGGTGACCGCGCTCGCGGCCTGGCCCCTGGGCGTCCGGCTGGGCCGCGTCGAATGGGCCGCCGTCGGGGCGGTCTGTGTCGGGCTGGGATTGCTGGGGATCTCGGCCAGCACCGAGGGCAACGCCACGGTCGGCCGCGGGTTCGAGATTGCGCTCGCCGGACTGGTGATCCTGCTCGCCGTCGCCAGGGTCGCGAGCCGACTGGTCCCGCGGCGGCTCCGCGCCGCCGTGCTGGGCCTGATCGCCGGACTGGGCTTCGGCGTGGTCGCCATCTGCGGCCGGATCATTCCCAGCCTGCGCCCGGCGGACCTGCTCACCGAGCCGGCCACGTACATCGCGATCGTCAGCGGTGCGATGGCCATGCTCGGGTACGCCGCCGCGCTGCAGAGCGGCGGGGTGACAACCGCGACCGCGATGCTCGTCGTCGGCGAGACGTTCTTCCCGGCGATCGTCGGGCTGCTCGTGCTGGGCGATCGGCCGCGGCCCGGCTACGAGGCCGTGGCCGCGTGCGGCTTCGTGCTCGCGGTCGCCGCCGCGCTGGTGCTGGCCCGGTTCGGCGAACCCGGGCAGGTGGTCACCGCGGAGGCGGGATCTCCCCCGAGCCACGGATCGTGAGCTTGACCGGGACACGGACCGTGCGGCCGGGGCGGTGCGGTTCCGGGAGACGCTCGGTCATCAGCTGGATCGCCGTCCGGGCCATCACGTCGGCCGACTGTGCGACCGCCGTCAGGCCGGGGCTGAGCAGGTCGCCGAGCTGCAGGTCGTCGAACGACACCAGCGCCACCTTGTCGCGGCGGCCGGCCAGACCGCGCAGGACCTCCGCGGTCGTCATGTTGTTCGCCGAGAGCAGCGCGGTGGCCGGCTCGGGGCGGTCGAGGACGGCCGACAGCGTGATGCCGATGCCTTCGGTGGTCGGCTCGGACAGGTGGACGAGGTCCTCGTCGACACCGATCCCGTGCCGGGCCATCGCCGCCCGATAGGCCACCACCCGCTCCCGGGCGGTGAAGATCCGCTCGTCGTCGCCAAGGTACGCGATCCGCCGGTGGCCCTGCCGGACCAGGTGGTCGATCGCCTGGTCGATACCGCCCGCATTGTCGGCGAGCACGGCGTCCGCCTCGATGCCGTGCGCGGGCCGGTCGATCGTGACGACCGCCATCCCGGCGTCGACGTGCGGAGCGAGGTAGTCCTGGGTCTCCCCGATCGGCGCCATGATCAGCGCGTCCGGGCGCCGGGCGACGAACTCCAGGCAGACGTCGCGCTCCCGCTCCGGGTCCTCGTCGGTCAGGCCGATCATGACGACCGAGCCGGACGAGCGCGCCCACAGCTCGACCGCGCGGCCGAGCGAGGCGAAGAACGGGTCGCCGATGTCGCGGATCACCACGGCGATCGTGCCGGTCTTGCCGCGGCGCAGCATCCGGGCCGACTCGTTCGGCGTGTAGTTCAGCTCCTTGATCGCCGCCTGGACCTTGGCGGTCAGCTCCGGGCTGACGTTCGGCTCCTCGTTCACCACCCGGGACACGGTCTTCAGTGCGACCCCGGCCCGGGCGGCGACCTCCTTCATCGTGGGCCGGCGCTGGCCCGTCCCGTTCACCCCGCTGACACTCATCGCCGGCCCACCTTCCTCTGCTCGCGGAGCAGGTTACACCGGGTGATCAGCTTTCGACCACGACCGGAATGATCATCGGGCGTCGGCGGTGGGTGTCGCTGACCCATTTGCCGACCACCCGGCGGATCACCTGCTGCAGCTGGTACATGTCGTCGACGCCGCTGCCGATCGCCTTCTCGATCTCGGCCTCGATCTTCGGCTTCAGGTCGTCGAACACGGTGTCGTCCTCGGCGAATCCGCGGGCCTGGATCTCCGGCCCGGCGGTCAGCTTGCCGGTCACCGAGTCCATCACCGCGATCACCGAGATGAAGCCCTCGTCGCCGAGGATCCGGCGGTCCTTGAGCGAGGTCTCGGTGATGTCGCCGACGGTCGAGCCGTCCACGAACACGTACCCGCAGTCGACCTTGCCGGCCACCATGGCCTTGCGGTCGATGAGGTCGACCACCACGCCGTCCTCGACGACGACCACGTTCTCCCGCGGTACGCCGGTCTGCACGGCGAGATCCGCGTTCGCGTGCAGGTGCCGGACCTCGCCGTGCACCGGCATCACGTTGCGCGGCTTCACGATGTTGTAGCAGTACAGCAGCTCGCCCGCGCTCGCGTGCCCGGACACGTGCACCAGCGCGTTGCCCTTGTGGATCACGTTCGCACCGTGCCGGATCAGGCCGTTGATCACCCGGTACACCGAGTTCTCGTTGCCCGGGATCAGCGACGAGGCGAGGACGACGGTGTCGCCCGGCTGCAGGTGGACGACGTTGTGGTCGTTGGCGGCGATCCGGGACAGCGCCGACATCGGCTCGCCCTGCGAACCGGTCGACACCAGCACCACCTGCTCGGGCGGGTAGTTGTCCAGGTCGCGCATGTCGATCAGCGTGTCGCCGGGCACGGTCAGGAACCCGAGGTCGCGGGCCACGCCCATGTTGCGGACCATCGAGCGGCCGACGTACGCGACCTTGCGGCGGTGCTTCACGGCGGCGTCCATGACCTGCTGGACGCGGTGCACGTGGGAGGCGAAACAGGCCACGATGATGCGCTGGTTCTTCGCCTTGGTGAAGACCCGGTCCAGCACCGGCGCGATGTCGCGCTCGTGCGTGGTGAAGCCGGGCACCTCGGAGTTCGTGGAGTCGACCATGAACAGGTCGACGCCCTCCTCGCCGAGCCGGGCGAACGCCCGCAGGTCGGTGATCCGGTTGTCGAGCGGCAGTTGGTCCATCTTGAAGTCGCCGGTGTGCAGCACGGTGCCGGCCGGCGTCTTGATCGCGACCGCGAGCGCGTCCGGGATCGAGTGGTTGACCGCGACGAACTCGCAGACGAACGGCCCGATCTGCAGCTTCTCGCCCTCGACCACGGTCTGCTGCGGCACGTTGCGGTGCCGGTGCTCCTTCAGCTTGCCCTCGAGCAGCGCGAGCGTGAGCTGCGACCCCACCACCGGGATGTCGCCCCGCTCACGCAGCAGGTAGGGCAACCCGCCGATGTGGTCCTCGTGGCCGTGCGTCAGGACCACCGCGACGACGTCGTCGAGGCGGTCCCGGATCGGCTCGAAGTCCGGCAGGATCAGGTCCACGCCGGGCTGGTTCTCGTCCGGGAAGAGTACGCCGCAGTCGACGATCAGCAGCTTGCCGTCGTACTCGAACACGGTCATGTTCCGGCCGACCTCGCCGAGGCCGCCGAGCGGGATGACCCGCAAAGCGCCCGGAGCGAGAGGTCCGGGCGCGGCGAGATCTGGATGGGGATGGCTCATGCAATCAGTCCTGCCGTCTTGAGGTCGGTGGTGAGCCAGTCCACTTGCTCGGCGGTCGCCTCAACCAACGGCAACCGGAGGGTCGCGTGCTCGATGACGCCGGCCAGCTTGAGCGCGGCCTTCACCATGATGGCGCCCTGGGTCCTGGTCATGATCGCCTCGACGGCGGGCACCAGCCGTCGCTCGATCTGTTGTGCTGTTCCGAGATCGCCGGCGACCACGGCGTCGATCAGCTGCCGGTACTCCCGGCTTGCCACGTGCGCCACGACACTCGCGATGCCGACCGCGCCGACCGCCATCGTGGCGAGATTCAGCTCGTCGGCACCGCAGTAGTAGAACAGATCGGTGTTCGCCAGCACCTTGGTGGTCCCCGCGAGGTCGCCCTTGGCGTCCTTCACCGCGACGATCCGCGGGTGCTCGGCGAGCGCGATCAGGGTCTCGGTCTTGATCTCGACCCCGGCCCGGGCGGGGATGTCGTACAGCATGTTCGGCAGGCCGGTGGCGTCGGCGACCGCGGTGAAGTGCGCGCGCAGCCCGTCCTGCGGAGGCTTGTTGTAGTACGGCGTGACGACGAGCAGGCCGTCCGCGCCGGCGGCCTCGGCCTGCTGCGCACACGCGATGGTGTGCGCGGTGTCGTTGGTCCCGACGCCGGCCACGAGCTTGATGCCGTCACCGACGGCCTCGCGGACCGCCTGGATGATCCGGACCTTCTCCTCGTCGGAGGTGGTCGGCGCCTCGCCGGTGGTGCCGTTCAGCACCAGGGCGTCGTTGCCGCCGTCCACGAGGTGCCTGGCGACCTTCTGGGCGGCGTCGAGATCGAGTGACCCGTCGGGGCGGAACGGCGTGATCATCGCGGTCGTCAGCCGGCCGAACGGCGGCACCGACGAGGGCGTGGATTCTGGCGAGGACATGGGCCTCAGATTACCGCTCCCGACCCCTGAAGAAATGGGTAGGCCTGGTGGCTGTCCGCTCGGGGGTCCGGGCAGCCACCAGGCTCACTCGTCCTATCGGGCGCCGCCCGGTAGGCGTTACAGCTTCTGGCAAAAAAGTCCGGAAAAACTTCTGCAAATACTCTCCGTGAGGAAACGTACGCAATGTGTCCGGATTTCGATGCCTTAGGTCCTGTCTGGTGGTCCAGCCAGGGCCTAGTCTCATCCGCGTGTCGACACCTTCTGCTGCCACACCCGCCGCCCGCCAGAGCCTGACGATGGTCTGCGCGACGATGGCCGCGGCGATCCCGCTGATGACGGTCGTGCTGTGGTTCGTGCTCGCGACCGACGGGATCGGCGAGTTCCCGACCGGCTGGCCGGTGCTGGTCGTGCTCGCGGCCGCGGTCGGCGCGTACTCGATCTGCGAACTGGCCGGCTTCCGTACTCCCCCGCTCGCGCACTCGGCCCGGTCGTCGGCCGAGATCGAGGCGGACTCGTGGCGCCGGTTCACCGCGTCGACGTTCACCCGGTTCGCGGTCTGTGAGGCCGTGTTCCTGATCTCCGTCGCGCTGTCGTTCGTCGCCGACAGCTTCTGGGTCGTCCTGATCGGCGCCGCCCTGGCGCTGCCGCTGTTCTTCTGGGAGGCCTGGCCCGGCGAGCGCAACCAGCGCCGGTTCGCCGCGGCGCTCGAGTCCGGCGGCATCCCGTCGTACCTGACTGGCCGGCTCCAGGACTGAGGTCAGGACCGGCCGGCGAGCCAGACGCTCGTCGCGTCGAAGAGCCGCTCGACCGCCTGCAGCCCGCCCGGCAGCAGCAGGACGGCGGCGATGGTCAGGACCGGCACGATCACGGCGTGCTCGAACCAGTGACCGGTCCGGAACCGCAGCGGCTTCGGGAGACGGAGCTCGTACCAGGTCTCGCCGCGGATCGGGAGCGGCCACAACCACGGGCAGCCGGAGCGGGTGAGGCTGTCGCCGAGGCAGTGGACGAACATGCCGAGCGCGACCGCGGCGCCGATCCATCCGCCGATCTGCGTCAGGCCCGTTTGCAGGGCATCGGTCGCCGCGGTGCCGGGCAGGGCCTCGGCGCCGGCGACGGTCCAGCCGGCCGCGGCGAGCACCGCGAAGACGATCCAGTCACCGAGGGCGTCGGCGGCCAGCACGAGGCCGGTCACGGCGACCGCCAGAACGGCCCACTTGCCGCGGTCGCCGAGGCTGGCCGCGAGCATGCCGAGCAGCACCGCCGCGACCAGCGTGTGCGTCGCGTGGCGGTGCTTGCCGGTGCTGTCCTCGTCGCGCGGCCCCTTGGTCACGGCGTAGAGGACGCCCGAGAACGCCCGCACCGCGGCTGAGACGAGCCGGGTCAGTGGACCGAGCAGCCGAGAGGCGCTCGCGCCCGGATGGTCGAGGTCCGGCACCAGGGCGTACCCGGCCGTGGCCGCCGCGAACGGCACCACCTCGGCCACCGTGGTCAACCCGACCAGCGGCGCCACCGCCAGCCCGGCACACCACCCCGACAACGCATGCGACCGCCCCATCATCCCGCGCCTCACACCCCTCGACTCGCCTCCATCCTCCCCCACCAGCCCCACCACCCCCATCAGCCACGCAGACCCACCTCGCGCGTGTTTGAGCACCCACCAACCAGATCCGGCGTCGAAATCCGGTTGGTGGGGGCTCAAGGACGGGACCGCTTTGCATAATCATGCAGAGTGATGCATACTTTTCCTGTGTCCAAGGTGCTTACTTCTTTGCCGGTCGGTGAGCGGGTCGGGATTGCCTTCTCGGGTGGTCTCGACACGTCGGTTGCGGTTGCGTGGATGCGGGACAAGGGTGCGATCCCGTGCACGTACACCGCTGATCTCGGGCAGTACGACGAGCCCGACATCGCGTCCGTGCCCGGCCGTGCGACGGCCTACGGCGCGGAGATCACCCAGCTGGTGGACTGCCGCGCGGCGCTCGTCGAGGAAGGTCTCGCGGCGCTCGCCTGCGGCGCGTTCCACATCCGGTCGGGCGGGCGGACCTACTTCAACACCACCCCGATCGGGCGGGCGGTGACCGGCACCCTGCTGGTCAAGGCGATGCTCGACGACGACGTCCAGATCTGGGGCGACGGCTCGACGTTCAAGGGCAACGACATCGAGCGGTTCTACCGCTACGGCCTGCTCGCGAACCCGCAGCTGCGGATCTACAAGCCGTGGCTGGACGCGCAGTTCGTGCACGAGCTGGGCGGCCGGAAGGAGATGTCGGAGTGGCTGGTCGCGCACGGCCTGCCCTACCGGGACAGCACCGAGAAGGCCTACTCCACCGACGCGAACATCTGGGGCGCCACCCACGAGGCGAAGACCCTCGAGCACCTCGACACCGGGGTGGAGACGGTGGACCCGATCATGGGCGTCGCGCACTGGGACCCCACAGTGGAGATCCCCGCCGAGGACGTCACGATCGGGTTCGTGCAGGGCCGGCCGGTGACGATCAACGGCAAGGAGTTCGGTTCCGCGGTCGACCTGGTGCTGGAGGCGAACGCGATCGGCGGCCGGCACGGGCTCGGCATGTCGGACCAGATCGAGAACCGGGTCATCGAGGCGAAGAGCCGGGGCATCTACGAGGCGCCCGGGATGGCGCTGCTGCACGCGGCGTACGAGCGGCTGGTGAACGCGATCCACAACGAGGACACGCTGGCCAGCTACCACACCGAGGGCCGCAAGCTCGGCCGGCTGATGTACGAGGGCCGCTGGCTCGACCCGCAGTCGCTGATGATCCGGGAGTCGCTGCAGCGCTGGGTCGGTACGGCGGTCACCGGCGAGGTCACGCTGCGGCTGCGGCGGGGCGAGGACTACTCGATCCTCGACACCACCGGTCCCGCGCTCAGCTACCACCCGGACAAGCTGTCGATGGAGCGGATCGAGGACTCGGCGTTCGGCCCGGTCGACCGGATCGGCCAGCTGACCATGCGGAACCTGGACATCGCGGACTCGCGCTCGAAGCTGGAGCAGTACGCCGGCCTCGGCATGTTCGGCTCCGCGAACCCCGCGCTCGCCTCCTCCACCGAACTGATCGGTGAACTCCCCAGGGGCGGTGCCGAGGCGATCGCCTCCCGCGGCGAGGCCACCGAGGAGGACGAGCTCCTCGACCGGGCCGCGATGGAGTCGGGCACCGACTGAGATCTTCAGTCGCGGGCCGCGGTTAACGGCATCCAGCGAGATGCGACCGCGGCCCTCGACTGGGCCGGACGGGTCCGGTCCGCCGGCGGCGTCGGCCGGGCGGGGCCGGTCAGCCGCGCCCGTGGCCGCGTGTGCTCCTGGCCCGATCGGCCGGCCTGGCGGCCGCGCCGTCGCCGGATTCGGAGCGAACTTCGGTGCCGGTGCCGGTGCCGGTTCTGGGCGACGGCGGCGTCATCCCGGCGCCCGCCTGCCGCCGGATGTCCTCCACCTGCAGGAAACGCGCGCGGTTGATCGCGCCACCCAGCACCATGCCCGCGCGGCCGGCCGCGTCCTGCGCCAGCTTCTCGTACTGTCCTCGGAGCACGCGATCGGCTCCCCGCCCGGCGAGGTCACCGAGCCGCCCGTCGGCGGTCCGGACACTCAGCTGCGAGACCGCCTGCGCCGTCACCGGCGCGGCCTGCTGGGCAGCCGCCGACCGCTCCTCCGCCGGTAGCGCATCGAAGTGCGTGCCCGAGTTCATGCGCGCCTCGACGGCCGTCTGCAGACGGTGGCCGGGAGCCGCCGCGGACATCTGTTCCGCGATCTCGGCCGCCGGGCGGTCGGCAGGCCCGAACTCCTCCGCGACCGTGTGCAGAAAGGCCGGACGCAGCGAGTTCTCGACGTCCGCGATGTACTGGCGTTCCTCGGCAGTGATCGGACGAGGCGCGGGAAAAGGTTCGGACATGCCGCGGAGTGAACCAGGCCGCGGGGTCAGGCGTCGAAGTCGAGCGTCACCTGGGGTGTAGTCGGGTGGGACTGGCAGGTGAGGACGTAGCCGGCGCGGATCTCGTCGGGCTCCAGCGCCCAGTTGGTGTCCATCCGGACGTTGCCGTCGAGGACCTTGGCGCGGCAGGTGCCGCAGACGCCGCCCTTGCAGGCGAACGGGGCGTCGGACCGTACGGCGAGCGTCGCGTCCAGCACCGCCTTGGAGTGCTCCCCCAGCGCGAACGTCGACCGGCGACCGTCCAGGATCACGGTGACCTGCGCTGCGTCCTCGTCGGCGGTCGATTCCTCGACGGGTGCCTTGGGCGCCTCGTCGCCGACGTGGAAGAGCTCGGCGTGGACGTGCTCGCGCGCGACGCCCTCGGCCAGCAGCAGGTCCTGGGCGCCGACGACCATCGCGTACGGGCCGCAGAGGAACCACTCGTCGACAGAGTCCAGCGGGAGGATCGTCGCGAACATCCGTTGCAGCCGATCGGCGTCGATCCGTCCGCTGAACAGTTCCACCTCGGTCGTCTCGCGCGACAGCACGTGCACGAGGTGGAAGCGCTCGGCGTACCGGTCCTTGAGGTCGGCCAGCTCGTCGGCGAACATCACCGATCCCGCGGTGCGGTTGCCGTACAGCAGCGTGACGCGGCTCGACGGCTCGATCGAGAGCACCGTCGCGACCAGCGACAGCACGGGCGTGATGCCGCTGCCGGCGGCGACGAACGCGTAGTGCTTGGCGTTCGCGGCGTCGAACGTCGTACCGAACCGGCCGAGCGGGGTCATCACCTCGAGCTCGTCGCCGGCCTTCAGGTCGTTGGCGGCGTACGCCGAGAACTCGCCGCCGGGGATCCGCTTCACGCCGATCCGCAGCACGCCCGATCCCGCGGGCGAGCAGATCGAGTAGCTGCGGCGGACCTCTTCCCCGGTCCGGCGGATCGTCAGGTGCTGGCCTGCGGCGAACTCGTACTCGTCCGCGAGCTCGGGCGGCACGGCGAAGGTGATCGCCACCGAGTCGTCGGTGATCGCCTCGATCGCGGCCACCTTGAGCGGATGGAAGGTCGCGCGGCGGCGGGGGGCGACGGTCGTCATCTAGATCGCCTTGAAGTGATCGAAGGGTTCCTTGCAGCTGTTGCAGCGCCACAGGGACTTGCAGGAGGTGGAGCCGAAGCGGCTCAGCTCCGTCGTGTCCGGCGAGCCGCACAGCGGGCAGCGCACGGTCAGCGCGAGCGCCACCGGTCCGCCGACGGCTCGACGACCGGTCGGCGGGGCGATGCCGTACTCGGTGAGTTTGGCCTTGCCGGTCTCGGTCATCCAGTCGGTGGTCCAGGCCGGCGACAACACGGTCTCGACGCGGCCGTCGACGTTCAGCGAGCGGAGCGTGAGCTCGACCTCATGACGGATCAGGTCCATCGCCGGGCAGCCGGAGTACGTGGGGGTGATGGTCACCACGACCTCGTCGCCCTCGTGCCGGATGCCGCGCAGGACGCCGAGGTCGTCGATCGTGAGGACCGGCACCTCCGGATCGGTGACCTCGCCGACCGCTTCGAGGATCGTCTCGTCGGTCACCATGTCGCACCTGGATGGGATCTCGCGATGTGCTGGAGTTCGGCAAGGAGGTAGCCCATGTGTTCGGTATGGCGGCCTTCGCGACCGCCGGTGTGCTGATAAGACGACGACGGTCGCTCACAGGTCGACTGGTCGATGACGGCCAGGACTCGATCGGTCCAGGCGTCCTGCAGAGTCGAGGGATCGACGGCTACGTCCAGCCGCTGCACCAGCGCGTCCGACTCGAACATCTCGGCGGTGTACGGCCACAGCGCGTCAAGGGCTGCCTGCATGCGGCGGTGGCTCTCGTCGGTCCCGTCGCCCAGGCGTAGCACCCACTGCGTGGCGTGGTCGACGTGGTACGCGACCTCCTTGACCGCCTTCCCCGCGACACCGGCGAGCGTCTCGTCGGCGCACGACCGCAGCTCGTCGTACAGGAGGTGCTGGTACGTCGCGAAGTACAGCAGCCGCGCCATCGCGTGCGCGAAGTCGCCGTTCGGCAGCTCGCACAGCTGCAGGTTGCGGAACTCGCGCTCGTCGCGGAAGTACGCCAGCTCGTCCTCGGTGCGGCCGTCCAGCGAACCGGCGTACTGCAGCAGTGAACGGGCCTGCCCCAGCTGGTCCAGCCCGATGTTGCCGAGCGCAACGTCCTCCTCGAGCTGCGGCGCGGCCGCGATCCACTCGGCGGTGCGCTGCGCCGCGATCAGCGCGTCGTCGCCGAGGCGGAGCGTATAGACGAACAGGTCGCTCACAGGTGCTCGACACCTTCCGGGACCTCGTAGAAGGTCGGGTGCCGGTACACCTTGTCGCCGGCCGGGTCGAAGAACTCGTCCTTCTCGTCCGGGCTGGACGCGGTGAGGTCGGACGCCCGCACCACCCAGATCGAGACGCCTTCCTGGCGGCGCGTGTACACGTCCCGCGCGTTCCGCAACGCCATCGTCGCGTCGGGGGCGTGCAAGCTACCGACATGCGTGTGCGACAGCCCGCGGCGCGACCGCACGAACACCTCCCACAACGGCTCGACGCTCATGCCGCGGCCTCCTTACGAGCAGCCTGCTTTGCCGCGTACGCCGCGGCGGCTTCACGCACCCACGCGCCGTCCTCGTGCGCCTTGACCCGCTTGGCCAGCCGCTGCCGGTTGCACGGACCGTTGCCCTTGACAACTTCGTACAGCTCCGCATAGTCCGGCTCGGTGAAGGTGTAGTGACCCGACGCCTCGTCGTACGTCAGGCCGTCGTCGGGCACCCGCAGCCCGAGGACGTCGGCCTGCGGGACGGTCATGTCGACGAACCGCTGCCGCAGCTCGTCGTTGCTGTGCCGCTTGATCCCCCACGCCATCGACTGCTCCGAGTGCGTCGACGCGGCGTCCGGCGGGCCGAACATCATCAGCGACGGCCACCACCAGCGGTTCAGGGCGTCCTGCGCCATCGCCTTCTGCGCCTCGGTTCCCTGCGACAGCGTGTGCAGGATCTCGAAGCCTTGCCGCTGGTGGAACGACTCCTCCTTGCAGACCCGCACCATCGCCCGCGCGTACGGACCGTACGAGCAGCGGCACAGCGGCACCTGGTTGACGATCGCGGCGCCGTCCACCAGCCACCCGATCGCGCCGATGTCGGCCCAGGTCAGCGTCGGGTAGTTGAAGATGCTGGAGTACTTCTGCTTGCCGCTGTGCAGCAGGTCGAGCAGGTCCGCGCGGTCCACGCCGAGCGTCTCCGCGGCGGCGTACAGGTAGAGCCCGTGGCCGGCCTCGTCCTGCACCTTCGCCATCAGGATCGCCTTGCGGCGCAGCGACGGCGCGCGACTGATCCAGTTGCCCTCCGGCTGCATGCCGATGATCTCGGAGTGCGCGTGCTGCGCGATCTGCCGGATCAGGGTCTTGCGGTACCCGTCCGGCATCGCGTCCCGCGGCTCGATCCGGCCGTCGGCGTCGATGGTCGCCTGGAAGCTGTCGTCCATACCCTCAGCATATGTGACACTTTTTCTTGGAATCAACAACAGGTGTCACAAAGGTGGTGCTGGACCTACCCCGGGAAGTGGGTCTGACGCACTGGGGAAGAGCGGTCACGGACAGCGAGGATTCTGGCATCCGTTCAAGGGCTAAACAGTTTCCCGGAGGACCCCGTGACCACCACACTCACCCCGGCCGTCGACCACCGCGGGCCCGTCACCGGCCGCGAGCGAGCACTCGCGCCGGACCTGATCCGCGGCGCGATGCTGCTGCTGATCGGCCTCGCGAACAGCGCCAACTTCGCGTTCGCCGGCCAGCCCGGCGTGGAGAGCGCGCCCCACGGCTTCGAACGCGTGCTGAACTTCCTCAAGCTCACCTTCGTCGACGCCCGGGCGTACCCGGTGTTCGCCGTGATGTTCGGCTACGGGCTGGTGCAGCTCGCCCGCCGGCAGCGGTCCTCGGGGGCCGGCACCGGCGCCGTACGCCGGATCCTGCTGAAGCGCAACGCCTGGCTGATCGCGTTCGGCCTCGCGCACGCGTCACTGCTGTACTTCGGCGACTTCCTCGGCGCCTACGGCGTCGTCGGCATCGCCAGCACGCTGTTCCTGCTCAACCGCGGCGACAAGTTCCACCGGATCGCCCTCGGCATCTGGGCGCTGATGGCGGTCGAGGTCCTTGTCGTCGGAGCCATGGCTGTGCTCGCGGTCGTCGACAGTTCAGGTCCCGCCCACGCGCTGACCAACTCGCCGAACCCGTCGCTGGACGCGTCGTCGTACCTGGGCAGCTTGGTCGACCGGCTGCACGAGTACCCGCTGCACATGGCCAGCGTGCTGCCCTTCATCGTGATCGTCTGGCTCGGTATCTGGGCCGCTCGCAAGCAGCTGCTGGAGAACCCGGCCGCACACAAGACCCTGCTGACGCGCGTCGCCGTCTGCTGCCTCGGGCTGACCTTCGTCGGCGGGCTGCCGCTCGCGCTGGTCGGCGCCGGCTGGCTGCACGTCGACCAGAACGCGGTGGACGCGCTCAGTCTGCTGTCCCACGTGTCCGGCATGTTCGGCGGTCCGGGGTACGTCGCGCTGTTCGGTCTGCTCGTCATGCGGCTCCGCAAGCAGTCGCTTCCGGTCCGGGCGATCTCGGCGCTCGGCCAGCGTTCGCTGTCCGGTTACCTGTTCCAGTCGGTGTCGTGGATGGTTCTGCTGGCACCCTTCACGCTGGACCTGGACCTCTTCGGGAGTACGGCGTACACCGCGGCGCTGGTCGCGATCGGCGTCTGGATCGTCTCGGTCGCCGGGGCGTACGCGATGAGCCTGCGTTCGTACCGCGGGCCGGCCGAGACCCTGCTGCGGCGGCTCGTGTACTGACTTGCGAGGATTGCGCTCATGAGTGATTTCGGCGTACCGGAACCCGCCAACCTCTCGGATCTGTCCGCCGAGACGCCCGTGGCCGAGACCAGCGTGCGGCTGGCGCTGCCCGCGGAGGCCAACGCGATCGGCGAGATCCAGGTCGCGGCCTGGCGTACGTCGTACGCCGGGCTGCTGCCTGCCGATGTCCTCGCCGAACTCAACCCGGCGCAGTTCGCGGCCCAGTGGCGGGCCGCGCTGGTCGCCCCGGGCGAGGCACGCAACCGGGTGATGGTCGCGCTGGCCGGCCGCACCCTGGTCGGCTTCGCGGCCATCACGCCGTCCGACGACCCGGACGCCGACCCGCAGCGCGACGCACTGATCGCCGAGCTCGCCGTCGACCCGGAGGCCACGCGCGCCGGCCACGGTTCCCGGCTGCTCAACGCCGTCGTCGACACGATCCGCGCCGACGGCTTCCAGCGGGTCACCGTCTGGGTCAACTCCACCGACGACGTCCTCCGGGCGTTCTACACCGAAGCCGGCTGGGCCCCTGACGGCGCCCACCGCGAACTCGACCTTTATGGCGACGAGTCGGTCCGGATCAAGCAGATCCGCCTCCACACCGATCCCGGAACGGAGTAGCCGCTCATGCGGGTCGAAGTCAACGACGTCGGCGACATGGTCCTCACCGAGGCGGCCGCCCTGCGCGCTCTCGCGCACCCGGTGCGCCTCGCGCTGATGGACCGGCTGACCCGCCGTACGGCGACCGTCGCGGAGCTGGCCGAGCAGGTCGGGGTCGGATCCGCCGAAGCCCAGGGACATGTCGAAGGCCTCGCCGAAGTGGGCCTGCTCGTCGCCGACGGCGACGGGTGGCGGGCGGTCGGGCGCGGCGTGTTCTTCGAGGTGCCGGAATCCGGGCCCGAGGAGGTCCAGCTGGCCGCGCGCGAGCTGAGCAACGCGATGCTGCTGAACTACGAGCAGGTGCCGCGGGACTGGGTCGAGCAGACCGAGCCGAAGCTCGAGCTGGACTGGGCCCGGGCGGCAGGCCTGTTCAACGCCGGTATGACGGTCACCGCGGACGAGCTGCGGACCATCCAGGAAGACCTGGAGACGATGCTCAAGCCGTACCTGAACCGCGCCGAGCAGCCCGAGGGCAGCCGGCGGATCCGGATGCTCGCGTACTTCCTGCCGTCGTCCGGCGCATAGCAGGCCGCCGATCGGCGACGAGCCGGGGGTGGTGCTCGACGACTGTCAGCGGGCATGACAGATTGTCACGGACCGATCACGCATGGCCATCCGCTGGAGTCCGTATGAAGTACCTTCCCCTGGCCGTCGGCCTAGGGCTGTCCGTTGCCGCTGTTCTCGTCGTGCCGGGGTCGGGAGCGACCGCCTCCATGCAATCGGGGCAAGCGGAGACCGTCGTCGACCGACCGCATCCGGTTGCGAACAAGTACCTCGACCAGAAACCGCACTGGTACCTGTGCGGCGAACCCGAGATGCGGACCTACTGCGCGAAGATCACCGTCCCGCGCGATTGGGCCAACCAGTACTCCGGCAACGATCTCCAGATCGCGGTCAGCAAGGTCGCGCCTGCCAAGGGCAAGCCGAGCCGTGTGGTGTTCGGCAACCCGGGCGGGCCGGGCGGCGCGGGCCTCGGGATGGCGCCGTACCTCGCGAGCCAGGCGCCGCTCGCCAAGGACCACCTCGCCGTCGGCTTCGATCCGCGCGGCACCGGCGGCAGCTCGAACGTCAGCTGCGACGGGGCGCCCGGCTACACGATGGACGCCCGCGACCGCGACCCCGCGAACCGCGACCTGATCGCCGAGGCGTCGGCGATGGCGCACACGTACTGCGACCGCCAGTCCCGCGGCCTGCTCCCGTACATCACGACGGCCCAGACCGTGCAGGACATCGACCTGATCCGGCAGCTGCTCGGCTACGACAAGATCGACTACCTCGGGTACTCCGGCGGCACCTGGCTCGGCGCGTACTACCAGACGTACTTCCCCGAGCACGTCGGCCGCTTCGTGCTGGACTCGAACACCGACTTCACCAAGACGTGGCTCGACACGTTCGTCAGCCAGCCGCAGGCCTTCGAGCGCCGCTTCCGCGAGGACTTCGCGCCCTGGGCCGCCAAGTACGACGACCAGCTGCACCTCGGCTCGTCACCGGGCGCGGTCATCCGGCTGTACGAACGGTTGCGGCGGACGTTGAAGGAACGGCCCGCGACCGAGGAGTTCCTGGACGGCGCGGTGAACGTCACCTATGACGAGAACGTCCTCGACCAGATGGTGTCCGGGGACATGTACTCGAAACTCGACTTCCATTCCCTCGCGGCCGACCTGTTGTTCCTCACCGACCTTTCCGCGGCCCAGGCGAAAGGCGGTCCGCGGGCCGCGCAACGCCACGTCGACGCGCTCTCGCCGGCCCGCCAGCGGCAACTCGTGAAACGCGCCGGCCGGGAAGCCGTCGGCCTGCGGATGCTCGGTGCGGACGACGCCGAGGACGCCACCTTCACCGCGATCACGTGCAACGACACGGTCTGGCCGCAAGGCCGCGAGTACGGCGAGCAACTCGCCGCCCGGCTCGGTCCGCACTTCCCGCTGGTCGGCTGGACGATGACCCAGAACCCCTGCTTCTACTGGGACCGGCCGAACCTGACGATGCCGACGCCCACCGGGAAAGGCCTGCCCACGACGCTGATGGTGCAGTCGGTGCACGACCCGGCGACCAGTTACAGCCTGGCCGCCTCCGCCCACAGCCGGTACGCCGGCTCGCGGCTGCTGACCGTCACGGGCGAGGGCGACCACGGCGTGTACGGCGGCGTGAACCGCTGCGCGGACCGGATCGTCAACACGTTCCTCACCACCGGTGTCGCGCCGGCCAAGGACGTTTCCTGTGCTGGTGAAGGGATTCCGGCCCCCGAGACCGCGGAACCCGGTTTCGACGACGGCAGCGGCGCCCCGCTGCGGAAGATCGCGGGATTCACCAAGGCGATTTCCGGATATCTGCCGTAACGAGCGTTTGACAGCCGCCAGAATTGATCTACGGACCGGCAGTTCGCGGTCACCGTCGGCGAATTCCGGCGGAGGCGTTCGTTGTCAGGACAAATTTGTCAGGGCGATGTCAGGGCTCCGTCCCTGTGCGACACAGCGTGATAACGACAACATTGAGTCAGCGCGGAGGAACCGGGCGTCGACTGGGAGGGCTCGACGACGGTGACCATCGCCGACGTGGCTTCGGCCGGCTGTGAGGTGGGGGGACTGCCTGGGGGGTCAGACAGAGACACAGCCGGTCGGGTCACGTATTCGCGATCCGTGCCACCAGATCCCTCGCGGGGCACCGTCGATCCCCCAGGTCGTGGTGTCTCGCGAGGCACCATCGGTCTCAGAGCGGATCCCGGGTCCGAGCGGCCGATGGAGCCCCGGGCGGCGGGTACCCGTCCGCGACCGCGGCCAACGGCGCCGCGCGGCCGGCCGACCAGGCGGCCCGGAAGGCCCGCCGCTCGAGGGATGCTTCGACGGCGGCTCGCGTCGCCTCACGATCGGCCTTCTCGATCACGGGCACCGGCGCGCCGATGACGTCGCGCACCCCGTCGGCGGCGCCGAGCAGGAAGGCGGCGTACTCGCTGCGTTCGCGTTGCTGGGCGACGGCGGCGAGCTCCTCGAGGACGCTGGCCGAGCGCCACCGGTCGCCCAGGTCGCGATGTTCGGCGAGGCTCTCGTCGAGCAGGTGGACGGCGCGTTCGGTCAGGCCGCGCCGGCGCTCGATGATGCCGAGCAGGTTCATCGACCAGGCGACGCCCTCGCGGTAGCCGAGCCGTTGCGACAGCGCGAGGCTCTCCTGCAGCAGGTCCTCCGCCTCGACGAGCTCACCGCCGTACTGCGCGATCGCGCCGAGACTGATCAGCGACCAGGCGAGTCCTTCGCCGTCGCCGACTACCCGGAAGCTGTCGCGGGCCCGCCGGCACCGGCGTTCCCCGATCTCGAGGTCGCCACGCAGCCAGGCCACGAACCCGAGGTGGTTGTGCGCCCAGGCCATGCCGCCGCGGTCCCCGAGACTCTCGTACAGGTCGTAGCTCTCGCAGTGCAGGTCCTCGGCCGCCTCGTAGTCCCCGCGTTCGCGCGCGACCCCGCCGAGGCGCTGCAGCACCAACGCCGTACCGGCCGGGTCCTCGAGCTCCTTGTACTGCCGCAGGGCCGTCTGCAGTCGCGCGGTTGCGGCGTCGTACTCGCATTGGAGGAACGCCAGCGTCCCCGCGCCCAGGTTAGCCTTCGCGCAGACCGCCGACAGGTCCGCGATCTGTTCGGGCGGCACCGAGTCACCGAGTTGCAGAGCGCGCTCGAGCCACTGACTGCCCTCGGCGTAATGGCCGCGCAGGTAGCAGAACAGCCACAGGCCACCGGCCAGGCGCAGTGCCTCGGTGGCCGCTCCGGTCCGCAGCGCCCAGGTCATCGCGGCGCGCAGGTTCGAGAGCTCGCCTTCCAGCCGCTCGAGCCACTCCCCCTGGTCCGGTCCGCGCAGATGGCTCTCGGACTCCTCGGCCAGCTCCACGTAGTACCGGGCGTGCCGCGCGGCAGCCTCGTCCGTCTCGCCGGACGCCCGGAGCTGATCGGCCGCGAACTCCCGGATCACCCCGAGCATGTAGTACCGGGCGACGCCGCCGCGCCGAACCACCCGGATCAGGGATTTGTCCGCCAGCCGGCCGATGAGGTCGAGGGCCTCGACCCGGGTGGCGCCGCCGGGCATGACCGCGGCGGCCGCGCCGAGCGTCCAGCCGCCCGCGAACACCGACAACTGGGCGAACGCGTCCCGCTCGGTCCGGGTGAGCAGCGCGTGACTCCACTCGATCGCGCCGTACATCGACTGCTGGCGCGGCGAAGCGGTCGGCGAGCCGCCGGCCAGGATGCTGAACGACGTCTCGAGCTCGGTCGCCAGCTCCTCGATCGTCATCACGTTCATCCGCGCCGCGGCCAGCTCGATCGCCAGCGGCATGCCCTCCAGGCGGCGTACGACGCGCGCGACCTGGTCGAGCTGGCCGGTCGGGTCATAGCCACGTGCCGTCGCGCGCTCGACGAACAGCCGCACGGCCTCCGAGGACGCCAACTGGTCCGCGTCGTGCGGCAGCGACAACGCCGGTACGACGTACACGCTCTCGCCCGGCAGCCGGAGCAGCTCGCGGCTGGACGCGAGGATCGACAGATTCGGGCAGTGCTCGAGCAGGGTTGCGCAGATCCGGCCGACCGTCGCGACCTGGTGCGAACAGTTGTCGAACACGAGGAGCATCGTGCTCCGGCCGATCTGCTCGGCGATCTCCTCGACCAGCCGGCTGCTCTCCAGCAGATGCATGCCGACCGAGGTCGCCGCCGTCGGCGCCACGGCCGCGGAGTCGGTCACCGAGGCGAGCGGCACCCAGCAGACGCCGTCCGGGAAGTTGTCCGCCACCCGGCCGGCGAGCGCCAGCGTGAGCCGCGTCTTGCCGACCCCGCCGGGCCCGGTCAAGGTGAGCAAACGAGTGATTCGCTGCCCCAGCATGCGTGTCGTCGCGGTCAGCTCGGTCGTCCGCCCGATCAGTTCGCTGATCGGCGCCGGCGGTTGCCGCAGCGGCAGCCGTGCGGTGTCGGCCTCCTGGCGCGCGGCCGCGGTCAGCGCCGCGACGTCCGCATCACCGAGCCGCAGCGCGTCCGCGAGCAGGCGCAGCGTGTGCGCCCGCGGCGCACGTCGCCTCCCCCGCTCCAATGCCGCGATCGCGTCGACGCTCAGACCGGCGAGCTCCGCCAGCTTCTCCTGCGACAGCCCGGCCTCCCGCCGATGCCGTCGCAGCAGGCCACCGAACCCAGCCCCCTGCACGTCGTCCGAGCCACGGCGAGACCCGTCTGATGGCACAGGACGGCTCCACCCAGTCTCCGACCCTTTACGTGGCGGCTGCCACGTACCTTCCTGAAAATATCCCGTTCCGCACCCGGTTGTCAGTCATCTCGGGACGTTCACAGCGAACTCCCGGGTAACTCACGAGGTCCGGTCGTGGTGCGCGATCGCCGTTCGCATCGCCTCGCGGGCCCGCTTCCGGTCCCCCGCGGCGTCGTACGCGGTGGACAGCCGGAACCACACACGCCAGTCGTCGGGGGCCGCTTCCGCCTCCGCCTGGTACCGCCCGAAGGCCTCGTCCGCGGCGGCCCGGTCGACCCGGCCGGACGGCCGCCGGGGCAGGTCGTCGACCGGCAGGCCACCGGCCGCCTCCAACTCGCGCGCCAGCACCTCGGTCCGCCGGCCGAACTGGATCTCGCGCCACACCAGGTAGGCGCCGACGACCGGAATGACCAGCACCGCGAGACCTAGTACGACGGCCACCGGCGTACCGACCTTGACCAGCAGAACGCCACGCCAGCCGATCAGTACGGCGTACGCGACGAACACAACCGCCAGGACGAAGGCGGTCTGCTTGGCTCTCATCTCAGGAGAGGTCGAGGAAGTGCTCGAGGCCGACGGTGAGGCCGGGTGCGCCGCCGATCCGCCGGACGCCGAGGAGCACGCCGGCCATGAACGAGACGCGGGCCATCGAGTCGTGCCGGATCGTCAGCGTCTCGCCCTCGTCGCCGAACAGCACCTCCTGGTGCGCGATCAGGCCGCGCAGCCGGACGCCGTGCACCCGGATCCCGGCGACGTCCGCGCCGCGGGCGCCGTCGAGCGCCGTCGTGGTCGCGTCCGGGATCGGCGCGGAGCCGGCCTCGCGGCGCGCGTCGGCGATCAGCTCCGCCGTCCGGCGCGCCGTGCCGGACGGGGCGTCGACCTTGTCCGGGTGGTGCAACTCGACGATCTCGACGGACTCGTAGTACGGCGCGGCCTTCGCGGCGAACTGCATCATCAGCACGGCGCCGATCGAGAAGTTCGGCGCGATCAGCACACCGGTCCCCGGCGCCTTCTCCAACTGCCCGCGCAGGGCGGCGAGCCGGTCGTCGTCGAAGCCGGTGGTGCCGACGACGGCGTGGATGCCGTGCTCGATGCACCAGGCCAGGTTGTCCATCACGACCTCGGGACGGGTGAAGTCGACCACCACCTCGGCGCCGGCCGCGGTCAGCGCGTCGAGCGCGTCGCCCTGGTCGAGCTGCGCGACCAGCTCACAGTCGGCGGCCTCCTCGACCGCGAGGCACGTCTGAGCGCCCATCCTGCCCTTGGCCCCCAGGACACCGACCTTGATCATGCGCACCCTTCCTGTCCGAGATCCTGTCCGATCGTCGGGAACAGGATGTCATCCGGCGGAGCGGCCGCCCCGCTCGGCCTTCGGAATCCACACCTGCAGGCCGATCGTGTCGTGCGCGGGCGCCAGCTGCTCGTACTCGGCGCGGAAGTCCAGCCCGCAGGCGCGCAGGGCGTCGATCTCAACGTCCGAGATCGCCCGGTTCAGCACGACGAGCGGCGCCCTGGACGGACGGTCCGCGCGGCAGACCTCTTCGATGCCGGCGGCGGTGCGGGCGCGTTCCTTCGGCGCGATCCAGGCCTCACCGAGCGGGCGGCCGCCGAGCATCAGGACCAGTCCGGCCATCTTGTCGAAGGCGAGCACCGGCCGCCCGGGCGGATCGGTGTACGGCTTCAGCTCCGCGGCCAGGCGGCTGAAGTTCTCCTCCGCCGCCGGTGACAGGTAGACGCCGTCGAGCGCGGGGATCGTCGAGGCCGCGGTCAGCTGCGAGTGGCCGACCGAGCGGTACGGGTAACGGAACAGGCCCGTGTACGCGATCGTCGAGGTCGCGACGAGCGCCCCGACGAGGACGAGCCCGAGCGTCAGCCGCGCCACGATCGGCGTGGCCCAGATGCCGGTGAGGACCGCGATCATCACCGCGGCCCAGGCGGCGAACGCGTTGAAGCCGATCGTGTAGAGCGGCGTGTTCGTGCCGAACGCCTGCACGAGCGGCAGCAGGACGAGCAGCGCGAGGATCACCCAGGTCCGGGTGTTCTCGCGGCTCAGCAGGGAGCGCGGCGTGACGCCGGCGCGGCCCGCGATCACGGCGCCCGCAGCCGCAACGACAGCCACCAGTACGGCGGCCAGCAGCGTCTCGGCGTACATCGGGATGTGCTGGGAGCCGCCCAATGCGCCGTCCGCGACGGCGACGCGTCGTACCGAGAAGCTCAAGGCGACCAAGGCGAGGACCGCGGCGGCGGTCCGGAGCCAACGCCAGCGGGCGATCGTGGCGACCGCGACTGCGATCAGCAGCAGGCCGTGCGCGACGAGCGTCCGGCCGATCAGGGTGATCGTGCTCGACCAGTACAGGTGCAGCAACTCGGGCGGCGTGTACGACGTACCGGCGATGAACTTGTTGACGTCGAGAATCCCCGGCACGGCGACGTCCAGGCGGACCACGAAGAGCTGGACGACCAGCGCCGCCAGCCCCAGCCCGCCGAGGGCGAAAAGGACGCCACGGGCAACGGATCGCCCGCCTTGACCGGCCAGTACGACCACCGCGGTGATCACGATCAGCCCGATCATGACGACCGAGGTCCACTTGGCCAGCACCATCACGCCGATCACCAGTCCGGCGACGACGAAGATCCAGAACGGCACCGGCGTACCGCGATCGACCGCGGTCGCCATCCACAGCACGCACGACACCAGCATCAGCGCGCCGAGCAGCACGACATCGTTGTACCCGGGCGACTGCGGGATCCAGCTGTAACACATCCCGCCCGCGGCGAGCACCACCGCCGTCCCCGCGGCCTCCCACAGCCGGGTGGGCGGCGCACCGGGCCGTCGGCCGCGCAGCCAGCGCATGAAGCTGTAGCCGAAGACGAGGTGGACGGTGACCACGGTGAACAGCCTGAAGAAGCGCAGCTTGACGATGTCGTACCCGAACCACTCGAACACCGGGCCGTACACGTACTGCACACCGGTCAGCGCCAGCGGGTTACTGTCCCACCACCGGTACGAGAGCAGGTAGTAGCCCTCGTCGGTGATGTCGAACCCTTCGTTGGCGGCCCGGCCCGCGGTGAGAATCCACCACGCGGCCAGCCCGCCGGCCACCGCGATCACCCCGGCAAGCAGCACGAACCGTCTGCCTGCCGAGGGAACCGTACTCACGGCCGCCACCCTAGGCCATCACTCCAGACCTATCGCTCACGCGTGCGAGTAGGCGGTCTGCGCTTCCTCCGCGAAGTGGCAGGAGACGGTCTGACCGGATCTGATCTCCCGCAGCTCGGGTACGTCGGTGCTGCACTTGGCCTCGGCCCGCAGGCAGCGGGTGTGGAACCGGCAGCCGGACGGCGGCATGACCGGTGACGGCGGGTCACCGGCCAGCACGATCCGCTTCCGGCCCTGCCGCGCCAGACCGGGCTCCGCCGACAGCAGCGCCTGTGTGTACGGGTGCGCCGGCACGTCGTACACCTGCTGGTGGCCGCCCAGCTCCGCGACCTTGCCGAGGTACATCACCGCGACCCGATCCGAGACGTGCCGGACCACGGACAGGTCGTGGGCGACGAAGATGATGCTCAGGCCGAGCTCCCGCTGCAGCCGCATCAACAGGTTCACCACCTGCGCCTGCACGGACAGGTCCAGCGCCGACACCGGCTCGTCGCACAGCAGGACGTCGGGGCTCAGCGCGATGGCCCGCGCGATCCCGATCCGCTGCCGCTGACCGCCGGAGAACTGGTGCGGGAACTTGGTCGCGTCCTCCGGCCGCAGCCCGACCAGCTCGAGCAGCTCGCGGACCCGGACCCGGAGGTCGACGCCCTTGCCGACGTCCGGGTGCACCTCGAACGGCTCGGCGACGATCTCGCCGACCCGCATCCGCGGGTTCAGGCTGGAGTACGGGTCTTGGAACACCACCTGGACGTTGCGTCGCCAGCGCCGCAGCTCGCGGCCGCGGAGCTTGCTCACGTCCACTCCGCCGTACTCGATCCGGCCCGCGGTCGGCTTCTCGAGCGCGGCGAGCAGCCGCACGAGCGTCGACTTCCCGCAGCCGGACTCGCCGACGATGCCCAGTGACTCGCCCTTGCGCAGCGTCAGGTCGACGCCGTCGACGGCACGGACGACGGTCTTGGCGCCGAGGTTGAGCGCCGGGCTGATGTCGTAGTGCTTCACGACATTCGTTGCCACCAGTAACTCGTTCACACGGCCTCCTTGGCGGCGATCGTGGTCCGGCGCAGGCATGCGGCATCCCGCCCCGGCGCCACGGTCAGCAACGGCGGCACCTCGGCGGCGCAGTCGTCGACCGCGATCGGGCACCGGGCCCGGAACGCGCACCCGGACGGCATCGCCCGCAGCGACGGCGGGGTCCCCGGGATCGTCGGCAGCTCGCGGCCCTTCAGGTCGGCCGACGGCATCGAGCCGAGCAGCCCTTCGGTGTACGGGTGCACGGGGTGGTCGAGCGCCTCCGCCGTCGCGGCCCGCTCGACCACGTGGCCGGCGTACATCACCACGACGTTGTCGGCGACGTCCGAGACCACGCCGAGGTCGTGGGTGATCAGCACCACGCCCATGTCCCGCTCGGCCTGCAGCTCCGCGATCAGCTCCAGGATCTGCGCCTGCACGGTGACGTCGAGCGCGGTGGTCGGCTCGTCGGCGATCAGGACGTCGGGATCGAGCGCGAGCGCCATCGCCAGCATCACCCGCTGCCGCATCCCGCCGGAGAACTCGTGCGGGTAGTCCCGCACCCGTTTCGCCGCGGCCGGAATCCGCACCTGGTCGAGCATCTCGGCGGCCCGCTTCATCGCGTCCCGCTTCGACATCCCGCGGTGCACCCGGTAGCACTCGGCGATCTGGGTCCCGACCGACTGCACCGGGTTCAGCGCCGACAGCGAGTCCTGGAACACCATCGTGATCCGGTCCCCGACGATCCGGCGCCGTTCGGCCGTGGTCATCGAGATCAGGTCCACACCGCGGTACTCCGCGGTCCCGGACACGATCCGGCCGGGCGGCATCTCCAGGATCCCGGTCAGCGCCTGGGTCGAGACGCTCTTGCCGGACCCCGACTCGCCGAGGATCGCCAGCGTCTCCCCCGCCCGCACCTGCCAGGACACCCCGTCCACGGCCCGCACCGGACCGCGCGGCGTATCGAACTCCACCGACAGGTCGTCGACCTTGAGCAGTACTTCGCCTGTCGTCGTCATCGCATCAACTTCGGGTCGAGGGCGTCCCGGATCGAGTCGCCGATGATCATGAACGAGATCGTCATCGTGGAGATGAACAACGCCGGCCAGATGAACAGGTGCGGGGTGTCGCGGTACGACGCCGCGACGCCGAACTGCGAGCCCCACGAGATCGACGGCGGTTGCAGCCCGACCCCGAGGAACGTCAGCGCGGCCTCGAGCCCGACCATGCCGCCGATGCCGAGCGTGGTCATCGCCAGCAGCGGCGCCATCGCGTTCGGGAACACGTGCTTGCGCAGGATCCGGACCGGCGACACCCCGATCGAGCGGGCCGCGAGCACGTACTCGCGGTTGCGGACCGAGAACACCGTGGCCCGCATCAGCCGCATCCCGCCCGGCCAGCCGATCAGCAGGATGACGCCGACGATGATCCAGATGCTGCGGTCCGCGACCGAGTTCAGGATCACGATCAGCACCACGATGCCCGGGATCGAGAACAGTACGTCGGCGGTCCGCGAGATCAGCCCGTCCACGAAGCCCGGGAAGTACCCGGCCAGCAGGCCGAGCGAGCCGGCCAGCAGGAACACGCCGAAACTCGCGCAGATACTGACCAGCACCGACGGCCGCGCGCCGTAGACGACGTTCGCGAAGTAGTCGCAGCCCTGGATGTCGAAGCCGAAGGGGTGCCCGGGGCCGCTGCCCTGGCGACTCTTCCCGAGCTCACAGAACCGGGGATCGACGGAGGTGAACAGCTTCGGCACCGCCGCCATCGCGAAGAACACCACCAGCAGCAGGCTGCACAGGACGAACTGCGGCTTGCGCAGCAGTGCCCGCAGCAATTCGCGGTTGGACAGGGTACGACCGTCGCCGAGCTCCTGGGCTTCGGCACCGACCACTGCTTGCACATCAGACATTGCGCACCCTCGGATCCAGGACGCCGTACAGGAGGTCGACCAGCAGGTTGATCAGGATGAACGAGATGAACGCGAGCGTGGACAGCAGCACCACGACACCGCCCTCCTTCAGCTTGATCGCCTGGAACATGAACTGGCCGAGCCCGGGCAGGTTGAAGATGCTCTCGGTGATGATCGCGCCGCCGAACATCCCGGCCAGGTCGAGCCCGATGAACGTCACCACCGGCAGCAGCGCGTTCGGCAGGATGTGCCGCCACAGCACCCGCTGCTCGCCGAGGCCCTTGGCCCGCGCGGTCTTCACGAAGTCCGCGTTCACCGTCTCCACGATCGAGGTCCGCAGCAGCCGGGCCAGCCCGGCGAAGCCGAGCACGCCGATCACCAGCGCGGGCAGCAGGTACGAGCGCGGGAACCCTTCGAGCACACCGGACACCGGGAACCACTTCAGTTCGACGCCGAACAGGTACTGCGCGGCGAAGTACGCCACCAGCCCGGGCACCGCGAGCAGCACGAGCGTTGTCAGCAGCAACGACCGGTCGATCCAGCCGTTGCGCTTGAAACCGGCGTAGATCCCGAAGAACAGCCCCAGCGTCCACTGGACGGCGTTCGCCAGCAGCGTCAGCTTCAGCGTCACCGGGATCCGCAGCCGGAGCTGGGCGGCGATGTCCGCGCCCGCGAACGTCGTACCGAAGTGGCCGGTGAGGATGTCCTTCATGCTCAGCAGGTACTGGACGATGAACGGGTCGTCCAGGTGGTACTGCGCCCGCTTGGCGGCCAGCACCGCGGCCGGGATCGGCTTGTCGCCGGCCAGTTCCCGCAGGGGGTCCCCGGGCATCGCGAAGACGAGCGCGAAGACCCCCAGCGTCACCAGCACACCGATCGGCACGGCCGCCACCGCCCGCCGCAGGACGAACCGGATCACTTGAAAGTTGCCCAGAGCGCCGAGACGCCGACGTACTTCGAGACGCGCGGCTCGATCTTCGCCGAGTGCAGGTACGCGTTCGACTTGGTGTACAGCGGGATCAGCGGCATGTCCTCGAGTGCGATGTCCTCGGCCTGCTGGTACAGCTTGATCGCCTTGTCCGGGTCCGGCTCGGCGTCGCCCTTGGCCAGGACGGCGTCCAGCGCCGGGTTGGTGTACATCGCGAAGTTCGCGTCGCCGTTGGACTTGAACATCGGCGTCAGGTAGTCCTCGATCGACGGGTAGTCGTGACCCCAGCCGCTGAACCGCAGACCGTCGAGCTTGTGGTTGTTGGCGAGTTCGGTGATCTCCGAGCTCTGCTTACCGGTGTACTTCACCTCGAGGCCGAGGTTCTGCCGGAGCATGTTGCCGATCGCCTCGGCGAAGATCTGGCCGGTCGCCGACGTGGTGCTGTAGTTGATGTTCAGCGGGCCGGAGAAGCCGCCTGCCTCCTGCAGCAGCTGCTTGGCCTTTCCGGCGTCGAAATCGCAGTACTTGCAGGCGTTGTCGCGGTAGCCGGCCATGTCCGGAGCGACCAGGCCCTTGGCCGGCTCGGACAGCCCGACCAGGTCGGCGAACGCCTTGCGGTCGATCGCCTCGGAGATCGCGTGCCGCAGCTTCGGGTTCTTGAACCGCGCGTCCCAGGCCGGGATCACCAGGTAGTTCGCACCCGAGCTGACGCTGGTCACCCACTGGTCCGGGGCGTCGGTCTTGAAGCTCTTCACCTTGGTCGACGGCACGTCGACGAAGTCGAGGTTGCCGGCCAGGAACTCGTTGTACGCGGTGTCCGCGTTCGGGATGAACCGGTAGGTGATCTCGTCGGCCTGCGGGACCAGGGCGCCCTTGTAGCCGTCCCACTTGGCCAGCTTGAGGTCGTCACCGGGGTTCCAGTCCGCCGCGAGCTTGTACGGGCCGTTGCCGATCGGCTTGCGCTTGTAGGCGTCCGGGTTCTTGCGGACCTCTTCGGGCAGCGGCGCGAGGCCGAGGTACTGCAGCGTCAGGCCGAACTGCGAGAACGGCACCTTGAGCTTGACCGAGAACGTCAGGTCGTCGATCTGCTTCAGGCCGCTCATCGTCTTGACCGCGGTCGGCTTCGGGGTCGCACCGTCGGGCGTCGGCGGGTTGAGCGCGTCGTACCCGTCGACCTTGGAGAAGAACCCGTTGTTCTTCCAGGCGTTCGAGCCCATCGCGGTCATGTTCCAGCTGTCCACGTAGTCCTTCGCGGTCAGCGGCTGGCCGTTCTGGAAGGTGTTGCCGGGCTTCAGCTTGATCGTCCAGGTCTGGCTGTTCTTGTCCGGCGTGACCGAGTCGGCCATCACGTTCTGCAGCTTGCCGGTCTCCGGATCGGTGGTCACCAGCGGCGCGAAGATCGCCATCGAGACGCCGATGCCCGCGGTGCCGTTGTCGTTCAACGGGTTGATCAACTCCGGCGGGTCGGCGGCGATCGCGATGACCTCGCTCTTGCTGCCGGAGCTGCCGCCTGAGCCGCTGCTCTTCGCGTCACCACACGAGGCGAGCACCAGCGCCAAGCCGAGTGCCACCCCCACTACCCCACTCAGACGTCGCACGGTCGAACCAACTTCCTCGGCGGGAGGGCCGTTTAGGCGGGCGGAACAAGCGCCATGGTGGCTGGTCGAAACTGCGCATGTCAACGTTGTCAGGCGCAAAGCGGCGGCGCGTAACGTAGGCGTTACTTTGCCAAGACCTCAGATGACCAGCGGTCGCTTCCGGAGCGAGCCCTCACTTAATCAGATCAGTCCGCCGGAGTCATCTGATGACAGGTCAGATTTGTGCGAAACTCGTCACTGCGCACAGTTGCGCAGTGTCAGCGGTAACCGGCCGCTTGCAGTCGGTAAAGCTCGGCATACGTACCGCCGTACGCCAGCAGCTCCTCGTGCGTGCCACGTTCGACCACGCGGCCGCGCTCCAGGACGACGATGAGATCCGCCGACCGCACCGTGGAGAAGCGATGTGAGATCAGCAGGGTGATGCGCCCGTCGGCACGTCCCGCGCGCGCCTCGGCGGCCAACCGGTCGAACAGCGCTGCCTCGGTCTGCGGATCCAGCGACGCGCTCGGCTCGTCCATGATCATCAGCAGCGGCGCGGGCCGGACGAGCGCGCGGGCGATCGCCAGCTTCTGCCATTGCCCGCCGGACAGTTCGACACCGTCGGCCCACGACGTCCCCAAGGGGGTGTCGGCACCGTGCGGCAACGCGTCGACGAAGGTCGCGTCGGCCTTGACGAGCGCGGACCGGACCTGCTCGGGCGACTCGGACAACCCGCCGACCGCGACCGCTTCGCCGGCCGTGAGCTGATAGCGGACGAAGTCCTGGAAGCCGGCGCTCACCCGCTGCCGGTACTGCTCGAGGTCGAACGCGGCGAGATCGGCGCCGTCGACGAGGATCTCCCCCGCGGCGGGCCGATACATCCCGGTGAGGAGCTTGACGAGCGTCGACTTGCCCGCGCCGTTCTCGCCGACGATTGCGACCGTCCGGCCCGCGGGCAGGAACAGGTCCACATCCTGAACGGCTGGGCGGTCGTCGGAGCCGTAGCCGAAGGTCACCTGGCGCAGCTCGATCCCGTTCGCCAGGCGGTCGGGGACGGGCGCCGTGCCCGGTTCCTGCCGGGCCTGCGCGCTGAGCCAGAAGTAGTGCTCGGCCGTCGTGCGCACGCGCAGTACGGTGCCTGCCAGGTCCAGGACGCGGTTCGCCGCGCTCACCACGGCACCGGCGAGGGCGAGCGCCAGGGCCACATCGCCGGGAGTGACCCGTCCGGCCATCGCCTCGCGCAGGATGATCACCAGCGCGACGACGTACGCGAGCGGGAACACCGCCCAGCCGGCGGCCCCGACCGCGACCGACCGGAACAGCGCCGCTCGGGCGATCCGGTTGGCCGCGCCGGCCGCCTCATGGTGACGACGCAGCAGTTCCTCGCTCAGCGACGCGACATGAATCTCCTGCGCCGACGACGGTGCGACCGACACCATGAAGAGTTGCTGCGCGAGCCGTCGGTGCGGAGCCGCTTCCAGCTCCGACCGTCGACGGATGCTTTCGGCCCGGCGGCTTAACCACAGCGAAGGAATCGCGACCAGGGGCAGCAAGGCCAAAACCGGTTTCAGCTGTGCCAGCAGGACGGTGCTGATCACCAACTGGGTGACGACGAACAGACCGATGAACGGCATCGTGACGCTGTCCGCGAGCTCCGCCGCCTCTCGCCGCAGCGACTGCAGGCGGTCCAGGAACTCGGGCCGCTCGAAGTGATGGATCTGCGGCGCGCTCGTGGCCAGCCCGAGTACGCGGCGCTCGGCGACGAAGCTGGATCGTTCGCGCATCCGGATCGTCGCCCACCGGTACCCGATCGGTGCCGTCAGCACGAAGGTCAGCGCGAAGGCCACCGCGACACCGCCGGCGATCACCTGCCGCGGTTCGCCCGCGAGGACGCCGTCGACCAACGGCCGGACGCCGAGCGCGACCAGCAACGGGCTGACGAAACTCGACATCGTCAGCATGGTGTAGAGCGTGAACAGCCCCGGCCCGATCTCCCACCCGAGGCCGGCCAGCAGGCGGGCGGTGGCGATCCAGGACCTCATGCCAGGTCCTCGAAACGGGCCGCCTGCAGCCGGAACAGGTGTGCGTAGGTCCCGTCGAGCTCGAGCAACTCGTCGTGCGATCCCTGCTCGACGATCCGGCCCTCGTCGAGGACGACGATCGACGACGCCTGCCGCACGGTGGAGAACCGGTGCGAGATCACGATCGTCGTCAGCCCGGCCGTCAGGTCGAGGAACCGCCGGTACAGCTCCGCCTCCGACCGGGCGTCCAGGTGCGCGGCCGGCTCGTCCAGCACCAGCACGGACGCTCCCTGCTCCACGGCGTACAGCGCTCGCGCCAGCCCCAGCCGCTGCCACTCGCCGCCGGAGAGCTCGACCCCGCCGTCGAACTCGGCCGAGAGCACCGTTTGCCAGCCATTCGGCAATGCCTCGACGACGCTCGTCGCGCCGGCCCGGTCGAGGGCCGTGTCCGGCGCGGCGGCGGCGCGGCCGAACCGGACGTTGTCGTACGCCGACATCGGGAGCCGCAGCGGATGCTGGAACACCACCGCCAGCCTGCGCCGCCAGTCGTTGACGTCGAGTTCCGGCAGCTCTGTCTCGTCGATCGCGATCGTTCCGCGCGTCGGTTCGTACAAGCCGCAGAGCAGCTTGACGAGGCTGGTCTTGCCTGCGCCGTTCGCGCCGACGACCGCGAGCGACTGCCCCGCCGGGATCACCAGGTCGAGGTCGCGCAGCACCTGCCGGTTGCTGCCCGGATAGCTGAAAGACACGCCACGGAAGGCGATCCCGCGGGCCGGCATCCCTGTCGCCGGCCGCGTTCCGGCCGCGGCCGGGTGCGTTGAAGACGCGACCGCCCGCAGCGCCGCGTCGTACCGCTCGAGTGTCGCCAGCGCGAGCTCGGTCTGCAGGCCGGACCACGACGATTGCTGGATGCCGCCGAGGGCGACCAGGAACGTCTGCACGTACGTCGCCGTCGCGCCGGCCGGGACGCGCCCGGCCACCGCCTCCCGGACCACGAGCACGATGCCGCCCAGGACGACGACGCCGAGCACCGCGGTCGCGATCAGCGGACGCCGGCCGGACGGGCTCAGCACGCCCCGCATCGTCGCGGTCCAGGTCTCCCCGTGCCGGCCCACGACGAAGTCCGGCAATCCGAACACGCGGATCTCCTTCGCGGCGGCCGGTGTGGTGCCGAGGTCGTCGAAGTACCGCATCCGGCGCGCCGACTCGGACGCGCCGTAGTGATGCCCGGCCTCGGTGCGGGACGCGACCCGGTCCTCGTACGCCGCCCAGACGCCGGCCACCAGCAGACCCACGCCGAGCCACCACCGGTACCCGGCAAGGACGATGCCCGAAGCAAGCAAGACGATCCGGCCGGTGGCCAGACCGCCGATCGTGCTCGCCAGCCGGCCGGGGCGCGCCCAGTCGGCGCGCAACGTGTCGCGCCCGACCTCCACCAGCGCGGCCGTCGCCGGATCCTCCAGGTGCCGTACGCCGCCGGGCACGGACACCGCCCGCATCAGGTCGTGCTGCAGCACCGCGTCGACCTGTTCTCCGAGCGCGGTCGCCGACGCACGCTGCAGGGTGCCCGCGATCCATTGCAGCAACAGGCATCCGGCGCCGACGAGGGCCCAGGTCGTCGCTCGGGAGCTGTCCGCGTCGGCGACGCCCGCGACGACCTGCCCGATCGCCACCACGGTGCCGATCGGCGCCGCCGCCGACAGCGCGATCATTGCGACCGTCACCACGAACAGCCCGCGCCCCGACCGCCAGGCCACAGACACGAACCCCCGAAATCCGGTCACCGGCCCCAGTCAACTACGGTCAGGCGATGTGGACCACGGCAATTCCAGAGGTTCACCGAGTGCCCGCCACCTCTCCTTGAGCCGCGAAGAGGCGGGCGAAGCGGCCGTCGGGGCGGTTCATCAGGTCGTCGTACGTGCCTTGCTGCACCACTGTGCCGGCGTCGATGACGTAGATGCGGTCCATCTCTCGCAGCGTCCAGGCGCGGTGTGACACCACGATCGTGATCCGGCCGGCGCTGGTACGGCGCAGCTCGGCGAAGATGTCGCGCTCCGCCTCGGCGTCGATCGCGGACGTCGGCTCGTCGAGGATCCACACGCCCGCCGCACGCAACCGGATCCGGGCCAGCGCGAGCCGCTGCCATTGGCCGCCGGAGATCCCGGTGCCACCCCACTGCTGCCCGAGCTGGGTGTCCAACGGCCACTCCGCGGCGAAGGTGCCGGACAGCGCCGCCCGGACATCCTGATCGCCGACGGTGTGCGGCGCGCCGAGGCCGACCGCGTCCCGCAGGGTGAACTCGAAGCGCCCGAACTCCTGTACCAGCAGGCCGAAGTGCGCCAGCCGCTCGTCCTCGGACAGCGCGGCGGCATCCGCCCCGTCGATCAGCACCCGGCCACGGTCGGGACGCAACGCACCGACGAGCAGGTTGATCGCCGTCGACTTGCCGGCGCCGTTCACACCGACGAGCGCGACCAGTTCGCCCCGGCGCGCCTCGAGGCAGACGTCGCGAAGCGTCGGCTCGACCGCGCCCGGGTAGCCGAAGGTGACGTTGTCCAAGGCAACGGAATCGACGGTCCTGACCACCGCGCGACGCCGCCGGTCCGGGATGCTCCGGACGAACCACCGGTAGATCGCGGCCTGCGGCGCCGCGGTGACGATGCTGCCGAACGCGTACCCGCACTGGCGGATCGCGTTCAGCCCGGTGATCGTCCCGGCCACAGCGGCGGCCGCCGCTCCCCCACTCGCACCACCGACCACCAGCGCGATCAGCGCTCCGCCGAACAGCACGACCGTCGCCAGCGCCGCGGCCAGCTCGAGCAGCATCGCCGTACGGATCATCCGGTCGAGGATCCAGGTCGCCTTCGCACGGCCGTCGGCGACCAGTTCGGCCACCTTCCAGCCAGAGCCGAGCACAGCCAGCTCGGTCCCCGGACGCTGCTGGATGAGCTGCTCGGTCGCGTACGCCGCCTTGCGCTCGTACGCACCCACCTGCGGCCAGCCTCTCGACTCCATCCGCGAGATCAGCGTGAACGCGAAGACCGTCGGGAAGAGCGCCGCGAGCACCAGCACCCCGGACAGCAGGTTGATCGACGAGATCGCCACACACAGCACGACCGACGTGGCCGCCGCGCTGAGCACCTGGACCGGCTTCCCGGCGACATCGCTCATCGGATGGGTCGCCGTGTGACTGGCTTCCAAGTCGCGCACCACCTCGGGCTCGGCCAGCCGGCTCGGGCTCAGCCGGGACGCCGCTGTGGTCAGCTCGACCCGCAGAGCCAGCCGCAATCGCAGCATCATCCGCTGCCCGGCGCCGTTCGACACCTGCGTCAGCGGGTACATCGACCCGACCACGACGGTCAGTCCGAGCAACGGCCCCCACGGGTCGTCCGCCTCGATCAGGTCCCGGATCAGTGCGACCTGTGCGCCCGGCAGGATCGCCAGGAGCAGCTGGAGAACCGAGTACAGCGCGAGCCATCCCGGAGTGATCCGGACGGCGTCGGCAACCGATTCACGGGCAGTACGAAACGCCTCGAGCACGACGATCCTCTTCCACGCAGAGCAGGCCGGAGCCGCGCCGGTCGGCGCCGCTCACGTCGGCCGTCAAATGCGTGTCATCCCAGCAAGCGAGCCCAGCCCGTGCATCAAGGGATCCAGTGGCAGATCACGTGTGACGTATCGGGTTTCAACCTAGCTGGCCGGCAGCAGCTGTGTCACCAGTGCATCCGCGGTCCAGGCCTCCCACCGGGCCGGCTCCCAGCCACGGCGTGCCGTCAGGAAGTGGTACAGCTCAGGGCTGAGCAACGCGAGCGTGACGTCGATCGCCGTCGCACTGTCCTCCCGCAGCGGGGTCTTGGCGGCCAGCGCGGTGACGAACCGCTCCATGACCACGGCCCGCTGGGCGTTGTTGGTCTCCCACAGCTCGTGGATCTCGGGGTCGGCGGTCGCGGCGTGCGCGACGACCTGAAGTACCGGCGCGACCCGTTCGTAGATCTCGCGGGCCAGCCTGGCCTGCTCGCGCAACTGAGCCTCCGGGTCCGGCTCGTCGAGCGCGGCCCGCACCCGGGGACGCTCGAGCGTCGGCACCGGCTCGTCGTCGCCGGCGACCGCGACGTCCAGGAGCTCGCTCAGCAGGGCCCGCTTGGTGCCGAACGTGAAGTACAGCGACTGCACCGACATCCCTGCCTCGTCGGCGATCGCCTGCATCGACGTCGCGGCATACCCGCGGCGGGCGAACAGCACCTGCGCCGCCTCCCGCATCCGCTGCCGGTTCGCCTGGGTCTTGTCCGCTCGTCGCGCCATGGAGAGCAGCATAGCAATTGACTAGAGCACAGCTCTAATGGTTCGCTAGTGACTCACTCTAATGAAATGAGGCGTCCATGACCGAGACCCTTCCGGCACCGACCGGCGTGCGCCGCCAGCTGCGCACCACCGCTCGGCTCACCGCGTTCGCGGGCGGGCCGATCTTCTGGCTCGGGACAGTGCTCCACCCCGCCCGCGACGGCTGGAGCATCGCGGCGGTCGGCGAGCGCTACGGGCTCACGCACGACATCCAGGCCCTCGGCCTCGGGCTGCAGGTCGTCTGCCTCGCGAGCATGATTGCGCTGGGCAACCAGCTGGCCCAGCGCCGGGACCTCCGCGCCTGGTACGCCGCCCTGGCCGGCACCCTGTTCTGGTTCGCGCTGATCATCTTCGACGGCTCGCACAACCCG
This sequence comes from Kribbella sp. NPDC050459, assembly GCF_040655315.1. Taxonomy (NCBI): domain Bacteria; kingdom Bacillati; phylum Actinomycetota; class Actinomycetes; order Propionibacteriales; family Kribbellaceae; genus Kribbella; species Kribbella sp. NPDC050459. The sequence goes on along the minus strand of NZ_JBFAJQ010000007.1, from coordinate 248,422 downwards.
GTGCGCGCGGAGTACACGCCGAGCGTGGTGCACCAACCGGCCGATCTCGACACCCCCGCCGCGCTGATCGTGTTCCCGGCGCTGCTCGTCTTCCCGCTGGGCTACGTCTGGCTGGGGCGGATCCTGGCCCGGCACGGTCTGCGGGTGGCAGGTGTACTGCTCGGCGCCGGAGCCACCGCGTACACGCTCGGCGGCCTCTTCATTTTCACGTCCGGTCCGCGGTTCGGCCCGATCCAGCTCTTCGAGGTCGCCGGCGCGACGCTGTACGCCGTCGGCTACGTCCTGCTCGGACGGCGGGCATGAACGCGACCGAGATCCTCCAGGAGCTGCTCTCCCCCGCCGGCCGGGCCGATCCCTTCCCGCTGTACGCCGCGGTGCACCGCCTGGGCCCGGTGCTGCCGGTGACCGACGACGTGTTCCTGGTCGCGGGATACGCCGCGACCGACGAGGTACTGCGGAATCCTGCCTTCGAGATCCCGTCCGAGCCTTCGGACCAGCCCGCGCTGCAGCTGATGCAGCGATCGATCCTACGGGCGAACCCACCGGATCACGGGCGGATGCGGTCGCTGATCGCGCAGGTCTTCACGCCGCGCCGGGTCGCCACGCTGCGACCCGCGATCGAGGCGGCGGTCGACGGCCTGCTCGACGATCTGCTCGACGACCTTCAGGCCGAGGTCGATTTCATGGACCGGTTCGCGTTCCAACTCCCGGTCACGGTCATCTGCGAGCTGCTCGGCGTACCGCCGGACGACCGGCATCGCTTCCGGCCGCTTGCCTCCGACCTGACGGCTGCGCTGGAGCTCACCGATGCGTCCGATGCCTCCGCCGACGCGGCGGCGCGAGAGTTGGGCGAGTACTTCGCCGGCCGGATCCGCGATCCCGGCGCCGACGGTCTGGTCAGCGCACTGGTCGCTGCCAGGGACGCAGGCGACGGGCGGCTGTCGGACGAGGAGCTACTCGCTAACCTGATCCTGTTGCTGGTGGCGGGCTTCGAGACCACCACGGACCTGCTCGGCAACGGCCTCGCGATCCTGCTCCGGGAGCCGAGCCTCGTACCGGACGAAGCGTTCGTCGAGGAAGTGCTGCGCTACAACTCGCCCGTGCAGGTCACGACCCGCACCGCCCGCATCGACGCGGAGATCTCCGGCACCGCCATCCCCGCGGGCGCCGGTCTCGTCCTCCTGCTCGGCGCGGCCAACCGCGACCCCGAGCGATTCCCGCAGCCCGACAGGTTCGACCCGTCGCGCACCGGCAACAAGCCGTTGAGCTTCGGGGCCGGTGCGCACATCTGCCTCGGCAACAGCCTGGCCAGGCTCGAAGCCACGATTGCGTTCGGCCGCCTGCGCGAACGGTTCGCCGGCATCACGCCGGCCGGCGAACCGGCCCGTCGTGATCGTCTGGTCCTGCGCGGCTACCAGTCCTTGCCGGTACGCCTGGTCAGAGCGTGAAAGCGGTGGTGTCTTCCTGGAAGGGGCCCATGACGGTCAGGGCGGGAGCGCCCTTGTAGAGGTCGGCGGCGAGTTGGCTGACGTCGTCCAGGGTGACCGAGTCGATCCGGTGCAGGATCTCGTCGACGGTGTGGAGTTCGCCGTAGACCAGCTCGGCCTTGGCGATCCGGGTCATCTTCGCGCCGGTGTCCTCCAGGCCCATCACCACCGAGCCGCGCATCTGACCCTTGCCGCGGAGCAGCTCGTCGGGCGTGATGTTGCCGCTGGCAATCGACTCGAGCTCGCCGCGGATCACGTCCAGGACCTCGGGCGCCTTCTTCGGCAGGCAGCCCGCGTACACGCCGACCATGCCCGAGTCGGCATACGCCGAACCGAACGTGAACACCGAGTACGCCAGGCCGCGCTTCTCCCGCACCTCCTGGAACAGCCGCGACGACATGCCGCCGCCGACGATGCCGTGCAGGACACCGGCGATGTAGCGGCGTTCGTCGCTGCGCACCAGCCCGGGCATCCCGAGCACCAGGTGCGCCTGCTCGACGTCGCGGTGGTGCACCCGCACCCCGCCGTACGTCGGCACGCGCCGCGTGGCACCTCGCCGTACGGCGACGGGCTCGGCCTCGGCGGTCACCCAGTGCCGCTCGAACGCCTTCCGGACCAGCCGGACGACGTCCGCGTGGTCGACGTTGCCGGCCACCGAGACGACGATGTTGGACGGCTTGTAGCGGCGCCGGTACCAGCCCACGACCTGCTGGCGGGACAGCCCGGCGACCGATTCCGGCGTCCCGGTGATCGAGCGGCCCAGCGGGGACCTGCCCCACAGCTGCTCCGCGAACAGGTCGTGGATGTGGTCCGACGTCTCGTCGGCATGCATCGCGATCTCTTCGTCGATGACGTCGCGCTCACTCTCGACGTCCGCGCCGGTGAGGGTGGCGGACGTGATCATGTCGCAGACCACGTCGACCGCGAGCGGCAGGTCGGAGTCCAGCACCCGCGCGTAGTAGCAGGTGTACTCCTTGCCGGTGAACGCGTTCATCTCGCCGCCGACCGCGTCGATCGCGGCGGAGATCTCCAGCGCGTCGCGGCGCTCGGTGCCCTTGAACAGCAGGTGTTCGAGGAAGTGCGTCGCGCCGGCCAGCTGCTCCGGCTCGTCACGGGAGCCGACCCCGACCCACAGGCCGAAGGTGACCGAGCGGAAGCCCGGCACGGACTGGGACAGCACGCGAAGCCCGGAGGGCAGGACGGTCCGTTTCACCGGACCGCCCGCCTCCGGGCTCAGCAGCGTGCTGGTGATCGCTCGAGTCACTCGGCGGACTCGGCGTCCTTCTTCTTGTCGTCCTCACCCTCGATGACGGGGATCAGCGACAGCTTGCCGCGGTCGTCGATCTCGGCGATCTCGACCTGCAGCTTCTGCCCGACCGACAGCACGTCCTCGACGGCCTCGACCCGCTTGCCACCGGCCAGCGGACGCAGCTTCGAGATGTGCAGCAGGCCGTCCTTGCCCGGCAGCAGGCTGATGAACGCACCGAAGTTGGTCGTCTTCACGACCGTGCCCAGGTAGCGCTCGCCCTTCTCCGGCATGGTCGGGTTCGCGATCGCGTTGATCGCGGCCCGGGCGGCCTCGGCCGACGGGCCGTCGGTCGCGCCGATGTACACGGTGCCGTCGTCCTCGATCGAGATGTCGGCGCCGGTGTCCTCGGTGATCTGGTTGATCATCTTGCCCTTCGGGCCGATGACCTCGCCGATCTTGTCGACCGGGACCTTCACCGAGATGACCCGCGGCGCGAACTCGCTCATCTCACCCGGCGCGTCGATGGCCTTGGCCATCACGTCCAGGATCGTCAGGCGGGCGTCCTTGGCCTGGGTCAGCGCGCCGGCCAGCACGCTCGCCGGGATGCCGTCCAGCTTGGTGTCCAGCTGCAGGGCGGTGACGAAGTCCTTGGTACCGGCGACCTTGAAGTCCATGTCGCCGAACGCGTCCTCCGCGCCCAGGATGTCGGTCAGCGCGACGTACTGCGTCTCGCCGTCGATCTCACCGGAGATCAGGCCCATCGCGATACCGGCGACCGGGGCCTTCAGCGGCACACCGGCGGACAGCAGCGACAGCGTCGAGGCGCAGACCGAACCCATCGAGGTGGACCCGTTCGAGCCGAGCGCCTCGGAGACCTGGCGCAGCGCGTACGGGAAGTCCTCGCGGGACGGCAGCACCGGCACCAGGGCCCGCTCCGCCAGCGCGCCGTGACCGATCTCGCGGCGCTTCGGCGAACCCACCCGGCCGGTCTCACCGGTCGAGTACGGCGGGAAGTTGTAGTTGTGCATGTAGCGCTTGCGGGTCTCCGGGGAGAGCGTGTCCAGCTGCTGCTCCATCCGGAGCATGTTCAGCGTGGTGACACCCATGATCTGGGTCTCGCCGCGCTCGAACAGCGCCGAACCGTGCACCCGCGGCAGCACCCGCACCTGCGCCTTGAGCGGCCGGATGTCGGCCAGCCCGCGGCCGTCGATGCGGACCTTGTCCTTGAGCACGCGCTGCCGCACCAGCTTCTTGGTCAGCGAGCGGAAGGCTGCGGACAGCTCCTTCTCGCGGCCCTCGAAGTCGGCGGCCAGCTTGTCCACCGTGGCGGCCTTGACCGCGTCGGTGGCGTCCTCACGCTCGTGCTTGCCGGCGATGGTCAGCGCCTGCGCCAGCTCCTCGCTCGCGGCGGCCTCGACCGCGGCGAACGCGTCATCGGCGTACTCCGGGAAGACCGGGAACTCGCCGGTCGGCTTCGCGGCCCGCGCGGCCAGGTCGGCCTGCGCCTCGACCAGCGTCTTGATGAACGCCTTGGAGGCCTCGAGGCCCTCGGCCACGATCTCCTCGGTCGGCGCCTGGACACCGGCGGCGACCTTCTCGAAGGTGCCCGGGGTCGACTCGGCCTCGACCATCATGATCGCGACGTCACCGGACTCGGTCACCCGGCCGGCGACCACCATGTCGAAGACCGCGTCCTCGAGCTCGGTGTGGGTCGGGAACGCCACCCACTGGCCCTCGATCAGCGCCACGCGGACGCCGCCGATCGGGCCGGAGAACGGCAGGCCGGCGAGCTGCGTCGACATCGAGGCCGCGTTGATCGCGAGCACGTCGTACAGCTTGTCCGGGTTCAGCGCCAGGACCGTGATGACGACCTGGATCTCGTTGCGCAGGCCGGAGACGAACGACGGCCGCAGCGGGCGGTCGATCAGCCGGCAGGTCAGGATGGCCTCTTCCGAGGGCCGGCCCTCGCGGCGGAAGAACGAGCCCGGGATGCGCCCGGCGGCGTACATCCGCTCCTCGACGTCGACCGTCAGCGGGAAGAAGTCGAACTGGTCCTTGGGCTTCTTGCTGGCCGTGGTGGCCGAGAGCACCATCGTGTCGCCGTCGAGGTACGCCGCGGCGGAGCCGGCGGCCTGCTGGGCCAGACGGCCCGTCTCGAAGCGGATGGTGCGCGTGCCGAAGCTGCCGTTGTCGAGCACGGCCTCGGCGAATTCGGTGCCCTCCATGGGCGTACCGGTGGATCCCGTCACGGGATACCCCTCTCTCACAGTGTGACGACTGCGAGGCGCGAGCTTCCGGGGTGCCGGTCTTCGATCGAGGCCCGCGGGTGCCTGTTGTGCATCCACCCGAAAGCCACTACCGAGGACCGGTCGTCCTCCCGCCACGCGCTTCGCGTCGCCTCGTACGTCTTGCTGTATCCGTATTCAGTTGTGCCACGCCGGGGCGTGGATACGCCAGGAGCGGCCACCCAGGTTTCGGGGGGCCGCTCCTCGCGACGTCATCGGCGAAGGCCGAGCCGCTCGATCAGGGATCGGTAGCGGTTGATGTCCTTCTTCGCCAGGTAGTTCAGCAGCCGGCGGCGCTGACCGACGAGCAGCAGCAGGCCACGACGGCTGTGGTGGTCGTGCTTGTGCTCCTTCAGGTGCTCGGTCAGGTGGCTGATCCGGTAGGTCAGCAGCGCGACCTGGACCTCGGGGGAACCGGTGTCACCCTCGGTCAGGGCGTACTCGCCCATGATCTTCTTCTTCGTAGCAGCGTCAACAGCTGACACAGGCATCCTCTCGATTTCCGTTGCGCGGCGCACCGGGGCATTCTTCACCCGAGCACTCTCGATCCGCGGCCGTTCAGACGGCAGCAGCCAGCGTATCAGTCCGTGGACTGCTCCCCTAATCAGCCCGGACCGGTGCTGAGCAGGCGGCGCGCGCCGTCGACGTCGGCCTTCATCTGGACGAGCAGCTCGTCGATGCTGTCGAAACGGATCTGGGTGCCGCGCAGCCGGGCGACGAAATCGATCGCGACCGTGGCGCCGTACAGCTCCAGGTCGTCGCGGTCGAGCACGTACGACTCCACCCGCCGGTCGACGCCGTCGAAGGTCGGATTGCTGCCGACGCTGATCGCCGCGGGCAGCGGATCCGGGTACGCCGGGGCGCCCGGCGCCGGCGTGAGCACGGTCAGCCACCCGGCATACACACCGTCCTGCGGGACCGCGGCGCCCGGGTCGGCCGGGATGTTCGCGGTCGGGTAGCCGAGCTCACGACCGCGCTTGTCGCCCTCGACCACGACGCCGGTGACCCGCAGCGGGCGGCCGAGCGCCTCGGCGGCGGCCTCCACGTCGCCGTCGGCGAGCTTCTGCCGCACATACGTCGACGACCACGGCTGCTGGACGCCCGCGAGGCTCAGCCCGTCGACCTCGAAGCCGTACTGCGCTCCTGCCTGGAGGAGCGTGTCGACGTGACCGGCCGCCTTGTGCCCGAACCGGAAGTTCTCACCGACCACGATCGCCTTGGCGCGCAGCGCGGTCACCAGCGTGCGCTCGATGAACTCCTCCGGCGTCCAGTGCGAGACCTCCTTGGTGAACGGGAGGATCAGCACCGCGTCCGCACCCGCCTCGCCGAGCAACTCGGCGCGCCGGGCGGGATCGGTGAGCATCAGCGGCGCGCGGTCGGGCCGGATCACCTGCATCGGGTGCGGGTCGAAGGTCATCGCGACCACCGGCAGGCCGCCCAGCTCGGCCGCCCGCGCGTGGGCGTGCGCGAGCACCTCCTGGTGACCCCGGTGCACGCCGTCGAAGTTGCCGATGGTGACGACCGACGGCCCGAAGTCCGGGCTCACCTCGTCCAATCCGTGCCAGACAAGCATGAGAGCAGGATTCCATGCCCCGGGACGATCGCTTTCACCAGGTCCACGATCACCCCTTGTAATCGGGCAGTGACTCAACTTAGGGTGGGCGGCGCACTGGTGGGCCCTGCTGGGGAGGTCTCGTGAAGCTACGCCGTCTGGTCGCCGCCTGCGCGGCACTCACGCTGGTGGTCGGCCTGCCCGCGGCCGGCGCCACCCAGGCCACCGCGACGCCGCGGTTCACGAAGTACGTCGCGCTCGGCGACTCGTACACGTCGGCCCCGTTCGTCCTGCTGGCCGACCTGCTGTCGCTCGGCTGCGCCCGCTCGTACAGCAACTACCCGAAGATGCTCGCGGCGGCGCTCGGCGTGTGGCGGTTCACCGACGTGAGCTGCGGCGGCGCCGACACCACGAACATGACCCAGCCGCAGAGCACGGTCCTCGGCACCGCGGCGCCCCAGTTCGACGCGCTGACGCCGGACACCGACCTGGTGACGCTCGGGATCGGCGGCAACGACTTCGGCGTCTTCGGCGACATCATCGGCACCTGCCCCGGGCTGCGGGCCTCGGACCCGGCCGGCGCTCCCTGCAAGGCGCACTTCACGGTCGACGGCGTCGACACGCTGCGGGCGAAGATCACGCAGACGCAGACCCGGATCGCGATCGTCGTCCAGGGCATCCGGGCCCGGGCGCCGCAGGCGACGATCGTGCTGGTCGGGTACCCGAAGATCGCGCCGGAGCACGGCACCTGCCCGTCGATCCTGCCGTTCGCGGACGGCGACTACGCGTACCTGTACTCGATCGAGCAGGCGCTGAACGCGGCCGTCGCCGGTGCCGCCGCGGCCGGCGGCGCGACGTACGTCGACACCTTCACGCCGTCCACCGGGCACGACGCGTGCGCGCCGGACGGGCAGGCCTGGATCCAGGGCAAGGACATCAACCTGCTGCGGGCGCTGAACTACCACCCGCGCTACGAGGGCGAGGCCGGGATGGCCTCCCTCACCTACAAGACGCTGACCGGCCAGGCGCCGGTCGTGACCGCAGCCGAGCAGTCCGCCTGGGCGGCCAAGGCCCGTGCCCTGGCGAAGCAGGCCGCTGCCTCCCCTCAGGCCCTCGAGGTCTCCACGAACCGCGTACGGACCAGCGCGCAACGCTGACCCTTTCCAATCCGTACCGCGGACCACGGGCCGGGCCACCTCACGCGTGGCTCGGCCCGGTGGTTTCCTCCAGCAGTTCCCCCAGTGCCCTCCCGAGCGGCAGGTTCACCCTGCAGGTCGCGTACGGGTCGCCGCGGGTCAGGCCCTGGTTGATGATCAGCACCGGCGTCCCCGACTTGGCGGCGTGCCGGACGAAGCGGAACCCGGACATCACCGTGAGCGAGGACCCGAGGACCAGGACGGCGTTCGCGTCGTCGATCAGCCGGTAGCAGCGCTCGACGCGGCTCTTCGGGACGTTCTCGCCGAAGAAGACCACATCGGGTTTCACGGTGCCGCCGCAGACCGTGCACGGGACGACGGTGAACGTGCGGACGACGTCCTCGGGCAGCTCGACGTCGCCGTCGGGGTTGATCCGGGTCGCCTCGGCCGTGAACGCCTGGTTGGCCACCCGGAGGCGGCGGTCGAGGACCTCGCGCGCCGACGTCGTACCGCAGTCCAGGCAGATCACGCGGTCGAGGTTGCCGTGCAGCTCGACGACGTCGCGGGCGCCGGCCGCCTGGTGCAGGCCGTCGACGTTCTGGGTGATGATGCCGCTCAGGTACCCGCGGGCCTGGAGGGCGGCGACGGCGCGGTGGCCGTCGTTCGGCGCGGCGCGGGCGATGGTGCGCCAGCCGAGGTGGCTGCGCGCCCAGTACCGCTGCCGGGCGGCCTCGGTCGCGGTGAAGTCGCCGTACGTCATCGGGGTGTGCGTGCGCAGGCTCCCGGTCTCACCGCGGTAGTCCGGTATCCCCGACTCGGTCGAGATCCCGGCGCCGCTCAGGACGACGACCCGCCCGGCGGCCACGATGTCCGCGACCGGGCCGACATCCGTCCGGCCCGGCTCCAACGCCAGCACGTCCGGGCCCGGGGCCCACTCCAACGTCGGACGAGAACGCACCTGTCCAGCCTACGTTGCGAAGTCAGTCGACGCGGGGCGGACCGGCCTCGAGCCGGCGCTCGGCGGCCGCGCGGACCTCGGCCGGGTCCATCGAGGACCAGTCCGCGTCGATCCACCAGGTCGCGCCCGCGTCGGCCCACGGGCGGACCGCGGCGGCCGGATCCGCGTCGTCGGCGGAGGTGGAGCCTTCGGCAACGATCTCGTACCCGTCCATGGTCAGGCCGTGGCTCGCACGCTCGCGGCGGATCCACTCGACGCCTTCGGCCAGGAGCGCCGGTGACCACTCGCCGCGCTCCTGGCCCGGCGCCACGACGTAGGCGGGCAGCCAGCCGTCCTGGAGCGCGGCCCGGCGCATCGACTTCGGCCGCGGCCAGGCACCGACCACCCAGGTCGGGATCCGCGGCTGCTGGACCGGCGGCGGCGGTGCGGGCGGCATCAGCTCGGCGACCTTCGCCGAGCGGTAGTGCCGGCCGGTGAACTCGAACGGCTGGTCCCGCCACAGGTGCTGCAGCATCTCCAGCGACTCGTCCATCAGCTCAGCCCGGACCTTGCGCCCCGGGTCGTCCTCGAACAGCCAGAACCGCTCGTCGCCCGACACGCCCAGCCCGACGGCGAGGATCACCCGGCCGCCGCTCAGGTTGTCGACCGTCGACGTCTGTCCCGCCACGTCCCACGGCTTGCGGCGCGGCAGCGGCGTGAGCATCGTCCCCAGCCTGATCCGCTCCGTCGTCATCGCCGCGGCGCCGAGCATCACCCAGGCGTCGATACCCCAGATCGACTCCCACACGAAGAACCCGTCCCAGCCGTGCTCCTCGGCGAGCACCGCCAGGTCGGCCGCGTCCCGCGCATCGCCGTACGCCATCACGAACCCGTATTTCATGCCACCGCACGCTAGCCTGGCGCACCGACAGATTTCGTCGCGTGCAGCAGGCGGGTGGTGACCTGGCGGGTGCTGAGCAGGTGGGACAGCTTGCGGCCCTGCTCCTCGGAGTCGCGCCAGGCTTGGTCCTTCCGGTGCTGCTTCCGCAGCATTTCGTCCACCTGGTCCGCCTTCAGGACCCACTCGGTGGGCGTCGTTCCGTTCGGCGCCTCGGTCGACTCCCGCAGGGTCAGCCCTGCCCCGGCGATCAGGTCCCGCACCTCGTCCGCCCCCGGAAACTCGTTCCCCATCGGTACGGCGCTGTGCAACGCAGGATCCGCCACCAGCACGGTCATCCCGAGCGAGCCGCCCGGCCGCAGCACCCGCGCGATCTCGTGCAGCAAAGCCCGCTTCTCGTGCACCGTGCACAGCACCCCGACGCACCAGGCCACGTCGAACTGCCCGTCGCCGAACGGCAGCGCCTGGCCGCGCGCCCGGACCGCGTCCCACCCGAACATCCGCCGCGCCGCCCGGCAGGCCGCCTCCATCGGCTCGACCAGCGCGGCCCGGGCGCCGTACGTCTCCGCGACCCAGGCGGCCGCTCCGCCCACCCCCGCGCCGACATCGACCAGCGCCGTCTCAGGACCCACGCCACAGGCCTGAGCCAGCCAATCCAGCAACGCCGGGTCCCCGCTCCCCCGGCAGCCCGCGACGATCGCGTACTCCGGCCCGAGCTCGTCGACGACGTCAGCGGTCCACTCGGCCACCACGCCGAACTCGGCCGTCAGCTCCTCGTCGCCCATACCTCCCGGTACCCAGGAGGATCAGCTGACGAAGACCGCCGTCGGCTTGGCGAGCGGGCCGTGCGGCTCGTACAGGGCGAGGAACGTGCCGTCGGGGGCGAACATCGCGGTCTGACCGGCCTCCAGGTCGAGGCCCGGCAGCGGACGGCCGGTGCGGATCGCCGCGGTCTGCGTCTCGTCGGCGTCGAACCGCGGGAAGGTGCCGGCGGCAACGTCCGCGATCGGCAGCCAGTCGAACGACTTCGCCAGCGACTCCAGCGAATGCGCGGCGGCCAGGCCGAACGAACCGACCCGGGTACGCCGCAGCGCGGTCAGGTGACCGCCCACGCCGAGGTCCGTGCCCAGGTCCCGCGCGAGCGCGCGGATGTACGTCCCGCTGGAGCAGTCCACCGACACGTCGACGTCGATCCCGTCCGGGGCGACCCGCACGTCCAGCACGTCGTACCGCGAGATGGTCACGGCGCGCGCCTTGAGCGCGACCTCCTCGCCCGCCCGCACCCGCTCGTACGCCCGCTTCCCGTCGACCTTGATCGCGGACACCTTCGACGGCACCTGCGAGATCTCCCCGCGGTACGCCGCGACGGCCGTCGAGATCGCCTCGGCCGTCACGCCGTCGACCGCCGCGGTGGTGAGAATCTCGCCCTCGGCGTCGTCGGTCGTCGTGGTGGCGCCGAGCCGGATCGTCGCGTCGTAGGACTTGTCGGCGAGTTGCAGGTGGCCGAGCAGCCGGGTCGCGCGGTTCAGGCCGACGACCAGGACGCCGGTCGCCATCGGGTCCAGCGTGCCGGCGTGGCCGACCTTCCGGGTGCCCGCCAGCCGGCGGATCCGGGCGACGACGGTGTGCGAGGTCATCCCGGCCGGCTTGTCGACGACCACGATCCCGTCCGACGCCGCCGTGAACTCAGAGCTCAACGCCGGCCTCAGTCCTGCTCGTCCTCGTCGTCGTCCTTGTGCTTGTACGGGTCGGCGTCACCGGCCGGCTTCGCACCCGCGGCGGCCTTGGCCACCTCGGCGTCGGCCATCCGGGCCTTCTCGAGCAGCTCCTCGATGTGCCCCGCGGTCTCCGGGACGGCGTCCAGGAAGAACGCCACGCTCGGCGTGTGCCGCAGCCCGAGCGCCTTGCCGACCTCGCTGCGGATCAGGCCGCGCGCCGACTCCAGCGCGGCCGCGGTGTTCGCCCGCGCCTGCTCGTCGCCGTACACCGTGTAGAAGATGCTGGCCTCGCGCAGGTCACCGGTCAGCCGGGCGTCGGTGACCGTGACGAACCCGAGCCGCGGGTCCTTGACCCGGCGCTCCAGCAGCTCCGCGACGAGCACCTGGATCCGGTCGGCCAGCTGCTTCGCCCTTGCTTCACCCATCAGGGCTCACTCCCTCATTCATGAACAACGTCCGGAGAGACCGCAGTCTCTCCGGACGCTACTCCTCGGTGACCCGCGCCGGGTCACCGCCTACTGTCATTGCACTGTCAGCTGCGCGGCTTCTCGCGGAGCTCGAACGCCTCGACGACGTCGCCGATCTTGATGTCGTTGAAGTTGTTGATCGTCAGACCGCACTCGAAGCCCTCGCGGACCTCGGACGCGTCGTCCTTGAACCTCTTCAGCGACGACAGCTCGGTGTTGTCGAGGACGACCGAGCCGTCCCGGATCAACCGGACCTTCGCGTTGCGCTTGAGCAGGCCGCTGGTCACCCAGCAACCGGCGATGTTGCCCACCTTCGAGGAGCGGAAGATCTCGCGGATCTCCGCCTGGCCGAGGGTGACCTCCTCGTAGATCGGCTTCAGCATGCCCTTCAGCGCGGCCTCGATGTCGTCGATCGCCGAGTAGATGACCGAGTAGTACCGGACATCCACGCCCTCGCGCTCGGCCAGGTCACCGGCCTTGCCCGCCGGCCGCACGTTGAAGCCGATGATGACGGCGTTCGACGCGATGGCCAGGTTGACGTCGTTCTCGTTGATCGCACCGACACCGCGGTCGATGATCCGCAGGTTGACCTCGTCGCCGACCTCGATCCGGACCAGGGCGTCTTCCAGCGCCTCGACCGAACCGGACACGTCGCCCTTGAGGATCAGCAGCAGCTCCTGGGCCTCGCCCTTCTCCATCGAGGCCATGAAGTCCTCGAGGGTCCGGCGGACGCGACGCTTGGCGTTGGCGGCCGCCCGGGCGCGGGCTTCCCGCTTCTCGGCGATCTGCCGCGCGCGGCGGTCGTCGTCGACCACCAGGAACTTGTCACCCGCTCCCGGCACCGCGGTCAGACCGAGCACCAGGACCGGACGCGACGGGGTCGCCTCCTCGACGTTGTTGCCGTGCTCGTCGAGCATGGCCCGGACCCGGCCGTACGCCGGGCCGACCACCATCGAGTCGCCGACCCGGAGCGTGCCGCGCTGCACGAGCACGGTCGCCACCGGACCACGGCCCTTGTCGAGGTTCGCCTCGATCGCGATGCCCTCGGCGTGCATGTGCGGGTTGGCCCGCAGGTCCAGCGCCGCGTCCGCGGTCAGCACGACGCCCTCGAGCAGGCCGTCGATGTTGATCCGGGACTTCGCCGAGACGTCGACGAACATCGTGTCGCCGCCGTACTCCTCGGGCACCAGGCCGTACTCGGTCAGCTGACCGCGCACCTTGGCCGGGTCCGCCGCCGGGACGTCGATCTTGTTCACCGCGACCACGATCGGGACACCCGCCGCACGGGCGTGGTTCAGCGCCTCGATCGTCTGCGGCATCACGCCGTCGTCGGCCGCGACCACCAGGATGACGATGTCGGTGGCCTGCGCACCACGGGCACGCATGGCGGTGAACGCCTCGTGACCCGGGGTGTCGACGAAGGTGATCGCCCGCTGCTCGCCGTCGACCTCGGTGGTCACCTGGTACGCACCGATGTGCTGGGTGATACCGCCGGCCTCGTCGGCCACGACGTTCGCCATCCGGATCGCGTCCAGCAGCTTCGTCTTACCGTGGTCGACGTGACCCATGACGGTCACCACCGGCGGCCGCGGAGCCAGGTCGCCCTCGTCGCCCTCGTCGTTGCCGAACTCGATGTCGAAGGACTGCAGCAGCTCGCGGTCCTCGTCCTCCGGCGAGACGATCTGGACGTCGTAGTTCAGCTCGGTGCCGAGCAGCTCGAGCGTCTCCTCGTTCACCGACTGGGTCGCGGTCACCATCTCACCGAGGTGGAACAGCACCTGGACCAGCGACGCCGGGTCGACGCCGACCTTCTCGGCGAAGTCCGTCAGGGACGCGCCGCGAGGCAGCTTCACGACCTCGCCGTCACCGTGCTTGACGCGCACGCCGCCGACGGCCGGAGCCTGCATGTTGTCGAATTCCTGGCGCTTGGCCCGCTTCGACTTGCGCCCACGCCGCGCCGGACCGCCCGGACGCCCGAAGGCGCCCTGCGTGCCGCCACGGCCGCGGTTGCCCGGACCCGGACGGCCACCGCCGCCACCGGGCGGGCCGCTGGGGCCGCCGCCACCCGGACGGAAGCCGCCGCCACCGCCGCCGCCACCGCTGCGCGGACCGGCACCCGGACCGCCGCCGGGACGACCGCGACCGCCACCGCCGGGACCGCCGGGACCGCCGGAGCCGCCACCGGGACGACCGGTGAACGTGCCGGCCGAGGACTTCGGCATCATCGCCGGGTTCGGACGCGGGGCGCCCGGCACACCACCCGAACGCGGGCGGTCGCTGCCGCCGCGCTCGCCGCCACGCTCACCGCCACGACCCTGCGGCGGCCGCGGAGCCATCCCGGCCGGGCTCGGAGCGCCCTGCCGGTCGCCGCCGCCACCACCCGGGCCGGGGCGCGGTCCACCGCGCTGCATGCCCTGGGTCGAGCTGAACGGGTTGTTGCCCGGACGCGGAGCACCCGGACGCGGGCCGCCGCCACCCTGGCCGCCCGAACGGGGCGCACCGGGACGCGGGGCACCCGGACGGGGCGCACCCGGACGCGGACCGGCACCCGGACCGCCCGAACCACCCGGACGCGGGCCGGAACCCTGGCCGCCCGGACGCGGGGTCGCACCCGGCGCGGCCGGACGCGGACCCGGACGGGCCGCGGAGTCGCCGCCGGTCCGGCGCGGAGCCGGCGCCGGGGCCGGAGCCGCCTGCGCGGCCGGAGCCTCGAACGACGGGGCCGCCGGGGTCTCCGCCTTCGCCGCCGGAGCGGACTCGGCCGGAGCGGACGCGGCCGGAGCCTGCTCCACCGGAGCGGTCTCCTGGCGCGGACCCGGCTTCGGGCCCGGACGCGGACCCGGCTTGGCACCCGGGGCCGAAGCGGACTTGACCGGCGCGGCCTCGGCCGCGGGCGCCTCGACGGCCGGAGCCGGCTCGGTGCGCACCTCAGCGGCCGGCGCGGGGCGCTCGGCCGGAGCCTTCGGGGTCGCCGGCTGGGCCGGCTTCGGCGCCGGCGCGACCGGTGCGGTCGCCTGCGGCGCGGCAGACGTGCTCGCGGCGGCCTTCTTGGCCGCGCGCTTCTTCGGCGGGTTCTTCTCGAACTCCTCCGCCAACCGCCGAACGACAGGTGCCTCGATGGTCGAGGATGCCGATCGGACGAACTCGCCCATGTCGTTCAGTCTGGTCAGAACGACCTTGCTGGTAACTCCGAGCTCCTTCGCGAGCTCGTAGACCCGGACCTTTGCCACTACTCTCCCTCTGGTCCGAGCCTGGGCGCGGACCGTTAGTTGACGTACGTGCTCATCGCTTTGCACTCATCGGTAGACACTCATCGAGTGGTCATGAGTCGATGACCCGCCTTCATGTCGGTCACGGACGATCCGGTCGGACCGCCGCGGACGGCCTGCCGGCCGCCATTTGCACTGCTTCTTACTTATCACGCTGCGCGACGTGGTCCCGCAGCCCGGTCACGTCGAGCGGCCCCGGGACCCGGAAGGCCCGTGGGAACGCCTTGCGCCGGACGGCGAGGTCGAAGCACTCGGTCGTGGGGTGCAGGTGCGCCCCGCGTCCGGGTGCCCGGTGCCCGGGATCCGGAAGGACGAGTCCTCCGGAAACCGTCATCCGCAGCAGGTCAGCCGGACCGGATCGCTTCCGGCACCCGATGCAGGTGCGCTCCCGAGGCTTGCCTGGGCGCGCGTCTGCCGTCTCTGTCACTTGTTTCCTGGGTGTGGTTGCGACTCAGTCGACCGACCGAGAGATCAGTCTACCTTCTCGCTCCCGGCAGTCACATCGGTATCCGGGCGGATGTCGATCCGCCAGCCGGTGAGACGGGCGGCCAGGCGGGCGTTCTGCCCCTCCTTGCCGATCGCGAGCGACAACTGGTAGTCGGGCACGACGACGCGCGCCGCACGGGCAGCGGCGTCGACCACCTCTACAGACGTAACCTGCGCCGGGGACAGCGCATTCCCGACGAACGTCGCCGGATCGTCGCTGTGGTCGATGATGTCGATCTTCTCACCGTGCAGCTCGTGCATGATGTTGCGCACCCGCTGACCCATCGGCCCGATGCAGGCGCCCTTGCCGTTCACCGACGGGTTCAGCGTCCGGACCGCGATCTTGGTCCGGTGACCAGCCTCACGGGCGATCGCGGTGATCTCGACGGTGCCGTCGGCGATCTCCGGGACCTCCAGCGCGAACAGCTTCTTCACCAGGTTCGGGTGGGTGCGGCTGACGGTGATCTGCGGGCCCTTGAAGCCCTTCCGGACACCGACGACGTACACCCGCAGGCGCGAGCCGTGCTCGTACTTCTCCCCCGGCACCTGCTCGGGCGCCGGCAGCACGGCCTCGATCTTGCCGAGGTCGACCATCACCGAGCGCGGGTCACGGCCCTGCTGGACGACGCCGGAGACGATGTCGCCCTCCTTGCCGGAGAACTCGCCGTACCGGACCTCGTCCTCGGCGTCGCGCAGCCGCTGCAGGATGATCTGCTTGGCCGTGGTGGCCGCGATCCGGCCGAAGTCGGCCGGGGTGTCGTCGTACTCCCGGGCCAGGGTGCCGTCCTCGGCGAGCTCACGGGCGAAGACGGTCACGTGCCCGGTCTTGCGGTCCAGCTCGGCGCGGGCGTGCTGCTGCGCGCCCTCGGTGCGGTGGTATGCGACGAGCAGCGCCTGCTCGATCGCCTCGACGACCACGTCCAGGGAGATGTCCTTCTCCCGTTCCAGCGACCGCAGCACGGCCATGTCGATGTCCATGTCAGTTCTCCTCCACCGTGCCGTCGGCAGGTGTTTCTGGTTCGTCGTTGCCGGCAGCCCGGTTGAACTCGATCTGGACCTTGGCCTTGGCCACGTCGGCGTACGCGACGCTCTGCCGTTTGCCGTCGACGTCCAGTTCGGCCGCCTCGTCGGAGACGGACTTGATCCGGCCTGTCACTTTGCCGCCCGCGGTCAGCGTGACCGCGACCAGCCGGCCGGTGTTGCGGCGCCAGTGCCGGGGCAGGGTGAGCGGGCGGTCGACGCCGGGGCTGGAGACCTCCAGCGTGTAGGCGCCCTCGCCCATGATGTCGTCGGCGTCGAGCGCCTTGGAGACGGCCCGGGTGACCTCGGCGACGTCGTCGAGACTGATGCCGCCGTCCCGGTCGACCAGGACGCGCAGCAGGCGGCGGCGCCCGGCCGGGGTGATGTCCGCGGCCTCCAGGTCGCAGCCGAACTGCTCGACGATCGGCCGCAGGAAGTTCTCGAGGCTCGTGGTGTCCGTGTGGTCAGTCCGTCGGCTCACAGTTTGACCTGCCTCTCTCTCCAGTTGTGCACCCGTTGCCGCCCCGGCGGTCGCGCCAAGGGCAGTAGCCCACCATATCCGGCCCGCCCTCCGATCCCGGTCACCGCCTCGTCCCCGGCCGGTCGTGGGCGCGCGACCGGGTATCGTTCCGCCGTGCCCGATCGCCGCCTGAGCCGACGTACCGTCGTCGTGACCGCCGCCCTCGTCCCGGGCGCGGTCGCGCTGAGCGGTTGCAAGGACGACCCTGCCGCAGGGGCCGGTACGCCGGGTGCCGTGAACGGCAAGCCGTCCACGTCGCGGGCGCCGGCCGAGGAGACACCCGCCGTCGATCCCGCGGTCGTCGCGGCACTCAGCGGTGCGGCGACCCTGGTGACTCAATTGTCCCAGCTCTACGCAACCGCCGCCCGCAGGTTCCCCGCGCTGCGGGCCCAGCTCGCCGCCGGGGCGAAGTACCACGTGAGCCACCTGGCAAAACTCAAGGAGACCCAGGGCGTGGCCGCGCAGGCGACGAAGACCGCGGTCCCGGCGAGTTCGCAGGCCGCGCTGGCCGCGATCGCCAAGCAGGAGAAGGCCGCCGCCGTCGCCCACGCGGCAGCCGCGGCCAAGCTGTCCGGCGCGCCGGCGCGCCTTCTGGCCGAGATCGCCGCCGCCGAGACCCAACTCGGCACGACCCTGGCCCCCGCCAAGAAGAAGGACAACGCGTGAAGCAGGTCGAAGCCCTCCAGGCGGCCCTCGCGGGTGAGCATGCGGCGCTGTACGGCGTCGGCGTGGCCGGGGGCAAGCTGAGCGGTGCCCGGTTCCGCGCGGCGAATGACACGTTCGAGAGTCACCGTGACAACCGCGACCGCCTGAGCGCGCTGCTGGTCGCCGCCGGTGAGACCCCGGTCGCGGCCGAACCGGCGTACGACCTTCCCCTGGCGGTCAACACCGCCGCCACCGCGAGCGCGCTGATCCTGATCATCGAGCGCCGGATCGCGGCGGTGTACGGCGACCTCGTGGAGGCCGCCGAACAACCGGCCGTCCGGGCATTCGCGATCGAGAGCCTGCTCGCGGTCGCCGCCAGCCAACTCACCTGGGGCGGCGCGCCGGTCGCCTTCCCCGGCGCGACCCCCTAGCCCGGCCCGAACCGCGCCCAGCGCCACTACCTACCGCCCAACCGCACCATCGAACGCGAGGGCTCTCCACGCGTGTTGGGGGTTCTCCGGTGGTATACGAGCGAAGAACCCCCAACGGGGACGGATATCCCCTCGTGTGACTGGACTGCAGGCGGCAGGACACAGGTGGGCGGGTGGGGTGGGGGGCAGTTAGCGGCGCCGGCGCCAGGGGCCGGTGATGGCGTACGTGATGCCGGGGTTGTAGACGTTGAAGAACATCGTCCGGCCGTCGGCGGAGAAGCCGACACCGGACAGTTCGCCGTACTCCGGCTCCTCCGGGGTGCCGTTGTTGACCCGGTTGCGGGCGAACTTGAAGACCTCGCCGTCCTCCGTGGTGCCGAGGATGTGCTGCTCGCCGAGGCCGTCCTCGCACATCATCAGCCCGCCGTACGGCGACATCGTGATGTTGTCCGGGGCGTCGAACTCGGGGTCGTCGGAGCCCGGCTTCGGGCGGGTGAAGATCACCTCGAGACGGAGCGTCCGCTTGCGGGGGTCCAGCTTCCAGACCTGGCCGTCGTGGTCGACCTTCGGGCCGAGCTCGGTCCGCGCGAACGACGACACGAAATACACGCAGCGGTCCAGATCGCCCCACCAGCAGCCCTCGAGCTTGTAGCCGCCGGTGATCGGCTTGGCGTAGTCCTGCGCGCGGACCGACTCGGTCTTCGCCAGCGGATCCGGCACCGTCACCCACTGGACGTCGTGGAACTCCGCACCCGCCTCCTGGACCACCGACAGGTCCGGCAGGCCCGGGATGTGCATCGCCTGCAGCTCGCCGCCGGCCCGCAGCGAACCCCAGCCGCCGCGCGGCCGGTTCGGCAGGAAGCGGTAGAAGCCGCCGAGCGGGGCGACGAACGCGTCCTCGGTCTCGTAGACGATCCCGGTCCGCGGGTCGATCGCGACCGCCTCGTGCTGGAAGCGACCCATCGCGGTCAGCGCGAACGGACTGACGTTGCGGCGGTCGTCGTACGGATCGACCTCGAAGATGAAGCCGTGGTCCTTCGTGTAGCCGCTCTGACCGGCCTTCAGCTCGGTCTCCTCGCAGGTCAGCCAGGTACGCCAGGGCGTGGGACCGCCGGAGCAGTTGATCGCCGTACCGCCGAGGCTGACGAACTCCTTGGAGGCCGCGTTGTGCCGGTCGACCGCCAGCGTGCTGGTGCCGCCGGCGGCGGCCGGGTCGTACGTCCGCTCGGCCGGCGCGACGACCTTGATCTTCGAGGTCGGGCTGCACTCGTGATTGCGGACCAGACGAGAGCCGCCGTCGCGGTCCGGGAACACGCCCATACCGTCGAAGCGGCTCGGTGTCGGGAGTCCGTCCGGCCGGACGGTGCCCTCGCGGGACAGGATCTTGTAGCTGAACCCGCGCGGCAGGTCGAGCATGCCGTCCGGGTCCTCGATCAGCGGGCCGTAGCCGATCTTCGGGCCGGACGTACCAAGTGCCGGCTGCGCCGTGTACAGCGCGTCGACCGAACCGGCCACACTGACCGCGACACCTGCCGCGGCCGCACGGCCGACGAACTGACGCCTGGACAAAGAACTGGTCATGGGGCGGTCTCCCTAGCTCGACGACAAGCAGTGGTGACCAGTGAACGTACGGTAAACAACAACCGAACGGCAAGTGAACGCGTGTCACTCATTCACAGCGAGCGGACCCAGTTCTCCAGCAGTGTCGCGCCGGCGTCGCCGGACTTCTCCGGGTGGAACTGGGTGGCCGACAGCGGGCCGTTCTCGACCGCGGCGACGAACCTGTCCCCGCCGTACGTCGTCCAGGTGACGCGCGGCGTGACGGACTCGCGGGTGTCGGTCAGCTCCCAGCTCCGCACGCCGTACGAGTGCACGAAGTAGAACCGCTCCTTCTCCAGCCCGTCGAAGAGCGTCGTGCCGGACGGTACGTCGACCGTGTTCCAGCCCATGTGCGGGACCGGCTCCCCGTCCACCGGCTGGAGGCGCTCGACGGTGCCGGGCCACTGCTCGCAGCCCTCGGTCTCGACGCCGTGCTCGATGCCGCGGGTGAACAGGATCTGCATGCCGACGCAGATCCCGAGCACCGGACGGCCGCCGGTCAGCCGCCGGTCGACCGCGACATCGCCGCGGACCGCCTTCAGCCCGGTCATACACGCTTCGAAGGCGCCGACGCCCGGCACCAGCAGACCGTCCGCGTCGCACGCCGCGTCGAAGTCCGCAGTCACCGTGACGTCCGCGCCGACCCGCCGCAGCGCGCGCTCCCCCGACCGGATGTTGCCCGAGCCGTAGTCCAGAAGCACGACCTTCTTGCTCACAGAGCACCCTTGGTGGACGGGATGCCCGGCTGCCGCGGGTCGAGCTCGGCGGCGGCCCGGAGCGCGCGGGCGAAGGCCTTGAACTGCGCTTCGACAATGTGGTGCGGGTCGCGGCCGGACAGCACCCGGATGTGCACGCAGATCGCGGCGTTGAAGGCCAGCGTCTCGAAGACGTGCTGGGTCAGCGAACCGGCGTAGTCGCCGCCGATGATCGCGTACACCTGCCCGTCCGGCTCGCCGGTGTGCACGCAGTACGGACGGCCGGACAGGTCGACGGTGCAGTGCACCAGCGCCTCGTCCAGCGGCACGGTCGCGTCGCCGAAGCGGCGGATCCCGCGCTTGTCGCCGAGGGCTTCCTTGATTGCCTGCCCGATCCCGATCGCGGTGTCCTCGACCGTGTGGTGCGCGTCGATCTCCAGGTCGCCGACCGTGTTCACGTGCAGGTCCAGCAGCGCGTGCTTGGCGAGCGCGTTGAGCATGTGGTCGTAGAAGCCGACCCCCGTGGAGATGTCCGCCCGGCCCTCGCCGTCGAGGTTCAGCTCGACGAGGACCTTGGACTCGCTCGTCTCCCGATCAATCCGCGCTCTGCGGCTCATGACAACCTTCCTACGTCGCTCTTCACGATGCGCTCCAGCGAGGCGCGGAACGCGGCCATCTCCTCGCCGGTGCCGATCGACACCCGCAGCCAGCCGTCCGGGCCGGTCTCCCGGATCAGGACGCCGTCGTCGAGCAGCGCCTGCCAGACCGCGTGCCGGTCCGCGAACGTGCCGAACAGGACGAAGTTGGCGTCCGAGTCGACGGCGCGCAGCCCGAGCGACCGCAGCCAGTCGACGGTCTCGTCGCGCTCGACGCGCAACTGCTCGACCCGGCCGAGCAGCTCGTCGGAGTGCCGCAGGGCGGCCCGCGCGACCGCCTGGGTCACGGCGGACAAGTGGTACGGCAGCCGGACGATCCGCAGCGCGTCCACGAACTGCTTGCTGGCGGCAAGGTACCCGACCCGGCCGCCGGCCATCGCGAACGCCTTCGACATCGTCCGGGCGACGGCGAGATTCGGGTACGACGGCAGCAGGCTGACCGCGCTCGGCGTCCCGGTGCGGCGGAACTCGGCATACGCCTCGTCGACCACCACGACGGCGCCGTGCGCGGCGGCGTGCGCGACGATCGCCTCGGTCACGTCGATCGGCAGCGCCGTCCCGGTCGGGTTGTTCGGCGAGGCGAGCAGCACGACCGACGGGCGGTGCCGGGAGATCGCGGCGATCGCCTTGCTCCGGTCGAGCGTGAAGTCCTCGGCCCGGCGGCCGGTGACCCAGGCGGTGTTCGTGTCCCGCGCGTATTCCGGGTACATCGAGTAGGTCGGGGCGAACGACAACGCCGTCCGGCCGGGGCCGCCGAACGCCTGCAGGACGTGCAGCATCACCTCGTTGGACCCGTTCGCCGCCCAGAGCTGCTCGGGCTCCAGGTGCGCGCCGGACTCCCGGGCCAGGTACGCCGCGAGGTCCGCGCGCAGGCCGAGGAACTCGCGGTCCGGGTACCGGTTCATGCCGCGGGCGGCCTCGGTCACCGCGGCGGCGATGTCGGCGACGGTCGCCTCGCTCGCCGGATACGGGTTCTCGTTGACGTTCAGCAGCACCGGGACGTCGAGCTGCGGGGCGCCGTACGGCTCGAAGCTCTTGAGCTCCTCGCGGATCGGCAGCCCGTCGAAGCGGCCCATCACTGCTCCTCGGGGAATCGGACGGAGACCGCGGCACCGTGGCCGGGCAGATCCTCGGCGTCGGCGAGCGTGACCACGTGACCGGCGACCTCGCGCAGCGCGTCGCGCGAGTAGTTCACGACGTGCATCGCCTTGAGGAAGCTGCGCACCGACAGGCCGGACGAGTGGCACGCGCAGCCGGCCGTCGGGAGCACGTGGTTCGACCCGGCGCAGTAGTCGCCGAGCGACACCGGAGACCAGCTGCCGACGAAGATCGCGCCTGCGTTGGTGATCAGGCCGGCCCGCTCCTCGGCGTCCGCGGTCTGGATCTCCAGGTGCTCGGCGGCATACGCGTCGACAACCGCGGTGCCCTGCTCGAGGTCGTCGACGAGCACGATCGCGGACTGCTGACCGGACAGCGCCTCGGCGACCCGGTCCCGGTGCCTGGTCTGCGCGACCTGCGGCGGCAGCTCGGCCTCGACCGCCTCGGCGAGCGACTCGCTCGGGGTGACCAGCACGCTGGCCGCCATCGGGTCGTGCTCAGCCTGGCTGATCAGGTCAGCGGCGACGTGCTTGGGGTCAGCGGTCGCATCGGCCAGGACCGCGATCTCGGTCGGTCCGGCCTCGGAGTCGATGCCGACCTCACCGAGCAGGTTGCGCTTGGCGGCGACGACGTAGATGTTGCCCGGGCCCGTGATCAGGTTGACCTTCTTGCAGCCCTCGAAGCCGTACGCGAAACCGGCGATCGCCTGGGCGCCGCCCATCGCATACACCTCCTCGATCCCGAGGAGCGCGCACACCGCGAGCACCGTCGGGTGCGGCAGCCCGCCGAACTCCTTCTGGGGCGGCGAGGCGACGGCGAGCGACGGCACGCCGGCGACCTGGGCCGGTACGACGTTCATCACGACGCTCGACGCCAGCGGCGCGCGGCCGCCGGGCACGTAGAGACCCACGCGCTGGACCGGGACGAACCGCTGCGTCACCCGCCCGCCCGGTGCGGGCTCGGAGGTGACATCGGCGGTGAGCTCGTCCTGACTGACCTCGCGGACGCGGCGGATCGACTCCTCGAAGGCGCTGCGCACCTGCGGGTCGAGCTCCTCCAGCGCGGACTTCAGCGCCGCGGCCGGGACCCGGATGTCCTCGACGCGCACATGGTCGAACTTCTCACCGTAGTCCCGGATCGCCTCGAGGCCGCGATGGCGGACGTCCAGGCAGATGGGTCGGACGACGTCGAGAGCCTTCTCGACGTCGAACACGGCTCGGGGAACGAGGGCATTCACTTCGGCTTGGAGGTCGGAGACCTCTCCGGCCGCCACTCGGCCCCGCAGGTCGACGCGGCGAATCATGGGAGTCAGTCTAGTGGTCACGCCCCGCACCCCCGACGCCATATCCACAGGGCGGCCGGTCACCGGACGTGATCGGGGCCTGCGTCCACTACGCTCGTCGGCATGGACTCCCGCCTGCCGTTGCTCACTGTCGACACGGTGATCTTTCCCGGCCTGGTGGTCTCGATTCCGGTCACCGACGTGCAGGGCCGGGCGGTGGTCCGGGACCTGGTCGAGAACGGCGGCGAACTGATCTGCGGCGCCCTCGCGGTCCGGGACGGGTACGAGCTGGGCGAGCGGGTGTTCCGGTCGCTGTACGGGACGGGCTGCGCGGCGACGATCTCCGAGATCGCGGTGGACGCCGACGACGAGGGCCCGATCGAGGTGACGCTGACCGGGAACCGGCGGTTCAAGGTGACCGAACTGGACGGCACCGGCGACTACCTGGTCGCCGACGTCGAGTGGCTGCCCGACGACCTCGGCGACGACCCGTTGGGGACGGCGACGGTCGCGCTGGAACGCTTCCGCAGGTACGCCGCGGCGGTCAGCGAGATCAGCCGCCCGGGCCTGCACCTCGGCGACCTCCCCGACGATCCGGGCACGCTGTCCTACCTGATGTCGGCCGCGATGAAGCTGATGACACCGGACCGCCAGAAGCTCCTCGAGGCCGAGGACGTCACCACCCGCCTCGCGCAACTCGTCGGCCTGATCGACACCGAGCTCTCCGCCATCGCCGCGCTCCCGTCCCTCCCCGCCACGGACCTGATCAGCTGGTCCGCCCTCTCCCCCAACTGACGCACTACCGGATTGAATCCCGGGGCGGTATGGTTTTGGTATGAGCAAGCAGATCACCGTGCGGTTGCCGGACGAGCTGGTCGACTTCATGGACGAACTGGTCGCCACCGACAAGGCGACCAGCCGGGCGTCCGTGGTCGCCCGGGCGATGGAGCGTGAGCGCCGCCGCGAGCTGGCCGCCCGCGACCTCGCCATCCTGAACGAGTACGGCGACTACCCGGATCTCGAGGGTCTCGCCCCCGCGGCCGCCGGGACCGTGCTCAGCGACCTCGACTGATGCGCCCGATCCACATCGCGCGGCTCGACAAGCCGCGCCCGGTGGTGGTGCTCACCCGCGAACTGATCCGCCCGCGCCTCACCAACGTGACGGTCGCCCCGATCACCAGCACGATCCGCGGCCTGTCCACCGAGGTCCGGGTCGGCCCGGAGAACGGCCTCGACCACGCCAGCGCGATCTCCTGCGACAACATCCAAACCATCCCGAAGTCCCAGCTCGGCCGCCTGATCGGCCACCTCCACCCCGACCAGGAACCAGCCCTGGCCGAGGCAATCAACCTGGCGTTCGACCTGGAGCTCTAGCCCAGCTTGCTGATGTCGCGGACGGCGCCCTTGTCGGCGCTGGTGGCCATGGCGGCGTAGGCGCGGAGGGCTGTGGTGACCTTGCGGTCGCGGGACTTGGGGGCGTAGACGCCGTTCAGGGCGTCGCGGCGGGTGGCCAGTTCGTCGTCGGTGACCAGCAGTTCGATCGAGCGGTTCGGGATGTCGATGCGGATCCGGTCCCCGTCCTCGACCAGGGCGATCGTCCCGCCGGACGCCGCCTCGGGCGAGACGTGGCCGATCGAGAGTCCAGACGTGCCGCCCGAGAAGCGGCCGTCGGTGATCAGGGCGCAGACCTTGCCGAGGCCGCGGCCCTTCAGGTACGAGGTCGGGTACAGCATCTCCTGCATCCCCGGCCCGCCCTTGGGGCCTTCGTACCGGATCACGATGACGTCGCCGGGCTGGATCTGCTTGGCCAGGATCTTCTCGACGGCCTGCTCCTGCGACTCGCACACCACCGCGGGACCCTCGAACGTCCAGATCGACTCGTCCACACCGGCCGTCTTCACCACGCAGCCGTCGACGGCCAGGTTGCCCTTCAGCACGGCCAGGCCGCCGTCCTTGGAGTACGCGTGCTCGCGGTCCCGGATGCACCCGTTCGCGGCGTCGGTGTCCAGCGTCTCCCACCGCTCGGACTGCGAGAACGCCTGCGCGGACCGCTTGCAGCCCGGCGCCGCGTGCCACAACTCGACGGCCTCCGGCGACGGCGAACCGCCGCGCAGGTCCCACGTCTTCAGCCACTCGTCGATCGAGTCGCTGTGCACGGTGGTGACGTTCTGGTTCAGCAGGCCGGCGCGGTGCAGCTCGCCGAGGATGGCGGGGATGCCCCCGGCACGGTGCACGTCCTCCATGTAGTACGTGCCCTGCGGCGCGACGTTCGGCGCGACCTTCGCCAGGCACGGGACGCGGCGCGAGACCGCGTTGATGTCGTCGAGGTCGAAGCCGACCTCGGCCTCCTGCGCGGCCGCCAGCAGGTGCAGGATCGTGTTCGTCGAGCCGCCCATCGCGATGTCCAGCGCCATCGCGTTGCCGAACGCCTCCTTCGACGCGATCGAGCGCGGCAGCACGGTCGCGTCGTCGTTGTCGTAGTAGCGGTGGGCCAGCCCGACGACGGTCTCGCCGGCCTTCTCGTACAGCGCGCGGCGGGCGGTGTGGGTGGCCAGCACCGACCCGTTGCCGGGCAGCGACAGGCCGATCGCCTCGGTCAGGCAGTTCATCGAGTTCGCGGTGAACATGCCGGAACAGGAACCGCAGGTCGGGCAGGCGTTCTCCTCGATCCGCAGGATGTCGGCGTCGGAGACGTTCTCGTTGACGGCCTCGGACATCGCGTCGATCAGGTCGAGCTTGCGGACCGTCCCGTCGACCAGCGTCGCGCGGCCGGCCTCCATCGGGCCGCCGGAGACGAACACGGTCGGGATGTTCAGCCGGAGCGCGGCCATCAGCATGCCCGGGGTGATCTTGTCGCAGTTGGAGATGCAGACCAGCGCGTCCGCGCAGTGCGCCTCGACCATGTACTCGACCGAGTCGGCGATCAGGTCCCGTGACGGCAGGCTGTAGAGCATGCCGCCGTGGCCCATCGCGATCCCGTCGTCGACGGCGATCGTGTTGAACTCGCGCGCGATCCCGCCGGCCGCGTGGATCGCCTCGGAGACGATCCGGCCGACCGGGGCCAGGTGGGTGTGACCGGGCACGAACTCGGTGAAGCTGTTCGCCACCGCGATGATCGGCTTCCCGAAGTCCTCGCGGGCTACCCCAGAGGCCTGCATGAGCGCGCGAGCGCCCGCCATGTTGCGGCCGTGGGTGACAGTGCGGGACCTCAGAGCAGGCACGACGAACATCTCCTAGCTAGGTGTGGCGTATCTCCTGATAGTGCCACGCCCGTCCGAATGACGGTATGCGGGTCCCGGATTCTGGAGCCGCGGTTTCTGAGTTCCTAAGGGATGTCAAGCCACTTGGTGGGTCGTAGGGTTGGTGTTGGCGGGTCGGGATGTTGGAGCGCTTGGCGACTCCTGTGGCTCCCGGCCCGTTCTTGCTTTGTGTCGCTTGGACACGCGGGTGTGGGCGGCTTTGTCGCGGGTTTTGGGGTCGATCTTGTGGTGCTCGCGGACGAGTGGTGGCGATGTGGCAGATCGCGGAGTCGTGGTGCCGTTCGGTGGCCATCAGCCGGGCGTATTTCGCGGCGAGTTGGGGATCGGTTCTGCGGGCTTGGTCGGCGGCGGTGAACAGGGCTTCGCGCAGTAGCGGGTCGCCGGCCTTGGTGAGGCCGTGCTGGTGGTGGGACTGTCCGGACTGGGCGACTTTCGGGACGAGGCCGGAGTAGGCACGGATCGCGGCCAGGCTGGTGAACCGGTGCGGGTCGCCGATCCGGCCGGTGATGATGGCGGAGGTGACCGGGCCGACGCCGGGTGCGGAGGCGATGACGGCGGTGGGGTCGGCCTCGGCGTAGAGGTTCGCGATTCGTTCGTCGAGGTCGTCGATCTGGTCGGTCAGGACCTGGGCCTGTTCGGCCTCGACCGCGATATCGGCGGCCAGTTCGGCGAAGTCGATCCCGGTTTCGGTGTCGGTGCCCCACAGCTGCAGGGACTGTTTCGCGGCGGTGAGCAGTGCCCGGGCGTGGTCGTCGCGCCAGGCGCCGCGCGAGTGCCGGATCAGGAACCGGGTCAGCCGGGCCTGCCCGAGCCGCACCAGCGCGTGCGGGTCGGCGTAGCGGGCCAGCACCGCCAGCGCGGCCTTGCCGTAGTTCGAGCCGAGCGCCTCGTACCAGGCCGGGCCGAGCAGCTCGAGCTGGGCGTCGAGGCGCTGGAACACCGCGGTACGGCGTTTCACGATCGAGGACCGGATCTTCACGATCCGGCGCAGCGGTTCGGCCGGCCCGTTGCTGGTGTGCTCACGCAGCCCTTCAGGGTGCAGCAGCGGCAGCCGGGCGAGCAGCTTGGAGTCCAGGTGGTCGTTCTTGGTGTGCTTGGAGTAGTACGCCCGCAGATCGGCCGACTGCGTGGTCGGCACCATGCTCACCTTCGCGCCGCGGCGGCGCAGCCATGACGCCAGCGGTGCCCAGGCGTTCCGGGTGGGCTCGAGCACCACCCGCACCGTGTCGCCCTCGGCCAGACCGAGCGCGGCCCACAGCGCCTCCAGCTCGGCCGGCCGGGTGAAGAACTTCCGCCCGGTCCACACAAACGTCCCGTCCGGGCGGGCCAGCGAGGCCTGATGAGCGGCACGACAGGCGACATCGATACCCAAGGTCAGTTCCACACGCGTCCCTTCCAACATCACCGGATCCCAACACCACACACACCAGGCCCGATTCGACGACGGCACAGCCCAGACATTCCACAAGCAGGAGTCCGACCCACCCCGCGGCGAGCAGCTCCAAGTTCCCGAACAGGAACACCGGCCGAACACAGACCGGCCCCGCGGACGACCACTCAGAACTCAGGAATCACCAAAGCGTTCCGGTCGGTGGTTCGGCCACCCGCGGGGCACACACACAACCTAAATGTCGGTGGACGGTCCTAGCCTGGACGCATGGCAGGACTGGGCCATCACACCCGCGCGGCGCACCCCGCGCTGCGCCCCTTCGTGCCTGACATCACCGGCTATGCGTACGCCGGTGATCCCCCGGCGCTGCACCGCGGCCTGCCCTCGCGCCACCTGACGCTCGTCATCACCCTCGACGAGCCCCTCGGCGTCGCGTGGCCGGGCGGCCCGGTGGACAAGTACGACGCACTCGTCGGAGGACTGCACTCGCGGGCGGTCCACATCGGTCAGACACCGAGCCGCGCCGGCGTACAGGTCTCGCTCACTCCCCCGGCCGCCCGAGCGCTCCTCGGACTGCCGCCGGGCGCCCTCGCGTCGACGGTGTTCGGCCTGGACGAGGTCCTCGGCCGGCCCGCGCGCGAGCTGACCGAGCAGCTGCGCGAGGCGCCGACTTGGGAGACACGCTTCGACCTGCTCGAGGCCCTGCTGCTGCGGCAACTCGACGGGAGCCGTCCCGGTGCTGTGCGGCCCGAGCTCGGCTGGGCCTGGCAGCGACTGTGCGGCGCGAGCGGCTCGGTCGGGGTCCAGGAGCTGGCGACCGAGGTCGGGTGGAGCCGGCGGCATCTCACCGATCGGTTCACGTCGGAGTTCGGTCTGCCGCCGAAGGTCGCGGCCCGCGTGCTGCGGTTCGAGCGCGTCACCGAACAACTACGCCGGCAGCCGCGGATCCGGCTGGCCGAGCTGTCGGCCGCCGCCGGGTATGCCGACCAGGCACATCTGACCAGGGAGTTCCGAGCGATCGCGGGCTGTTCACCGCGGCAGTGGATCCGTGAGGAACTCCCCGACCTGTCCGGTAATCCACAGGTATCGGCGATCGCGCCAGCATCGTCGGCGCGATCTCACTAGACTCGCCGGGGTGAGTGAGACGACCGAGCTGCCCGATTCCGAAGCCCTCCAGGTCCTCCGGCGGGTGTTCGGGTACGACGCCTTCCGCGGCGAGCAGGGCGACATCATCGACACCGTCGTCGCAGGCGGCGACGCGCTGGTGCTGATGCCGACCGGCGGCGGCAAATCGCTGTGCTACCAGATCCCGTCGCTGGTGCGATCCGGCGTCGGCGTGGTCATCTCGCCGCTGATCGCGTTGATGCAGGACCAGGTGGACGCGCTCACCGCGCTCGGCGTCCGGGCGGGATTCCTCAACTCCACGCAGGACTTCGAGCAGCGGCGCGAGGTCGAGCAGGCGTTCCTGGCCGGCGAGCTCGACCTGCTGTACCTGGCGCCCGAGCGGCTCCGGGTGGAAGCGACCGTGCGGCTGCTCGACCAGGGCAAGATCGCGCTCTTCGCGATCGACGAGGCGCACTGCGTGTCGCAGTGGGGCCACGACTTCCGGCCCGACTACCTGATGCTGTCCGAGCTGCACGAGCGCTGGCCCGACGTGCCGCGGATCGCGCTCACCGCGACGGCGACCGAGGCGACCCACCAGGAGATCGCGACCCGGCTGAAGCTCGGCGACGCGAAGCACTTCGTCGCGAGCTTCGACCGGCCGAACATCCAGTACCGGATCGTCCCGAAGGACAATCCGCAACGGCAGCTGCTCGATCTGCTGCGCACCGAGCACGCCGGCGACGCGGGCATCGTGTACTGCCTGTCCCGCAACAGCGTCGAGAAGACCGCGGCCTTCCTGACCCAGAACGGGATCGAGGCCCTGCCGTACCACGCCGGCCTGGACAGCCGGACCCGCGCCGCGAACCAGGCCCGGTTCCTGCGCGAGGACGGGCTGGTCGTGGTGGCGACGATCGCGTTCGGCATGGGGATCGACAAGCCGGACGTCCGCTTCGTCGCGCACCTCGACCTGCCGAAGTCGGTCGAGGGCTACTACCAGGAGACCGGCCGCGCGGGGCGTGACGGCCTGCCGTCCACCGCCTGGCTGGCGTACGGGCTGCAGGACGTCGTCCAGCAGCGGAAGATGATCGACACGTCCGAGGGCGACCTCGCGCACCGGCGGCGGCTGAGCGCGCACCTCGACGCGATGCTCGCGCTGTGCGAGACGGTGCAGTGCCGGCGCTCGCAACTCCTGGCGTACTTCGGCCAGCAGGGCGACGCGTGCGGGAACTGCGACACCTGCCTGACGCCGCCGGAGTCCTGGGACGGCACGATCGCGGCGCAGAAGCTGCTCTCGACGGTGTTCCGGCTGCAGCACGAGCGCGGGCAGAAGTTCGGCGCCGGGCAGCTGATCGACATCCTGCTCGGCAAGGAGACCGACAAGGTCAAGCAGTTCCGGCACGACCAGCTGACCGTGTTCGGGATCGGCACCGAGCTGACGGACACCGAGTGGCGCGGCGTGATCCGCCAGTGCCTCGCGCTGCGGTTGCTCGCGGTCGAGGGCGACTACGGCACGCTCGTGCTCACCGAGGACAGCGGCGAGGTGCTCGGCCGGCGGCGCGAGGTGATGATGCGCCGCGAGCCCGAGCGGGTGCGTTCCAGGAGCAGGTCGTCCAGCGGCAAGAAGGCGGCCGCCGCCGATCTCGCGCCCGAGGCGGCGCCGGTGTTCGAGCGGTTGCGCGCGTGGCGGGCGGCGGTGGCCAAGGAGCAGGGCGTCCCGGCGTACGTGATCTTCCACGACGCGACGCTGCGGCAGATCGCCACCGACCGGCCGACGTCGCTGGCCGAGCTGGGCACGATCAGCGGCATCGGCGAGAACAAGCTGACCAAGTACGGCGACGGCGTCCTGGAGACGCTCGCCGCGGAATGATGTCGAATCGGCGGTAGCGTCTTCGACGCGAAGGCACAGGGCGCGGACCGACCGCGCCACCGGAGCGAGGGAGCACGCTCATGTCTTCATCCGTGCTGTTGATGTCGATGTCGGCCGACGGCTACATCGCGGGACCGGACGACCGGCCCGGCAACCCCGGCGGCGACGACTTCATGCGGTTGCACGAGTGGTACCTGGACGACGCCGGCGAGGTCGGTCGCCCGGACGGCGAGGCCGGCGAGATCTGGGACGAGCTGAACGCCACCGGCGCGGTCCTGGTCGGCCGCCGTACGGCGGAGCAGGTCGACTACTACGGCGGGCACCACCACGGGGTACCGATCTTCGTCGTCAGCCACGACCCGACACCGGTCGACTACGAGAACGTCCACGTCGTCGGCGACATCGAGACCGCGATGGCGCAGGCGAAGGCGGCCGCCGGCGACAAGGACGTGCTGGTCCACGGTGCGGTCACCGCGCAGCAGGCGCTGGCGGCCGGCGTCCTCGACGAGTTGCAGCTCAGCCAGGTGCCGGTCCTGTTCGGCAGCGGTCTGCGGCTGTTCGACGTCCTCCCGCACCGCGTCGAGCTCGAGGTCGTCCGCGTGATCGACACACCCCGCGCGACGCACATCCGCTACCGGGTCCTCAACTGAGCAACGGCTGAGGACACCGCCTAGTGCGTCCAAGTGACCGTTGGAGCAAGGCCGGCGAAGTCCTGGAGCAGGCGGGAGCGGCGGGTGGCGATCCAGGCCAGGGCGACGGTGTTCGGCGCGAGGTTGTCGACGGGGACCGTGACGACGTCGGGGCGCTGGTAGAAGGTGGCGACGGACAGCGGGACGATCGAGACACCGCGGCCGGCGGCGACGTGCTCGAGCTTCTCCTCGACGCTGTGCAGCACGGGGATCGGTTTCGCCGTCCGGGTCCGGAGCTCGACGGCGATGTCGCGCCACTCCGGTACGGCGTCGGGGTCCTGCAGGAGATGCTCGTCGGCGAGATCGGTGATGTCGATGACGGGCTTCCCGGCGAGGCGGTGGCCGGCCGGCAGCGTCGCGACCCGGGGCTCCTCGAAGAGCGGGCGGACGGTGAGGCCGGCCTGGTCGATCGGCAGCCGGACGATGCTCACGTCCACCTGGCCGTCGTGCAGTACGTCGACCTGATCGTCCCACGTGGTGCGGATCAGCTCGATCTCGAGCTCCGGATGCGTCGCGCCGAACGCGCGAACCGCCTCGGTCACGGTCAGGCCCGGCATGAAGCCGATCGTGAACGTCGTCGAGCCGCGCGCGGCCCGGGCCACCCGGCGCCGCGTGGCGTCGGCGGCGGCGAGCAGCGGCCGCGCGTCGTCGAGCAACTGGCGACCGGCCGCGGTCAGTTCGGTCGATCGCCGGGTGCGGGCGAACAGCTGGGCCCGGAGCTCGTCCTCGAGGGCCCGGATCTGCCGGGACAGCACGGGCTGCGCGATGTGCAGCCGCTCGGCCGCGCGGCCGAAGTGCAGTTCCTCGGCGACGGCGACGAAGTACCGCAGCTTGCGGAGATCGAGATCCATAATACCTTCAGGGTATTACAGAGAGCGGAACAGGTCTTGGACGGCGGCGCCCCGGCCGCCGCATCGTGGAAGCGAGATTCCCCACCACGAAAGGCAGTTCCGTGACTCTGCAGGACCACCGCGTCGTCCTTCTCGGCGGTACGTCGGGCATCGGCCTGGCCACCGCACAGCTGGCCGCCGCCCAGGGCGCGACCGTGATCGTTGCCTCGAGCAACCCCGAGTCCGTGAAGGCGGCGCTCGGCGCGCTGCCCGCGTCGGCCGCCGGCGAAGCGGTCGACCTCACCGACCCCGCCGCCGTCCGGGCGTTCTTCGCCGGTCTCGATCCGTTCGACCACCTCGTCTACACCGCCGGCGAGGCGCTGACCTTCCTCGAGGCCGGCTCGATGGACCTGGCGCAAGCGCGGCAGGCCTTCGAGCTGCGGTACTTCGGTGCGCTCGGTGCCGTGAGCGCCGCCGTACCGAAGCTCCGCGCGGGCGGCTCGGTCGTCCTCACGACCGGCGCCGCCGGCGACCGCCCGGGCCCCGGCTGGTCGGTCGCCGCGAGCATCTGCGGCGCGATGGACTCCCTGACCCGCGCCCTCGCCGTCGAGCTCGCCCCGCTCCGCGTCAACGCCGTCAAGCCCGGCGTTGTCCGGACGCCGATGTGGCGCGGCGGCATCGACTACGACGAGGCCGCGCAACACCTCCCGGTCGGGCGCGTCGGGGAGCCGGAGGACATTGCGGCGGCCTACGTCTACCTGATGAACCAGCCTTACGCCACCGGCTCGATCGTCTCCGTCGACGGCGGCCACGTCCTGGTGTGAGACTCCAGTCGTGACACGCATCCTGATCACCGGTTCGGCCGACGGCCTCGGGCAGTTGGTCGCGCGGGAACTCGTCGCCCAGGGCCACGACGTCGTGCTCCACGCCCGCAACGAACGGCGCGCCGACGACGCGCTCCGGGCGGTGCCGGAGGCGACGGCGGTGCTCGTGGGCGATCTCGCGAGTATCGACCAGACGCGGGACCTGGCGGCCCAGGCGAATGCGTCCGGGCGGTTCGACGTGGTCGTGCACAACGCGGCCGTCGGGTACCAGGAGCCGCGGATCGAGACGGTCGACGGTCTCGAGCACGTGTTCGCGATCAACGCGCTGGCGCCGTACCTGTTGACCGCGTTGATCGAACGCCCCCATCGCCTGATCTACCTCAGCTCCGGCATGCACGAAGGCGGTGACGTCGCCCTCGACGACCTGCAGTGGGTACGGCGCCGGTGGCGTGGAGCGCAGGCGTACTCGGACTCCAAGCTGCACGACGTCCTGCTGGCGTTCGCGGTCGCCCGGCTCTGGCCGGACGTGCTGTCGAACGCGGTGGACCCCGGCTGGGTCCCGACGAAGATGGGCGGACGCGGTGCGCCTGGTGATCTCGGCCAGGCGCACCTGACGCAGGTCTGGCTGGCCACCGCGCCGGAGACCGGAAGCGGCAGGTATTACTACCACCGGCGACCGCACCGGACTCATCCGGCCGCTTCGGACCGCGAGACGCAGGACGCCTTTCTGGACGCCTGCGCCTCGCTCACCGGCGTACGACTGCCCCGCTGACTCAGGCCTGCGAGATGTAGAGGCGGTTGCCGTCCGGGTCGTGCAGGCTGAACATCGGGGGTACGCCGGGCCACTCGAGCAACTCGTCGGTGTCGACGCCGCTGGCGAGGAAGTGCTGGTGCGCCCCCTTCGCGTCCGGGCTGGCCATCCGGATCCCGGTGTCGACGCCCGCCGGGTTGCCCTCGCTCGCGGGGACCAGCGCGATGCTCGCCGACGAGCCGGTCGGGGCGACGACGATCCACCGGCCGCCGAGCTGCGGCAACGGCGCGTCCATCAGCACCTCGAAGCCGAGCGCGCCGGTGTAGAACGCCAGCGCGCGGTCCTGGTCGGTCACCGGTACGCCGACGGTCCGGATCTCGCTGATGTGGGTCATGGTCCTTCTCCTTCGTGACGAGGTGCTTTCACCCAGGAGGTAGAACCCGATCCGCCGTTTTCGACATCAGCCACGAAGAAAGCCCCGGACAATTCTGTCCGGGGCTTTCGTTCGCTGTGCTGACTACTTCGCGACGACCCGCAGCGTGACCTCGGCCTCGCCGTCGCCGGTGGAGCGGGTGACGACGCCGGCCGAGCGGAGCGCGGCCAGGTTCTTGTCGTCGGCGAACCGGTCGCTGACCGATCCGGCCGCCTCGAAGTCGACGTACCCGATCATCACCGCGCCCTTGATGTCGGGCAGCGCCTGCTTGAAGTTCTCGGTCTGGCCGAGGCCGCCGTCCTTCAGCACCTGCTCGGCGTAGTCCTTGCTGGTCGAGACGACGAGCGTGTCGCCGTCCTTCGCGCTCTCGATCGGGATGTTCGCCGAGGACCGCTCGCGGAGCAGCGTGGTCAGCTTCTGCACGACCGGCTCGGCCTTCGCCGGGTCGGTCTCCATCCGGGCCGCGATCTTCGGGCCGTCGGCGGTGTCCTTGTCGATCGAGACCGACAGGTTCTTGCCGGCCAGGGTCTTCAGGTCGTCCGGCAGCTTCAGCCCGGTCTCCTGGGCGATCTCGTCGATCATCGGCTGGAGGTTCTCGCCGCCCGCCTTCTGCACCTGCGCCCAGGCGGTGTCGATCAGGTTCTCGCCGCCGGAGATCGCGATCGCGCCGGCGGTGGTCTCCGGCAGCTTGGTGACCAGGTCGGCGGCGTCGGCGGAGCTCACCTTGACGCTCTTGTCGCCGTGCGCGATGCCCTTCAGCTCGACGTACGACGCGTCGAACCGCAGCGCCACCGCGGCGGTCGCGTCACCGAGCCCGGCGATCTGGCTGGACCCGACCTTGCCGCTGATCGAGGCCAGGCCCTTGGCGTCCGCCCAGCCCGAGATGAAGCCCTGCTCG
This sequence comes from Kribbella sp. NPDC050459, assembly GCF_040655315.1. Lineage (NCBI taxonomy): Bacteria > Bacillati > Actinomycetota > Actinomycetes > Propionibacteriales > Kribbellaceae > Kribbella > Kribbella sp. NPDC050459. Next base: position 212,946 of record NZ_JBFAJQ010000007.1, on the reverse strand, counting down.
CCGAGCTTGTCCATGTCCGCGCTGAACTTGGCGTTCTTGCTCAGCGGGTTGTCCTTGGCCGTGGCGACGGCCGCGTCGACGGTCGCCTGGTCGTCGCCGAGGATCATGTAGCCGTCGGTGAACGCGCGGCCGGGCTTGTCGTCCTCGTTCGCGAGCAGCTTGTCCATGCCCTTGTTGGCGGCGTCCTCGTCCTTGATCTGGACGGCGACGACCGGGATCGGCTCGTCCTTGCCCTCGGCCGGCGGGAGCGCGGCGAACCCGGCGCGGTCGCCCAGCCAGGGCTTGACGTCCTTGTCGAAGTCGACGTCGGCGAGGTCGTCGCCGGCGGACTTCTTGATCTGCTCGAACAGCTTCTGCCGCAGGTCGTCCTGCTCACCGGTGAGGCCGAGGTTGTCCTTCACGGACGGGAACTTCATCAGGAACCGGACCGCCGCGACCTTCTGGCCGGCCGACGGGTTCAGGTCCACCCGGGCGTAACCGACCGCGGTGCCGGGCAGCACGTCGGCCGGCTGCTTGCCGCCGCCGCCGAGCTTGCCGTAGGCAAAGATTCCGCCGCCGGCGACCACCAGCACCATCGCCACCGCGGCGATGATCGGGATCAGCTTGCCGCGCTTCTTCTTCGGCTCCGGCTGCCACTGCTGCGGACCGCCGTACCCGGGGCCCTGCGGCGGCTGACCGCCGATGTGCATCTGCTCGTACGACGCCTGACCCGGCTGGCCGTGCTGCGGAGGGTACTGCTGCCCGCCCTGGCCGTAGTACTGCGCGCCACCCTGCTGAGGACCACCCTGCTGCGGGCCCGGGCCCTGCGGACCGCCGTACTGGGGACCGCCCTGCTGGGGACCACCCTGCTGCGGGCCGCCGTACTGCTGGCCCTGCTGTGGGTGTTGCTGTGGGTAACCGTGCTGGCCGGGCTGCTGGCCTTGCGGCCTCCCCGGCTGCTGACCCTGCTGGGGCCAGAGGTTCTGCCCTTGCGGCGGGCCGTACTGCGGCTGCTGACCACCGGCACCTGGGTACTGGGGTGGTTGGTTCTGGTCGGACATATGCTCCCTCGCTGGCTCCGATGGCCTCACCACCGGATCTGCAAAAGGCTAGTGGACCGGCGGTGCAGATTCTGACGCAGCAGGTTGCGAAGTGGTTGCAACAGGCTCAGCGCGCCACGTCGCGGCGGCGATGATCGCGCAGGCCAGTGCGGCGCCGATCAGCCAGGAGACGGCCGGCGTCCAGGTGTGCAGCTCCAGCGGGGCCGCGACCAAATCACCGGGGTGAGCGGCCCGCAGCCGCGGCTCGATCGGGTCGTGCCCGAGCAGCATGCCGACGCCCCAGCACACTCCGGCGCCCAGGCAAGCACCGAGAGTGACGATCGCGACCGACCACGGACCGTAGTTGCGAAGCCACCAGAACAGCGCCCCACCAAGCACCACGGCGGCCACGAAGCCGATCGCGGTGAACGTGCCGTCCGGCCCGAAGATCCGGGTCATCTGCTCCTCGCCGAGCGCCCCGCCCTGCTCGTCCACGGTGTACTTGGCCAGCGGCGAGAACTGCTGCCAGGCCCACCCGGCCACCACACCCGCGACCAGGAACACCACCACCGTCACCAGGACCGCCTTCGCCCACGGCAGCCGCGGCTCCTCGACGGCCGGCCTCCCGAACGGGTTCAGCGACGGGGGTGCCAGGTACGGCGACTGGGAGGACTCCGGTTGACTCACGACGCCAGTGTGACGCATGGGTTCCACCGCCGGTCAGCTGGCCAGGCAGGAGGGACCGAGGAGCGCTTTCAGGTCGGCCATCAGCGACGAGGTGGGGGTCACCCGAAAGCGGTCGCCGATGCGCATGACGGTGGTCTTCTGGCGTGCCTGCAGGCGCAGGTGAACCTCTGTCATGCCGGGGTGCGACGTCAGGATGTCCCGCAGCTGATCGACAACCGGCGGAGTGCAGCGGTTGACCGGCATCGTCAGCACGACCGGGCCGCTCGGGCCTTCGGTCAGATCCGGGACGACGACCTCGTCGCCACTCAGCTCGAGCCGGTCCTCGCGGCGCCGGACCCGGCCCTTCATCAAGATGATCGCGTCGTTGGTGAGCAGGTGCGCGTGCAACTGGTACGCCGAGGAGAACATCATCACCTCGATCGAACCTTCGAGGTCCTCGATGGTGACGATCGCGTAGATGTCGCCGCGCTTGTTCACCTTCCGCTGGACCGCGGTGACCAGGCCGCCGATCGTCACCCGGCTGCCGTCCGGCCGGTCCTCGTCGGCGAGCAACTGCCCGATCGTGCAGTCGCTGCCGTTGGTGAGCACGTGCTCGACACCGAACAGCGGATGGTCGGACACGTACAGCCCGAGCATGTCGCGCTCGTGCGCCAGCTTGGTCGCCTTGTCCCACTCCTCGATCTCGGGGACCGTGACGGTCAGGCGGCTGTTGCCCTCGCCCTCGTCGGCGTCGTCGTCACCCATCGAGAACAGGTCGAACTGGCCGTGCGCCTCGTTCCGCTTCAGGTCGATGGCCTCGTCGACGGCCTGCTCGTGCACCGCGACGACCGCGCGCCGGGCGTGGCTCATCGAGTCGAACGAACCGGCCTTGGCCAGCGACTCGATCACGCGCTTGTTGCAGACCGGCAGCGGCACCTTGTCGATGAAGTCGACGAAGTCGGTGAACCGGCCCTTCTCCTCGCGGGCCGCGACGATCTCGGCGACCACGTTCACGCCGACGTTGCGGATCGCGGACAGGCCGAAGCGGATGTCGGTGCCGACCGGGGTGAAGTTCGAGTCCGACTCGTTGACGTCCGGCGGCAGCACCTTGATGCCCATCCGGCGGCACTCGTTCAGGTAGATGGCCATCTTGTCCTTGTCGTCCTTCACCGACGTCAGGACCGCGGCCATGTACTCCGCCGGGTAGTTCGCCTTCAGGTACGCCGTCCAGTACGAGACCAGACCGTACGCCGCCGAGTGCGCCTTGTTGAACGCGTAGTCCGAGAACGGGACCAGGACGTCCCAGAGCGCCTTGATCGACTGGTCGGAGAAGCCGTTCGCCTTCATGCCCTCGGAGAAGCCGACGTACTCGGCGTCGAGCACCTCGCGCTTCTTCTTGCCCATCGCCCGGCGGAGCAGGTCCGCCTTGCCGAGCGTGTAGCCCGCGAGCTGCTGGGCGATCGCCATCACCTGCTCCTGATACACGATCAGGCCGTACGTCGTGCCCAGGATCGGCTCCAGCGCGACGGCGAGCTCGTCGTGCGGGTAGCTGATCTCCTGCTGCTTGTTCTTGCGGAGGGCGTAGTTGGTGTGGCTGTTCGCGCCCATCGGGCCGGGGCGGTAGAGCGCGCCGACCGCGGAGATGTCCTCGAAGTTGTCCGGCCGCATCAGCCGCAGCAGCGCCCGCATCGGGCCGCCGTCGAACTGGAACACGCCGAGCGTGTCACCGCGGGCGAGCAGGTCGTACGTCGGTTTGTCGTCGAGGGACTTGGCCAGCTCGTCGAGGTCCAGCGTGACACCGCGGCTGGCCTCGACGTTCTTGACCGCGTCGTCCATGATTGTCAGGTTCCGCAGGCCCAGGAAGTCCATCTTGACCAGGCCGAGCGTCTCGCAGCTCGGGTAGTCGAACTGGGTGATGACCTGGCCGTCCTGCTCGCGGCGCATGATCGGGATCAGCTCGATCAGCGGCTCGCTGGACATGATCACGCCGGCCGCGTGCACACCCCACTGGCGCTTCAGGTTCTCCAGGCCGCGAGCGGTGTCGACGATCTTGCGCACGTCCTGGTCGGACTCGTACAGCGAGCGGAACTCGGTGGCCTCGGAGTACCGCTTGTGGGTCGAGTCGAAGATGCCCGACAGCGGGATGTCCTTGCCCATCACCGACGGCGGCATCGCCTTGGTGATCCGGTCGCCCATCGCGAACGGGTAGTCCAGCACCCGGCCGGCGTCCTTGATCGCCTGCTTGGCCTTGATCGTGCCGTAGGTGACGATCATCGCGACCCGGTCGTCGCCGTACTTCTCGGTGACGTAGCGGATCACCTCGGGGCGGCGGCGGTCGTCGAAGTCGATGTCGAAGTCGGGCATCGACATCCGCTCCGGATTCAGGAAGCGCTCGAAGATCAGGCCGTGCTGGAGCGGGTCCAGGTCGGTGATCTTCATCGCGTACGCGCACATCGAGCCGGCGCCGGAACCACGGCCCGGACCGACCCGGATGCCGTGCTCCTTGGCCCAGTTGATGAAGTCCGCGACGACGAGGAAGTAGCCGGCGTACCCCTTCGAGGTGATGACCTCGATCTCGTACTCCGCCTGCTTGCGGACCTGGTCCGGAATTCCGGCCGGATACCGCTTGTGCAGACCGGTCTCGACCTCGGCGACGAACCAGGACTCCTCGTTGTGGCCCTCGGGGCAGGGGAAGCGCGGCATGAACCGGCCCTCGCCCTCGGTGAAGCTGACGTCGCACTGCTCGGCGATCAGCAGCGTGTTGTCACACGCCTCCGGCAGCTCCTTCCACACCTCGCGCATCTCGGCGGCGGTCTTGACGTAGAACTCGTTCGCGTCGAACTTGAACCGGTTCGGGTCGGACAGCGTCGAGCCTGACTGCACGCACAGCAGCGCGGCGTGCGCCTGGGAGTCCTCGGGCTTGGTGTAGTGCAGGTCGTTGGTCGCGACCAGCGGCAGGCCGAGCTCGCGGGCCAGCTTCAGCAGGTCCTTCTGGATGTCCCGCTCGATGCCGAGGCCGTGGTCCATCAGCTCGCAGTAGTAGTTCTCCTTGCCGAAGATGTCGCGGAACTCCGCGGCGGCCTCGACGGCCTCCTTGTACTGCCCCAGGCGCAGGCGGGTCTGCACCTCGCCGGACGGGCAGCCGGTGGTCGCGATCAGGCCCTGGCCGTAGGTGTTCAGCAGCTCGCGGTCCATCCGGGGCTTGAAGTAGTAGCCCTCGAGGCTGGCCAGCGAGCTCATCTTGAACAGGTTGTGCATGCCGGAGGTGTTCTTCGCCAGCAGCGTCATGTGGGTGTAGGCACCCGAGCCGGAGACGTCGTCGCGGCCGGAGTTCGCGTCGCCCCACTTGACCCGCTTGCGCTCCGAGCGGTGGGTGTGCGGCGTCAGGTACGCCTCCACGCCGATGATCGGCTTGACGTCGTACTTCTTCGCGGTCCGCCAGAACTCGTAGGCGCCGAACACGTACCCGTGGTCGGTGGTCGCGATCGCCGGCATGCCCATCTCCTGGGCGGTCTTGAACAACTCGTCGATCCGCGCGGCGCCGTCCAGCATCGAGTACTCCGTGTGCACGTGGAGATGCACAAAACTGTCGCTGGACGCCATATCGACGCAGACCTCCCAGGGCGCGATTCAGGTGGACCGGTACAGCCTATGCGGGCCCGTGGACAGTTCTGAATCGGCTCACCGGCGCGCTCCCGCCGCGCCCGCTATCCGGTCGTGGATCAGACCACGAGCACACCAGTTCGCGGCGCGCAAGACGGCGGACCTGGCACCGCCCGGGGTCTCGGGGCACCAGGTCCACCTGCGGCCGGCCCGGGTGGAGGGATCCAGGCGGCCTGCCGCGGGGAGGGGTCCCACGGCCACGTTGTGGCACACAACGCTTGATCCAAGCCTCGCGCGACCGTCGACCCCGCGCATCAGTACGGATACGGATGTTGACTACGTAGGTGGGTGGTCCGCGACCCAGTGGGCGACCTGGCTGCGGGAGGTGAAGCCGAGCTTGCCGAGGATGTGTTCGACATGGGTCTCGGCGGTCCGCCGGGAGACCGTCAGCCGGTCGGCGATCTCGCGGTTGCTCAGCCTTCGCCGATCAGCACCGCGACCTCGTGCTCACGCCGCGTCAGCCGCCGGCCGTTCCGCCGCGTCCCACGCCTGTCCCGTCCGTCGTCCTCGCCCAGCGCGAGCGCGACGGTCTCGTCGAAGGTGTACGCCGCTCCGCGCGCGAAGGCCGCGCCGAACGCGGGCGCACCGATCGCCGCGCGGATCCGCTCCGCCGTCAGGTCGTCGAGCCGGCTGTACGGCGTCGTCTCCCGGACCACGACGCCACTGCGCCAGACCGCCCGCGCCGCTCCCATCAGCCGCGCGGCACGCTCGTCGGGCGCCGCCGCCCCGGCGCACCAGGACAGCGCCTGGACGCAGAACCCGATCCCGGTCCGGTCGTTCAGCGGGCGCAACGACCTGATCGCCTCGCGGAAACGCAGGGTCGCCGACTCGAACTGGTCGTGGTCGCGCGACTGCACGACGCCGAGCACCCAGAGCGCGTACGCCCGCGACTGGACGGCGCCCCGCGATTCGGCGAGCTCGTACGCCCGGCGGCTGAACTCGTCGACCCTGGGGTCATCCAGGAAGAAAGTTGCCAGCGACAACAGGTAGAGGCAGTTGAACTCACCGTGCCGGTCCCCGCCGGCGCGGAACCCGGCGAGCGCCCGCTCCAGCCCGCCGACGGCGGCGGCCTCCCGGCCCTCGTAGATCATCGCGTGCGCCGACACCTCGGCGACCCCGGCCCGCAGCCGGTCGTCGTCGTACTGCTCGGCGAGTTCCGCGCACTCGGTGAGCCAGCGCGCGAACAGTTCCGCCTCGCCGAGGAACATCGCGAGCTGGCAGCCGGCCAGGAGTCCGAACGCGCGGCTCCGCGTCGGCGCCGGCGCGGCGTCGAGTGCCCTGGTGAGATAGCGCAGGCCCTCGCGCAGCAGGCCCGCGAACCAGAACGTCCAGATCGGCGCCGCGAGCTCGAGCGCGACCGGTTCCTCCCCCGGCTCGGCCAGGCAGAAGTCGATGGCCGTCCGGAGGTTGTGGTGCTCGCGCCGCGTCCGCAGGAACAGGTCGGCCTGCCGCGGACCGAACGAGCCGGTCGCCCACTGGGCGGTCAGTGCCCGGTAGTAGTCGCGGTGCCGGAACTGGTACGTGCGGGTCCGCTCACCCAGCCGGGTCGCGCCGAACTGCGAGATGGTCATCAGCATGTCGTAGCCTGCGACCACCGGCGAGGCCGCCGCCGTCCGGGTGATGATCGACTTGTTCACCAGACCGGCGACCAGACCGAGCACCTCGTCGCGTTCGATGCCGTCGCCCGAGCAGACCTCCTCCGCACCGGTCAGGTCGAACCCGCCGGCGAAGACCGAGAGCCGCTCCCAGAGCAGCCGCTCGCCGGGAGAACACAGGTCGTAGCTCCAGCCGATCGCGGCCTCCAGCGCCTGCGGGTACAGCGGATCCGTGGCCCCGCCGCCCAGCAGCAGCCGGACCCGGTCCGCCAGTCGCTCGAGGATCTGCGGCAACGTCAGCGTGCGCATCCAGACCGCGGCGAGCTCGAGCGCGAGCGGTACGCCGTCCAGCCGCCGGCAGACCTCGATCACCTGGTCCCGGTTCGACTCGTCGACCACGAAGCCGGGCATCACCGCGCGAACCCGGTCGGCGAACAGCACCAGCGCCTCGTACCGATCGGGGTCCGTGGACTCGGCAGGCGGCGTCGGCAACGGCGCCACCGTCAGGATCTGCTCGCCCTCGGCCCCGAGGACGTGCCGGCTGGTCGCCAGAACCCGGAGCCCGGGTGCGATCGCCAGCAACTTGCTCACGAGCACGGCGCACGCCTCGACCACGTGCTCACAGTTGTCGAGCACCAGCAGCACGTGCTTGTCCTCGAGAAACTCCGCGACATCCGTCTCCGGGCTCGCCGACACCTGGATCAGGTCGAGCGCCTCGGCCAGCGTGTGGCCGAGCAGGCCCGGGTCCCGCAGCGCGTCCAGTTCGACGAACCAGACCCCGTCGTCGAAGGTACGCCGTACCTCGGCGGCCATCCGCACCGCCAGTCGCGTCTTGCCGACCCCGGCGACCCCGGTCAGTGTCAGCAGCCGGCTGCTCGACAACAGCCGCCTGGTGTCGGCGAGCTCACGCCGTCGCCCGACGAAGCTCGTCACCTCGGCCGGCAGCCGCCAACGCCCCGTCCCCCCGAGGCGAGATTCCTCCATGCCCTCAGCGTAGGCCCGGATCTCAGTCGACGAGGAGGTCGAGCGCGTGGTCGAGGTCTTCGGGGTACTCCGAGGTGAACTCGACGTAGTCGCCGGTGCCGGGATGGGTGAAGCCGAGGCGCATCGCGTGCAGCCACTGGCGGGTGAGGCCGAGGCGTTCGGCGAGGATCGGGTCGGCGCCGTACGTCAGGTCGCCGCAGCACGGGTGCCCGATCGCGGACATGTGGACGCGGATCTGGTGGGTGCGTCCGGTCTCCAGGGTGATCTCCAGCAGCGTCGCGTACCGGAACGCCTCGAGGGTCTCGTAGTGCGTGACGCTCGGCTTGCCGCCGGCCACCACGCCGAACTTGTAGTCGTGGTGCGGGTGCCGGTCGATCGGCGCGTCGACGGTCCCGGTGAACGGGTCGGGATGACCCTGCACGAGCGCGTGGTAGATCTTCTTGACCGTGCGCTCCTTGAAGGCGCGCTTGAGGACCGTGTACGCGTACTCGGTCTTCGCGACCACCATCAGCCCGGACGTCCCGACATCCAGCCGGTGCACGATGCCCTTGCGCTCGGCGGCGCCGCTGGTCGAGATGCTGAACCCGGCGCCGGCCAGGTGCCCGATCACGGTCGGGCCGGTCCACCCGGGCGACGGGTGTGCGGCAACGCCGACCGGCTTGTCCACCACGACGATCTCGTCGTCGTCGTACACGATCCGCAGGTTGTCCACGGTCTCCGGGACGACGGTCACCTCGGACGGCGGCGGTGGCAGCTCGACGTCGAGCAGGACACCGGCCGCGACCCGGGACGACTTCGGCGCCGGCACGCCGTCGACCTGGACCAGGCCGGACTCGATCAGCTCGGCCGCCTTCGTCCGGGACACACCGAACAGGCGGGACAGTGCCGCGTCCAGCCGCTCCCCCGCGAGACCGTCCGGCACCATCACGGTCCGGGAGCTCCCGGATGTCCCTGATGTCACTTCCGCTGCTCCCGGGTCCCGTCCAGCCGGATCCCGCGCAGCGTCTGGATCACCAGCAGGACGGCGGCCGACGTGACCGCCATGTCGGCGACGTTGAAGATCGCCCAGTGCGGGGTCTGCAGGAAGTCGACCACGTGCCCGTGGAACGGCGACGGCTCCCGGAAGATCCGGTCCAGGATGTTCCCGACCGCGCCGCCGAACAGCAGCCCGAACGCGACCGCCCAGCCCGCCGAACCGAGCCTGCGGGACAGGTAGACGACGCCGAGCGCGACCGTGATCTGGATGACGCTGATGTACGGCGTGTAGCCGGAACCGAGGCTGAACGCGGCACCCGAGTTCCGGATCAGGTTGAACTTGAGCAGCGAACCGATCACGTTCACCGGCTCGCCCGGCGTCAGGTGCGCCAGCGCCAGCGCCTTGGTCAACTGATCCAGGAAGAGGATCAGCAGCCCGACTCCCGCGAACACCACGGTCCACTTCCACGACCGGTTACCGGGGGTCGTACTGCCGCCGCCGTCCGCGACAGCGTCATCGGACGACGGAGAACCGGCCGACGCGGTGTCGGCCGGTTCCGGAGTGTCTTCGTCCCCCACCTGGTGAGACGAGGCAGGGTCGTTCAGCGGCGTTCCTGGCGTTCTTTGCATGAGACGCACAGTGTCGCACGCGGGAACGCCTGCAGCCGACCCTTGCCGATCGCGTTGCCGCAGTTCTCGCAGACGCCGTACGTGCCGTCGTCGATCCGGGTCAGCGCGAACTCGATCTGGTTCAGCATGTCCCGGGCGTTGTTGGCCAGGGTCAGCTCGTGGTACCGCTCGAGAGTGGTGGAGCCGACGTCCGCCTGGTCGTTGCCGGCGCCGTCGCTGCCGTCCCGGAACAGGCCCGCGATCTCCTGCTCGGCGTCCCGGATCTCCTGCTTGAGGTGCTCGACCTCACCCTCCAGCTCCGCCCGCAGCTCGGCCAGCTCGGCAGCGGTCCACGGGTCCTCACCCGGCTTCACCTTGAAGGTCTCGGCCGTGTGGGCTGCGGACTTCCCCGGCGCCGTCGCCGGAGTCCTGTTCTCGTTCGTCTTCATGGCCACCCTCTTCGTTGTCGCTTTCCTGGCAGGGGTCTTCTTGGCCGGAGCCTTCTTGGCCGCGGAGCCGGCGGCGGTCGCCGCTTGCTTCGCGGAAGTCTTGGCGGCCGGCGAGGTCTTCTTCGCCGGCGCCTTGCGGGCCGTCGTCGTCTTCTTCGGCTCGCCGGATGCCGGGGCGCTCTTCTTGGCCGCGGCAGAACGTTGGGGGGCGGACTTCTTCCGTGCCGATGTAGCCATGGCGGCTACCCCCTGCCTTAGTCGGAGACTGAAGCGGACTGGTCGCAAGACAGTAGGCCACGCGCACATCACGTGCCAGTCTGACGCGCAGACCGTGGACATACGGTAGTCGGTTCTTCAAGCCCGCTCGATGTTCTGCGCGTCACAACCGCATTGCGGACGTCACTGTCCGTAACAATCCCAGGTCAACCGAGCAGCCGCTCGAGCCGCGCCCGGATGTCGTTCTCCTCCCCCTCCACCTCGACCAGCTTGTCCCTGCTGGTCGCCCCACGCACCAGTGTCACCGCGGAACGCCGTACGCCGAACTCCGCCGCGACCGCCGCCAGGACAGCCTTCGTCGCCTGTCCTTCCACCGCCCGGGCTGCCACCGCGACCACCAGCGCCGGCCCGGACGGACCGTCGTACCGGCCACCGACCGCGGTCCTGGAGGCCCCCGGCCGGACCCGCAACAGAATTCTCATCCTCGAATTCCTACCGCACCACCGATTAACGATTCGTAGCCATCTGGTACGACGCCGTACACTGAGGACCGCGAAGCGCAAGGCAGTGATGAGGCCATCACCTCGGAGCCGCCGGAAGAACAGTCCGTAGGGACCTATTAGAACCGGCAGTGTCTCGTTAAGGAAGTGGGCAACCCGCACAAGGTTGCCAAGGAGGGTGGTACCGCGCGGTAGCCGGCTCGGTCCGGGTGCTTCGTCCCTCGTCCAGCACAGCAGGACGCGACGAAGGACGCAGAAGATGGCGGCAAACACCCCCTGGCGGCAGGTTCCCGCCCAGGTCGACTTCCCCGCGCTCGAGCGCGAGGTGCTCACGCTCTGGGAGGAGCAGGACACCTTCGCGAAGAGCCTCGAGCAGTCCGCCGGCGGCACGCCGTGGACGTTCTACGAGGGCCCTCCGACCGCGAACGGCATGCCCGGCACCCACCACATCGAGGCCCGCGTCTTCAAGGACGTGTTCCCGCGCTACCGGACCATGAAGGGCTTCTGGGTCGAGCGCAAGGCCGGCTGGGACTGCCACGGCCTCCCGGTCGAGGTCGCGGTCGAGAAGGAGCTCGGCTTCAACGGCAAGCCCGACATCGAGGCGTACGGCATCTCCGAGTTCAACGCGAAGTGCCGCGAGTCCGTGCTGCGGCATGTCGACGCGTTCAACGAGCTCACCGTCCGGATGGGCTACTGGGTGGACCTCGAGCACCCGTACAAGACGATGGACCCGGAGTACGTCCAGTCGGTCTGGTGGTCGCTGAAGCAGGTCCACGAGAAGGGCCTGCTGGTCGAGGACTACCGGATCACGCCGTACTGCCCGCGCTGCGGCACCGGTCTGTCCGACCACGAGCTCGCCCAGGGCTACGAGACCGTCGTCGACCCGTCGGTGTACGTCCGCTTCCCGCTGACGTCCGGCCCGCTGGCCGGCAAGGCGTCGCTGCTGGTCTGGACGACCACGCCGTGGACCCTGGTGTCGAACACCGCCGTCGCCGTGCACCCCGACGTCGAGTACGTGGTGGCCACCGACGGAAACGAGTCGCTGGTCATCGCCAAGCCGCTGCTGGACCGTCTCGGCGAGGGCTGGACGGTCACCGGCGAGTACGCCGGCCGCGACATGGAGCGCTGGACGTACCAGCGGCCGTTGGAGCTGGTGCCGTTCGACGAGCCGGCGCACTACGTCGTCCTGGCCGAGTATGTGACCACCGAGGACGGCACCGGTCTGGTGCACCAGTCTCCCGCCTTCGGTGCGGACGACCTCGCGGTGGGCCGCGCGTACAACCTGCCGGTGGTGAAGCCGGTGGACACGACCGGTCACTTCGACGCCGACGTACCGCTGGTCGGCGGGCAGTTCTTCAAGAAGGCCGACGAGGACCTCGTGAAGGACCTCAAGGACCGCGGCCTGCTGTTCAAGCACGTGCCGTACGAGCACCCGTACCCGCACTGCTGGCGCTGCCACACCCCGGTCATGTACTACGCGCTCCCGTCCTGGTACATCCGCACCACGCAGGTGAAGGACGCGCTGCTCCGCGAGAACGAGAAGACCAACTGGTTCCCGGAGTCGGTCAAGTGGGGCCGGTACGGCGACTGGCTGCGCAACAACATCGACTGGGCCGTCTCCCGGTCCCGCTACTGGGGTACGCCGCTGCCGATCTGGCGCTGCGGCGAGGACCACCAGGTGTGCGTGGGGTCGCTGGCGGAGCTCGGCGAACTGGCCGGCCGCGACCTGAGCGCGACCGACCCGCACCGGCCGTACGTCGACGACATCACCTTCGACTGCCCGACCTGCGGCGCCGAGTCGCGGCGCGTGCCCGAGGTCATCGACGCCTGGTACGACTCGGGCTCGATGCCGTTCGCGCAGTGGGGCTACCCGTGGGTGGAGGGCTCGCAGGAGAAGTTCACGGAGACGTACCCCGCCGACTTCATCTCCGAGGCGATCGACCAGACGCGCGGCTGGTTCTACACGCTGATGGCGATCGGCACGCTGGTGTTCGACGAGTCGTCGTACCGCAACGTCGTCTGCCTCGGGCACATCCTCGCCGAGGACGGCCGGAAGATGTCCAAGCACCTGGGCAACATCCTCGAGCCGATCCCGCTGATGGACGACCACAGCGCCGACGCGGTGCGCTGGTTCATGGCCGCCTCCGGGTCGCCGTGGAAGGCGCGCGGCATCGGGCCGAACGTGCTGAACGAGATCGTCCGGAAGGTGCTGCTCACCTACTGGAACACGGTCGCGTTCCACGCGCTGTACGCCCGGTTGGCCGATTGGTCGCCTGCTGACGCGCCGGCTGTCGAGGAGCGTTCGGTGCTGGACCGCTGGCTGGTCAGCGAGACGCACCGGCTGGTCCGCGACACCGACGAGGCGTACGCCGCGTTCGACACGCAGCGGCTCGGCCTGCTGATCAACTCGTTCGTCGATGTGCTCTCGAACTGGTACGTCCGCCGTTCACGCCGCCGGTTCTGGTCCGGTGACGCGGGCGCGCTGGCCACCCTGCACGAGACGCTCGACGTGCTGACCCGGGTGATGGCGCCGCTGACGCCGTTCGTCACCGAGCGGGTCTGGCAGGACGTGCTCCGCCCGGTCACGCCCGGCCTGCCCGAGTCGGTGCACCTGGCGAGCTTCCCGACGTACGACGAGACGCTCGTCGACGACACCCTGGCGCGGCACGTGGCGATGGCCCGCCGGGTCGTCGAGCTCGGCCGGTCGGCCCGCGCCGAGGCGAAGGTGAAGACGCGGCAGCCGCTGGCCCGGGCGCTGGTCGGGTCGGCCGCGATCGCGGACCTGTCGCCGGAGCTGCTGCAGGAGATCGCCGACGAGCTCAACGTGGGCACCGTCGCACCGCTGTCCTCGGCGGGCGCGGACCTGGTCGAGTTCTCCGCCAAGGGCAACTTCCGGGAGCTCGGCAAGCGGTTCGCCAAGCAGACCCCGGTGGTCGCCGCTGCGATCGCCGCGGCCGACGCCGGCGCGCTGGCCGCCGCCCTGAAGGAGTCCGGAACGGCGACGGTCGTGGTCGACGGCGAGCAGGTCCAGGTCTCCGAGGCCGAGGTGCTGGTCTCCGAGCGGCCGAAGGAAGGCTGGTCGGTGGTCAACGAGCAGGGTGAGACCGTTGCCCTCGACCTCGAGGTGACGCCGGAGCTGAAGCAGGCCGGCCTCGCCCGCGAGGTCGTCCGCACCCTGCAGGAGGCCCGGAAGAACGCCGGCCTCGAAGTGTCCGATCGGATCACGGTGTGGGTGACCTCGACCGACGCCGAGCTCAGTGATGCCCTCGGCAAGCACGCCGAGGAGATCGCCCGCGAGGTCCTCGCCGTCGAGCTCCACCAGGAGGCACCGGTCGGCGTCACCCTCGTCGACGTTGCCGAAGGCACCGAAGAGGACCTGCAGCTCACGTACTGGCTGGTCAAAGCCTGACCCCGGCCTCCGCGCCTCCGTGCGTTTGACAGGTTCACCTCCCAAACTGCCCCTTCACCGCCAGCATGCGGGTGATGAAGGGGCACGCGGAGAGGTGAACCTCTTAAACGGGTGGGCGGACGGCGCCGGCGCGGAGGGACGGGGTTGGGCCGAGTTGGGCGATGACGTCGACCAGCAGCAGTCGCGTCTGCTCGACTGCGTCGTCGCCGAGCGCCTTTCGCAGCTCGGCGTCGATGGCTGCGCGGTGTTTGCGGGCCGCGGCGATGATGGCCTCGCCGCGGTCCGTGAGCACGACCTGGCGTGCCCGCGCATCCGACGGGTCCGGCCGGCGGTTGACGTAGCGACGGATCCATAGGTCGGCAACCGTCTTCGAGGCGGCCTGCTGGGTGACACCCAGCTGCTCCGCGAGTGTGCTGATCGTCACCGGCCCGGCGACCAGATGCTGGAACACCACACCGTCGGAGAAGCGTGAGTCCTCGAAACCCTCGGCCGCGAGCCGGCGCTGCAACTCGTCGGCCAGCGCCCAGCCGGCGAACAGCGAGGCCAGGGACAGATCGGCAGCGGCAGGATCGAACTCCATGCCACGGAATATAAAACCTTGGTTGTGCATCGGCCGGGAGCCCGGTGGAGTGTGTTCCCCGACGGTCCCTCCGGGGAATCACCCTCACTCCTACGGCCGGCGCCGTACCGGCTGCGGCTTGCTGATGTCGAGACGCTCAGCGGCCGGAAGGTTGCTGCTGCCTGGCCCTGACTCCCTGTCACTACCGGGAGACCCTGTGTCAAAAGTGGCCAGACATGGCGAAGAGGCGGTGCCGCCGGAAAGCACCGCCTCTTCGATCAGGTCTGTCAGACGCCGTGACCGTGCGCCTGCGCACGCGCCTCCGGCCGGAAGCCGTTGCGCGGGCTGAGCGTGTCGTCGCCGTTGCCGAGCGCCTTCAGCTGCTCGGTGAAGTAGGTCTTCAGGCGGCTGCGGTACTCACGCTCGTAGGCGTGCAGGTCGTCGATCGTGCGCTCGAGCTGACCCTTCTGCTTCTCCAGGGTGCCGAGCATCTGCGCGCGGCGCTCGGCGATCTCGCCGTCGAGCTTCTCGGCGCGGGCGCGGGCCTCACCGGTCATCCGGTCGGCCTTGCCGCGAGCCTCGTTCTCCAGCCGCTCCGCCTTGGCGCGGGCCTCGCCGATGATCTTGTCGGCGGTGTCCTTCGCCTCCTGGACCAGGTCGTCGGAGTGCTTGGTGGCCATCTCCAGCAGCCGCACCGCGGAGCTGGAGGCGTCGCCGACCGTGCCGGCCGCAGCGGCCGCACCCGGAACCGCCACCGGCGGCTTGGGCTCCTCGGGCTTCTCGACCACGACCGGGGGCTTCGGCTGCTGCACGACGGGCGGCAGCGCGGCGGTCTGGTCGACCGGCCGCTGCTGGTCGGCACCGGCACGCTGAGCCGCCGCGAGCTTGGCCCGCAGCTCCTCGTTCTCGGCGAGGAGGCGCTCGAGCTCGGCCTCCACCTCGTCGAGGAAGGAGTCGACCTCTGTGACGTCGTAGCCCTCCCGTAGTCGGACGGGCGTGAATTGCTTCGAGCGGACGTCATCCGGCGTCAGCGGCATCTTTCACCTCGTTTGTCTGTGTCTTGGCGGAGTCCCCGTGGCCCTCGCCTTGGCGACTCAGTAGATCACGTTATCGCTTCGTTGTCTTATGACGGAATCCGGGCTCTACCTACCCGGTCTTCGCGGTCCTCACCCTCACAACGACCGAAGGGCCGTCGAGTTGATCGCCATCGCCACCGACACCATGACGAACAGCATCAGCATCGACAGGTCGATCCGGATACCACCGGCCCCGATCGGGGGCAGGATCCGCCGCAGCGGCTTCAGGAACGGATCGGTGATCGAGTAGATCAGCTCGAAGAACAGCAGCAGCGGACCCTTGGGGTGCCACTGCGGAGCGAACATGACGATCAGGCTGAGTACGAACCGCGCCACCAGCACCAGGAAGAAGGCGAGCAGAACCCAGTAGAGAACGATGAGGACGAGCGCTAGAGCATCCATGTCGACAACGAGTGTAGAAGACGGCGGAAGCGCCGGCTTCAGCTCTGGTTGTAGAACCCGTCCGCAGCGATCTTTTCCTTCTCCTCCGCGGCCACCGTCACGTTCGGCGGGCAGACCAGGAACACCTTGGTGGTGATCCGCTCGATCGAGCCCCGGCAGCAGAAGATCAGGCCGGCCGCGAAGTCCACCAGCCGCTTGGCGTCGGCGTGGTCCATCTCGGTCAGGTTCATGATGACGGGCGTCCCGTCGCGGAAGTGCTCACCGATGACGCGCGCCTCGTTGTAGCTGCGCGGGTGCACGGTGGTGATGCGGGCCAACTCGGTAACCTCCGGGGACGGCGCGACCCCGCGCCGGTCTGGGAACTTGCTGACCGTGGCGCCGCCCAGGTCCGTGCGGTCCTGGCGCTCCTCGCGATGGTCACGCGGCTCGCGGCTCTCCCGGCCGGCGGGCGCCGGCTCGGCTTCGTGGGAGTCCCCGTCGACGGCTTCGTCGTACTCGTCGTCGTACTCGTCGTCGTACGTGTCGTCGTAGCGGGCGTTGTAACGCTCCCCGTCTTCGACCAAGCCGAGGTACACACCCATCTTGCGCAGCGCGCCGCTCATGGCCCTCCAGCACCTCGATCCGGTTCAACGGCAACTCGACGACAACAGTGAGCAGGAAGCAAAACCCGCTCGCTATCGACACTAACCCAGCGGAGTGCGCGTACCGAGTAATGCGCGCCCGAGCCGGACGTGTGTCGCACCGTGCTTGATCGCGGCCTCCAGATCGCCGGTCATCCCGGCCGAGATCCAGTCCGCGCCGGGGTGTTCGGAGCGTAGTCGCGAGGCTACGTCACGCAGCCCGGCGAAGGCTTCGTCCGGGTCCGATCCGAGCGGCGCGACCGCCATCACTCCCCCGAGCTCGAGACCCTCCGCCGCCGCGATCCGAGTGGCCAGCGCCGGCACGGCGGACGGCTCGACGCCGCCGCGGATCGCACCGCTCGCCGCGTCCGCGGAGCCGTACGCCGCGAGGCTCACCTGGATCAGGCAACGCACCGTCTTCGCTTCCGCGACGGCCGCCTTCGACAGCGCGTCGGCGAGCGAATCACGGTCGACCGAGTGCACGACCGACGCGTAGCGCACGACCGACCGGGCCTTCTTGGACTGCAGCTGACCAACGAAGTGCCAGCTGAGGTCCGGGCAGTCCGGTGCCTTCGCCTTCAGCTCCTGCTCACGGTTCTCCCCGACGTCGGTCACCCCGAGGGCCGCGAGCGCCCGTACGTCGCTGATGGGGAAGGTTTTGGTGATCGCCACGAGGGTGACCTCGTCCCGGCCTCTCCCGGCCGCCTGACAGGCCTTCTCGATCCGCTCCTGCACCTGCTCCAGGTTCGCCCGGAGTTCGTCGGCGCGAGTGCTCACGGCGTGACCCGCTTCCGGATCAGTCCCGCCATCCGCCCGCTCTCCGGACCTTCGCGGCGGTACGAGTACAGGTTCGGGGATTCGATCGTGCACGCGGTCGCGTCGATCACCTCGACGCCGAGCTCGGCGAGCTGCGCCTGGACGCCGGCGGCGACGTCGATCGCGGGCGTCCCCCAGCTCGTCTCCGAGTACGACGCCGGCACCCGCTCCGCGACCTCGGCGCGCATCTCCTCGGGGACCTCGTAGCAGTTGCCGCACGCGTACGGCCCGAGCACGGCGGTGATCCGCGACGCACCGAGCTCCCGCATCGCGTCGACGGTCGCCGGGACGATGCCGACGTACATGCCCTTGCGGCCGGAGTGCGCGGCGCCGATCACGCCGCCGCCGGACAGCAGCACCGGCAGACAGTCGGCGGCACGGACCGCCAGGACGACGTCGGAGCGGGTGGTGACGAGCCCGTCGGCCCGCGGCATCGGCTGGATCGGCAGCTCGTCGTCCGGTCCGACGACATGGACGTCACGGCCATGCACCTGGCTGACCCGCACGACGTTGTTCGCCGGCACGCCGAACTCCGCCGCGACCAGCCGGAAGTTGGCAGTGACGCCCTCGACGTCCGGACCCGAGGCGCTGCCCAGGTTCAGTTCGCCGTACGGCGGTTGGCTGGCGCCACCGAAACGATCGGTGAAGGCGACCCGGGCGGCGGAGAGTTCCTCGTCGTAGCCGAACACGACTGAAGATTACCCAGCGGCGACCGCCGGACTCAGCACCGTCCGCGCCTCGTCGGTCACACCGTTGCGCGCGTTGTCCGCCGGCAGCCCGATCACGTGCTCGGCCGCCCGCCGGTAAGCCTCGGTCAGGGCCAGGTCCGCGGGCACGTCGACGTCGGGCGTGATGCCGGTGCCTTCCCAGTTGGTCCCCGACACCGCGTTCACCGAGCGCACCACCGGCACCGTCGCCTCGAGCTGCTCGTGCAGCTTGAATCCACGACGGGCATGCGCGCCGCCACCCGTCCGCTCACCGACGACGACCGCGCGCCCGAACTGCTGCAGGTTGTACGCCAGCTCCTCGCCGCCGGAGAAGGTCGCCGAGCTGGTGAGCACCCAGATCGGCTTGCTGCCGTCGTAGCGCGGACCCGGCACGTACGGCGCGGTCCAGAACTGCCGGATCGTTCCGTCGGCCGGCGTGAGCAGATCCTGCAGATGGATCGGCTCGCCGGACGCGAGGAGATAGCTGCAGACGAAGGCGACCTGGTCGGGCGACCCGCCCACGCAGCGGCGCAGATCGATCACCAGCGCGTCGGTCGACGCGAGCAGCGTCATCGCCGCCGTGATCACCGGGGCGGCGTGCTCGGGCGGATACAGCAACGGCCGGATCTCCAGCAGGCCGATGTTGCCGTTCAGCCGCTCGACCCGGGCCATCCCGCCGGCGTCGAGCTCTGCCCTGCGGCGCCAGTGCGCTTCCTCCGCCACCGGGTCCGTCTCGTCCGGCAGCCCGTCGCGGTGGTACTTGAGCCGCAGATGCTTGTCCTGGTTGCCGATCTGCAGGTCGGCGGTAACGCGCTGCGCGAGCTCCTCCGGCGCCTCGAACGCGTCGTAGCGCCCTTCGGCGGTCGCCGCGGCGAGCCGGTCCGCGATCTCGCGGCCGGTCTCGGGAAAGACGTAGTGCAGGGCGACCAACGCGCCCAGCCGGTCCAGCACTGCCCTGATCTCTTCGGTTCGCATGAGCAGGAGTGAAGCACGGGGTTTGACAAAGCGTCAACAATCTTCGACGCTTTCGTCATGAGCGAGATCTCCGACCACCTGGAGGTGTCGACGGCCGCGCAGTTCAAGGCTCTCGGGCACCCCTTGCGGCACCGTCTGCTGTTCGCGCTCGGGCAGGATGCGGCTACGATCAGCCAGCTCGCCGCGGCGCTGGGCACGGCGAAGGGCAACGTCGCCCACCATCTGGGGGTGCTGCGTGACGCCGGGATGGTGCACGTCGCCGAGACCCGGCAGGTGCGCGGCGGGACCGAGCAGTACTACCGGCGTTCCGTGCGACGGTTCGACTTCGTCGGTGAAGGCGCCCGGGCGAACCATGCCGTGTCGCTGCAGGCGGTCGCGGCCGAGCTGGAGACGGCCGATGACGTCCCGGCGTTCACCGTGCGGAACCTGCGGCTGACCGCCGAGCAGGCCGCGGAGCTCGCTGCGACGCTGGACCGGATGGTCGGTGAGCTCGAGGACGCCGGTGCGGGTGAGTCGCGGTACGGCGTCGTCGTGTCGGTGTACCGGCCGCGGCAGCCGTCGGCCGGCAAACAGTGAGCGCCCACCGGCCGTCATCGCGATGGCTGGTGGGCGCTCGGGTGGTGCGGCGTCCTACTTGAGGAAGTCCGGGATGTCGAGGTCTTCCTCGGGCTCGGGCTTCTTCGGCTTGGGGGTAGCGGCGCCGCTCGTGGAGCTGCTGGGGCCGTGCGTCGGCCAGGAGTGCTGGGTCGACGGCGAGGCCGGGGTGTGCGGGGCCGGCTGGGCGGACTGCTGACCGTTCTGCACGGGGCGGGCCGAGTTCGTCGTACCCACGCGCGGTTCGGTCGGGGCCGGGACCGGGATCGTTTCGTCTGCCGGGGCGGACGAAGGCGCCGGAGCCTGCTGCTGGCCCTGGGGTGCTGGTGACGCCGGAGAAGGCTGGGTCGGGGCTGCCTGGGAGGGCTGGCCTCCGGTCGGCTGGCCGGCCCCTGCCTGTCCCGCGCCCGGCTGTCCCGCGCCGGACTGACCGGTGCCGAACTGGCTCGCGCCGGGCTGACCCGCAGTGGGCTGGCTCGTCACAGGCTGGCCCGCCGGCGGCTGGCTGGTGGCCGGCGGTGGCGTGGTGGGCTGGCCCGCTTGCTGGCCTGCCTGCTGGGCCGGTGGGGTCGAGCCGCCGGACATCGGCGCCGAGTAGGTCGGGCGGGTGGACTGCGGTCTGGCCTGGTTCATGGCCTGTTCGCGGCGCTTCGGCATCCCGCCGTCGAAGCCGGCCGCGATCACCGTGACCCGCACCTCGTCGCCGAGGGCGTCGTCGATGACCGCGCCGAAGATGATGTTCGCGTCCGAGTGCGCGGACTCCGACACCAGTTGCGCCGCCTCGTTGATCTCGAACAGGCCGAGGTCGGACCCGCCCGCGATCGACAGCAGGACGCCGTGCGCGCCCTCGATACTTGCCTCCAGCAACGGTGACGAGATGGCCGCCTCGGCGGCCGCGACCGCGCGGTCCTCGCCGCGCGACGAGCCGATGCCCATCAGCGCCGAGCCGGCGTTCGACATGACCGCCTTGACGTCGGCGAAGTCCACGTTGATCAGACCGGGCGTGGTGATCAGGTCGGTGATACCGGAGACGCCCTGCAGCAGCACCTGGTCGGCCTGCTTGAACGCGTCCAGCACGGACACGGCGCGGTCGGAGATGGTCAGCAGCCGGTCGTTCGGGATCACGATCAGCGTGTCCACCTCCTCGCGGAGGGTGCTGATGCCGTCCTCGGCCTGGGTCGCGCGGCGCTTGCCCTCGAACGAGAACGGCCGGGTCACCACACCGATGGTCAGCGCGCCGAGCGACCGGGCGATCCGCGCCACCACTGGCGCGCCGCCGGTGCCGGTGCCGCCGCCCTCGCCGGCGGTGACGAAGACCATGTCGGCGCCCTTCAGCGCCTCCTCGATCTCCTCCGCGTGGTCCTCCGCGGCCTTCTGCCCGATCGCCGGGTTCGCACCGGCGCCCAGGCCGCGGGTCTCCTCGCGGCCGATGTCGAGCTTGACGTCCGCGTCGCTCATCAGCAACGCCTGTGCGTCGGTGTTGATGGCGATGAACTCAACGCCCTTCAGACCGTGCTCGATCATCCGGTTGACGGCGTTCACGCCGCCTCCGCCGATGCCGACGACCTTGATGAGTGCCAGGTAGTTCTGCGGTGCCGCCACGTCCGCGCCTCTCGCCTCGTTGCTTTCCCGTTGTCCAGCGAAAAGACTGAACCTCAAGTGGATGCTTAGACTTATGTCAACTTTAGATTACGCCGCACGATACGGGACGCTTCGCGCCAAAATCCACGCGCCTCGCCGCACGGTGCCGATGTGACCCGTCACCGCTTTTCGCCTTTGGTGACAGGGAGATCGGGCGCCGAGACGTCGTACACCTTCGCCTCGCGCTTCATCAGCACGCTCAGTACCCCGGCCTTGCGCTCGCTGTCATCGGAACTACCCCAAACGACCTTCACGCCGGAGCTGAGGTTGAGGGTGATCGAGTCCGGCGACGCTGCCGAGATCGACCCCACCTGCGCCCGCAACGTGTCCGGCAGCGCGGCCGAGACCGTCACCACCGAGTGGATCGTGACGTCGCGCCGCGCACCGGTCACCTTCGCCTCCGGCAGTCCGGCCGGCCGGTCCGGCACCGTCCGGTACGACGTCCCGGTCGCGTCCACCAGCTCGTACCGCGAGCCGTCGGTGACCACCACGACCGGAACCCGTTCGGTGACCACGATCACGATCTTGCGCGGCCACGCCCGGGTCACCTGCGCGTCCGCGACGGCCGGGACGGTGCGCACCCGCTCCGCGATCGATCGCAGGTCGACCTTCGCCAGCGGGGTCCCGATCGGCGCGGCCGCGACCTGCTCGATCGTTGCCACCGGCACCGTGTCGGCGCCGCTGATCCGGACCCCGGAGACCGCGAACGCGGTGGAGAAGTAGAACAGCCAGACGACCAGACCGGCCAGCACGACCAGTCCGCCGCCGACCGCCCACGGCAACCAGCTGCGCCACCGCACCAGCCGTTGCCGGCGCGCGAACCGCTGCTGTGCCCGAGCGAGATCGACGCTCTGGCTCATTCGACGTACCCCACGCTTTTACTTCACCACAGGCTCGGGGGTCTCCTGCGCAGACTCGCGGGTGGCAGCACGTTCGGCCAGCAAACCAACGACTTCCGGGCCGATCAGCGTCACGTCGCCCGCGCCCAGCGTGACCACCAGGTCGCCCGGCTCGGCGAGATCCGCGACCAGCTGCGGTACGGCTGACCACGACGGCTCGAACCGGACCTGCTCGGGCTTCAGCGGCACGTGGTTGGCGATCAGCGCGCCGGTGACGCCGGGCTCCGGGTCCTCCCGGGCCGCGAACACGTCCATCACCACGACCTCGTCGGCCAGGGCCAGCGCGTCGGAGAACTGGGTCGCGAAGATCCGGGTCCGGCTGAACAGGTGCGGCTGGAAGCACGCGACGACGCGCCCCTCCCCCGCCACCTGGCGGGCCGCGGTCAGGTCGACGGCCAGCTCGGTCGGGTGGTGCGCGTACGAGTCGAAGACCCGGACGCCGTCCTCGAGACCCTTGAACTCGAACCGCCGCCCGGTGCCGGTGAACGACGCCAGGCCCTCGGCCAGGTCGGCCGCGGAGAACCCGAGCCCGAGCCCGACGGTCAGCGCCGCCGACGCGTTCAGCGCGTTGTGCTTGCCCGCCTGCTGCAGCCGGACGACCGGCAGCTTGCGGCCGCGGTACACCGGCACGAACGACTGCGTCGCCCCGGTCGCGGTGATCTCGGTGACGTGCAGGTCCGCGTCGTCGGCCTCGCCGTACGTCCGGACGTCGATCCCGCGGTCGCGCGCGAACGACGCCAACCGCCGGGCGCCCGTGTCGTCCTGGCAGATCACCATGAACCCGCTGGGCAGCACCCGGCCGACGAAGTCCTCGAAGGCCTGCCGGTAGCTGGCCTCGTCGCCGTAGTTGTCCAGGTGGTCCGGCTCGACCGACGTGACGATCGACACCTCGGGCGAGTAGGTCAGGAACGACTTGTCCGACTCGTCCGCCTCGGCGACGAACAGGTCGCCGGTGCCGTCGTGCGCGTTCGACCCGGACTCGTTCAGGTTGCCGCCGATCGCGTACGACGGGTCGGCGGCGCAGTGCTGCAGCGCGACCGTGAGCATCGACGTGGTGGTGGTCTTGCCGTGCGTGCCGGCCACCGCCAGCGTCCGGCGGCCGACCATCACCGAGGCGAGCGCGGCGGCCCGCGGCAGGATCGGGATCCCGGCCGCGCGGGCGGCGACCACCTCGGGGTTGGTCTCGCGGATCGCGGTCGACACCACCACGGTGTCGGCGTCCTTCACGTGCTCGGCGGCGTGGCCGACCCAGCAGGTCGCGCCGAGCGCCCGGAGCGCGGCCAGCACCTTGCCGTCCTTGGCGTCCGACCCGGACACCTCGATCCCGCGGGAGGCCATGATCCGGGCGATCCCGGACATGCCGGCGCCGCCGATACCGACGAAGTGCACCCTGCCCAGCTTCTCGGCCGGTAACAGCGTGTCAGGAGCGGTGACGATCACGAAGCAGACCCCACCACATCGAGGATGATCCGCGCCAATCGGTCGTCGGCGTCGGTCCGGATGACACCGGTCGCAGCTGTGGACATGGCTGTCAGACGCTCGCGGTCGAGCAGAAGTTGCGGCACGTTCGCGCGCACCCAGTCCGCGGTCAACTCGGCGTTGTCGATCAACACACCACCCCCTACGTCGACGACCGGCTTCGCGTTCAGCCGCTGCTCACCGTTACCGATCGGCAGCGGAACGTAGATCGCGGGCAGGCCGACACCGGACACCTCGGTGACAGTGTTCGCACCCGAGCGGCACACCACCAGATCCGCAGCGGCGTAGGCGAGGTCCATCCGGTCGACGTAGTTCAGCACGACGTACGGGTACCCGCCCGTCGGCGGCACCTCCAGGGTGTTCTTCGGGCCGATCGCGTGCAGCACCTGGATCCCGGCCGCGGCCAGGTCCGCGGCGGCGCCGGAGACGGCCTCGTTGATGCGTTGTGCGCCCTGTGACCCGCCGGTCACGAACAGCGTCGGCGCGTCCGGGTCGAGGCCGAAGAACCGCCGGGCCTCGGCGCGCAGCGCGGCCCGGTCCAGCGTCGAGATCGCCCGCCGGATCGGCAGGCCGACGTACTCGGCGTGTGGCAGGTCGCTGCCCGGGAACGACGTCTTCACGTGCTCGGTGCAGTACCGGGCGGCGAACTTGTTCGCGATCCCCGGGACCGCGTTGCCCTCGTGCACCACGATCGGCGTCTTCCGCCGCCAGGCGGCGACGTACGCCGGGGTGGACACGTAGCCGCCGAAGCCGACCAGAACGTCCGCCTTCGCCTCGTCCAGGATCCGGCGGGCGGCGCTCACCGAGGACAGCATCTTCCCGGGGACGGCGAACAGCGCCGGCGTGGGCTTGCGCGGCAACGGCACCGGCGGGATCAGCTCCAGCCGGTACCCGGCCTCGGGGACCACGCGGGTCTCGAGGCCGCGCTCGGTCCCGAGGGCGAGGATCTCGACCGTCGGGTCGATCCGGCGCAGGGCGTCTGCGGTGGCGATCAGGGGTGAGGTGTGGCCGGCGCTACCGCCGCCGGCCAGAACGATGCTGGGCACAGCTTTCAACGCTCCCGCGGGTTCACTGGTACGACGTACGTCGCGAAGGCAGCCAGCCGAAACGCGGCCGCCGGGTTTCTTTCAGGGCGGCCTGCGCGCCGGGCTCGGCCTTCGCGAAGGACAGCAGCATGCCGATCGCGATCAGCGTCGGCAGCAGTGCGGAACCACCGTACGACAAAAGCGGGAGCGGGATACCCACGATGGGTAGCAGTCCGATCACGGCGCCGAGGTTGACCAGCGTCTGCGCCATGATCCAGATGGTGATCCCGGCCGCCGCGTAGCGGACGAACGGCTCGGTGTTCCGGGTCGCGATCCGCACCCCGGCGTAGGCCAGGGTGAGGAACAGGGCGAGCACGGTGAGCGACCCGACCAGGCCGAGCTCCTCACCGATGACCGAGAAGATGAAGTCGGTGTGCGCCTCCGGCAGGTTGCCCCACTTCTGCCGGCTGTTGCCGATCCCGACGCCCCACCAGCCGCCGGTCGAGAGCGCGTAGAACGAGTGGTACGCCTGCCAGCCGATCCCGGAGGCGTCGCCGAACGGGTTCATGAACGACGTGACCCGGTCGAGCCGGTGCTGGGCCGTCATCACGAAGTACGTCGCGATGGTGCCGACGACCGCGATCGTCGCGACGAACAGGCGGGTCGGCGCGCCGACCACCCAGATCAGCCCGATCATGATCGCCATCAGCACCAGCGCCGTACCGAGGTCGTGCTGCCCGACGACCAGCGCGATCACCAGACCGCAGACCGGCACCATCGGGACCAGCAGGTGCTTCCACTGGGTGAGCAGCTTCTCCTTGCGGGCATACAGGTCCGCACACCACATCACCATCGCGAGCTTGGCGAACTCACTCGGCTGGATCTGCAACGGGCCGCCGAGGTTCAGCCAGTTGGTGTTGCCGTTCACCCCGACGCCGAGACCCGGGATGTAGGTGAGCACCAGCAGGAACACGGAGCCGAGCAGCGCGACGTACGCGAGCATGCGGAAGTGCCGGGGCGTCATCCGCGAGGCGACGTACGCCATCGGGAGGCCGACGCCGACCCAGATCAGCTGCCGGACGAAGATCGTGTAGCTGTTCCCGTTCGCGCGCAGCGACAGCACGCTGGACGCCGACAGCACCATCATCAGGCCGAGCACCAGCAGCAGGCCGGTCGCCCCGAGCACGATGTGGTACGACGTCAGCGGGCGGTCGAGGACCTCCTTGATCGCCGCGATCCACGGGCGCTCGCTCTGCTTCTTCTGGTCCGGCTGATCCGCGATCGACGTCACGCGATCACCCCAGTCGGCGTACGGCTTCGGCGAAGGCGTCGCCGCGGGCTCCGTAGTTGGCGAACATGTCCCAGGACGCGCAGCCGGGCGCGAGCAGCACGGTGTCACCCACCTGTGCGAGCTTCGCCGCCTCCCCCACCACGATCTCCATGGCACCAGTGTCGGTTGACTCGACGACGATCCTCGGGACATCCGGTGCGTGTCGCTCGAGAGCTTGGGCGATCACGTCCTTGTCCTGGCCGAGCAGGACGACCGCACGCAAACGCTTGCGCGCCGCGATCACCAGCTCGTCGAACGTCGCGCCCTTCGCCTGACCGCCGGCGATCCACACCACGTGCTCGTAGGCCAGCAGCGACGCCTGCGCGGCGTGCGGGTTGGTGGCCTTGGAGTCGTCGACATAGTTGACCCCGGCAACGTCCGCGACGTGTGCGATCCGGTGCTTGTCGGGCCGGAACCCGCGCAGCCCGTCACGGATCGCGGTCGCCGGGACGCCGAAGGCGCGGGCCAGCGCGGCGGCCGCCAGCGCGTTCGCGACGTTGTGCGGCGCGGGCGGCGTGACGTCGCCGATCGAGGCCAGCTCCAGCGCCGACGTCTTGCGCTGCTCCACGAACGCGCGGTCGACGAGCAGGTCGTCGACCAGGCCGAGCATCGACAGTCCCGGCGTACCGAGGGTGAAGCCAATCGCCCGGCAGCCCTCGATCACGTCGGCTTGTTCGACCAGGTGCTCGGTGGCGGGGTCCGCGACGTTGTACACGCACGCGACCTGGCAGTTCTCGTAGATCCGGCCCTTGTCCTGCGCGTACGCCTCGAGCGACCCGTGCCAGTCGACATGGTCCGGTGCGATGTTCAGGACGGCGGCCGCGTGCGCCGACATCGAGTGCGTGTAGTGCAGCTGGTAGCTGGACAGCTCGACCGCGATCACGTCGTACGGCTCGGGGTCCATGACCGCCTCCAGCAGCGGCAGCCCGACGTTGCCCGCGGCAACGGCGCGGTGGCCGGCCGCCTCCAGCATCGCGGTCAGCATCTGCACGGTCGTGGTCTTGCCGTTGGTGCCGGTGATGCACAGCCACGGCGCCGCGTGCTCCGGGTCGCGCAGCCGCCAGGCCAGCTCGATCTCGCTCCAGATCGGCACGTCCCGCTCGGCCGCCTGCGCGAGCAGCGGCGCGTGCGGCGGTACGCCGGGTGACGTGACGACCACGTCGACGTCCTTCGGCAGCTCGGTCGTGCTGCCCGGGCCGAGCGTGATCGTGGCTCCGAGCGTCTCCAGGATCTGCGCCTTCTCGCGCAGCGCCTCGGTGTCGCGGTCGTCCAGGACGACGAGGTGCTCGGCGCCGGCCTGGATCAGCGAGTCGGCGCAGGCGTAGCCCGCCGTACCGAAGCCGAGCACCACGAACCGGGTCGTCGCCCAACCCTCGGACGTGCGTGTTTCCATGGTCACGGGGCCTCCCGGTCTGGACTGAGGAGCGGCGGGAGCGAAGCGACCAGAGCGACGAGGGAAGACCGGGAGTCAAAGCCCCGTGACCCGCCGCGACGGAGTCGCGGCAATTCAACACAGCTCATCCGGTCACCCATTCCGCGTAGAAGACCCCGAGTCCGATCACGACGCACAGGCCCTGGATGATCCAGAACCGGATCACCACGTTCACCTGTTCCCAGCCGAGCATCTCGAAGTGGTGGTGCAGCGGCGCGATCAGGAACAGGCGTTTACCGACGCCGGTGGCCTGTTTGGTGATCTTGAAGTAGCCGACCTGCAGGATCACCGACGCGGTGATGACGACGAACAGGCCGCCGAGCAGCAGCACCAGCAGCTCGGTCCGGGTCATCACGGCCATGCCGGCCAGCGCGCCGCCGAGCCCCAGCGAACCGGTGTCGCCCATGAAGATCTTCGCCGGCGACGCGTTCCACCACAGGAAGCCGAACAGCGCACCGGTCAGGGATGCCGCGACGACCGCCAGATCGTGCGGATCTCGGACTTCGTAACACTTCGCGCCGACGCCCTGCGCGGTCGCGCAGCTCTGGTTGAACTGCCAGATGCAGATCAGTGTGTAGGCGCCGAACACCATCATCGACGCGCCCGTGGCCAGGCCGTCCAGGCCGTCGGCGAGGTTCACGCCGTTCGACATGCCGGCGATCAGCAGCAGGATCCAGATGATCACCAGGATGGCCGGCAGCTCCAGCCAGCCGATGTCGCGGATGAACGAGATGAACGGCGACGCCGGCCGCTGGCCGCGCTCGTCCGGGAACTGCAGCGCGAGCACCGCGAAGATCACCGCGACGAGCGTCTGGCCGGCCAGTTTCGCCTTGCTGCGCAGACCGAGGCTGCGCTGCCGGAAGATCTTGATGAAGTCGTCCAGGAACCCGACCGCGCCCATCCCGGCGAACAGGAACAGCACCAGGATCGCCGAGGCGCTCGGCGGCGTCATCGTGAACAACTTCGCCGCGAAGTACCCGACGATGGTCGCGATGATGAAGACGAAGCCGCCCATGGTCGGCGTACCGCGCTTGATCTGGTGGGACTTCACGCCGTCGTCGCGGATCTCCTGGCCGTACCCGCGCCGGGCCAGCCACTTGATCGCGTAGCGGGTGCCGAGCAGCGTCAGCACCATCGCGACGGCGCCGCCGAACAGGATCGAGATCACTGCTGTTCCTCCAGCAGGGCGTCGGCGAGGCTGCGCAGTTTGGCGGCCTTCGAGGACTTCACCAGCACGACGTCACCGGCGCGCAACTCCTTGCGCAGCAACTCCAGCGCCTCGGGGATGGTCTCGACGAACACGGACTCGTTGCCCCACGAGCCTTCCAGCGAGGCGCCGAGGTGGATCGGCTTCGCGCCCTCGCCGACCACGACCAGCCGGTTCACGTCCAGCCGGACGGCCAGCCGGCCGATCGCGTCGTGCTCGTCGGCGGAGACGTCGCCGAGCTCGAGCATCTCGCCGAGCACCGCCCAGGTCCGCGCGCCCCGGGACCGGCCGATGGCGGCCAGCGACTTCAGCGCCGCGCGGGTCGACTCCGGGTTCGCGTTGAAGGCGTCGTTGATGACGGTGACGCCGTCCGGCCGCTCGGTGAGCTCCATCCGCGCCGCGGACACCCGGGTGGCGGCGTTCAGGCCGCCGGCGATCTGCTCCGGCGTCAGACCGATCGCGACCCCGACCGCAGCTGCGGCGAGCGCGTTCGACACGTAGTGCTCGCCGATGAACCGCAACCCGACGTCCGCGCCGAAGTCGCCGATGTGCAGCGTGAACGCGGGCCGCCCCTCGCCGTCGATCTTGACGTCCGTGGCCCGGACGTCGGCCTCGGGCGCCTCGCCGAAGGTCAGCACCCGCTCGGTCGTCCGGCTCCGCATCGCGGCCACCCGGTGGTCGTCGGCGTTCAGGATCGCGATGCCGCCCGGCCTGACGGCCTCGATCAGCTCGCCCTTGGCGAGCGCGATGTTCTCCTGGGACCCGAGCTTGCCGATGTGCGAGGTGCCGACGTTCAGCACCAGGCCGACCTGCGGCGGCGTGATCCCGGTCAGGTAGGTGATGTCGCCCAGGCTCCGGACACCCATCTCGGCGATCAGGTACTTGGTCGCGGCGGTCGCCTGCAGCGCGGTCAGCGGGTGCCCGATCTCGTTGTTGAACGAGCCCTCCGGCACCACGGTCTCGCCGTACGGGCTGATCAGCTGGCCGATCAGGTCCTTGGTGCTGGTCTTGCCCGAGGACCCGGTCAGCGCGATCACCGTCAGGCCGGGCAGCTTGCCGATCACGAACCGGGCCAGGTCGCCGAGCGCCCGCTGCGCGTCGTCGACGACGATGCAGGGGCTGCCCTCGACCGGCCGGGTGGTGAGCGAGATGGTGACGCCGGCCGCGGTCGCCGTACCGACGAAGTCGTGGCCGTCGACGCGTTCGCCGGGCAGGGCGACGAACAGGCCGCCCGGTCCCGCCGCCCGGGAGTCGATCACCACCGCGCCGTCCACGACGGCCGTGGGCTCGGCGCCCACGAGCTCTCCGCGGACGGCGTCGGCGATCTCGCCGCAACTGACAGGGATCACCGGTCTGCCTCCAGCAACTCACGCACGGTTTCGCGGTCGTCGAACGGGTGGATCACGCCGCCGACGTCCTGGCCTGTCTCATGACCTTTCCCGAGGACGACGACGGTGTCGCCCGGGCCGGCCAACTCGATCGCGGACGCGATCGCCCGCCGCCGGTCGCCGATCTCGTGCAGGTCCACCTGCGGTACGGCGTCCCGCGCGCCGGCCAGCGCGGCGGCGCGGATCGCCGCCGGGTCCTCGCTGCGCGGGTTGTCGTCGGTGATGATCACCACGTCCGCCGCCCGGGCGGCCTCGGCGCCCATCGCGGGCCGCTTCCACGGGTCCCGGTCGCCGCCGCAGCCCACGACCGCGAACAACCGGCCCTTGGTCGCGCCGCGGGCGGCCCGCAGCGCCAGCGCGACCGCGTCCGGCGTGTGCGCGTAGTCCACGATCACCGCCGGCCCGTCCGCACGGGTGAACGTCTCCATCCGCCCCGGCACACTCGCCGTCCGCAGCCCGGCCGCGATCGTCTCGACCGGTACGCCGACCTGCCGCAGCATCGCGGTCGCGAGCAGCGCGTTGGCGACGTTGAAGTCACCGGGCAGGGCGATCTCGATCGTGAACGCCTCGCCGGGGCCCCGGACGTCGATCATCGTGCCGCCGTGTTCCGACCGGTGCAGGCCCGCGACGGTCCAGTCGGCATCGCCCTTCGTCGACACGGTGACGGTCGGTACGACGGTCTGCGCCGCGAGCCGGCGCCCGTACTCGTCGTCGATCGTCACCACGGCGACATCGCACCGCTCCGGGGTGAACAACGAGGCCTTCGCCTGGAAGTAGTCCTCGAACGTCTTGTGGAAGTCCAGATGGTCCTGCGTGAGGTTGAGGAACCCGGCGACCGCGTAGCGCGCGCCGTCGACGCGGCCCATCGCCAGCGCGTGGCTCGACACCTCCATCGAGCACCACGCCACGGCCTGTTCGCGCATCACCGCGAACAGCGCCTGCAGGTCGGTGGCCTCCGGGGTGGTCCGGACGCTCTTCACGACCTCGTCGCCGATGCGGGTCTGGATCGTCCCGATGAGCGCCGTCGGGCCGAGCTCCCGGAGCACGGAGTCGAGCAGGAAGCTGGTGGTGGTCTTGCCGTTCGTGCCGGTCACACCGAGCAGCCGGAGCGCGCTGGTCGGCTCGCCGTACACGCGGGACGCGACCGCTCCGAGCACGCTGCGCGGCTTGTCGACGACCAGCACCGGAAGGCCCGTGGCCGCGGCGCGGTCCGCTCCGGCCGGGTCGGTCAGGACGGCGACCGCCCCCGCTTGCTGGGCGCGTGCGACGAACTCCGCACCGTGCGTGACCGCACCGGGCAAAGCGGCGTACAGGTCGCCGGGAAGGACGGAACGCGAGTCGAGGGAAACGCCGGTCACTGCCACCGGCGACTCTGCCGGAGGTTGTGTTCGGGCGACGTTCGCGAGGTCGGCGAGGCTGACCGGCACGACGTGCCGTGGCCTGATCGCTGCGACCGCGCCGCCGGCGGCGGTAGGGGTGGACACGGGCCCTGAGGCTACCGCTCCAGGCCCCGTGACTCCTATCTGACCCTGCGTCACCAGACTCTGTGTCACCAGGCTGGGCGTCACTTCCACGTCAGCGGGATGTTCGGCTGCGCCGCACCCGTCGGCGGTACGACGTACTTCTGCAACGCGTAGCTCATCACGTCTCGGAACACCGGTCCTCCTTGGAGACCACCACCCCGGGCACCCTGGGGATCGTGCAGTACGACGTACGTCACGAACCGCGGGTTGTCCGCAGGAGCGAATCCGGCGAAAGAAGTCGCCCAGGCGCCGTACTTGCCGGTCCCGGGAACCACCTGCTGGGCGGTACCGGTCTTGCCGGCCACCAGGTAGCCGTCGATCGCAGCCTGCGGCGCGGTGCCCTTCTTCGCGGTCACCGCCTCCATCATCGTGGTGACCTCCTTGGCCGCCTTCTCGCTCACCACGCGACGGGCCGGGGCGGTCTGGTTCGGGATCTTGGCGCCGTTGGCGTCGACGTAGTTGCGGACCAGCTTCGGCGGCACGTAGACGCCGCCGTTCGCCACCGCGTTCACCGCGGCGGTCTCCTGAACGGCGTTCACCGAGAGGCCCTGGCCGAACGCCACGTTCGACCGGGTCAGCTCGGGCCACTCGTCACCCGGCGTCAGCAGGCCCTTGGTCTCGCCCGGGAAGTTCAGGCCGGTCGGCTCGCCGAAACCGAAGTCGTGCAGATACTTCACGAACTGCGCGATCGGCATCTTCTGCGCGGCCATGATCGTGCCGACGTTCGACGACTTCGCGATCACCCCGGAGATGGTCAGGTTCATGGTGTCGTGCGACCAGTGGTCCTTGATGATCCGGCGCTGCACGTCGATGCTGCCGGGGACCTGCAGCTTGGTGTTCAGGTCGATGATCCCGGCGTCGGCGAGGGCGGCCATCGTGACCACCTTCTGCACCGAACCCGGCTCGTAGCTGCGCTCCAGCGCCGGGTTGTTCAGTTCGGACGCCTTGTACTTCGTGTTCGGGTCGAACGTCGGGTAGTTCGCCATCGCCATCAGCTCGCCGGACTTCACGTCCATCACGACCACCGTGCCGGAGCTGGCCTGGTAGTCCCGCACCGCCTTCTCGATCCGCTTCTGCGCGAAGTACTGCAGGTCGGTGTCCAGGGTCAGCTCGACGCCGAGACCGGGCTTCGGTTCCTGCACGGTGTGGTTCGCGTTCGGAATCTTGTTGCCCTTGGCATCGACCTCGTACATCGCCTGGCCGTCCTTGCCGGACAGC
This sequence comes from Kribbella sp. NPDC050459, assembly GCF_040655315.1. Lineage (NCBI taxonomy): Bacteria > Bacillati > Actinomycetota > Actinomycetes > Propionibacteriales > Kribbellaceae > Kribbella > Kribbella sp. NPDC050459. The sequence continues at coordinate 179,970 of NZ_JBFAJQ010000007.1, read as the reverse complement.
TTCGCGTTCAGGCCGTACTCGAGCCCGGACTGGCCCTTGCCGTCGGCGCCGGTGACGCCGACCAGGGTGGCCGCGATGCTGCCGTTCGGGTGGCTGCGGATCGGGTCTTCCTCGGTGTAGAGGCCGGCCAGCAGCGGCGCCTGCTGCTCCTTCGGCTTGCCCTTGTTCTGCTCGGCGATGGGCGCGTTCGCGGCCTTGATCTCGGCCTGGATCGCGGTCCACACGGTCGGGCTGACCTGGCGGGCCAGGTACTCGAAGCGGCCGGGACCGGACATCGCCGCGACGAGCTTCGCGGCGGTCGTCCCGGGGAGCTTCGGGGCCAGGATCGCGGCCAGCTGCTGGGCCACCGGCTTCGTCTGCTGCGGGTCCGCGGTGATCGCGACCGCGTCCTCGGTGACCGCGAGCTCGACGCCGTTGCGGTCGGTGATGGTGCCGCGGTTGGCGTGCAGGGTGAACGAGCGGGCATTCTCCTTGGTCGCCGCCTGCGCGTAGCTGTCCGGGTCCACGCCCTGGAGCAGCACGAGCCGCCCGGCGAACAGCGACAGCACGAACGCCATCACGCCGAACGTCATCCGCAACCGCAACGCCGGCCGCCCGAGCCGCAGCATCCGCGGTGGCTTCTTCACCCGGCGCTTCTTCGGCCGCGGCCGAGGCCTGTTCTGCGGCGGCCGCTTCGCCGAGCTCTTCTTCGCCGGCGCCTTCCGCGCCACCTTCTTGGCCGTGTTCTTGGCGGTGTTCTTTGCGGTGTTCTTGGCGGTCCCCGACCGCGCCGCACCGGGCGCCTTCGCACCCGGCACCTTCCGCGCCGCACCGGCCGCGCTGCGGCGCGCGCCGCCGCCTCCGCCGCGGCGGTCGTCGGCGCTCGGCGCCGCCTTCCGCCCCGAGCTGCTCGACGCCCGGCGAGCTTCGCCGCCTCGAGCCGACGCGGCGCGTGCGCGTGGCACGGCCGCGCCGCCCTGGGGGGCGTTGCTCACACCCCGGCCGGAGCCGCCCGACCCGGGCGCCCGGCGCCCCTCACCGCGCGCCGCGGAACGGCGTGCGGCTTCCTCCTCCTCCTGGGCTTTGCGGAGGAGGCGCTCGCGGGTGGATTCGGGGCGGGGTGGGACAGTGCGACCACTGTCCGTAGCGGACGGACGACGGGGTTGAGCCTTGCGGGGCGGGTTGTCCCGGCCCGGAGCAGCACCACGCTTTCGTGGCGGCGGCTCGTTTCCCCGTCGGTCCGTCATCCGATCATCCCCGTGTGGTCGTGGCGGGCTTCTTCGTCGTGGCCGGCGGCTTGGTGGTACCGGCCGGCGGCTTCGTGGCGGTCGTGGGCGGCTTGGTGGTGCCCGGCTTGGTGGTGCCCGGCTTGGTCGTCCCGGCCGTCGGCTTGACCGGCGTCACGGGCTTGACCGGAGTCACCGGCTTCACCGGCGGCTTGGCGGTCGCCTGGCCGGTCGGCGTCCCCGGCCCGAACATCGCCGTACCGGCGCCGGCCTTGCCCTCGGCCGGTACGCCGAGCACCCGTCCGTCGGACAGCCGCAGGAACACCGGGTTCGGGTTCGGCACCATGCCCATCCGCAGCGCGCGGTCGGACAGGTTCTGCGGCGACTCCAGCGTCCGGACCTGCTTCTCCAGCTGCTCCTGCTGGTCACGGAGCTGATCGGCCTGCGAGCTCAGCTTGGTGATGTTGAACGTGCCGCTCTGCAGTTCGGTGTTCAGCAGCAGCAGACCGACCAGTCCGGCGGCCAGCAGCGACACCACGAAGATGACGAACGGCATCCGCGGCGGCCGGAACGGCGCGCCGTACACCACCCGGAGCCGCGGCTGCGGCTTCTTCGCCGGGCCACTGGCGACCGGAGTCACCCGCGCCTTCTGCGGGCTGAAGACAGTACTCATCAGGCCACCAGTCCCCTCTCCCGGATCCGCTCGGCCGCCCGCACGCGAGCGGAGGCGGCACGTGGGTTCGCCGCGACCTCCTCCTCGGTCGGCCGTTCGGCGCCCCGGGTCAGTAGCTTCAGATACGGTTCGTGCCCCGCCGGGATCACCGGCAGGTCGTCCGGTACGTCGGACTTCGTGCCCGGCGCGAACGCCTGCTTGGTGATCCGGTCCTCGAGCGAGTGGTAGCTCATCACCACGATTCGGCCGTGCAGCGCGAGCGCCTCGAGCGCGGCGGGCAGCGCGCGGCGCAGCACGTCGAGCTCCCCGTTCACCTCGATCCGCAACGCCTGGAAGGTCCGCTTCGCCGGATGACCGCCGGTACGCCGGGCGGCCTGCGGGATCGCGTTGCGGACCAGCTCGGACAGCCGGGCGCTGTTCGTGAACGGCTCGGTCTCCCGCTCGCGGACGATCCGGTCCGCGATCCGGCGGGCGAACTTCTCCTCGCCGTACTGGAACAGGATCCGGGCCAGGTCGGCCGCGCTGTAGGTGTTGACGATGTCGGCCGCCGTGGTCGGGCCGGTCGGGTCCATCCGCATGTCGAGCGGCGCGTCCTGCGCGTACGCGAACCCGCGGTTGGCCTCGTCCAGCTGCATCGACGAGACGCCGAGGTCGAACAGGATGCCGTCGATCGCCGCGATGTCGAGGTCGGCCAGCACCCGCGGCAACTCGTCGTACACCGCGTGCACGAGGGTGATCCGCTCCTGGTCCTCGTCCTGATACCGGGCCAGGCGCTCGCCGGCCAGCCGCAACGCGTTCGGGTCCCGGTCGAGACCGATCAGCCGGACCTCGGGGAACTGCCGCAGGAACGCCTCGGAATGACCGCCGAGGCCGAGGGTCGCGTCGACGACGACGGCGCCGGGACGCGCGAGCGCCGGCGCCAGCAGCGCGACGACGCGCTCCAGCATCACCGGCACATGCCGCTCCGCAGCGTCCATCTCGACCCTTCCCGTCGCCGCGGGGACGACCCTGCCCCCGCAGGTCATGTGGTGCGTAGACAGCCCGGAGACAGCACCGTCCGGTCAGATCGCGGGTACGCCTTCCGGGGAAGTACCTGTGGGTCTTGGCGCCGGGGAAGTGACGCCAACACTCCAGGTCGGAAGTCGGACCCGTGATCTCACCGGACGGTCGGTGTGTTCCAGTCCTCGCACACTGTTCAGCTTGATCAGAAGATCCCGGGCAGTACTTCCTCGGACAGGTCGGCGAACGCCTGCTCCTGCTCCGCGGAGTACCGGTTCCAGTTCTCCGTGTTCCAGATCTCCACCCGATTCATCGCCCCGATGACGACACAGTCGCGATCCAGTGACGCATAGTCGCGCAGCATCGGCGGGATGGTGACCCGGCCCTGCTTGTCCGGCATCTCGTTCGAGGCGCCGGCGAACAGCATCCGGAGGTAGTCCCGGGCACCTTTGTTGGTGATCGGGGCCTGCTTCAACTGCTCGGTCAGCTGGACGAACTCACGCTCCGGCCACACGGACAGCGATCGCTCCTGTCCACGGGTGATCACCAGGCCGTCGGCGAGCTCGTCGCGGAACTTCGCCGGCAGGAACAGCCGGCCCTTGTCGTCGAGCTTGGGGAAGTGAGTTCCGAGGAACACGCTCCACCTCCCCGTTGCGGACTCTCCGACTCAGGCGAGTGTTTCCACCACTTCAGTTCCACTGCGCTCCACCTTACTCCACTTTCCACCACCGTCAACCAACTTCCGCCCCGTTACGCCCCTGTGCCGCCTGAATTCACGCTCAGCGCCAGCGTGTCGCTGCCGGCTCAACGGTCGTCGTCCACCGAGTCCTGTCCGGTGCCGTGGAGCGTGGCGGACGGCTCCGGTGGAGCGAAGTGGAGGACGGTGTGGAGCGATGTGGAGGACCCGGTGGAGGAAAGTGGTGGAGAAGAGTGGAGGACCGGGGTGAACTGTTCGCGGCCCGGAACCGTGAACCAGACAGCGGTTCGCAGCGTCGTACGCCCCGCACACTGCTTTCACCGCCCGTACGCTGGGGGGAAGACTTTTCCGACCCCGCCGTGAGGGCGTGCGCCGATGGACACCGAAACGCCAGGTAACGAAACTTCCGCGACTCTAGGCCCGACCCCCGCAGCGGGACAGAATGTGTCGGCAGTCAACGAATGGGGAGGACACAGAGTGAGCAGCACCGCGACCAGCTCGCCGCTGGCAGGAGCCGGGGACTTCGACGAGCTGTCCGAGGTGGCGGGCCGAGTACGGCGGGCCATGGAACAGGTGATCGAGGGCAAGTCCGACGTCATCGAGGTGGCCGTCACGGTTCTGTTGGCCGAGGGGCATCTGCTGATCGAGGACGTACCGGGCGTCGGCAAGACGATGCTGGCCAAGGCGCTGGCGAAGTCGATCGACTGCAGCGTGCGACGGATCCAGTTCACGCCGGACCTGCTGCCGTCGGACATCACCGGCGTCTCGGTCTTCAACCAGGAGATCCGCGACTTCGAGTTCAAGCCCGGCGCGGTGTTCGCGAACATCGTCGTCGGCGACGAGATCAACCGCGCCTCGCCGAAGACGCAGGCCGCGCTGCTGGAGTCGATGGAGGAGCGTCAGGTCACCGTCGACACCACGACGTACCAGCTCGAGGCGCCGTTCATGGTGATCGCGACGCAGAACCCGATCGAGATGGAAGGCACGTACCCGCTGCCGGAGGCGCAGCGCGACCGGTTCATGGCCCGGGTGTCGATGGGCTACCCGGAGCCGGCCGCCGAGCTGCGGATGCTGGACGGCCACGCGGCCGACGACCCGCTGCAGAGCCTGCAGCCGGTCACCGACGGCCAGCAGATCCTGCGCCTGGTGAAGACGGTGCAGTCGGTGCACGTGTCGGAGTCCGTGAAGGAGTACGCCGTGGCCCTGGTCGGCGCGACCCGCCGCTCGCAGGAGCTCCGGCTGGGCGCCAGCCCGCGGTCGACGCTGCACCTGATCCGCGCCGCGCGCGCTGCGGCCGCGCTGGACTCGCGGGAGTTCGTGCTGCCGGACGACATCCAGGAGCTCGCGGTACCGGTGCTCGCGCACCGCGTGCTGCCGGCGGCCGAAGCGCATCTCGGTGGGCGCGGTGCGGCCGACATCATCTCCGGACTCGTGGCGAGCGTGCCGCTCCCCCGTACGCGCCGGGACTGAGACATGCGGCAGGCTTTGCGCGGACTGACCACCAGAGGGCGGGCGTTCGTCGCGGCCGGTCTCACGGCTTCGCTGTGCGCTCTCCTGCTCGGCCAGAAGGATCTGCTGCGCGTCGGCATCCTGCTGGCCGCGCTGCCGGTCGTGGCGGCGCTCGTCGTCGGCCGGACCCGGCTGCGGCTCCAGGTACGGCGCAGCCTCGCGCCGGACCAGGTGCCGGTCGGGACGCCGGCGACTGTCGAACTGGCGCTGAGCAACCAGGGCCGGATGCCCGCGGGGCTGCTGCTGCTCGAGGACCGTATTCCTTATGTACTGGGCCACCGCCCGCGGTTCGTCGTCGACCGGGTCAGCCCGAACTGGCGCCGGACCGTCACGTACCCGGTCAAGTCCGACGTCCGCGGCCTGTTCCAGGTCGGCCCGTTGATGCTGACGGTGGCCGATCCGTTCGGGCTGGTGGAGACGACCCGGACCTTCACCCGCAGCCAGCACCTGCTGGTCACGCCGCGGGTCTACAAGCTGCCCGAGGTCCGCCTCGGTGCGGACCGCGCCGGATCCGGTGAGAACCGGCCGCGGGCGATCGCGGCCGCCGGTGAGGAGGACGCGACGGTCCGCGAGTACCGCGACGGCGACGACCTGCGCCGGGTGCACTGGCGGTCGACCGCGCGCCGCGGCGAGCTGATGGTCCGCCGCGAGGAGCAGCCCTGGCAGAGCCGGTGCGCGCTGTTCCTGGACGCGCGGACGATCTCGCACCACGGGCACGGCCCGTCGTCCAGCCTGGAGTGGGCGGTCAGCGCGGCCGCGTCGATCGGTATCGACAGGATGCGGCGCGGCTATGTCACCACGATGCTCGGCGGGCCGACCACGCTGTCGGCGATCACGCACCGGTCGTCCGCGGCAGTGCACCAGCCGCTCACGCAGCAGCAGCTGCTGACCGAGTGCGCGACGGTCGAGGAGCACAAGTACGCCGAGCTCGGCCCGTTGCTGACCGTCGACCGGCACGCGCAGGACCCGAGCCTCGTGATTGCCATCGTCGGCGCCTGCGGCAGTGAGGACATCACCGCCCTGAACCGCTGGCGGACCAGCCAGGCGACCGGTGTCGCGCTGGTGCTGGACGCCGCGAGCTGGGCGGTCGGTGCCGAGGCGACCGAGAAGGCGGCCCGGCTGACCGCCGCCACGGACGCCACCGAGAACGAGCTGCGCCGGAACGGCTGGCGAGTCGCCAGAGTCCGCCGCGGCGACCACCTCCCGACCGTATGGTCCGGGCTAGGCCTACGAAGCGGAAGAATCGCATGACCGGTCACGCCAGGATTTCCCTCGCCGCGTGGGGCGCGACCGTGCTGGGGGCGATGGTCCTCACGCCGGTGTTCTCCGGCCCGTTCCTGTTCATCAGCGCGTTCCTGTGCGCGCTGGTGACGGGGGTCGGCGTCCTGCTGCAGAACCTGCGCGCCCCGCGCATCGTCGTACCGATCGTCCAGCTGGTGGTGCTGGTCGAGCTGCTGTCGCTGTTCTTCCTGCACGACACGATGAAGTTCGGGGTGCTGCCGCTGAAGGCGACGGCGCTCGAGTTCAACGCGCAGATGGTCGACGCGATGGACTCGATCAACCGGTTCAGCGCGCCGCTGCCCCAGGACTCGCATCTCACGCTGTTCGCGGTGTCGGTGATCGCGGCCGCCGGATTCCTGATCCACGTGATCGCCGTCCAGCTGCGCCAGGCCGCCTGGTCCGGGTTGCTGCTGCTGATCATGTACACGGTGCCTGCCGCGACCGTGCACGGCGGGCTGCCGTGGCTGCTGTTCATCCCGCCCGCGATCGGGTACATCCTGCTGCTGTCCGCCGAGGGCCGCAGCCGGCTGAGCCGCTGGGGGCGCCGGATCTCGGGCGTCTCGCATCTCGACGCGGCCGAGCCCGTCGAGGCGTCGGCGCTCGGGCAGGCCGGCCGCCGGATCGGGCTGACCGTCGTCGCGATCGCCGCCCTGCTGCCCGCGTTGCTGCCGACGCTGCCGGAAGGTGTGATCGGCAACGGCCTGGCCGGCGGCGGGAGCGGCAGCGGGATCGGGGCGAGCATCTCGTCGACCGACCCGATGCTGGACATGGGCAAGAACCTGAAGCGCGGCGACAACGTCGTGGCGCTCACCTACAAGGGCGGCCCGACCGGCGGCACGTACCTGCGGCTGACCGCGCTCGACCTGTTCGACGGCAACACCTGGCGGATCGCGCCGCGCTCCCCCGGGCAGAAGCTCAGCGGCGGCGACCTGACCCCGCCGCCCGGCTACTCCGGCGACCTGTCGAAGGTGCAGCAGACCTCGATGGAGATCGACGTCACCCGGACGTTCCGGTCCCAGTTCGCCCCGGTTCCGTACCCGCTGCGCTCGATCTCGCTGAAGCGGGACTGGCGCTACGACGCCGGCTCGCTGGACGTGGTCTCGTCGAACGGCTCGATCGTCGGCGGCAAGAAGTACAAGCTGACGTCGTACGACGTGCAGCCGAGCCCGGAGCAGCTGCACGACGCGATCACCACCAGCGCGCCCGACCAGTACACGTCGGTCGTGCCGCAGCGGACGCCGGCCGACATCAGGCAGAAGACGTACGAGATCACCGCCGCGGCCAAGGACAACAAGTTCGAGGCGGCCGTCCTGATCCAGAACTGGTTCCGCAGCGGCGGCGGCTTCACCTACAGCACGCAGAACGCCAAGGGCAGCGGTATGGCAGCCCTCGAGGAGTTCCTGCTGACCAACAAGGAAGGGTACTGCGAGCAGTTCGCCACCGGGATGGCCCTGATGGCCAGGATCATCGGGATCCCGTCCCGGGTCGGGATCGGCTTCCTGCCCGGCACCGCCGGCAAGGACGGCGACTACACGGTCCGGATGCACGACATGCACGCGTGGCCGGAGCTGTACTTCCAGGGCGTCGGCTGGGTCCGGTTCGAGCCGACGCCGTCCGCCCGGGTCTCGGCCACGCCGAACTGGACGATCGCCGCCACCCAGAACCCGACCAACCCGACGACCGCGCCGACCAACGTGCCGACCACGCCGGGCGACCGGGAGACCCCCGGTGTCACCCGCCCGCGGAACGACCCGAACCTGCCGAACGACAACGGCTCCGTGATCGTTGACTCCGGCAACTGGTTCACCAACGGCGGCGGCAAGGCGATCGCGGCCGGCCTCGGTGTCGTCCTGCTGCTCTGCGTCCCCTGGCTGATCCGCACGCTGACCCGGCGCCGGCGCTTCCTGCGGCCACCGGGACGGGCCGCGGCCGAAGGGCTGTGGGCGGAGATCCGGGACACCTCGCGCGATCTCGGCCTCGACTGGTCCGACATCGCGACGCCGCGGCAGGCCGGTCAGTGGCTGGTGTCCGAGCTCCCCGAGGATAACCACGGCGCCGCCCGCCGGCTGGCCCGTGGGATCGAGGCGCTGCGGTACGCCGAGGACACGCATCGCGAACTGGACCTGCGTGCGGACGCGGCCGCCGTCCGCGAGGCGCTCTGGTCCCAGGCCCGGCTCCGCCGGCGTTGGCGGGCGCGGCTGCTGCCGCCGTCGTGGCGCTGGTACCTGAGCCGGGGCACCACCGAGGCGTCCGACCTCCTCGACGACTTCGACCTGCTCCTGGCCCGGCTCCGCTCGCTGATTCTTCTGAAGCGCCCGCGCACCAACTGACTCACAGCGGGATCTGGTAGAGGATGAACCCCCGGTTCTCGGCCACCTGGTCGTAGAGCCGGCGGGCGGTCGCGTTGGATTCGTGCGTCGACCAGTACACGCGCCCGCACGCACTGTCGCGGGCCCAGTCGGTGACGGCTTCGATGAGTGCCCGCGCCACACCTCGGCCGCGGGCGTCGGGCGCGGTGAACAGGTCTTGCAGATAGCAGGAGTCCGGCGCCGTCGTGCTCGCGTGCGTCAGGAAGTGGACGATGCCGACCAGGTGCCCGTCCAGGCGGGCGCCGAGCGCGTGGATCTCCTCGTCACGCTGGAACCTGGTCCACGCCTGTTCGAAGAACTCGTCCGGCATCGTGCGGCCGTAGAACTCGTTGTAGCCGGCGAACAGCGTCTGCCAAGCGGCACGGTCAGTGGATTCCAGGCGTCCGATAGTGAGCATGGGACGAACGGTGTCACGCCGGAGGGCCGAGAAACGACCGCACCCGTCCCACCAGGGCACGGGTGCGGTCGAAAGGTCTCGAGAAGGGTCGAGCGGTGCTCGAAAGCGGTCAGAGATCCTCGTCGCGGCGACGGCGCCAGCGGTCTTCCATACGCTCCATGAAGCTGCCGGACGAGTCGTGCTTGGTCCGGTGCCGCTTCGTCGGCGGCGGCGGCGGGATGTCGTCGGACTCCCCCGCGTTGCTGATCCGCTTCATGCTCAGCGCCGCGACGTACAGGCACGCCACCATCATCACGAAGCCGATGACTCCGATGATCGTGTTGGGAATGATCGCACCGGTCATCAGCACCGCGATGCCCAGCACGAATCCAACGCCGGCAAGCACTGCCCGGCGCTTGTAGTACAAGCGCACATTGGTCCCACGCATGGCGGAAACGAACTTCGGGTCTTCCGCAGCAAGGGCACGTTCGAGCTGCTCGAACTGGCGCTGCTCTTCTTCCGAGAGGGGCACCGTCGATCCCTCCATGATGAGCGCGATCTCGATAGGCCGCCTCCAGTCTAGGCCGCGCCCGCGTCACACGAAACCCTGACCGGCTGTCCAGCGCGTCACGGTCCCGCAACTGCCCTGGCCAGACCGGCCCCAAACCTGTGTCCTTCGGCGTGTCGCTCACAGCCGGTTCACAGCTAGCGTCCACCCCGCGCGCCGGAGGTAGTGCTCTCGTCACCCTCCGTCGCAGCGCCGGTCAGCGCGTGGCGAGGATGTGCAGCTGCGTCGCCAGCGCGCGGAACGCCGGGTGCTGGCTGGCCGCACGCTCCAGCTCGGCCAGGGAGTCGGCCGCGCCCGGCTCGGAGTCGACGAACGCCGACGGCACCAGGTCCGCGAACGTCCGGACGCCATGCACGGTGTGGACCATGAATCCGGCGTCCGCCAGCTGTCCGGTGATCCCCGCCTCGTCGAACCGCCGCGGCATCGGGTCGGTCGCACCCCAGCGCCCGTCCGGGTCCTGCAGCGCGATCCGCGCCTCGGCCAGGTGACCGGCGAGCGCCCGCGCCAGGACGACGGCGTTGCGCTGGGCAACCAGCAGACTCAGTACGCCGCCCTCGCGCAGCACCGAGGCCATCGCCTGCAACGCCTGGACCGGGTCGTCGACGACCTCCAGCACCCCGTGGCACAGCACGGCGTCCGCGCTCGACTCCCCCGCCAGGCCGGGGAGCTCCGCGGCGTCGCCCTGGACACCGCGGACCAGCTCACTGACGCCTTCGTCGCGGGCCCGGCGCTCGAGTGAGGCCAGCGCGTCCGGGCTCGGGTCGACCACCGTCACCCGGTGCCCCTCGACCGCCAGCGGAACGGCGAAGCCGCCGGTCCCGCCGCCGAGGTCGACGATGTCCAGCCCGGCGCCGGGGTCGGTCCGCTCACGTCCCGCCAACGCCACGCGCAGCGCCTCGCCCACCAACGCCGTCCGTACGCTGCGCCGCCGATCCACCATCAACCCTCCAGCCGGTCCCCCATCGCCACCCCACCGCGCCACACCCTACTTCCACCGGGCCCGCGGTCTGCCCGCCGCCCGTCGTAACCGGTCCTTAAGTCCCCGGATCTGTCGCCGAGGCGGGGATCGGCGCACTCTCGACACAAGGGGAGATGCGATCACCAGGGAGGGATCATGGCCATCTTCAGCAAGTCCTTCGACGAGCCGGACGAGCGACGCGCACCGGACAAGACGAGCGTCGACGTCGTGAAGCTGCCGGGCGCCAGTGTCGCCCGGATCACCTTCCAGCCTGGCTGGCGCTGGTCCGAGTGCATCCGTCCGGTCATCGGCGGCGACTCCTGCCAGGTCCGTCACGTCGGAACCCTGCTCTCCGGCGAGATGGAGGTCGTCCACGACGACGGCACCAAGGCGCGGCTGCTGCCGGGCAGCGCCTACGTCATCGAACCCGGGCACGACGCGTGGGTCGTCGGCGACGGCCCGGCGGTCGGCCTGGAGTTCGAGTCGCTGTCCGCGGAGACGTACGCCAAGGCCTGACGCAGCGGCCGATCCGGCTGAGGCAGCATCGGAGGGGTTGCTGCCTCACCCGGGCTCGGCTAGTGCGACGGTGTCCGGCCGATGACGTACAGGCGGCGGGTGGTTTCGGCGCGGGCGGTGATGGGACCCCGCAGGTACCACTCGATGTCGGTGAGGCCTGCGGCTTCGGCCACGCCGACGACGTACGCCGGTTCGTGGAGCACGTAGTCGAGGCTGACCTCGTGGCCGAGTAGCTCGTCGACGTGCCGGACCTCTTCGCCGGCGTGGAGTGCGAGGACCAGCCAGCCGCCGGGATCGAGCGGACGGGTCAGCGCGGTCATCGCGCCGGGCAGCTCGGACGCGGCCAGGTGGATGAGCGAGTACCAGCCGAGGACCGCGGCCCAGCCGGAGCTCGCGGGCGGCCGGCCGAGCCGGCGCAGGTCGCCGACCTCGAACTGCAGGTGCGGGAACCGCCGGCGGGCCTCAGCGATCATCTCGGGCGCGAGATCGATGCCGGTGGCGTCCGCGCCCCGGTCGGCCAGGTACGCCGTGACGTGCCCCGGCCCCGTGCCGACCTCCACCACCGGGCGGCCGTTGGCGTGGGCAACCACCCGGTCGAGCAGCCACCGCTCGAACGGCAACGCGTCCAGTTCGTCGAGCAACTCGTCCGCATACGTCCCCGCGACGGCGTCGTACGCCGAGCGCACCCGGGCGTCACGCTCGTCCGCTCCGTCGGCGATCACCGTGTCGCGGTCGACGCTCTCGACGGCGACGGCGGCCTCCACCTCGGGCACCGGGCCGAGGAGGTGGACCCAACGACGGTCGTGCTGACCGACACGACGCTCCAGCTCCCGCACCAGCGGGTCGGGTCGCGCCGCCATCCGCTGCAGGGACGCCTCGACGTCGCTGCGGTCCTCGAACTTGTGCAGCCGCTCGGCCCGCGTCCGCAGCTCGCCCGGTGCTTGCGCCCCGCGGAGCAGCAACACGGTGATGAGCGCCCGCTCGTCCGCTGCGAGCTCGAGCTTCTCGTCGAGGATCTGGTGGTACTTCAGCGTCCGCCGTCCGACATCCACCCAGACGATCCGCAGCAGCTCCCGGTCCCGCAGCGCCCGCGCGACCCGCTCCACCGTCCCCTGGTCGTAGTCGACCACCGGATCCCGGTTACTGGTCTGGTTGCACGCCGTCCGTAGGGCGTTCGCCGTCAACGGGTACGACGCCGGCACCGTGACCTGCTTCTCCAGCAGGCTCCCGAGAACCCGCTGCTCCTCGACATCCAACACCGGAAGTCCACTCACCCCGCCGACCCTAGACGCTGCCCGGCCGACGGATGAACACCTTTCGGCTGACTCACCCAGGTTGGTAGGTGTCGGGCAGGATCAGGGGCTCGAACGCGGTGCCGTTGCAGGTCGGGCAGAGGATGTCGGCCTGGATGCCGGAACCCGCGCACCGCGTGCACAGGCCGTCGTGCCAGGAGTCGCCGGACAGCGCCTGGTGAGGACGTGGGTAATGCGTGTCCGGCAGGTAGCACTCGGCACCGGTGAGGGCGTGGACACGACCACACAGGTCCTTGCCGAGGCCTCGGGAGGGTTCGCTCACGGTCGGGATCTCCTCAACGCGGGACGGATGCGCGCCTCAGCTGGCTCGCATCCAGGACTGGGTCAGGACGGACTGCGGGTCGGTGGTCGCGGTGAGCACCGGCGTTGTGGACAACCGCAGGCTGGCTTCCACCTGGGTGTAGAAGGTCTCCACGGCGCGGATCAGGTCGTCCGCCTCGCGGGTGCTGACGGCGCGCTCCAGCCCGGCCTCGGCGGCGGCGCGCTGGGCGGCGCCGGCGGCGAAGAACGTGGCCCACTCGCCGAACTCGGGCGCGACCTCGGCGAGCAGCACCCAGGCGTTGCGCTGGACCCGCCGGCGGCTGCCCGACCGGACCGGGCGGGCGCGGACGGCGAGCACCGCGGCCGCGACCCGGAGCGCCGCGACGTGGGCGCTCGAGTAGCGGATCAGATGGTCGTTGGTCTCCGTCGCCTCGGCCAGGGCGGCGCGGGCACGGAACAGCTCTCGGCTGGCCGCGCCGGCCGCGGCCGGCGACACCGGTGAAACAGTCATCGGTCGGTCACCCTTTCCAGTTGCCAGCGGCCCGAGTCCGGGTCGTGGGCGAGGTCGAACATCTCCTGCCGGCCGCTCCGGCCACAGCCGGCTTCCACCCGGAAGACCGTGCGCTCCGGTCCCCAGTCGGCGTCCAGCACCCCGACGGCCGCCGGAGTGCCGGCCGAATGCGGGCCGGCGGGAAGCGTGGCAGCGGGGCGCGAGCGGGGGTTGGCCGCCGCTGCCACGCCGGCTGTGTGCGCCCGGGCCGGACGGGCCGCGGCGCGGGCCGCCGAACAGGCCTCGGCGACGGTGGCCGCGTCGATCCGGGCCAGCGAATCGGTACTCGCGGCCCGCCGGTCGGCTCGTGAGTCGGCCCGTGGGTCGATCCGGTCGAACGCGCGGTCGGCGCGGGCGTCGTACGCAGAGGTGGCGCCGGCGAAGTCGGTGCGGACGGCGTACGGATCGTGGATGTCACCGGTGCCGATGACGCCGCGCTCCCACCAGGCCGCGGTCTCGGTCCACTGCGACCTGACCGCGCGGACCCGCCAGAGGCGGCCGCGCCAGAGGAACTGGTCGGGGACCTGCACACCGTCCACCGCGATCGAGTGCACCTCGACGGCGTCGTCGAACTCCCACATGTCCCATCGCCTCCTGATCACCACCGGCCCCGAGTCGGCGGCCCGGCGGGTGGGCACGGGGTGGGGGTCGAGGACCACCCCGGTGCCGGACCCGCCGGGACCACCGGATTCCGATGCGGCCGCAACTCCGCACCGGAGCCGTCCAGTTGTCCGGTCCACCTCGGTCCGGCCTCCCGACGAAACCGGGTTCGAGGTAATCGAACATCTGTTCGAACAAGGGAAGCGTATCGCCGTCCGCCGACAGTCGTCAACGGTCCGTAAGCCCGGCGCGCCGCCGGGGGCGCGGTCCGGGCGCCAGACTGGAAGCTCCGGGACGGAGGGACGAACGATGCGGAAACGGGCAGCCGGAACGGCCGCGGCGGCGGTCGCCGTCGTGGTGGCAGCGATCGCGCTGCCGCTCTTCCAGCCGTGGCGGCTCGTCACCGACAAGGTCGTCGACGAGGCACTGCCCGGCGCTGTTCCGATCTCCACGACTTCATCGTCGACCAGGCCACCGACAATTTCCGCCGGGCCGCAACGGCCGGCCTCCCGGCCGGCGCCGCAGCCCAGGGTTCTGCTGACCGGTCAGTTGATCTCGCACGAACACCGGACGTCCGGCACGGTCGCGGTTCTCGCCCTGCCCGACGGCCGCCGGATCCTCCGGATCGAGAACCTGGACACCTCCGACGGTCCCGACCTGAAGGTCTGGCTGAGCGACGCGAAGGTGGTCGCCGGCAAGGCCGGCCGGCATGTCTTCGACGACGGGCGGTACCGCGCCCTGGGCACCCTGAAGGGCAACCACGGCAACCAGAACTACCCGATCCCCGCCGACGTGCGGCTCGGCGACTTCCGCAGCGCGGTGATCTGGTGCGACCGGTTCAACGTGTCGTTCGGCGCCGCCGGGCTGACCTAAGCTCACCCCGTGAGCAGTCATCCCAATGTGCAGAAGGTGGCCGACGCGCTGGCCGCGGCCGGTGCGACCGGCGAGATCGTGATCCTCGACGAGGCGGTGCCGACGGCGGCGGCCGCGGCGGCCGAGCTCGGCTGCGAGGTCGGCGCGATCGCGAACAGCCTGATCTTCGCCGGCGACGGCGCCCCGGTGCTGATCCTCACCTCGGGCGCGCACCGCGTGGACACCGCCAAGGTCGCTGCCGAGCTCGGGATCGGGAAGCTGAAGCGGGCCACGCCGGAGTTCGTCAAGGAGCACACCGGTCAGTCGATCGGCGGCGTCGCCCCGGTCGGGCACCCGGGCCGCGTCCCGACGTACGTCGACACCGCCCTCGAGCAGTACCCGGTGATCTGGGCCGCCGCGGGCATCCCGCGCTCGGTGTTCCCGACGACGTACGGCGAGCTGCTGAAGCTCACCGACGGCACGCCGGTCACCGTGAACTGAGGACGGCGGGAATCGCGGTGCGCACGAAGCGCCGCGTCAGCCCGGCGCGGGTGTGCCGCCACCAGGGACCGGTGCGGAACGCCGGCCCGTAGCGGCGGCGTCTGATGTCCTCGACGACGTCCGCGGGAGCTCCGAGGCGGGGCAGGACGTCGAAGGCCGCGCGCTTGGTGATCAGGTCGCCGGTGGCCAGCGTCACGTGGGCGCGGGCGATCGTGAGCAGGCTGAGGTCGACCCAGATGTCGGCGTACCAGTTCGACCGCTTCCGGGTGGCCGGCAGCCAGAACTCGCGCAGGTCCCGGCGGATGAAGGCTAAGAGCTCCTCGTCGCTGGTCGGCGGCAGCAGGCCGGCCGGCGCCGGGCCGAAGAGCGTCCGGTTGCCGATCGCGAGCTCCCGGCGGGTCACCGGCGTCACCGGGCGGTCGAAGTACCGGCCCTGGGCGAACGTCGGGTGGCGCACCGACGGGTCGGCCAGCTGCGACCTCAGCATGTAGGAGCAGTGCAGCTTGGCTGCCAGCGGATCCGAGCGCATCAGCTCCTGGTGCAGTTCGGCCACTGCCGGCGTCGGCGGCGAAGACACCACGGCGACGACATCCAGGTCGCTGCGCCTCAATTGATAGTCCCCCAGCGCCAGCGAGCCGTGCAGCCAGATCGCTTCGACCGCGGCGACTTCACGGACAGACGCAACGAAGCCGTCCAGCAGCGGCTGGACGGCTTCGTCGATCACGACAGCCAGATTAGACGGCCGGTCGGACATCCACGTCGGCGGCCCGGACGTACGCCATCCGGTGGCCGAACCAGATCTGGTAGTACTTGTCCTTCCCGAGCACCTGGACGTGGTCCGCCGGCGGCTCACCGGCGAACGTCACGGCCCGGTAGTAGTCGGTCTCGATGCTCAGGTCACCGACCGGGTAGGCCTGGCCCTCGCCGATCGTGTACTGCAGCGGCGTCACCGTCTGGTACGGAATGCCGGCCGGGTACGCCGACTTCTCCGGGTAGGCCCGGCCGTACACCGGCACCGACGTCTTGCCCGCCTTCGGCTTCACGACCAGGCCCGGCTTGGCGAACGCGTCAGGGGCGGACGCCGGGCTCTTGAACCAGCCCCTCGCGCCCAGGTACCAGACCGCCACCCAGTCGCCCTGCCGCTCGGCCACGACGTACTCCGAACCTGCTGCGACGCGGGAGCCCATGTCGGAGACCTCGATGGTGCCGTTGGACCCGTCCGGGTGCAGACCGAGGTCCTTGACCAGCGGAGCGTTGTCGTCCGGCGCTTGGCGCAGGTAGACGAAGTTGGTGCCCTGCGGCTTGCACGGCGTGCCGGGCGCGTCGCAGCTGTTGATCACCTGGACGTTGCCCGCGAAGCCCGGCTTGATCGTGACGATCGAGCCTGCCTTCACCGGGAACACGGACTTGCCCCAGATCGGCGCGCCGACCAGGTCCATGTAGTGCTCCCAGTCCCAGTACGGTCCCGGGTCCCAGTGCATGCCGCGGACCGTGGACGGGACGGTGCCCGGCACCTGGTCGTGGCCGATGATGTGCGCCCGGTCGAGCGGGATGTCGTTCTTGGCTGCCAGGTAGGCCACCAGCTTGGCCGAGTTGCGGTACAGCGCCTCGGTGTACCAGGTCGCGCCCTGGGCCGCGAAGCCCTCGTGCTCGATCCCGATGCTGTGCATGTTCACGTACCAGTTGCCGGCGTGCCAGGCGACGTCGTTGGCCTTGACGTGCTGCCAGATGTGGCCGTCCGACGAGCGCATCGTGTACTGCCAGCTCACGTACGTCGGGTCCTGGACCAGGTTCAGTACGCCCTGCCAGCCGCCCTCGGTGTCGTGGATGACGATGTAGTCGATCTTGCCGGTCTCGGGCCGATTCGCGAGGTCGTGGTTGCCGTAGTCGCCGGCACCGAACTCCGAGTACGGCGCGGGCAGCCACTCGCAGCCGAGCGACGCCGGGCACTCCACGTCCGACGTGGACGGCTGCACCCCGGCCGGCAGCGACAGCTTGCCGAGCTGCGACTTGTCCGGCGTCACCGCGACGGCCGGCATCACGATCTGCTGGCCGGTGTTGGTGGTCCGGGCCGCGCCCTTGGCCATGATCGTGTAGACGTCGTCGGCGAACCCCGCGGCGCCGGCCTTGTCCCCCGCCTCGGCGTACGACGCGACCGCGCCGTACCAGGCGGCGGGCGAGGTGTCCGCGCCGACCGGCAGGCCGAGCGACTTCTGGTACGACGCGAGCACCGCCGCGCCGCCGTTGATGTTGGCGGTCACGTCGGAGCGCAGCGCGCCCTGGTCGAGGCCGGTCAGCTCCGCCGCCTTCTGCAGCGTCTGCAGCGACTCGGCGGTCGCGACCTTCTGCTTCCCGGACAGGTCCGCCACCTCGGACGCACCGAGTCCGGTGAGGTGCATCGGGCCGTAGCCGCCGGACGTGCTCGGCGCGCCGGCGTGGTCGTCCCAGCGGGACTCCGCGTAGGAGACGGCCAGCAGGACCGACTCCGGTACGCCGTACTTCGCGGCGGCCGCGCTGTACGCCGACGCGGCGACAGCTGACGACGTTGACGACGGGGACGGCGCACCCTGTTGGGACGCCTCGGCCGGTGGACCTCCCAACGACACGCCGGTCAAGGCGACCGGCAGCGCTACCGCAGCGAGTGCGGCAAGAATCTTCGGACGACGCAGCATGATGTTCTCCTGAACCCGTGGGCGGGTGCCGGTCACACAGACTGGCAGCCTAGTCACTGTGGGTCGAGGCGACGCGGATGTCAACGGTTAACCAAAACTCACGTCGTCGGGTTCGATACTGACGAAGAGGGATTACGGAGTACGACGATGGAAGCGCTGCCGTTGGCGGTCACGACCGGCTGGGCCAGTGGGGTGAACGCCTACGCCTGCGTGCTGATCCTGGGCCTGCTGGGCCGGTTCGCGGGCGCCGGCGACGTGCCGCACGCGCTGACCACCACGCCGGTGCTGATCGCGGCGGGTGCGCTGTTCGCGTTCGAGTTCGTCGCCGACAAGATCCCCTACATCGACTCCGCGTGGGACGCGATCTCGACCGTCATCCGGCCGACGATCGGTGCGATCCTGGCGGCGCTGCTGTCCAGCGAGGCCGGCACGCTGCAGCAGGCCCTGATCGCGACGACCGGCGGCGTGGTGGCGCTGCTCTCGCACGCGGTGAAGTCGAGCCTGCGGCTCGCGATCAACACCTCCCCCGAGCCGGTCACCAACATCGCCGCGTCGTCCGGCGAAGACGTCGCGGTCGCCGGCGTGGTGTCGCTGGCCGCGTTCCACCCGGAGGTCGCGCTCGTCATCGCAGGCGTCCTGCTGGTCCTCGGCCTGATCGCGGTGTACTTCGGGTTCCGGTTCATCCGGCGCGGCTCTGCCAGGTTCAAGGCCTGGCGCGACAAACGTAGTCCTGTGACGGGGAGCAGTGCTGTCTGATGGCCGATGTGATTGTCGTCGGGGCCGGTCTGGCCGGTCTCGCGAGTGCTGTGCGGCTGGCCAAGCTGGGTCACAAGGTGACCGTCTGCGAACGCGATGAGCATCTCGGCGGCGCACTGGGCCGCGTCGAGGCCGACGGCTTCACCTGGGACGCCGGTGCAGCCAGTACGACGCTGCCGGCCGCGCTGCGTGACCTGTTCCGCAAGAGCGGTCGCCCTATCGAGAGTCTGGTGCAGCTGGACCCGGTGTCCGAGCCGCGGCGTCACATGTTCACCGACGGCTCCGTACTCGACCTGCCGATCAGCGACCGCGGTGCGCAGGAAGAAGCGTGGACAGACCTGGCTGGTGCACCCGTGGCCGCACAGTGGACCGCTCTGGTCGACGCGTACGGCGAGACGTGGCAGCTCCTCCGAAAGACCTCGCTGGAGCCGCCGCTGGAGGACAGGCTGCCGATCAAGACGCTCCGTGCCCTCAAGCCGTGGCAGTCGCTCGACAAGGTCGCTCAGCGCGAGCTCACTGACGACCGCGCCCGCGCGGTCCTGCGACACTTCGCAGCCCAGGGCGGATCGGACGCCAGACTCACGCCGGGGTACGTCGGTGTCTGGTCGTACTTGGAGCGCACCTTCGGCCGCTGGACGATCGCAGGCGGTTTCGGAGCCCTGGCCGACGCCCTCGTACAGCGGGCCAGCGAACGGAAGATCACGGTCCGCACGAGCGCCGAGGTAGTCGCCGTCACCACATCCGGCGGCGCGGTGACCGGCGTACGGCTCGCTGACGGTGAGGAGCTGCGCGCAGACATCGTCGTGAGCGACATCGACCCGCGGGTCCTCTACGAGTCCTTCGTCGACGACCCCGCCGCCAAGAAGGTCCGCAAGCGGATCCTCTCCACACACCAGGCCCAGGCCGCGTACGTCGTACATCTCGGCCTGAAGGACCCGATCCCGCAGCTGCCGTTCGAGACCGTGCTGCACGGGACCCCGACCGTTGTCGTCCGTACCAGCGGCACCGCGCCGGCCGGGCACCACGCCTGGTCCGTGCTGGTCCACGGCTACCCCACCGACGATGTCCTGGACCTCCTGGTCGCCCGTGGTCTGCACGTCCGGGACAACGTGGTGTCGCGGCAGACGTCGCCGTCCTGGTGGGCCGGAGTGGCCTGGGAGGGCTACCGGACGGCCCGCCGCCGGGCGGCCAACGTGTCGCCGGTGAAGGGTCTGTACTGCGTCGGCGCGGGCGCGCACCCGGGGTCCGGGGTGCCCGCCACCACACTGGGTGCCGCGATCGTGGCGGACGCCATCGGGAAGGCTTGAGACCCGTGTGGGGTTGGACAGGTAAGCCAACTAAGATTGGTTGTTCCTGTGTTCTGAGTCGGGGCGGGTCCCGGCCGTAGAGAGGACCTCGGTGGATCAAACCCCCACATCGGCCGATCACGACGACCACGCGACCGTGGAGCGGGCTGAGCTGGCGGCGGAGCAAGAACATGTCGACCGGGTGTACGGCCGGGTCGAGGAGGCCGCACGGTCGGCGTCCCGGATCGCGGTCGAAGGCCATCAACGCGGCCAGGCGCAGAACGTCGGCCGGGTCCGCGAGGAAGAGCAGACCGGTCTGTACGAGCGGGACGTGCTGGTGTTCGCCGCCGCCCGCCGGATCGCCGAGCTGGACGCCGAGCACGAGGGCCTGGTGTTCGGCCGGCTCGACTCCGACCGCGGCGACGACGAGCCGGCCGCCACGACCGCCGCCGACCTCGAGAAGCTGTACGTCGGGCGCATCGGGGTCCGCGACGCGGAGTACGAGCCGCTGGTGATCGACTGGCGGGCGCCCGCGGCCGAGCCGTTCTACCGCGCCACGGCGACGGATCGGCAGAAGGTCGTCCGGCGCCGCGTGCTGCGGAACAAGGGGGCGCGGATCGTCGGCCTCGAGGACGACCTGCTGGCCCCCGAGCGCGCGCCGCAGGACCTGCCGGTGATGGGCGAGGGCGCGCTGATGGCGTCGCTGTCCCGGGCCCGTGGGCACACGATGCGCGACATCGTCGCCACGATCCAGGCCGAGCAGGACGAGGCGATCCGGTCACCGGCCCGTGGCGTCACGGTCATCGGCGGCGGACCCGGCACCGGCAAGACGGTGGTCGCGCTGCACCGCGCCGCGTACCTGCTGTACAGCGACCGCAGGCGCTTCGAGCGCGGCGGCGTCCTGGTCGTCGGCCCGTCCGCCGCGTTCATGGCCTACATCGAGCGGGTGCTGCCGAGCCTCGGTGAGAACACGGTCTCACTGCGCGCTGTCGGTGAGCTGGTCGACGGCGTGAAGGCGACCGCGGTCGACGACGCACCGGCCGCGGCGATCAAGGGCTCGCTGCGGATGCGCGGCGTCCTGTCGCGGGCCGCACGCGACCGGGTGCCGAACGCGCCGACCACGCTCCGGGTCTTCCTCGGTGGCGCAACGGTCGAGCTCGACGCGAACCAGCTCGACAACGTCCGGCGGAACGCACTGCGCCGCACGGTGCGCAACCGCGCGGCAGGCGAGGCGCGCAAGGGCCTGATCGCCGCACTGTGGCAGCGGTTCCCGGAGGACCTGCGCACCGGTCCGCTCGGCGACCGTGAGGCGTTCGGTGACCGCGTCGCCGACACTCCGGCGTTCCGGACGTTCTTCAGCCAGTGGTGGCCGGTGCTGAGCCCGGAGGCCGTGCTGCGCTGGCTCGGGGACGCACGGCGCCTCCAGCGCTGGGCGCGCAACGACCTGACTCCCACCGAGGTCGACACGCTCGCCACGGCGATCCGCTCGACGGCAGAGTTCACGATTGCCGACGTCGCCTTGCTCGACGAGCTGGGCACCTTCCTGGGCCGTCCCCCGATCCTGGAGAACAAGGACGACGAGTTCGACTGGCTGGAAGGGCTGTCGGACGGCGTCAACGAAGTCCTGACCAGCTCGGAGCGCCGGGCCCGGGCCGCGGCCGCCCGGGAGGCGGAGGAGCCGGACGAATATGCGCATGTGCTGGTGGACGAGGCACAGGACCTCTCCCCCATGCAGTGGCGGATGGTCACCCGGCGCGGACCGCAGGCCAGCTGGACGATCGTCGGCGACCCGGCGCAGAGCTCCTGGCCGGACCCGGACGAGGCGCGGGCCGCGATGGACTCGATGCTGTCGCACCTGCAGCGGCACGCGTTCCGGCTGTCCACCAACTACCGGAACTCGGCCGAGATCTACTCGTTCGCCGGTGAGGTGATCCGGCAGTCCATCCCGGACGCGGACCTGCCGAACGCGGTCCGCAGTACCGGGGTGGAACCGGAGCACCGGGTCTTCGACGCCGGCAAGGTCTCCCAGGCAGCGGGCGACGCCGCGGTCGAGCTGCTCCAGCTCGTCGAGGGCACCGTCGGCGTCATCGTGCCGCCGGCGCTGCGTCCGGCGGTCGATCCGGTCCTGGCCGAGCTCGACGACCCGCGGGTCGTCGCCGTCAGCCCGCTCGACTCCAAGGGCCTCGAGTACGACGCGGTGGTCGTCGTCGAACCGGACCGGATCGTCAGCGACACGCTGGGCGGTGTCCGGGCGCTCTACGTCGTCCTGACCAGGGCGACGCAGCGGCTGATCACCGTCAACAGCAGCACCCGCTGGCTGCCGTCCTAGGTCCTACGCGCGCGGTACGACGAAGGACACCAGGTCGGCGTCGTTCGCGGACAGGTCGGCCCAGTGGCAGGTGAGGTGCAGGACCGCCAGGCCGGTGGTCGGGTACTTCTGGGTGAGCTCGACGCGCTCGGGGCTGGTGCCGTCCAGCGCGAGCTCGTCGGCGAGCCACGGGATGCCGGGCCCGTGGCCGACGACGACCACGGTGCGGGCCTCGGCCGGGGCCTCGTGGATCACGTCCAGGATGCTCTCGCTGTCGGCGTTGTAGACGCGCTTGTCGTACCAGACGTCCTTGGCGGCGACGCCGGCCTCGGCGACGTACTTCCAGGTCTCGCGGGTGCGCTTCGACGGCGAGCACAGCACCAGGTCCGGTTCGATGCCCTGGGCAACGAGGTACCGGCCGGCCGCGCCCGCGTCGGCGCGGCCGCGGTCGGACAGCGGACGTTCGAAGTCCTGCATCGTCTCCGGCGGCACCGCCTTCGCGTGCCGGAGCAGGACGAGCGTGCGATCGATCAACAGGTCCGACGGGTCAGCCATTGCGTCAGGATACGACGGACGCCTTGAGGTTGAGGAAGACCTGCCGGGTCGCGGTGGATCTGTTCAGGGTGATGAAATGGATCCCGGGAGCTCCGCCGGCAAGCAAACGTTCGCACAACTCGGTCGCGATCTCGATGCCGACCGCGCGGACGGCCGCCGGGTCGTCCTCGACCGCGAGCAGCCGGTCGGTGACGGCGGACGGCAGCGCCATGCCGGTGAGGTCGGCCATCCGCTGGATCTGCTTGATGTTCGTGACCGGCATGATGCCGGGCAGCACCGGGATGTCGCAGCCGAGCGCGGCGGCCCGGTCGACGAGCCGGAAGTAGTCGTCGGCGCCGAAGAACATCTGCGTGATCGCGTAGTCGGCGCCGGCCCGCGCCTTCGCGGCGAGCACCTGCGCGTCGGCCTCGAGCGAGTCCGCCTCGGGATGCTTGTCCGGGAAGGCGGCGACGCCGACGCAGAAGTCGCCGAGCGAACGGATCAGCTCGACCAGCTCGATCGCGTGGTTCAGCCCCTCGGGGTGCGCGACCCACGGCTGGTTCGGGCCGCCCGGCGGGTCGCCCCGGAGCGCGAGCATGTTGCGGACCCCGGAGCCGGCGTACGCGCCGATCACCGAGCGGAGCTCGTCACGGGAGTGTGCGACGCAGGTCAGGTGGCCGAGCGGGGTGAGCGAGGTGTCCTGCGCGACCCGCTCGGTGACCCGGATGGTGCCGTCCCGGGTGGTGCCGCCGGCGCCGTACGTGATCGACACGAAGGTCGGTCGCAGCTGCTCGATCTCGCGGATCGAGCGCCACAGCACCTCCTCCGCCTCGGGGGTCTTCGGCGGGAAGAACTCGAACGAGAACGACCGGTCGCCGGACGCGAGCAGCTCACGGATGGTCGGCGCACCGCCGGGAAGCGTCGAGGGAAGTCCGTTCGCCATGGCGATCAGGTTACCCGCGGTGGCCGCTGCCGTCTGCCGACCGACTACGCTCCGAGACGTGGCCCGAGATGTGGATGGCGATGTGGATGTCCCGGCCGGGATCCAGCAGGTGCTGACCCGGTTCCTGGACCGGCAGGAGGAGCGGCTGACCGCGATCGGCCCGGAGCTGGCCGAGCAGGTGCAGGCCGCGCGGGAGGCGACCAGCGGCGGCAAGCGGCTGCGTCCCTCCTTCTGTTACTGGGGTTTCCGGGCCGCCGGCGGTGACCCCGCGCAGCCGATCCTGGAGGCGGCGGCGAGCCTGGAGATGCTGCACGTCAGCGCACTGGTGCACGACGACGTGATGGATTCCTCCGACGTACGCCGGGGCGCGCCGGCCGCGCACCGCCGGTTCGAGGCGCAGCAGCGGGAGCGCGCCGCGCAGTCGGGGTACGGCGCGGATCCGGTCGGCTTCGGGGTCGGGGCCGCGATCCTGCTCGGCGACCTGTGCCTGATCTGGGCCGACGAGCTGCTGCACACCTCGGGCTTCGACGCGGCCGCCCTGGCCCGCGCGGAGCAGTACTTCGACGCCGTCCGGGTCGAGGTGACGGCCGGTCAGTACCTCGATCTGCTCGCGCAGGCCAGCGGCGAGTCGGACATGGATCTGGCGTTGCGGGTGCTGCGCTACAAGTCCGCGACGTACACGATCGAGCGGCCGCTGCACATCGGCGCCGCACTGGGCGGCGGGGACGAGCAGCTCATCACGTCGCTGTCCGGGTACGGGCTGCCGTTGGGCGAGGCGTTCCAGCTGCGCGACGACCTGCTCGGCGTGTTCGGCGATCCGGCCGTCACCGGCAAGCCCGCCGGGGACGACCTGCGCGAGGGCAAGCGGACGGTCCTGATCGCGTACGCCGTCGACCACGCGTCGGAGACCCAGCTGGCCGAGTTCGACCGGCTCTTCGGCCGCCCCGACCTGGACGACGACGAGATCCAGCTGCTGCGCGAGATCCTCCAGGACTCCCGCGCCGTGCAAGCCTGCGAGGACCTGATCACCGACCGCACCGAGGACGCCCTCTACGCACTCGACCAGGCCGCCATCGCGGACGACGTCGCCCGCAAGGCCCTCACCGACCTGGTCGTCGCCGCCACGTCGCGCGTCGTGTAGCTACTGGTCCGCGAGCAGGTTGATGAGCCGCAGGAGGTCCGCGGTGGCGGGGAGGTTGCCGAGGATGATGACCTTCAGGACGGCCCGGTCCTCGTCGTAGATCGTCTCGGCCTTGAGGTGCACGGCTTCGGGCTGGTTGAGCGCGCCGTGGATGTGCGTGCTGAGGCGGTCCGCGGTGGCCCGGTCGACGGCGTCGATGTGGACGATGCTCGACGCCTCGACGTGCCGGGCGGAGCGGTCGACCTCGACGACGGCGGTCGGCGTACCGGTGAACTTCTCGAGGTCCTCGCGGGTGATCCGGTACTGCTTGCCGATCCGCACCGCCTTCAGGCGTCCGTCGCGGACGTAGTTGCGGATCGTGCGGACGTGCAGCCCCAGGCGGTTCGCGACCTGCTCCACCGAGTACAGCTCCTGGGCCATCTCCTCAGCGTAAGGCACGTTCCTTAGAATTCCCTATAAATAGTCAGATTCAGACATTTAGGGTATTTTCGGGTACATGCCTCGGGTCCATGTCAGCCAGACACCGCTCGGCGACGAGCAGGACGTCGTCCAACTCATCGTCGACGCGCACTACGCGCACGAGGCCGAGTGGATCGCGTTCACGCCGGAGCAGGTCGGCAACGACTTCTTCGAGCTGCGCACCGGGCGGGCCGGCGCGATCACCCAGAAGTTCGTCATGTATCAGATGGGCCTGGCCGTCGTCGGCGACATCTCGGCCCGGGTGGCGGCGAGCAAGCCGCTCGCAGACTGGGTGCGGGAGAGCAACCGCGGCCGCAACCTGCTGTTCGCCGCGGACCTCGACGAGCTGACCGAGTGGCTACAGGACCGGCAGTGAGCTGAGCAGATCGGGGGTGTCGGTCTCCGCGACGAGGACGCGGAGCTGGCCGGAGTTCGTGGTGTCCTCGGCGAAGATCTGCAGCGCGACGTCGACGGTGTCGTGGTCGTGCTCGAGCAGGTGGCGCAGGCCCGTCCAGAGCACGACCTCGGGTGCGCCGGTCGAGCGGTCGCTGAGCGAGTCGGCGAGCGCGTCCCAGTTCCGGCCGAACCAGCGCGGCAGGTCGAACGCGGTCGCGCACAGGTCGAGGAAGCCGGCCTTGTCGTGGATCTCGCCGGTGTCGAGCAGCACGAACCCGAACCCCTCCGCCAAGGCATCACGACGTACGTCGTCGGCGCCGGGCGCATCCGGCCAGCGATAGACCCCGGGCCGCAGCCCCTCCTCCAGCAGGGCGCGCAGTGACGTCATGAGGTTCCCCCGTCTTCCGCGATCCGGCGGAAAGACTTGTAGTGGTCGTCCGTGTAGTAACGCTCACCGGCGTTCCCGGTCACGATCCGGCGGGCGCCGCGGTCCTTCTCGCCCGGCGTCTTCACGGTGTACTCGTGGTAGTAGCCGCGGTCGTGCTTCGGCAGGATCTTCTCCAGGTTGCCGAAGACGACGCCATCGCGGCTGTACGGGTACGGGCCGCCCTGCTCGATCAGCTTCAGCGTGTCCTGCGCCTCTCTCGGCAGGTCCGCCGTGGCGACGATCCGCAGACCGCTCTCCGCGTCGACGTCCGGCTTCTTCTCGGCCGTCCCGGCCGCACACCCGAACAGCGAAGCCGCCAGCGTGATCACGAGCATCGCGATCACCACGACCGCGACGATCCGCGCGGCCTTCGGGTTGTTGATCACCCGGCCACCCTCAGTCGCCGGCTGAACTCGGCGGCCGCCGCTTCCGGGTCGTCGGCCTCGGTGATCGCCCGCACGACCACCACCCGCGTGGCCCCCGCCTCGAGGACCTCGTCGAGCCGCTGCAGGTCGATACCGCCGATCGCGAACCACGGCTTCGGCTGCCGGCGCCCGGCTGCGTACGACACCAACTCCAGACCCGCCGCCTGACGCCCCGGCTTGGTCGGCGTCTCCCAGGTCGGCCCGACGCAGAAGTAGTCCGAGCCCACCTCGTCGACCGCGGCGTTCACCTGACTGAACGAGTGCGTCGAGCGCCCGATGACCGGCCCCGGTCCGGTGATCGCGCGCGCGGCGTGCACCGGCAGGTCACGCTGCCCCAGATGCAGTACGTCGGCTCCGGCGGCGAACGCGATGTCGGCGCGGTCGTTGACGGCCAGCAGCTTGCCGTGCCGCTTGCACACGTCCGCGAACACCTCCAGCGCGGCCAGCTCGTCCGCGGCCTCCATGTCCTTCTGCCGGAGCTGCACGATGTCCACGCCACCGGCCAGTGCGGCGTCCAGGAACTGTTCGAGGTCGCCCTGCTTCTCACGGGCGTCCGTGCACAGGTAGAGCCGGGCATCAGCGAGACGGTCGGTGTGGTCAGTCACACCCCAAAGCCTGCCATGTCCGCCCGGAAGTAGGGTTGAGGGCATGCCTGACGTGGTTGTTATCGGCGCCGGACTGATCGGGCTCGCGACTGCGTGGCGGCTGGCCTCGGACGGGGTACAAGTAGCGGTCTGCGACCCCACGCCAGGTGCGCAGACGTCCAACGTCGCCGCCGGCATGCTGGCTCCGGTCACCGAGGTCGAGTTCGGCGAGGACGACCTACTCGCGCTCAATCTCGCGTCCGTCAACGCCTGGCCCGCCTTCGCGGCCGAGCTGGAGGAACTGACCGGCCAACCCGCCGGGCTGCACCAGACCGGCACGCTGTCGGTCGCGTACGACGTCGACGACATGTCGGTGCTCCGCCGGGTCGCCGACTACCAGCGCAGGCTCGGGCTCGAGGTGGAGGTGCTGTCCGGCCGTGACGCCCGCCGCCGCGAGCCCATGCTCGCCACCGGCGTCTCCGGCGGCGTCTGGGTTCCGGGTGACCACTCCGTCGACAACCGGCAGGCCGTGGCCACTCTCCTGCGTGCCGTGGAGTTGTCCGGCGTCGAGCTCGTCCGCCGGCGCGTCACGCGGGTCATCACCTCCGGCACGACGGCTGTCGGCGTAGAGCTGGACAACGGCGACACCGTGCACGCAGGGCAGATCATCGCTGCGGCAGGGCCGTGGACGTCGCAGCTGGGCGGCATACCCGAGGAGCTCCGCCCGCCGGTGCGTCCCGTGAAGGGTGAGGTACTGCGGCTGCGTGTCCCGGAGGCGTACCGGCCGGCCCTGCACCACACCGTGCGCGCGACAGCCCGCGGCTTCTCTGTCTACCTGGTCCCGCGCCCTGGCGGTGAGCTGGTGGTCGGGGCGACCAGCACCGAGCTCGGCTACGACACCCGCGTGCTGGCCGGCGGCGTGTTCGCGCTGCTCCGCGACGCGCGGACCGTGCTGCCGGTCACCGACGAACTCGAACTCGTCGAGTCGATCGCCGGGCTCCGGCCCGCGACGCCGGACAACGCGCCGGTGCTCGGACCGTCCGGGCTGGATCGGTTGCTCTGGGCAACCGGCCACTACCGCAACGGCGTGCTGCTGACGCCGGTCACCGCGCAGGTCCTGGCCGAGACCGTGCGGACCGGGACGCTGCCCGACCTTGGCAAGCCGTTCCTGGCCGCCCGGTTCGGTCACTGACTCACCGTTGCCCGCAGCAACCGGAAAGATTGTGAACGACAACAATGTAGTTCAGCCTTGAATTGTAACCTTTGCGTTACAGGCGTAACACCAACCCCATTCGCCCCTGTTGTCACATCCGTACCAGCACATACGGTCAATTGACGTTCACACGGGGAGTTGGTTGCGATGCGCAACGTCGTACGGATTCTGAGCGGACTGGCCGTGCCGGTGCTGGCGGCGGCGGTGATCACGGCCGGCTCGCCGGGCTGGGGCGCGTACAAGGTGAAGCAGGGCGACACCCTGAGCCACATCGCCGGCCGCTACGGCACGACGGTCTCGACGCTGGTCGCGCTGAACCACCTGCCCGGCAACGGCAACGCCATTTACGCAGGCGAGGTCCTCAAGGTCCCGGCCAAGGGCTCCGGTCAGGGCTCGGCGAAGAGCACCGCCAAGACGCCGGCGAAGCGCTCCCAGCTCGGCCGGGTGACGTACGTCGTGAAGCCCGGCGACACCGTGTCCGGGATCGCGAAGCGCTTCAAGTGCTCGCAGGCGAACCTGCTCGCCGCGAACGGGCTCAAGGCCGGCGACCGCATCTACGCCGGCAAGCCGCTGCAGGTCCCGGTGAAGATCCGGCCGAAGGCGCGGACGGACAACACGTTCGCCGGCCGGACGTACGCCGACCACATCGTCGCGCAGGCCAACCGCAACCGGGCGACGCTGAAGAAGCGCAAGCTGCCGACCCGGGCTCAGATGCGGTCACTGATCGTGAGCACCTCGCAGCGGTACGGCGTCGATCCGGAGCTGGCGCTTGCGGTGAGCTGGCAGGAGTCCGGCTGGAAGCAGCGCGTGGTCTCGCCCGCGAACGCGATCGGCGCGATGCAGGTCATCCCGTCGACCGGCCGGTTCGCCTCCCGGCTCGTCGGGCGCGACCTGGACCTGCTCGAGCCCCGCGACAACGTGACCGCCGGCGTCGTCCTGCTGAGCCGCCTGACCGGCGCCGCCCGGCTCGACATCGCGGTGGCCGGCTACTACCAGGGCCTCGGCGGCGTGAAGAAGAACGGCATGTACCCCGACACGAAGCTCTACGTGAAGAACGTCCTGCGCATCAAGGCCCAGCTCGAACGCGGGTGGGATCCGCTGCGGTGAGCCTGAGCCGGGCACGCTGAGCTGTTATCTACACTCTCTGCAGAACGGTTTGGGGAGAGGCGGCTCACGGCAGGTGACGGACGACGTGGACACGCAGGTCAGCGACCGCCTCGTCGGGCGAGTGCTCGACGGTCGGTACCGCGTGGGCGCGCGTGTCGCGAAGGGTGGCATGGCCACCGTCTACCAGGCGCTCGACATGCGCCTGGACCGCACCGTCGCGCTCAAGGTGATGCACGACGGGCTCGGCGACGACGCCCAGTTCACCCGCCGGTTCGTGGCCGAGGCCCGCGCCGCCGCCCGGCTGTCGAACCCGAACGTGGTGGCCGTCTTCGACCAGGGCGACGACGACGGCACGCTGTTCCTGGCCATGGAGTACGTGCGCGGCCGCACGCTGCGCGACGTCATCCGCGACGAGGCGCCGCTGTCCCCCGCCCGCGCGCTCGACCTGCTCACCCCGGTCCTGTCCGCCCTGTCGGCCGCGCACGACGCCGGCATCGTGCACCGCGACATCAAGCCCGAGAACGTGCTGATCTCCGACAAGGGCGCGGTGAAGGTCGCCGACTTCGGTCTCGCCCGAGCGGTCAGTGCCAGCGGCAACACCGCCACCCAAGGCCTGCTGATGGGCACGGTGTCGTACTTGGCGCCGGAGCTGGTCACCGAAGGCAGCGCCGACGCCCGCTCGGACGTGTACTCGGCCGGCATCCTGCTGTACGAGATGCTCACCGGCAACAAGCCGCACTCCGGTGACACCCCGATCCAGGTCGCTTATGCCCACGTGCACGCCGACGTACCTCCGCCGTCGCTCGAGCAGCCGAGCATCCCGCCGTACGTCGACGCACTCGTGCAGCGCGCGACCGCGCGTGACCGGGACCTGCGGCCGACCGACGCGCGGGTGTTCAGCCGGCAGGTGCACCGGGTGCGCAGCGCGCTCGAGGAAGGGCTCCCGGACGACCCGGAGCTGACCGGCGACTTGACCGTGCCGATCCAGCAGATCCGGCAGGACAGCGGGTACGACGACGGCTACACGCGCGACGTGCCGCAACTGGAGGACCAGCCGCTCCGCCACGACACCATCGTCGTACCTGTGCAGCACGGCCGGCCGACCGGCGCACCGGCCAAGACCTCGCCGCCCGTGAAGGCGCCTCCGCGGCGCAGGATGCGGGGACCGATCGCGCTGATCCTGATCCTGGCGGCCGCGATCGGCATCGGTACGGCGGCCTGGTACTACGGCATCCACCGGTACACCACCACGCCCGACCTGGTGAACATGGAGCCTGCCGAGGCGAACGCCGCAGCGGCCAATTCGGGGCTGCGGACCAGCCTGGACAACCAGGACTACTCCGAGGATGTGAAGGTCGGTCTGATCATCCGGACCGACCCGAAGGCGGGCGACCGGATCCGAAAGAACGGTGACATCGGTCTCACCGTCTCCAAGGGTCCGGAGCGGTACCGGGTGCCGCAGCTGGTCGGTCTGCAGCTCGACGCCGCCCAGCAGGCGCTGTCGCCGATCAAGCTGATCACCGGGCAGATCAACGAGCAGTACAACGAGACCGTGCCGCAGGGCCGGGTGATCGCGATCAGCCCGAGGTTCAACACGGAAGTGAAGCCGGGCACCGCGGTGAACTTCGCGGTCAGCAAGGGGAAACGGCCGATCACCGTGCCGGACCTGACCGGCAAGTCGTACAAGGAGGCGAACAGGACGCTGCGCAAGCTCGGGTTCGCCGTCGGGCGCAGCACGCAGTACGACGAGAAGGTCGCCGAGGGCAACGTGATCAGCCAGAGCCCGAACAGCGGCACCCTGTTCGCCAAGGACAAGGTCTCGCTGGTCGTCTCGCTCGGCCCGCCGCTGCGCGAGGTGCCGGACGTGAAGCGCAAGACCACCGCCGACGCGCAGAAGATCCTCGGCGACGCCGGCTTCGTGGTCCGGGTCGAGAAGGCGCCGTTCAACCTGGGGCTCAACATCGTCGCCGCGCAGAGCCCGGGCGCGGGCAAGAAGGTCAAACCCGGCAGCACGATCGTGATCACCGTGCTCTGAGCTGTTTTGCCTCGCGGGGAACGCGTCTGATCTGATGTCCGGCGTGAACCACCCGCGTCTTGCCGTGCTGGCCCTGCTGTCGGTCGCGGCGGCGTGGGGGTCGACGTTCTTCCTGACCAAGGACCTGCTCACCAGGATGGACGTCGCCGACTACCTGGCGTTGCGGTTCCTGATCGCGTCGGTCGCGCTGGTGCTCGTCCACCCGCCCGCGATCGCCCGGCTGAGCCGCCTGGACCGCGGGCGCGCGGTCGCCCTCGGCATCACCTACGGGATCGCGCAGCTGCTGCAGACCGAGGGGCTGCGGCACACCTCGGCGAGCGTGTCCGGTTTCGTCACCGGCATGTACGTCGTGTTCACGCCGCTGCTCGGCGCGGTGATCCTGCGGCACAAGATCGGCCGGTGGGCATGGTTCGCCGTGGTCCTCGCCACGGTCGGCCTCGGCGTCCTGTCGCTGCGCGGCCTCAGCCTCGGCACCGGGGAGCTGCTGACGCTGGCGTCCGCCGGTCTCTATGCGCTGCACATCATCGGCCTCGGCGCCTGGTCGACGTCGCGGAACGCGTTCGGGCTGTCGTCGCTGCAGATGATCGTGATCACCTGCGTCTGCGCCGTCGGCGCCCTGCCCGGAGGGTTCTCGGTCCCTTCGACGGGCGGTGACTGGGTCAGCGTCGTCTACATGGCGCTGGTCGCCGGCGCGCTGGCGCTGATCGTCCAGACCTGGGCGCAGGCGCACCTGACGCCGACCCGGGCCGCGATTGCGATGACAATGGAGCCGGTGTTCGCCTCCGGGTTCGCGGTGCTGTTCGGCTCGGACGACCTGACCTGGCGGATGCTGGTCGGCGGCGCACTGGTGGTGTCGGCCATGTACCTGGTCGAGCTGGCGCCGCGGCGTAAGTTCGAGGCGGAAGTGCAGCATCTGGCCCAGTGAGGGAGATCATGCGGGAGAACCGGCGACGGGACGTGTGGTTCCCGTACGCCGTGATCGCGGTCCTGCTCGCCACACTGGCCGCCGGGACCATCAGCAATCTCGTCCGCAACCCGCAGCCCCGCCTGGTCGCCGACGGCCTCCCCGGCCGGCCGCACGCCCAGTCCTCGCTCGAACACGACGATCTGCTGCGGCACGCCCTGACCGACCTCGACGGGCTCACCCTGCCCAACGGCGCGACCCTGGCCGGCTGGAACGGACCGTGGCGCTACGTGTGGCCGCGCGACGCGTCGTTCGTCGCAGTCGCCCGGTGCGCGGTCGGCCAGCACGACAAGGCCCTCGACGTACTGTCGTTCCTGGACCGAGTCCGGCCGGCTGCAGGTCGCTGGCAAGCGCGCTACACCTCGACCGGCGACAAGGTGGACGACGGCCGGGAGCCACAGCTGGACGCGTCCGGCTGGGTGCTCTGGGCGACATGGTTCTGCCGTGCGGGCGACAGGTACTGGGAGCTGGTCGAGGAGTCAGCGGACCAGATCGTTCGCGAGTTGGGTCCGGATGGGCTGCCAGGGCCCTCGCCTGACTACTGGGAGCGGTCCGAGAAGGAGCTGACGATCGGTACGGTCGCACCACTGTTGACGGGCCTGCGGTCGGCGGTCCGGATCGCCACCGAGCAGAACCGTCCAGCAGCCGCGACGCGTTGGCAGGAAGCGCTGGACAAGTTGTCGGCGGCAACTGATCGCGCCTTCGGCCCGGACTACCCGCGGACGCCGGCCCGCGCCACGAGCTTCGTCGAGCCCGGTGTCGAGCCGGTCGGCCTTGGCGGCGGTGCGGACGCCTTCGTCACCGTACTGGGGCCGCCGTTCGCGCCCGCGCGGGACGTCGTGTCGACGGCGATCGACCACGCGCACGGCGTACTCACGCAGCCCAACGGTGGGGTGACACCCGGCGAGTCGTGGCGTGCGGACGGGGTGTCCTGGACGCCGCAGACCGCGCTGTTCGCTCTCAGCGCTGCCGCCCGCGGCGACCACTCCGGAGCCGAAGCCCTGCTCACCTGGCTCGACCAGCACCGAACCAGCACCGGAGCCCTTCCCGAAAAGGTCAACCGAGACCTGGAGCCGGCCGGCGAGGCCCCACTCGCCTGGACCGCCGCCTTGGTGGTCCTCGCCGACACCGCCCTCCAGAACCCGCTGCCGATCCCGTAGCTAGCAGATCTCCATCTCGTCGTGGGTCGGCGCGTCCGGCCGGGTTGTGCTCGTCTTGCCGGAATAGAAGAACGCGGTGGACGAGATGTCGTC
The DNA here is from genome assembly GCF_040655315.1 of Kribbella sp. NPDC050459. Classification (NCBI taxonomy): domain Bacteria; kingdom Bacillati; phylum Actinomycetota; class Actinomycetes; order Propionibacteriales; family Kribbellaceae; genus Kribbella; species Kribbella sp. NPDC050459. Next base: position 146,239 of record NZ_JBFAJQ010000007.1, on the reverse strand, counting down.
CTGGAGCGGCAGGTAGCGCCCGCCGGAGCGCCAGCCGAGGGCCTGTACGTCGACGCGCAGCCGATCCTTGAAGCGGATCGGGTCCGGCAGGTGGAAGCGGTACATGCCGAACCGCTGCTGGCTCTGGTACTGCCCGTCCGGCCGGATCACCTGCGGCATCCCGAGGTACGGCGTACTGAACTCGGTGTAGCCGCCCAGGTGGGGTACGTCGAAGTTCCACGCGCCGCCGAAGTAGTCCTCGGTCCCGGTGCCGCAGATGGTCGGGAACTCGTCGTCGCCGTCCAGGTAGAACTTCACCTCGCCCTCACCCCACCAGCCGGTGCTGTTGACGCCCCAGGCCAGGTAGGTGCCGACGTAGTGCCCCGGCCCTTCAACACCGTCCAGCAGCGTGTGCACCGTCTTGGAGGGCAGCGGGTTGCTGCGACGCCACTGGGCGTGCAGGTACGCCGACTTGTCCGGCACTGCGCCGAGCCAGTAGTCCACCTGGAAGTACACGACCACGGGCTCGTCGTGGGTGTTCTCCAGCGTCAGTTGCGCCTGCGTCTGGAACGGCATCTCCCAGTAGCAGTTGAACCCGCCGTTCGGGTTCACGGCGACCGGCAGCGAGTTCACCTGGGCGAACTTGCCCCAGCCGGAACAGAAGAAGTCACCGACCGGCGTCTCGATCGCCGGTGCCTGGTCGCCGTCCCAGTGGGCGCGCAGCACGAGACGGCGCCAGTGGTCGACGTGCGTGGTCAGCCAGATGTGGGTGATGCAGCCGGAACCGGCGATGTCCGCCAGCGTCACGGTCTCCCCCGCCGCGATCTCGATCGACGGCGAGACCTTCCACCCCTGGCCGAGGTCGCGGGCTGCGTTGGCGCCGGTCCCTTCGGTCCGCCGCCCACCCTGACCGGGCTCGCCGGTGGGGTTCTCCGCACTGATGGAGCGCGTCTCGACGTCGGCGAGCGCGCTGATGCCGGTGAGGTTCCCAAGAGTCATACCCGCGACCTTAGGCCCGGCCGGGTCCGGCTAGAAATCGATTGCCCATCCAGTGGGACTCAGCAGGGACGGACCTCGGCGTCCAGGCCGTGGGTGAACGCGAGGCAGGCCCACGGGCGTCCCTGGTCGCGGTGGGCGCGGACGATCAGCGGGTACGCGTCCGCGCCGCGCACCCGCGGGGTCTTCTCGGTCGGCAGCGAGCCGACGGCTCCCCCACGCGCCTCGGCCGCGGCCTTCACGTCCGCGACCGACACCGTGCTCCGAGCGTCCTTCGTCGCCGCCTGCTTCGCGTCGGTCGCGACCTGCAGCGCGAAGTCGATCTCCGGCGGCTTCGACCAGATCGTCTGCGTCACCGGAATGATCAGCCCGAACATGGCCAGCCCCACCCCCGTGACGATCTGCCGCAACCGCCGCGTCTGATCGGTCAGCAACAGCGCCGCACAACACACCGCGAGCAGCACCGTGAGCCCGCGCAGGACCCAGTGCCGATCCAACCGGCTGTCGACCGCCAACCCGGCCCCGACCGCGACCACCAAACAGAGCCCGACCGCACCCAGCGCCCGAACCCGTGGAGACAGAGATTGCATGCCGCAGACGATAGACGTACGACACCGGCCCCCGGCCACACGCCCTGTGACGCGCACCTGGCCGTTCGTCGCACGGTAGCGGCCGTTGGGCGCGGGGCGCGCCGGTCAGGATCGTGTGTGGCGGACGGTGCTGGCAGATTCTTAAGGGTCCCACCGCCCCCTAGGGATTGGACCCGATGACGTGACCGAGAACCCTGGTTCCTGGAGCATCTCGCGGCGGCGCGCGCTGCAACTCGGCGGCGGCGCTGCGGCCGTCGGCGCCGTACAACTTCCCGCCCTGCCGTCCGAGGCGAGCACCGACACGACCGGCGGCAGTCAGGCCGTGCTGCGCGAGGGCACGAATCTGATGGTGTCGGTGTCGCCGGACGGGAAGTGGCTGGCGTTCGACCTGGCGACGGCGATCTGGGTGACCCCGGCCGCGGGCGGTACGTCGCGCCGCCTCACCGACGACCTGCAGGACGCGACCCGGCCGCGCTGGGCGCCGGACGGCCGGTCGATCGTGTTCCAGTCGTACCGTGACGGCAACTTCCACCTCTGGTCGATCAGACCCGACGGCACCGGCCTCCACCAGCTGACCAGCGGACGGTACGACCACCGCGAGCCGCACGTCACACCCGACGGCCGCTCGATCGTGTTCTCGTCCGACCGCGGCGATCTTCACGGCCCCGGCAACGTCGCGGGCAGCTACGGCATCCACCGCCTCGACCTCGCGACCGGCGCGATCGTGGCGCTCACCGACGACGCCGGCGAGGAAGCCGAGCCGACCGTCTCGCCCGACGGCCGGAAGCTCGCGTTCACCGTCGACACCGGCTCGATCGTCGAACTCGACCTCGCCTCCGGTGTCCGCACGACGATTGTCAACAATCAAACGGGAATCACGCTCTTCGGCCCGTCGTACTCCCCGGACGGCAGGCTCGCGTACGTCCGCCTGACCGGCCCGACCTGCGATCTGATTGTCGACAATCAGCAAGTCACCCACGGACAGGACGTCTTCGCGGTCCCGCCCTCCTGGGCATCGACGGACCTCTTCTACACAGCCGACGGGACCGTCCACCGTTACAGCGCCGACGGCGAGCACACCGTCGTACCGTTCGCCGCGGCTGTCCCCGTGACGTCGCGCCGGCCGCGCCCCAAGGCGCCCGACCTGGAGTCGACGAGCCGGCGCACAGTCCGCGGGATCGCGAGTCCGACGGCCTCGCCGGACGGGAAGTGGCTCGCCTTCCGCGCGTTGAACGCGATCTGGCTGGCATCGACGGACGGCAAGGCACAGCCCCGCAAGGTAGTTGCCGACGGCTACTTCAACTCCGACCCGGACTTCTCGCCCGACGGCCGGACCTTGCTCTACGCCAGCGATCGCGACGGTACGGCGGACCTGTGGCTGCACGACCTCGCAACCGGCACGGACACCAAGCTGTCAGGTCTCCCCGGCGCGCAGACCGCGCCGCGTTTCGCACCGGACGGACAGCGGATCGCGTACCAGGACCAGGACGGGATCGCCTGGGTCCTCGACGTCAGGTCGGGCGAGGTCCGCCAGGTCACACCGACGCTGTTCCAGCCCGGCCGGGTCAGCTGGTCGCGCGACGGCAAGACGCTCGTCCTCGCCGCGGTGAAGCCGTTCTCGAAGCGGTTCCGCGAGGGCACCAGCCAGCTGCTGTACGTCGACGTCGCGACGGCCGCGCTCGAGTACGTCGAGCCGATGCCGTTCCGCTCGCTCGCCACCCGCGGCGACGACGGCCCGGTGTTCTCCCCCGACGGCACACACCTCGCCTTCGTCGTGGAGAGCCTGCTGTACGTCGTACCGGTCGACGCCCGCGGACGCTTCACCGGAGAACCGCGCGCGATCACCGACGAGGTGACGGACTCCCCCGTCTGGCAGGACAACGACACCTTGCTCTACCTGCACAACGGAACGTTGCGCAGGACAACCGGTGGCCGGGCCGAGACGGTCAAGCTCGACCTGCAGTACCGCCGGGCGACCATCAGGCAGCACGTCACGATTCACGCCGGCGCACTGTGGGACGGGCGCGCGACCACGCTCCGCCGGGACGTCGACGTCGTGGTCGACGGCGCGCGCATCGCCGCCGTACGCCCGCACACCGGACGCGCCGACATCGACGCGTCCACGCTGACCGTGATGCCCGGGTTGATCGACGCGCACAACCACTGGCATCTGCGCGGGCGGGCGTGGGGTGCGCGGCAGGGCAACCTCTGGCTCGCGTACGGCATCACGTCGACGCGTTCGCCGGGCGATCCGGTGTACCAGATGCAGGAGACGCGGGAGGCGCTCGTCAGCGGCGCCTTGCGCGGGCCGAGGTACTTCGCGACCGGCGAGGCGATCGACGGATCGCGCGTCTACTACAACTTCATGCGGCCGACGGTGTCGCTGCGGCAGCTCGGCCTGGAGATCGATCGGGTGGAAGGGCTCGCGTACGACCTGGTGAAGACGTACGTTCGCCTGCCGATCGAGTACCAGCGCCGGGCCATCGCGCTCGTCCACCGGCTCGGGCTGCAACTGTCGTCGCACTACCTCTATCCCGCGGAGCATCTCGGCATGGACGGGATGGAGCACACCGGCGCGACGAACCGGCTCGGGTACTCGCACACCGTCAGCCGGCTCGGACGCGCGTACGCCGACGTGGTGACGCTGTTCACGCGGGCCGGGCTGTCGGTGACGCCGACGCTGTTCAACTCGACGATGGCGCACGTCGACGACCCGTCGCTGCTCACGGACCGCCGGACGACGACGCTCTACCCGTCCTGGGAGTACAACGCGCTGATCACCGAGGTGAACACGGCGCGCGGACCGGCCGGCGTCACCACCCGCGAACTCCTCCGCGGCAACGTCGACATGGTCCTGCGCATCCACCGCGGCGGCGGCCTGGTCATCTCCGGCACCGACACCCCGCTCGACAACATGGCCGTGTCGCTGCACGCGAACCTCCGCTCGATGGTCGCGGGCGGCTTCACGCCGTACGAGGCACTCACCACGGCGACGCACAACCCGGCGAACTGGCTCAACCTCGAGGACCGACTCGGCGTCGTGAAACCAGGAGCCCAGGCAGACCTGTCCTTCGTCACCGGCGACCCGCTGGCCGACATCCGCGCAGCCGCCGCCGTCGACCAGGTGATGATCGCCGGCAACCTCCACACCGTCGACGACCTGCTCGCGCCGTACGCCTCGAGCGCCCGCACCCAACCCGCCGTCCACACCCCGAACGCCCCACAACCCCTGACCCGCGCCGAAGCCCACGCCCACGCCCACAACACCGACTACTGGTGGCACGAACCCGAATGGCTCCACCGCGCCTGCTGCGAAAGCTAGAACGTCGTCGTCAGGTCCTGGGTCTGCCCGGTCGCGGAGGCGCGGTACGCCGATTCGATGATGTCGATGACGTGCCGCGCGTGCTCGGCGGTGACGATCGAGGGGATGCCGTCGCGGACCCAGTCGACGAGTTGCATGACGTCCTCGTACACGTGCTGCTCCTCGATCTCCCGGTGGACGCCGGTCACGTGCGGAAGCAGCACCTGGTTGCCCGGGCCGCGGGGTGACAGTTCTGCCGGGTTGCGGCCGGGGAAGTCGAACGGTTCGCCGTTGAGCAGCACCCCCTCGATCGTTCCCGCCGTACCGTAATAGGCGCCGCCGAAACCGCCGCGCATCCCGCCCGCCGCGGTGCCGGTCGCGACGCAGAACAGGTTGTCGCCGAAGTCGATCAGGATCACGGTGTTGTCGTCGGCATCGGTCTGTACGTCGCCGCGCAGCGGGATACGTACGCCGGACATGGCCGTGACGCGCTTCGTCGGTCCGAGGATGCCGGTCACCGAATGCAGCGCGTACACGGTCATGTCGTACAGCGGTCCGCCGCCGGGTTTGCGGAAGTACCACGACGGATCGATGTTGCTGAGTACGTCGTTCCCGCCGCGGACGGACTCGTCCTCGTGGTAGGTGCCGAACGCCGCGCCGCAACTCACCCACGACAGCGTCCCGATCGCGCCCTCGCGGATCAACTCCCGCGTGCGGACATGATGCGGCCGCAGCATCTCGCCCGGCGACGCGACGATCCGCAGGTCGTTCTCCGCCGCGAGTTCGATCAGCTCGGTGGCCTCCGCGACGGTGATCGTCATCGTCTTGTTGAAGTGCACATGCTTCCCGGCCTGTAACGCGAGCTTCCCCTGCTCGTAGTGCAGCCCGATCGGCGACGCGATCGTCACCGCGTCGACATCGCCGCGCGCCAGCAGCTCCTCGTACGTCGTGAACGCCCGCGCGACCCCGAACTTCTCTGCGGCGGCCTCCGCCCGCCCTGCGACCGGATCACACACCGCCGCGAGCACCACCCGATCCGCGAGATCAGGCTGCGAGAGATGCGGAAGCAGTCCGCGCACCGAAATACTGCCCGCCCCGACAACACCCATCCGCACGGTTTCGGCCATACCCGCAATTCTATTGGCGCCCGGCGCGGCGGGGCGCGGCTCGCCGCGTGGCACCGAACGCACGCTCGCCGGAAACTATTTGCCGGCAGGCGGCGAAAAGGTTCCGCAAAGAGGCGCGGCCTAGCTGTTGCGGTGGGCTACGACTCGGGTGAAGCCGAGGGTTTGGCCGGCGTCGGTGCGGAGCATCTCTGCTTCGATTCCCGGCGTACCGCTGTCCTGGTCGCAGGCCTCGTTCCACTGCAGCCAGTCGCGCCATCCGTCGGGCAGCCGGTCGGCGACCTCAACGGTGACCAGGCCGGTCTTCTCCCAATGCCGGCGCCACCAGGAGGGGCTGTGCCAGGCGCAGAAGTCCCAATGCCAGTACGGCGCGAGGTGTGGCGGCGGAAGCGTCTCGTACTCCTCGGCGAGGCCGGGCTGCACGATGCCGAGCTGGCCGCCGGGTTTCACGAAGCGGGAGAGGTACCCGAGGTAGAGGTCGTCGGTGCCGAAGTAGTGGTACGCGCCGATGCTGACGACCGCGTCGAAGAACCCATCGGCAAACGGCAACGCGTGCGCCTCCGCATGGACCGGGTGAACCCGATCCTGCAGCCCCGCCTCGACCACGCGCCCCAGGTTCTCGTCAGGTTTCACCCACAGATCGGTCGCCCACACCTCGACCCCGAACTCCTTGGCCAGAAAGACCGAGCTGAGCGCGCTGCCACACCCCAGGTCGAGCACCCGCATCCCCGACTCGAGCCGCATCACCCCACCCAACGCCTCCGCCTGCCACACCGGATTCGGCCCCATCGCACCATCAACCATCCACCGCGCGGAGTAGACGGCCGACCGTGGATAGCGCTCGTTTCGCAGCAACACGTCGAGCTCGGAATCGTCCATGCCACGCGAGTGTCCACGCCCGTCCGCGCCGACCACAAACGGTTTTCCGCCGCGCGGACGGCACCGTCCGCTGAGCTGTCGTTGCCATAGGTTGGTCAGCGTGCCGATGATTGAGGTCGCCGATCTGATCAAGGAGTTCCAGAAGCCGCAGCCGACGACCGGTCGCCTTTCCGGCATCCGGCAACTGTGGGCTCCCAGGCGCGCCGTGCGTGCGGTCGACGGCGTCAGTTTTGCTGTCGAGCGTGGGGAGATGGTCGGCTACCTGGGCGCCAACGGCGCCGGCAAGTCCACGACCATCAAGATGCTCACCGGGATCGTGGTGCCTACCTCGGGCACGGTGCGGGTCGACGGCCTGGTGCCCTGGGCGAATCGCCGCAAGCACGCGCACAACATCGGGGTCGTGTTCGGGCAGAAGACCCAGCTCTGGTTCGACCTGCCGCTGCGCGTCTCGCTCGAGACCATTCGCGACCTCTATCGGATCCGCCCGGCCGAGTACGCCGCACGGATCGACGAGTTCGACGAGGTGCTGCAGATCAAGGACTTCCTGGACACGCCGATCCGGTCCCTCTCGCTGGGACAACGCATGCGCGGCGATCTGGCCGGAGCCATGCTGCACCGCCCGCAGGTGCTGTACCTGGACGAACCCACGGTCGGTCTGGACGTGGTCGCGAAACAAGCCCTCCGTGACTTCATCGCGGAGCAGAACCGGGTTCACGCCACCACGGTGATGATCACCACGCACGACATGGACGACATCGAGCAGCTGTGCCGGCGGATCGTGATGATCGACAGCGGGCGTGTTGTGTACGACGGCGACCTCGCGGCCCTGAAGCGGCGTTACCTGCCGTTCCGCGAGGTGGTGGTCACGCCGACGGAGGGTGCTGACGCGACGTCCATCCGGGCGGAGCACGCCGATCGGCTGGAGAACTCCGACGGCACGATCTCGCTGCGCTTCGATCCGGAACGGATCAGCGCCGCGGCCGTGATCGCGCAGGCGACGTCGGTCGCCGAGATCGCCGATCTGCACGTCAACGAGCCCAAGTTGGAGGATGTGGTTCGGCTGATCTATGCCGAGGCCGAGCGGTGACCGGCTCATCCCGGATCGCGCGATCCGAACGACCTGCCTGGGTCACGCCGTGGTCGATGGTTCGACTCGGTTCCAGGAACGCAATGTTCTTCCGGGCGAACGTCGCACTGTCCATGGTCTCGGTCGCCCTGCAAACGGTCCTGCTCGTGACGGTGTGGCGTGCTGTCTACACCAACCGCCCCGCGGTCGCGGGGATCAGCGAGTCCGATGCGGTCAGCTATGCGGTGATCGCGATGCTGCTGTGGCACGTCACACTGCCTTGGCAACTGTCGTCGATCCCCGAACGGGTGCGCGAGGGAACCATTGCGACAGATCTCCTCCGTCCCGTCGGAGTGGTGGGCCAGAGCCTGCTGCAGTCCGTCGGAGCAATCGTCGGCGCGATCCCCGGAGTCGTGGTCGGCGTGGTCCTCGCCCTCGCGCTGGGAGGGCTGACGCCGCCGGCGACCGGTGCCGCGTTCCTCGGCTTCCTCCTCACCGCCGCGCTCGGCTGGTTGCTCGCCGCGTTGCTGAATCTCGCTGTCTCGATGGTGGCGTTCTGGACGACCGATACGCGCGGACCGTTCTACGTCTACCGAGCCATCGCCAGTTTTGCTTCCGGCGCACTCGTCCCGCTGTGGTTCGTCCCTGCGTCGCTGCGCCCGTATCTCGACGCGCTGCCGTTCGGGCTCCAGATCTTCGCGCCACTGCAGCTCTGGCAGGGACAGGAGCCACTCGGCGGCCTCGGGGGCGTGATCACCGCTCAGCTCGGCTGGCTGGCGGCTTCCACGGCCATCGTCGCGCTGGTCACTTGGCGCGCCTTGCGCAAGGTGGTGATCAACGGTGGCTGATCTGATCCGGGACTTCCGCATCCTGCTGCGCGTGGCGTGGCTGACCGAGCTCGAGCACAAGGCCAATCTCTTCATCTCCGTCATCGGCGCGCTGGCCTTCAACGCCGGACAGCTGCTGTTCATCGGAGTGCTGCTGCACGCCTTCGGATCGATCGGTGGCTGGACTCCGGCCGAGGCGCTGGTGCTGTTCGGCATCCGGATGGCGAGCCACAGCGTGTACGCCTTCTTCTTCCGCAGGACGGTCGATGTGGACCTGGTGGTGCACACGGGAGAGTTCGATCGCTATCTGTTGCGTCCGACCAGCCGGTTCCTGCAATTGCTGATGCGCCGCTTCAACCTGCAGCAGATCGGCGACGTGATCATTGCCGGTGCGATCCTCGCGCTGGCCCTGCCGCGGGCCTCGATCTCCTGGCATCCGCTCCTCGCGGTGTGGCTCGCCCTCGCGATCGCCGCCGGCGGCCTGCTCGAGGGCGGGCTCCAACTGGCCCGCGGCGCACTGGCGTTCCGGTTGCGGAACACGCAGTCGCTGACGTTCCTGATCGACGCCGTCCTCGGAACCTACGGCAACTTCCCGCTGCAGATCTTCGGGCCGGTCGGTGCCGTCCTGTTCACGATCCCGCTGCCCTTGGCCTTCGTCGCCTGGATCCCGGCCGCCATGGTCACCGGGCGGGTGGACTCGCTGTGGTTCCCGGCGTGGCTGGGATGGCTGAGCCCACTGGTGGGAGTCGCTTGCATGGCGGCGGCGATCGCCTTCTTCACCCGGCAGTCCCGGCACTACTCCAGCCCTGGCTCCTGAGTCAGAACGGCAGCTTGGGCTGCGGTGGGGCGTGGGTGGGGTCCACGCCGTCGAAGAGACTGCTGACGGACTCACCGTCGTGGATCCGGGTGATGGCTTCGGCGAAGAGGCCGGCGACCGAGGTGACCTGGAGTTCGGGGAAGCCGTCGGGGCGGGGGACGGTGTCGGTGCTGATGACCTCGGTGATCGAGGGGTGGGCGCGGAGGCGTTCGACGGCCGCGCCGGCGAACAGGCCGTGGGTGCAGGCGACTGCGGCGGACGTGCAGCCGCGGTCCTTCAGGCGGTCGAGCAGCTCGATGATGGAGCCGCCGGTGGCGATCTCGTCGTCGAGGACGATCGCCTGCTTGCCGGTCACGTCGCCGACGATGGCGTCGATGACGACGCGGTCGTCGGCCAGCCGCTGCTTGCTGCCGGCCGCGACGGGTACGCCGAGCAGCCGGGCGAACTGCGTCGCGGTCTTCGCGTTGCCGAGGTCGGGGCTGACGACGACGGTGTCGGACAGGTCGCGGCCGCGGAAGTGGTCGGCGAGGACGCCGATCGCGGTCAGGTGGTCGACCGGAACCGAGAAGAACCCGTGCACCTGCGGCGCATGCAGCGCCATGGTCAGGACCCGGTGCGCGCCGGCCGTGGTCAGCATGTCGGCGACGAGCCGGCCGCCGATCGAGATCCGGGAGGCGTCCTTCTTGTCGGACCGCGCGTACGCGTAGTGCGGGATGACCGCCGTGATCTGCTGCGCCGACGCGCCGCGGGCGGCGTCGATCATCAGCAGCAGCTCCATCAGGTGCTCCTGCGTCGGCGGCACCAGCGGCTGCACGATGTACACGTCGCGTTGCCGGCAGTTCGTCTGCAGTTGGACCTGCAGGCAGTCATTGCTGAAACGATGGATCTCGACCGGAGAAAGCGGTACGCCGAGATCCCTGCAGATCTGCTCCGCCAACTCGATGTGGGCACTCCCGCTGAACACGACGATCTCTCGCACGGCTCTCCCCGAACGCTGCGACCCCGACAGCTGCACCCTAACCGATCAGTCGCGCGAGGGTTTCCGCGGCCGTCCGGCAGTCGGCCGCCGACGCGTCCAGGTGCGTGACGATCCGCAGCTGGGTCGCGCCGACACCCCCGACGAGTACGCCGGCGTCGCGTGCCCCGGCCACCACCTCGGGCACGGTGTGACCGGTGCCGGCCAGATCGACGACCACGATGTTTGTCTCGACCTGATCGGGCTTCACCGCACCGGGCGCCGCGTCCGCGAGCACCGCGGCGATCGCGCGCGCGTTCGCGTGGTCCTCGGCCAGCCGCTCGACGTTGTGCTCGACGGCGTACAGCCCGGCCGCGGCCAGGACGCCGGCCTGCCGCCAGCCCGCGCCGAGCCGCTTCCGCCAGATCCGCGCCTCGCGGATCAGCTCCGCCGACCCGACCAGCACCGAGCCGACGGGCGCGCCGAGGCCCTTCGACAGGCAGACGCTGGCCGCGGCGGCCCGGGACGCAAACGATGACACCGTACGGCCCGTGGCGACGGCGGCGTTCCACAACCGGGCGCCGTCGAGGTGCAGCGGCAGCCCAACGGCATCCAGCTCATCGGCCAGGGCGTCGTACGAGTGCTGGATCGACCCGCCGCCGAAGTTGTGCGTGTTCTCGACCGAGACGGCCGACGTCACGACGAAGTACGGGCCGAGGTCGGGAGCGATCAGCGACCGGATCTGCTCCAGGTCGATCTGCCCCGACGGCGCGCTCCAGGTCCGCGTCGTGACACCGGCGGACACGGCGTGCGACCCGAGCTCGGCGCGGACGATGTGCGCGCCGGCCTCGCACAGCACCTCGCCGCCGCGCGGGACCAGGGCCCGGACGCCGAGCATGTTCGCGAGCGAGCCGGTGACCGTGAACAGCCCGGCCTCGTGCCCGAGCAGCTCGGCGACCCGCTCCTCCAGCGCGTTGACGGTCGGGTCCTCGCCGTACACGTCGTCGCCGACCGGGGCCGACGTCATCGCGGCCAGCATCTGCGCCGACGGACGCGTGACGGTGTCCGACCGCAGGTCGACGGTCATGCCTGCGCGCCCCGCAGCCGCTCCGCGACCAGGAACGCCAGCTCGAGGGACTGGTGCCGGTTCAGGCGCGGGTCGCACGCGGTCTCGTACCGGTTGACGAGGTCCTCCGCGACCAGCTCCTCGCCGCCGCCGAGGCATTCGGTGACGTCGTCGCCGGTCAGCTCCATGTGGACGCCGCCCGGCCAGGTCCCGACCTGCTCGTGGGCGTCGAAGAAGCCCTGGACCTCGTCCATCACGTCGTCGAAGTTGCGGGTCTTGTAACCGTTCGGGGTCTCGAACGTGTTGCCGTGCATCGGGTCGCACACCCACGCGATCGGCGAACCGTGGTCGCGCACGGCCTCCAGCAGCGGCGGCAGGGCGGAGCGGATCTTGCCCGCGCCCATCCGGGTGATGAACGTGAGCCGGCCCTCGACGCCCTTCGGGTTCAGCTTGTCGATCAGCGCCCGGATGTACTCCGGGGTCGTGGTCGGGCCGATCTTCACGCCGAGCGGGTTCGACAGCGAGGCCAGGAACTCGACGTGCGCGCCGTCCAGCTGCCGGGTCCGCTCCCCCACCCAGAGCAGGTGGCCGGACACGTCGTACGGCTGCTCGGTGCGCGAGTCGATGCGGGTCAGGGCGTGCTCGTACTCGAGGATCAGCGCCTCGTGCGACGCGTAGAAGTCGACGGTCTTGAACTCGTCGGACGTCGCGCCGCAGGCCCGCATGAAGGAGAGCGCACGCTCGATCTCGGACGCCAGCTGCTCGTAGCGCATGCCGACCGGCGACGACTTCACGAAGTCGGTGTTCCAGGCGTGCACCTGGTGCAGGTCGGCGTACCCGCCGGTGGTGAACGCGCGGGTCAGGTTCAGCGTCGCGGCGGCCGCGTTGTAGACGCCGCGCAGCCGCTGCGGGTCCGGGATCCGGGACTCGGCCGTGAAGTCGAAGCCGTTGACGGCGTCCCCGCGGTACGACGGCAGCGTCACGCCCTCGCGGGTCTCCTCGCCGGACGACCGCGGCTTCGCGTACTGCCCCGCGATCCGGCCGATCTTCACGACCGGCACGCTGGCGGCGTACTGCAGGACGACGGACATCTGCAGCAGCACCCGCAGCTTGGCCCGGATGTTCTCCGCGGTCACGCCCGCGAACGTCTCGGCGCAATCGCCGCCCTGGAGGATGAACGCCTCACCGCGGGCGACCGCCCCGATCTTCGCGGTCAGGTCGTCGCACTCACCGGCGAACACCAGCGGCGGCAGCGTCCGGAGCTCGGCGATCACCTGCTCCAGCACCTCTTGATCCGGCCACTCCGGCTGCTGCAGCGGCTTCAGCCCGCGCAGCTCGTCCAGCGTGGGAACCCCGGGAACCTGCCCAGCCGTCAACGTCGCGAATTGCATGAAGCCAACTCTAGGCGAACCCGCCGGACGCAGCGTGAACGTCTCAGGCCAGCGAGCGGGGGTCCGGCGGTACGTCGACGGCGTGTGCGCGCAGCACCGAGAGCGGGATCGTCTCCAGCGCCCGCGCGTGCGTGGACGCCAGGACGACCGGAGCCGCGGCGCCGTCGTGGTACGCCTGGAGCCAGCGGCCGGCCACGACGCACCAGCGATCGCCCGGCCGGAGCCCGGTGAAGCTGTACTCCGGGCGGGGTGTGACCAGGTCGTTCCCGACGGACGTCTGATGGGTCAGGAACTCCGTGGTCATCACCGCACAGACGGTGTGACTGCCGAGGTCCTCGGGCCCGCTCGTGCAGCAGCCGTCGCGGTAGAACCCGGTGACGGGATCGGTCCCACACTCCTCGAGCGGCTCGCCGAGCACGTTCAAGTCGCTGTCCATCGGGCAGGTGGTCAGCTGGCCTTGGTGTCGCCGAGGCGGAGGTGCTCGTCGACGGACTCGCCGGCCTTGATCAGCTCCTTGGCCTTGTCGGCGTACATGTCGACGTACTCCTGGCCGGACAGGTCCATCAGCGCGTACATGATCTCGTCGGTCACCGAGCGCAACACGAACCGGTCCCGCTCCATGCCCTCGTAGCGGGAGAAGTCCAGCGGCGTGCCGAACGCCACACCGGGGCGCACCAGCCGCGGCAGCAGCCGGCCCTTCTCACGGTAGAACCAGTTCGGCCAGATCCGGCCCGGCGGCTGCAGCTTCTCGGTGTCGATCATCGCGACCGGGATCACCGGGACGCCGGCCACGATCGCCATCCGGGCGACGCCGGTCTTGCCCTTGTACAGCCGGCCGTCGGGCGAGCGGGTGCCCTCGGGGTAGATCCCGAACAGGCCGCCCTTCTCGAGGATCCCCAGACCGGTGTTCAGCGCCGCCAGCGAGGCGCGGCCGCCGGAGCGGTCGATCGGGATCTGGCCCACGGACCGGAAGAACGTGGCGACCAGCTTCCCCTTCAGGCCAGGAGCGGTGAAGTACTCCGACTTGGCCGGGAAGACGATCTGCCGCGGCACCGACACCGGCAGGAAGATCGAGTCGCAGAACGCGAGGTGGTTGGAGACCAGCAGCGCCGGACCCTCGGTCGGCACGTGCTCCACCCCGGTCACTTTGGGGCGGAAGAGCAGCTTCACCAGTGGTGCGACCAAGAACCGTCTGAGGAACAGGTACAGCATCCGCCTCGACCTCCGTCACTCGCCCGACACACTCACCCGACAGCACTCACGCAGGATCCGCCACAGCCTCTGCAGCCATGGTGGGACCGTACCCATTCCGGCACCAGTGCACGCCGGTGGCGGTCACGCGACAACTCCGGCGCGCCACCTTCCGGTGCGGACACTACGTTCCAGCTTCCCTCTCAGGCAATGTCACCGCCAGGAATGTGGGCGTTGCGCACCGTGTTGTCACCTGGATGCAGACTGGACGCAGCCCAGATGCGACGATTGTCACGCGCCTTCGAGGGATGATCCGGGGCGCGGTTGTGAGGACCGTGAGCGGCGAGGAGTCGAGCGTGCCAGTGCAAGCCCACGCGGAGGAGTTTCGCAGTCCCGGCACCGGGGAGAACGCCGCTGTCGGCGTGCTCCTGAGCCACGGGTTCACCGGCTCGCCGTGGTCGATGAAGCCGTTCGCCGAGCATCTGGCCGCCGAGGGGTACGGCGTCGCGGTCCCCCGGCTGCCCGGTCACGGGACCAGCTGGCAGGAGATGAACAAGACCTCCTGGCCGGACTGGTACGCAGTACTCGACAACGAGTTCGAACGGCTGCGCAAGGAGCACGACCAGGTGTTCCTGGTGGGCCTGTCGATGGGCGGCTGCCTGGTGCTGCGGCTGGCCGAGCAGCACGGCGCCGACGTTTCCGGTCTGGTCCTGATCAATCCGTCGGTGCGGACCGACGACAAGCGGCTGGCGCTGCTGCCGGTGCTCTCCCGGCTCGTACCCTCGTTCCCCGGTATCTCGAACGACATCAAGAAGCCCGGCGTCGACGAGCGCGCCTACGACCGGATGCCGCTGCGGGCCCTGCACTCGCTGTCACAGCTGTGGAAGGTCACCCGGGACGACCTGGCGAAGATCACGCAGCCGGTCCTGCTGTTCCGCAGTACTGTCGATCATGTGGTGGAGCCGAGCTCGGGACGGGCGGTACTGTCCTCGATCTCGTCCCGCGACGTGACCGAGACCCTGCTCGAGGACAGCTATCACGTGGCAACCCTGGACAACGACGCACCGCGGATCTTCGCGGACTCGACCGCCTTCGTCGGCCGGCTGAGCCGGCCGCGGACCGAGCCCGGGAACGAGCCCGAGAACGAGCCCAGCGATGCGTGACAACGGATTGACGGCGACGTCGTACACGTCGCTCGGGGGCATCGACCCGCTGGTCGCCGAGCCGGTCCTGGACGCGCTCGCCGCGGCCGGCATCGCAGCGTACTGCGAGAACCAGAACGAGGCCCGGACGCCGGAGGAGGCCGAGGACGCACCGGCCCGGATCCCGGTCGGGTTCGACGAGATCTTCGTCGACGCCGAGGCGGTGGACCGGGCCCGCCCGGTGATCGACCGCAGCACCGAGGACGCCGAGTGGCGGTCGCTGGTGGAGCAGTTCAGCAAGCCGTCCGCGCCGGGGCACGACGGCGGCGAGGACCCGGTGCCGCGCTGGCCGGTCAGCGAGGACGTCGACGACAAGTACGAGCCGCTGATCGACGTGCCGACCGGTCTCACCGTCGAGGAGAAGGCCGAGGACGACGAGGAGCCGCCGGCCAAGAAGGCCGACGACCCGCACGACCACTACGTCCCGCCGGAGCCGCCGCGCGGCCCGCGGCTGGACTGGATCAGCCGGCTCGCCTGGCTGGGGCTGCTCGGCGGGCCGCTGCTGCTGATCGCGGCCGCCCTGCTGGACTTCGGCACCGGCCGGATCACCACGCTCGCGGTCGCCGGGTTCATCGGCGGGTTCCTGACGCTGGTGTTCCGGATGAAGGACCGGCTCCCTCCCGGCGACGGCGGCGACGACGGGGCCGTCGTCTGAGCTAGAGTGCGGATCGTCGGACAATCCGACACATCCGATTCGATTTGGGGAGGGCGCCCCGTGCAGGTCACCGAGACCGTCGAGATCACCGGCCACCTGATGGACACCGGGCTGCTGTCCCGGGTCCTCGACGACATCCGCGGGTACGGCGGCGAGTACACGCTCGACAAGTTCGACCTCGGCTACGACAAGGACGACCCGTCCACGGTCCGGATGACGGTCGGCGCCGAGGACGAGGAGGCGCTGCAGCGGCTGCTGATGCGGATCCAGACCAAGGGCGCGAACCTGGTGAACCCGGGCGAACCGGAGATCACCGAGGTGGCGCAGGACGGCGTCTTCCCGGACGGCTTCTACTCGACCACCAACCTGCCGACCAACGTGCGGCTGGGCGGGCACTGGGTCGAGGTCCGCAACCCGGAGATGGACTGCGGGCTGCTCGTCGAGGGCGACCCGGAGCCCAATGCCGTGCGCACCATCCCGATGTCGGAGGTGCGGGCCGGGATGAAGATCATCACCAGCGCGCAGGGCGTCCGGGTGATCCCGCCGATCAGCGAGTCCACCGAGGGCGGGTTCGGCTTCATGGAGTCGGACGTGTCCAGCGAGAAGCCGCAGCGGGTGCTGGTCCGGCAGGTCGCCGACGGGATGCGCGAAGCCAAGGCGAACGGCCTGAAGGTGCTCTGGGTCGGCGGGCCGGGCATCGTCCACACCGGGGCCGCGCCGGCCATGGTGGCCCTGGTCGAGGCCGGCTTCGTCGACGTGCTGTTCGCCGGGAACGCGCTGGCCACGCACGACATCGAGTCGTCGCTGTACGGTACGTCGCTCGGCGTCGACCTGGACCGCGGCCGCGGGGTCGAGCACGGGCACGAACACCACATCCGGGCGATCAACACGATCCGCAAGGCCGGCTCGATCGCGGCAGCCGTCGAGCAGGGCGTGCTGACGTCGGGCGTGATGCACGCCCTGGTGAAGAACGGCAACCGGTTCGTGCTGGTCGGGTCGGTGCGCGACGACGGCCCGCTGCCGGACGTCTACACCGACGTCCTCGAGGGCCAGCGCGCGATGCGGGCCGAACTGCCGGGCGTCGGGTACTGCCTGATGGCCGCCACCATGCTGCATTCCGTTGCTACTGGCAACATTCTGCCCGCGTCGATCCCGCTGACCTGCGTCGACATCAACCCGGCCACCGTCACCAAACTGGCCGACCGGGGATCGTCGCACGCCCGCGGCATCGTCACCGACGTCGGCCTGTTCGTCGAGCACCTGGCGCGTGAGCTGTCTCCCACCTACGCCGACGGCAAGTGACCCCGCCGGAGTAGAGGCTGGAGTCATGAACCAGGACTTCGAAACGTTCCTGCGACGGTTCGAGGAGGCCAACACCGCGTTCGTGAACGGCGATCCGTCGCTGTGGTTGCCGTTGGTGTCGCGCAGCGAGCAGAGCTCGATCTTCGGCGGTTTCGGCGGCCAGGAGGTCGGCTGGTCCGAGATCGGGCCCCGGTACGAGTGGGCGTCCTCGCAGTTCCGCGACACCGGCGGGACGGTCGACTTCGAGTACCTCGACACCTACGTCGGCGCGGACACGGCGTACACCGTCGCGATCGAGCGCTGCACCGTCCACCACGCCACCCAGCCGGCACCCGTCCCGCACGAACTGCGCGCCACGATGATCTTCCGCCTCGAGGACAACGAGTGGAAGATCACGCACCGGCACGCCGATCCACTGAGCCCCAGGTCCTCCCCCTCGGGGCCGTGAGTCCTCATTCCGTTAGGGGCTGCCCGTTCAAGGTGTAGTCGTACGAGCGAGCGACCAGGTCGGTGGCTTCCGGGCACCAGTCGAACATCCGGAAGATGCCGCTGTTCGGAACCAGGTCGCCCGCTGCGGTGAATTCGATGTCGGAGAGCACTCCCAGCACACATTGGCCGGGGTGCTTGCGTGCGTGCTCGACTTCGCCCGGGGTGACGATGACTGCTCGTCCGACGGTCTCTGTGCCCTTGGCTTCCAGGTACCTCACCTCCGCACCCTTCACCGCGATCGCGTCGTACGGATTGCCGTGACGGGTGTCCTGGACCTGCCAGCCGAGGTCACGGTAGTGCCGCATGAGTCGGTCCTGAGCGGCGTCTTCGACCTGCTTCCGTCGCTCCGGGTCGAGCTGCCAGGCCTGCCGTCGTGCCGTACGTCGTGAGACCGGCCGGCCGAGGTGACCCGCCCAGATCTGTTCGAGCCGGCGTCGGACCTCCTGGCGAATCGAGGTCCCGCTCGCCTGCGGCTCCCAGTGCTGATCCGAGAGCTCGGCCTTCAGTCGCTCGATCGGAAGAACATCCTCCGGATCGACCAGTGCGTCCCAGTCGATCAGCGCATAGTTGGCGTCGTTCGGCTTGGTCTCGTCCCAGTGAGCGTCCTGGAAGACCCGGCTGGTGAACGTACCGCTGCCGATGATCCCCCGCCGGTCTCTGCCCTGGCGGAGCATGAAGACGCGATCGCCTGGCTCGATCCCACCCGTTCTCGGGCCGACGGACCACTGGCCACGCACGATCCCGCCGGCTGCGGCAGTGCGGACGTCTTCGTCGTACTCGTCCTCGTTCCATGCCCACAGGCCCGGATTGTTCGTCACGAGGAAGGCGTGATCTCCGCGTTCCGGCCCGGTTCGGGCCCTCTCGGCGGCGCTGATGCTGTCGACGTCGGAGGTGTCGACGTAGCTCACAGGGTTGCGTTGCCGACCGACCAAGCGGCCGACCAGCGCGTCCCTGACGGGGTCGCCGGGGGCGAGTACCCGGCCCAGCAGAGCCTTCTTCAGGCCGGGTTTGGGATCCGCCGGCACGGACTCGTACCCCTCCAGCTCGGCAACGATCTGTACGACCCCTCGATAGGAGATCGTCGCGAACCGCTCCCGCGTCAGCGCCCGCTCGTCAAGCCTCCAACGGCCGCGATTGACGGCCCAGAGCACCTCGTCACTCGCGGTTCGGTCCCAGCCGACCCACGTGCGTCCCAGCGGGTCGCGGCGTGCGTCGACGGAGTAGGCGTCCGCCAGCGCCAAGTTCACAGCCATGCCGCACCGTCCCTCTGGTCCCCAGCCATATCGTCAAGCAGCCCCACTATCGGACGCGGCCGGTGCTCCGTTACAGCCCGTCTGCTCCATAGGCTTAGATGTGGGAATGACCGAACTCGTGCACCTGGACGTCGCCGGCGGTGTGGCCGCGATCACGTTGGACTCGCCGCACAACAAGAACGCGCTGTCGCAGCAGCTGACCGGCGAACTGCTGGAGCAGCTGGAGGCGGCGGGGGCGGACGACGACGCCCGGGCGATCGTGATCCGGTCGGCGCTGGACGTGTTCTGCTCGGGCGCGGACCTGTCGGAGGCGACGACGGTCGGGATGGGCGTCGGAGCGCAGCGGATGGTCGACGTCCAGCGGGCGATCGTCGCGAACCCGAAGCCGGTCGTCGCGCGGGTGGCCGGGCCGGTGCGAGCCGGCGGGATCGGGATCGTGGCGGCCGCGGACATCAGCGTGGCCGGCGAGAGCGCGACGTTCGCGCTGACCGAGGTACGGCTGGGGCTCGCGGCGGCGACGATCTCGCTGACCGTCCTCCCCCGGCTCACGGACCGCGCCGCGGCGTACACGTTCCTCACCGGCAACGGCTTCGACGCGCTCGAGGCCGCGCGGCTCGGGCTGCTCACCCTGACCGTGCCGGACGCCGATCTGGACAGCGCCGTCGACACCGTGCTGACGTCGCTGCTGAAGGGCGTCCCGCAGGGCCTGCGCGAGACCAAGAAGCTCGTCAACCGCGAGCTGCTCGCCGACATCGATGCCCGCGGCAAAGACCTCGCCGAGCTCTCCGCCTCCCTGTTCGGTTCCCCCGCCGCCCAGGAAGCCATGCTCGCCTTCCTGAACCGCAAGAAGGGCTAACCCAGCTCGGCGCAGATGTCGTTGGCGATGGTTCCGCTGCTGGAGAAGACGGTGTTCTGCGGGGTGAAGACCCAGCGGCCGGCCGTCACCACCAGGAACGTGCTCCCCGCGTTGTTGCTCGCCGGCTGCCCGACCAGCGCGTTGCCGGTCAGGATCAGGCGCCCGGTCGCGGCGTCGACGAACGTCGGTCCGGAGATGTTGTAGCTGCGCGACACCCGGGTTTCCAGGTTCGTCACCGTCAGCGCGACCGGGCCGGTCGCGATCAGGTCGCCGCCCGGAGACGCCGGCCGGACGAGCGCGGCGTTCCGGCCGGCACCCGCCAGCGCGAAATCGCAGAACTCCCCCGCCGGTGCCGAGAATTCAAACGGCTGACCGCCTGGTACGGCGGGCACGGCCCGCGCTCCGGTCGCACCGACGCAGGTCAGCGCCACCCCCGCCGATCCGAATGCCACCCACCGCCTGAAGCCGTTCATGATGTTCCCCCTCCCCCGACGCCTGGCACGCCAGGACATCTCCCAACGTGCACACGCCGACGAACGACCGTCAAGGCCTGTCGCGGGAGCTGATCTCGATCAGCATCGGCAGGTGGTCGGACGCGGCGGCCAGGTCCTCGGCCGACGCGGGCAGCGGGAGGATGCGGCCCTGGAGTGTTGGTGACAGGTGGGCGCCGTCGATGCGTTTGTGCGGGTCGGTGGAGCTGAAGGTCGGGCCCGCGTCGGCGCCCAGGTCGGTCAGGCCCTCTGCGGCGAGGCGTTTCCACACCGGGCCGTCGGGTTCTTCGTTGAGGTCGCCTGCCAGCAGGTACGGCGCGCCGAACGTCCGGCAGCGGCGCAGGATCTGCTCGAGTTCACGCCGGCGGCCGAGGATGTGCAGGCCGAGGTGGCAGCAGACGACCGCGAGCCGGGCGGCGCCGACGAGCACGTAGCCGCCGGCGGCTCCGCCGGGGAGCTGGGTGGCGATGAAGTTCAGCCGGCGGCGGACGAACGGCCGCCAGATCCGCCAGTGCAGCGGCTCGGCGAACTCGATGCCGTCGGCAATCAGGATCGCGTTCCGGGCGGATGCCGCGACGTACCGCAGGCCGAACGTCGCGGCCATCGCCCGCCGTTTGCGCCGCGTCCCGAACCAGGTCGGCGCCTCCTGGACCAGCATCACGTCCGGCGCGCACGCCCGCACCACCCGCGCCAGCGCCGTACGGTCGTCACCCCAGCGGTGCACGTTGTACGACAGCACCCGGAGGGAGCCGTCGGTCATGCGTCGGGGTCGGCGTGGTGCAGGTCGTGGTCGGACGCGGCGGCACGCATCCCGGTACGGCGTCCAGCGGACTTGCGGGCCGCCCGCTCCAGGCGGGTCGAGCGTCCGCGCGCCGCAGCCGTCTTCGCGGTCACGGCCGTGGTCTTCACCCGCACCCGGCGCAGCCAGGTGGCCTCTTCACGGGCCAGGTCGGCCGCGCCGACGAGACCCGCTTCCGGACCGAGCACCGCGCGGACGATCCGGGCCTCCGGGCGGAACCCGCGACCGGTCAGCGTCCGCTTGAACGCCTCCCGCGCCGGCGCCAGCAGCAGCTCGCCCGCGTCGGACACGCCGCCGCCGATCACGAACGTGCCCGGGTCCAGCGCGGCGGCCAGGTTCGCGAGGCCGACGCCGAGCCAGCGGCCGACCTCCTCGAGCAGCTCGACCGCGACCGGGTCGCCGTCCTTGGCCAGCTCGGTCACCATCGGGCCGTTGATCTTGCTCGGGTCGCCGCCGGCGGCCCGGAGCAGGTTGTGCGCGACCGGCGAACCGGACAGCGCCAGCTCGCGGGCCTCCCGGGTGAGCGCGTTGCCGGACGCGTACTGCTCCCAGCAGCCGCGGTTCCCGCACTCGCAGCGGTGGCCGCCGGGGACCACCTGCATGTGCCCGAACTCGCCCGCGATCCCGAACTTGCCGCGCTGCAAGGCGCCGTCGTTCAGGATCGCGCCGCCGATGCCGGTGCCGAGCGTGACGCAGACCAGGTGGCTCTCGCCCTGGCCGCCGCCGAACCGCCACTCCGACCAGGCGGCCGCGTTGGCGTCGTTCTCCACCACGACCGGCAGGCCGAGCCGGCGCTCGACCGCGTCCCGCAGCGGCTCGTGCCGCCAGGCGAGATGCGGCGCGAACAGCACCGACGACCGGGTGCCGTCGACGAAGCCGGCGGCGCCGATGCCGACCGCGATCACGTCGTGCCGCGACTCCAGGTCGTGGACGATCTCGGCGATCGCGTCCTCGGTCTCCTTGGGGTCCTTGGTCGGCGTGTCGCGGCGCAACCGGTCCAGGATGTTGCCTTCGGGGTCGACCACTCCGGCGGCCACTTTGGTCCCGCCGATGTCGATCCCGATCGTCAAAGCCTGCGTCAAAGCCAAGGTTCGACCCTTCTCGCGACCCCCGCCGGACAGCCTCCAGTATCCCAGGTCAGGACAATCATCGGGACGTCACCGGCACTGCGGCCGGCTGCCGGGCCAGGTCGGCGGCACCGATCAGGCCGGCGTCGTTGCCCAGCTCGGCGAGGGTGAAGGGTGCGTGCGGGCGGTTCGCCTTGGCGGGCAGCACCTTCTCGAACGCCTGCACCGCGGACTTCATGATCAGGTCCTTCGCCGCGCTCACACCGCCGCCGACCACGACGAGGCTGGGGTCGAAGATGGTCGCCAGACTGGCCACTCCCTCACCGAGCCAGCGGCCGAGGTCCTCGAGCAGCTCGACGGCGCACGGGTCGCCCTGCATCGCGGCGTCGGTGATCATCGGGCCGGTCAGCTCGGCCGGGTCGGTGATGCCGCACACGCTCAGCATCTGCACCGCCGCCAGCGAACCCGACTCGGCCTGGGCCCTGCCCTCGCGCACCAGCGCCTTGCCGGAGGCGTACTGCTCCAGGCAGCCGCGGGAACCGCAGCCGCACCGGTGTCCACCGGGGACGACGCGCATGTGGCCGAGCTCGGCCGCCACGCCGTTGGCGCCGCGGAGCAGCTCACCGTCGACCACGACGCCGCCGCCGATCCCGGTGCCGACTGTGATGCAGACCATGTGCTCGACGTCCTTGGCGGCGCCGAACGCGAACTCGCCCCAGGCGGCCGCGTTCGCGTCGTTCTCGACCACGACCGGGATGTTCAGCTCCGCGGCGACCCGCGCGCCGAGCGGCTCGTCGCGCCAGGCCAGGTTCGGCGCGAACAGCACCGTCGACCGGTCCGACGAGACGAATCCGGCGGCGCCGATCCCGACCGCCTCCACGGCGTGCGCCGCGATCAGCTCGGCGGCCGCGTCGCAGATCGCCGCCGCGGTCGCGTCGGTCGAGTCGGCCGGGGTATCGCGTTGCGTCCGCGCGATGATGGCGCCGGTCTCGTCGACCACGCCGGCGGCGATCTTCGTACCGCCGACATCGATGCCGATCGTCAGTCCCATGGTTCGGGGTCCTCACTCACGTCGATCCGGTCCACCCGGGACCGGGTCGCTTCTTGGGCCGGTTCCTCCTCCGCTGCGGAGGACCGCGACGCTGCGTCCTCCCGCGCCTGCCGGGCCGCGTCCGCGGCGGCCTCCAGCAGAGATCTCAACGAGCCCAGCACGTGCGCGGCGGCCGTCGACAGCTGCTCGACCGTCTCCGGGCTGGTGTTCCGCACCCGGTGGATCAGCTGACACACGGGGCACCACACACAGTCCGGCCCCAGCTTGTGCCCGTGCTCGTGCTCGGCGGCATTCTCGTCAGCGGGCGGGGCGTCCTTGGCGGCGTTCTGCAGGACGGCGAACAGCTTCGCCGCCTCCTCGGCGACCGAGCCGATAGGTTCTTTGCTCACCGTGCGGCCTCGTGGCGGCTCAGCTGCTCGTGGTACTCGGCTGTCAGGCCCTGGGCCAGCTCCTGGGCCGACTCCAGCGGACCGGATCCGCTCGGCATCTCGGGCGCGACCGGCCGGGCGGCCTCCCGCGGCGAGAACCGCACCTGCAGCCGGCCGTCGTCGAGGCGGGCGCCCGCGACCACGCCGCGCGCCAGGGCGGCCGGCAGCGGCAGCACCCGCCGGTACGACCCGACGGTGATGATCAGCTCGTCGCCGTGCCGCGCCAGCTCCAGCTCGTCGGCGGATGCCAACGGCAACGGCATCGTCAGCGTGTACGTCCGGCCGTCGGTGTCGATGTGCCGGTCCACCCACAGCGACGTGTCGGCGGTGGCCCGCGCGAACGGGTCGTCCCCGCCGTACATCTCGACCGCGAACGCGGCCAGCTCCTCGACGCCGACCGGCTCACAGACCCGGTACGGCGACTCCCAGATCGGCAGCGGGCGGAACGAGTCCGCGACCTCCTCGAGGATCCCGCGCTGCGCGGCGACCCACTGCCGGCGCCAACTGTCGGCGCCGGCGGCCGGGAAAACCCGGTTCGCCACGACACCGTCGACGCGGTACCCGTACAGCGACAGCCGGGTCAGGGAGCGCCGGGCCTCGGCGACCACGACCGCCTCGGGCGTCAGGACCAGCCGCACCGAGGCGTCCGGCCCGGCCAGCAGCGTGCGGATGTCCGACAGGTCGGCCTGCAGCCGCCGCAGCGCGTCGAAGACGGTGTCGTCCGGCACCGGGATGCTCGAGCCGCGGTTCAGGAACGGGCGGAAGGTGCGCATCATCTTTCGCTCGGCGTTGAAGATCCGCTCGAGGTACCAGTTCAGGGCCTCCGGCAACGCCAGCAGCCGCAGCGTCTCGGCGGTCGGCGCGCAGTCCACGACGATCACGTCCCAGCGGCCGGACCGGACGTGGTCGCGCACCTCGAGCAGCGCGAGCACCTCCGCGGCGCCGGGCAGCACGGTCAGCTCCTCGGCCTCGATCGGGTCCACCCCGACCGTGTGCAGCACCGACCGCAGGTAGCTCTGGATGTCGCCCCAGGACCGCTCGAACTTGCGCTGCGCGTCGATCTGCTGGACGAACAGCAGGTCGTCGATCTCGGTCGGCTCCGGCCCGACCTCGGAGTCGAACGCGTCCGACAGCGAGTGCGCGGCGTCCGTCGACAGCACCAGCGTGCGCAGCCCGCGCAGCGCCGCGAGCGTGGCCGTCCCGGCAGCGGAGGTCGTCTTCCCTACGCCGCCCTTACCTGTGTAGAGCAGAACCCGAGTCACTGGATCAGGACTCGACGCGCTTCTTGAGGCCCTTCAGGGCGGTGTCGATGATGACCTTCTCTGCCTTGCGTTTCAGCATCCCGATCATCGGGATCGCCACGTCGACAGCCAGCCGGTACGTCACTTCGGTCCCCTCCGCACCCAGATCGCGCAACACGTATGCGCCGTCCATCCCCTTGACCATCTTCGCCTCGACCAGCGTCCAGGTCACCTCGTTGCGGGACCAGACGTAGGCCAGCGTGTACTCGTCGGAGATCGCGCCGGCGTCCACCTTGAAGCGCACCTTGTTCGGCCGGCCGGCCTCGTCGGTGGACAGCACCTCGGTCTCCCGCATCGAGTCGGCCCATTCCGGGTACGCCGCGAAGTCCGCGATCACCGCCATGATCTCTTTGGGGGTCGCGTTCACCTGGATGGTCGAGGTGGTCTGTTCCGCCATCGATTCACCTCTTCGCCGGTCGGGTCTGGTGCGAGGGACCGGCCGGTGGGCCGATGTCCTCACCGGAGACTATCGCGGGATCGGCCCCGGGACGGCGTTCGCCCGCCGCGCGGCCCGCCTCGGCTTCGTCCTTGAACGCCCACAGCCGCTTCCGGTACGCCGCGACGTACCGCTCCTTCAAACGTTCGGCCGCGCGGCCGCGGACCGGTTTCGCGGGGTCGACCCGCAGGTACCAGTGCACGACGACCCCGTCGCGGACCGCCTCCAGCCACCACTCCGCCGTACCGGTCGCAGCGCCGGTGACGGCCCACCGGACACCCTCCAGGCCGCGCCGCTCGGACGGCGTCAGGGTCAGGTCCGGCCACCACTCGCGCCAGAGGGTGTCCGAACCGAGCCGCTCGGCGACGTAGGCTGGATCAGCAACGACCAGGTCGTCGCAACTGATGTCGAGCAACGGCATGGCTAGAAGCTAGTCCATAGTTCCGTGGGTCACATAAACCTGGCTACTTGTGGGTAGGTGACTGTAGCGTGCGCCGGAAGTCGACAATTCGTGACCGACTGAGGAGACGCGGATGCGTGAGTACACCGTTCCTGCTGTGACAGAAGCGCCCACCGGGAGCCTGAGCGACCCGGTGTGGGCGAACGCGTCCTCGCATCCCGACACCGCCGTGTTCAGCCGCCGCACCGGCACGACCTGGACCGACATCACCGCGGCCGAGTTCGCGCGGCAGGTGACGAGTGTCGCGAAGGGCCTGATCGCGGCCGGCGTGAAGCACGGCGAGCGGGTCGCCCTGCTCAGCCCGACGCGGTACGAGTGGACGCTGGTCGACTACGCGATCTGGAGCATCGGCGCGGTCACCGTGCCGATCTACGAGACCTCGTCGCCGTCGCAGGTCCAGTGGATCCTGACTGACTCCGAGGCCGTCGTCGCCGTCGTCGAGAACGCGACCCACGGCGCTGTGGTCGAGTCCGCCCGGGCCGAGGCGCCGGCGCTGCAGGAGGTCTGGCAGATCGAGGCCGGCGCCGTCGACCAGCTCACCGCGCTCGGCCAGGAGATCTCCGACGCCGAGTTCGACAAGCGCCGCTCCGCAGTCACGCCGGACGACCTGGCCACGCTGATCTACACCTCCGGGACGACGGGCCGCCCGAAAGGCTGCAAGATCAGCCACTCGAACTTCATGGACGAGCTCAACCCGGCGGTGAAGATCCTCGACAACCTGTTCGACACCACCGGCGCGAGCACGCTGCTGTTCCTGCCGCTGGCGCACGTGTTCGCCCGGATCATCCAGGTCGGCTGCGTGATGAAGCGGGTCAAGCTCGGGCACAGCGCCGACGTGAAGAACCTCGTCGACGATCTGGGCGCGTTCCGGCCGACGTTCATCCTGAGCGTGCCGCGGGTGTTCGAGAAGGTGTTCAACTCGGCCAGCCAGAAGGCGCACGCCGACGGCAAGGGCAAGATCTTCGACGCCGCCGCGGAGACCGCGATCGCGTACTCGCAGGCCCAGGACAAGGGCGGCGCGTCGTTCGGCCTGAAGGCCAAGCACCTGCTCTTCGACCGGCTCGTCTTCGGCAAGCTGCGGGCGGTGCTCGGCGGCCAGGTGCAGTACGCCGTCTCCGGCGGCGCCCCGCTCGGCGACCGGCTCGGCCACTTCTTCCGCGGCATCGGCGTACCGGTCCTGGAGGGCTACGGCCTCACCGAGACCACCGCTGCGGTGTCGGTGAACCTGCCCGACGACATCCGGATCGGCACCGTCGGCCGCCCACTGCCCGGCGTGACCGTGGCCGTCGCGGACGACGGCGAGCTGCTCTTCAAGGGCGGCCAGGTGATGCAGGGGTACTGGAAGAACGACGAGGCGACCGCGGCCGCGATCGACGCGGACGGCTGGTTCCACACCGGCGACCTCGGCGAGTTCGACGTCGACGGGTTCATCAAGATCACCGGCCGGAAGAAGGAGATCCTGGTGACGGCCGGCGGCAAGAACGTCGCGCCGACGCTGCTCGAGGACCAGATCCGGCTGCACCCGCTGGTCAGCCAGTGCATGGTGGTCGGCGACGGCAAGCCGTTCATCGCCGCGCTGATCACGATCGACCCGGAGACCATCGTGCCGTGGGCGACCGAGCGCGGGAAGCCGACCGACCCGGCCGAGCTGACCCGGGACGCCGAGCTGATCGCCGAGGTGCAGAAGGCGATCGACGACGCGAACGCCTCGGTCTCGCACGCGGAGGCGATCAAGAAGTTCTCGATCCTGCCGATCGACTGGACTCAGGAGTCCGGCGAACTGTCGCTGAAGCTGTCGCTGCGCCGCCACATCGTGATGGAGAAGTACGGCACGGACGTCGAGGCCCTCTACGCGAAGTAGGTAAGCGCGGCAGGAACTATCAAGGAGGCAGGAGCGGCTGAACCGAGGCTGTTACCCGTACGCCTCAGCACCACCTGCCGCCGCGATTAGCCCAGCCCCGCCCTCGTCGACAGCCCAGGTCCGCGTTGGCGGCAGCCTCGTTCCGCCTTGTGACCACGAGCGGGGACGACGGCCTCGACACACGCAGGTGCGTGTGTGACCGGTAAGGGACGACGCGCGAGGCGGACCCGTTCGCGGGCGCGCAGGTCGGGCGACAGGACGAACCTCCCGCTGCCCGGGGCGGCTGGAGGATTCCGTTCGGCGTAGTGGCCGGCGCGTCGCTCAAGCTGCGGGCCGTGTCCTGACCCGCCGCTGCAGCACAACAACCACCTGCCCGCAGGCTCGCGGGTAGGAGGTTGTTGTGCTGTCCGGCTTGCACCGGTCTCACCCGGCAGCTGCGAAGGCGGCCGCTTGCTGCAGGGCAGCCGCGTCGGCCCGCCATCGCGACCGGTCGGCGATGGTCTCCTCGCTGTCAGATAGCTGGACGTCCGGCGGTGCCTCAGATCCGGGCTGGACCTCCGGCGATGCCGCACGCCGTGGCTCGACGTCCGGCGGCGCCGTACGCCGTGGCTGGGCGTGCGGTGGTGGTGCCGTGCGTCGGGCTGTGGCGGGGGTGGGTGCGGGTTCGGCCCAGCTGGGGCGGGCGACGTGGACGACGCCGTCGAGGATGGTGATATGCCAGCGGCCCCTGTGCAGGTCGGTGTGATGGCGACGGCACAGCAGAGCCAGGTTCGAGACTTTGGTGTCGCCGCCGTCGATCCAGGAGACCAGGTGATGGGCGTCGCACATGATCGGCGGCGCCCCACACACCACACAGCCCCGGTCGCGGGCGTCCAGGGCGCGCCGTATCGGCTTGGTGACCAGCCGCACGCGGCGCCCGACATCGAGCGGTTCCGAATTCGAGCCCAGCACCAACGGGATGATGTTCGCGTCACAGGCCAGCCGCCGGATCGTCGCGGCCGACAGCCCGCCGCTGTAGACGGTGCGCCCGATCGCGTCCGCGGTGGCGGCTTTGAGGTCGTCGAGGTCGATCGTGACCGTGATGTTCGCCTTCGCGCCGTATCCGGCCACCCGACCATCCGTGCCCGCGGTGCCTGCCATGTCCCCTGTACCCGCGGTGCTCGCGGCGCCCTCGGTGCCCGTGGCGGGGCCGGCTGTGGGGGCGGTGGTGTCCCACACGGCGGCGGCGATGCTCAGGGCGCCGGACAGGGCGTCGGCCTGGCGCTTGTCGCGCGGGCGCGGGTCGTGTTCGCCGTCGACGGTCTTGTGCGGGCGAGCGCCGGCGTGGACGACGGCGCGCAGGAGTTCGGCGTTCTCGTTGGCCAGGAAGCCCTTGAACTTCACGCCGTTGTCGGCAGCCGAGAGCGTCAGGGACTCGCGTTCATACGCCTTCAGTTCTTCGGGTTCGGGGCCGTCGGAGTCCAGCAGGTCGGCGATCTCCTTGGCGGCGGTGCGCAGTTCGCCGGGCGACAGGTGACCGGCCAGCCCGACCAACTGTTCCGCAGCCGCGTCCAGATGCTCCACCGGGACCCGTGACCGGACCCGGTCGAGACCGAACACGATCGCGGCCGCTTGCGCCGGCCGCAGCAACCAGCCACTGTCAGCACCGTCCCCAGATCCGCTGTCGTCGGATCGGTTGTCGTCGGCTGCGGAGGAGGCAGTGCGCTCGAGGGCGGTCGCCACGGCCGGGTAGTGCGGGGCGGTCTGGGCGAGGCGGAGGGTGCGGCGGGCGGCCGGGGGGTCCAGGCGGTACCGGAAGCGCAGCAGTTCGGCGGTGTCGCGGGCGCCGAGCTCTTCGGCGTACCCGGTGGACTCGATCGCGGCGACCACGCTCAGCCGGTAGGCCTCCAGGCGGGCGAGCTCGGCCTCCAGCGTGTCGAGGGTGGACAGCAGTTCGCTGCCACTCATCGACCACGCCGGCCGTTCGCCTAGAAGTTCCATGGCATCGACTTTAGACGGTCCCACCGACAGTTTCCGAGCCGGAATCCCCTTATTTTGTGGGCTATTCGTGGGCTGCCTGTGGGCCCACACCAGCAAACACCCCAGCCCATCCAGGGTTGCTTCATGAACCAATTGATGACCCGTCGAACCCAGCCATACACCTCAAACTGGATGCACGGCCTCCGCCGCCAGGTGCGCCGCTCTCCGACCGCTGCAGCTGCCACCCGCTGCGCACGGGATCTCGGATGTGACAGTCGATCTGCTCGCGCTTTCTGCCCCGGCAACTGGCGTGCACATCGCGGGGAAGGTGTCGTCGAGCAGTGTGGCGAACTTGATGTTCCGGTCTTGCCGAGCTCTTGCTGGAGCAGGTCGGGCGGCTATCCGCGGTGTTGCTGGCCAGCAACACCGTTCTCATGGTCTTGCCAGGTACCGATGTCTCCCGGCCCGCGCGCCGCGGGGCGGCCAGGCAAACCGCACCTAAGTGCCGAGGCGACCACGCGCCAAGCCACTCTATTTTTCTTCTCTGTTCTCTGTGGAGAGCTGGGTGTCTGGTTGGTCCCGCATGCAGCTTCAGTTGTCGATCCACAGCGTCTGCCGGTGGAGACGTGTGTGCGCCCGGGACCCTCGCCAAGTGGTTCCCGCCATCAGCCGGATGGCTGATGGCGGGAGTATCCCGTTGGGCGATGTGAGCGGTGTACTCCGTCCGCGAAGCTCGATGCATGACCAGTGCTTCCCCGATCGTCGAAGTCAGTGAGCTGCGCAAGGTGTACGGCGGGCGCACCGTCGTCGATGGGGTGTCGTTCGGTGTCGACGAGGGCGAGATCTTCGGCATCCTCGGGCCGAACGGCGCCGGCAAGACCACGACCGTCGAGTGCGTCGAGGGGCTGCGGGTCCCTGACGGCGGGCAGATCCGGATCGCGGGGCTCGACCCGGTCGCCGACCACGCTGCCGTCACCCAGGTGCTCGGCGCGCAACTGCAGGAGAGCGAGCTGCAGGCCAAGCTCACGGTCCGCGAGGCCCTCGAGCTGTACGCCGCGCTGTACCCGCGCCCAGCCGACTGGCGCCCGCTCGCCGAGCGCCTCGGCCTGGCGAGCCTGCTGAGCACCCGGTTCGGTGTGCTCAGTGGTGGCCAGAAGCAACGACTGTTCATCGCGCTCGCGCTGATCGGGAATCCGCGCGTCGTCGTGCTGGACGAGCTGACCACCGGGCTCGATCCGCGCGCCCGCCGGGAGACGTGGGAGATCGTCGAGGACGTCCGCGAGCGTGGCGTCACGGTCCTGCTGGTCACGCACTTCATGGAGGAGGCCCAGCGCCTCTGCGACCGGATCGCGCTGATCGACAAGGGCCGGATCACCGCGCTCGACACCCCGCAGGGACTGATCAGCCGGACGGCGGGGGCCACGATCATCTCGTTCACGCCGTCGGCGCCGCTCGACGACGAGGATCTCACCGCGCTGCCCGCGGTCGCGAGCATCGAGCACAAGGACGCCCGCATCACCCTCGCCGGCTCCGACGAGACCGTGACCGCGCTGCTGTCCCTGCTCGCCCGCCGCCGCATCACCGCCCACCAGCTCCGCGTCACCGACGCGACGCTCGACGACGCCTTCCTCGACCTGACAGGAGCCCCCCGGTGACCACTAGCACAATCGCCCCGGTCCGCCGTCCGTCGCCACGGACCGCCGTACTGCGGGCCGAGGCGCGGCTGTTCCGCCGGGAGGCCGGCGCGCTGTTCTGGACACTCGGCTTCCCGCCGCTGCTGCTGGTGATCCTCGGGTCGATCCGCAGCTTCCGGAGGTTCGACCCCGGTCTCGGGATGCGGGTCATCGACGTGTATGTGCCGACCCTCGTCCTGGTCGCGCTGATCGTCACCGGCCTGCAGGCGATGCCGCCGGTGCTCACCGGCTACCGCGAACGCGGCATCCTGCGCCGGATGTCCTTGACGCCGGTCCGCCCGTCCGAGCTGCTGATCGCGCAGATGGGGCTGAACGGCGCGGCGGGTGTGCTGTCGGCGTTGGTCTGCCTGACGATCGGCCGGCTGGCGTTCGACGTCCAGCTGCCGAAGCAGACCTTCGGGTATGCGCTGGCGTTCCTGCTCACCGTCACCACCGCGCTGGCGCTCGGCGCGTTGATCTCGGCGCTCGCTCCGACCGCGCGGCTCGCGACCGGTATCGGCACGTTGGTGTTCTTCCCGAGCCTCTTCTCCGCGGGTCTGTGGGCCCCGGTCCAGTCGATGCCACACACGTTGCGCGAGATCGTCGTCCTGCTGCCGTTCGGTGCCGCGTCCCAGGCGCTCGAGCAGGCCGCGGCCGGGCACTGGCCGGACTGGTCCCACCTGGGCGTGCTGATCGTGTGGGCGGCGGTCCTGTCCGCGGCGGCCGTCCGCTGGTTCCGCTGGGAGTAGGGCCCGGGTCGTGCACACTGGATCCGTGACAACGACGGACAGCGACCTCGACCGGCACGAGGCGGCGTTCCACCGTTGGGCTCCGTACTTCCTGCTCGGCCTCAGCTTCCTGCTGGCGCTGGCGACGGCGGGCGAGATCATGCCGTCGGGCCGGGACCAGATCGCGGCGTACGCGCTGGTCGGCGCCGCGCTGGTCCTGCAGTTGTGGTGGAGCTGGAGCCACCGCCTGCACCGCGGCCCGAATGCCGTGTCCGTGACGTACTACGTGCTCCGCTGGGCGATCGCCGCCGCGTTGACGACCCTGAGCGGCTTCTTCGCGTTCTACGTGGCGGCGGGCTACTACGACACGACGAAGTGATCCCGGGCCGGAGGCGGAAACGGCTCGCACTGTTCGTCACCACGATCCCGATCGCCAGTGCGCAGACCGGGCGCTTCCCGCCGGAAGGACGCACGGGCTGGCTCGCCTTCGCCGGCCTGCTGGTCGCGAACAACGCGCTGCTCACCGTCGTGAAGCACTTCGCCGACCGCCAGGAGGCGCGGTCCCGGGCCCGCGCCGACACGATCGAGCAGCTCCAGCAGGCGCATGAGGAGAACGCCGCGCTGCAGGCCCAGCTGCTCGTCCAGGCCCGCGAGGCGGGGATCGCCGACGAGCGCCGGCGGCTGGCCGCGGAGATCCACGACACCATCGCGCAGGGCCTGACCGGCATCATCGCCCAGCTCCAGGTGGTCGCGAACACCACCGATCCGGCCACCGTCACCGAGCACGTCGGCCGCGCGACCGAGCTGGCCCGGCACAGCCTCGGCGAGGCCCGTCGTTCGGTGCAGAACCTGGCGCCCGCCGGCCTGTCGTACGACGGTCTCCCCGAGGCGCTCCGCAAGGCGGTCGACCAGTGGGCCGAGCGGACCGGCGTACCTGCGGAGCTCACGGTGACCGGTGCGGCGCAGCATCTGCACGGGGAGGTCTCCGCGACCATCCTGCGCATCACCCAGGAAGCCCTCGCGAACGTGGCCAAGCACGCCGCCGCGCTCCGCGTCGGGGTCACGCTCAGTTTCATGGACAACGAGGTGACAGTGGACATTCGTGACGACGGCAACGGATTCGACCCGCTGGCGCTGACCCCCCGGACGGGCACCGGCGGCTTCGGCCTCGACGGCATGCGGGCCCGCGCTGAACGCATCGCGGGCTCGCTGACGGTCGAGTCCGAGCCCGGCTTCGGTACGGCGGTCTCGGCGCGTCTCCCGCTGGTGCTCCATGGCTGACATCTCGCTGCTCCTCGTCGACGACCACCCCGTCGTGCGAAACGGGCTGCGCGGCATGTTCGAGTCGGCGCCCGGCTTCACCGTGCTCGCCGAGGCCGCCAACGGCGTCGAGGCGGTCGACCTGGCCGCGGAGCTGGACCCGGACGTCGTCCTGATGGACCTGCGGATGCCGGGCGGCAGTGGGCTCGACGCGATCACCGAGCTGACCCGCCGCGGCATCCGCGCCAAGGTGCTCGTCCTGACGACCTGGGACACCGACACCGACACGCTGCCCGCGATCGAGGCCGGCGCGACCGGGTACCTGCTCAAGGACGCGCCGCAGGACGAGCTGTTCAACGCCGTGCGACAGGCCGCGGCCGGTCGCACGGTGCTCTCCCCCGCCGTCGCCTCCCGGCTGGTCTCGGCCGTCCGGTCGCCGGCGCCGAGCCCGCTGGCCGCCCGTGAACGGCAGGTCCTGGAGCTGGTCGCGAAGGGCACGTCGAACCGCGACATCGCGCGCGAACTGTTCATCAGCGAGGCCACGGTCAAGACCCACCTCAGCCACGTCTTCACCAAACTCGGGGTCGCCGACCGCGCCGCGGCCGTGGCCAAGGGCTACGAACAAGGCATTCTCGGTCGCGACTGAGAATGCGCCGAAGTCTGGCCCGGGAAGGAATCTGGGCTTAACCTCGGGCACAGGCAGGCGCCGCGGGGGTGCCGGCCGTACGCCGGTCCCGGGGGGGTTCGGTCACAGGGGTGAGGGCCTGATTCGTTCGTCGGGGGTCTCCTGACGCTGCCTCCTGCCGTGACGGCGTTCTTCCGTCTCACTGGAGGCCCACGTATGAGGTCACCGTTCCACCGACGAAGTCCGCGAACTGTCATGGCCGGAGTGTCCGCCGGTCTGCTCGTCGCCGCCTTGCTGCCCGCGATGACCGCGGCGGCCGACCCGTCCCCGACCGCGCCGAACGGCCGGCCCTGGAAGGCCACGCCGCTGACCGTCGCGAGCATCGTCAACGGCGCGAAGTCGCCCAGCGGGCAGCTCGCGAAGAGCGATCCCGCGCTGGTGAACAGCACGTCCGCCAAGCAGGTCCGCGTGGTCGTCAAGCTCGACTACGACTCGCTGGCGGCGTACCGCGGCGGGATCAAGGGCCTGCCCGGCACCAGCCCGTCGGTCACCGGCAAGCGCCTCGACGTGAAGAGCGCGAACGCGACCAAGTACCTGAAGCACGTGTCCACGATGGAGAACGACTTCCTCGCCGCGATGCAGACACGGGTGCCGACCGCGAAGGCCGGCCAGCGGCTGCGCACGGTGTACGGCGGGATGTCGGTCAGCGTGCCGGCGAACCGGGCCCGCGACCTGCTGAAGCTGCCCGGCGTGGCCGCGGTCCAGCAGGACAACCCGCAGGAGATGCTCACCGACTCCAGCGGCTCGTTCATCGGCGCCCCGACGATCTACAACCAGCTCGGCGGCTCGGCCAACTCCGGCAAGGGCATCATCGTCGGCGTCCTGGACAGTGGCGCCTGGCCGGAACACCCGTCGTTCGCCGACCCGGGCACCCTGCCCGCGCCGCCGCCGAAGGCCGACGGCACGCCCCGCACCTGCAACTTCGGGGACAACCCGCTGACGCCCGCGACCGACGTGTTCGTCTGCAACAACAAGCTGATCGGCGGCCGGCCGTTCCTCGACACCTACAACGCGGTGATCGGCGGGGACGTCTATCCCAGCAGCGCGCGTGACTCCAACGGCCACGGCACGCACACGGCCTCGACGTCGGCCGGCGGCCCCGTCGCGAACGCCAACCCGCTTGGGATCGACCGCGGCGCACTCGCCGGCATCGCACCGGCCGCGGCCGTGTCGGTCTACAAGGTCTGCGGCGCCGAGGGCTGCTTCCCGTCCGACTCCGTGCAGGCCGTCGCCCAGGCGATCCTGGACGGCGTCCGGGTGATCAACTTCTCGATCTCCGGCGGCAGCGACCCGTACAGCGACCCGGTCGAACTCGCGTTCCTGGACGCGTACGCGGCCGGCGTCTTCGTCTCCGCATCAGCCGGCAACTCCGGTCCGGGCGCGAACACCACCGACCACCGCGGCCCGTGGGTCACCACGGTCGCGGCGTCGACGCAAAGCCGCACGTTCCGCTCGACCGTCACGCTGACGGGCGGCGGCGCGACCGCCACGGTGTCCGGCGCGTCGATCACGTCCGGCGTCAGCACGCCGGCACCGGTCGTCCTCGCGTCCGCTCCGCCGTACAACGACGCGCTGTGCACCACTCCGGCTCCGCCGGGCCTGTTCTCCGGCAAGATCGTTGTCTGCGAGCGCGGCCCGAACCGGGTCCTCAAGGGCTTCAACGTCAGGCAAGGCGGCGCCGTCGGCATGCTGCTGTACAACTCGTTCCCGTTCGATGTGTTCACCGACAACCACTGGCTGCCGACCGTCGCGCTCGAGAAGCCGGACGGCGACGCGCTGCTGGCGTTCCTCGGGGCGCACCCGGGCAGCACGGCGTCGTTCACCCAAGGCGCCAAGACCGCCTGGCAGGGCGACGTGATGACGTACTTCTCGTCGCGCGGCCCCGGCGGCGACTTCCTCAAGCCCGACGTCACCGCGCCGGGTCTGCACATCATGGCCGGCCAGACACCGACTCCCGAGTCCCCGGCCGAAGGCCCGCCCGGCAACCTGTACCAGGTGATCGCCGGTACGTCGATGTCGTCACCGCACGTCGCCGGTTCCGCCGCACTGGTCCTCGCCCTGCACCCGTCGTGGACGCCCGGCCAGGTCAAGTCGGCGCTGGAGACCACGGCGAAGACGTCGGTCACCAAGCCGGACCGCACCACCCCGGCCGACCCGTTCGACTACGGCGGCGGGCGGATCGACCTCACCAAGGCCGGCGACCCCGGTCTGACGCTGAACGAGACCGCGGCGAACTATGCGCTCTCGGCCACCGACCCGCTGAACCGGATCGATCTCAACCTGCCGTCGGTGAACGCGCCGACGATGCCGGGGCTGATCACCGCCACGCGGACGGTCACCAACGTGACCAACCAGACGCTGACCTTCTCCGCCGGTGGTACGACGGTCAACGGTGCGAACATCAGCGTCCTGCCGCCGGCGTTCCAGGTGAAGCCGGGCAAGTCGCAGAAGCTGACGATCGCCATCACCGCGCCCGACGTACCCGACGGGCAGTACTTCGGTCAGGTCAACCTGAAGCAGGTCGGCGGCAGCCGTCAGCTGCACCTGCCGGTGGCGTTCTTCCGCCAGGAGGGCATCGTGCCGGTCGACCAGACCTGTACGCCGTCCACCATCGCGCGGAACACCGGGCGGTCGACGTGCACGGTCACCGTGCAGAACAACAGCCTGAAGAGCACCGACGTGACGGCGGTCAGCACGCTGAGTTCGCAACTGCGGCTGAACAGCGTCACCGGCGCGACCCAGGTCGGCACGCAGATCGCGACGAAGACCGCGACCCTGGCCGGGCGCCAGCCCGACAGTCCGGCCATCGCGCCCGGGTCCTTGTTCGGTTACATCCCACTCGACGCGTTCGGAACCGCGCCGACTCCGATCGGCGACGAACAGGCAGTGAACTTCAACGTCCCGGCGTTCGTGTACGCCGGCCAGACGTACACGAAGATCGGCGTCACCTCGAACGGCTATTCGGTCGTCGGCGGTACGTCGACCGGTGACGACGTCCAGTTCGTCCCGCAGACGCTGCCCGACCCGGCCCGGCCGAACAACGTGCTCGCGTCGTTCTGGACCGACCTCGACGG
Organism: Kribbella sp. NPDC050459; assembly: GCF_040655315.1. Lineage (NCBI taxonomy): Bacteria > Bacillati > Actinomycetota > Actinomycetes > Propionibacteriales > Kribbellaceae > Kribbella > Kribbella sp. NPDC050459. Next base: position 109,027 of record NZ_JBFAJQ010000007.1, on the reverse strand, counting down.
CACCGGAGCGCCAGGCGTCTACGCCACCGTCCTGACCGACGGGGTGAGCAGCTGGATCGTCCTCGAATGGCGGGTCAACCTGTTCGGCACCTCGAGTACCAAGGTGTTCCAGCAGTGGATCGGCATCAACGGCACCGAGGACATCACGTACGCCTACGACCCGGGCAACCTGCCGGGTGATCCCGGTCCGGCGTACGGGCTGACGGTCGGTGCGGAGAACTTCGAGGGCACGGCCGGCGGCCAGATCTCCGGTCCGCCGGTGACCGACTACCGGATCACGAGTACGCCGGGTGCGCCCGGCGGGTCGATGACGTACTCGATGAACATCAAGGGTGTGCAGAAGGGGACCGGCACGGTGACGACCGGCACCTCGACGCCACTCGTCAAGGGCGTCACGATCGAGGTCGACAAGATCATCGTCAACTGATCGTGAAGCGTCCGGGCCGGGCCGCACAGGTCCGGCCCGGGCGCTCCCGCCCGCGCGGGTTAGCCGTCGGGTACCGGTACGCATGAACAAACCCCGCGCGATCAGGTCCGCTCGCCGCCCGGCAGAGGTGAGCGGACCGTTTGTCTGCAGCTGGAGCTCTGTCGGCGACTGTGCGGTGGTCCGGGTGGCGGGCAGGGTCGACGTCTGCACCGTGACCACGTTCGCCGACGAGCTGCGGCACGTGATCACCACCAAGCTGCCGCGGCTCGTGGTCGACCTGCGGCGCGTCACCGCGATGGAGGCGAGCGCCCTCGAGGTCCTCGCCGACGCCCACGAACTGGCGGTCCGGCACGGCGGCTGGCTCCGGACGTCCGGCGCCGGCCAGTGGTTCGCCGACCTGACCCGGGCCGCCACCGCGGCCCGTCCCCTCGAGCACTTCCCGACCCTCGCGGACGCGCTGCCGTCGTACCGCCCGGCGATCGGCGGGATCACTTCCCGCCCGTGAACGTGATGCCGTTCGTGATCTGTTTCTGAGCGACGAAGAAGATCAGCAGGCAGGGCGCCGTGATCAGCACGGATGTTGCCATTAGCAACGGGGTGTCGGTGCCGTTGACGGACTGGAATCCGGCCAGGGCCAGCGGCAGGGTCTTCCAGTGGTCGGAGTTGATGTAGATCGCCGGGCCGAGGAAGTTGTTCCAGTAGCCCATGAACAGCAGGATCGACACCGCGACGACGGCCGGCCGCGCGAGCGGCAGGTAGACGAGCAGGAACATCTTGAACCAGCCGCAGCCGTCGACGACCGCGGCGTCGGCCAGTTCGGCCGGCATCCGGGCGAAGAACTGCCGGAACAGGAAGATGTAGAACGGCGACCCGAAGAACGCCGGCAGGATCAGCGGGTAGAGCGTGTCGACCATGCCGAAGTTGTTGAACAGCATGAACTGCGGCACCATCGTCACCTCCCCCGGCAGCAGCATGGTCGCCAGGACGACGGCGAACAGCACCCCGGCGAACCGCACCCGCAGCCGCGCGAACGCGAACCCGGCGAGCGAGCAGGAGAACACCGTGCCCACGATCGGGATCAGCGTGGTCAGCACCGAGTTCAGCGTGTACCGCCAGAACGGGAACGACGTGACCGCCCGCCGGTAGTTGTCCCACAGGAACTCGTGCGGTACGACGCTCGCGCCCGAGCTGCCGACGCCGGCGAGCGATCGCAACGAGGTCGCGATCATCCACAGGAACGGGTACACGAACACGAGCGAGCCGAGCACGAGGACGATGTACAGGGCGATCGTCGTGCCCAGGTTGCGGCGCCAGAACGGCCGGTCCGCGCGCAGTGCCAGAGTTTCTGCCATGGCGGTCATCCGCGCCTCCGCTTGCGCCGGTTCAGTTCGGTCTCGTAGTACACGGCGAACGCGCTGCCGCGCAGGGTGACCGCGGTCAGGGCGAGGATCACCGCGAACAGGATCCAGGCCAGCGCGGATGCGTACCCCATCCGGAAGTTCTGGAACGCGTTGTCGTACAGGTAGTAGACGAAGAACAGCAGCGAGTCCTTCGGGCCGCCGTTCGCGATGAAGCCCTGGGTGAAGATCTGCAGCGACCCGATGATCCCGGTCAGCGCGTTGAACAGGATGATCGGCGACATCTGCGGCAGCGTCACGTGCCAGAACTGCCGGACCGGTCCGGCGCCGTCGAGCGCGGCCGCCTCGTACAGGTTCGGCGGCACGTCCTTCAGGCCGGCCAGGTAGATCACCATCGCGCCGCCGACCGTCCACAGGCTCATCAGGATCACCGTCGGCAGCGCCCAGGACGCGTCGTTGAACCAGCCGGGTCCCTCGATCCCGAACCGCGCGAGGACGTCGTTCATCAGGCCGTACTGCGGGTTGAACACCCACAGGAACAGCACCATCTGAGCCACGCCGGACACCAGGCTCGGCAGGTACCAGACGGTCCGGAACACGCGCATCCCGGGCACGTCCGAGTTCAGCAGCAGCGCGACGAGGAACGCCAGCGCGGTCTGCAGCGGCACGCTGATCAGGGCGTACAGCAGGGTGACCTTCAGCGCCTGGCCGACCCGCGGGTCCTGAAGCGCCTCCGTGTAGTTGGCCAGGCCTACGAACTTCGGCGGGGTGATCAGGTCCCACGAGGTCAGGCTGACGTACACCGACGACGCCATCGGGCCGACCGTGAACAGGGCGAACCCGATCAGCCACGGCGAGACGAACAGCCAGAACGCGATCGTCCGGTCCGCCCGCGGCCAGCGCCGCCGGGCCCCGTACGCCGCCAGTCCGATGACGGCGTACAGGACGATCAGCAGCAGCAGGAACGGGACCAGCGGGACGAGTGCGGCGGGAACGCCCCAGGACGCCGCGAGGTCGCGGATCCAGCCGACGGTGGGATTCACTTGGTCAGGGCCTGCGTGCACTTGGACGCGAGCTGCGGCAGCACCTTCGCGACGTCGTCCTTACCGGTGCCGAGCGCGGTGTAGCTGGTCATGCCCTTCTCGGCGTCGCCGGACAGCTGCGCCTCCTTGGCGACCGAGACGCCGACCTCGCCGGTCTTCAGTGCGCCGGTGAAGGCGGCGAGGTTCCGCTCGGCCGGCAGCACCTTCTCCAGCGTCGGCGCGGACGCCGCGATGATCGGTACGCCGAGGGCGGTGTTGCCCTGGATCAGCTGGTCCTGGGCGACCTGCTGGGTGCTGGCGAACTCGACGAACTTCTTGGCGGTCTCGAGCTGCTTGCCGCTCGCGGTCTTCGCGATGCCGAGCCCGTCCACCTCCATCGGGAATCCCTTGCCGGGCACCGGGACGAGCGTCCAGTTCGGCTTGCTGATCTTGGCGAAGTCGGCGACCGTCCACGGCCCGAAGTCGCTGAACGTGGCGAGCCGCCCGGCCGCGAACCACTGCGCCTGGTCCTGCCCCTGGATATCGGTCGAGGTCGGCGCGTACCGGTTCTTCTGCATGTCGACGACGTACTGCGCGGTCTTCACACCGGTCTCGTCGCCGAAGGTGCACTCGGTCGCGTCGGCGTTGTAGTAGCCGCCGCCGGCCGCGGTCAGCCAGCCCCGGTACCAGAGGTTGCTCGAGCCGTAGACCCGTGCCTTGCCCTCGCCGTGGGACAGTTTGGCGGCGATCGTCCGGAACTCGTCGAGGCTCAACGGTGTCGTTGCGCTGGGCAACGGCACGCCGGCGGCCTTGAAGGCGTCGGTGTTGATCGCCATCACCTTCGGCTTGGCGGCGAACGGCATCGCGTAGTACTTGCCCTGCAACTGCAGTGCGGCCGAGATGTTCGGCTGTACGTAGGCGCTCGGGTCGACGGTCTGCTCGGCGAAGCTCGGCGCGAACCCGGCCAGGCTGGTGTTGCTGATCTCCATCACCGTCGACTGGGTGCCGGCCGCGATCGAGGTCTGCAGCTTCTGCTCGTAGTCGGACTGGATCCAGTTCGTGGTCACCTTGGCGCCGGGGTTGGCCTTCTCGAAGGCGGCGGCGATCGCCTTCAGCGACGCGGCCTCGGAGTTGGTGCCCCAGAACGAGAAGCTGATCTCGGCGGTGTCGGCCGCCTTGTCCGCGGCCTTGCTGGAGGCCGGTGCGTTGCCGGTCGCGCAGCCGGCGGCCAGCAGGACGGCGAGGGCGGCGGGGACGAGTTTCTTCATGCGTGGTCCTTGGGCTGAACGACCCGGGCGGTGCTGCCGGGTGCGGCGGAATGGGTCTCGGAGTCGGGGCCGACCGTCACGGTCAGCGGCCCGGGTCCGCTGTGCACGGTGACTTCGGTGGTGTGCTTGCCGATCTGATGGATGCGGAGATCCCACCCGCCGACCGGGAGATTGTCGACAATCAGCTCGCCGATCTCGGCGGGCAGGTGGGAGGTGATGGACAGAGCCGCGTTCGGGGCGTCCGGCCGGAGCCCGAGCAGCCCGGCGACCAGGTGCTCGACGACCGTGAACGAGATCTCCGGGTAGTCGTCGCGGCTGTCGATCAGGTGCTTGGTCCAGCGCCAGGCCGCCTCGTCGCGGCCGTGCCGGAACAGGAACTCGGGCCAGTAGCTGAACGACTCGATGTTGAGCGGCGGCTGCGACTCCAACTGTTTCTCGAGATAGTCGAGGAACAGTTCGTTGCGCTCCCCCGTCCCGCTCAACCCGAACAGCGGGACCAGCGTGTGCGACTCCAGTCCCCAGTCGAAGTCCAGGCCGTCCTTGGTCATGCCGCGGGCGAAATGGTCGCCGTTCCACCAGTCCTGGTACGTCGCCTGGATCCGGTCGGCCCGGTCGTGCAGACCGAGCTTGCGGAGGACGGCGTACTGCGTGGCGAGGCCGTCACCCGCGATCAGCAGGGGCGCCTCGCGCTCGTTGTACGTCGCGGTGCCGAGGAAGATGTCCGCGGTACCGCCGGCCTCGGGGATGCCGTCGCCGTCGGCGTCGTGTGCCGCGACGAAGTCGTCGACGCTGTGCCGGTAGTACGCCGCCAGGTCGGGATCGTCGATCCAGCGGCGGTCGCCGGTCCAGTCGTACTGTTCCAGCGCCCGGTAGGCGAGGTCGAACACCGCGGGGATCTCCCGGACGAAGTGCTCGTCGTCGTGGTAGTCGAGGGCCGCGATCCGCCCGTCGAAATGGAAGGCCCAGATCGGGAACCACTTGCGGGCCGGGGTGGCGGAGCGGGCGAAGTGCCGGAACATCGCGAAGTTCTCGGCGTCCAGGCCGAGCAGGTGCGCGCCGGCCGCCTGATGGCAGACGTCGCGGGAGTAGAACAGCGGCCGGGACGGGTAACCGGCCCAGTACGACGGCAGGTTGCCCGCGCCGGTGCACACCCAGGCGAGGGCCCGGTCGCGGGCCCAGGCGAAAGCCTCCCCGACGAAGGCCAGATCGGAGCTGACAGCCAGCACGGCGTCTCCTCGTGAATCGGATATTAGCGGTAAAACTAGAGACGCCCGGCAATTCCGTCAATACCTTCTGGGGATGCGATTTTACCGCTATAGTCCGGCATGTGACGACATTCGAGATCCGCTCCCCCGACGGTCGCACCGTGCGGACGGGCACCCTCGCCGGCCCCGGCAGCCTCACCTCGCGCCCGGCTGTCGAGCCGGGCGTCCTGCGGTACGACGTGCTCGCCGACGGGCCGGTGAAGCTCCGGTGGACGTGGCCGGCTGAGGACGCGGTGACGCTCTGGCAGGCGACCCAGGGCTCCCGGCGCAACCTGCCGACCGACTGGGGCTCGGCGCGCGACGTCCGCTCGGTCCGCTCGGCCCCGGTGGCATCGCTCGTCGACGCACAGGACAACGCCATCACCACGATCTCGCTGTCGTCCCACGTCCGTGGCTGTGACTTTGCCGTGGGGGTGAACGAGGAGACGGCGGAGCAGCTGATCGAGCTGACCGTGGCGGATGTGGAGGGCGACGGCTTCACGCTGCGGATCGATCTGCGGGCGCAGCACTTCTCCGATGCCTTGCGTGCCGTGACCGCGGAGTGGGCAGCCGAGTTGGGTGATCGGGTCGCCGCGGTGCCACCGGTTGCGCGTGCGGCGATGTACTCGACCTGGTACAGCGACCACCAGCACGTTTCCGCCGAGTCCGTCGAACGGCACGCTCGCGCGGGAGCGGCGTACGGGATGCAGGCGGTGATCGTCGACGACGGCTGGCAGACCGACGACACGCGGCGCGGGTACGCGTACTGCGGCGACTGGGAGCCGACCAGCAGCACGTTCCCCGACATGGCGGCGCACGTGCGGCGCGTGCACGAGCTCGGCCAGCGGTACGTGCTGTGGCTCGCGCCGCCGCTGATCGGCGTGCACTCGAAGGCCTGGGAGCGGTTGCGGGACCGGATCCTCGGCTTCGCGGACGCCGACGTCACCGCCGTGCTGGACCCGCGGTACCGCGAGGTCCGCGAGCACCTGCTCGAGTGCGCGATCCGCCCGGTCCGCGACTGGGGTGTCGACGGGCTGAAGATCGACTTCATCGACTCCTGGGCGTGGGACTCCCCGCCCGCGGCGCCGGACGCCGACTGCGAATCCGTCGACGAGGGTGTCGAGCTGCTGCTGCGGGCGATCACCGACGAGCTGCGGCGGTTGCGCCCGGACGTGCTGATCGAGTACCGGCAGGACTACGTGCACCCGCGGCTGTGGCAGTTCGGCACGTTCCTGCGCGCCGGCGACTGCGCGCTCGACCCGGTCGAGAACCGCGTGCGGACTGTCGATTGCCGACTGCTGGCAGGAGATCGCGCGGTGCACTCCGACATGCTGATGTGGAGCCCGTCGGCGTCGGTCGAGAACGTGGCGCGGCAGTTCATCGGCGCACTGTTCAGCACGCCGCAGGTCTCGATGGAACTGGACGCGTTGCCGCCCGATCACGAGCGCGTGGTCCGGCACTGGCTCGGGTTCATGCGCGACCACGCCGACGCCCTGCTGGGCGGCGTACTGCGGCCGTCGCGCCCCGATGCGCGCTACACGCAGGTGCGCGCGGTCGGGGCGACGGAAACGGTGATCGCCGTGTTCACGAACCCTGTGGTGCGGGTAGATGACCCGTGCACCGTCGTGGTCAACGGCAGCGCCGAGCCGCGGCTGTACGTCGAAGGTCCCGCCGGTCGACCGGTCGACCTCGTAGTGTCGGACTGTTCGGGGCACGAGCTGCACCGGGAGACGACGACCCCGCCCGCGGTCTGGGCGATCGACGTACCGGTCGGCGGAGCGGCCCGGATCGTGTACGAGTAAAGGGGGAACGACTTGGCTGCGGAGAAACCGCGCCGGACGACGGTCGCGGATGTCGCCCGGCTCGCCGGGGTGTCGGCGATGACGGTGTCGAACGTGCTGAACGCGCCGCACCGGGTCGCGCCGCCGACCGTGCAGACCGTCCGCGCGGCGATCCAGGAGCTCGGCTACATCCCGAACCACGCGGCGCGCGCGTTGTCGTCCGGGCGCAGCCAGGTGATCGGCCTGCCGCTGTACTTCGAGGAGGATCCCGAGGACGCCGAGAATCCGGGACTCGGCGGGTTCCTGCACGGCCTGCTCGGCGGCCTGGTGAAGGCGGCCGCGGCGTCCGGGTACGGCGTGCACGTCACGACACCGACCGAGGCCGGCAGCGAGATCGCCTTGTACGAGAAGCTGATCGCGGCCCGGCAGGTGGACGCGATCGTCGTCCTGGAGACGATGCCGCAGGACGCCCGCATCGAGTTCCTCAGCCGGCGGCGGTTCCCGTTCGTGGCCTTCGGCCGGACGGGACCGGAGCACCGGCAGTGCTGGGTGGACGTGGACAACGAGACGTCGATGGCCGGTATCGCGGCGCATCTGCGCTCGACCGGGCGGGAGCGCGCCGTGTACCTGGCGACCGACAGCCCGTTGCCGTGGGTGCATCAGCGGCAGGACGGCTTCGTCCGGGAGTTCCCGTCCGCGGTCGTGCGCTCGTTCGGTTCGCTCGACGCGGTGGCGGCGTACGTCGAGGAGACCGGGCCGCCGGACGCCTTCGTCGCGGACAACGACGCGTTCGCGGTGGTCGCGATGCGGACCCTGCAACAGCGCGGCATCACGGTCGGTCAGGACGTCGCGGTCACCGGCTTCAACGACTTCCCGTTCGCGAGCATGCTCGACACCCCGCTGACGACCGCACGGATCCCGCTGCGCGACATCGCCACTTCCCTGTTCGACCGCGCCCTGCGCGAGATCGCCGGCGAACCCGACGAGCCCGGCCGCCTGGTCACCGCACCCCTCGTGGTCCGCTCAAGCGCCTGACGCTACGGGCGGCCCGGCGGAGTACCTGACCGCCGCCTCGACGAACCGCGCCAACTCGGCCGACCGGCTGCCCGCCGGCCAGACGACGAACATCCGGTACGGCTCGATACCGGTCACCGGACGGTAGGTCACGTCCGGGCGGATGTTGCGCTCGGCCATGGACCGCGGCACCAGCGCGACCGCCTGCCCGAAGGCGACCACCTCGAGCAACTGCGACGAGTCCTGCACGACCGGCCCGTCCACCGCATCGTCCGGCCGCGCCGCCCAGTAGTTGCGCTCGGCAACATCAGCGCGGCTCCACCGCGGCGCCGGAATCCCGGCCAGGTCGTCGGCCGCCAGCACCTCCCGCCCGGCCAGCTCGTGCCCGGCAGGCAAGGCCGCCACCCGGGGCTCCTCGTACAACTCCTCGCACTCCAGTCCGAGGTCGTCGAACGGCCGACTGACCAGCGCCACATCGGCCCTCCCGTCCCGCACCATGCCGGCCTGCTCCCCGAACCCGCTCACCACCACCTCGATCCCCGGCAGTTCGGAGCGCAGCTCACCGACGAGCAGGTGCAGCAGCTCGGTGGCGACACCGGGTTTCGCTGTCACCACGAGCCCTTGCGAGGGCTGCCCGGCCCGCTGCGTCCGGCGTACGGCGGAGTCGAGGGCGTCGATGACCGGCCCGGACTCCTTGAACAACGTCTCCCCCGCGGCCGTCAGCGCAAGCCGCGGCCCGGAGCGGTCGAACAGGTCGACGCCGAGCCGGTGCTCGAGTTGGCGCATCGCGCGCGACAGCGGCGGCTGCGCGATGCCGAGCCGCTCGGCGGCGCGGGTGATGTTCAGGTCCTCGGCGACCGCGCGGAAGTACCGCAGCTCGCGGATCTCTGGCTCGGGCATACCTCCAGGGTATGGCGGGCCACCTGATCGGTGTTGGCCCGCGGAGGTGCGCCCGCGCTGCACTGGGGACATGAATCAGAACGAAGTCGCCCTGGTCACGGGCGGGAACAAAGGCATCGGCCGCGAGATCGTCAGGCAGCTCGCGCTGCGTGGGCTCACGGTGTACCTGGCGGCACGGAATCCCACGCTCGGGGAGAGCGCCGCAGAGCAGCTGGCCGGCGAGGGTCTCGACGTACGGTTCGTGCAGCTGGACGTCACCGACGGGGAATCGGTCGCGGCGGCCGCCAAGCATGTCGAGGCCGACTCCGGCCGGCTCGACGCGCTGGTCAACAACGCCGGCATCGTCTCCGAATGGGGTACGGCGGTCGCGGACATCACGGCCGAGCAGGTCCGCACGGCGTACGACGTGAACGTGTTCGGCGTGGTCGCGGTGATCAACGCGTTCGTACCGCTGCTGCGCCGGTCGCCGAACGCGCGGATCGTCAACATGTCGAGCGGGCTCGGCTCAACCACCCTGCTCTCCGAGCTGGACGGCCGCCTCGCGACGCAGGGCCTGCTCGCCTACAGCTCGTCGAAGGCCGCCCTCAACGCACTGACCCTGGTCTACGCGAGTGCGCTGCGCGCCGACAACATCAAGGTGAACGCGGCCACCCCAGGCCTCGTGCCGACCGACCTGAACACCCAAGCCTCGGTACCGCGCGGCGAGCGCACCGTGGCCGACGGTGCAGCCGTCCCGGTTGCCCTCGCGACACTGCCGGCGGAGGGCCCGACCGGCGCCTTCAGAGGACCTGAGTCGCTGTCCGACGTGGCTCCGTGGTGAGGGCCTGACGGGCGATCAGCAGGGTGATCGTCGTGCCGAGGACGCCGGCCAGCGCGATCGTGAGGCTGGGGGCGAGGAACGAACCGACGACGCCGCCGAGGGCGATGCTGACGCCCTGGATCGCCATCAGGCCGCTGGTCTGGACGGTGAACAACCGGCCGCGGTACGACGGGTCGGCGTGCTGCAGGATCAGCGGATCGACGCCCTGGTTGAAGGCGTACCCGGTGCCGGAGATCGCGAGCAGCAGCGCGGCGACCGGGATCGGCGGCACGGTGAGGAACGCGATCGCGGGCAGCTGGGTGACCAGCAGGAACGGGACGACGAGCCGTCGCCGCACGGAAGGGGTGAACCGTGCGACGACGAGCTCGCCGAGCACGCTGCCGACGGCGTACCCGGTGAACAGCGCACCGGCGGCCGCGGCGGCGACGCCGACCTGAGCGGTGTAGGCGACGGCAAGCCCGTCCGGGAGGGACGAGAACGCCGGCGCCACCCAGGTCAGCAGGATCAGGTTGCGGAGACTCCGGTTCGCGAACAACATCCGCAGCCCGGTCCACGAGTCGCGAACCGTGCCGCTCTTCCGCTCCCCCGGCGGCGTGGACGGCGTCCCGGTGCCGATCAGGATGGCCGACATGACGAACGCCGTCACTTCGACGACCAGCAACCACTTCGCGCCGATCGCCGCCACCGCGACGCCGCCGACCGCGAACCCGGTCAGGACGGCGGTCTGACCGATTGCCCGCAGCAACGACCTGCCGATCGGGAACAGGTCCTGCGGCAGCAGGTGCGCCAGGCTGGCGGCCCGCGCCCCGGCGAAGACGGGAGCGATCATCCCGGTGCCGACCAGCAGGCCGAGCAGCCCACCGACCGGCATCCCCGGCAGCAGCATGCAGGCCACGCAGGTCGCGCTCAGCAGGTCGCAGGCGACAAGCACCCGCCGCGCCGGGAAGCGGTCCGCGACCGAGGACAGGAGCAGGCCGCCCACGGCGTACGGAAGGAACGAACACACCAGTACGAGGGCCGACAGCAACGGGGAGCCGGTTCGCTCGAAGATCAGGATCGACAGCGCGACCTGCGCACCGACCGTGCCGAGCATGGTGACGGTGTGCGCGGCATAGACGGCACGCATGCCGGGCAGGCTGAGTACTGCTCCGTAGGACCTCACGCCGCGAGCGTGCCCGAGCCCGTGACGAGCGGCGTAGAGTTTTGGTTGTGGCCGAAAGTTCTGGTTCATGACCGTCCTGCGGTTCACGCAGGCGGACGCGCTGCGCTGCCGGTTCGGTGCGTCGCCGCTGTGGGAGACGATGTCGGCGGTGCGGGTCCTGAACGGATCGAAGCACCGGCCGCTGTACGGCGACTGGATCGCGGCGAAGCGGGACGCCGCACGCACCCTCGACCTGCGGCTGCTGAAGGCCGTGCAGCCACGCGTCGGGTTCACGCCGGACTTCCTGACTCCACCGCCCAAGGCGTCCCGCGCGAAGTTCGGCACCGAGATCGCCCGGGTGCGCAGCACGCCGCTCGACACGGTGCGGACCGAACTGATCCGGTCCCGCGACGAGTTGAAGAACCCTGCCGCGGCTGAGATCGACATGATGCTGGCGGACCTCAGCGGCAGCCGCGAACGTCTCGCCGACGAGATCGAAGCCGCGTGGGAGGCCCTGATCAGGCCGGACTGGCCGCTGATCAGCCGCGTCCTCGAGGACGACATCGCCTACCGCGGCCAGCAACTGACCGACGGCGGCCTGGCCGGCCTGTTCGACGACCTGCACCCGACCCTCGCCTGGGAGGACGACCGCCTGGTCGCCACCCGGTACCGCTCCGAGGACCGCGATCTCACCGGGCAGGGCCTGCTCCTGGTGCCCGGGGTCTTCGCCTGGCCGTATCTGGTGATCGTCGCCGACCCGGCCTACCACCCGACCCTCGTCTACCCCGCCCGCGGCGCCGCGCGACTCTGGTCCGATGCACCCGCTCCCCCGGATCCGCTGGCGCGCCTCCTCGGCCGCACGCGCGCCACGCTCCTCGTCGCGCTCGACCCGCCCGCCACGACCAGCGCCCTCGCCGCCCAGTACGGCCTGGCGCTCGCCACAGTCGCCGAACACCTGTCGGCGCTGTACGACGCGGGGCTCGCGACACGTCGCCGTACCGGGCACCAGGTGCACTACCGGCGTACCGAGGTGGGACAGGCCGTGGTCGACGCCTCCGTCGGCTGAGCGCTGATCGGCGTCAGAATGCTGGGGTGAAGAAGGCGTCGTATCCGCGCACCCGCCACACCCGGCGCTGGCCGGCCTCGCTGGCAGTGCTGGCCGTGCTCGTCCTGCAACTGCTGGTGCCGGCGCAGATCAACGCGTTGCCGCGCTGGCTGATGCCGGCTCTCGGCTTCCTCCTGCTGCTGCCGCTGGTCTGGATGAACCCGTTCCACCTGCGCCGGGACGAGCCCTGGCTGCGGTGGGTGGAGCTCACCCTGCTCGGCGTCCTGGTGGCCGTGAACGCGTTCTACCTGGCCGGGATGATCTTCTTCCTGAACAACGGCGACGCCAACGAGGGCAAGGTACTGGTGAAGAGCGCCGTCCTGATCTGGGTGACGAACGTGGTCGCGTTCGCGGTCTGGTACTGGGAGATCGACCGCGGCGGCCCGTTCGCGCGGGCGCCGGAGCACGAGCGCGAGACCGAGCGGGCGGATCTGCTGTTCCCGCAGATGACCGTCGACCTGCCCGGCTGGAAGGGCTGGCTGCCCGGCTTCACCGATTACCTGTTCGTCTCGTTCACCGCGGCGACCGCGTTCAGCCCGACCGACACGATGCCGCTGACGGCCCGGACCAAGATGCTGATGGGCGTCCAGTCGGCGATCTCCCTGCTGACCGTCGCCATCATCGCGGCCCGCGCCGTGAACGTCCTGTGAGATCCCACTCGACAGGCATGTAATGGGCGTGAGAGCGTTATGCCCATGTACAGCACGAAGTCGGTGGGGTTGGGGTTCGCGGTCTTCTCCGCGATCACGTTCGGCGGGTCGGGGCCGTTCGCCAAGGCCTTGATCGGGGCCGGCTTCACGCCGCAGCAGGCGGCCTGGTTACGGATCCTCGGCGCCGCCGCCGTACTCGTCCCGCTCGTGCTGATCTTCCGCGGCCGCGGCGGCCTGCGCGCCGCGCGGGCGTCCTGGAAGGCACTGGTGCTGTACGGCCTGACCGGGATCGCCGGATGCCAGACGCTGTTCTTCCTCGCCGCCAGCCGGCTGCCGGTGGGCGTGGCGCTGATGCTCGAGTTCTCCGGTCCGGTGCTGGTGGTCGCGTGGCTGAAGTTCGGCCAGAAGGTCGCCGTCCCGCGCTCGGCCGCGATCGGTGTCAGCATCGCGGTCGTCGGTCTCGCGACCGTGGCCGAGATCTGGTCCGGGTTGCGGATCGACCTGATCGGCCTGATCGCCGGTCTCGGCGCGGCCGCCTGTCAGGCGACGTACTTCATCCTGATCGACAAGCTCACCGGCGCCGCGGACCCGCTCGTGATGACGGCCGCGGGCAGCGTGGTCGGCGCCGTCGTCCTGACGCTGATCGCGGCGCCGTGGGCTACGCCGTGGCATGCGCTCGTGGACACGATCGCGATCGGCGACCGGCACGCGCCGGGCTGGGTGATGGCCGCCTGGCTGATCCTGGTCAGCACGGTCGTCGCCTACCTGGCCGGCGCGGCCGCGGTCCAGCGGCTGTCGGCGGCGATCGCGGGTGCGGTCGCGTACGTCGAGGTGGTCGCCGCCTGCATCTTCGCGCTGATCCTGCTCGGCGAGACGCTGCGGCCGAACCAGATCGCCGGCGGCGTGATCGTGCTGATCGGAGCGTTCGTGGCCCAGTCGTCGGTCGGGAAGGTCGCGTCTCCGGAGATTCCCGACGCTCCCCAGACCGACGTACTGGATCCGGCAGCCATCTAGCGCAACGAGTCGACGAGCTCACGGGGCAGCCCGTGGGTCTCGTGCAGGTACTCGTAGTCGGTGTCGTCGAGCGACTTGTGGAACCGCTCGTGGCTGAGGACCTTGCGGCCGCGGTCGAGCAGGTTGCTGAACCGGATCTCCTCGTCGATCAGGATCCGCCGGATCAGCGTCACCGTCTCGCCCTGGTGGAAGTGGTTCAGGGTGTGCTCGAACAGCTCGATCGGCAGGTCCGACAGCGAGCGCGACTCGTCGGTCTGCCAGAGGATGGTCAGCATCCGGCGGATCAGCCGGCGCAGCACGTACCCGCGGCCGGTGTTCGACGGGTGCACGCCGTCGCCGACGATCACGATGCTCGACCGCAGGTGGTCGATGACGATCCGCTGCGAGCGCTCGTCCAGCGTCCAGAGCTTCGGGACGATCCGCAGCCACGGCTCGAACAACGAGGTCTCGTACACCGAGGTCTTGCCCTCCAGCAGCATCGTCAGCCGCTCGAGCCCGAGGCCGGTGTCGATGTTCTGCTGCTTGAGCGGTTCGAGCGAACCGTCGTCGAGCCGGCGGTAGCGCATCATCACGTGGTTCCAGACCTCGACCCAGCGGTCGTCGGTGGTCGGCGTCCCCTCCGGCTCGCCCTCACCGGTCCAGACGAAGATCTCCGAGTCCGGGCCGCACGGACCGGTCGGGCCGTTCGACCACCAGTTGTCGTCCGTGGTCAGCTCGATCGGCAGGCCGAGCTGCTGCCAGGTGCGCAGCGATTCCTGGTCGAGCGGCACCTGGTCGTCGCCGCCGAAGACGGTCACGTACAGCTGCCGGGGGTCGAGCCCGTAGCCGGAGGTCAGCAGTTCGTACCCCCATTCCAGGGTCTGGCTGCTGCCGTAGTCGCCGAGCGACCACGAACCGAGCATCTCGAACACCGTCAGGTGGGTCGAATCCCCCACCTCGTCGAGATCGGTGGTGCGCAGGCATCGCTGGACGCCGGTGAGTCTGCGCCCCAGTGGATGTGGTTCGCCCTCCAGGTACGGCGTGAGCGGATGCATCCCCGAGGTCGTGAAGAGCACGGGATCGCCGAGCCGCGGGATGAGCGTGGACCCCGTCGTCGGGACGTGGTCGCGGTCGATGAAGAAGTCGATGAAGGTCCTGGTGATGCTCATGGTTCTCGTCCTTGTCGATTCAGGACCGGAACCGGACCACCGGGGCTACAGAAACAACAACACCGGCGAACCGTTTCCGGTCGCCGGTGGAAGTTTCAGGATGTCAGGCCGCGGCAGCCGGAGAGCGGAAAGCTCGTACGGCTGCGGCAAGTCGGAACATCCGGTGCATGCCGGCCAGAGTACACGACCCCCACCACACCCTGTCCACCGATTCCCCCGCCTCCGCGTGTCACACGGCCAGCAGCTCCCGCAGCACGGCGCCCGACCGCGACCACACCCACTCGTCCTCGACCCACTTCCGGCCCGCTGCGCCCAGAACCTCACAGTGCTGGGGGTTCGTCAGCAGTTCGCTCAGGCGCGCACCGACGGCGGCCGGGTTGTACGGATCGACCAAATACCCCGTCGTACCGTGCAGGACCGTGTCGGAAGCTCCACCGGAATCCCCCACCACCACCGGCTTGCCGGTCGCCGAAGCTTCCAGCGTGACGATCCCCAGCGCCTCCGGCTCCAGCCCGAACCGCCGTGTCCGGCACGGCATCGCGAACACGTCCGCCGCATCGACGTACGGCGGGACCTCGGCCCACGGAACCGGCCCCGTGAACACCACCGCGTCGGACACCCCGGTGCTCACCGCCAACTCCTCCAGATAATCCCGGTCCGGCCCACCGCCGACCAGCAGCAGCGTGGCCCCGGGCACCGACTCGCGAACACGCGGCCACGCCCGGATCAACGTGTCCTGGCCCTTGCGGCGAATCAACCGCGACACACACGCGACCACCGGAACGCCGTCAAGCCCGAGCCCCTTGCGGACCTGTTCGCCACCGCAGCCAGGAACGAACCGGGTGGAATCGACCCCCGGCGTCAGCCGTCGCACCCGCCGGGCGGCTGCCGGAGAAAGGGCAGGGACAATCTGCTCCTCACACCACGACGACACCGTCGTGACCGTGTCGGCGGCGTCCCCGATCCTGCGCAACGCCTGCCGGGTTCCTGGCACGCCGGCCCACCACGTCTCGTGCCCATGCGTCATCGCGACGATCTTCCGCGCGCCGGCCCGGCGCAGTGCCGTCCCCATCAACCCGAGCGGTGCGGCCGCCCCGAACAGAACCCGGTCGGCGCCGTACTCCCGCATCACCTGCACGGCCCGCTTCGTGACGCGGGCCGTCGGCAACAACATCGACGACCGGTCCCGAACGACCGGAAACGGCAGCGTGGAGTCGTACGCCGCGTCGCCCGGCTCGCGCGACGTGTAGACGACGACCTCGGGCAGCTCGTCGCACAGGGAGCGGACGAACGTCTCGATGCCGCCCTGCCGCGGCGGGAAGTCGTTGGTGACGACGAGAACCGTCATCGTTGCGCCAGCGGCGGGACCGTGCCGCCGTTCCCGGCCGCCCAGGCCCGGCCCATCGCGATCCGCTCCGGCGCGGTCGGATGGCTGGCGAACATCCAGTACCGCCAGCGGGCCGGGTCGAGCCCGGAGATGTTCCGCACCGCCAGGTCGTGCTGCATCGCGACGAAGTTCCGCGGGTCGTTCGTCAGCCGGAGCGAGTGGTAGTCGGCGCGCGCCTCGATCTTGCGGCTCACCAGGTTCTGCACCGGGCTCGCCAGCGTCGTAGCGGCCACGATCAGCGCGACCAGGACCGCCGTACGACGCGGGTCCGCCAGCCGGGGCCCGAGCAACAGGTACAGCAGCGTGATGCCGAACGCCGTACCGAGCACGCCGATCAGGGTGCCGTGCAGGACGTCGTCCTCCGCGGCGTGACCGAGCTCGTGCGCCACGACGAGCCGGACCTGCGCCGGCGGCGTGTCCTTCAGGAGCGTGTCGTAGACGACCAGCCGCCGGGTCGAACCGAAACCGGACACGTACGCGTTGAGCGCCGTGGTCCGCTTCGACGCGTCCGCGACCAGCACGTCCTTCACCGGTACGCCGTCCTCGGCCGCGAGCTTCAGGAAGTCGTTGCGCAGGGCACCGGCCGGCATCGACGTGAACGTGTTGAACCGCGGCTCGACCAGCACCGGATACGCGAACGACACGCCGAGCACGAGCAAGGCCGCGACGATTGCTCCGGGCAACCACCAGCCCTGCGGGCGGCGCTTCGCGAAGCCGATCAGGACGACCGCGAGCACCGCGACGCCGAGCGACGTGATCGCCCAGTTCACGCCGCGGTCCCACACCCACAGCCGCCAGTTCTCGACCGCCAGGCCGTACTTCAGGCTGACCCGCTGGCCGAGCACGTCGGTCGGAAGGGTGAGCAGGTTGGTGATGAGGGCGATCCCCGCGACCGTGACCGGTACGGCGAGGAACCACAGGCGGATCCGCAGCCCGTCGTACAGCCGGCGACCCAACGGACTGAAGCCGATCGCCAGCGGGACCACGACCGAGATGATCCAGGACGCCGTCGACCAGCGGAGGATCTCGTGGCGGAACGCGTTCTGGCGGGCGATCTCCGCGGACGTGAAGTCCAGCGCGGCGTCCGGTGCGGGCAGATCGATCAGGTGCCAGGGCGTGGTGACGGCGATCGTGAAGACCAGTGCGAGCGCGAGCAGACCGCCCGCGGCGCGAGGCGCCCACGGACGGGACGTTGCTCTAGGCACCGGCGAGCCGTTCGAGGTACTTCTGCCACTCGGCGACGAACTCGGCCTCGGTCATCCCCAGCACCGACTTGAACGCGTCCGCCAGCCCGGCCGACGTCTTCGACGCGTGCACGGCCCGGTAGAACCTGACCAGCTTGTCCTGCCCCTCACGCTCGGCGATCAGCCGACAGGCCAGCCACGCCGACTCGTACGCCTGCGGCAGCTCGGTCGCCGACGCTGCGAACGCCTCCGGGGACGGCAGCGAGGCCGGCACATGCCCCGCCCGCACCGCCTTGAACAGCTCCTTCGCCGCCGACTCGTCCTGCACCGGCACGGCGGTGAACGCGACGTAGTCGGCGAACCCCTCGGCCAGCCACAACGGCACCGGCGACGCCGTCGCGGTCGACGCGACGTGGGTGGTCTCGTGCGTGAGCACGATCCGCCGGCCCTGCTTGCCGAGCTCCACGAACAGCTTCGGATTCGCCACGATCCGCACCGGCGCGCCGATGGCCGGCGTGTCCAGCTCGGCCATCGTGACGGCCGCGATCTGGGTGTAGGTGTTCGGCTGCGCGCCGAGCACGTTCTCCATCTGGGCCTGTTTGGCCGGCAGGTAGACGACCACCTTCTGCCGCCAGCCCTTGCCCCACACCTTCGTCACCGACTCGACCGCCTTGTCGGCGACCGGCACGTAGCTGCGCGCCTCCGACTCCGAGTCGAGGCTGATCACCAGGCTGTGCTCGCCCTTGGCCAGCTCGATCGGGCCGAGCGCCCAGACCGGGCGGCGCTGTCCCGCTACGAACCGCTCCGAGAACGAGGCCGCGTACGTCTTGCCGTCGCGGGTCACGAAGGTCACCGGGAGCGTCTCGCGCGCGGGTTTGACGTCGTACCCGGCGAGTTGCCAGGAGACCTCGACCTGCGCGAGCCACGACTGCGTCCCGCCGAGCTCCGCCTGCCGGTCCGGCGTCAGCGCGGCCGCGTCGTCGCTCACGTAGCGCAACTGGAACGTGCCGAGCGGGAGCGTGGTGAGGTTGCTGTAGATCGTCCGCGCGCTGGTCCGGAACTGCGTAGCCTTGGGGTCGATCGTGTTCAGGAACTCGGTGCGGTCCTCGTTCTCGACCGCGTCGGTCATCTTCTGCAGGACCGCCTCGCCGGCGACCGCCCGCTGCACACCGGCCTGGGCCTGGTCGGGTGTGGTCGGCGTCGACTGCGGCGCCTGGCCCGCTCCCGGCGCGTTCGGATCGGCCGGGGCGTCGGCGATGTGCTGCAGGCCGGCATACCCGGCCCCGGCGACCAGGCAGACGGCGACGCCGAGCGCGACCTTCTTCAGGATCGGTGCGAACGGCGGCCGCTGCGGACCGTCGGCGCGCGACTCCGGCCGGTGGTCGATCGGCTCCCGAGGGTCACCGGACGACGGGATCACCGGCAGTGGAACCGTATCGCCCTGTTCGTCGATCACCTCGGCCCTTCGCTGTTCACCTGCCCCGACCAGGCGGAACACTACGTGCCTCCTCCGACACTACGGCACCGCCGTGAAATGCCGCGGCTCCGGGGGACCCCCGGAGCCGCAGAGTATGTCAAGGTCGCAGGTCAGCCCGGACGGACCGCGGTGTTGTACGGGTTCTCGTCGAGCGGGGCGATCTCCACGCTCTTGCCCGGGCGCGGAGCGTGCACGATCCGGCCGTTGCCGAGGTAGATGCCGACGTGGCTGATCGGGCTGAAGAAGAAGACCAGGTCGCCCGGCATCAGGTCGGACTTGCTGACCCGGCGGCCCTCGCTGGCCTGCGCCTTCGACGAGTGCGACAGCGAGACGCCGGCCTTGCCCCAGGCGTACATCGTGAGTCCCGAGCAGTCGAACGAGCTCGGGCCGTCGGCGCCCCACACATAGGGGTCGCCGAGCTGCTCGAGCGCGGCGCTGATCGCGATCTTCGCGCGGCCGCTGGCCGGGACGTTCGGCAGGTTCTTGTCGTCGCCGGTGCGCGAGCCGTCGCGGGTCGGGCGCTGCTTGCGCGCCTCCTCCGCCGCCTTGGCGTTCTCTTCCTCGATCCGCTTGCGCTCGGCGTCGCTGAGCTTGTCGAGCACCTTCTGCGCCGCGTCGAGCTTGCCCTGGAGCTGGTTCTTGAACGCGTCCTGCTTCGCCTGCACGGCCTGCAGCGCGGCCAGCTCGGTCTGCTCGCTGGCCTGCAGGTCGGTGAGCTTGCCCTGCGCGACCTGGTAACGACGCAGCGCCGAGTTCTGCTGGCCGGCGAAGGCCTGGGCGGTGGACGCCTGGCTGAGGAACTGGTCCGGGTTGCTCGACAGCAGCAGCTGCGCGGTCGTGGAGATGCCCGACGTCTGGTACCCGGCCACCGCGAGGGAGCCGATCTGCCGCTTCACCGCGTCCACCTGGCCCTGCTGCTTGGCGATACCCGCCTGCAGGGCCTTCACCCGGGCGCTCGAGGCGGTGATCTGCCCACGCAGGTCGTTCGCCGACTCGCCGGCCTCCTCGGCCTGGTGCTGCAGCGCCGCGATCTGCTTCTTCGCCTCGGCCAGAGTGGGCTTGGGGTCGGCGTCAGCCGCTCCCTGGATGAAGATCACTCCCGCGGCGACGGCGGTGCTGGTGATGGCGGCGAGGGCGATTCCCTTGGTGCGGTTGATGCGTCCGATGGACACAGCCCGGTCGGTCCCTTCCTCTGCTCGCGCCGTCCCCGTTGATCAGGCCCTCCGCACGGACTCTCGGTCCGCGGATCCGCCGGATCACTCCCTCGGCTTGCCGTTGCCCGGTCGGCCGGAGCGGCCGACGCCCTGAGGCAACGAGAGGTAACAGTAGTGACCGTTTCGTGACCAGTGCAATTCGCCCCTCGGGTTTGATCGAAAATTAACGAAGGCCGGGCCCGGCCAAACGATCGTTTCGCTTTGTCCCGTAAGGGTCCTGAGATCCGCGGCGGTCAGCCGGTCTGCTCCTTCGGCGCGTCGTTCGGGTCGACGCTGTTCACCGCGTGCACGAGGCGTAGCGGCGGGACCAGGCCGGACTCGGCGAGCGCGTCCAGGGCGGCCTTCTCGTCGTCGTCGATCCGCAGGCTGCCGGACCGTTCCTCCGAGAACCCCAGCACCACCGTGACGACGCAGTCCTGGCAGCCGGGACCCTTCATCACACAGGCGTCGCAGTCGATCAGCACAACATCCTCCAAGGGGGGAAGCACCCGGACTTGCATCCGGCTGAGAAGGACGCTAGAGACCCCCGCCGACAATTTCTGTGGTCAGGCGCGGGCGATGCGTGCTATCAGGCTGCTCGCGGTGAGCGCCCGGGCACCGAGTTTGACGATGCTGTCGGCAACTTCGCGGTCGGTGGAGACGACCACAACCGGGCGGCCGGGCGGTTCCGCGCGGACCAGTTGCCGGATCACCTCGTCGGCGATCACGCCGGCCGGACTGAACCGCACCCGCACACCGCGGGGCGGGTTCAGCTGGACCGGACCCGACAGCTCGGCGCCGTCGAACACCACGGTCACCTCGATGCGCCGCTGTGCGACCAGTGCGCCCAGTGCAGTGACGAGCCGCTGACGCTGCGAATGCAACGGCGAGTTCGGCCAGGCGGTCTTCGTCACGTTGTAGCCGTCGATGATCAGATGCACCTGTGGCAACGCCAGCAACTCGTCGAAGAGTGCCGGATCGTCCTCAGGCGCCGTACGTCCGACCGGGGCCGCATCGGGCTCGGACCCGGCCACCGTGTCCGCGGGACGGAGCTCTCCCCCGGGCGGCAGGGCCAGTTCACGGCGCAGGCCGCTCGCTGCCTCGAGCAACGTGTCCAGCAACAGCCGGGTACGCGTCGACGCGAGCTCCCGCTCCTGCCCCGCCGTACGACGGGCCGCGTGCTCGACCGCCTCCAGTTCGGTGATGCGGGCGCGGAGCTTGCGCAGCTCACGCTCGACCTCGGCCCGCGCCGCGTCGACGCGTTCGTCGGCGCTTTCGGCTTCCCTGGTGCGCTGCTCGACCTCCGATTGCAGGCCGGTGATCCGCTGGCGGGCTTCGTTCAGCTTGCGCCGGAGCGTGACGTTCTCGGCCTTCAGCTCGTTGACCTGTTCACGAAGCCGTTCGCGCACCTGGCGGGTCTCGGTGCGCGCCTGGTCGAGTTGGTCGGTGAGCCGGCTCACCGCATCGCTGCCGGCCTGCGGGTTCTCCACCGGGACCTGGGCGGCCGCGGCGATGTGCTGCTCCCAGTCGTCGGGGCGCAGCAGATAGGCGAGCGCGGCGACCTCGACCGGATCCGCGGCCGGGACCGGCACGCCGTCTGCCACCGCGTCGCCGAGCTCCGGGTGCTCCCGCCGTACCTCGAAGGCTGTCAGCCGGCGGAAGTGGTCGTCGGTCTCGAGGATCGGCCCGAGCACCGAGGCCGACAGCTTGGCCCGTTTCGCCGGCGCGAAGCTGGCGAACCGGCGCAGCGGCGCCGGGATGTCGGTCGCGGGCAGCTGACCGAGGGCGTGCGCGGCGAGGGTCAGGACGCGTTGCCGGACCGGTTCAGGCAAAGTCGTAGCGGCGGAGCTCGCGGCGGTGCCGGCCTCAGTCACCGGTCCGCAGTCCGGCTGGAACGACGACCTGGCAGCTGCTGCTCGACCAGTGACGCAGACCACAGCGAGCGGGCGCCGGGCCCGGTTCCGCGGTGATCGCCTGTGTACGCATACCGAGAGCCTAGTCGACTCTCCTGCGTGTCACCTGCGGAATTGTCGGTGGCGACTCCTAGCGTCGTGGCCATGACGAGCCCAGGGCATGCGCCGGCCCCGGATCCGCTGCTGCCGATCCGCGGTGTGCAGCACAGTTTCGACGACCTCGGCACGCCGCTGCACGCCATCACGTTCTGCGTCGTGGACCTGGAGACGACGGGCAACCCGCCGGGCGAGGGCGGCATCACCGAGATCGGCGCGGTCAAGGTGCGCGCGGGCGAGGTGGTCGGCGAGTTCCAGACGCTGGTCAACCCGTCGGAGTCGATCCCGCCGTTCATCGCCGTGCTGACCGGGATCACCAACGGGATGGTCGCCGCGTCGCCGCGGATCGAGTCGGTGCTGCCGGCGTTCCTGGAGTTCGCGCGCGGCTGCGTGATGGTGGCGCACAACGCGCCGTTCGACATGGGCTTCCTGAAACACGAGAGCCTCGTCCACGGGTACGACTGGCCCGACTTCACCGTCGTCGACACCGCGCTGCTGGCCCGCCGGGTGATCACCCCCGACGAGGCGCCGAACTGCAAGCTCGGCACGCTCGCGAAGCTGTTCCGCACGACGACCACGCCGAACCACCGCGCTTTGTCCGACGCCCGCGCGACCGTCGACGTGCTGCACGGACTGTTCGAGCGGGTCGGGTCGTTGGGCGTGCAAACGCTGGAGGACCTGCAGACGTTCTCGTCCCGGGTCGCGCCGGCCGTCCGGGCCAAACGCCACCTGGCCGAGTCGTTGCCGCACGCACCGGGTGTGTACCTGTTCACCGACGACCGCGGCGAGGTGCTGTATGTCGGGAAGTCCAAGGACCTGCGCACCCGCGTCCGCTCGTACTTCACCGCCTCCGAGACCAGGAACCGGATCGGCGAGATGGTCGGTATCGCCACCGGCGTCCGCGGGATCGAGTGCGGGACGCCGCTGGAGGCGGAGATCCGGGAGCTGCGGCTGATCGCGGAACACAAGCCGCGGTACAACCGGCGGTCGAAGTTCCCGGAGCGGCAGCATTGGCTGAAGGTCACGGTCGAACCGTTTCCGCGGTTGTCGCTGGTCAAACAGGTGCGTGACGACGACGCCGGGTATCTCGGGCCGTTCAGCTCCCGCAAGACCGCCGAGCGGGCGATGGCCGCGCTGCACGAGGCGTTCCCGATCCGGCAGTGCACCGCGCGGATGTCGAAGCACCCCTCGCTGTCGCCGTGCGTGCTGGCGGAGATGGGCCGGTGCGTGGCGCCGTGCGACGGCCGGATCTCGATGGACTCGTACGGCGAGTTCGTCGCGGCGCTCCGGTCGGCGCTGACGGCCGACCCGACGCCGGTCGTCGACGCGCTCGACCGGCGCATCGACGTACTGTCCGCGGACGAGCGGTTCGAGGACGCCGCCGTCCACCGGGACCGGTTGAGCGCGTTCGTGCGTAGCTCGGCGCGGATGCAGCGGATGGCGTCCATCACCGGCTGCGCCGAGATCTGTGCCGCCAGGCGGACCGACGACGGCGGCTGGGAGCTGCACGTGATCCGTCGCGGGCGACTCGCGGCGGCCGGGTTCAGCCCGCGCGGCGCCGACCCGCGGCCGCACCTGGAGATGCTGCGCGCCTCGGCCGAGACGGTGCTGCCCGGGATCGGGCCGGTCGCGGCGGCCTCGCCGGAGGAGATCGAGCTCATCCTGCGCTGGCTCGAGCTCCCCGGCATCCGCCTGGTCGAGATGGACGGCACCTGGACCTGCCCGGTGAGCGGCGCCGGCCGCCATCTCACCCGCCTCGACAACGCCCACTCCGACCACCACCAGCACCCCACCGAACGCCGCCGCCACCTCCGCCCGCTGGGCCCGGCTCGGGTTGGTTAGGCCTCGATGAACTGGTAGTCGGTGCCGATGCGGCCGTCCGGGGCGAGCTGGAGGAGATCGATGCCGATGGCAAGCGGCTCGCCGCCGCCGGCCGGGACCATCGCCCAGCGCAACTTCACCACGTCGCGGAGCGCGGCCGCCTCGCCGTGCTTCACGAACTCGTACTGCCCGGGCGCGACGAACTCGTCGTACGCGCGGGTCACGCGGCTGAGCAGCTCCGCGTGTCCACGCGCCTCCAGGGTCGCGGTGACGCCGATCTCGGCGGCCCGCTTGACGATCTCCTCGGGCGGCTCCAGCAGGTGCACGCCACCGTCGGTCCACAATGCTTCGACGGCCTCCTTGCGGGCGTCGGCGTCGGCTTCGTTCCAGATTGCTACATATCGCTTCGCGAGGTCTTCCGCTGCGTTGTTGTTCATGACCACGACTTTGCCGGGGGCACCCATCGACCGGCAATTCCCTGCTGGGTATGGATTGTCGGCGGCATGCGTTAGAACTGCGGCATGGCATCCGAACTGTCCGTAGGACTACGGTCGTGGCGCGCCCGCCGGCGGGTGAGTCAGCTCGAGCTGGCCGTCCGTGCGGGGACCACGCAGCGACACGTCAGCTTCATCGAGAGCGGCCGGTCGGTGCCGGGACGCGACATGGTCATCCGGCTCGCCGAGTCGCTCCAGGTGCCGTTGCGGGAGCGCAACCAGCTGCTCGTGTCCGGCGGCTACGCCCCGGCGTACGACGAAACGCCGTACGACTCCCCCAGCCTCACCGCGATCCGGACCGCGCTGGCCCGGATCCTCGACGGGCACCGGCCGAGCCCGGCCGTGGTGGTGGATCGGCGTGGTGACCTGGTGCTCGCGAACAGGTCGTTCGACGCGCTCGTCGCCGGAGTCTCGCCGTACCTGCTGGTTGCGCCGGTGTCGGTGCCGAGGCTGTTCCTGCACCCCGACGGGCTGGCACCGCGGATCGTCAATCTCGCCGAGTGGTCGTGGCACGTGATCGACGGGCTCAGCCGCGAGGCCGCCCTGGTGCCGAACCTCGAGGCCGACGCGCTGATCGCCGAGCTGGTTTCGCTGATCCCGCCGCGCCCGGAAACAGGGCCGGACCACCTCGGGTTCGCCGTACCGCTGCGGCTGCGGTCGCCGGGCGGGGAGCTGCGGTTGATCACGACGCTGACCAGGTTCGGGACCGCCGTCGACGTGACCGTGTCGGAGCTGCGGATGGAGGCGTTCCTGCCCGCGGACGAACCGACCGCGGCCGCGCTGCCGGGACTCGGCCGCGACTATGCTTCAGCAGGTTGAGAAGGTGAGTGTTCTGGAGGAGAGGACGGCATGGTCACCGCGATCGTGTTCATCAAGGCCGACGTCGCACGGATCCCGGAGGTCGCCGAGCAAGTGGCGGCGATCGACGGCGTCAGCGAGGTGTACTCCGTGACCGGCGGGCTCGACCTGATCGCCCTCGTCCGGGTCGCGCGGCACGACGACCTCGCCACCGTCATCCCCGAGCACGTCAACCGGGTGCCGGGTGTGCTCAGCACCGAGACCCACATCGCCTTCCGCGCGTACTCCAGCCACGACCTGGAGGCAGCCTTCAGCCTAGGCCAGGAGGACGGTGTCTGAGACGTGGTCCCACCGGATCCGACTGACACGAGCTGAAGTTACGGTGTGCACATGAACGTCCGGGGTCAGGTCCATGCCGAGCAGGTCCGCGCAGTCGCGCAGGCATCCCAGCGAGGACGCGGATGAGCAACCCACCCGTCGGCTGGTACCCCGACCCCACCGGCCAGCCCCACACCATCCGCTTCTGGGACGGCAAGAAGTGGACCAGCAAAACCAAACACGAGAACGAGGCGACCGAAGAGCCCACGGCGCCCGAGCCGACTCCGGCTGATCCCGATCAGGCAGCCTCCCACCCGGAAGCCACCACCGACCAGGTCGATCAGCACCCCCGGCCAGCCGAGCAGCAACAGCCTTGGCCAACCCAGCAGCAGGAGCCCGCTCAGCAACAAACCTGGCCGATCCCGCAGGACGAGCCCTCCCAGCAGCAGTCCTGGCCGGCTCAGCCGCAGGAGCCCGCTCAGCAGCAGTCCTGGCCAAGCCAGCACGCCGACGGCCAGCAACAGCCGTGGTCCGCCGACCAACAGCCGTGGTCAGCAGACGAGTTCAGCTCCTACGACCAGCCCAACGCCGAGCACTCCCAGCACCAGCCGGCGCCCGGCCAGCACCACCCCGCAGCGCAACAGCCCTGGCCTGCCCAGCAAGAGCCTGGAGCTCAGCACCAGGAACAGCCTTGGCCTGCCCAACAGCAGCCGGACCAGCAGTCGACGGCCCACGACACCACGCAACAACAGCCGTGGTCCGCAGACCAACAGCCCTGGTCCGCCGACCAGTTCAGCTCCTACGACCAGCCCAACGCCGACCAGCCCCAGCAGCAGCCGTGGCCCGGCCAGCAGCAACCTGGAGCTCACCACCAGGAACAGCCTTGGCCTGCCCAACAGCAGCCTGGAACTCAGCAGCAGAACCAGCCCTGGCCCGCCCAGCTACAGCCTGACCAGCAGTCCACACCCCACGACACCACGCAACAACAGCCGTGGTCCGCCGAGCAGCAGCCGTGGTCAGCTGACCAGTTCAGCTCCTACGACCAGCCCAACGCCGACCAGCCCCCGCAGCAGGCGGCACCCGGCCAGCAGCCTGCCGCTCACCACCAGGAACAGCCTTGGCCTGCCCAACAGCAGCCTGGAACTCAGCAGCAGAACCAGCCCTGGCCGGCCCAGCAACAGCCGGACCAGCAGTCCACGCCCCACGACACCACCCAACAACAACCCTGGTCCGCAGACCAACAGCCCTGGTCCGCCGACCAGTTCAGCTCCTACGACCAGCCCAACGCCGAGCAGAACCAGCAGCAGCCGTGGCCCGGCCAGCAGCAGCCCGCAGGGCACAACCAGCAACAGCCCTGGCCTGCGCATCAGGAGGGTCAGCAGCCGGACCAGCCCCAGCAGTCGTGGTCTGCGGATCAGCAGTCGTGGTCGGCTGATCAGTTCAGCAGCTATGACCAGCCGGATCCTGACTCCGAGCAGACCCAGCAGCAGCCGTGGTCTGCCCAGCAGGACTGGTCGCAGGAGCCGACCGTGCAAGGCTCAGGCACACCCGAGCAGACCCAGCAACAGTCGTGGTCGGCCAACCAGCAGCCGTGGACAGCAGACCAGTTCACCTCGTACGACCAGCCCGAGCAGACCCCCTCTGAACAAGGCACGTCCGGCAACTGGGACACGCGGCAGCAAGTTCCGGCGCAGCAACCGACGGACCACGCACCTGACGCCAACGAGCCGACGCGCCCAGTGCCCGTACAGCCTGCGGACGAACCACAGCCCACGCCTGGCCTCCGCGCGGTGCAGCACACCCCTGCCGAGACGACCGAACAAGCCGAAGGCGGCGGCTGGTGGCAACCGGCCGCCACACCGCAACTGTGGAGCACGACGCCGTCCACCAACGACGCAGCGACCGGCGGTACACGCCTGCGCGCAGTCGCGCCGGACGAAACCGCGCCCTCGCCCCAGTCAGCAGCTGCCCAGGCGACACAGACAGTAGAGCCGGCTCAGACCACCGAGGCGTCGCGAGCCGAGGCAGCCGCACGTGCGCGCGCGACCTGGGGCGCTCCGGAGCTAGCCCCCGCTCCGCCGGAGCACTGGACCCGACGTGAGATCTCCCCCGAGCTCGAAGAAGAGTCCGCCCCACCCACCGACGTACAGCCAGACGAACAAGCCACCGGTTGGACCCTCAAGCTCGCCCCAGCCCTCGCCGACGACGCGGCCGAGGCAAGGCCGACATCTGCAGCCGACACCGACACGCCAGCCGCGGACGAACAGGCCGCGAACCAGCGGACAACGGACCAGCACGCCGCGCACCCGCAGACAGCAGGTGAGCGCGCTGAGGACGAGCAGACCGCGGACCAGTCCGCCGCAGACCCGCAGGCAGCGAACCAGCCGGCAACCGACCCGCACGCAGTGAACCAGCAGACAGCGGACCAGCGGGCTGCAGACCAGCGGACAACGGACCAGCGGGCGGCGGACGAGCGGGCTGCTGAGCTGCTGGCGGCTGATGACGCTGAGGCGGCCGGTCAGCTGAGGCCCGACTGGGGTAGCCAGTCCGGTGACGGGCAGGACGAGCAGGCATCCGACGTACCAGCGTGGGGTGTCGAGGCGTCGGCCGAAGAGGACGAGCAGAAACCAGAGAAGGCCAGTCCTCTCTGGACTGTTCCGGAGACGTCAGACACCCCGCAGGAGCAGCCTGTCCAGCTCTGGGGCGATCAGCCGAGCCAGACCTCGAGTGCGGGGCAGACCGCTCAGGCCGGGCAGGTTTGGGGTTCACAGCAGAGTACGGCGGGAGTTGATGCGCCCAGCGACAACGGTTGGGGCGACTCGAACGGCGTACAGGGATCCTCGCCGTGGGGCCAGCAGCCAGCCGCCGCTCAGCAGAACGCTCAGCCGACCCAACAGCAGTGGGGTGCCGACAACCAGCAGGCCGGCCAGCAGCAGGGCCAGCAGGCTTGGGCTGGTCAACAGACGCAACGAGCCTGGGGCGACGACGCGAACGAGGCTTGGGGCGGTCAGACCGACCTGAGTGCCGGTGTCGGCAAGCGGGACGGCGGCAAGGGCAGCAAGAAGTCCAAGAGTTCCGGCGGAGGTGGTCCGTTCGGCGGGAAGATGCCGCTGATCATCGCCGGCGGGGTCGCAGTGGTCTTGCTGATCGTGGCTGCGGTGGTTCTGCTGACGAAGGGCGACAAGGAGACGGCGGACCCGGATCCGACCGGTACGCCGACGCAGAGCTCCTCCCCCACGCCGACGAACCAGTCCAGCACCAAACCCGGTCAGTCGAAGAACCCGTCGCTGCACGAAGGCGCCGGCCGGATCGCGTCGGACGCGATCTCGTTCCCGCGCCGGAATCCGCCGTGGTCGGACCGCAAGCGCCTGGTCGAGCAGCTGATCAACTCGAACGGGCAGCGCATCGTCCTCAAGGAGGACGTCGTCGAAGGCGACGACTGGAGCGCGGACATCTTCGTCGGCGGTCTTGGCACCGGATCCGGCTTCAACGGCGACCCGAGGGCGACCGCGGCGTCGCTGTCGCTGAAGGTGCGCGAACGCATGTACGGGAACATCCCGGTCACGTACAAGACGGTCGCGAACGGTCCCGTCAAGCGGAGCGGCAAGGCCGGCTGGGTGTTCCAGCAGTCCGTGACCGCGACAACGACTGCGGTGACCGATCGAGTACTTACCCTGACGGTGGCCGTTTTCGACCTCGGTGACGGGACGGCGGTCGCCTACATCAGCGGCATCCCGAACAACCGCCCGGACCTGAAGAAGGCCGCGGACCAGGCCTACCTAGGAATTCAAGTTGGCTGACAACAACCACACCCCGCCCCACGACACCCCCCAGGGCACGGACCCGCTCACCGGCACCCCCCAAGCACCGCCCTCCCCCACGCCCAGCAGCGAGGCACAGGGCACCGGCCAGGTACCAGGTCTCGGTGAACCACCGCGTGCTGACCACCCGGCAAGTGCCAGCGAGGCGCCGGACGCCGGGCAAACGCCGGGTATCGCCGAGTCGCTGGGCGCCGGCCAGCTACCAGGTCACGGTGAGATGCCGGGTGCGGGTCAGGCACCAGGTCTAGGTGAGGCGCTCGGCGCAGGCGAGGCATCAGTCGTCGGCCACGCACGTGGCACAGGCCAGGCATCAGGTCTCGGTCAGGCGCCGGGTGCGGGTCAGGCACCAGGTCTCGGCGGGGCGCTTGGCGCAGGCCAGGCATCAGGTCTTGGTCAGGCGCCGGGTGCGGGTCAGGTGCCAGGGCTTGGTGAGGTGCTTGGCGCAGGCGGGGCGTCAGGCGTCGGCGAGGCACGTGGCGCAGGCCAGGCATCAGGTCTCGGTCAGGGGCCGGGTTCGGGTCAGGCGCCAGGTCTAAGTGACGGACGTGGTGCTGGCCAAGCGCAGGGTCATGGTGCGGCGTCGGGTGGAGGTCAGGCGTCAGGTCACGGTACGGCGTGGGGCGCAGGTCAGGCGCCGGGTCTTGGGGAGGCATGGGGGCCAGGTCAGGCGCCCGGTTTGGGTGGAGCTCAGGGGGCGGGTCAGGCACCGGGTGCGGGGCAGGGTGGGTCTTCGGATGCTCTGTTCGGGCAGTCGCCTGCTCCGGCGCCGCCTCCTCCGCCGGTACGGCCGCAACATGCAGCCCCGCCGCAGCAGCACTGGACCGGCCAGCCCTCACAGCCTTCTCCCCACCAGCAACCGACCACTCAGCAACCACCTGCGCCGCCACGCCCCGGCACACAGGCACCAAGCGCACAGCAGTTGGGCGGCCTGCAGCCAGGCGGACCGCAGTCAGGCGGACAGCAGTCAGGCGGACAGCAGTCAGGCAGCCAGCAGTCAGGCAGCCAGCACTTGGGTTCCCCGCAGTCGGGCGGCCAGGCCGGCGGCCCGCATGCGGGGTCCCAGGCGGGCGGGCAGCACGCGGCGTCCCAGGCGGCGGGTTCTCAGCCGGCGGGGCCTCAACCAGCGGGGCCTCAGCCAGCGGGGTCTCAGGCGGCGGGCGGTCAGCAGCATGGCATGCAGCCGGGTGCGCCGATGTGGGGCGTGCAGCAGCCACAGCGGCCGGGTGGGCAGCAGGTGCGGCCTCAGCATGCGGCTCCGCCGGCGGGGGCGCAGTACGGCGGGCAGCGTCCGGTGCAGCAGTCGGGGCAGGCTGAAGCGGGCCGACCGGACGGTGGCTACGGGCAACCGCGTCAGCCCCAATCCCACCCTGGGCAGCAGACTCCTGCAGAGTCAGGCCAGGCCGGGCAGATGTGGGGTGTGCAGCAGAGCGGTCAGCGGGCGGGTGGCTGGCAGGCGCAGGCTGCTGGGCCTCAGGGCAGTGGGCCGCAGTTCGGCGAGCAGGCCGGGGCGCAGGGCGGGCAGGTCAGTTCGGCGCAGGGCGGGCCTGCTGGGGCTCAGGGCGGCCAGCAGGTCGGCGGGCAAGGCTCTCAGCACGCTGGACCGCAAGGCGGGCAGCTCGGTTCGGGACAGGGCGGTCAGGCTGCGCCGCAGGGCGGGCAGCATGCCGCGCCGCAAGCGGGAGTGCAGGGCTCAGCGCACGGCGGGCCGGTCGATTCGGCGCAAGGTGGGCAAGGCGGCCAGCAGGCCGGCGGGCAGGTCAATCAGCAGGCTGGGCCGCACGGGCAGATCAGTTCGGCACAAGGCGGGCAGGCAGGAGGACCGCAGGGCGGTCAGCACGCCGCGCCGCAGCCTGGGGTGCAGAGCTCAGCGCACGGCGGGCCGGGAGGATCTGCGCAAGGTGGGCCGGCTGGGCCGCAGGGCGGGCAGCAGGCCGGGGCGCAGGGTGGGCGGGCCTTGTTTACTGAGGTGGTTTCGCGGGCGGTTGGGCCCGGGGCTGCGGGGGGTTCTCACCCAGGTGCGCAGGGGGTTGGTTCGGGTGATGGGCGCTCGGGTGGGCCGGGTGCTGGGCAGGGTGCCGCGCACGGGGCCGGGCTCGGCGCTGGGCAGGATGCCGCGCATGGGGCTTGGGACGGCGCCGGGCACAGCGCCGCGTACGTGGCTGGGCAGGGTGCTGGGCAGGGTGCTGGGCAGGGTGCTGGGCAGGGTGCTGGGCAGGGTGCTGGGCAGGGTGCTGGGCAGGGTGCTGGGCAGGGTGCCACGCACGGGGCTGGGCACGGGACCGGGCAGGGCGCCGCGCACGGGGCCACACGCGGTGCCACGCAGGGGGCTGGGCGTGGGGCTGGTGGGTTTGTGGGGGGTCATGGGGTTGGTGGTGGGTCGCGGGGGGCGGCTCGGCATGGGGGTGGGGGGTCCGTCGGCGTAGGTGCCGGGGGCGGGCCTGGTGGGCGGGCTCGGGCGGTGGGGGCTGTGGTGTTGGTGGTGGCGGCTTTGGCTGCTACCGGGTTGAGTGTGGGGTGGGTGTGGAACAGGGCTGAGGCGATCAGTCCGGTTGCGTTGCCGACGGCGGCGGAGAAGCCGATCGAGACGGTCAGTCCGTCGGTGAAGCCGACGAAGACGCCGACGCCGTACGGCAAGGTGCTCGGGACCGAGATGCTGGCGGCCAACAACGACACGATGCCGGTGATGAGTTCGGCGTGGGGCAACAACTACGAGCGCACCGGGTTGTGGGGCGGCGCCGCGGTCTGGTTGACGGTGCACAGCAACTACAACGGCAAGGGCTCGTCGTGGGGCAACTACGTGTCGTTCGGCCAGCTCCCGCCGGACATCCCGTACCAGAACTCCGCGGCAGGTCGTAAGCAGGCCGCGATCCAGATCGGCGCCCGCGCACTCGTCAACTTGTACGACAAGAACGTGACGGTGGTGAAGGGCAGCAGCACCCACAAGGTCATCACGGTCAACGGCCACCCGGGCCACGAACTGACGGCCAGGGTCCCGGTCAGCGTGCCGAAGCTGACGGAGACGTACTCGACGATCATGATCGCGGTCATCGACCGCGGCGACGGCACCGCAGACGTGTCGATCGCCGACCTGGCTGGTTCAACCCCGGCGTGGCAGAACGTCTGGCGCTACAAGGTCAGCCAGATCAAGGTCAACAAGTAGGAAGATGCCGGCGGGGACAATCCCCGCCGGCATCAACAAGGACTAGCCGCGCACCTCGGCGCAGGCCGCGATCCAGCGGTCCAGCACGTCCTTCGCGGCCCCGGAGTCGATCGCCTCGGCCGCGCGGTCCATGCCGCTGCGGATCCGCTCCGTCACAGTGCCGGCCTCCGGCGTGTACGCCGCGAGCGCCGCGCCGGCGTTCAGCAGTACGACGTCCCGCACCGCCCCCGGCTCGCCGTCGACCAGAGCCCGCACGACCTTCGCGTTGTACGCCGCGTCCGCGCCCTTCAACGCGTCCGCGGCCACCGGCTCGATGCCCAGCTCCCGCGGGTCGAGCGTGACCGGTCCCTCGACCTGACCGCCGCCGACCGTCCACACCTGTGACGTCGTCCGCGTGGTCAGCTCGTCCAGGCCGTCGTCGCCGTGGAACACGAGCGCGTCGATGCCGCGCCGCGCGAGGACACCGGCCATCAGCCCGGCGATCCGGCCGTCGCCGACGCCGACCGCCTGCGCCGACGGGTTCCCGGGGTTCGCGAGCGGGCCGAGGAAGTTGAACGTGGTGGGCACCCCGAGCTCCCGCCGCGGTACGGCGGCATGCCGCAGCGCGGGGTGGAACGCCGGAGCGAAGCAGAACGTGATCCCGGCCCGCTCCCCCACCTCGGCCACCTGCGCCGCGGTCAGGTCGAGCGGAATGCCCAACTCCTCGAGGACGTCCGCCGCGCCGCAGGCCGACGAGGCCGCGCGGTTGCCGTGCTTCAGCACCTTCGCGCCCGCCCCGGCCGCGACGATCGCGGACATCGTGCTGATGTTCACCGTGTGGGCTTGGTCACCACCGGTACCGACGACGTCCAGCGTCCGGCCGGGCACCGAGATCCGGGTGGCGAAGTCGCGCATCGTGGCGACCAGGCCCTCGACCTCGGTGACGGTCTCGCCCTTGGAGCGCAGCGCGATCACGAACCCGGCGAGCTGCGCGGGTGAGGCGGCGCCGGACAGGATCTGCTCCATCGCCCACGCCGTGGCGGTGGCCTCCAGGTCCTCACGCCGCAGCAGCGGGTTCAGCACCTGCGGCCAGGTGTAAGCCCCCATGGTGCGTCAGGCGGTGGTGGCGGGGAGCTTGGCCAGCCGCTGCCGGAGCAGCTCCGCGGTGACCTCGGCCAGCTTGATGGGGTCGATCGGGTGCGAGACCGCGCCCTCGGCCCGCGACCAGGTCGCCAGCCAGGCGTCCTGCGGACGGCCGGTGATGACCAGGACCGGCGGGCACTGGAAGATCTCGTCCTTCAGCTGCCGCGCGATCCCCATGCCGCCGGCCGGGACGGCCTCGCCGTCGAGGACGGCCAGGTCGATGCCGCCCTTGTCCATGGTCTTGATGACGGCCGGCTCGGTGGCGCACTCGACGTACTCGAGCTCGGGCAGATCGGCCGCGGGCCGCTTGCCGAGGGCCAGCCGGACGGACTCCCGCGTCGTACGGTCGTCGCTGTAGACCAGGACCTTCAGCGGACGCTCTGAACTCATCGATCCATCCCAAGCTGTGTTCTGAGGAAGACTGGACATTCAAACAACACCGCGCATGCTACCGGGGCGCCTGTTCGGCCCGGCGCGCCTGTTCCTCCAGGCGGTCCAGGCGCCGGTCCTCACGACGCGCCTCACGCTGCGAGTCACGCACCCACTGGACGAACAGCACGGCGAAGAACACCACGCCGACGATGTCGCCAGAGCCCCACAGCAGGCCACCCGCGATGTACTGGTCGTGCAGCGGCGACGGTGGCCAGGACCGGCCGAAACTGGTGTACCAGTCCTCGGCGATCAGCGTGTTCGCCGACATGATGGTGATCCCTAGGAACGCGTGGAACGGCAACGTGAGGAACACCAGAATCAGCCGGAACGGGTAGATCACCCGACCGGGCACGGGGTCCAGCCCGAGCAGCGGCCAGAAGAACAGCGAGCCGACCAGGATGAAGTGCAGGTGCAGCAGGTCGTGCAGCACGGTCGAGTGCAGCGTCGCGTCGTACCAGCCGCTGAAATAGAGCGCCCACGGGCTCAGCACGAACAGCGTGAAGCCGATCAGTGGGAAGCAGAGCACCTTCGCGAACCGTGAGTGCAACACGGAGAGCAACCATTTCCGCGGCTGCTGCGGCAGGGTCCGCAGCGCCAGCGTGACCGGCGCGCCGAGCGCCAGCGCGAGCGGCGTCAGCATCGACAGGATCATGTGCTGCACCATGTGCACGCTGATCAGCACGGTGTCGTACGTGCCGAGCGCGGACTGGGTGGCGATCACGGCGCTTCCCAGCCCCACGCCGACGAACGAGAACGTCCGGCCGCGGGACCACTTGTCGCCGCGTTTGCGCAGCTTGTGGACGCCGTACAGGTACAGCGCGCCGAGCACGACGATCACGGCGAGTAACACCGGTTCGAAGGTCCATGCCGTCAGCAACCGGACCGGAGTCAGCGGCTCGATCCGGTCGCCGGGCGTGGCGTGAAGGGGAAGCACGGTTCCACAGTAGAAACAACGGTTCGGCGACATGCACGGGGGTGGTCGTGGCGCTGAACAGCGGGACCGACATAATGACCGCGTGGCCACTGCAACCGCGCTCCCAGCGTCTCGTGAACACGGACACCACGACCGTCCCAGCATGGTCAGTGTCGGCACGATCGTCTGGCTCTCGAGCGAACTGATGTTCTTCGCCGCCCTGTTCGCGGCGTACTTCACGATCCGGTCGGTGACGACCGCTGCCGCCGCTCCGGGGACGGAGACGCTGTGGCAGCTCTCGACCGAGCGCTTGGACGTGCCGTTCGCCTCGGTGAACACGCTCATCCTGGTGGCGTCGTCGTTCACCTGCCAGTTCGGCGTGTTCGCTGCCGAACACGGCCGGGTGGGCCGGACCGGCTCGCTGCTGAACCTCCGCTCCTGGGGCATGCGTGAGTGGTTCATCCTCACGTACATGATGGGCGCGGTCTTCGTCGCCGGTCAGGTGACCGAGTACACCGCACTGGTGCAGGAGGGCCTGACGATCTCGTCCAACGCGTACGGCTCGGTGTTCTACCTGGCCACCGGATTCCACGCGCTGCACGTGACCGGCGGCCTCATCGCTTTCGTGTTCGTCCTGGCCAGGACGTACATGGCTCGTAAGTTCACCCACGAACAGGCCGTCTCGGCGATCGTCGTGTCGTACTACTGGCACTTCGTCGACGTGGTCTGGATCGCCCTGTTCGCGACCATCTACCTGCTCAAATGAGTGAGAAGAGACCTTCCTTGTCACCGGCGCGCTTTCTCTCCGCGCGACGACGGCACCGGTCCGCCGGCCTCGTCGTGCTCCTGTTCGGCCTCCTGGCAGTGGGCTCGGCGTACGCCGCCTTCGCCCCTGACAACGCGGTGGCGGACAACTCGGCCCAGTCCCAGCAGATCGAGGAGGGCAAGAAGCTCTTCGCGGTCGGCTGTGCCAGCTGCCACGGCCTGAACGCCGAGGGCGGCGGGAACGGCGAGGGCAAGATGGCCGGCCCGTCACTGATCGGCGTCGGCGCCGCCGCGGTCGACTTCCAGGTCGGTACCGGCCGGATGCCGGCGATGCAGCCGGGCGCGCAGATCCCGCGCAAGGCCCCGGCGTACACGGAGGAGGAGATCGAGGCCCTGGCCGCGTACGTCGCCTCGCTCGCCCCCGGTCCCGCGGTGCCGGCGTCGGAGTCGTACGACGTGAGCAAGGCCACCGACGAGCAGGTCACCCGCGGTGGCGAGCTGTTCCGTACCAACTGCACGGCGTGCCACAACTTCGCCGGTCGCGGTGGCGCACTGCCGAACGGCAAGTACGCACCGTCGCTGATGGGTGTCAGTGAGAAGCACATCTACGAAGCCATGCTGACCGGCCCGCAGCAGATGCCGGTCTTCTCCGACCAGGTCATGCAGCCGGAGGACAAGCGCGACATCATCGCGTACCTGAAGGCCCTGCAGACGCAGAAGGACCCGGGCGGCTTCGGACTGGGCCGGCTCGGCCCGGTGTCCGAGGGCCTCTGGGGCTGGTTCGTCGGGATCGGTCTGCTGGTAGCGGTAGCGGTCTGGATCGGCGCCAAGGGCGTCAAGGCCAAGGGAGCGAAGGCCAAGTGAGCGACGACAAGAACCTCCCGGTCAAGCCGGAGGACGAGCACGGCAGCGCCGTAGAGGTGGCGGAGCCGATTCCGGACCCGGGTCTGGAGCCGCACGAGCCGCGGATCACCGACATCGACCCGAAGGCGGCCGACCGGGTCGAGCGCCAGGTGTCGGCGATGTTCGGCCTGGCGACGCTGCTGGTGCTGGGCTCCTGCGTGGCGTATTTCGCGATCCCGCGGGACTCGATCCTCGAGTTCGGCCCGCTGTCCGGCAACGCGAACAACATGGTCATCGGCCTGTGCATCGGGCTCGCGCTGTTCCTGATCGGGGCGGGCGCGATCCAGTGGGCCAAGAAGCTGATGGTCGACGAGGAGATCTCCGAGGACCGGCACCCGGCGCACTCGTCGCCGCAGCAGATCGCCGAGATCACCGAGGCGTTCCAGCAGGGCACGGCGGAGTCCGGCTTCACCCGGCGCAAGATGATCCGCAACTCGCTGATCGGCGCCCTGGCCGTCCTCGGCCTGCCGGCCGTCATCCTGCTCCGCGACCTCGGCCCGCTGCCGGGCCGGGCGCTGTACAACACGATCTGGGCGAAGGGCATCCGGGTCGTCAACGACGTCACCGACCGCCCGATCAAGCCGTCCGACATGGTCGTCGGCCAGCTGGTCAACGCGGCGCCGGCCAACCTGGCCCCGCTGCAGGAGGAGAACCCGGCCGAGTACCAGAACGCCAAGGCGAAGGCCGCGGTGATCGTGGTCCGGATCAAGCCCAGCGAGATCCGCACCCCACCGGGCCGGGAGAACTGGGGCGTCGACGGCATCCTGTGCTACTCGAAGATCTGCACCCACGTCGGCTGCCCGATCTCCCTGTACGAGCAGACCACGCACCATGTGCTCTGCCCGTGCCACCAGTCGACCTTCGACCTCGCGGACGGCGCCAAGGTCGTCTTCGGCCCTGCGGCCCGGCCGCTGCCTCAGCTACCGTTGGCAGTGGACAGTGAGGGCTACCTGGTTGCGCAGAGCGGCTTCACCGAGCCGGTCGGCCCGAGCTTCTTCGAACGAGGGTGACAACAGTGTCAACAAGCACAGAGTTCCCTGGACCGGTCAAGTGGGTCGACGATCGCCTCGGCATCGCGAAGATCGGCAAGAAGAACCTGCGGAAGATCTTCCCCGACCACTGGTCGTTCATGCTGGGCGAGATCGCGCTCTACAGCTTCATCATCCTGATCCTGACCGGCATCTTCCTGTCGTTCTGGTTCAAGCCCTCGATGGCCGAGGTCGAGTACCAGGGGTCGTACAGCCTGCTCAAGGGCCTGCACATGTCGGAGGCCTACGCCTCCACGCTGGACATCACCTTCGACGTCCGCGGCGGCCTGCTGGTCCGGCAGATCCACCACTGGGCGGCCGTGCTGTTCATCGCCGCGATGATGGTGCACCTGCTCCGGATGTTCTTCACCGGCGCGTTCCGCAAGCCGCGGGAGCTGAACTGGCTGATCGGCTTCGGGATGCTGTTCCTGGGCATCATCGAGGGCTTCATCGGCTACGGCCTCCCCGACGACCTGCTGTCCGGTACCGGTCTGCGGATCACCAACGGCATGATCCAGGCCTCACCCGTGGTCGGCACGTACATGAACTTCTTCATCTTCGGCGGTGAGTTCCCCGGCGACGACTTCGTCTCCCGGTTCTTCATCGTCCACGTGCTGCTGATCCCGGGCATCATCCTGGCGCTCGTCACGGTGCACCTGTTCCTGGTCGTGTACCACAAGCACACCCAGTACGCCGGCCCCGGCCGGACGCAGAAGAACGTGGTCGGCTACCCGCTGTTCCCGGTGTACACGGCCAAGGCCGGCGGCTTCTTCTTCGTGGTGTTCGGCATCACCGCGCTGATGGGCGCACTGATGCAGATCAACCCGGTCTGGCTGTACGGCCCGTACAACCCGGCCGAGGTGACCGCGGGCTCCCAGCCGGACTGGTACATGGGCTGGCTGGAAGGCTCGGTCCGCATCTTCCCGGGCTTCGAGTCGACGTTCTGGGGCATCACGATCAGCTGGAACCTGCTGATACCGGCCCTGATCATCCCACCGGCGTTCGTCACACTGGTCGCGCTGTATCCGTTCATCGAAGGCTGGATCACCGGTGACAAGCGCGAGCACCACCTGCTCGACCGCCCGCGGGACGTCCCGACCCGGACCGGTATCGGCGTCGCGTTCATCACCTTCTACGCCCTGCTGTGGATCGGTGGCGGTAACGACCTGATCGCCACCCACTTCGGCATCTCGCTGAACAACGTGACGTGGTTCCTGCGGTTCGCGGTGATCCTCGGCCCGATCCTGGGCTTCTGGATCGCCCGCCGCTGGGCGATCTCGCTGCAGCGGGCCGACCAGGAGCGGCTGCTGCACGGTCTGGAGACCGGCGTGATCATGCGCGACGCGGACGGCAAGTACACCGAGAAGCACCAGCCGATCTCGACGTACGAGGCGTACTCGCTGACCGCGCGGGACCGGGTCGTGCCGCACGAGCTCGGTCCGGAGACGGACGAGAACGGCGTCCGCGCCCCGCGCCGGGCGCTGCACAAGGCCCGCGCCGCGCTGTCCCGGTTCTACTACGCCGACGCCGTGCAGAAGCCGACGACCGCGGAACTCGAAGAGGCGCACGAGCACGCGCACGACGCCGACGAGATCCACGAGCTGACGGAGGACACGGAGACCTACCGCGAGGTCACCAGCGACCGCTCCTGACGTCGTACGCAGTGCGAAGGGCCCCGGCATCTGCCGGGGCCCTTTCGTTTACCCCAGCGCGTCCGAGACCGCGCTCAGGTACTCCTTGACCACGGTCTGCTCGTCAGGGCCGAGGCCCTGGGTGGTGACGATCAGCCGGTCCAGAAGCGGGCCGAAGAGCTGCCAACCGAGCGCCACCGCGCTGTCCGAGACCTGGAGACGGGCGCTGCGGCCGTCTCTACGGCTTCTGAGGCGTTCGACATGGCCGGCGGCCTCCAGGCGGTGGATGACCGCCGTCGTCGCCTGAGAGGTCATTCCAAGCTGTTGAGCGAGCCATCCTGGTGTGGCCTCCATTCCGGCGCGTTCGGCGTCCAGGAGGCGAACCAGGGCCCGGACGTCGGTGCCGTGCAGGCCGGTCGTCCGCGCGAACTCCCCCACCGCCAACTCGAGCCGTAGGGCGACCTCGCGCAGCAGGTGCACCACGTCCAGCGCGGCGGCCCGATCCGGGTCGGACGGTGTCACTCCTTCTCGCATACTCATCAAGTTACCTCACTGAGTGAGCTATTCTCGGCAGCATGAGCTTTCAGGACATGTACGACGGTCTGCTCGCGCGCTGGGGCGTGCCGGTCGAGCAGCTCGAGCTGACCGACGAGTTCGGTACGACGCACGTGAACGCGTGCGGTCCCGCCGACGGGCCGCCCGTCGTACTGCTTCCAGGTCATGGAGCCACCTCGCCGGTGTGGTTCACGGTCGCCCCGCGGCTCGCGGAGCAGTACCGGGTGTACGCGGTCGACCTGATCATGGACGCGGGCCGCAGTACTAACACCGGCCGGACGCCTAAGACACCAGACGACCTGCACATCTGGCTCTCCAACACGTTCGACGGCCTCGGCATCGAGCGGGCCGCGCTGTGCGGTCACTCGTATGGCGCCTGGATCGCGCTCACGTACGCAATCGCTCACCCGGAGCGGGTCGAGCGCCTGGCTCTCCTCGACCCGACGGACTGCTGGACCGGTCTGCGCCTTCTGTACATCCTCAGAGCGCTGCCGAGCCTGCTGCGCCCCTCCCGCGAGCGGACCGCCTCGTTCTTGCGCTGGGAGACCCAGGGCCTACCCCTCGACCCCCAAGTCCTGGAGCTGGCCGGTCTGGCCGCGGAGCAGCCGTCTACACCGTTCGTCCGCACCAAACGCCCCAGCGACGACCAACTGCGCGACCTCACTCCCCTGGTCTTCGTTGCCGGCCGCAGCAAGAGCCAGGACGCCGCCCACCTCACCCGCCGAGTCACAACGCTCTCCCCCGGCGCAACCGTCGTACAGCTCGCCACTGCGACCCACCATTCGCTCCCGTCGCTGCATGCCGATGAGGTCGCTCCGCCGCTGCTGGCGCATCTGGTCAGGAATCGATAAGCAGGCAGCTGACGTCGCGTCTAGCGTTGGGGCATGACTGAGGTATTGGCAGAGCTGCAGGATCGAACCTTTGAGCGTGCCACGGCAGCTACGGCGAGCACCTATCCGCCGGAGCGCCGGCTCACGGCCGAGCAGCTGACGAGCTATCTGGGGCGCCGTGAGTACGCGGTGGTCGGTACGAGCCGGCCGGACGGGCGGCCGCACGCGTCGATGTCGATGTACGTCCGCAGCGGCGGCGCTTTCTGGCTGCCTGCTGTGGCCGGCTCGATTCGCGCTCGCAACCTGCGGACCAACCCCTGGCTGACGCTGGTGGTCGCCGAGAACGACGACGAGAGCCACATCGCGGTCATCGCCGAGGGGCCTGCTGAGCTGGTCGCACTCGACGACCTGCCCGACGACCTGCGCGCGGCCGTCGATCGAAGCTGGCCCAATGTCTGGAAGTGGGTCGACGTCTGGATCGTGCTGAACACCGAGCGCGTCCTGTCGTACGCCGCGGAGGACGCCCAGCCCTAGTCCGCGGCGGGTGTGGGCTGTGTGGGCCCACGAATTGCCCACAAAACAAGGGGATTCTGGTTCGCTGATCGTCGGCGCCGGCGTCTAGTGTCGACTGCATGGAACTCCTGGGCGAGCGGCCGGCGTGGTCGATGGGTGGCGGCGAACTGCTGTCCACTCTCGACGCGCTGGACGCCGAGATCGCCCGCCTGGAGGCCTACCGGCTGACCGTGGTCGCGGCTGTGGAGACCACCGGGTACGCCGCTGAGCTCGGGGCGCGCGACACCGCGGAGCTGCTGCGTTTCCGGTACCGACTGGACGCCCCGGCCGCCCGCCGTACGCTCCGACTCGCGCAGGTGCTGGAGCACTACCCAGCCGTCTCTGCCGCCCTCGCCGAGACCGCCTCCTGCGAAGCTTCCCACATCCCCGAAGACAGCACGGCCGACGCCGAAGGCAGCATGGCAGACGCCGGTGCTGACAGTGGCTGGCTGCTTCGTCCGGCGCAGGCGGCCGCGATCGTGTTCGGACTCGACCGGGTCCGGTCACGGGTCCCAGTGGAGCATCTGGACGCGGCTGCGGATCAGCTGGTCGGGCTGGCCGGTCACCTGTCGCCCGGCGAACTGCGCACCGCCGCCAAGGAGATCGCCGACCTGCTGGACTCCGACGGCCCCGAACCCGAAGAACACAAGGCCTACGCCCGCGAGTCCCTGACGCTCGCCGCCGCCGACAACGGGGTGAAGTTCAAGGGCTTCCTGGCCAACGAGAACGCCGAACTCCTGCGCGCCGTCGTGCACGCCGGCGCCCGCCCACACAAGACCGTCGACGGCGAACACGACCCCCGCCTGCGCGACAAGCGCCAGGCCGACGCCCTGTCGGATGCCTTGAGCATCGCCGCCGCCGTGTGGGACACCACCGCCCCCACCGCCGGCCGCACAGCCGGCCCCGCCGCGAGCACCCCGGGTACAGGCGGTGCCGCGAGCACCGCGGGTACAGGGGACATGGCAGGCACCGCGGGTGCCGCGGCTTCGGCGGCTGAGGGCACCGAGGACACAGCCGGCGCCGCGGGCACCGCGGGCACAGCCGGCACAGCCGGCGCCGTGGGCACAGGTGGTCGCGCGGCCGGATACGGCGCGAAGGCGACCATCACGGTCACGATCGACCTGGACGACCTCAAAGCCGCGACCGCGGACGCGATCGGGCGCACCGTCTACAGCGGCGGGCTGTCGGCCGCCACGATCCGGCGACTGGCCTGCGACGCGAACATCATCCCGCTGGTGCTCGGCTCGAACTCCGAACCGCTCGACGTCGGGCGCCTCGAACGCCTGGTCACCAAGGCGATGCGCCGCGCCCTGAACGCCCGCGACCGCGGCTGCGTGGTCTGCGGAGCCCCGCCGATCATGTGCGACGCCCACCACCTGATCTCCTGGATCGACGGCGGCCATACCAAAGTCGACAACCTGGCGCTGCTGTGCCGCCGCCACCACACCGACCTGCACAGGGGCCACTGGACCATCACCATCCTCGACGGCGTCGTCCACGTCGCCCGCCCCAGCTGGGCCGAACCCGCACATCCCCACCGCTTCCGCCGACGGGCCGCCGCCCCTAGGCCGAACCATCCACCCACCGCACCACCGGGCGCACCGCTCGG
Organism: Kribbella sp. NPDC050459; assembly: GCF_040655315.1. Lineage (NCBI taxonomy): Bacteria > Bacillati > Actinomycetota > Actinomycetes > Propionibacteriales > Kribbellaceae > Kribbella > Kribbella sp. NPDC050459. Next base: position 66,133 of record NZ_JBFAJQ010000007.1, on the reverse strand, counting down.
CGCGCTGTTCGGTGGTGGTGAGGTGGTGGCCGTTGGCGTGCGTTCGAAGTGGCAGGCGGACGGCGCCGTCCTCCAGGAGGCTGCTGACTTCGCCCTGACCGGACCCCCGACCGGCTAGGTCAGAAACACGCCACGGCCTCCCAGGCGCGGGCATGCACGCGGAACGCCGGTGTGGTCGAAGGCCAGGAGAAAACGGAGCCTGCCTTGTCGGCGGGGCCAGGCGGCGCCCGCGAGACACCACTGCAGCCGACACCGAGATCAGATGCTGTGCGGGTTCCGCGCATGCCGGCAAGGCCGGTCGACAAACCAGTCGCCGCGCAGCGGTGTCCGTTGACCACTCCCACCACACAGAAGCTGCGGCCGCGGACACCGCTGACACGGCGCACCAGTGTCTGGCTCCTCCCGGATCCCGCACAGCCAGCCACGGCTGGCTGTGCCGAGACCACGGAGACAGCACTCGATGACTGGTTAGGGTCATCTGACCCGCTTCACGCCGAGGATCGCGGCAGCTCCCAGCGTGGCGGACAATCCTGCGGCTGTGTAGAGGACGGCGTAGCTGCCGTTGCCCAGGGCCAAGATTCCCGGCGCGAGGGCGGGGGCGACGAAGAACGGGAGGGCGCTCGCGATGTTGAAGACTCCCAGGTCCTTTGCGGCGGTGGCTCGGTCGGGGAGTACGTCGGCAACGAGGGCGAGATCGACTGCGACGTACAGGCCGAAGCCGAGGCCGCTGATCGCCATGCCGGTGAGGTAGCCGGTGAACGTGTCGGAGACGGCGATGACGAGCATCGCGACGCCGTACAGGATCGACGCCGTGACGACGAGGACCTTTCGCCGGCCGGTCCGGTCCGAGAGGTAGCCACCGACAAGGGATGCGGCGATCAGGACGACGGACTGGGCGAGGGTGCCCAGGAAGATCTGATGCGGTACGTCGGCCTCCGGGCTGCCGATCTGGTCCAGGAGGTAGTAGGCCTGGTAGGTGGCGAGGAAGGCGTAGGCCAGCACCAGCAGGAACCGGCTGGTGAACGCCCAGGCGAAGTCGGGGCTCGTGCGTGGGTTGAAGTAGAAGGTACTGAGCAGTTCCCGGACCGACCAGGGCGGCTTGTCCGCCGGGTCGAGCCGGCGATCCGTCAGAGTGACCGCGAAGAGCAGGACGAAGAACCCACCGATCGCGCACGGAGCCAGGAACATCAGGAGCCGGTTCCCGGTGAACAGCTGGACCAGATAGGTCGCGGTCACCGACGCGACGGGCAGACCGATGCCGAGGAATCCCGCGACCGAGCCGCGTTGGGTGACCGGGACCTGGTCCGGCAGGACGGCCACCAGAGCGGCGAGCAGAGCGTTCAGGGCGAGTTGCGCGAGGCACCATCCGACCAGGACGACGGCGACAGAGGGTGCCAGCGCGACGATCAGGATGCCGACGCACCCGCCGCCCAGGCCGGCGACCATCCACGGCCGGCGCATGCCGAGTCGTGAGGACGTGCGATCACTCAGCTTGCCGAAGAACGGGTTCGCGATCATCGACACGACGGATCCGGTCCCGGCGACGAGTGCCAGGCTGTTCGGAGCCTCCTCGATCCCGACGAGCGAGTTGACCTTCAGCGCCAGGGTGACCAGCAAGGGAGCGAGGAACACCAGCGACGTACCCATCGATGCCAGGGCATAGCGCGAGATGAAGCCCCACCCGACCCGGTCCGGTTCCCTCACATCAGCGATCATCCAGGCGAATGCGGCCCACCGCCATCGGCGGTGGACCGCACCGGGCACGTCAGTCGACCTTGGTGAGACCGGCGGTGACCGGCGCCGGCTTGAAGCCCTTGAAGGCCATCCAGCCGCCGACCGAGAGCTCCCAGCAGGCGATCGGGACGGTGGCGAGCATCGTGATGGCCGAGGTCTGCTCGTGGTGGCCGAACAGGGTCGCGATGTTGGCGGTGAACAGCAGCGGCGCTCCGATCAGTCCCAGGGTGGGGATGATCCGCGGGACCAGCCGCGACTGGTACATCAGGGTGCCGAGCAGTACGGCGTTGATGGAGGCCATGAACCCCGGACCGAACAGGAACGTCCAGTCGCGGACGGCCACGAGCGCCTGGCTGGTTCCCGTCGTGCCGGTGCCGTTCTGGTTCAGGGTGACGACCGCGAGCAGGCTGACGACGCCGGTCATGATGATGGCGGCCTCGAGCAGCCGCGACGTGACGAAGCCGAGGGCGAGGGCCTGGTTCTGACGCTTCAGGACCGGGAACAGGGCCACGGCGCTACCGATACAGGCGAGGGCGGTGACGAAGTCCAGGAAGCCGGCCGTCAGGAGCTGGGTGTCGTGCCCGGCGGCGACGGTGAGGTCCGGGTTGACCGCCGAGCCGATGACGGCGAAGGCGGGCAGGGACGCCGCGAACGTGAGCAGGTAGAAGATGCCTGCTGCGCGGGCGTGATTGCGGGTCGGGTCACTGGTCGCTGTGGTGGGTCGTGCGGTGGTGGTCATGGCTGTCTCCGGTCTTCGGGTCGTGCGGATCTTCGCGGTTGGCGTGCGGATCGGGCTCCACCTGGGCGACCGAGAGGAGGGGGAGGCCGAGGTCGCGGAGTCGTTGCAGCAGCCCGTGCAGGGCGGCCTGGTCCACGACGGGGCCCCTGATGGTGGTGGTGCCGTCAGCGGTGGCAGTGAGGGCGAGCCCGTCGAACCAGGCCGACCACCGCGGATCGAGGCGCCCCCGGAGGCGGATCTCGTACCACTGCGGCGTGCTGTTCACGGGATGCTCCTCTTGTTCGATACCCGCAAACTAGGAGCCGATGTGGTGAGAGGTCCTCACATCATCTGGTGAACTCGGTGATGATCTTCAGCGGCGCTGGGACAGCAGGTTGAGCTGGTGCGCCCGGCGGACCGCGGCACGGCGGTTGTTGACGCCGAGCTTCGCGTAGATGTTCTTGGTGTGGGTCCGCACCGTGTTGAGCGATACGACGAGCCGGCGGGCGATCGACGGCCCGTCGAGATCGCCGGCGAGCATCCGCAGGACATCCAGCTCACGCTCGGTCAGCGGCTCGATCAACCGGTCGCGAGGGGCGGGTACCCCCGCCGTACCCGGGCAGGCGTCCAGGAGTCGCTGTACGTACGACATGCCCGGGGCCAAGGCAGTGAGTAACTCGGCCATCGGCTGCCCTTGGCTGGAGAAGACCCGCACGTACCCTTCGGGCTCGGCCAGAGTCAGCGCGCGTTCCAGCACCGCCCGCGCCTCCTTGTCGTCCCCGGTCGCATGCTGGGCGAGCGCCATGAGCGCCAGGAGTTCGATGAGCGTGCCCTGCCGACCGCCGTCCTCGGCCGCGGCGATGAGTCGCTCGAGCAGCCCGATGGCGTCCCGCGGCCGCGATCCCTCCGCGAGCAGGACCCGGACCAGAGTCACGTGCTCGTACTCGCTCAGGTACGACGCCTGGTCGTGCGCGGATACGCCGTACTCGCGTGCCCACTCCAGGGCGGCGGCCACGTCTCCGTGCGCAGCCAGCATTCGTGCGCGCAGTGCTGGGATCGGTCGCACCTTCGGCGCGAAGTCGCCGACGTACACCCGTTCGGCCTCGGCGAGCAGCCCGAGCGCCACGTCGAGATCACCCTCGGCCTCGCGGACCTGTGCCATCGCCACCCGCCACCGGTACGGGTTCTGCGGCAGGCCGAACTGCTCCCCGAACTGATCTCCACGTCTCAGATGCTCGGTGGCACTGGTCAGATCGCCGCGCTCCATCGCCACCTGACTGAGACCGACGTACATGTCCCGGATGCCGCGCAGATCGGGGTCGTGGCCGGCCGCGAGCTCCATGGCGCGCTCATAGGTCCGCTGCGCCTGGCGCAGCCTGCCCTGCGTGATCTCGAGGTCGGCGAGCGTGATGGAGCATCCGAGGACGTCGGCGACGTACCCGACCCGGTGTAGCCCGTCGGCAGCGGCGGTGTAGCTGCGGTGTGCGGCCTCGAGGTCGCCCGCCGTCCAGGAGGCGATTCCGGCCAGCGCCTCGGCCGAAGCCCTGGTCAGGTGGTCGTGCTCGGGCGCACGGTCGACCGCCGAGCGGGCGTGCGCCAAGGTGCCGGTGAGGTCGCCTCCGATCAGTGCCAGCGCGGCCCGGTACAGCTCGATGCCGCCAGGCAGCCTGGCGAGTTCGAGCTCGTCGACGACCACGATCTCCTCGGGCCCGCTCGACAACTGCTCGATGTGGCGCAACCTGCGCTCGACGTCGCCGAACTCGTTGCCGGCCATCAGCGCACCGACGAACCCCATCGCGAGCACAGGCCGGCGCTCGACCACGTCATCGGGAAGCTCGTCGATCCACCGGCGCAAGGTGTGCTCCTGGCGGTTCTTGCGCAGCTCCGGTACGGCGCGCTCGACCATGTCGGCCGCCCGCGCAACGTCACCGGCCGCGAGTGCGTGCCGGACCGCCGGCTCCGGCCGGCCGGCACCGTCGTACCAGTCGGCAGCGCGTCGATGCAGCGCCGCGACGTCGATGCCCTCGTCGATCAGATGGGCGTGGAGGACGTCACGGAAGAGGTGGTGATACCGATACCAGCGGCGCTGGTCGTCGAGCGGGACCAGGAAGAGATTCGCGCGGTCGAGCCGCTCCAGCATCGCCTTGCCGTCGTGTTCGCCGGTCACTGCATCGCAGAGCGGTCCGGTGAGACGGTCGAGAATGCACGTCGCCAACAGAAACCGTCGTACCGCGTCGGGCTGGCGGTCCAGAACCTCTTCCACGAGGTAGTCGACGACGAAGCGATCGTCGCCGGCGAAGCCGGCAATGAAGTCGGCGGCGTCGCCGCGACTGCGAAGCGACAGCACCACGAGTTGCAGGGCCGCGACCCACCCCTCGGTGCGCTCCTCGAGTGACGCGATGTCCTCGGCGGTCAGACGCAGGTCGTTCACGTCGTTGAGGTAACTGACCGCCTCAGCGAGGGTGAAGCGAAGGTCGGCGGCGCGGATCTCCAGGAGCTCGCCGCGGGCGCGCAGGCGTGCCAGCGGCAGGCCGGGGTCTGCCCGGGTGCTGATGATCAGCCGGAGTTGCGGAGGCAGATGATCGAGGAGGAAGGTCATCGCCGGCCGGAGGCCGGGACTGTCGACGAGGTGGTAGTCGTCCAGGATCAGGATGACCTCGTCCGGTCGAACGCTCAGCTCGTTCAGAACCACGGTCAGCACTGCCTCGATCGGCGTCTGCCCAGCCTGAAGCAGCGGGAGGGCGCTGGCAGCCACGCCTGGAACGGCACGGTCCAGGGCGGTGACGACGTACGTCCAGAACGACGAGGCCTCGCGGTCGCCCTCGTCGAGGGCGACCCACGCGACTGTCGCTCCCGCCGAGGCGGCGTGGTTGTCGATCCACCGTCCCAGCAGGGTGGTCTTGCCGAATCCTGCCGGCGCCGAAACCAGAACCAGGCGACCGCCCCGAGCCAGGCCCTCGTCCAGCCGTGCCCGCGCGACGAGGCCGGCCCGTGGCGCGGGCGGGAAGAACTTGGTCTCGACGAGCGCGTCGGTCATCGCAACCCCGGGGGTGTTGACGCTATGTCCACGAGAGTAGGACACGCGCCATCAGAGCTGGTGGAAACACAACAGCCTCCCGGCCGCGGGCATGCGGGTGGGGAGGCTGTTGGCTCAGAGGGTCAGGAGAGGGCGGAGCCTGCCTTGTACGCCGCCCAGGTGGTGTTCCAGTCGGTCCAGCCGTTGCCGGGCTCCATGTGGCGGGTGGTGCCGGTGACGATGACCGGGTCGCCGCGGAGGGTCTGGTTGAAGAACCACTGGGCGTCCTTCAGGCTCATGCCGACGCAGCCGTGGCTGACGTTGGCGCTGCCCTGGCTGCCGGACGACCACGGTGCGCCGTGGATGAACTCGCCGGAGCTGGTGACGCGCTGGGCCCACTTCACGTCGGGGATGTTGTAGTACTCGGGGTCGCCGGGCTTGAGGCCGACGGTGGCGGCGTCCATGCGCTTCACCGTGAACTTCTCCATGATCACCTTCACGCCGCTGCGGGTGGTGAAGCCGTCCTTGCCGGCGGTGATCGGGATGGTGCGGGCGAGCTTGCCGTTGATCCTCACCGTCATCGTGTGGGTCTTGACGTTGACGTTGCTGACCACCGACTTGCCGATGCTGAACGCGATCGTCCGGCCGGAGGTGCCCCAGGTGTTGTTGCCGGCGTTGACGCCCTGGGTGTCGATGTTCACCGTCACCTTGGTGCCGGCCGGCCAGTAGTTCTTCGGGCGGTAGTTGACCTGGTTGCTGTTCACCCAGTGCCAGCTGCCGTCGACCGGGACCGACGTCTTCACCGACAGGCGCTTCTCGACCGCGGCGCGGTCCTTGACCGGGTTGTTCCAGAAGATCTGGATCGGCAGCGCGACGCCGACGGTCTCACCGTTCAGCGGGACGACCGAGGCCTTCAGGCTCTTCGACGCCTTCAGCGTCTTGAAGGTCGAGCTGATCGGCACGGTGGCGCCGTCGGTGCCCTCGGCCGAGCCGCTCACCGTGTACGACGCGCCGGGCTTGAGCTGCGGCTGCGACGTCCACTGGGTCTTGTCGGTGTTGAAGCTGCCCGTGACCTTGTCGCCGTCGTCGTCCTTCAGCGTGATCGCGGTCAGCTTGCCGGCCGTGGTGGTCACCGTCACCGGCTTGTCGGGCTGCACCGACGTCGCGCCCTTGGCGGGCACCACGGCGATGCTGGCCGCGGCGGACTCCGACGGGGTGCTCGAGGCATCCGGGGTGCTCGAGGCGCCTGGCGTGTTGCTCTGCGACGTCGACGCGCCGGGCGTCGACTGCCCACCGCCGCCGTCGGCCTTGGTGTCGCTACAGGCCGTCCCGGCCAGCAGCAGGACGCAGATACCCGCCACGGCAAGGCCGTGCTTCCTCACCGAACCGCTTACCATTCCCCAGCTCTCCCCTGTTTAGTCAAACCGCGGTAAGGGTAACCTGCCGCGGCGACATTTCCCTGCATCCGCAGTCCGCCTCACTGGTACGGACCACAACTCTCTGTACCCGGCGGCACTACTCAAGACGCACGAAAACGCCGTCCGGTTCGTTCCCGGACGGCGTTTTTCGTACGACTCTCAACTAGTGAGCGTGGTCACCGCGGTAGTACTCGAAGATGAACCCGCTCAGCGTCACGATGCCGATACCGCAGCCGGCGATGAACAGCCACCAGCCGAAGACGATGCCGAGGACGACCACCGACAGCGTCAGCGCGCACCACAGCGGCCACCAGGAGTACGGCGGGAAGAAGCCGAGCTCGCCGGCCCCTTCGACGATCTCCGCTTCCTTGCGGTCCTCCGGCCGGGCGTCCATCCGGCGTGCGGTGACGCTCAGGTAGAACGCCACCAGCAGCGACAGGAAGAACGTCATCACCAGCGCGGTGGTGCCGGTCGGGTCCTCCGACATCAGCCAGTAGATCGGCGTGACGACGAGCACGAACACACTCAGGATCCCGAAGACCCAGGCTTCGACCTTCACGCCTTGTCCTTCCCCTCGGTCCCGTCGGTCCCGTCGGCCTGCTCGATCAGGTGCTCGACGCGGCCCTGGTCCTCACCGGCGTCCAGCAGGTTGTCCTTGCCGGCCCGGTTGTCCGGGTACTCCGCCAGCGCCAGGTCGGCGTGGTGGAGGTCGAACGCCGGGGACTCCGAGCGGATCCGGGGCAGCTTGACGAAGTTGTGCCGCGGCGGCGGGGAGCTGGTTGCCCATTCCAGCGAGCGGCCCCAGCCCCATGGGTCGTCGACGCCGACCGGCGGCGTCTTGCGGGACTTGTAGATGTTGTAGAAGAACGGCAGCATCGACGCGCCCAGGATGAAGGCTCCGACGCTGGACACCTCGTTCAGCGTGGTGAAGCCCTCGTTGGCGCCGTACGACGCGTAGCGCCGCGGCATGCCCTCGACGCCGAGCCAGTGCTGCACCAGGAACGTGGTGTGGAAGCCGATGAACAGCAGCCAGAAGTGCAGCTTGCCCAGCCGCTCGTCGAGCATCCGCCCGGTGAACTTCGGCCACCAGAAGTAGAACCCGGCGAACATCGCGAACACCACGGTGCCGAAGACGACGTAGTGGAAGTGCGCGACCACGAAGTACGAGTCGGACAGCTGGTAGTCCAGCGCCGGCGAGGCCAGGATGACGCCGGTCAGACCGCCGAAGAGGAAGGTGGTCAGGAAGCCGATCGACCAGAGCATCGGCGTGTCGAAGGACACCGAGCCGCCCCAGATCGTGCCGATCCAGTTGAAGAACTTCACCCCGGTGGGTACCGCGATCAGGAACGTCATGAACGAGAAGAACGGCAGGTTCACTGCGCCGGTGACGAACATGTGGTGCGCCCACACCGCCACCGAGAGGACCGCGATACCGAGGGTCGCGCTGACCAGGCCGATGTAGCCGAAGACCGGCTTGCGGCTGAAGACCGGCAGGATCTCGGTCACGATGCCGAAGAACGGCAGGGCGATGATGTACACCTCTGGATGCCCGAAGAACCAGAACAGGTGTTGCCAGAGTATTGGCCCACCATTGGCCGCGTCGAAGACGTGTGCCCCGAGTGTTCGGTCCGCCTCCAGCACCAGCAGCGCCGCCGCCAGGATCGGGAACGCGATCAGCACGAGGATCGAGGTGACCAGGATGTTCCAGGTGAAGATCGGCATCCGGAACATCGTCATACCGGGCGCACGCATGGTGATGATCGTGGTGATGAAGTTGACCGCACCGAGGATCGTGCCCAGACCGGCCATCCACAGGCCCATGATCCACAGGTCACCGCCGATCCCCGGCGATCGGACCGCGTTCGACAGCGGGGCGTAGGCGAACCAGCCGAAGTCGGCCGCGCCGCCGGGGGTGAAGAAGCCGCTGATCGTGATCAGGCCGCCGAACAGGAACAGCCAATAGCTGAACATGTTCAGCCGTGGGAACGCGACGTCCGGGGCGCCGATCTGGATCGGCATGATCTCGTTCGCGAAGCCGACGAACAGCGGGGTCGCGAACAGCAGCAGCATGATCGTGCCGTGCATGGTGAAGAGCTGGTTGTAGACCTCTTCGTTCACGATCTGCAGACCCGGCTTGGCCAGCTCCGCCCGGATCAGCAGCGCCATCACGCCGCCGATCAGGAAGAACGCGAAGGACGTGACCAGGTACATGTGCCCGATCAGCTTGTGGTCGGTGGTGGTCAGGTACTTGACCAGCAGCTCGCCCTTGGTGCGCCGCCGGGGCAGCGTGGTGGTGCTGCCGATGGCGCCGGTGCGCTCGGCGAAGTCCGTCACTTCTCGCCCCCTGTGCCGGGAATGGTGGTGGCGTCGCCGCCACCGGTTGCGGCGCCGGTCTGGCCCTTGGCGGCCAGCTCGCGCAGGTGTGCGTCGTACTCGTCGCGGTTGACCACCTTGACGCTGAAGATCATCCGGCTGTGGTAGAGGCCGCAGAGCTCAGCGCACTTGCCGGCGAAGGTACCGGTCTTGGTCGGGGTCAGCTCGAACTTGTTCGTCTTGCCCGGGATGACGTCGAGCTTGAAGTAGAACGACGGGACCCAGAAGGAGTGGATGACGTCCGGCGAGGTCAGGTCGAAGTGCACCGACTCGTTCACCGGGAGCCACAGCGTCGCGGGCTTGTCCAGCGTGCCGGTCTCCCAGACGCCCTCCTGCCCGTCGACGGTGTCCTTGTAGTTGAAGGTCCACTGCCACTGCTGGCCCACCACGTTCACGGTGTGCTGCGCGTCGGCGCTCATCTTCGTGACCTGGTTGCCGTGCTCGACGGTGTAGAAGAAGAGCACGCCGATGATCGCGAACGGCGCCAGGGTGTAGAGCACCTCGAGCGGCAGGTTGTAGCGCACCTGCCGGGGTGCGTCGTCGTTGCGCTTGCGGTACCGCACAACGACCCACAGGATCAGGCCCCAGACCATCACGCCGACGATCAGGGCGGCGATCCAGGCCCCGATCCAGAGGCTGCGGATGGCCTCGGTCCGGTCCGATGCGCCCTCGGGCAGGCCGAGTCGTTTCCACTGCTCAGTGGTCGCCGTCGAGCAACCGGTCAGCAGCAGGGTGCCCAGCACCACTGCACTGCCGACCAGCAGGCGACGCTTCGCCGGCCGTGTGGCGCCGGCAAAACCTGCCGGTCGCTCCTCCACTCCGGGCGTGCCGTTCGAACCCACGGGGCGCCTTTCCCTTCCCAAGTGAGACTGACGACCAAACACTACTGGACACCATTCGCCGTCCTGCGCATAGGTAGGGCTTAGCGTTTCCCGTGTGAGCGAGCGTACGTATCTGGACGCCGCGTCGGCCGAGCCGATGCACCCCGCGGCACGGGAGATGTTGCTCTCGGCAGTGGATTCCGGATGGGCCGATCCGGTGCGTCTGCACCACGAGGGCCGGACCGCGAGATTGCTGCTGGACAACGCCCGGGCGGCGCTCGCCGAGGCGATCGGCGTACGTCCGGACGAGCTGTACCTGACCACCTCGGGCACGGCGGCGATCCAGGCCGGTCTGACCGCTCTCCAGGCCGCCCGCCGCCGCGTCGGGACCACGGTTGTCTACACGGCCGTCGAACATTCAGCGGTCCTGCACAGTGTCGGCGCCGACGGCATCGAGGTCGGGGTGGACGTTCAGGGCCGGGTGGATCAGGAGGCGTTCAAGGACGCGGTACGGCGGCCCGGCGTGGCGGTGGCCGCGGTCCAGTCCGCCAACCACGAGGTGGGTACCAGGCAGCCGATCGCCGCGATCGCGCAGGACTGTGGCAGCGTGCCGCTGTTCGTGGACGCCTCGGCGTCGGTGGGGCACGACGCGCTGCCGGACGGGTGGTCGGCGCTGGCCGCCAGTGCGCACAAGTGGGGCGGACCGGCCGGTGTGGGGTTGCTCGCTGTGAAGAAGGGCACGCGGATCGCGCCGGCGTGGCCGCTGGACGAGCGGGAGGACGGCCTCTCCCCCGGGTTCCCGAACGTACCCAACGCGCTGGCCGCCGCCGCTGCGCTCCAGGCCCGGCTGGCCGAGGCCGAAGAGCTCGACAAGCAGCACAGGGCCTGGATCGACGAGGTACGGCGTCGTGTCGCGGCCGACATCCCCGACGTGGAGGTCGTGGGTGACCCGGCAGACCGCCTGCCGCACATCCTCACGTTCTCCTGTCTCTACGTGGACGGCGAGGCCCTGGTGACCGCACTGGATGCCGAGGGGTTCGCCGTCTCCAGCGGTTCGGCCTGTACGTCGAGCACGCTCCGGCCCTCTCACGTACTCGCGGCGATGGGCGTCCTCACCCACGGCAACGTCCGGGTCTCTCTCGGGCGCGACACCAGCTACGACGACGTCCAACGGTTCTGTGCGGTCCTGCCGGCGATCGTGCGGCGGATCCGGGCGGAGGTGGGGATGTGAACGTGGACCTGGACTGCACCGGCCTGCTCTGCCCACTCCCGGTGATCAAACTGGCCAAGACGCTACCGACCGTTGCCGTCGGCGACACGGTCACCGTGCTGGCCGACGACCCGGCCGCGGCGACCGACATCCCGGCCTGGTGCCGGATGCGGTCCCAGGAGCTGGTGTCTGCCGGGGAAAACCAGTACGTCGTCCGGCGGGTCAGCTGACACACTGCGCCGCGTGACCGACTTCGCGCACAAGCCGACGCTGACCGGGGACCTGGTCGTCCTACGACCTGTGGACGAGGGTGACTACGAAGCACTCGCCGTCGCGATGGCGGACCCGGACGTCGTCCGTCTGACGGGCAGCCACGGCGAGATCGGCGAGGAGAAGGCCCGTGAGTGGTACCGCACCCGCCAGGACCAGACCGATCGGCTGGACCTCGCCATCGTCGACAAGGCCGCAGGGGTCGTCGTGGGCGAGGCCGTGCTCAACGAGTGGGACCCTGACAACCAGAGCTGCAACTTCCGGATCCTGATCGGGCCGTCCGGCCAGGGCCGCGGCCTCGGGACCGAGGCGACCCGGCTGATCGTCGGCTACGGCATCGAGCAGTTGAGGCTGCACCGGATCAGTCTCGGCGTCTACGCCTTCAACCCGCGCGCCCAGCGCGCCTACGAGAAGGCCGGCTTCACCACTGAGGGCGTACTCCGGGACGCCCTGCTCTGGGACGGCGAGTGGGTCGACGAGGTCGTGATGTCCGTCCTGGCCCAGGACTGGGTACCTTCGGAGGGTGATCCGAGCTGACCGCATCGCTGTGCTGACCGGGGCCGGGATCTCGACGGCGTCGGGGATCCCGGACTTTCGGGGACCGCAGGGGGTGTGGACTAAGGACCCGGCGGCGGAGGCGATGTTCGACATCGACGAGTACGCCGCCAGTCGCGAGGTCCGCGTGGCGACCTGGAAACACCGGCTCTCGGTGCCGGCCTGGACCGTGCAGCCGAACCCGGGCCACCTCGCTCTGGTCGAGCTGGAGCGGCAGGGCCGCCTGACCGGCCTGATCACGCAGAACGTCGACGGGCTGCACCAGAAGGCCGGCTCGTCGCCGGAGCTGGTCCACGAGCTGCACGGCACGGTCTGGTACGTCGACTGTCTTCAGTGCGACCGGCGGATCCCGATGGCCGACCTACTCCCCCGGCTCGAGTCAGGCGACGAGGATCCGGCGTGTCAGGTCTGTGGCGGCATCTTGAAGTCCGCGACGGTCTCGTTCGGCCAGTCACTCGACAGGGTCGTCCTGGACCGAGCCGTCGCGGCCGCCGAGGCAGCAGACCTGTTCCTGGCCATCGGCACGTCGCTGCAGGTCTACCCGGCCGCCGGCCTGTGTGACCTCGCACTGAACGCCGGGAAGCCGCTGGTGATCCTGAACGCCCAGCCAACGCCGTACGACGAGCACGCGACGACAGTGCTGCGCACACCGATCGAGACCACGCTGCCGGACCTCGTGACCTTACCGTGATCTTCGAGCCCTCCTCACGGTAAAGAGCGGCGGCTAGCGTCCCCGGCAGATCAGTTGGCGGGGAGGGGACCGTGATGCGCGGGTTCAGGCGTTGGACGGCAGGTTTCACGGCGGCCGCGGTCGTCGTACTCGGACTGGGTACGGCTGCACCGGCTCCGGCACAAGTGGCTGCGGACCGGGTGATCACCGTGGCGGGCTCGCTGCAGAGTGAGCTCGGGTGCGCGGCCGACTGGGATCCGGGCTGTGACGCGACCAGTCTGGGCGCGAGTGCGCCGTACACGAAGGTGTTCGACGTACCGGCGGGCTCGTACGAGTTCAAAGTCACGGTCAACAAGAGCTGGGACGAGAACTACGGCGCCGGCGGTGTCCTCAACGGCCAGAACATCCCGCTACGGATCGAGGGTCCGGCCAAGCTGGAGTTCAGCTACGACGACACGAGCCACGTCGTCACGGTGAAGCCGGTGAGTCTCGCCGGACCGGCCGTGACAGCCGCGGACCGGGCACTCGCGACGCCGAGCCTGCGGCCGGACCTCACCAAGGAGCGGTTCTACTTCCTGATGGCGGACCGGTTCGCCAACGGCGACAAGTCCAACGACAACGGCGGGCTCACCGGCGACCGGCTGACGACCGGGCTGGACCCGACGGACAAGGGCTTCTACCACGGCGGCGACCTGACCGGTGTGATCCAGAAGCTCGACTACATCAAGTCCCTGGGGACGACGTCGATCTGGCTGACCCCGTCGTTCAAGAACCGCCCGGTGCAGGGCTCCGGCGCCGACGTCAGCGCCGGGTACCACGGCTACTGGATCACCGACTTCACCCAGATCGATCCGCACCTGGGCACGAACGCGGACATGAAGCGGCTGATCGACCTCGCGCACCGCAAGGGCATGAAGGTCTTCTTCGACATCATCACCAACCACACCGCGGACGTGATCGCGTACCAGTCCGGCCAGTACGGCTACATCCCGAAGTCCACCTCGCCGTACAAGGATGCGCAGGGCAACGCCTTCGACGACAAGCAGTACGCCGGCGGCGACACCTTCCCGCAGCTCGACCCCGCCACCAGCTTCCCGAACGTCCCGGTCTTCAGGACGCCGGCCGACGCGTCCGTGAAGGTGCCGGCCTGGCTGAACGACCCGACCCTGTACCACAACCGCGGCGACTCGACGTTCGCCGGCGAGAGCGCGGAGTACGGCGACTTCGTCGGGCTGGACGACCTGTTCACCGAGCAGCCGCGGGTCCGCGACGGGATGATCGACGTCTACAAGACGTGGGCCGAGTTCGGCATCGACGGGTTCCGGATCGACACCGTCAAGCACGTGAACATCGAGTTCTGGCAGAAGTTCTCGCCGCAGATCCTGGCCGCCGCGCAGTCGGCCGGGTCGAAGGACTTCTTCATGTTCGGCGAGGTCTTCGACGCCAACCCGCAGTTCATGTCGACCTACACGACCAAGGGCGCGCTGCAGGCCACGCTGGACTTCGGGTTCCAGCAGAACGCGGTCGCGTACGCGAAGGGCGACCCGAGCACCAAGCTGCAGGACTTCTACGCCGACGACGACTACTACACCGACACGGACTCCAACGCGTACGAGCTGCCGACGTTCCTCGGCAACCACGACATGGGCCGCGTGGGCACGTTCTTGAAGCAGGGCGGCGCGTCCGGCGCCGAGTTGCTGGCACGAGACGAGCTGGCGCACTCGCTCATGTACCTGACGCGCGGCCAGCCGGTCGTGTACTACGGGGACGAGCAGGGCTTCACCGGCCCCGGCGGTGACAAGGACGCACGGCAGGACATGTTCGCGACCCGGACCTCCGACTACGCGGACGACGAGGTCGTCGACGGCAGCGGTACGACGACGATCGGCAGCAAGGACCGGTACGACGTCAACGCCCCGATGTACAAGCACATCGCCGGGCTGGCGAAGCTGCGCGCCACGTACCCGGCACTGTCCGACGGGCGGCAGGTGCATCGGTACTCGTCCAAGTTCAACGGGCTGTACGCGTTCAGCCGCCTCGGCAGCGACAACGTCGAGTACCTGGTCGTCGCGAACAACTCAACGACGGCCGCCTCGGCGACGGTGCCGACGTACGGCTCGAACACCTCGCTGAAGCCCGTCTACGGCGGCTCCAAGGCGGTGAAGACCGACCGTGAGGGCAGGGTCGTCGTCAGCCAGGCCCCGCTGTCCGTGACGGTGTACCAGGCCCAGAACAAACTCCCGGCGCGTACCAAGGCTCCCAGCGTCTACATGAGCTCGCCCGAGCTCGGTGCGACGGTCGGTGGGCGCGCTGAGATCGCTGCGGCGGTTCCCGCGAACACCCCGGCGACTGTGACATTCGGGTACCGGCCCGTGGGTACGACGGCGTGGCAGCGGCTCGGCGCGGACGACAACGCGCCGTACCGCGTCTTCCAGGACGTGTCCGGGCTGCCGAAGGGGACGCTGCTCGAGTACCGCGCTGTCCTGCGGGACGTCTCGGGCAACTACTCCGTCTCCGGCTCGTACGGCGTGGTGGGTGACGCGGCCGCACCTGGGGGCGGCGGTGGCGGCACTGGTCCCGTCGTCCAGCCGGCGAACGTGTCTGTGCCAGGTGACCACAACAGCGAGATGGGCTGTCCTGCCGACTGGTCGCCGGACTGCGACCAGGCCCAGCTGACGCTGGACCCGAAGGACAAGGTCTGGAAGGGCACCTACACGCTCCCGGCCGGTGAGCACGCGTACAAGGCGGCCATCAACAAGACCTGGGACGAGAACTACGGCGCCGGTGGCGTCAAGAACGGTGCGAACATCTCGTACACCGCACCGACCGGGCCCGTCAGCTTCTACTACGAGCACGGCCGCCACTTCGTCACGTCCACTGCGCAGGGGCCGATCATCACGGCACCCGGGTCGTTCCAGACCGAGCTGGGCTGCCCGGCCGACTGGGACCCGTCCTGCATGCGACCCTGGTTGACCGACGAGGACGGCGACGGGACCTACACCTGGTCCACCAGCGAGCTGAAGGCGGGCACCTATGAGGCGAAGGTCGCGCACAACCTGTCCTGGGACGAGAGCTACCCGGCGAACAACGTGCCGGTCTCGGTGCCGAGTGACGGTCTGGTCGTCACGTTCTCGTACGTGCTCGCGACCCACCAGTTCACGGTGACGACGGCCAAGCCCGGTGCACAGCCGGACCTCAGCCAGGCGAAGGCGTACTGGATCGACCGCGACACCCTCGCCGTACCCGCGGTCGCGCACCCGGAGCGGTACCGGTGGCGGCTGCACTGGTCGGACACCGGCTCGCTGAAGATCGACGCGAACGACATCGGCGGCTCGTCGGCCGCCCTGCGCTACGACACCGCCGAGGTGAAGCCCGGCTACACGACGCTGCGCCTCGACCAGGCCGACGTCCAGAAGATCCTCACCGGCCAGCTGGGCCTCGCGCAGTACGACGACACCGGCCGCCTCCTCGACGCGACCGGCGTCCAGATCCCCGGCGTCCTCGACGACGTCTACGGCGGAGCGACCGGCCGCTCGTACGGCGTCACGTGGCAAGGCGCCGCACCGGCCTTCACGCTGTGGGCCCCGACGGCTCAGGACGTGAAGCTGCTGATCGGGTCTTCGGCGATCCGCATGCGGCGCAGCGACGACGGCGCCTGGTCCGTCGTCGGGCGGCCGTCGTGGAAGAACGCGCCGTACCGCTATCAGGTGACGGTGTACGCACCCAGCACCGGCAAGGTGGAGACGAACGTCGTCACAGACCCGTACTCGGCCGCGCTGACCACCGACTCGACGTACTCCGTCGCAGTCAACCTCAACGACCCGGCAGGCAAGCCGGCGCTCTGGACGTCCACCCCGTCGCCGAAGCTCGCCCGCGGTGTCGACTCCACCATCTATGAGCTGCACGTCCGCGACTTCTCCATCAACGACAGCACAGTGCCGGCAGCGCACAGAGGCACCTACCTGGCCTTCGCCGACGAAGGCGACGGCACCAAGCACCTGCGCACCCTCAAGGCAGCAGGGCTGAACACCGTGCACCTCCTGCCGACCTTCGACATCGCCTCGATCCCCGAGACCGGCCAGCAGACACCCGCGTGTGATCTGAAAGCACTACCGCCCGACTCCGACCAGCAGCAGGCCTGCGTGACGGCAGTGGCTGCCAAGGACGGCTTCAACTGGGGCTACGACCCGTTCCACTGGCTGGCGCCGGAAGGCTCGTACGCCACCCAGAAGGACGGCCTGACCCGGGTCTCCGAGTTCCGCACGATGGTCGGCGGGCTGCACAAGTCCGGTCTGCGCGTCGTACTCGACCAGGTCTTCAACCACACCCCGGCCGCCGGCCAGGCCCCGACGTCGGTGCTGGACCGCATCGTGCCCGGGTACTACCAGCGGCTGAACGCGACCGGGAAGGTGGAGACCTCGACCTGCTGCAGCAACATCGCGACCGAGCACGCGATGGCCGAGAAGATCATGGTCGACGGCACGGTGAGCTGGGCGCGCAACTACCACGTGGACGGCTTCCGGTACGACCTGATGGGTCACCACTCCAAGGCGAACATGCTGAAGGTCCGGGCCGCCCTGGACAAGCTGACGCTCGCCAAGGACGGCGTGGACGGCAAGTCGATCTACCTGTACGGCGAGGGCTGGAACTTCGGCGAGGTCGCGGACGACGCGCTGTTCGTCCAGGCCCGGCAGGGTAACCTCGGCGGCACCGGGATCGGCACGTTCTCCGACCGGCTGCGCGACGCGGTCCGCGGCGGCGGCCCCTTCGACGACAACCCGCGGATCCAGGGCTTCGGCTCCGGCGAGGCGAGCGACCCCAACGGCGACCCGGTGAACGGTACGCCGGCCGAGCGCGCCAAGCGGCTCGCTCACGACACCGACCTGGTCCAGCTCGGGCTGGCCGCCAACCTCCGGTCGTTCAGCTTCACGTCGGCGGAGTCCGGACAGGCCGTCCGCGGTGACCAGGTCGACTACAACGGCCAGCCGGCCGGGTACGCCGACCAGCCGGACGAGGTGATCACGTACGTCGACGCGCACGACAACGAGACGCTGTGGGACACGCTGACGTACAAGCTGCCGACCGACCTGCCGATGCCGGACCGGATCCGGATGAACACGTTGTCGCTGGCCACGACCGCACTGGCGCAGACGCCGTCGTTCTGGCACGCCGGCGCGGACATGCTGCGCAGCAAGTCGCTGGACCGCAACTCGTACGACTCCGGCGACTGGTTCAACACGCTCGACTGGACCGGCGCCGACAACGGCTTCGGCCACGGGCTGCCGCCGAAGCCCGACAACGAGGCCAAGTGGCCCTACATGAAGCCGCTGCTGGCCAACCCCGCGCTGAAGCCGTCAGCGACCGACGTGGCCACGGCCTCGGCCGCGGCAGCCGACCTGCTGAAGCTCCGGTTCTCGACGCCGCTGTTCCGGCTCGGTTCGGCCGCGCTGATCAACCAGAAGCTGAGCTTCCCGCTGAGCGGTACGACGCCCGGTGTCATCACCATGCGCATCGACGACACGGTGGGGGCTGACGTCGACCCGTCGCTGAAGGGCGTCGTGGTCGTCTTCAACTCCACCAACGCCGCGGTCACCCAGCAGGTCCCGGGCCTGACCGGCGCCAACCTGTCCCTGTCCCCCGTCCAAGCAGCCGGCTCCGACCCGGTCGTCAAACAAACCACGTGGTCGTCCGCGACGGGCACAGCGACCGTCCCGGCCCGGACGGTCGCCGTACTGGTGCAGCGTTAGGGCACGCGGACGACGAGGGCCGCCGGGTCGACCTCAGCGGTCAGCGACGTGCCCTCGTCGATCGCGTCGCCGTCGAGCTGACGGCGTACCACCCGGTCGGCGCGCAGCTGGATGCGCCAGCCGGTGAAGCGCTCGACGTGACGCTCGCGCCAGGACTTCACGACCAGGCCGAGCGCGAGCCGCGGCCAGTGCGTGATCCGGCGCGGCGCGAGGACGACCACGTCGATCGTGCCGTCGTCGGGTACGGCGTCCGGCAGCAGCGGGATGTTCGCCTGGAGCGTGCCGACGTTGCCGATCACCACGGTGCGCGCCCGCCGGCGGACCGGCGGCTGGTCGTCGACGGTGATCGTGACCCGGACCGACGGATGGTTCAGGTTCTTCAGCGTCGACACGACGTACGCCGCCCAGCCCACCCGTTTCTTCAGGTCGTCGGGCGCGTCCTCGATGATCGCGGCGTCCAGTCCGAGCCCGGCCATCACGACGAACCGGTCGGTGGTCAGCTGGTCCCCTTCGACCAGCACGCTGTCGATCCGCCGCTCGGAGCCGTCCAGGAGCTCGGTCAGCGCGACGTCGAGGTCGAGCGAGATGCCGAGGTTGCGGGCGAGCAGGTTCCCGGTGCCGCCGGGCAGGACGGCGACCGGGATCGCGGTGCGGGCCAGTTCGGCGCACACCACCCGGACCGTGCCGTCGCCGCCGGCGACCAGCACCAGGTCGACCTGCTCGTCGATCGCGCGCCGGGCCATGGTGACGCCGGCGTCGTCCTCGGTCGTCTCCAGCCACAACGGCTCGTCGAGGCCCCGTTCGGACAGGGCCGTCTCGACGATCCGGCGGAACTTGTCGCCGTCGACCTTCACCGGGTTCACGATCACGGCTGCCCGCTTGGCAGAACTCACCTGATATTTGTCCGTTTCTGGAGATAGCGTCTTGGGTGTGAGCAGACTTCCACGGAGTACCCCAGAAGCCCAGGGCTTGATCACCGCAGCACTCGACAGTTTCGTCGCGGCGCTGGACGCGGCCGAGCCGGAGATCCAGACTGTCATGCTGCTGCGGCACGGCCAGGTCGTGCTGGAGGAGGCCTGGGCGCCGTACCGGCTCGACGACCGGCACCTGCTGTTCTCGGTGTCGAAGAGTTTCACGTCGACGGGCGTCGGGCTGGCGATCGACGCAGGGCTGCTCTCGCTCGACGACCAGGTCATCTCGTTCTTCGACGCGGACGAACTGCCGGAGACGGTCAGCGACAACCTGGCCGCGATGAAGGTCCGGCA
Source organism: Kribbella sp. NPDC050459 (assembly GCF_040655315.1). NCBI lineage: Bacteria > Bacillati > Actinomycetota > Actinomycetes > Propionibacteriales > Kribbellaceae > Kribbella > Kribbella sp. NPDC050459. The sequence goes on along the minus strand of NZ_JBFAJQ010000007.1, from coordinate 46,336 downwards.
CCTGCTGACGATGACGACCGGGCACTCGAAGGACACCGTGGACGCGCTCAGCCGGGACCGCCGGATGGTGAAGATCTTCCTCGGCCTCGACGTGGAGCACGAGCCCGGCACGGTGTTCGTCTACAACAGCGGCGCGACCTACATGCTGTCGGCGATCCTGCAGCGGCTCACCGGCGAGCGCCTGCTCGACTACCTCCGGCCGCGGCTGTTCGAGCCGCTCGGTGCGACCGAGGCGACCTGGCAGGTGTCGAGGGAAGGCATCACGGTCGGCGGCTGGGGCCTGAGCATCAACACGGAGTCGCTGGCCGCCTTCGGGCAGTTGCTGCTGCGGCACGGTGAATGGCAGGGCAAGCAGCTTGTCCCGGCCGAGTGGTTCGAGGCGGCAACGTCGAAGCAGGTCCCGAACGACACCGAGGAGAACCCGGACTGGAAGCAGGGCTACGGTTTCCAGTTCTGGCGCGGCCGCCACAACACGTATCGCGGTGACGGCGCGTTCGGGCAGTTCTGCCTGGTGTTGCCGGACTACGACGCGGCGCTGATCATCACGAGTTCGACGACCGACATGCAGGGGATCCTGAACACGGTGTGGGAGCACCTGCTGCCCGCGCTCGAGGGCAAGGAGGTGCCGGTCGTCCCCCGGCCCGAGCAGCTGCGGCTGGTGCCACCGACGGGTGCCGCACCGACCGCCGGGGACGGCCGGACGTACCGTTTCGCGGCGGCCAACCCAGCCGGCCTCACCTCGGTCCGACTCGACGCGGACGGGTCGGGCACCTTCACGTTCAGCGACCTGGGCGACGGCAGAACTCACGAGATCCGGTGCGCGGCCGGTGACTGGCAGGAGCAGGCAGCGCCGGGCACGGTCGACGACGCCGCTCCGGAAGCCGGCGAGCGCGTCCTGACCAGCGCGTACGGCGACGGCGACGCGTTCGTGGCGACCTTGCGCTGGGTGGAGACCCCGTTCGTCGCAACCCTCACGTGCCGCGTGGACGGCGGCACGATGACGGTCGACGGCAAGCTCAACGTCTCCTTCGGCCCGACCGAATTCCGGCTTTCTTCGGAGCCGATGTCACAGGACTGACGCGGCGCGTGTCCTCTGGGTCGTAATCACGGACGACGGAGGATGACATGAAGATTTTGGTGGCAGGAGCGACCGGCGGACTGGGCCGGTCACTGGTGCCGCAGCTGCTCGCGGCCGGGCACGAGGTGACCGGGATGACCCGGTCCGAGTCCGGCGCGGCCGGCGTGCGGTCGTTCGGCGCGGACGCCGTGCTCGCGGACGGGCTGGACGCCGCCGCGGTGCGCGCGGCCGTGGAGTCGGTCCGGCCCGAGGTCGTCGTACACCAGATGACCGCACTCAAGGGCGGGATCGACTTCAAGCACTTCGACGACAGCTTCGCGACGACGAACCAGCTGCGAACGGTCGGCACGGACAACCTCCTGGCCGCCGCCAAGGCTGCCGGCGTACGACGGTTCGTCGTCCAGTCGTACGCCGGCTGGAACCTGCAGCACGGCGGATCCGCGGCGAAGACCGAGGCGGACCCGCTCGACCCGGACCCGGTACCCGCCCAGCGGCAGACGATGGCGGCCATCAAGTACGTCGAGTCGGCGGCGGTGAACACCGAAGGGATCGAGGGCGTCGCGCTGCGGTACGCGAACTTCTACGGCCCGACCGCCGACCTCGGCAAGGGCGGCTCGATGGTGGAGCTGATCCAGAAGCGCCGGCTGCCGATCATCGGCGACGGCACCGGGGTCTGGTCGTTCATCCACTACGACGACGCCGCCGCGGCAACGGTGAAGGCGGTCGAGAGCGAGGCGACCGGGGTGTTCCAGATCGCCGACGACGACCCCGCACAGGCGGCGGTCTGGCTGCCCGAGCTCGCCAAGATCCTCGGCGCCAAGGCCCCGCGGCGCATCCCGGCGTGGCTCGGACGGCTCGCGGTCGGCGACGTCGGCGTGGCGGCGTTCACCGAGATCCGCGGCGTCGACAACTCCCTCGCCAAGGGGACCTTCGAGTGGCAGCCCGGGTACGCGTCCTGGCGCGACGGGTTCCGCCAGGGGCTGTGATCTCCGCTCGCTCACAGCCGCGCGAGCCGGTGAGAGGATTCCTTTACTTCCGCGTTACATGCGATGACGACCGCTGAAACCGGCGGGTCCTGAACTGGAAAGGACCCGCCGGTACGGCGGGGCGCCCCTAGGGTTCCGCTGCTGGTCGAGCCGATGGCAGGTCTGGTCCGAGAGGGGAGGCGGTGCTGTCGCCGGCGTTGTGCGGCGGCACCGTTCCACGGCGGGACAAAAGTCCGGGAGGCCTTGAAGGCCCCGGGTTGCCGTGTGCGCATTCCGGGCCCGATCCAGCGGAGGCCGGACATGTCAGCACCCCCCGAAACCCTGACCACCGATGAACTGGGAGCGCGCGACCTCGGCCGCTTCGGCTACTCCCAGCAGCTCTCGCGCCGCGTCGGCAGCTACGCGTCGTTCGCGGCCGGTTTCTCGTTCGTCTCGATCCTCACCACCGTCTTCCAGCTGTTCGGTCTGGGCTTCGGCTTCGGCGGTACGGCGTTCTTCTGGACCTGGCCGGCCGTCCTCGCCGGTCAGCTGATGGTGGCGTTGTGCTTCGCCGAACTCGCCGCGCGGTACCCGCTGTCCGGCGCGATCTACCAATGGGCCCGCCGCCTCGGCGGCGCGGTCGCCGGGTGGTTCGCGGGCTGGACGATGGTGATCGCGCAGATCATCACGCTGGCCACGGCCGCGATCGCGCTGCAGGTCGTGCTGCCCGCGGTCTGGCCCGGGTTCCAGCTGGTCGGCACGGATCCGGCGCTGGCGTCGCGGGACGGCGCCGCGAACGCCGTGGTGCTCGGGTGCCTGCTGCTCGTCGCGACGACGGTGCTCAACGCGACGAGTGTGCGGATCACCGCGATCGTCAACTCGGTCGGCGTGACCTGCGAACTGGTCGGCGTCGTGCTGATCGTCGTCCTGCTGACCAGCAAGGCGGAGCGCGGGCCGTCCGTCGTCCTGCACACGACGAATCTCGACAGCACGACCGGGTACGTCGTACCGCTGCTGGTCTCGGCGCTGATGGCGGCTTATGTGCTGGTCGGGTTCGACAGTGCGGGCGAGTTGTCGGAGGAGACGCACAAGCCGCGCGCGACGACGCCGCGGACGATCCTCCGGGCGGTCATCGCGTCCGGGATCGGCGGCGCGTTCCTGATCGTCGCGGCGTTGATGGCCGCGCCGTCGGTGACTGACGGGGATCTCGCCACGCAAGGGCTTCCCTACGTGCTGACGAGCCGGCTGGGTACGACGCCCGGCAAGCTGCTGCTGCTCGACGTCGCGCTCGCGGTGTGCGTGTGCACGCTGGCGATCCAGACCGCCGCGGCGCGGATGATCTTCTCGATGGCGCGCGACAACGTGCTGCCGGGATCGCGTCAGCTCCGCGAGGTGTCGCCGCGGACCGGTACGCCGGTCGCCGCGACCGTGGTGCCCGGCGTGCTGGCCGGTGTCTGCCTGGTCGTCAACGTAGGGAACGCAGGCCTGTTCCTGGGGCTGGCGAGCGTCTGCATCATGCTGCTCTACGTCGCGTACCTGATGGTCACCGCGCCGTTGCTGGTACGGCGCCTGACCGGGCGCGGGTTGTCCGCCGGGGTGGACGAGAACGGGCGGCCGCTGTTCTCGCTCGGCCGGTTCGGCGTGCCCGTCAACTTCGTTGCCGTCGGCTACGGACTCGCGATGGCGATCAACCTCGGCTGGCCGCGCGCCGAGGTCTACGACCCGGCAGGTGAGGGCTGGTACCTGCACTACCTTCCGCTGATCACCCTTGCCGTCGTCGCCGTCGGCGGCCTTCTCGCGTTCCGGGCTCAGCGGAGCGCCTACTACGCCTCGATCGGCCTGCCGCTGCGCACTGCCGCACCGGTTGTCGAGGTCGAAGGAGCCGGCGCATGACACATACCCACGACATGCCTGGTGACGCGGCGTGGTCCGCGCCGGTGCGGGCCGGACGCGTCATCACGCTGACCGCGCTAAACGACGGCGCGAACGCGTCGGTGCTGATCATCGGCGCCGACCGTCTCGATCGGCTGAACATCCCCGACACGCTCAAGGCGCAGATGTCGGCGCGCATCAAGCCCGGCATGGTGCTGATGTCGGACCGCGGGCTGGCGCTGGCGACGGTTCTGGCCTCGAGCCTCGACTGGCACGACTGCCTGACCGGCGCGGCGCCCGACCGGTTGCTGCTGCTCGAACTCGTCAAGCACGGTTTCGGTGCGGTCGATCTGCACGGCTGCATCAACTTCTTCAGCAAGGTCGGCGTCGCGGACGACGCCCGCGTGTCGCTGGCCTTCGTCCCCGGCCATGCTCGCGCGGGTGACACCGTCACGCTCCGCGCGGACCAGGACCTGCTGGTCTTCGTGTCGACCGCGGCTCATGCGCTGTCCGATCTGCCCGCGGTCGGTGTCGCCGTACAGATCGAGACGCCGGAACACACCGAGGATCCCGACCTGCGGGAGGAAGCGGTCCGCGCACTGCGTCTGACCCGGGAGTTGATCGCATGACCGTGACCCAGACGACAACTGGCCTCGACACCGTCGTAGCTGCGGGCGACGGCGCCCTCGTGACCGTTCCGGCCGGCGGGCGCCTGCGGATCGTGGACCTGCACGGGAACCAGGCCGTCGACACGTTGTTCTACGACGCCCACGACATCGAGAACCGCTACTCCGCCTTCGACACGATCCGTGAGCAGCGAGCGGTGTTCCTGACCACCGGGTCACGGCTGCTGTCGACCCGGCTCGACGAGCTCGCGGTGATCACCGACGACACCTGCGGCCGGCACGACACCGTCGGCGGCGCGTGCTCACAGGAGAGCAACGTCATCCGGTACGGCGAGTTCACACGGCACCAGCATGCCTGCCGGCAGACCTTCCTGCGGTACGGCGCCGCGGCCGGCATCGGTCAGCGTCAGCTCACGCACAACATCAACTTCTTCATGAACGTGCCGGTGACGGCGAGCGGAGGGCTGACGTTCGAGGACGGTCTGTCGGCGCCGGGCAAGTACGTCGAGGTCACCGCGAGCCGTGACCTGTTCGCGCTGATCAGCAATTGTCCGCAGGTCAACAATCCATGCAACGGCTGGAACCCGACGCCGATCCAACTGCTGGGCCGGTGGTGACCGGTGGCCGTGATCATTGTCAACAATCCTGGTGTCCAAACGACGGTGCAGGATCTCGCCGGGCGGCCGGGGCTGTGGGACGTCGGCGTGCCGCCATCCGGCGCCGCTGACGAGCTGACGTTCGCCCTGCTGAACGCTGCGGTCGGCAATCCGGACACGGCGGCCGGCCTGGAGTGTGTGCTCGCCGGGCCCGTGCTGACGTGCGACGAGGACCGGCTGATCTGCGTCGGCGGCGCGGTTCGCCGTGCGACTGTCGACAATCTGCCGATCAGGCCGGGGATGGTCGTGCTCTGGCCGGCCGGCTCCGTGCTGGATGTCGGCCCGCTCGACGGTCCCGGGATGCGGGGCTATGTGGCGGTCCAGGGCGGACTGGACGTGCCGCGCGTGCTCGGGAGCCGGTCCACGTTCATCCTCGGCGGGTTCGGCGGTCACGACGGTCGCCCGCTGGCGGAGGGCGACCGGATTCCGCTGGGCCGGCAGGAGAACCTGCTGACCCCGTTGTCGGTGGAGCTGCCGTCGATGTCCGGCTCGTGGCAGATCCGCGTCATCCCTGGGCCGCACGGTGCGCCGGAGCATCTCACCGCGGACGGTGTCGACGCGTTCTTCGCCAACAACTGGATTGTCGACCATCGCTCCGATCGCACCGGGGTCCGGTTGCTCGGTCCGACTCCCGGCTGGGCCCGCACCGACGGCGGCGAGGCAGGCCTGCATCCGTCGAACGTCCACGATTCGGCGTACCCGGTCGGCGGCATCATGCTGTCCGGCGACACCCCGGTCATCGTCGGCAAGGACGGCCCGTCGCTCGGCGGTTTCGTCGTACCGGCCGTGGTGATCGAGGCCGACCGGTGGATGCTCGGCCAGCTGCGCGCAGGCGATTCCGTGCAATTGGTCCCGGTGACGCAGGAAACGGCAACCGAAGCGATCCGGTCCCGCCGCCGCTGGCTGACCGACCTACGCCAGGAGCCGACCGCGGTCGCCGTGTCGGCCGCTGCACCCGAACGCCCGAACACACTGCACCGAGGCGATCCGGCCGGCACTACGCCGGCGTACACGATCAGATGCGCCGGCGAACGGCACCTGCTGGTCGAAGCCGGGCCGGCCGAACTGGATCTCACCGTCCGGGTGTGGATCCACCTGCTGGCCCAAGCCCTCCGGGACGACCGCCCGGCCGGCGTGACGGAGATCGTCGAGGGCGTGCGGTCGCTGCTGGTCGCGGTCGACTCGGCCCGGATCGCCCTGACCTCGCTCGCGCAACAGCTCGCGTTCCTGGCGGCCGGACTGGCTGATCCCGAGACCGTGGTGCTGCCGATCGCGTTCGACCATCCCGAGGCGCACGAGGCGATGCGCCGGTACGCGACGTCGGTGCGCCCGGACGCGCCGTGGTGCCCGGACAACGTCGAGTTCATCCGGCGGGTGAACGATCTCGGCGCGCGCGACGACGTGTTCGAGATCGTGCAGGCCGCGACGTACCTGGTGGTCGGTCTCGGCGACGTGTACCTCGGCGCCCCGGTCGCCGTACCGGTCGATCCGCGGCACCGCCTCGTCACGACGAAGTACAACCCGGCCCGGACCTGGACGCCGCAGAACGCGGTCGGGATCGGCGGGATCTACCTGTGTGTGTACGGGATGGAAGGCCCGGGCGGGTACCAGCTGGTCGGACGCACCGTCCCCGTCTGGCGGCTGTCCCCCGCCGACGAGCAGCCCTGGCTCCTGCGGCAGTTCGACCTGATCAGATTCACCCCGGTGAGCGCGGAGCAACTCGCCCACGAGCGGGCCGAGATCGCTGCCGGGCGAGCCGATCTCAAGACCGCGCCGGCGACGTTCTCGCTCGCCGACGTCCGCAAGATCGAGCAGGAGGCACCTGTGGAAATCGCGACCGTGCGGGCCGGACGCCGCGCCGCGTTCGAGGCCGAGAGGGCACGGTGGGGAGCATGAACAACGAGTGGATCACCCGGGTCGACCCGATCGTGCCGCTCCCCGGAGTCCTGAGCGGGCTGACGATGGCGCTGAAGGACAACATCGATCTCGCCGGGGTGCCGACGACGGCCGGCGACCCGCGCAACGCACGGCCCGCGGAGCGCAACGCCTTCGTCGTCGACCAGCTGATCGCGGCCGGCGCCGTACCGCTGGGGAAGACGAACCTCGACCAGTACGCGACCGGGCTGGTCGGCACGCGATCGCCGTACGGCGCGTGCCACTCGGTCTTCTCCGACCGGCATGTGTCCGGCGGTTCGAGCTCGGGCAGTGCCGTCGCCGTCGCGAGTGGTCAGGTCGACTTCGCGCTCGGCACCGACACGGCCGGCAGCGGACGGGTACCGGCTGCCTTCAATCGGATTGTCGGCATCAAACCGAGCCGCGGGCTGGTCTCGGCGCGCGGCGTCGTACCGGCCTGCCGGTCGCTCGACTGCGTGACCGTCATGGCGAGGACCGTGGCGACCGCGCGGGCGGCGTACGAGGCGATGGCCGCGTACGACCCGGACGACGCATGGTCGCGGCGCGCCTCCGACCTGCCCCGGCGGCGGCGGCCCGCCTCCGGCGGCGTGATCGGCGTACCGGACATCGGGCTCGATCTGGATCCGCTGCACGAGGCGGCCTGGCAGGAGACGCTCGCCGAGGCGCACCGGCTCGGCGAGGTCGTGAAGGTGGATGTTCGGCCGCTGCTCGAGGCCGCGGACCTGCTGTACTCCGGACCGTGGCTGGCCGAGCGCTGGCTCGCCTTCGGGGACAAGCTGGACGACGATCCGGCAGTCGACCCGACTGTGCGGACGATCGTGCGGGGCGGTGCGTCGCTGACCGCGGCCGCTGCATTCGCGGGCTTCGACCGGCTCGCGACCCTGGCCCGCGCGAGCGAACACCTGTGGACGAAGCTTGATGCGCTGCTGTTGCCGGTGACGCCCGCGCATCCCACGTTGGCGGAGGTCGCGGCCGATCCGATCGGCGCGAACAGCCGCCTCGGCCGGTTCACGAACATGGTCAACCTCCTTGATCTGTGCGCGGTGGCGTTCCCGGGACCGGATCGCGCCGACGGGCTGCCGTTCGGGATCCAGCTGCTGGCGCCGGCCGGGCATGATCTCGAGCTCATCGACTTGGCGGCTGCGTGGACCGGCGAGGACGTGCCGGCGTCGGGCGGCGACGTGCTCCTCGCGGTCGCGGGCGCGCATCTGTCCGGCCAGCCGCTCAACGACCAGCTGGTACGGCGTGGTGCGCGGCTGGCGTTCGCCGCGCGGACCGCGTCGTCGTACCGGATGTACCTCGTCGACGGGCCGCGTCCGGGACTCACCCGGACACTGACGGGTGCGGACGGTCCGGGCATCGAGGTCGAGGTGTGGAGGCTGCCCGCGGCCGAGCTCGGTGGTTTCGCGACGACCATCGATCCGCCGCTGGCGATCGGGCCTGTGGAACTGTCGGACGGGCAGCAGGTGCTCGGGTTCGTCTGTACGGCGGATGCCGCGGACCCGGCGCGGGACATCACGGCCGCGGGCGGCTGGCGGGCGTACCTGGCCGGGAGCTGACCCTATGGTTGGTGGGCATGAGCCTGACGCCCGCCGAACAGACAGTGCTGGACCGGATCGACGAGGACCTGCTGGTCCGGGTGACGCAGGACCTGCTCCGGGCACCCGGCCAGAATCCGCCCGGCGAGGAGAGCGCCACCGTGGCCGCTCTCGCCGCGGCGGCGCGCGAACTCGGCCTCGACGTCCGGACGACACCCGTCGAGCGTGACCGGGACAACGTCTCGGTCACGCTTGCCGGAGGCAACGGTCCCGGCCTGTTGCTGCTCGGGCACACCGATGTGGTTCCGGTCGGCGACGGCTGGACGGTCGACCCTTTCGGCGGTCTCCTGCGCGACGGCCGGATCTACGGCCGCGGCGCCTCCGACATGAAAGGCGGCCTCGCCGCAGCCCTAGTCGCGCTGGCCGCCCTCCGAGGCACCACTCTCAGCGGCGCGGTCGAGCTACTCGCCGTCGTAGACGAAGAAGAAACCGGCAAGGGCATCCGCGCCTACGTCGAAGCCACCCAGCCTGCGCCTGTGGATAACCCAGCCGTGCCCGGCCCGCCGTTCGATAGACTTGAAGCGGAAAGGACAGGGGCGAGACACAACCCACCAGCACCCGGTCCCGTCGGTATCTCGGCTGCATCACCGCCGAGCCCACCGACCTGCAGACGATCATCGCGGCGCGCGGCGACTCGTACCTGCAGGTCTCGGTGCACGGTCGCGCCTCGCATGCCGGCAACCCCGACGGCGGGGCGAACGCGATCTACGGCGCGGCCGCGGTGGTCGCCGAAATCGAACGCCTGCATCACGAACTCGCCGCCGCACCGCATCCTTTGCTCGGCCCAGCGACCTGGAGCGTCGGCCAGATCAACGGCGGCACCGGCGGCTCGATCGTCCCCGCCGAGTGCGTGGTCGTCGCCGACCGCCGGCTCCTGCCGGGCGAATCCCCCGCCGACGTCCTCGTCGACCTCGGCCGCCGCATCGCCGCCCTGCACCTGGAGGATCGCGGCCTCACGGTCGAGCTCGCGATGCCGATGGAGATGCCCGCCTTCGAGACCCCCGAGGAGCACGAGTTGGTCCGGGTCACCGAGGCGGCCCGGTTCGACGCCGGCGGACCACCGCTCCCCCTGGCCGGCTGGACCGCGGCCTGCGACGGCGGGTACGTCGCCCGCGACCTCGGCGTACCGGTGGTTGTCCTCGGCCCCGGCTCGGTCACCACCCAGGCACACCGCGCCGACGAATCGGTCGCCGTGGCCGAACTCGTCATCGCGGCACGCGCCTACGCGCTGGCCGCGCTGAGGTTGCTGTGACTCGCCGGGTGCTGCTTCGGGGTGGGTCGGTTCTTGATGTTGCGTCCGGTGAGGTGCGGCGGGCTGATGTGGTGCTGGCCGGTGATCGGATCGTCGAGGTCGGGATCGGGTTGGACGGTGACGAGGCGGTCGACTGCGACGGCGGGCTGCTGGTTCCTGGGTTCATCGACTGCCACACGCACCTGTGCATCACGCAGACGCGGATCGATCCGTTCGGGCTGCCGCGATCCGTTCGGCCGCTGTCCGCCGTACCTGTGCTGCGAACACTCCTCGGCCTCGGCGTCACCACCGTGCGAGACGCGTGGGGCGCGGACGCCGGCGTACGGATGGCCGTCGAGAAAGGCTGGATCGACGGACCGCAGGTGCTGCTCAGTCTGCGGCAGGTGGGGACGACCGGCGGCATCGGCGACCTCTGGGCGCCGCGGACCGGACCGCTCGACTTCTTCGAGGATCCGTCGCTGCCGGACCCGATCTTCAACGGGGCCGACGAGGCGCGGGCCGTCGTGCGGCGGATGATCCGGGCCGGCGCGGACTGGATCAAGGTGACCGCCACCGGATCCCTGGCGATCGGCAAGGGCCTCACCGACCTCGAGCTGACCGACGACGAAATGACCGCGCTCGTCGACGAAGCCCGGCGGCGCGGAGGGCGGCGCATCATGGTGCACGCGCACGGAGCCCGGGCCGCGGAGCTCGCAGCACGCGCCGGCGCGGGCAGCATCGAGCACGGCACGTACCTCGACGAATCCGCCGTACAGGCAATGGCGGACTCAGGGACCTGGTACGTGCCGACGCTGTCGGTCACACAGTCCGACCCGACAGCCGTACCGGACGGCGCCGCCGAGGCTCATCGCGAATCGATGCGACTCGCGATCGCCGCGGGGGTGAACATCGCGATGGGCACCGACAACCCGGTCCGGCCGCACACCGAGGTGCTGTGGGAGCTGCGGCATCTGGCTGCCGCCGGCCTCGGTGATGCGGGTGCACTGCAAGCGGCGACGATCGGCGCGGCGAGACTGCTGGGTCTCGCGGACGACCGCGGCGAGATCGCGGTGGGCAAGCGTGCCGATCTGGTCCTGCTCGACGGCACCGAGCTGGACTGCACCGCGCTCGACGGCCGGATCCGGCGGGTCTTTCACAACGGAGCCGAAGTCGGGCGTTGACCCTGACACCGTGTCAGGTCGTAGACCGGCCGCATGATGAGTGCAGGAGAGATCGCGGACCGGATCCGCACAGGTCAGGTGTCGTCGCGTGAGGTGACCGAGGAGCTGCTGGCGCGGATCGCGGACGACCAGGACGTCAACGCGGTCGTCGAGGTACGCCGGGAGTACGCCCTGGCGGCGGCCGATCGGGCCGACGCGATGGTGGCGGCGCGCGGATCGCTCGGGCCGCTCGGATCGCTGCACGGTGTGCCGATGACGGTCAAGGACTGCTTCGACATCGCCGGTCTGCACACCACGTGGGGCAATCCGGCGTTCGCCGAGCACGTCGCCGACCGTGACGCGGCAGTCGTCGAGCGGCTGCAGCGCGCGGGGGCAATCGTCGTCGGGAAGAGCAACGTGCACGCGATGCTCGCCGACTTCGGCCAGACCGCGAACGAGATCTACGGCCGGACGAACAACCCCGCCGATCTCACTCGGACGCCGGGCGGATCGAGCGGCGGCGGCGCCGCGGCAATCGCCGCCGATCTCACCTATCTGGAGTACGGCTCCGACCTTGTCGGCTCGATCCGCCTGCCGGCGGCGTACTGCGGCGTGTACGGACTCAAACCCACGAACGGCCTGGTCCCGCAGCGCGGCTTCCAGGTCCCCGGTACGCCGTACCTCCCGAGCGAGCTGCCCAACTTGTCAACAATCGGACCACTCGCCCGCACCGCCGGCGACCTACGGCTCGCCCTCCACGCCACCGCCGGCCCCGAGGCACCGTACTCGTACGCGCTGCCCCGCCCCCGGCACACCGGTCTCGCGGACTATCGCGTCGGCGTGGTCCTGGACCACCCCGCGGCCCCGGTCACCAGCGAGGTCGGCGACGCACTGTCCGACACGATCGACCGACTCGCCCGCAGCGGCGCAAAGATTGTCGACAACTGGCCGGACGGCGTAGACCCCAACGAGCAAGCCGAACAGTTCGGCCGCCAGGTAGAACTCTTCTTCGCCCTCCACGCCACCTCCGACGGTGACCCCGGCGGCGACTCCGACCATGACCCCGCCGGCGGCCCCCGTAGCGGCTCCGACGGCGGCCCCAGCAGCGGTTCGGGCGGCGTGTCCGGGAGTGGTCTGACGCTTGAGGAAGTGCGCGGGCTGGATCGGCGGCGGATGGCGGCGCGTGGGCGGTGGCAGCGGTACTTCGAGGATGTCGACGTCTTCCTCTGCCCGACCAGCTTCACGGTCGCGTTCCCCCACGGATCGTCGACAATCGACGGCCTGCCGTACGAAACGCAGGTCTTCTGGATCGCCCACGCCGCGCTGACCGGGCACCCCGCGCTCAGCATGCCGATCGGACACACGCCGGCAGGGTTGCCGATCGGCGCTCAGGTGATCGGTCCGTGGCACGAGGACGACACCGCGATCATGCTCGCGGAACTCCTGGCTGGTTGACTGCCGTCATGTTCGCGATCGGTGAATTCGCCCGCCACGGCCGGGTGTCGATTCGGATGCTGCGGCATTACGACGCCATCGGCCTGCTGCGCCCCGCCTACGTCGACCCCGCCACCGGCTACCGCAGCTACACCGCCGCCCAGCTCGCCGACCTGAACCGGATCGTCGCACTCAAGGACCTCGGCTTCTCCCTCGACCAGGTCAACACGATGATTGCCGACAATCTCAGCCTGTCCGAGCTCCGCACGATGCTCACCATGCGACGCGCACAACTGGAGACCACGCTCGCCGAGAGCCAGGCCCAGCTCGCGCAGGTCGAGTCGCGCCTGCGCGGTCTCGAGAGCGACGTTCCGACCGCGGACGTCGTGGTCAAGGAACTGCCCGCTGTACGACTCGTCGGCCTGACCGCGACGGCGGCGAGCTTCACGCCCGACGACATCACTCCCGTGGTCCATCCCCTCTGCGCGGAACTCGGTCGGAGACTGCCGGATGTAGACGTCCGCCCCGCCGGCCGGCTGACCTGTCTGTACGCGCAAAGCTCCGAGGACGAGGTCGACGTACGTGCGACAGTCCCAGCCGCGGTCGATGCCGGCGGCAACCTCAACGGCCTCGAGGTGATAGACCTGCCGGCAACGCAGGCAGCGACGCTCGTGCACCGCGGACCGATCGATCAGGTGCTGCCGTCCTGGCAGGCGCTGGCGCGCTGGCTCGACGACAACGGCCGGCGCGCCGCCGAGCCGGCCCGCGAGCTCTACCTCGACACCCCGGAGAACCCGGACGACTGGGTCACCGAACTGCAGCAGCCCCTCACAAGCGGCTGAACGACAGCGTCTCCCCGCGGGCGCCGCCCATCCACAGGTCCTGGCAGGCGGCGGCGAACTCGTCGAGGTTCTCGGTGATCGCGCCGAAAACGTTTCCCGGCACCCATCCCTGGTCGCCGTTGATCAGCAGGTTGTTCCGGCCGTAGAACACGGCGAGGTCGACGATCGCGCCGGTCGTACCGGTGCCGGTCGTGTTCTCGTACCCGTAGGCGGGATTTCCCAGGTCGTCGGAGTCGAACGAGAACCAGCACAGGTCCCCGGGGATCGGCGTGACGGTGGTGTTCTCCTTGCCCGGATCGGGCGCGAACGCCGGAACCAGCGTGTAGATCTCGTTCCGCGCGTATTTTCCGTGGAACACCGGCGCCGACAGCGGCAGCGCATCCCAGACCGCCGCGCAGGTCCGGGGCGCCACGTCGTCGAGCAGCTTCGCCACGCAGCTCACGCCGCGCTTGTCCAGGCTGACCGTGATGTGCTTCATCGTCTCTCCAAGGTCGGGGTCCGGCGGTGCCAGTCGGTCGCGGCCTGATACGCCTGGCCGACCCGCAACGTCAGCGCGTCGGCATGCCGCGGTCCGACGACCTGCAGCCCCACGGGCAGACCGTCGCTCGTGAAGCCGCACGGCACGCTCAGCGCCGGCTGTTGGGTGAGGTTGAACGGATACGTGTACGGCGTCCAGTCGGTCCAGTCCGGCGACGACGACCCGTCCGGCACGTCCTGGCCGACCGGGAACGCGGTGATCGGCAGCGTCGGCGTCACGAGCACGTCGTACTGCTGGTGGAAGCGGCCCATCAGCGTCCCGAGTTCCATCCGGACGTTGGTCGCGTCGAGGAAGTCCGACGCCGAGAAGGCCGACCCCTGCGCGGCGACCCGGCGCAGCCCCGGGTCGACGCGATCGTCGACCGCGTACGCCGACAGCACCTTCGCGGCACCGGACCACCAGAGCACGTTGAACGCGTCGATCGGATCCGCGAACCCGGGATCCACCTCCGTCACCTCGGCGCCGAGCTCCGCGAGCACGCCGACCGCGGCGCGGACCAGCGCGTCGACCTCCGGATGATTGTCAACAAAACCAAGATCGGACGAGAAACCGATCCGCAGACCGGCCACGCCGTCGTCGAGGCCGTCCAGGAAGGACCGGGCCGGTGTCGGCATCGCGGACCAGTCGCGCGGGTCGAACCCGGCGACCACGTCGAGCAGGGCAGCCGCATCGCGTACGGTCCGGGTCATCGGCCCGGCGTGCGACAACGTCCCGAACGCGCTCGGCGGGAACAGCGGGATCAGCCCGTACGTCGGTTTCAGCGCGACCGTTCCCGTGAACGCGGCCGGGATCCGGACCGATCCGCCGCCGTCGGTGCCGAGCGACCACACGCCCATCCCGAGGCCGACCGCAGTCGCCGAGCCGCCGCTCGAGCCGCCCGACGTCCTCGCCGGATCCCACGGGTTGCCGGTCGCGCCGTAGGTGCACGAGTCGGTGACGCCCTTCCACGAGTACTCCGGTGTGGTCGTCTTGCCGAGGATGACTGCGCCCGTCTCGCGCAGCCGGGCGACGGACGGCGCGTCCTCGTCCCACGGCCCGGCCGGGTCGATCATCGTGCTGCCACGCAGTGTCGGCCAGCCTTTTGTCCACAATGCGTCCTTGATGGACGTCGGCACACCGTCGCCGGGTCCGAGCGGGGTTCCGGCGTGCCAGCGGGTCTCCGATTCCTTCGCGGCGGCGAGCGCGCCTTCGGCGTCGACCAGGACGAAGGCGTTGACCTGGTCGTCGTACCGCTCGATCGCGTCCAGCGCCTGCTGCGTCGCCTCGACGGGCGACAGTGCGCCGGTCCGGTAGCCCTCGACCAGCTCGGTTGCCTCGGTCATCGATCTCCCGTCGGAACGTAGCCAAGCTTCTTGTCGACAATGTTCAGGAGCGGTTCGCCGGCCAGCCAGCGCCGCACATTGGTCGCGAACTGCGCCGCCAGGGTGTCGCGCCAGCCGACGACGTCGCCCGACATGTGCGCGGTGACCGTGACGTTCGGCGCGTCCCAGAGCGGATGGTCCGGCGGCAGCGGCTCGGTGTCGAACACGTCGAGCGTTGCGGCGATCCGTCCACTGCCGACAGCGGCGAGCAGTGCCGTTTCGTCGACAATCGGACCGCGGGCAATGTTCACCAGGTGCGCTCCCGGCCGCAGCGCGGCGAGGACAGCGGCGTCGACGAGCCCGCGGGTCGCCGCGGTCAACGGCGCCGCGATCACGAGATGGTCGGCCCAGCCGGCCTCGGCCGACAGGTTGCTGCTGGCAACGATCGTGCCGAAGTCCGGGTCGCCCCCTCGCGCAACCCGGCCGGCACCCCGGACCTCCAGACCGGCCGCGCGCAGCAGCCGGGCCGTCTCCCGCCCGATCGCACCGGTCCCCACGACCAGCGCCTTCGCGCCCAGCACGCTCCGGGTCTCGCGGTGCTGCCAGCGCCGCTCGCGCTGCAGGTCGAAGCTGCGGAGGCTGTCCTTGGCGTGCGCGATCACCGCGCCCAGCACGTATTCGGCGATCGGCCGGTCGAACACGCCATGTGCGTTCGTGACCACGACCGCGGAGTCGCGCAGTTCGTCGAAGAGCAACGTGTCCACACCGGCCGCGGTCACATGGATCCATTCGAGCGCGTCGGCCTCCGCCCAGACGTCCCGGACCGCCGTCGAGAAGAAGTCCCAGAGCATCAAGGCGCGCGCACCCCGAACCGCGGCGGCCAGCCCGTCCGCGGCGCAGTACCGGAAGTCGACCGGCAGACCGTCCAGCCCCGGCGGCCGGTCGGTCGCGCGCTCACAGAGCACCGCGACCACGGGGCGCTCGGTGCTTGCTGGCGGGAGGGCTGGCACGTGATCGAGGCTAGGAACTCGCTAGTAGGATTGTCAACAATCTGCCTCGCGCCGCACACTGACTGGCATGAGCACGCGTCCCTCCACCCACCCGCTGCCGGCGGCGGTGCCGCCACTGCTGCAGACCGGGATCGGCGTCATCGCGCCGTACGACTTCGCGCTCGACCGCGAGCTGTGGCGCTGGGTGCCCGACGACGTCACGCTGCACGTCACGCGCACGCCGTACGCACCGATGGCCGCCACGGTCGAGATGGCCGTGCACATCTCGGATCCGGAGCTGATCGCGCGGACGACGTACGACGTCCTGCCGGTCGGTCCGCTCGTAGTCGCGTACGCCTGCACGTTCGGCAGCTTCGTAGGCGGACTGACCGGTGAACTCGCCCTCGTGGACGCGATGGTCGGCGCGGGGGCGCCAGCTGCGGTGACCACCAGCGGCGCGCTGCTCCTCGCACTGCGCCGGCTCCGGGTCAACCGGATCGCGACGGTCACGCCGTACACCAACGACCTGACCGCGGGCCTGAGCGCGTTCCTCGCCCAGGCCGGGGTCGAGGTGGTCGCGACCGCCGGGCTCGGGCTGATCGCGCAGATCTGGGCGGTCCCCTACGAGACGACGGTCGAGCTGGTCCGCAGCGTCGACAGCGACGCGGTCGAGGCGATCTTCATCAGCTGCACCAACCTGCCGACGTACGACGTGATCGCCGGGCTGGAGGCCACGCTCGGCAAGCCGGTGCTGACCGCGAACCAGGTCACGATGTGGTCGGCGCTCGAACTCGCCGGCCACGAAGGAGTCGGTCCGGGACAACGATTGTTGACAATCCGATGAGCGAATACGCCGCCCGGCTGACCCGGGTTCGCACGGTCCTGGCGGAGCGCGGCCTCGGTGCGCTCGTTGTCAGCGATCCCGCGAACCTCTTCTACCTCACCGGCTACGACGCCTGGTCGTTCTACACGCCGCAGTGCCTGCTCGTCCCGGCCGACGGTGACGTGCAGTTCTTCGCGCGGGCGATGGATGCGGCGGGTGCGTCGTACACCTCCAACCTGCGCGCCGACCAGATCCATGGGTATCCCGAGGTGCTGGTGCACCGGCCGGACGTCCATCCGTACGACTGGATCGCGAACATCTGCCACGAGCTGATCCCAGCCGGTGCGGACGTCGCCGTCGAGAGCGATGCGCACTACTTCACCGCCCGCGGCTACCTTGCTCTCAGCAACGGCCTGCCCGGCCGCAGGCTGGTCGACTCGGCCGAGCTGGTGAACTGGGTCCGGCTGGTCAAGTCGCCGCACGAACTGGACCACCTCCGGATCGCCGGCGCGATCGCGGAGCAGGCGATGCGGGTCGCGCTCGACCGGCTCCGGCCCGGCCGGCGGCAGTGCGACGTCGCCGCCGAGATTCTCGCCGCGCAGGCGACCGGAACACGGGAGCACGGGGGCGACTATCCGGCCATCGTGCCGATGCTGCCGACCGGCGACGCCGCCGGGACGCCGCACCTGACCTGGAGCGATCGTCCATTCGTCGACAATCAGGCCACCACGGTCGAACTGGCCGGCGTCCACGGCCGGTACCACGCGCCGCTCGCCCGCACCGTGATGCTCGGCGACCCGCCGCGACGGCTCCGCGAGACCGCGAAGATCGTTGCCGACGGCATGCAGGCGACGTTGTCGACAATCCGGCCAGGCGTCACCGGCAGCGCGGTGCACGCCGCGTTCAACGCGGTGATCGCGGCGCACGGTCTGGTGAAGGAGTCGCGGATCGGGTACTCGATCGGTATCGGGTACCCGCCGGACTGGGGCGAACGCACCGTCAGCCTGCGCTCCGGGGAGACCACCGTGCTGACCGCGGGAATGGCGTTCCACGTCATCCTCGGAATGTGGATGGACGGGTGGGGCTACGAACTGTCCGAACCCGTCGTGGTCAGCGCCGACGGAGTGGAACGACTGACCGGCCTGTCGCACGAACTGACCATCAGGAGGTAGCCCCCTTGTCAGCACGCCCAGCACCCTCAGCGCTCCCGTACGCCGCCCGCGCCACCGGTCTGGTGGGTTCGGTGATCGACTCGAGTACGTCGCTCCTGCACAAGCAGACCCACGACATCGTGCGGTTCGCGATGGGATCGCCCGCGGCGGAGGCCGTCCCGGCGCGGATCCTGTCCGCGATCGCGGCCGAGGAGCTGAGCCGTCCCGCCGCCTTCGACTATGCGGCGACCGAGGGCGACCCGCCGCTGCACGCGGCGCTGCTGGAGATGCTGCGCGGGACCAGCGACCAGACCACCGCCGATCGGCTCACCGTCACGGCCGGCGGCATGCAGGGCCTCGACCTGTTCTGCAAGATCTTCGTCGACCCGGGCGACCTGGTCGTCGTCGAGTCACCGACGTACACCAATGGCAGCGCGACGGCGCTCTCGTACGGCGCGGAGCTGCTCGAGGTACCGGTCGACGACGACGGCATGATTGTCGACGATCTACCGCGACTGCTCGACGGGCGAACGCCGAAGGCCATCTACACGATCCCGACGTTCCAGAACCCGTCCGGCGCGACACTGTCGCTCCACCGGCGGCAGCGTCTGCTGGAGCTGGCCCGCGAGTGGGGGTCGATGGTGATCGACGACGACCCGTACGGTCTGCTCCGGTTCGCCGGCGATCCCCTGCCCACCCTGCGGGAGCTCGGCGCGGGCGATCCGCTGGTGTTCGCCGTACGGACGTTCTCGAAGATCGTCGCGCCCGGTCTGCGCGTCGGCTGGGTGGACACGGATCCCGAACTTCAGCCGCTGCTGATCAACGCGAAGCAGGCAATGGACACCTGCACGAACCTCCCGGCGCAGCGGCTGCTGACCGGATTCCTGACCGGCGGGCATCTCGAGGAACACCTGGTCCGGCAGCGCCGCGAGTACAAGCGGCGCAAGGAAGCGATGCATGCCGCGCTGACGGAACACTTCGGCGACATCGCGCACTGGACGGATCCGGAAGGCGGTTTCTTTCTCTGGGTGACGCTGGAGAACGGCGTCGACACCGAGGAACTGTTCGAGGTCGCACTCGCCGAAGGCGTCGCCTTCATCCCCGGACCGGCGTTCTCGCCCACCGGTCGTTTCCGAAACGCTTTCCGGCTCTGTTTCGCGTCGACCGACCCCGACCGGATCCACGAAGGCGTCGCCCGCCTCCGCCGCGCCACCGACAAGCTGATGACGACCTAGTTTCGCGGTGTGGTTACCAGGGGACTGTTCCGGCGTCGTCGAAGAATCCACCGGTCGGTCCGTCGTCGGGCAGGGTCGCGAGGTGAATCGCGATGGCCGCGCCCTGCTGTGGCGTGCGGACGCCGCGGAAGCCGTTGAGGTCGGTGGCGGTGAAGCCGGGGCAGCCGGAGTTGATCAGGATGCTGGTGTCACCCAGTTCCTTCGCGTATTGGATGGTGAGGGCGTTGAGGAAGGTCTTCGAGGCCAGATAGCCGGCGGGAACCGGGCCCATGTCGACGTCGGGTGCGGTTTGCAGGGCGAGCGAGCCGACGCTGCTGGACATGTTGACAATTCGCGGTGATGCCGAGCCGCGCAGCATCGGCAGCATCGCGTTGGTGACCCGGATGACGCCGATCACGTTGGTTTCCACGACGGCTCGCACGGTCGCGGGCTCGACCGTGGTCGGTGTCTGTGGCAGGCGGCCGGTGATCGCCGCATTGTTGACCAGGACATCGAGCCCCCCGGCCTGGCCGGCGATCAACTCGGCCGCAGCGCCCACACTCGCGTCGTCGGTGACGTCGAGCGGCACGGCAAAGGCATCTGTCCCGGCCGCGCGCAGCTTCTCCACCGCGGTCTCGCGGCGTTGCCGATCCCTCGCGCCCACACCGATTCGCCAGCCGAGGGCGCCCAGGCCTGCGGCGATCTCGTATCCGATGCCCTTGTTCGCGCCGGTCACCAGCGCGACTGTCCGTTCACTCATGCCGTCGATCATGGTGCGGACCCGGCCGGGGCGTCCAAGACCGGTCGGGTGGTCGGCGATACCGCACGGGTATTGGTCGTAGTCAGCGCCGGATACGATCGGTCGGTGGAGACGCGGGAGTTGCGATACTTCGTCGCTGTCGCCGAGGAGTTGCACTTCGGGCGGGCGGCACAACGACTCGCGATGGCGCAACCACCGCTGTCGCGGGCGATCCAGCAACTGGAACGGCGGCTCGGCGTCGTTCTGCTGCACCGCACTGCTCGCACCATCGCCTTGACCGAGGCCGGGTCGGTGCTGCTGCGGGAGGCCCGGACCGCACTCGACGCGGTCGAAGCCGCCGAGCGGCGCACCCGCCGCGCCGCGGCCGACCAGCCGGGTGTGGTGCTGGCGGCCAAGGCCGGAGCGTCCACGGAACTGTTGTCGAAGCTCCTGGACGCCTACGCCGCTGAACCGGGCGCCGTCGCCGTCGAGGTGGTGCTGTGCGGGCCCGGCGAGCCGGAGAGTCTGCTGCGCACCGGGCGTGCCGACGTTGCCCTGCTCCATCGGCCGTACGACACGACAGCCGGATTCGACACCGAGGATCTGCACACCGAACAACAGGTGGTGGTCCTGCCCGCGGGTCATCCCCTCGCCGACCGGGCGCATCTGTCATTGGCCGAGATCAACGCCCAGACGGACCTGCCCCTGCCGCGCTGGCCTCAAGGGGATGGCACCTATCCGGACGGCCCGGGCCCGCAGATCCGCGACCAGACCCAACTGTTCCAACTGGTCGCGCTCGGGCTGGCGTGCGTCGTCGCGCCCGAGTCGCTCGGAGACCAACTGGGCGACGACTACGCCGTCGTGCCGGTGCCGGACGCACCGGCCGTCACGACCGTGATCGCCTGGCCACCACACAGCAGATCCGCAGTCGTTGCCGACCTCGTCCACACCGCGACACGCCTCTAGCCGACCGGCGTCACGAGGTCATAGCCGGCAACACCTAGCTCGGGCGCGGTGGGAGCGCCTCGGCGAGAACCTGTGCGAGGTGTGAGGGGGTCCGTGGGGTCGCCTGGGCGATCTGGGTCCGGCAGCTGAAGCCGTCGGCCAGCACAGCGGTTGTCTCGGGCAACGATCGTACGGCGGGAAGCAGCGTGCGTTCGCCTACGGCCTTGGAGACGTCGTAGTGGTCGCGCTCGAAGCCGAAGTTGCCGGCGAGACCGCAGCAGCCCGGCTCCGCGAGACCGGCCTCGATACCGGCCGCCGCCATCAGTTTGCGGTCGGCATCGAAGCCGAGGACAGCGTGCTGGTGACAGTGCGGTTGGACGAACGCCGCTCCGCCGACCTGCGGCGGATGCCAGCCGGATTCGACGAGGAGCTCCGAGAACGTGCGGATGTTCGCGGCCGCCGATGCGGCGAGAGGATTGTCGACAAGCAGAGCAGGCGCGTCGTGGCGGAAGGCCGCCGTACAGCTGGGCTCGAGACCGACGATCGGGGTGCCGGCCTCGAGATGCGGCGCGAGTACGCCGAGGGAGCGGGTGAGGACACGGCGCGCTCGGGTGAGCTGACCGGTCGAGATCCAAGTGAGGCCGCAACACACCGGCTTCGCCGGCACCACAACCTCGAACCCGGCCGCTTCCAGCACAGCCACCGCGGCCCGCCCGATCTCCGGCGCAAGGTAGTTGGTAAACGTATCCGGCCACAACACAACCCGCCCCGCACTCCCGGGCTCCACACTCGCATCCCACGCGCCCGCTAACCCCGCCAGCCCCGTACCTTCCGGTCCCGCACCCTCCAGCCCGGCGCTCCCCGGCCCCGCTCCTGCTGGCCCCGCTCCTGCTGGCCCCGCACCCTCCGGCCCCGCACCCTCCGGCCCCGCTCCTCCTGGCCCCGCACCCTCCGGCCCCGCTCCTGCTGGCCCCGCACCCTCCGGACCCGCACCCTCCGGTCGGGCGCGCTCCTGCTGGGTGGCTTGGTGGGTGAACCAGTGGGTGAAGGTTTCCGGGGCGAACGGTGGGACCTGGCGTTCGGCGGCGATGCCTCCGAGGCGCTTGGTCAGGGGTAGGCGGGCGAAGCGGTTTGCCAGGGCTGGGGCGTGGGACGCGAGGCGTGACCACAGCGGCAGCCAGCCCATCGACCAGTGCGACAGCGGGCGGGCCCACGGGCGGCGCGCGTAGTGGTGGTGGGTGAACTCGGCCTTGTACGTCGCCATGTCGACGTTCACCGGGCAGTCCGACAGACATCCCTTGCACGACAGGCAGAGATCCAGCCCGTCGCGTACCTCGGCCGATCGCCACCCGTCGGTGATCAGGTCGCCCTGCAGCATCTCCCACAGCAGGTGCGCACGCCCACGCGTCGAGTGCAACTCCTCGCGCGTGACCTGGTAGCTCGGGCACATCACGCTGCCGGACGTCTGCCGGCACTTCCCGATCCCCACGCACCGCCGCTGCGCCTGCGCGAAGTCGTGCCCGTCGTCCGGGTAGTCGAAGATTGTCGGCAATCTACGATCCTTGGCCGGCCCGTCGTGCCGGATCGCGAGGTCGAGCGGCGGCGGGTCGACGATCGCGCCCGGGTTCAGCACGGCCGCCGGATCCCAGATCCGCTTCAGCTCGCCGAACAGCGCGACCCCGTCGGCGCCGTACATCTTGCTCAGCAGTTCGCCGCGCGCCCGCCCGTCACCGTGCTCGCCGGACACCGAGCCGCCCAGCCCGACCACCAGGTCCGCGGCCTGCTCGACGAACTCCCGGTACGTCGCGATGCCCCGTGCGCTCAACAGATCGAAGTCGATCCGCATGTGCATGCAGCCCTCGCCGAAATGCCCGTACGACGCGCCGGACAGACCGTGCCGCCCGAGCAACTCGTCGAGGCCGCGCAGGTAGGCGCCCAAACGCTCCGGCGGTACGGCGGCGTCCTCCCAACCGCCCCACGCCTCGGCTCCGTCCGCGCGCCGCGTCGCCAGGCCCGCGGCGTCCGTACGGCACCGCCACAGCACTGCCTGTGCCCGCGGATCGGTCACCAGCGACGCCGTCGCGCCGGAATCCCGCAGTTCGTCGAGCATCGCACGGGCAGCGGCGGCGGCCGCCGTCTCGTCCTCGCCGCCGATCTCGACCAGGAGCCAGGCGTTACCGGCCGGAAGCCCGGCGTGGACTGCCGCGTCCCGCACCTCGGTCGGCAACCTGTCGACAAGCTCGTTGTTGATCGACTCCATCGTGAGCGGCGCGTGCCGCAGGACAACCGGTACGCAGTCCGCCGACGTGATCGAGTCGGCGAACCCGAGCACGCACAGAACCTTTGCCTTGGGCAACTCCACGAGCCGGACGGTGGCGCGGAGGGTCGCGGCGAGACCGCCCTCACTTCCGGCCAGCAGACCGGCCACGTTGTAGCCGTACTCCGGCAGCAGACGGTGCAGCGCGTACCCGGAGATCTGCCGGGTGAACTGCCCGAACCGGCGGCGGATCAGCAACTCGTTCCGGCCGGCGAAGTCCTGCAGAGCCCGATGCAACTCCCCTTCACGCCCCGGCCGACGGGCCAACTCGGCACGCCGATCCTGCCCGGGATCGGCCGCCCCGCCCGATCCGTCACCGGGTGCGTCGAGGGTCAGACGGGTTCCGTCGGCGAGGACGACGTCGAGCGATTGCAGATTGTCGGCAGTCGTACCCCAGGCAACCGAGTGGGCGCCGCACGCGTTGTTCGCGATCATGCCGCCGAGAGTGGCCCGGCTCGCCGACGAAGGGTCCGCGCCGAACGCCAGCCCATACGGCCGCGCGGCCGCCAGCAGATCCGTCAGTACGACGCCCGGCTCGACGACCGCCGTCCGCGCGGCGGCGTCGATGCCGAGGATCCGGCGCACATGCCTGGACGCGTCGATCACGACGCCACCGACCTCGACCCCGCCGACTCCGACCCCGCCGGCCACGTCACGACCGACCCGGTCACCACCGACCCCGACGCCGCCCCTGGCCCCGACGCCGATCGCGTTGCCCGCCATCGACGTACCCCCGCCCCGCAGCACGACCGGCGCGCCGGCGGCTGCGGTCAGCGAGACAGCCGCCGCCAGGTCCTCGGCATCGGCGGGTACGACGACCAGGTCCGGCACCGCGCGGTAGTTCGACCCGTCCGTCGCGTACAGCGCGCGCGTCCGCCGGTCGTCGCCGACCTCGCCCCGGAGCTCCCGGCGCAACGTCGCGACCAGCCGCGCGGCGTCGTACGCCGCAGATCCGGCGCCGGAGCGCTCTGGGGTTAACATTGTCGACAATCTACCTTTCGGTCGTTCGACCAGCCAGGAGGCCAGATGGTCACGGTAGGACTCCTTTACCCCGGACACAGCGCGGAGGACGACTACCCGTCACTCGAGGCGCGACTCGACGGTTCCGTGAAGCTGCCGGTCGTCATCACCTCGGTCGGCGAGGACGCGCACCGGGTCGACGCCCTGCTCGACCTCGGCCGAGCGGAACGGCTGGCCGAGGGCGCCGCCGAGCTCGCACCGTCGCGGCCGGACGCGGTGATGTGGGCCTGCACCTCGGGCAGCTTCGTGTTCGGCCCGGAGGGCGCGAATATCCAGGCAGCCGGCGTGGCGCAGGCGCTCGGCGTCCCGGCGTCCTCGACCTCGATCGCGTTCGTCGACGCGTGCCGGACGCTGGAGCTGAAGCGCGTCGCCGTCGCCGCGTCGTACCCCAAGGACGTCGCGCAGCACTTCGTCCGGTTCCTGACCGCGGGCGGCCTCGACGTGGTGTCGATGGGCAGCAACGGCATCGTCACCGCCGCGGAGGTTGGGACGCTCGCGCCCGAGCAGGTGGTGGCGATGGTGAAGGCGGCCGACCACCCGGACGCCGAGGCGGTGCTGGTGCCGGACACCGCGATGCACACGCTCGAGATCGTCGACGACCTGGAGGCCGCCGTCGGCAAACCGGTGCTGACCGCGAACCAGGTGACGGTCTGGAAGGGGCTCCAGTTGGCCGGGCCTGTACCCTCTCTGCCACATCTGGGGACGTTGTTCGCCACAAGGGGGAATTCGGAGTGACCAGTTACATCGAGCCGCTGGCCCAGGAGTCGACGCCGAGCATCATCGCCGACAAACTGCGCAAGGCCATCGGCCACGGGGAGCTGAAGCCCGGTGCGCAGCTCGGCGAGGCCGACCTGGCCCGCAAGCTCGGCGTCAGCCGCGGGCCGCTGCGCGAAGGTATGCAGCGCCTGACCCAGGAGGGTCTGCTGGTCTCGATCCGCAACCGCGGCCTGTTCGTCATCGACATGACGCCGGACGACATCCGCGACATGTACCTCGCCCGCGAGGCGGTCGAGCGCGCCGCGATCCAGAAGATCCTCTGCGGCGACCACGCGTCCGCGGGGACGGCGCTGTGCGCGGTCGCCGACCGAATGCTGGCCGCCGACGGCGACCCGGCCGCGATCGGCGACCTCGACATCGAGTTCCACGAGCTCCTCGTCCGGCTGGCCGGCAGCCCGCGGCTGTCGCGGATGCACCAGACGTCGATCATCGAGACCCGGATGTGCATCCACGCGCTCGAGGAGACCTACCTCGCCGCCGACGCCCGCGCCATCGAGCACAACAACCTCGGCGAGGCGATCCGCGACGGCGACGCCGAGCGCGCCGAACGGCTCCTGATCGCGCACATGGACGACGCCATCGAGCGCCTCGTCAACCGCTGACCGGACCACCCGTTCAGTCGTTGACCGCGATCCCGATGTATTTGGTCTCGAGGAACTCGTCGATCCCCACCGCGCCGCCCTCGCGACCGAGCCCGGACTGTTTCACGCCGCCGAACGGCGCAGCGGGGTTCGACACGACGCCCTGGTTCAGCCCGACCATCCCGGTCTCGATCGCCTCCGCGACCCGCAACGCCCGCCGCAGGTCGTTGGTGAAGACGTAGGCGACCAGCCCGTACTCGGTGTCGTTCGCCGCCCGCACCACCTCGTCCTCGGCGTCGAACGGCGTCAGCGGCGCCACCGGACCGAAGATCTCCTGGTCCGCCATCGCGGCCTCCCGCGGTACGCCCGTCAGGACCGTCGGCGGGTAGAAGTACCCGCTCCCCGCGGGCACGTCTCCCCCGGTGAGCACGGTCGCGCCGCGCCCGACCGCGTCCGCGACGAGTGACCGGACCTTCTCGCGGCCGGCCTCGTCGATCAGCGGGCCGACGTCGACGCCCGGCTCGGTCCCGCGCCCGACCGTCAGCGCGGCCATCCGCTCCGCGAGCCGTCGGCCGAACTCGTCGATCACGGAGGTGTGCACGAAGATCCGGTTCGCCGCCGTACAGGCCTCGCCCATGTTCCGCATCTTCGCCGCGATCGCGCCGGTCACCGCCTCGTCCAGGTCGGCGTCCTCGAACACGATGAACGGCGCGTTGCCGCCGAGCTCCAGCGACGTCCGCAGTACCTTCTCCGCGCACTGCTCGAGCAGCATCCGGCCGACCCGCGTGGAACCGGTGAAGGACAACTTGCGCGCCAGCCCGGAGCGGATCAGCGGCTCCATCACACCGCCCGCGTCCATCGCGGTGACGCAGTTGACGGCGCCCGCCGGTACGCCGGCCTCGGCCAGGATCCCCATCAACGCCAGCATCGACAGCGGCGTTTGATGGGCGGGCTTGATCACGCTCGTACAGCCGGCCGCGATCGCCGGGCCGAGCTTGCGGGTGCCCATCGCCATCGGGAAGTTCCACGGGGTGATCAGCAGGCACGGGCCGACCGGCTGCCGGGTGATCAGGAAGCGGGCGTTCCCGGCCGGCGCGGTCTGGTACCCGCCGTCGATCCGCACCGCCTCGCCCGCGAAGTGCCGGAAGAACTCGGCCGCGTACGCGATCTCGCCGCGGGCCTCCCGCAGCGGCTTGCCCATCTCCAGCGTCATCAGCAGCGCCAGGTCGTCGGCGCGTTCCATCAGCAGCTCGTACGCCGTCATCAGCATGTCGGCGCGTTCGCGCGGCGAGGTCCGGGCGAAGTCGCGCTGGGCGGCGACGGCTGCCTCGAGCGCGGCCCGGCCGTCCGCCGGCGAGGCGTCGGCGACCGCGCACAGCACCTCACCGGTCGACGGATCGACGACGTCGAACGTCGCGCCGCGGGTCGCCTCGACCCATTTCCCGTCGACGAACAACCGCTTCTCGACCCCGTCGACCACCCTCGCCTCACCCGCCGACCTGTCACCTGGCGTGCTACCCGGCCCGTGCCCCGGCCCGTGGCCTGGCTGGTCGTCCGGCTTGTCGTAGGGCTGGTTGTTCGGCTCGTCGTTGCTCATTCGCACCCCTTCACCGGCCTCGACTGCTGAGATACGCTGATTGTCGACAATCTACCAGTCGACATGTGGAGGGGAAGTCGTGGCCGAGCTCTCGCAGATCCTGAAACAGGCGACCGGCGTGGTCGCTGCCCGCGGCGTGGGCGTCCAGCTGTTCGACGAGGACGACCGGCGGTACCTGGACTTCACCGCCGGAATCGGCGTGACGTCGACCGGGCACTGCCACCCGCGGGTGGTCGCGGCGGCGCAGGAGCAGGTCGGCCGGATCATCCACGCGCAGTACACGACGGTCATGCACCGGCCGCTGCTCACCCTGGTCGACCGGCTCGGCGAGGTACTCCCCCGGCACCTCGACCGGATGTTCTTCGCGAACTCCGGCAGCGAGGCGATCGAGGCCGCGCTGCGACTCAGCCGGCAGGCGACCGGCCGGCCGAACGTGATCGTGTTCCACGGCGGCTTCCACGGCCGGACCGTGGCTGCCGCCTCGATGACCACGTCCGGTACGAAGTTCCGCTCCGGGTTCAGCCCGTTGATGGCCGGCGTCCACGTGTCGCCGTTCCCGGACCCGGGCCACTTCGGCTGGCCGGTCGAGCAGACCACCGACTTTGCGCTCAGCCAGCTCGACTACACCCTGCAGACGCTGAGCACGCCGGCCGACACCGCGGCGTTCTTCGTCGAGCCGGTGCTCGGCGAGGGCGGTTACGTACCGGCGAACGAGCGGTTCTTCGCGGGCCTGCGCGAGCGCGCCGACGCGCACGGGATCCTGCTGGTGGTGGACGAGGTACAGACCGGCTTCGGGCGGACCGGCAAGTTCTGGGGCGGCGACCACTTCGGATCGCACCCGGACATTCTCGTCACCGCGAAGGGCCTGGCCTCCGGCTTCCCGCTGTCCGGGATCGCCGCGTCGTCGGAGCTGATGGAGAAGGCGTGGCCCGGTTCCCAGGGCGGTACGTACGGCGCGAACGCGGTCGCCTGCGCGGCGGCGCTCGCCACGCTCGACGTGATCGAGGACGAGGGGCTCGTACAGAACTCCGCCGACCGCGGCGCGCAGCTGAAGCAGGCGCTGCGGCTGGTCGCGGACAAGCACGAGCAGATCACCGACGTCCGCGGACTCGGGCTGATGATCGGCAACGAGTTCCGTGACGCAGACGGCAAGCCGGACCCGGTGACGGCCGCCGCGGTCCAACAGGAGGCTGCCCGGCGAGGTCTGTTGCTACTCACTTGCGGCGCCTGGGGTCAGGTCGTCCGCTTCATTCCCGCACTGGTCGTCTCCCCCGACGAAGTCGACGAAGCCGCCGGCATCTGGTCCGACGCCGTCACCGCCGTCCTCGACTGACCCCCGACGCAGTCACCGCCGTCCTCCGCTGACCCACCACGTCCAGCAGATCGGCGCCCTCGGCCAATACGCGGCAGGCGCCCCGCGCACGGTCAAGCCGACCGGGCCACCGCCGTCCTCGGCCGACCCCGACCCGATGACCGCCACCCTCGGCCGACCCCGACCCGATCACCGTCAACCCCGGCTGGCCGGCGAGCGAGGGCCGGCCCGCCCTTTCCGGAACACGGTTCGCACCAGGTGGCGATGTGGTTCCGGAAAGCGCGGGCCGGCTTTTCCTGCGTCGACGGGCCTGCGATCAGGCCTTCGCGTGGGCCGGGTCGAGGGCCACGGGCGGCGGGGCGTCCTCGGTCCCCGGGATCTCGGTGCCGTTGAGCGGGCACCGCGACGTCTCGGGTACACGGGCGAGCGCGAGCGCACCCACCAGGCAGGCGGCCATCATGTAGTACGCCGGCACCAGCGAGTCGCCCAGCTTCGCCGTCAGCCAGTCGTTGACCGCGGGCGCCGTCCCGCCGAACAGCGACGTCGACACGTTGTACGCGATCGCGAATCCGGCGTACCGCACGTGCGTCGGGAACATCGCGGGGAACGTCGCGGAAATCGTCGCCAGCTGCGGCACGTACAGCAGGCCGAGCACCGCGAAGCCGATGATCGCGCCGGCCAGGTTCGTCCCCATCAGCAGGAACATCGGCACGCCGAACACGAACAGCCCGGTCAACGACGCCCACCACAGTGGCTTGCGCCCGATCCGGTCGGACGCACGGCCGGCGAACGGCACGAAGACCATCATTGTCAACATTCCGATGATCGGCACGATCAGCGACTGGTCGGCGCTCAGGCCGATCTCCTTCTCGAGGTACGTCGGCATATAGGTGAGCAGCGTGTAGTTCACGACGTTCAGCGCGATGACCATGCCGCCGAGCCGCAGGATCGGGCCCCAGTAGCCGGCCAGCAGGTCCTTGAACTGGGTCGCGGTCTCCTCTTCCTTCTGGCCCTTCGCCTCGAGCTCACGGAAGACCGGGGTGTCCTCGAGCCGGGACCGGAGGTAAACGCCGACCAGACCGAGCGGCGCGGCGACCAGGAACGGCAGCCGCCAGCCCCAGGCGTGCATCGCGTCGTCGCCGAGCACCAGCGAGAAGCCCAGCATCAGCAGCGCGCCGAGCGAGAACCCGGCCAGCGTGCCGAACTCCAGGAAGCTGCCGAGGAACCCGCGCTTGCGGCTCGGCGCGTACTCGGCCATGAAGGTCGCGGCACCGCCGTACTCGCCACCGGTCGAGAAGCCCTGGATCATCCGCAGCAGTACGAGCAGGATCGGCGCCCAGAGCCCGATCGAGTCGTACGACGGGACCAGGCCGGCGAGCAGCGTCGCACCGGACATCATCAGGATTGTGATCGCCAGGACGTGCTTGCGCCCCAGCCGGTCGCCGAGCGGTCCCCAGACCAGGCCGCCGAGCGGGCGGACCAGGAACGAGACGGCGAACGTCATCAGGGCGAGCAGGGTCTGGCTCTCGGTGTCCCCCGGGAAGATGGCCGCCGAGATGTACGTCACGCCGTACGCGTAGATGCCGTAGTCGAACCACTCGGTCGCGTTCCCGATCGCCGAGGCGGCGATTGCCTTCCTGAGCACCCCGGGCGGCTGCTCCTTTTCGGTAGTAGTCACGGGCGGCCGGTCCTGGGCTCGCCCACCACTGGCCGGCTGCGGGCTCACTGGCGTGGTCTCGGCGTCCACGGTCTTCCTCCTGTCGTCATACGGCCTGGTCCGTGTGCCCACCCGCGCGTTCTCCACACGCCCAACAGGCCAAGTCGTAGTTTTGTTGACAATCCGAAGGTTAGCCATGTGCATTCGTGAACCACAAGCAGTCGTACCCGGTTTGCTCTCCGTGTTCACAGCCCCGTCACATGCCCCGGCTCGATCAGCCCGGTCGGTCACCCCAGTCGGTCACACGGCGCGGTCACCCCGGTCGGTCGGCCCAGCTCGGTGAGCGCGGCGTAGCCTGCCCAGCGCGGCTGGGTCGACCCAGCTCGGTGAGCCCCAGCGCGGTCAGCCCGGTCGGTCACACGGCGTGGCCAGTCCGGTCCGGTCAGCCGGCCTGGACAACCTGGTCCGGACAACCCCGTCCGGTCAGCCCAGCCCAGTCAGCCCGCTCGGTCGGCCGAGCTCGGTGAGCGCGGCGTAGCCTGCCCAGCGCGGTCACACGACGCGGCCACACGACGCGGTCAGCCCGGCCGGCCAGCCTGGTCCGGTCGGCCGGCCCGGACAACCCGGTCAGCCCAGCCCAGTCAGCCCGGTTGGTCACCCGGCTCGGTCAGCGCGGCTCGGTCAGCGCGGCTCGGTCAGCGCGGCTCGGTCAGCGCGGCTCGGTCACCCGGCTCGGTCACCCGGCTCGGGCAGTGCGGCTCCGGCAGTGCGGCTCCGGCAGTGCGGCTCCGGCAGTGCGGCTCCGGCAGTGCGGCTCCGGCAGTGCGGCTCCGGCACCGCGGCTCCGGCACCGCGGCTCCGGCAGCGCGGCTCGGTCAGTGCGGCTCGGTCAGTGTGGCTTGGCGAGGGAGGCTAGGCCGGCGGTGATTACTGCGATGCCGAACTCGAATCGCTCGTCGCCGGTCGCGCCGGACGTCATCGGCACTGCGAGCGCCACCGTCAGGGGGAATCGGTCCGCCGGTAGTGACGCGAAGTAGTCGCGCAGCCCGCGGACGAAACCTTCGACGTCCTCGGGCGTCCAGTTGGAGGCGCTCTGCACCGTCTCCTCGAACGCGATCGCGGTGACGTACAGCGGGATCAGGTCGACGGCCCACGCGGCGGCTTGGTCCGGGATGTTGCCGGCCTTCAGCAGCGCCAGGATCCGCTCGGTGCTGCGCAGTGCCCGCTCCCCCAGCGGCACCTGGCCGATCGAGGCGCGCGCGACTCCCGGGTTGGCCCGCAGCACGCGCAGCATCTCGCGCATCATCGACTTGAGCTGCTCCTGCCAGCGCTCCGGATCGACCGCCTCGTCGAAGTCCATCTGCGCGGCGGCCCGCTCGACCAGTAGCTGGTCGAGCTCCCGCTTGTTCGCGACGTGGGCGTAGAGCGACGCCGGGCCGGTGCCGAGCTCCTGCGCGACCTTCCGCATCGAGACCGCGTCGTACCCGTTGCTGACCAGGACGCGCATGGCGGCGTCGACGATCCGCTCGCGGTTGAGCGGCTCCTTCGCGGCGCGGGCGGGCTTCGCGGGGCTGATCGGCTGCCACGGGTGCTGGGTCATACGAACACTGTACTTGACGCGAACACCGTTCGAGAGTAGAACAGTGTTCGTCAACGAACACTGTTCGCCAATCCTGAGGGGGCCAACGATGAGCACCACACTCGACAACTCACCCAACGCCACACCCGGCAGCACGCCCGGCACCAGCACCAGCAGCACATCCGACTCCACGACGGCCGCGCGCGGTACGCCGTACCGGTGGCGGTGGATCGTGCTCGCCACGATCCTGGTCGCCGAGATCATGGACCTGGTCGACGCGACGATCGTCAACATCGCGGCCCCGTCGATCCGCGCCGAGCTCGGCGGGTCGGAGTCGGCCATGCAGTGGATGCTGGCCGGCTACACGCTGGCCTTCGCGATCGGCCTGATCACGTTCGGCCGGCTCGGCGATCTGGTCGGCCGGCGGCGGCTGTTCGTGGTCGGGGCCCTCGGCTTCACGGTCGCGTCCGCGGTCTGCGGGCTGGCGACCAGCCCCGAGCTGCTGATCGGCAGCCGGGTCGCGCAGGGTCTGCTCGGCGCAGTGATGATCCCGCAGGGCTTCGCGATCCTGAAGTCGATCTTCCCGTCCGAGGAGCTCGGCAAGGCGTTCGCGATGTTCGGCCCGGTGATGGGACTGTCGGCGGTCGCGGGCCCGATCCTGGCCGGCGTCCTGATCGACGCCAACTGGTTCGACGCCGGCTGGCGGACCATCTTCTTCATCAACGTCCCGGTCGGCATCGCCGCACTGGTCGGCGCGCTCCGCTTCATGCCCGAGGTCAAGACGCCCGGCGCGTCCCGGCTCGACGCCGCGGGTGTCGTCCTGGTCAGCCTCGCCTCCGGCCTGCTGATCTACCCGCTCGTCCAGGGCCGTGAGCTCGGCTGGCCGTTGTGGACAATCCTGATGTTGATCAGCTCGGTCGCGGTCTTCGCCCTGTTCGGCTGGCGTGAGCGCCGGTCCGGCAACCCGGTCATCGACCCGTCGCTGTTCTGCAACCGCGGGTACGTCGCCGGTCTCGGCGTGATCACCACGTTCTTCCTCGCGATGAACGGCTTCATGCTGGTGTTCAACCTGTTCACCCAGCTCGGCCTGCACTACAGCCCGCTGAAGGCCGGCCTCGCGATGGTGCCGTTCTCGCTCGGCATCGCGATCGGCGCGCCGCTGTCGGCCGCGCTGCTCGCCCCGAAGCTCGGCCGCAAAGCACTGCAGCTCGGCATCGCGGTGATGACGGTCGCGATGGCCGGCGTCTGGTTCACGCTGCACACCCAGGGCGACGCGACCACGATCTGGAACCTGGTCCCCGCGACGCTGGCCACCGGCATCGGCGCCGGCATGGTGTTCGCGCCGCTGTTCGACATCATCCTGGCCTCGATCGACGACCAGGCCGCGGGCTCGGCGTCCGGCGTCCTGACCGCGATGCAGCAGTACGGTGGCGCGATCGGCGTCGCGGTGATCGGCACGATCTTCTTCCAGCTGCTGCCGAGCCACGCGTTCCTGGGCGCGACCAAGACGTCGGTCCTGGTCGCGATCGGCCTCTTCGTCGTCAGCCTCGCGGTGTCGTACCTACTGCCGAAGCGGGCCCGCGAGGAGAGCGTCAGTCACGGCTGACGAAACCTTCCTTCACCAACCAGTCCATGGCGACGTGAAGATCTCCCCGAACCGGCAATCCCCCTTGTCGGTGGCGGCGTACACCGCGCCGGTGTCGAGCGTCCGGATGTTGTCCCGCGGTACGCCGGAGCCCGGCGGGATCCCGTAGTGCTTCAGCATCTGGCTCGAACCCGTCGTTGCGGTTGGCGAACTCGGACTCGACGCAGAACGTCCGCTCTTTCACGGGCAACGACTCGACCTGCGACAGCTTGGTGATGTGCAGCCGCTCGGACTCCTTCCGGGTCATCGCGAAGCCGTAGCTGTTGTTCATCGGGGCCGGCTTCAACCAGATCAGCCCGTACTTCGCGGCGTCCTCCGCCCGCACCGCGTCGTACTGCTTCTGCTTGTCGGGATGACCAGGCTGAGGTGCTGATAGCTCTGGTAGAGCAGCTTGGAGTGACGCTCAGTTATGTAGTCCCACACACAGCGACCAATACCCAACAAGCGTTGGATTCACACAGTCGCTTCCGAAGTCCGGGCACGCCGAAGCCCCCGGTCACCGCGCGGTGACCGGGGGCTTCGGGTGCTTCAGCTTCAGCTCAGTTGAACGAATCGCCGCAGGCGCAGGAGCCGGTGGCGTTCGGGTTGTCGATCGTGAAGCCCTGCTTCTCGATGGTGTCGACGAAGTCGATCGTCGCGCCCTTCAGGTACGGCGCGCTCATCCGGTCGGTGACGACGCTCACGCCACCGAAGTCGGCCACCACGTCGCCGTCGAGCTGACGCTCGTCGAAGAACAGCTGGTACCGCAGTCCGGAGCACCCGCCCGGCTGCACGGCGACCCGCAGCGCGAGGTCGTCGCGGCCTTCCTGGTCGAGCAGCGCCTTCACCTTGGAGGCGGCCCCGTCGGTGAGGAGAACACCCGTGGCCACGGCCTGCTCGGTCTGCGCTTCAGTCATCCCTGACTCCAGTCATCTACTCAAGTGCCGGGCCTACGGCTGCCCCGGCACGGAAGTCTCTTGTCAACACGTGCCAACGTCGGCCGGCGCGCGCTCATTCCCATGGTCGCACACCAATTTCACAGATCAACGATCCCGGGTCACGAGGTGATCAACCAGTCACCGCGCACCGATCACCGGGCCCAGGTCCGGGCGACCCGCTCCGCGACCGTCGCGAGCGACCCCTGCGGATCCGCGAAGGCCTGCTCCTCGCCGACCACGTCGACCAGCGCGTACGCCGACTCGACGCCCATCGTGCGCATCTCGCGGGATCCGATCAGGACCTTCCCGGCCAGCACGACACACGGCCGCATCGCGTCGTTGGCCACCTTCGCGACCCCCGCGATCACCTTGCCGTCGCGGGACTGGAAGTCGAACGCGCCCTCGCCGCTCAGCACCAGGTCGACCTGCGACGCCTTCTGCTTCAGCCCGGTCAGCTCGGCGACCAGGTCGATGCCGGAGACCCGCTCGGCACCGAGCAGGAGCAGCGCGTACCCGAGGCCGCCCGCCGCGCCGGCGCCCTTCTGGTCCGCGGTCTTCCGGCCGGCCAGCTCGGCGAAGTGCGTCAGCCAGCCGTCGACCACCGGCTTGCGCTCGTCGGTGATGCCCTTCTGGGCGCCGAACACGCTGGTCGCGCCGCGCAGCCCGAGCATCGGGTTCTCCACGTCGCTCGCCGCCACGAACTCCACCCCGGCGACGCGCTCCCGGGCCGGCGCGAGATCGACCGAGGCCAGCTCGGCCAGCCCCGCGGCACCCGCGTCCAGCCGACCGCCCTCGGCCGTCGCTCCGAGCGCGGCGAGCAGACCCGCGCCGGCGTCGTTCGTCCCGGAGCCGCCGAGGCCCAGGATGATCCGCCGCGCGCCGGCGTCCACGGCCGCGGTGATGAGCTGGCCCACGCCGTACGTCGTCGCGTCCTCGGGGCGGCGCTGCTTCGGCTCCACCAGGTGCAGCCCGCACGCCTGCGCGGTTTCGACGTACGCCGTCTCCCCCGCCAGCAGCACCGTCGCCGGGGTCTCCTCGCCGAGCGGTCCGCGGACGGTGACCGACAGGAGCTTGCCGTCGACGACGGCGGACAGCACGTCGATGAAGCCCGGGCCGCCGTCGGCCATCGGCGCCACGAGCACCTCGGCCTCCGGATCCCGCCGCCGCCACCCTTCCTCGATGGCCGCCGCAGCCTCCACGGCCGTCAGCGTCCCCGCGAACTTGTCCGGCGCAATCAGAATCCGCATGCGCACATCCTCTCCCACCCGCTGCGGTTGACGGCGTCCGGTGCCACCAGTTGGATCGGCGGATGAAGACGATCCTGTTCGCGGTGCGGGTGAGTGACCTGGAGCGGTCGTTGAGGTTCTACGCCGCGGTCGGGTACGTCGAGCTGAGCAAGATCCCGTTCGACGACGGGTCCAGCCTGGTCTGGCTCCGGCTGCCGGGTGAGTCGTCGGTGTCGCTCGAGCTCGTCCACCGGCCCGCCGACGGGCCGGTCGAGGTGCGCGGCTTCGAGCACTTCGCGATCGAGGTCGGGTCGCTCGCCGAAACCGTCGACCACCTCACCGCCGGCGGCCTGCAGCCCGGCCCGGTCGAACTCCCCGGCGGCGCGGACGGCCCGAAGACGTCCTGGGTGGTCGACCCCGACGGCTACCGCATCGAACTCGTCGAGTGGCCGCCCTCCGGGGCACCGGCCTTCGACTGATGGACTGGCCGACGACCGAGACCGAAGCGATCGCCGTCCAGGACGACCTGCGGTCACAGGTCGATCCGACCGACTCCTCCGGCGTCGTGCGGTACGTCGCCGGCCTCGACGTGGCGTACGACGGTGACCGGCTCGCGGCGGCGGTCGTCGTACTCGACCGGGCGACGCTGGACGAGGTCGATCGCGCCGTGCTCGTCGGGGAGACGACCTTCCCGTACATCCCCGGTCTGTTCGCGTTCCGCGAGGTGCCAGGCCTGCTCGCAGCACTCGATCAATTGAGAACCGCGCCGGACCTCTTGGTGTGCGACGGCCAGGGGCTGGCGCATCCGCGGCGCTTCGGCCTGGCGTGTCACCTCGGCGTACTGACCGGGATCCCGTCCATCGGCGTCGCGAAGAACGCGTTCGTCGGGACGCACGCGGAGCTCGGCCGGGAGCGAGGTGCCACGGCCGCGCTGGTTGACAACGGCGAGGTGGTCGGGGCCGCGTTGAGGACACAGGACGGGGTGAAGCCGGTCTACGTTTCCATCGGGCACCGAGTCAGCCTGGCGACCGCCGTCGCGCACGTACTGCACCTGGCACCCCGGTACCGCCTGCCCGAGACCACGCGCCTGGCCGACCGAGCCTGCCGCGACGGACTTTGACATCCCGCCCGGTGGTACCGCCGAGGCGGCCTGAGCTGTCAGCGGCTGAACAGGCGGCGTAGGAGTAACGCCACGGCGGCTCCGATCAGGTACGGCATCGCGCGCCGGGCCAGTGCCGGCAACAGGGTGCTGCCGAGGTCCAGGGCGACCGCGTCGGACTCTGGTGTGGTCGATGGTTCCTGCACTGGTGTCTCGGTCGCGGGTTCGGGCTGGGCTTCCGCGGTGGTGTCCAGCTTGGTCTTCAGGCAGGCGGTGAACTGGTCGAGGAGTTTGTCCGAGACCTCCTGGATCAGGCCGCGGCCGAACTGCGCGGGACGGCCGGTGATGGTCAGTTCGGTGTCGACCGACACCTCGGTGGACCCGTCCGCCGTACCGGTCAGCTTCGTGGTGACGTGCGCGCTCGCCGTACCGTTGCCGCGCCGGTCCTTGCCCTTGGCCTCGATCACGGCATGGTGATCGCTCTCGTCGCGCTCGACGAACGTGCCGGTGCCCGTGTACTGCAGGGACACCGGCCCGAGCTTCACCTTGCACGACCCGGTGAAGTCGTCACCCTCGTACGACTCCAGGGTGGCGCCGGGGAAACACGGCACCACCCGTTCGAGGTCGTTGAACGCCGACCAGGTCTGCTCCACCGGCGCCGGTACGACGAACTTGTGCTCGAGCTTCACGCCGTACCTGCCGCTGCCAGGACCGCGCGCCTCGTGAGCACCGTGGCGAGGTGCCGGCGGTAGTCGGCGTCACCGTTGAGGTCGGTCACCGGCGACGTCCCGTCCGCCGCCCGCGCCGCGGCCTCCCGTACGGCGTCGGCGGTGGCGGGCTGCCCGACCAGGGCCGCCTCGACCGCGGTCGCCCGGACCGGGGCCGGCCCCATGTTGCCGAGTCCGACCCTTGCCTCCGCGATCGCCCCGCCGTCGACTCGCACGGCCGCGCCGACCGACACGATCGACCAGCCCTGCGCGACCCGGCTGAACTTCTCGTAATGCGCACCCCATCCGGTGTACTTCGGCACCCGGACCTCGACGAGCAGCTCGTCGTCACCGAGCGCCGTACTGAAGATGCCCTCGAAGAAGTCCGCGGCCGGCACGGTACGCCGTCCGCCGGCGCCCGCGATCACGAACGACGCGTCCAGCGCCACCGCGACGACCGGCAGGTCCGCCGCCGGGTCCGCGTGCGCCAGCGACCCGCCGAACGTGCCGCGGTGCCGGATCTGCGGATCGCCGACCGTTGCCGTCGCCAACGAGATCAGCTGGGCGTGTTCGGCGACCAGCGGATCCGTCTGCACCGTGCTGTGGGGGGTCATCGCGCCGATCACCAGCGCGTCGCCGTCGTCGCGCACGCCGCGCAGATCGTCGATCTTCCCAATGTCGACAATCGTCTCGGGCGCCGCCAGCCGCAGCCGCAACGCGGGCATCAGGCTCTGCCCGCCCGCGAGCACCTTCGCGTCGGCGTGCTCCCGCAGGAGCCCCAGCGCCTCGTCGATCGTCGTGGGCGCGAAGTACTCGAACGCCGCCGGGATCATGAGTTCCTTCCTTCCTGGATCGCCTTCCAGACGCGGTACGGCGTGCAAGGCATCGGCACGTCCGTGACGCCCATCGGCCGCAGCGCGTCGACAATCGCATTGACGACAGCCGGCGTCGACGCGATCGTCCCCGCCTCACCGACCCCCTTCACACCCAGCTGGTTCGTCGTCGCCGGAGTCTCGGTCCGCGCCGTGTCGAACCCGGGCAGGTCAGGCGCCCCCGGCAGCAGGTACTGGTCGAACGATCCGGTGACCAGCGTCCCGGACTCGTCGTGCACGGCCTCCTCGTAGAGCGCCTGCGCGATGCCCTGCGCGAGCCCGCCGTGCACCTGGCCCTCGACGATCAACGGGTTCACCACCACGCCGACGTCGTCGACGGCGACGTACGACCGGATCTTCGTCCCGCCGGTCTCGGTGTCGACCTCGACCGCGCACAGGTGCGTGCCGTGCGGGAACGAGAAGTCGTCCGGGTCGAGCGTCGCGTCCGCGTCCAGACAGCCCTCGGCGGACCCGTCGAGCTTGTGTCCCTGGAACACCGCGAACGCCAGCTCGGCCATCGTCATCCCGGCTTCCGTACCGCGGACGCCGTACCGCCCGGCGGTGAACTCCAGGTCGTCCGTGTTCGCCTCCAGCAACTGCGCCGCGATCGGTTTCGCCTTCTCGATCACCTTGTCCGCGGCGGCCAGCACCGCCATCCCGCCGACCGCGAGCGAGCGCGACCCATAGGTGTCGAGCCCGCGGACGGCGACCTGCGTGTCGCCGTGCAGCACTTCGACGTCCTCGAACGCCACACCCAGCCGGTCCGCGACGATCTGGCTCCACGCCGTCTCGTGCCCCTGACCGTGCGGGCTCGTCCCGGTCACCACCTCGACCTTCCCGGTCGGCAGCATCCGCACCGACGCGTGCTCCCAGCCGCCGCCGACGTACCCCATCGAGCCGAGCCAGCGCGACGGCGCCAGCCCGCACATCTCGGTGAACGTCGACACGCCGATGCCGAGCTGCACCGGGTCGCCGGACTCCCGGCGCTGCTGCTGCTCGGCCCGCAGGTCGTCGTACCTGAACAGCTCGCGGGCCTTCGCGGTCGCGGCCTCGTAGTTGCCGGAGTCGTAGCGCAGCCCGGACACCGTCGAGAACGGGAACTCCTCGTGCTTGATCCAGTTCTTCTCGCGGATCTCCAGCGGGTCGGCGCCGACCCGGGCGGCCAGCTCGTCTATCAGCCGCTCGATCGCGTACGTCGCCTCGGGACGGCCGGCGCCGCGGTACGCGTCGGTCCACGTCTTGTTCGTGAACACGTTGGTGATGCCGAGGTGGTACGCCGGGAACTTGTAGATCCCGTTGTACATGAACGCGCCGAGCAGCGGGATCGCCGACGTGACCAGACCGAGGTACGCGCCCATGTCCGCGATCAGCTCGACCTTCAGCCCGGTGACCGTGCCGTCGGCGTTCGCGGCGAGCGTGACCTGCTGCCACTGGTCGCGTCCGTGGTGCGCGGCCATCAACGACTCCGACCTGGTCTCGTTGTATTTGCAGGGCTTCCCGGTCCGCCGCGCCGCGATGACCGTGAGCACCTCCTCCGGCGTGAACTGCAGCTTGCCGCCGAAGCCGCCGCCTACGTCCGGCGCGATCACCCGGACCTTGCTCTCCGGGATGCCGAGCACCAGCGCGATGAAGATCTTCACGAAGTGCGGCACCTGCGTCGACGACCACACGGTCATCTGTTCGGTGGTCGGATCGACGACGATCGACCGCGGCTCCATGAACGCCGGGATCAGCCGTTGCTGGCGGAACTCCTCCTCGATCACGATGCCGCCGTCGCGGGCGGCCGCGATCGCCGCCTCGACGTCGCCGCCGGTGCCGGACTCGGCCGAGTCGTACGACCAGACCGCGGACACGTTCGTGCCGAGATCCGGGTGCGCGAGCACCTCGTCGCGGGACGCGGCCTTCAGCTCGAGCGCGGGCGGCAGTTCCTCGTAGTCGACGTCGACGAGGTCGGCCGCGTCGCTCGCCTCGGCCGCGGTGCGGGCGATCACCATCGCGACGATCTCGCCGGCGAACGCGACGTGGTCGACCGCCATCGACGGGTGCACCGGCGCCTTCTGGTCGGGGATGACCGCCCAGGCGTTCGGCAGCGCGCCCTGTTCGTCGGCGATGTCGGCGCCGGTGATCACCGCGACGACACCGGTCGCCGCTTTCGCCGCCGCGGTGTCGATCGACGTGATCCGGGCGTGCGCGAACGGACTGCGCACCATCGCGAGGTGCTGCAGCCCGGGCAGCACGATGTTGTCGGTCCATCGGGTCCGGCCGGTGACCAGCCGGGCGTCCTCCTTGCGCAGCCGCGCGGTGCCGACCTCGGCGGCCGGGCGTTCCTCGGTGGCGGTCATTGCGCACCTCCGGCGGCGGCGCGGACGGCCTTCACGATGTTCTGGTAGCCGGTGCACCGGCACAGATTGCCTTCGAGTCCGAGCCGGATGTCCTCGTCACTGGGATCCGGATTGTCGGCAATCAGATCGATGGATTGCATGATCATCCCGGGCGTGCAGAAACCGCACTGCAACGCGTGGTTCTCGTGGAAGGCCTGCTGCATCGGGTGCAGCTGACCGTTCGTCGCGAGACCCTCGATGGTGGTGATCTCGTGACCGTCGGCCTGGACCGCCAGCAGCGAGCAGGACTTCACGCTCCGCCCGTCCAGGTGCACCGTGCAGGCGCCGCAGTTGCCGGTGTCGCAGCCGACCACGGTGCCCGTCTTTCCCAGTTGCTCGCGCAGATAAAGCACGAGCAGCGTGCGCGGCTCCACGTCGTCCGTGAAGCTGCTTCCGTCGACCTTCACCGTGATCCGGGTCATCGCCCCGCCTCCAGATGTCCGCAACCGCCGTCTCTTCGAGAGTGCTCCTGTTGTGATGTGCACCACAAGCTTCAGTGGTGGATGGGTCCCGCCGCGGCCGAAAGTCGTTGCCCAGCGCCACCCCACCGCTGCGCGATGATCTCGGCCGCGATGCTCACCGCGGTCTCCTCCGGTGTCCGCGCACCGAGGTCGAGACCGATCGGGCTCGCCAGCCGGGCCAGTTCCGCCTCGCTCAGTCCGGCCTCCCGCAGCCGCTTCAGCCGGTCGTCGTGCGTCCGTCGTGATCCCATCGCCCCGATGTAGGCGAC
Source organism: Kribbella sp. NPDC050459 (assembly GCF_040655315.1). NCBI lineage: Bacteria > Bacillati > Actinomycetota > Actinomycetes > Propionibacteriales > Kribbellaceae > Kribbella > Kribbella sp. NPDC050459. The sequence goes on along the minus strand of NZ_JBFAJQ010000007.1, from coordinate 4,843 downwards.
CTGCGGCAGCCGCAACGCCACCTCCAGCAGCGGTACGTCGAACTTCGGGTCGTGGGTCAGCACGCAGACCACCGTCCGGTCGTCGATCCGGCCGGCCTCCGCCTCACCCGTCAGGTACCGGTGCGGCCAGTCGACGATCACTTCGTCGGCGAACGGGAACCGCGACGCCGTCGCGAACACGGCGCGCGCGTCGCACACGGTCACCCGGTACCCGAGGAACGAGCCGAGACGTGCGACCGCGGCCGCGAAGTCGATCGCGCCGAACACGAGCATCCGCGGCACCGGCGCGAACGACGACACGAAGACCCGCATCCCCTCCCCGCGCCGCTGCCCGTCCGGGCCGTACTCGAGCGTCTCCGATCGTCCGTTGGCCAACAATCCGCGGGCATCGTCGACGACCGCGTCGTCGGCACGGTCCGATCCCAGGCCTCCGCTCGCCAGCACCGCACTCGCCTGCTCGGCGCCGGGGGCAGAGGCCGGGCGGACGACGAGGCGCCGTCCGATCCGCGCCGGATCCGGATGCGCCACCACGGTCGCGACCGCGACCGGGCGCCCCGCGGCGATGTCGGCGGCGACCTCCCCGAGCTCGGGGAACGACTCCCGGTCGACCTTCTCGACGAACACGTCGATGATCCCGCCGCAGGTCAGGCCGACCGCGAACGCCGACTCGTCGCTGACGCCGTACCGCTGCAGCACCGGCTCGCCCGAGGACAGGATCTCCTCGCCCAACTGGTACACCGCGCCCTCGACGCAGCCGCCCGACACACTGCCGACCGCCTCCAGCCCGGGACCGACCAGCATCACCGCACCCGGCGGCCGCGGCGCCGAGTCGAACGTCGCGACAACGGTGCCGACGGCAACCGATTCACCGGCCTGCCACCAGGTCAGCAACCGGTCGAGCACATCACGCATCGGCGACCACCTCCAGAAGTTCGGCGAAGCTGGCCAGGCTGTGCCCGGCGACGAGGTCGTCCAGGTGCGGCAGGACGGCGACGATGCCCGACTGCACAGGCTCGTAGCCGCGCTTGCCGCGATGCGGGTTCAGCCACACCACGCGGTGCGCGAGGGCGGCCAGTCGCTGCAGCTGTGCCCCGAGCAGCGCCGCGTCGCCGCGTTCCCACCCGTCGCTGCACACCACGACAACCGCCCGCCGCGCCGTACCGCGCTGGCCCCAGCGGTCCAGGAACACCTTCAGCACCTCGCCCAGCCGCGTCCCGCCCGACCAGTCCGGTACGACGTCACCGGCTACCCGCAACGCGAACTCGGGATCGCGGTGCCGCAGGGCCGGCGTCACGCGCGTGAGTCGCGTGCCGATGGTGAAGACCTCGACCGACCGCGGCGCCTGCTGGACCATCACGTGCGCGAGACGCAACAGGCTGTCGGCGTACGGACGCATGGAACCGGAGACGTCGATCAGTACGACGACGCGCCGCGGCCGGACCCCGCGACGCCGGTAGCGGACGCGGGCCGGTTCGCCGACCTGGCGGAGCTGGGCGCGCAGCGTACGGCGCGGGTCGATCTCGCCGCGATGCGACGGGCGGCGGCGGTTGGCGCGACGGGTCGGGACGTGCGGGCGGAGCGAGCCGAACAGACGGGCGAGTTCGGCGCGGTCGGCGGCGGACAGTTCGGCGACGTCGCGGTGCCGGAGGACTTCCGTCGGACTCGCGGAGACGTTCAGCGTGTGGTTGCCGTCGGCCTCCTCGGGGGCGTCGCCGAGGTTGGCCTGGACGGACGACTGCGGGGTGCGGCTGGGGACGACGCCGCGCGACCGGCTCCCGGTGAACCAGGCCGCGAACACCTCGTCGTACCGAGCCGTGTCGTCGGGGCCGCTGCAGAGCGCGGCGCGGCCGGCCCAGTAGACGTCCGCGGTCGAGGTGACGTCCAGAGCGGCGACCGCCTGCAGGAAGAGGTGCACGCGGTCGGCGGTGACCGCGAGCCCGGCGTGGCGCAGGGCGGTGGCGAAACCGGCGAGCGCGAGATCGGGCCCCGACATGGCGATCAGCTCGCCAGCAACCGGTCGAGGGATTCGCGGACCCGGTCGGTGTCCTCCCGGTACTTCAGCACGGCGCCGAGCGTCGCGGCCGCGGTCTCGACGTCGAGGACATCGGTACCGAGCGCATCGAGGGCACGCGCCCAGTCGAGCGTCTCCGCGACACCGGGCGGCTTGAGCAGGTCGAGGTCACGCATCCGCTGCACCGACCGCGTGACCTGCTCGGCGAGCCGCGCCGACACCTCGGGCAGGCGGGTGCGGACGATCTCGATCTCGCGGGCCAGGCCGGGATGGTCGATCCAGTGGTACAGGCAGCGGCGCTTGAGCGCGTCGTGCACCTCGCGGGTGCGGTTCGACGTGAGCACCACGATCGGCGGCACCTCGGCCTTGATCGTGCCGAGCTCGGGGATCGTCACCTCGTACGTCGACAGCACCTCGAGCAGGAACGCCTCGAACTCGTCGTCGGCACGGTCGATCTCGTCCACGAGCAGCACGGCGGGACTCTCGCGGAGCGCCCGCAGGACCGGGCGGGAGAGCAGGAACCGCTCGTCGAACAGGCTCTTCTCCACCTCCTCGGCGGCCGCGTCGGTGCTGGTCGCCTCGACGGTGCGCAGGTGCAGGATCTGGCGCGGGAAGTCCCAGTCGTAGAGCGCCTGCGAGGCGTCGATGCCCTCGTAGCACTGCAGCCGGATCAGGTCGAGATCGAGCGCTTCGGCGATCGCGGACGCGAGCGAGGTCTTGCCGGTGCCGGGCTCACCCTCCAGCAGCAGCGGGCGATGCAGCGCGAGCGCGAGATACCCGACCGTGGCCAAGCCCTCGTCGGCTAGGTACCCGGTCGTCCGCAGACACTCGGCCAGCTCCGCCGCCGAGCCGACGGCACTCACTCCTTCAGCATTCACCTACTTCCGGCCGTTGCCAACCCTCATCCGTGTCCCGGCGGCAGATCCTCCGGCGTGTCGACGTCGGCACCGTCACTCACGTCCCCGCACTCCACCAGCACCGTCTCGTGCTCGCGCAAGTACCCCCGCGCTCCTTCGTCCCCGCGCGCCGACGTGATCACCCCGGCCCAGTGCTCCCGCCCGATCACCACCGGATGCCCCGGCGCCCCGCCGTACGTCGCCCGCACCAGCGCCTCCGGCCCCGCTCTCTCCACGACCCGCCGCACCGCCGCCGAGGTCAGCCCCGGGACGTCCACGGGCACGACAACCACCGCCTCGACGCCGGGGGCGAAGGTCTTCAGGCCGGCTCGGAGGGAGGCGCCCATGCCCTCCGCCCAGTCCGTTGCTTCGACGACGTGCACCGGCTCGGCCGACAGTTCGGCGCGGACCTCGTCGGCGGCGGCTCCGATCACCACCACGACCGGTGCGCAGCCCGAGGCGGCGAGTAGGCGGGACGCCCGGACGACCCACGGGGCGCCGTCGGCGTCGCGGACGAGAGCCTTCGGCGTACCCATCCTGCGGCCCGCACCGGCGGCCAGCACGAGACCCGCGTTCTTCACACCGGCAGCGTACTGATTTCACACTCTGAGCAATGACACGTGCCACGCGGAGTGCGGCGGTGGGCGTGCGACGATATCCGACGTGACGACGATCGCAGACGGCTCGAAGTCCCTTCCGTTGCTGTTCCTCGGGCAGAACACCGACCCGCACTCCGAGCGCGGCGTCGAGTGCCCGGGCGCGCTCCCGCCGGCGTCCGACCCGGACCTGGTCGAGCGGGCACTGAAGGCGAAGGCGGCGCTCGGCGACCAGGTGTTCGTGCTCGGGCACCACTACCAGCGCGACGAGGTGATCCAGTTCGCGGACGTCACTGGTGACTCGTTCAAGCTCGCCCGCGACGCGGCCGCCCGGCCGGACGCGCCGTACATCGTGTTCTGCGGCGTGCACTTCATGGCGGAGTCGGCCGACATCCTCACCAACGACCAGCAGACCGTGATCCTCCCCGACCTCGCAGCCGGGTGCTCGATGGCCGACATGGCCCGCATCCAGCAGGTCGAGGCGGCCTGGGACGCGCTCGCCGACGCGGGTGTCGCCGACGTGACGGTGCCGGTCACGTACATGAACTCCAGCGCCGACATCAAGGCGTTCTGCGGCCGCAACGGCGGCGTCGTGTGTACGTCGAGCAACGCGGAGACCGCGCTGAACTGGGCGTTCGAGCAGGGCGAGAAGGTGCTCTTCCTCCCCGACCAGCACCTCGGCCGCAACACCGCCGTCCTGGAGCTCGGGCTGTCGCTCGACGACTGCGTCGTATACGACCCGCACAAGCCGAACGGCGGCCTGACGAACGAGCAGCTCGCGGCCGCGAAGATGATCCTGTGGCGCGGGCACTGCTCGGTGCACGGCCGGTTCACCGCCGAGTCGGTCGACGACGTCCGCACCCGGGTCCCCGGCGTGAACGTGATCGTGCACCCCGAGTGCCGCCACGAGGTGGTCACGAAGGCGGACCAGGTCGGCTCCACGGAGTACATCATCAAGGCGCTCGAAACCGCCGAGCCCGGCACGTCGTGGGCCGTCGGCACCGAGCTCAACCTGGTCCAGCGCCTCGCGAAACAGCACGCCGACAAGAACATCGTCTTCCTCGACAAGACGGTCTGCTACTGCGCGACGATGAACCGCATCGACCTCCCGCACTTCGTCTGGGCCCTGGAGAACCTGGTCGCCGGCCACGTCGTCAACCCGATCAAGGTCGACCCCGACACCGAGAAGTACGCCAAGCTCGCCCTCGACCGCATGCTCGCCCTCCCCGGCAAAACCGCCCGCGACTAGGTCGTGTCTGTTAATTGGTGATGCGGTGGTGGGTGACTATGGCGGCGAGGAGTACGCCACCGAGGTAGGTGAGGGCGTACTTGTCGTAGCG
>NZ_JBFAJQ010000006.1:0-404712 GCF_040655315.1 Kribbella sp. NPDC050459 | reverse complement strand
CAATCACCGCCCACAACTCATCAGAAATCACACCCGAACGCAGCACCGAACAAGCATCAACCACCCAACCCCGACGATTTAGCAGACACGCCCTAGTCAGCGGAGACGCGGGCCGGGGTGTACCACTCGGCCAGCAGGTCGGGGAGTCGGTCGGGGCCCCAGCGGTCCACCGGGGTGATGCGGCCCTGCAGTGATGCCAGGCCGCGGGCCAGTTCGCCGACGATGTCGCCGCGCCAGGGGACCGTGACGCCTTCGCCGGGGCCGACGATGACGGCGGGGCCGCCGCGGTCGACGCAGACGACGGGGCAGCCGGAGGCTAGGGCCTCGGTGACGGCCCAGCCGGCGGCTTCGCGGATGGCAGGGGCGAGCAGGGCGTCGGCGCGGAACATCGCCGCCAGGACGTCCTCGCGCGGCAGCGCGCCCATGAACTCGACGCGGTCGCGGACACCGAGCTGCCAGGCCAGGCTCTCCGCGCGACCCCAGTCCGGGCCGTCCCCGATGATCCGCAGCTCCCAGTCCGCGGCCTCGGGCCGGGCCAGCGCGCTGATCGCGAGCAGCACGCCCTTCCACGGGATCAGCCGGCCGACGAACAGCGCCGTCTTCACGCCGGGCGCCCCGAACGGCTCGTACGGACCCGACGCGGTGAACCTCCGGATCGCCACGTTCGGCTGGACCACGATCTCTCGCGCGTACGGGCGGAACACCTCGGCGACGTCGTTGTTCTGGGCAACCATGAGGTCGGCGATCTGCGCCATCCGCCGCCCGGTCGCGCGGCGCCGGATCCCGGTGTACGCACGGCGGACCAGCTCCCCCGCGACACCGCGCGTCCCGAGCCAGTGCGCCATCGACAGCGGCGCGGTCGTCGACCCGCCGACGGGACCCCAGATCACCTTCGCCGACGACCGCTCCACCACGCCGGCGCCCATCCAGTCGACCGCGAACGTCAGGTGGTGGATCACGTCGAACGAATGCTCCGCGTGCAGCCGCCGCGCCGTACGCCGGGCCAGCCCCTGCCACAGCGGGTAGTACCAGTACACGTCCGACGGCCGCCGCCGCAGCCGCAGGATCCACCCCGGCATCTCCAGCGGTACGACGGTCAGGCCCGGCACCGGCCGCGCCGCGAGCTCCGCGGCGATCTCGTGCGCGAACTTGCCCCGGGTGAGCAGCCAGACGTCGTGGTCCCGCGCCGCGGCCTTCGCCCACGCCCAGCCGGCGCCCGGCTCCGATCCGCCTGCCGGCCGGCAGGCGTACGCACTGAGCAGTACCTTCGGCCGGCCCGGCATCAGTTCATCCCTTCCAGAAGCCTGCGCAGATCGGTGCTCGAGGTGGAGGCGGTGTACGGGAAGTAGTGCACCTGTGCGCCGACCTCACCCAGCAGCCTTTCCAGTCTGGTCCCCTTCTCCGTTCCCTTCCAGTCGTCACCCTTGAAGAGCACGTCGTAGCGCAACTGCTGCCACATCTCGAACTTGTCGCTGGACCAGTCGCTGACCACCTCGTCGACCAGGTCGAGCGCCCGGACGACCTCCATCCGCTCCTCGTGCGGCACCACCGGCGGCCGGCCCTTGATCCGGGCCACCACGTCGTCCTCGACGACGCCCGCGATCAGGTGGTCGCAGTGCTCGCGGGCCCGGCGCAGGATGTTCAGGTGCCCGATGTGGAACATGTCGTACACCCCGGGCGCGTACCCGACGACCGTCATCAGGCGCGCACCCCCAGCGCGGCCATCTCGCGGTACCACTTCGCGACCGCGGCGGCCAGGAACAGCAGGTTCAGCGCCAGCAGCGCCCCGTACAGCACGAGGAACAGCGACGGCGTGCCGAAGGCGAGGAAGGCCAGGCACAGGACGCCGTAGTCGGTCGGTGCGATGAGCAACGACTTGACCACGGAATCCCCGCGCCGGTTGGGCTCGCCGGCCGCGCCGTGCCGCCGGCGGAGCTGGTCGATCAGGATCAGCCCGAAGAACAGCACCGACGACATGCACACGTACGCGAGCGGCACGAGCAGCGCCAGGTCGTTGTCAAAGGCATCGAAACGGTAGAACGAGATCAGTACGGCGCTGTGCAGCAGCACGATCTTGACCGCGTCGATCATGTGGTCGAGCCACTCCCCCAGCGGCGACCCGCCGCCGCGCAGCCGGGCCAGCTGCCCGTCCGCGGAGTCCAGCCCGTAGCCGAGCACGAGCAGCGCCGTCACCGCCAGCGCCAGGCCCAGGGACGGCCGCACGCAGGCCACCAGCACGATCCCGATCAGCGAGCAGAACCCGCTCGCCAGGCTGACCTGGTTGGGCGTGCGCCGGCCGAGGAACGCCGCGGCCGCGAACACCCGGCCGATCCGCCGGTTCACGAACCGCGAGTACGCCGGAGTCCCGGCCGACGGCTTCTGCGCCCGGGACAGCTGCGCGACCGTCGCCCGCAGCCCGGCGCTGCTCAGGAGCCGCTCGCTCATGCGACGTTCGAGCTGCGGGACTGCCGCTGGTCGATCGCGGCGCGCAGGATCGGGCTGCGGGAGCCGCGGCCGGCGGGCAGGACGGTGATCAGCGCGGCCGGGATCCCGTCGAGCTCCTCGACCCCCAGGACGCCGTCGGTGCCACTGGCAGCGAACACGGTCCGCGCTCCCAATACGCCGGTCAGCCACTCGGGCCGTACGTCGTCCACGGCAACCACCTCGTCGACGCAGCGCAGGTGCTCGACGATCTGCGCCCGCTCGAGCAGCGGCACGAACGGCCGCCCGCCCCAGGCGCCCAGCGCCCAGTCGTCGGACAGCACCGCCACCACCAGCCGGTCGCAGTGCCGTCGCGCCCGCTCGAGCACGTCGACATGACCGACGTGGAACAGGTCGAAGACCCCGGCCACACAGCCGACCCGTGGCGCGGCCGGCGCACCACCTGAACTGCCATCCCCCACCGCGAACTCCTGATGTCCCTCCGGCACGACGCCGCCCCCTGCGTCAGCCGTGCTCGTGTCCTGAACCTGCCGTGCGCGCCCGGTCGCTGGCGGAGTGCCGGGCGATCGCATCGGTGTAGATCCTTTCCGTGGCCACCACGTCGCGCTCCGGTGTGAAGCGCTCCAGGTAGACCTGACGGGCTCGTTCGCCGAAGGCTATCGAAGTCTCGGGATCAGCCACCAACCCGATCGCCTTCCGCAGGCCTTCCGGATCACCGGGCGCGGTCAGGGCACCGGTTTCTCCGTCGTCGACCAGCTCCGCGAGCGCCCCGAGCCGGGACGCCACCACGGGCACGCCGTGGGCGAAAGCCTCCACCACCACGAGTCCGAAGGTCTCATACGAACGCGCCGGCACCACGGCGGCGCGCGCGGACCGCAGGATTTCCATGCCGGCCGCCCACGGTAGTTGACCGAGAACCTGAACCGACGGGTCCTGGCGGGCCCGTTCCTCGGCCGCCGCCCGCAGCGGACCGTCGCCGACGACGACCAGCCGGCCGAGCGACGAATCCCACGCCTGCAGGAGATCCGCGAAGCCCTTGTCCTCGCTGAGCCGCCCGAGGAACACGACCGCGTCGCCCGCGCCGATGCGCACCTCGCCCGAGTGCGGTACGGCGTGCGGCTTCACCACGAACCGCTCCGCGTCGAACCCGGCCGCGGCGTACCGCTCGCCGACGAACTCGGACGGTACGACGAACGTGTCGACGTACCGCTGCCACGTGTGCATGGTGTTGTGTACGCCGATGCTCACCGCCAGCGGCAGCGTCTGCACCCGCGACTCGCGGTAGCAGCCGTGGCGCACGGCGGCCAGCGGCAGCCTGCCGATACACGACTCGCACGGCCCGCCGTCGCGCTGCAGGACGGCATTCGCGCACAGCAGGCGGAAGTTGTGCAGCGTCGCCACGATCGGGAGGTCCAGCCGGTGCGCCGCGCGCAGGACCGAGGCGCTGAACAACGGGAAAGTGTTGTGCACGTGCACCACGTCGGGCCGCTGCGCCTGCAATAGCTTCGTTAAATCGCGTTCGGCCGAAAATGACCAAACGGAGCGAAACGGTAACAGCGCGCGATCTTTTCGCCCCAGTTCGGCGATGTCATCGCTGTTCCGGGCGTAAAAGTCGATCTCATGTCCTGAGTTACGCAACAAATCAACCGTTTGCGCGACAACCGTGTTCTCCCCGCTGGGTTGACCGGTTCGGTAACGGTTGTGCAGCATTGCGACCCGCATGGCACTACCTTATGTCCCTGAGTGGCTACACGTTGTCTCCCGCTCTGTCTCGCCCGCTCCCAGGAGAGTGCATTGAGGAAGTTGTGGTTCGGAGCGCTCATCGCCGCGGCGGTCGCGGTCGTGACAATCGCCGTGCCGGTGATCGCCAAGGAGAACAACAAGGCGACGACCGCCGCGAAGGTGCAGGAGTCCGAGCAGGCCGCCTCCCGTGCGCTGCCCTCGCACCGCCCGGGCAAGACGACGGCCACGCCGTCCGCGAAGCCCGCGCCGAAGACCACGGCCACCACCGCGCCGTCGAAGAAGCCCGGCGCCACGACGCACCCCAAGAAGCCTGCCACGACACCGGCGAAGCCGGTCGAGCCCAAGATCCCGACGCCGCCCGCCGTCGACTCCGACGAGGCCGGGCCCGCCGTCGCCGGGCCGTGCACCGGCGTGGTGATCACGCCGGGCCAGGACGCCCAGTCGATCGTCAACTCCAAGCCGGCCGGTACGACGTTCTGCTTCGCCGCCGGCCTGCACCGGATCAGCGACACCATCCGCCCGAAGGCGAACCAGGTGCTGGCCAGCGCCCAGCGCGCCGTACTCACCGGATCGGTTCCGCTCGCCGGGTGGGCGCGCTCCGGGTCCGTCTGGGTAGTGCGAGGCGCGCTGCCGTCGGCGTACGGCAAGAGCGGTGAGTGCGAGGACAACAAAGCGAACATCTGCTACCTGCGGGAGCAGTTGTTCCTCGACGGCACGCACCTGACGCGGGTCGCGAGCCTGGCCGCGGTGCGGGCCGGCACGTTCTACGCCGACTACGCGGCGAACGCGGTCTACCTCGGCAGCAACCCCGCCGGGCACGAGGTCGAGATGTCGAAGACCGCGACCGCGATCGAGTCCGGCGCGAGCGGCGTCGCCGTCCGTGGCCTGACCATCGAGCACTTCGCCAGCGCGCCGCAGGCCGGGGCGCTGGTCTCCGGGCCGGGGTGGAAGGTGACCGCCAACGACGTCCGCTGGAACCACGCGGTCGGCGTGATGCTGGTGAAGGCCAACAGCACGAAGGTCGACAAGAACCTGATCCACCACAACGGCCAGCTCGGCCTCGGCCAGTACAGCTCCGCCGCCGCGGCCGTCACCCGGAACGTGATCAGCTCGAACAACACCGACGGCTTCTGGATCGCCGACTGGGAGTCCGGCGGCATCAAGTCGACCCGCTCCTCCGGCACCGTCAGCGGCAACGTGATCAAGTCCAACAAGGGCATCGGGATGTGGGCCGACGTCGCCGACGACGGCCGGGTGATCGGCGGCAACCAGATCGTCGGCAACGCGGCGGACGGCATCCGGTTCGAGATCAGCCGCAACGGCACGATCGAGGGCAACACGGTGACCGGCAACGGGTTCGGCACCGGCCGCGGCTCCGGTACGTCGCTGTGGGACGGCGGCGGGATCAACGTGAACACCTCGACCGGGGTGACCATCAAGGGGAACCGGGTCTCGGGCAACGTCAACGGCGTCACGATCCAGTCCCGGACCCGCGGCACCGGCCCATGGGGCACCTACCTGCTGCGCGACGTCCAGGTGAGCGGCAACACGATCGAGATGACCGGCGGCACCCAGGCCACCGGCATGGTGCAGAACTCCGGCGCCGAGGTGCCCGCCGGTGAAGTGGTGTTCAGCGGCAACAAGTACCTGCTCGACGACCTCGGCACCCAGCGGTTCGCGCGCTTCGGCGCCAAGCTCACCGCGGCCGGCTGGCGGCAGGCGGGCCTGGACAAGGTCGGCAGCTTCCTCACCGACTGATCGCTTGCTCATCGCAACATATTTGTGCGCTACGTATTGCCATGACTACGTGACGTAGGGGTAACCTGCGTAGCGAAGCCGCGCCATGGGGGGTGCGCTCAGGGCTACCTGTGCCACCGGAGGCTCCGCTATGAAAACTACAGTTCTGGCATTTGTTGCAGTCGGCACCGGTCTGGTTGCCGTCGGCCCGCTGCCTGCGAACAGTGCGCCGGCCGGCGACGGCCCGACGTTCGAGGATCAGCAGACCGTGTCCACGCCGCCGGCCGACGGCACGTTCCGGACCGGCCCCGCACTCGCGCCGGCCTGCACCGGCGTCCCGATCCGCACCACCGACAACGCCGCCAAGGTGGTCGACGACGCCCCGACCGGTACGACGTTCTGCTTCACGACCGGCTGGCACCGGATCACCGAGACGATCCACCCGAAGGCGGACCAGGTGCTCGCCGGCAACAGCGGCGCCGTACTCACCGGATCCGTCAGGCTGACTCGCTGGACGCCGAGCAACGGCGACTGGGTGACCACGGGCGTCCTGCCACCGGCGTACGCGCAGACCGGGCAGTGTGAGGACAACACGGCCAACGTCTGTCATCTGGGCGAGCAGCTGTTCCTGGACAGCAAGCACCTGACCCGGGTGGCCACCCGCGACAAGGTTGCCCCCGGCACCTTCTATGCCGACTACGCGGCGAACGCCGTCTACCTGGGCAGCGACCCGGCCGGGCACTCGATCGAGATGTCGAAGACGCAGACCGCGATCGAGTCCGGCGCGACCGGGGTGACAGTGCGCGGTCTGACGATCGAGCACTTCGCCACTCCCCCGCAAGGCGGTGCGGTGGTCCTCGGCCTCGGCTGGCGGGTGTACGCCAACGACATCCGCTGGAACCACGGGGTCGGGGCGATGCTGGTGAACGCCGACGGCGCCGTGCTCGAGAAGAACCACATCCACTCGAACGGCCAGCTCGGCATCGGCCAGTACAGCACCCTCAAGGCGACCATCGCGGCCAACGAGGTCAGCTACAACAACACCGACGGCTTCTGGATCGCGGACTGGGAATCCGGCGGGATCAAGACCACCTGGTCCAGCGGCGGCTCGGTGAGCGGGAACCTCATCCGGTACAACCGCGGCGTCGGCCTGTGGAGCGACGCGTACGACGACAGCCGGACGTTCAGCAACAACCAGATCCTCGGCAACGCGGCGGACGGGATCCGCTACGAGATCGGCCGCAACGGCGTGATCGCGGACAACGTGATCAGCGGCAACGGCTTCGGCACCGGCCGCGGCTCCGGTACGTCGCTGTGGGACGGCGGCGGGATCAACGTAAACACCTCGTCGAACGTCCAGGTCCGCGACAACGTGGTGGCGAACAACGTGAACGGGATCGCGATCCAGTCCCGGACCCGCGGCTCCGGCCCATGGGGCACCAACGTGCTGCGGGACATCGTCGTCGCAGGCAACCAGGTGACGATGCGCGGCGGGACCACCGCGACCGGCATGGTGCAGAACTCCGGTGCGGTGATCCCGGCCGGCGAGGTCGCGCTGAACGACAACACCTACATCCTCGACAGCCTCAGCGCCGAGCGGTTCCAGAAGACCGGCCAGTGGTACACCGCGAAGCAGTGGCGCGCCACCGGCCAGGACACCACGAGCGTCTTCGCCCTCGGCAGGGCAGTGCTGGACGCGACCGGACTCCTCAGAATCCTGCCTGCAGGGAGCTGACGTGGTCGACGAGGAGGTCGCGGAACAGGGCCGAGTCGCGGAGGTCGGGGGTGAAGATCGAGTCGACGGCGAGCAGGGCATCGACCAGCGCGCCGGGCTCGGCCACCCCTGCGACCGCGGCCTTCAGCCGGTCCGCCTGCGGGTCGTCCAGGTCCGGCGTGCGCTGCACGTAGACCATCCAGGCGGCGACCGCGAGCGAGATCATCCGCGGCTCGGCGCCGGCGGCCAGCCGGTCGCGGACCGTGCCGAGCATCCGCACCGGCAGCTTGACCGAGCCGTCCATCGCGACCTGCCGGGTGCGGTGCTTCAGCGCCGGGTTCTCGAACCGCTCCAGCACGGTCGCGCCGTACGCGGCCAGGTCCAGCCCGTCGGGCGGCGTCAGCGTCGGTACGACGTCGTCGGTCATCAGCTCCCGCGCGAGTCGGCCGAGCTCGTCGTCGCGGACCGCCTCGGCGATCGTCTCGTACCCGCGCAACGCGCCGAGGTAGGCGAGCATCGAGTGGGTGGCGTTCAGCATCCGCAGCTTGGCCTGCTCCCACGGCGCCACGTCCGCGGTGAGTACGGCGCCGCCACGCTCCCAGGCGGGCCGCGGACCGGCGAAGTCGTCCTCGATCACCCACTGCAGGAAGGGTTCCGCGACCACCACGGCCTCGTCCCGGACGCCGAGCAGCCGGGCGGCCTCGTCGCGATCCGCGTCGGTGGTCGCCGGCACGATCCGGTCGACCATGCTGGCCGGGAACCGCGTCGCCTCGAACGCCGGCGGGATCTTGCCGAGCGCCTCGAAGTAGTCGGTCACCAGCCGGCGCAGGAACGGTCCGTTGGCCACCAGGTTGTCGCAGGACACGATCGTCAGCGGCTCGTCGCGCCGGGCGATCGCCGCGGCCAGCTGGCCGACGACGGTGCGCGGCGGGCGGCCGGTCAGGTCGGCCTCGATCTCCGCGTCGTCGAGGTTCAGCCCGGCGCCGGCGGCCCGATACCCCTTCTCCGTGACGGTGAGCGTCACCACCGACACCGCCGGGTCCGCGATCCGCGCGACCACCGCCTCCGGGTCCTCCGGCGCTGTCAGCACCTCGCGGACGCTGCCGATCACCTGCACCGACGGCTCACCGAGACCGCGCTCCAGGACCGAGTAGAGGCCGTCCTGCGGCGCCAACTGGTCCCGGACCGCGGTGGAGCGCTGGCTCACGCCGGCAATCCCCCACCGGGTGTCGCCCGTCTCCACCGCCGCCCGTTCGGTGACGACGGCCTGGTGCGCGCGGTGGAACGCGCCGATCCCGAGATGCACGATGCCGACCGACACCGCGTGCGGGTCGACCGCGGGGGCGACGGGGAGCTGGGTGAGACTCAGCCTGTTCAACTGACGGAACCTTTCACTCTGAGGGTTCTTCCTTCACACGGGCCACGAGTTGCGTGGGATTCACGAAGCGCAGCGCCACCACCAGCAGGACCAGCATCATCGCCGTGTAGATGACGGCCATCGCGTCGACCGACTGCTGCGCGCGGATGCCCGCGGCGGACATCGAGTAGTACAACGCGACCACGAGGGTCTGCGAGTCCGGTCCGGCGGTCAGGAACGTCAGCTCGAACATACCGACGGTGCGGACCAGCACCAGGATCGCCGAGGCCAGCAGGCCCGGGACGAGCAGCGGGGCGAGGATCTTCAGGAACACCGCGCGGGTGCCGGCGCCGAGCATCCGGGCCGCGTCCTCGATCCGCGGATCGACCTGCTCGATGAACGGCGTCATCGTCAGGATCACGAACGGCACCGACGGCACCAGGTTCGCCAGCACGACCCCCGACAGGTGTCCCGCGAACCCGAACTTGTAGAGCACGGTCGCGAGCGGGATGCCGTAGGTGATCGGCGGCATCAGGATCGGCAGCAGGAACGTCAGGTACATCAGCCGCTTGCCGGGGAAGTTCTTCCTGGCCAGCACGTACGCCGCGGGCGCGCCGACGAGCACCGACAGGACGACGACCAGCGCCGACACGAGCAGCGTGACGACGATGACGTGGAACAGCGTGAACTCGCGCCACGCGTCGCCGTACCACTGGGTGGTGAAGCCGCTCGGGAACCAGGTGTCGAACCACTTCGTGCCGAACGAGCTGACCAGCACCGAGAACACGACGCCGGCCAGGTTCACGAAGAAGAACACCACCACGGCCCAGATCACCCAGCCGAGCGGCGTGGCCCGGACGGATCTCGCCTTCGCGCTCATCCCTTGCCTCCCGTCGATCCGGTGTAGAGCCGCGACCGCCACAGCAGCACGACCGCCACCACGATCAGCTCGACCGCGCCCATCACCATCGCGATCGCCGACGCGTACGCGTAGTCGTACTGCTCGTACGCCGCCTGGTACGCCGCCAGCGAGATGACCCGGGTCGATCCCGCCGGGTTGCCGACCAGGACCGCGGACGGGAACACCGAGAACGCGAGGACGAAGGTCAGCAAGAAGGTTGTCGCCAATCCGGGCGCGAGCAGCGGGAGCGTGATCCGGCGGAAGCGCTGTGCCCGCGACGCGCCGAGGGTCGCCGCGGCCCGCTCCAGCGTGGGGTCGATACCGGACAGGTACGACAGCACGAGCAGGAACGCGAACGGGAAGCCGGTGATGACGAGTGAGAAGAACACGCCCCAGTAGTTGTTCGTCAGCCGGATCGGATTGTCGACAATCTGCAGGCTGAGCGGGATCCGGTTGAACCAGCCCGTCGGGCCGAGGTAGTTCAGCAGCCCCTGCGCGGTGAGGACCGTGCCCAAGGTGATCGGTACGACGAGGATCGTGGTCAGCAGCCGCTTGCCGCGGAACCGGCCGCGCAGCCGGAAGGCGATCGGCACCGCGGCGAGCACGTTCAGCAGCGCCGCGGGCAAGGCGATCTTCAGCGTCGTCGCGATCGTGTCGCGCTGATAGGCGTCACTGAAGAACTTGTCGTAGTTGGCCAGCACGCCGCCGCCGTTCATCGGCTGGAACGACAGGCTGAGCCCGTAGAGGAACGGGTAGACGAACAGCAGCAGGACGAAGATCGTGGCCGGGAGCAACAACCACAGCCGCCGGTCGACGCCGCGTTCGGCCAGCCGGTGCTGCCAGGTCGCGCTCATGACGGATACACCAGGAGCCGCCCCGGCGTGACGGCCAAGGCCACCCGCTCCCCCGGCTCGACCCGCTGCTCGGTGCGCACATGCACCCGCAGGTCCCCATCCAGGACCACCTCGACCGCCCGCTCGCGCCCTTGGTACTCGACGACCTCGACGAGTCCCTTCACGCCGTCGTCGCTGAGCTTGAGGTCCTCGGGGCGGACGGCGGCGATCACGTCGTCTCCGTGCGCGACGGCGCCCTGCGCGGCGCCGCGCACCGGGGTACCGCCGAGCTCGACCGTCACCTGGTCGCCGTGCAGTTGCGCCGCCTTCAGCGGCAGCAGGTTGCGGTACCCCATGAAGTCGGCGACGTGCCAGGTCGACGGTTTGGTGTGGACCTGCTCGGGAGTGCCGATCTGCTGGACCTTGCCCTGGCGCATGACGACCAGGCGGTCGGCCATGCTGAGCGCCTCCTCCTGGTCGTGCGTCACGTACACGGTCGTCAGCCCGAGCGACTGGTGCAGCCGGCGGATCTCGGTACGCATCTCCAGCCGGAGCTTGGCGTCCAGGTTGCTCAGCGGTTCGTCCATCAGCACCAGCGACGGCTCGAGGACGGTCGCGCGGGCGATCGCCACGCGCTGCTGCTGCCCGCCGGACAGCTGGCCCGGCAGCTTGCTCGCGTGCTCGGTCAGCTGCACCATCTCGATCGCCTCGGCGGTCCGCCGCCGGACGTCTTCCTTCGGCAGGTGCCGCATCCGCAGCCCGAAGGCGATGTTGTCCCGGACGGTCAGGTGCGGGAACAGCGCATAGTTCTGGAACACCATCCCGAAGCCGCGCTTCTCGGGCGGCAGCGTGTCGATCCGCTGGTCGTCCTGCCAGATCGCGCCCGCGGTCAGCGGGAGCAGGCCGGCCAGGCAGTTCAGCGCGGTCGACTTGCCGCAGCCGGACGGCCCGAGCAGGGCGATGAACTCGCCCCGCTCGATCGTCAGGTCCAGCCCGCTCAGCGCGTCCGCCGTACCGAACCGGCGGGTGACGCCGTCGAGCCGGAGCTGCGTGAATCCCGAGGTCGGCGAGGTCACTGGCTCTTCACCTTGCTGCCGCCGACCTCGCGGTCCCACTTGTCGAAGGCGGCCACCAGCGCCTTCGCGTCCAGCGGCACCTCGGTCGGATTGTCGGCAATCAGCTTGTCGTACTCCGGCCGGCCGAACTCGGTGATCGCGTCCTTGCTCTCCTGCGGCGCCTGCGCCAGCTCGACGCCCTTGATCGCCGGGCCCGGGTAGAAGTAGCCCTTGTCGTACGCCTTGGCCTGCTGCTCCGGCGTCAGCATGAACTGCAGCAGCTGCAGGATCGCGGCCTGCTTGTCGGCCGACACCCCCTTCGGTACGACGGCGTAGTGCGCGTCGGTGACCCAGTGGAAGCCCTCCAGCGGCGTGATCGCGGCCTCCTTCGGGACCGTGCCGAGCACCCGCGGGTTGATGTCCCACCCCGTCGTACTCGCGATGATGTTGGCCGACCCGTTGGCGAGCGCCTTCATCGTGTCGGCGGTGCCGGACGGGTAGAAGTCGACGTACTGGTTGAGCTCCTTCAGGTACGCCCAGGTCTTGTCCCAGCCGTCCACCGGGTCCTTCGGGTCCTTGTCGCCGAGGATGTACGGCAGGCCCATCAGGAACGTGCGGCCGGGGCCGGAGTTGGCGGGCCGGGCGTACATGACCTTGCCCTTGTTGGCCTTCGCGTAGGCGAGCAGGTCGGCGGCGGTCTTCGGCGGCGACGCCACCTTCGACGGCATGTACTCGAGCAGCGGGCCGGACGGGTAGTACGTGACCGTCACGCCTTCCTTGCCGCCCAGCTCCTGCATCTTCTGCGCTGGTGGGAGGTAGTCCTTCATCCCGGGCAGCCGGTCGGAGTACTTCGAGAGCAGGTCGGTCCACAGGCCCTGCTCCTGACCGGCCGCGAGCCCGTCGGTGCCGGTGAGCACCAGGTCGATGTCGACCCGGTTCGCGTTCTGCTGGGCCTTGATCTTGCCGGCCAGCTCGGGCGCGGGGCCTTTCGAGTAGGTGACCTTCGAGATCACGTCGCGGTGCTGCTGGACGAAGTCGTCGATCATCCCCTGGGTCAGCTGCAGATTGCCGGCCACGTCGAGGACGTTCAGCGTGACGGCCTTGGCCGGCTTCTCGGGTACGTCGCCACCGCTCTCGGTGGCGGGCTTGTTCGGCGCCGGGGCGCCGCACGCGGTCACCGCGGCGAGCACGGCCACCAGACCGGTGGCCGCGATCAGCTTCCGCTGCAGATGCATCGGGTGTCTCCTCGGATCAGGGCGGGCCCGGCACGGCGTCGCCGCCGCGCCGGGGTGATCACTTCTGTGGTGCTGGTCCGGTCGAGTCCCGGACGATCAGTTCCCCGTGCAGTTCCCCGTGCTTCAAGCGCTGGCCCTGGGCGGCGTCCGGGTCGTCGAGCAGTGCGAGCAGCAGCTCGACGGCGATCCGGCCGGCCTCCTGCTTCGGCAGCCGGACCGTGGTCAGCGCCGGCCGGGCCATCCTGGACATCGCGATGTCGTCGACCCCGACCACGCTCAGGTCGCCCGGGACCGAGATGCCGCGGCTGTGCAGGCGGGCCAGCAGACCGATCGCGACCAGGTCGTTGTAGGCCACGACCGCCGTGGCGCCGGTGGCGACGACCTGATCGGCGGCCGCCATGCCGCCCTCGTACGTCGGCGCGAAGTTGCCTACCGGCGCCAGCTCGGCCTGGAGCGCCTCGGCCGCGGCGCGCAGACCGACGCCCCGGTGCTGGGTCGACCAGGAGGTGGCGGGCCCGCCGACCCAGGCGATCCGGCGGTGGCCGAGGGCAACGAGATGGGCGACGGCCTGCCGCATCCCGTCCTCGTTGTCGTAGGTGACGCCGGGCAGGCCGCCGGCGGTGCGGTTGACCAGCACGACGGCCGTGTCCTGGGCGATCGCCTCCAGCTCCGCGTCGCTCGCGCGCGGCGAGCACAGCACGACACCGTCGACCTGCTTCGACAGCGCCCGCACCAGGCCGGCCTCGGCGGCCGGGTCCTCGTCGGTGTCCGCGACGAAGACGGCGACGTCGTGGTGCCGGGCGCGGGCCTGAACGCCCTTGGTGAGGCTGGCGAAGAACGGGTT
This sequence comes from Kribbella sp. NPDC050459, assembly GCF_040655315.1. NCBI lineage: Bacteria > Bacillati > Actinomycetota > Actinomycetes > Propionibacteriales > Kribbellaceae > Kribbella > Kribbella sp. NPDC050459. The sequence continues at coordinate 390,851 of NZ_JBFAJQ010000006.1, read as the reverse complement.
CGCCAGATCGGGGACGAGGAGGCCGATGGTGCCGGTCCGGCCGGTGATCAGGCCGCGGGCGGCGCGGTTCGGCTCGTAGCCGAGCTGTTCGACCGCGGCCGCGACGCGGGCCCTGGTGGCCGCGTTGACCATGCCGGGCAGTGAGAGCGCCCGCGAGACCGTGGACGGCGATACGCCGGCCAGCCGCGCCACGTCCCGGATCGTTGCCGCCATGGTCATCTCCTCAGGTCGGGGTTGAGTCTGCAATCGGTTGCAGTTTGTGTCAAGGCACCGGGTCGTGGACGGCGGCTTGTGCTGACAAGGTCCGACTGCAATCCTTTGCAGAACACGTTTCAGCCCAGCATCGGAGGATCAATGCCGAAGGCTCTGCAGCCCCATCCGGACCGCGCCCTGCCGACCGGCGCCGCGCGGGACGTCGCCCGCCGGATCCACGCCTCGACGAAGGACCTGCCGCTGCTGTGCCTGCACGGTCACGTCGACATCGGGCTGTTCGCCGCGGACGCGCCGTTCGGCAACCCGGCCGAGTTGCTGGTCGTGCCGGACCACTACGTGACCCGGATGCTGATCTCCCAGGGCGTCTCCGCCGACAAGCTCGGACTCCCGCGCCGCGACGGCCGGCAGACCGCCGAGCCGCGGGAGATCTGGCGCGAGTTCTGCACCAACTGGCACCTCTTCCTCGGCACCCCGAGCCGCTACTGGCTGGAGCACGAGTTCGCGGAGGTGCTCGGGCTGACGGTGCACCCGTCCGCGGAGACCGCCGACGAGCTGTACGACCAGATCATGGCGCGGATCGCGGAGCCCGGCTTCCGGCCGCGAGCGCTGCTGGATCGGTTCAACATCGAGCTGATCTCCACCACCGACGCGGCCACCGACGACCTCGCCCAGCACGCGCAGCTGGCCGCCGACCTGCCCGGCCGGGTCGTGCCGACCTTCCGCCCGGACGCCGTCGCGCACGTCGACCGCGACGGCTGGCCGCAGCTCATCACCCAGCTCGGCGCACTGGCCGACGTCGACACCTCGACGTACGACGGATTCCTGGAAGCCCTCCGGCAGCGTCGCCAGGCGTTCGTCGCGGCGGGCGCCCGGGCAACGGACCACGGCCACCTCAGCGCCGCCGCCGTCCCGCTGACCGATGCGGAAGCGCAAAGGATCTACGCCGGCGCGCTGAAGGGCGATGTGACGCCGGCGGACGCCCAGGCGTTCGCGGGCCACATGCTGTACCAGTCGGCGGTGATGTCGGCCGAGGACGGTCTCGTCATGCAGCTGCACCCAGGTGTCCTGCGGGACCACGACCCGGCGATCTTCGCGACGTACGGGCCGGACCAGGGGCACGACATCCCGGTCGCGGCCGAGTTCACGCGGTCGCTGCGGCCGCTGCTCGAGCGGTTCGGACACGCCGACAACTTCCGGCTGGTGCTGTTCACCGTCGACGAGACGGTCTACAGCCGGGAGCTGGCACCCCTGGCGGGCGTGTACCCGGCCGTGCGGCTGGGTGCGCCGTGGTGGTTCCTGGACAGCCCCGACGGTATGCGCCGGTTCCGCGAACTCGTCACCGAGACGGCCGGTTTCTACAACACCAGCGGCTTCGTCGACGACACCCGCGCGTACCTGTCCATCCCGGCGCGGCACGACCTCGCGCGCCGGATCGACGCCGGCTACCTGGCCAACCTCGTCGTCCAGCACCGGCTGGACGAGGACGACGCGCTCCAGGTCGCCAAGGCGCTGGCGTACGACCTGGCGAAGGACACGTACCTCTCCAACCGGTAGTCTCACGCAATCTGTTCGCCGGGGGTGCGTGAAGGGACCGGGATGAGGCGTGGGGCCGTCGCGGCTGCTGGAGCCGCGGTGCTGATGTTGTCGGGGTGTTCGGACACGGGCACCGCTCCCGAACCGTCGAAGGCCCCGCCGACCGTCACGGTGACGGTTCCAACCGCTCCCCCGGCCGCGGCCGCCGCCGTACTCGGACCGACGGGCCCGAGTACGGCGAAACCGTGCAGCGGGACTGCCATCGCGGTCGGCGTGGACCCGCAGCCGATCATCGACGCCGCCCCCGCCGGCACCACCTTCTGTTTCGCGAAGGGCCTGCACCGCATCACGCGAGCGATCCGCCCACGCCAGAAAGACACGCTTGCCGGCGACCCGGGCGCAGTGCTGAGCGGTGCGATCCGGCTGACCGGGTGGGCCCGCAACGGATCTGTCTGGTCGGTGCAGGGCGTGCTGCCCCCGGCGTACCCGCTCAAAGGCCAGTGTGAGGACAACAAGACCAACCCCTGTCAGCTCGGCGAGCAGCTGTTCGTGGACGGCAACCATCTGACCCGGGTCATGAGCCGCGCGCAGTTGAAGCCCGGCACGTTCTACGGCGACTACACCGCGAACATCGTGTACGTCGCCGACGAACCGGCCGGCCACGTCGTCGAGATGTCCCGGACGCGGACGGCGATCGAGAAGTCCGCGGACGACGTGACCGTCACCGGCCTCACGATCGAGCACTTCGCCTCGAAGCCCCAGGGCGGCGCCGTCCAGGTCGGCACCGGCTGGAAGGTCACCGGCAACGAGGTCCGCCGCAACCACGCCGTCGGCATCATGGTGATCGAGGGCGACAACGCCGAGGTCAGCCGGAACACGGTCGCCGACAACGGCCAGCTCGGCATCGGCCAGTACAAGTCGGCCGGGGTGAAGATCACCGCCAACCTCGTCAGCCGCAACAACACCGACGGGTTCTGGATCGCGGACTGGGAGTCCGGCGGGATCAAGTCGACGCGGTCGTCCGGCGAGGTGAGCGGCAACGACATCGTCGCCAACAAGGGCGTCGGGATGTGGAGCGACATCGCGGAGTACGACCGCCGGATCACCGGGAACCGGATCCGCGACAACGCCGCGGACGGCATCCGGTACGAGATCAGCTACGCCGGCGTCATCGACCAGAACGTCGTCCAGCACAACGGGTTCGGCACCGGCCGCGGGTCCGGCGGCACGCTCTGGGACGGCGGCGGCATCAACGTCAACACGTCGTCCGACGTCCAGGTCCGCGGCAACCTGATCCAGGACAACCGCAACGCGCTGTCGATCCAGTCCCGCACCCGCGGCGACGGCCCGCGCGGCACGTACGTCCTGCGCAACGTCCTGGTCGAGGGCAACCTGGTCGTGATGAGCGAGGAGTCGACGCTCGGAGTCGTCGAGAACAAGCGCTCGCCGACGCAGCCCGGATCCGTCACCTTCCGCCGCAACAGCTACCAGGGCGCCGACCGGTTCGCGTACCGGGGCAGGACGATGACCTGGCCGGAGTGGCAGCAGTCCGGCTTCGACAAGGACTCAGTGAGCAGCTGAACGAGCGCTCGAGCAGGGGTGAGGCCGTGTGTTTCAAGTTTCGTGGCTGACGGCTCACCTGGAGCCCGCGGCAGACGCAGGGCGCTGGACGCCGACTCGTGACATTCGGTTCCAGGCTTCCACCCCGAGTCGTGGATCGCGGTCCTTTCAAAGCGCCGATTCCCACGACTCGAGAAATTTCCCTCCCATCCTCACCTGCTCCTTCTGATTACCGCTGCCGGGATTCTTCGGCGTCTGAGCCGGTCCGCGTCGCAGATCGCCGCGGCGACCAGCAGGTGCACCGTCATCGACGACAGGTCCGACAGGCCGCTCTCGTTCAGCGAGGCAGCCGTCACGTATCCGAGCAGCAGGGCGCCGCAGGCCTTGACGTACGGTGTCGGCGCGCGCAGCACCGACACCCAGGCGAGGATCAGCGCGAGCCCGACGATCGCCACCGCGAGCAGCCCGGTCTCCCAGTAGAGGCCGAGCCAACTGTTGTCGATCGCCATCACGTCGACGTCACCCTCGCCGCGGGTGAGCAGCACCCGTTTGTTGCCGAGGCCGTGGCCGATGATCGCGGTCTGCGTGGACACCTTCTCGTCGAGGACCGCTTGCCAACTGGTGGTCCGGCCGCTCAGCGAGCTGATCTGCCGCGTGCTCTGGCCGCGCAGCAGCCAGTCGTGCAGCGAGCCGATCGTGAGGAACGCCAGCCCGAGCAACCCCGGTACGGCGAGGCTCACGAATCGGCCGGTCCAGGTCTTCCGCGTGATGATCAGCGCGATCACCAGGCCGAACGCGACGGCCGCCGCCGACGTCCGCGTCCGGCTCGCCGCGATCAGCACACCGCCGAGACCGATCAGCGTCACCGCGGGCAGCGTGGCCAGTTTCCGGCAGACCAGCCCGATCACCGCCAGCCCGAGCAGCACCGCTCCGACCTCGCCGACGCGCGGCGGCAGCATCGGGATGATGACGCCCTGCAGCCGGTACCCGGCGCCGAGGGACCGCAGCGGGCGCCACGCCTGCGACGGCGCATAGGCAAGACTCAGCACGACAGTTGCCGCCAGCAACAGGTGGGCCCACAGGTGTGCGCGGACCAGCCGCTCCGGCACCTGGACCAGCGGCCGCCAGAGCAGGAAGATCAGCACCAGGCCGATCAGGAACCGGGCCAGGCGGGTCAACGGCCCCATCGGCTCGGCCAGCAGGAACGCGGTCGCGCACGCGAACAGCACGTACATCACGTACAGCCAGGAGGCTGGATTCACCCGCGTCCGGAACCCGGGCTTGGTCGCCGCGAGCGCGACCAGGAAGACCGCACCGAGCAGCAAACCCTTGGCGATGCTGTTCGTGGAACCGGTGGTGCCCTGCGGCGCCGCGACCCGTGACGACCACGGCTGGACGCCGAGCACGAACAGGCACCACAGCAGCAGCCAGAACCAGGCCGGGCGCTCGCTCTCGCCCTCGACCGTGCCCGGCACCGCCGGAGCCAAGCGTGTGCCCGACATGCTGGCCATCAGCGCGACGGCGTGCCCGCGTCCAGCGGCTTGTAGTTCAGCGGGATGCCGAGCGTCTCGTCCTGGGTCGACGTGCCGATCAGGACGACGCCGAGCACCGGCGCGCCGGCGAACTGCAGCGCGCCCGTCAGCCGCGCGACGTCCATCTCCTTGTCGAGGCCGACCTGGACCACCAGCACCGAGGCGTCGACCGCCGCGGCCAGCGGCGTGATGCCGTGCCGCCCGACCGAGGCGGGACCGTGGATCACCACGGAGTACCCCGGCGGGAGGTCCGCGACGATGCCGGGGACCAGTGACGGGCCGACCGCCGCGGCGGTCTCCTCGTGGTTCAGGCCCGGCGGCAGCACGTACAGGTCCGCGACGGTGCCCGGGCGGAACAGCTTGCGGGCCCGGATCGCGCGGGTGGCGGCCGGCTCGTTCACAAGATCCGTCAGGCCCTCGTGGCCGGTGAGGTGCGGGAGGACCGGCGTACCTTCGATGTCGGCCAGCACCAGCAGGGTCTCGCGGCCGTCGCGGGCGTTCGCCTCGGCCATGGCCAGCGCGATACCGGCGGAGTTCGGGGTCGGGGACGCCGACACGACCAGGAGCGCGCCCGGGCCGCCGCCGGCGAAGGCCCGCGGGTTCAGTTCACGCCGCGCCAGCGCGCCGCTCGCCTCCGCGCCGAGCGCGGTGATCTCGTACTGCGGAAGCTCCGGGGCGGACCGCTGCCAGAACCGGCGCCGGTTGCCCTCGGAGGCCGCGATCACCGGCGCGGTCGCCGCCCGCGCCGCCTGGTCACGGGTGAGGATGTACGGCGTCAGGTGCGAGCGCAGCAGCGCCAGGCCGAAGCCGAGCACCAGGCCGAGGATCCCGCCGACGAGGATGTCGCGGGCAACCATCGGCGACGAGCTCGCGGTGTCGGTCGTCGCGGGCGTCACCAGCTGGCTCCCCGAGCCGACCGTCGACAGCGCCTTCAGCATCGCGGCCGCGTCGTCCGCGGCCTGCCGCGCCTCGGTCGCCAGGCCGACGCGCTGGTCCCGCAGCGCCGCGGCGGTCTGGTTGTCGCCGCGACCGACCGCCTCGTCGATCTGGCTGACCAGACTGCGGGACTGCTGGGTCGCCGTCCGCGACCGGGCCTGCGCCTGCTCGGCCAGGTTGGTGAGCAGCGCCTTGGCCTCGGCGTTGCGCTGCGCGAGGTAGATCGTCGCGATCGCGTTCGCCCGGTCGACCGCCGTCTGCGCGGTCGGGCCGTCGGTGGTGACCAGGTAGGCGTTGTCGGTGACGGCCTTCACCCGGGTGACCGCGGCCAGGTTCTGGATGGTCTGGTCGTTGTCCGGCATCCCGAGCGCCTTGACGACGGCCTTGAGCAGTGTCGGGCTCGCCATCACCCGCGCCTGCGTCTCGGCCGGCAGGTCCATCCCCAGCGGGCCGCTCTTGTCCGCGGACGTCGACAGCTTGCCGACCAGCGCCGGCGGCACGGCCGGGCCGATCACCAACTGGCTCGAGGCGGTCCACCGCTCGGTCTGGGAGAGCGCGAACACCGAGGCGCCGAGCAGCCCGAGCAGGATGCAGCCGAGGATCAGCCACTTCTGCCGCAGCAGTGACTGAGCGGTCTCCCGCCAGACCACGGTGCCCGGTTCCATCCGTTACCTCCTGGTTCGCCAGCGCCCCAGGATATCCACAGGTGCGGGCGGGACGCTCACGCGATCTCGCGGTTGTGCCCTACTCTCTTCCCGGGGGATTTCTGAGGGGTCAGGCGCCACGCGCGCCGATCATGTCCAAGGGGGGACATCGCTACATGACGAAAAGACGGCTGTTCACACGGCTGGGGGTCGTAGGGACGGCACTGGCCGTCGTCGGGACCGTGCTGATCGCGGCGCCGGCGCAGAGCGTCGAGGCATCGCTCGCGGCCACCAGCAGCTCGACCTGGCAGACCAACGCCAGCGTCCAGGGCATCGCGGTCGCCGCCGGTAAGGCGTACGCGGGAGGCCGCTTCACCAGCGTCCGCCCGCCGGGCGCCGCGCCCGGGACCGGCGAGGTCGGGCAGGCCTATCTGGCGGCCTTCGACGCGGGCACCGGCGCGCTGGTCACCTCGTTCACCCCGGTGCTGAACGGTCAGGTCTACGCGGTCGCCGCGTCCGCGGACGGCTCCCGGATCTTCGTCGGCGGCGACTTCACCACCGTCAACGGCCAGACCCGCAACCGGATCGCCGCCTTCGACACCGCCACCGGCGACCTCGTGGCGAACTGGAAGCCTTCGGTCTCGTATCGCGTCAAGAGCATCGCAGTCTCCGGCACGACGGTGTACTTCGGCGGCTCGTTCGGCCTGGTGAACGGCGTGGACCGGCTCCGGCTGGCCGCGGTCACCACCGACACCGGCACGCTGCTGCCCTGGGCCCCCGCCGTGAACGGCGACGTCTACGCCGTCGACGCGGCCGATGACGCCTCCAAGGTGTACGCCGGCGGTCAGTTCAGCACCGTCAACGGCACCACGCAGAACACCGTGACGAGCCTCGACCCGATGACCGGCGCGGTGCTGCCGTTCCCCGGCGCCTCCGCCGTACCGCCGCCGAACGGGTCCTGCACAACGCGGGTGAAGACGATCGACGCCAGCGGCGACACCGTGTACTTCGGCAACGGCGGTGACGGCGGCGGCTGCTTCGACGGCACCTGGGCGGCCGACATCGCGACCAACACGCTGAAGTGGAAGAACCAGTGCCTGGGCGCGACCGAGGCGGTCAAGGTCGTCAACGGCTGGCTGTACAAGGGCTCCCACGCGCACGACTGCGCCAACCAGGGCGCCGGCGGCTTCCCGCAGGGCTTCGGGTACCGCTTCCTGCTGAGCGAGAAACTGACCGACGGCTCGCTCGGCCCGTGGTTCCCGAACACCGACGCCGACCCGGACAGCGTGACGAACGTCGGCCCGCTGGCGTTCGCGACCGGCGGCAACGACCTGTGGGTCGGCGGCGACTTCCTGAACGTGAACGGCACCGGCCAGCAGGGCCTGACCCGGTTCACCAACGCCGCTCCGGGCGCCGCCCCGGCCAAGCCGGCCAAGCTGACGCCGTACAGCGTCCAGCCGGGGGTCGTGCAGATCCACTTCCCGACCGTCGTCGACAACGACGACAGCACGCTGACGTACCGGCTGCTCAAGGGTTTCAGCAACACCACGATCGCGACCTGGACGGCCAAGTCCACGCCGTGGGACCGGCCCTGGCTGAGCTACACCGACACCTCCTCGGCGCCGGGTGAGCAGACCAACTACCGCGTCGAGGTCACCGACGGCAGCACGACGGTGCGCGGCAACTACTCCGACCCGATCACGGTCGCCTCGGCCGCGTCGACGGCGTACGACCAGATCGTCAACGCGGACGGCCCGCAGGCGTACTGGCGGCTCGGCGAGCCGGCCGGGACGACGACGTCCGTCGACTCCTCCGGGCAGAGCAACAACGGCACGTTCACCGGCGTCACGCTGGGCGGCGCCGGGGCGATCGCCGGCAACACCTCGATGACGACCAGCACGAGCAGTGGCCGGATGGTCGGCGAGAAGGCGTACAGCATGCCGCAGCAGTTCACGGTCGAGGCGTGGGTCAAGCAGAGCGGCTTCAACCGCGGCGGCCGGATTATCGGCTTCGGCAACTCCAAGACCGGGAACAGCGGCGGTGGCGGCGACCGGATGCTGTACATGCGGACCAACGGCTCGATCGTCTTCGGCGTGAACGACGGCTCGCAGCGCACGCTGACCAGCCCGTCCGGCAACAACGACGGCCAGTGGCACCATGTGGTCGGCAGCTACGAAAACGGCGCCATGAAGCTCTACGTCGACGGTGTCCTGTCCGGCAGCGCGCTGGTCGGGCCGGCGTCGATCTACTACGGATGGTGGCGGGTCGGGTACGACCTGACGAACTCGTGGCCGGGCGGCGGAGCGACGCAGACCGGAATGGGCATCGACGAGGCGGCCGTCTACCCGTACGCGCTGTCACCGCTCCAGGTCCAGTCCCACTACGCCGCAAAGTGAAAAGTTAACTCTGGCACAAACTCATAACGCGATCAGGAGGCCCGTTTCCAGTGGGCCTCCTGCAGCGCTAATGTCCTTCGCTGGTGCGTGATGAGGCACGCGCTGACTGATCCCCGCCCAGTCGAAGGACATCAATGAAGAAGTTAGTGCTGGCCGCCATCACCGTTGTGGCCGTGGTGGCCGCGGCGTTGATCCCCTCCGGACCGCCGGTGGAGGCGGCGCAGCCGGGCTTCGCTTCCGCGGTCTCGGCGATCAAGCAGACCTCGTGGCAGACCAACAACAGCGTGAACGCGCTGGCGATCGCCGGGAACACCGTGTACGCCGGTGGTCTGTTCACCAGGCTCCGGCAGCCGGGCAAGGCCTCCGGCCAGGCGCCGGAGGCGGTCCGCACGTACGTCGCCGCCTTCGACCGCACCACCGGGAAGCCGACCGCCTTCGCGCCGACGCTGAACGGCCCGGTGTACGCCATCGCCACCAGCCCCGACGGCAAGTGGGTGGTGATCGGCGGTGACTTCACCACGGTGAACGGCATCCGGCGCAGCAAGATCGCGATGTTCTCGGTCGCCACCGGCAAGCTGGTCGCGGCCTGGGACCCGGTCGTGGCGGCCCGGGTGAAGGCGCTGGCGATCTACGGCAACAGCGTGTTCATCGGCGGGGCGTTCCGCGCGATCGACGGCGCCACGCGCAACCGGCTGGGCGCGGTCCGGCTGATCCAGGGCGACCTGCTGCCGTGGAACCCGAACGCGAACAACGACGTGTACGCGGTCGACGTGGCCGACAACGGCACCCGGGTGTTCGTCGGCGGCCCGTTCAGCACGATCAACGACAAGGACCACTACTCGCTGGCGATGCTGAACAACACCACCGGCGCGGCCTTCGCGTTCCCGGCCGCGGCGGCGATCCCGAAGCCGACCGCGACCTGCACCACGCGGGTGAAGGACATCGACACCCTCGGCGACAAGGTCTTCGTGTCGAACGGTGGTGACGGCGGCGGGTGTTACGACGGCGTCCTCGCCGCCCAGGTGAGCACCGGTCAGCTGCTGTGGCAGAACAAGTGCCTGGGTGCGACCGAGGCGATCAAGGCGATCGGCAACTGGGTCTACAAGGGCTCGCACGCGCACAACTGCAGCTCGTCGCCGAACGGCTTCCCGGACGGCACCGGCACGCACTACCTGCTGGTCGAGAGCGCGATCAACGGCAACCTCGGCCCCTGGTTCCCGAACACCGACGCGAACCCGAAGAGCACCACGCAGGTCGGCCCGCTGGCGATGGCCGGCACCGCCACCGACCTGTGGGTCGGCGGTGACTTCCTGCACGTGAACGGCACCATCCAGGTCGGCATCACCCGGTTCACGAACGTGGCCGGCGGCGCGGCTCCCGGCCTGCCGAAGGCTCCGACGCTGACGGCGACGACCTCCGGCCGGGTGTACGTGAGCTACACCGACACCTACGACCTCGACAACCTGACCTTGACGTACAACGTCTTCCGTGGCTCGCTGAACGTCGGCTCGAACCAGTACACGTCGTACTTCTGGCAGCCCCGCAAGGTCTACCAGGTGGTCGACCGCGGCCTCGCGCGCGGCTCGACGTACACGTACCACGTGGAGGTCCACGACGGCCGCAACATCAGGAAGGGTGCCTCGGCAAGCATCAAGATCCCTTAACCACGGCCGCGGCGGTGGGCCGCTATCGCTCGGTGGGCCTCGTTCCACCAGAGCAGGAGGGTTGCGAAGGAGGCGCCGGCCAGGCCCCAGGCCGCGCCTTCGGGCCCCCAGAGGTAGGCGCCGCCGATGCCGCAGGTGATCAGGACGACGGACGAGATCAGGCGGACTCGGAGGCCGCGAGTGGCGGCGGTCAGGGCGCGGAGGATCGCGAAGGCGCCGGCGTTCGAGGCGCCGAGGGCCTGCAGCAGGATGACGGGGACGAGGACGTTGTGGGCCTGGGTCCAGACGCCCGGGCCGAGCAGCTCCCGCCCGACGACCGGGGGCAGCAGCAGGAAGATCGCGCCCCAGGCCAGCGCGCCCGCGCCGATGCCGAGCGAGATCGCGAGCCCGACCAGCCACAGCCGCCGGTACGAGTGCCGCAGGGCGCGGGCCGCCTCGGGGACCGAGATCATCCGGATGCCCTGGTTCAGCACGTTCACCGGGCCCAGCAGGACCTGGGCGCCGCGGATGCCCGCGGTCGCGACCAGGCCGGCGGCCGCGGTGATGCCGAGCATGTAGACCTGGATGGTGCCGGACACCGCGAGCATCTCCCCGACGTACTTCGGGGTCAGGTCCCAGTTCCGCCGGACCCATTCGCGGATCAGCTGCCGGCGCGGCGCGACGCCTGCCTGGAAGCGGCCGGCGATCGCCGCGATCACCGCGCCGAGTCCCCACGCGAACGTCAGCGAGAACGCCGACGCCGTGTCGGTGAGGTACAGCCCGCCGAAGATCGCCAGCATGCCCAGGAGCCAGATGAGGTCGTTGACGAAGGCCTTCTGCCCCTCGCCGACGACGAAGAACGCCCAGCGCCAGGCGTCTTGCAGGAGCAGTCCCGGCATGGTGACGGCGAAGGCAATCAGGACACCTCGCGACGGAACACCCGGGAACGCCGCGATCGCCAACCCAACGGCCAGAGCCAGGAGGCCGCACAGCACCGCCGTCGCCGTGCTGGCCCGGACAGCTCGTTGCCAGTCCGGTGTGCGGTCTCCGGAGTGCCGCACGGCGAGCGGCTCGGTGGAGACTGCCCGGGACACGTTGAGGGCGATCGTGTAGCCGCCGAACGCGAGGGCGTAGACACCGAAGTCCGCGACCGTGCTCGACCGTGCAACGACGACCCCGACGGCGAGGTTGCTGAGACTCGACAGGGCCTGGTCGGCCAAACCCCAGCTCGCGCGACCGGCCGGTCCGGCCAGCCGCCGGAGTTTCGGCCGCCGGATTCTCACCGCCTCACTCTAGAGGGGACGCGGCGGATGCCGCAGGACACCCAGGAGAAAGCGCGGGATGCCGAGCACGTACCGCTTCCAGAGCCGGCGCGGCTCCTTGTACAGCCGGTAGCTCCACTCGAGCCCGGCGCGCTGCATCCACCGCGGCGCGCGGTCCAGCCGGCCGGTGTGGAAGTCGAAGGCCGCACCGACCCCGATCAGGATCGTCGCGTTCAGCCGGCCGCGGTGGTCGGCCATCCAGCGCTCCTGCTTCGGCGCGCCGAGCCCGACCCAGACGATGTCCGGGCGGGCCTCGTTCATCCGCGCGACCGTCTCCGCGTCCTCCGCGTCGGTCAGCGGACGGTACGGCGGGCACTCGACGCCGACCACCTTCAAGGCCGGGTGCCGCTCCTGGAACCGCTCGCGCAGCTCGTCCGCCACGCCCTCGGCCCCGCCGTAGAAGTACTGCGTCCAACCGCGCTGCGCCGCCTCCGCCAGCACCCGCTCGAGGAGGTCCGGGCCGGCCACGCGGTCCATCTGCTCGAATCCCGCCTTCTTCCCGGCCCACACCAGCGGCATCCCGTCCGGCACGGTCAGCCCGGACGTGTTGTAGACCGCGGTCAGCCGCTCGTCGGCGCGGGCGTGCAGCAGGGCGTTCATGTCGGTCACGCAGACCAGCTGCCGGTCCCCTTGCTCGATCCAGTCGGCGAAGGCGCCGACCGTGTGGTCGAGGTTCGTCACGCTGACGTGGATGCCCAGCACGTCGACGCGGTCGGCGGCCGTCGTGGGTTCGGCCTGGATGTCGGTCATCGGTCGTCCCGTTCCGTCAGCGCCGCCAGATCGGCGTCGACCATGATCCGGACCAGCTCCGGCACGTGCACCTGGGCCTTCCAGCCGAGCTCGGTCGTGGCCTTGGACGCGTCCCCGATCAGCGAGTCGACCTCGGTGGGACGCTCGTAGCGCTGGTCGTGGTCGACGTACTTCTCCCAGTCCAGCCCGACGTGCTCGAAGGACAGCGCGACGAAGTCACGCACGCTGTACGACGTCCCGGTCGCGATCACGTAGTCCGCGGGGGTGTCGTGCTGCAGCATCCGCCACATGCCCTCGACGTACTCGGGCGCGTAGCCCCAATCCCTGGAGGCCTCCAGGTTGCCCAGGTACAGGCGCTGTTCCAGGCCGAGCTTGATGCGGGCGACGGCCCGGGTGATCTTGCGCGTCACGAACGTCTCGCCGCGCCGCGGGGACTCGTGGTTGAACAGGATCCCGTTCACCGCGAACATGTCGTACGCCTCGCGGTAGTTCCGGGTCATCCAGTAGCTGTACAGCTTCGCCGCGCCGTACGGCGACCGCGGGTAGAACGGGGTGTCCTCGTTCTGCGGCGGCGGGGTCGCGCCGAACATCTCCGACGACGACGCCTGGTAGAACCGGCAGTCCAGCCCGATCATCCGGATCGCCTCGAGCAGCCGCGTCGTCCCCATCCCGGTGGTGTCACCGGTGTACTCCGGCTCGTCGAAGCTCACCCGCACGTGCGACTGCGCGGCCAGGTGGTACACCTCGGCCGGCTGGATCGACGCCAGCAGCGTGACCAGGCGGGACCCGTCCGTCAGGTCGCCGTAGTGCAGGAACAGCCGCTTGTCCTGGGCGTGCGGATCCTCGTAGAGGTGGTCGATCCGCTTGGTGTTGAACGTCGACGCGCGGCGGATCAGGCCGTGCACCTCGTAGCCCTTGGCCAGCAGCAGCTCGGCCAGGTACGAACCGTCCTGGCCGGTGATACCGGTGATGAATGCTTTCTTCATGTGACGTTCTCCACGTACCAGCGGTAGGTGGCGGCCACACCGTCTTCGAGGGAAATCGACGGCTTCCACCCGAGCGCCTGCAGCCGGCTCACGTCGAGCAGCTTGCGCGGGGTGCCGTCGGGCTTGGACAGGTCGTTGCTGAGGGCACCGGTGTAGCCGACCACCCGGGCGACCAGCTCGGCCAGCTCCCGGATCGTCACGTCCGCGCCGACGCCGACGTTGATCGGCTCCGGCGCGTCGTAGTGCTCCAGCAGGTGCAAGCATGCATCCGCGAGATCGTCCACGTGCAGGAACTCACGCCGCGGCGTACCGCTCCCCCACAACACGACCTCCGGCGCACTCGAGGCCTTTGCCTCATGGAACCGCCGGATCAGCGCCGGCAGCACATGCGAGGACGCCGGGTCGAAATTGTCGTGTGGACCGTACAGATTCGTCGGCATCGCGGAGATCCAGCGCAGGCCGTACTGCCGGCGGACCGCCTGGACCTGCATGATGCCGGCGATCTTCGCGATCGCGTACGCGTCGTTGGTCGGCTCGAGCTCGCCGGTGAGCAGGCTCGACTCGCGGATCGGCTGTTCGGCGTACTTCGGGTAGATGCACGACGACCCGAGGAACAGCAGCCGCGGCGTGCGGACCTCCAGGCAGGCGTCCATCAGGTTCACCTGGATGCGCAGGTTGTCGCTGAGGAACTCGGTCGGGTGGTCCCGGTTCGCCAGGATGCCGCCCACCCGCGCGGCCGCGTCGATCACCACCGCCGGGCGATGATGGCGAAGGAACGTGAAGGTCTGCGCCCGATCGCGCAGATCCAGCTCCGCCGACGAAGCGCCGATCAGGTTCGTGTAACCGGCCGCCTCGAGCCGGCGCCACAGCGCCGACCCGACGAGACCGCGGTGACCCGCGACGTACACCGGTGCATGCCTGGGCAACTCATTGGCCATCAATACGCTCCCGCGCCGTAGAACACCGCGCGCACGGTCTTCCAGAGAATCAGCAGGTCCAAGGTCATCGACCAGTTGTCGACGTACCGCAGGTCGAGGCGGACCGACTCGTCCCAGGACAGGTCGCTGCGGCCGCTGACCTGCCAGAGTCCGGTCATGCCGGGCTTCACCAGCATCCGCCGCGAGTCGTCGGCGGCGTACAGCGCGACCTCCTCGGCCAGCGGCGGCCGCGGGCCGACCAGCGACATGTCGCCGCGCAGCACGTTGAACAGCTGCGGCAGCTCGTCCAGCGAGAACCGCCGGATCCACCGGCCGAGCGGGGTCATCCGCGGGTCGTTGCGCATCTTGAAGATGACGCCGTTGCCGTCGCTCAACGCGTACAGGTCGCTGAGCCGCGCCTCCGCGTCGACGTACATGCTGCGGAACTTGAGCATCGTGAACTCGACGCCCGCGCGGCCGACGCGCTGCTGCCGGAACAGCACCGGGCCGGAGCTGGACAGCTTCACCGCGAGCGCCAGGCCGATCAGCAGCGGCGCCAGCACGACGACGATGCCGAGGGCAACGACCCGGTCGAAGACCGCCTTCATCAGGTGCGGCCCGCCGCTGACCGACGGCCGCTCCAGGTGCAGCAGGGACAGGCCTGCCACCGGGCGGACCGAGATCCGCGGACCGGCGACCTCGATGATGCCCGGCGAGACGATCAGCTCGATACCGCGCTGCTCGAGCGCCCAGGACAGCCGGCGCAGCGACTGCCCGGCCAGCTCGGGATCGGTCGCGATCGCGACCACCTCGACCGCGTGCCGGTCGGCGGCGGCGAGGATGTCGGGCTCGTCCAGCGCCTCGACCTCACCGGACTCGCCCCGCGGCCGGCAGGTCGCCACCACCCGGAACCCGTCGGTCGGACGGCTCTCCAGGTGCTCGCACAGCGTCGCGGCCGGGCCACTGCGCCCGACCACGAGAACCCTGTGCATGCAGCGACCCCGGACCCGGTGCCGATGCAGGTCCTTGCGCAACGCATACCGCAGCAGGAGCGCGGCGACCACCATCACCGGGATCGCCAGCACCACGAAGCCGCGGGCGATCTCGGCCTTCGTCACGTACGACGTCATCGCGACCGCCGCGGTGAGCCCGACACCGGCGCGCATCAGCGACCGGAACTCGTCCGGCCCGGCCCCGTAGAAGCGCGGGTCGTAGCCCTTCGACAACGCGACGGCGGCCACCCAGGCCAGCGGCAGCACGCTGCTCACGACCAGGTAGCTCGAGCCGACGTGGTACCCGAACCGGGTGAGCAGCGCGATCGAGACGCCCAGCATCGCGGCGAGCAGGTCCCCGCCGACCGCGGCCCAGCGGTACACCCCCACCCAGCGCGGCTCGGTCGACCGCGACGGCAGCGGAACGATCGCCGGGACCTCGTGCGGGACGACCCAGAGCGGCCGACGGCTGTCCACAGCGTCAGGCGCTTCTGCTCCGCTCACTGCGGCCCCTCGTTCCCTCCCGCAACCACCCGGTCACTAACAGTGTCCGGCCTGGAGTGCAGCGTGTCCTTGTTAACCCGCGCGTCGGCGACGAGTCACCGAACATTACTACGCGGGCAGGCCGCGGGCGACACAGACTCCACAACCTTGTGAAGACTTTTCACAAGGTTGTGGAGCGGGCGGTTGGAAGGGGCTCAGGCGACCTCGACCTTGGGGATGTCGAACGCCTCGACGACGTCGGCCGGGATGTGCTCCAGGTCGCTGACGCGCAGGTAGTCGCCCATCGTCGTCCCGGTGCACTCGGAGTCGATGTTCGGCGCCGACCGGCCTTCCAGCGCGTCGGCGAGGTGCACGGTGCGCAGGTCGATGCTGAACCGGGTCCGGCCCGAGGTGTTCGGCACGCTGGAGTGCAGCTGCGCGCCGGAGAACAAGATGACGCCGCCCGGCTTGCAGATCGGCCGGATCTGCGGGATCAGCTCGACCTCTTCCTCCGGTACCGGCTGCACGCGGGTGTCGGTGCCGATCTGGGTGGCGGCGATCTTCCGGCTGGTCTCGTTCCACTCGGCGTAGTTGTAGACCCGCGAGCTGTTCTTCAGCGGCGTCTGCCAGTACTTGCGGTGGAAGGCCAGGCCGTTGTCGTCGGTGATCGCGAAGATCGGCAGCCACCAGTTCAGCTGCACGTGCGGCGCCGAGTACCAGGTGTCGCGGTGCGGGTGGAACGCGAACGCGATCCCGGTGGTCAGGTAGTCGTTCGACGTCGAGCTGCGCATCCGCGGGACGTCGAAGTACGTCTGCTCCTGGTCGCACCCGAAGTCGGCGAGCATCTCCTGGATCAGCCGCTTCGACTCCGGGTGGTGGATGAACTCCGGCTTCAGCTTCGCCAGCAGCGCGGCGTAGTCCTCGACCGCCATCTCGAACTGGGCCGTCTCCGGGTCCAGCGGCGCGAACGCCTCGCGGGCCATCGCCGCGGCGAACTCCGTCAGCGCCAGCGTCGACGGACGCGGCGAGTAGACGAACAGGTCACCGTCGTAGAGCTTGGCGCGCCGCTCGTCGTCGGTGAAGTCGGCGTCGACGTAGATGGAATGCATGATTGTCTCCTCTCAGACAATCGACCGCGCGGGGCGGATCCCCGTGTGTTCGAGAAATGCCAGCAGCCGTTCCCCGGCAGCGGCGGCACTGAACTCCGCCGCACTCCGGGCCCGCGCGGCGGCCGCCAGCGTGGCGCGTCGTGCGGGGTCTTCCATCAGGCCGATCAGGACGCGTGCCGCGGCGCCGGCATCGTCCAGTGGCCAGAACAGGCCGTCCACACCGGGCCGGACCACCTCGGGCACTCCCCCGACGGCGGCCGCCAGCACCGGCAGGCCTTCCGACATCGCCTCGGCGAGCACGATGCCGAACGATTCGGTCGTCGACGTGTGGCAGTAGATCTGGTGCCGGCGCATCAGCGCGCGGGCGTCCGGCTGGTACCCGAGGAAGGACACCTGGCCGGCGAGTCCGAGCTCGGCCGCCCGCGCCTCGAGCGCCTGCCGGTCGACGCCGTCGCCGACGACCGAGAGCGTGTACCGGTGGCCGCGCGCCGCGGCCGCGGCCAGGATCTCGAGCAGGTACCGGTGGTTCTTCCGGGAGTCCAGCCGGCCGACCGTGATCAGGTCCGCGAGCGGCTCCGCCCGGTCGACGGCCCCCGCGGTCCGCGAGACCGCGTTCGGGATGACCGCGCTCGGCAGGTCGCGCAGCGCCGGGATCCGGTTCTCGAGGCCGGCCTTGGTGAACTCCGAGACGTAGACGATGCCGTCGAGTCCGCTCAGCACCCGCTCCTCGAACTGCCGGATTGCGCCGAACAGCCGCCCGTCGCGCGGGATCTCGCCCTCGTCGGCCCATTCGTCGGCCTGCGAGATGTTGAAGTGCGCGACCATCACGACGGGCTGGGTACGGCGGACCTGCAGCGCCACCCCGGCCGAGATCGGGCACTGGGCGTAGATCACCGCGTCAGGACGCGCGGCCAGCCGGGTGCGCAGCGCCGCCTTCAGGTAGTGCGCGTGCCAGTACTGGTGCCACCACACGGCGGCGGGCCGGCTGACCGGCCGGATCCCGACCCGGCCCGCGAACACCGGCAGGACGAACGGTGACCGGGCCTCGAACGGGCTGACGATGCTGACCGGCCGCGACGAGTCCCGCAGGTATTCGTCGAACGTGCGGACGTGGCTCTGCAGCCCGGATCCGCCGCGCTGGCGCATCAGGGTCGCGATGACGATCTCGGACCCGGTCATACCGCTGCGCCCTCCGCGGCCGTGCGGGCGTACTCGTGCCGGGACTTGGCCAGCCTGCTCCACCAGATCCCGACCCCGGCGACCGAGGCGATCGCGCTGCCCCAGACGACGCCCTGCGCGTCCCACAGCACACCGCCGATCGCGGCGAGGCCGACGAACAGCGACGTGACGACGATCTGGCACTGCATGGTCCGATCGGCACGCCCGAGGGCCCGCAGCCCGGCGGACGGTCCGACGTGCAGGCATCCGGCCGCGGCGCTCACGATCACGCCGAGCACCAGCGCATGAGCGCCGGGCCAGACGCTGCCGAGCACCAACTCGCCGAGGCCGAGCGGGAAGACGACCAGGACCACCGCACCCCAGCCGAGTGCCATCGCGGACAGTCCGCCGCTCAGTCCCGCACACAGCCGCCACAACGACCGGTCACCGCGCTGCAGCGCCCGGGCGGCCTCCGGTACGGCGACCTGGCCGACGCCCATCAGCAGCGCGGCGACCGGGCCGATCAGCATCTCCGCGCCGCGGATGGATCCGGCCGCGGCGAGTCCGCCGGTCGCGGCGACGATCAGCGTCCGGACCTGGCCGCCGGCGCCGAGGACGACGTTCTCGACCAGGAACCGCGGTCCGAGGTCGCTGTGCCGCCGCAGCCAGCCGACGGCGTGCGCGGGCCGGGGCAGCACCCCCGATTGCCTGATCCCGTAGAGACCGGCCAGCGCCGCCGTACCGCCGAAGGTGAGCAGCGCGGCCGTGATCCCGAAGTCCAGGTAGCGGCCGCCGAACAGCACCGCCAGCATCAGCACCGTCCACACGGTGTCGTTCACGAAGGTCTTCGCACCCTCACCGGCCGCGAAGAACGCGGACCGCCAGCTGTCCTGGAACGTGAGCCCGGGCATGACGATGCCCAGGGCAACGAAAGCCGCGCCGACCTCGGAGCCCGGGGTGTGCAGCTTCAGGCCGAACCCGATCAGCAGGCAGATCACTCCGCTGATTGCACCGACCAGCAGCGCGACACCGCCCGACGCGGCCATCGCCTGCTTGCGGGCGTCGTGATCCGACACGCTGTAACGGACCATCAGGGCGTCGGTCGACAACGCCCGCGAGCAGTTCAGCGCCACCGAGTACGCGAGGAAGGCGAGGCCCAGCGCGCCGAGACCGGTGGCACCGAGCAGCCGGGCGACGAACACCCCGAGCAGGAAGTTGCCGAGGCTGGACACCGCCTGGTCGCCGATCCCCCAGCCGAGCCGGCCCGCGACCTGCTTGCGCAGGGCAACGCGATGCCCGCCGGCATGCTTGGTCGCGTGGCGTCCGCTCATCGCACCGCCCCGCGAACCGGCTTGAAGAGAGCGTCGGACAGGTCGCGGAAGAGCTCGCCGAGCCGTGCTCTGTTGTCGGCGTTGCGCTCGGCCAGCGTCTTCTCGATCACGGCCTCGTCGGCCTCGAGCTCGCCGACCTGTTCGACCAGGCGCTCGAGGTCCAGCGACCGGACGTCCTGCACGTACCCGGAGAGACCCATCTGCGCCATCACCGCGTCGTGCTTGCGGCCGTAGCCGATGGCCAGCGTCGGCCGTCCGACCTTCAGGCCGGCGACGACGCAGTGGTAGCGCATCGCGACGACCGTCTGGACCGATGCGACCTGGTCCGTCAGGCCCTCGAACGAGGAGAACGGCTCGTACGACACAGGCAACCGGCTGAGGCCGGCCCAAGCACCTTGCGCGTCGGCCAGCACCTCCTTGGCGACCTCCTCGTCGAGCCGGTCGCCGATGAGCAGGCGGACGCTCCGGCCGGATTGGACGAGCAGCCGCGTGAGCTCCTTCATCTGGTCGACGTACTTGGCGTGGACCTCGTCGGCGCGGGACCGGTCGCCGGGTGAACCGTAGTAGGCCATCACGCCGAGCCCGACCGACTTCGGTTCGGGCTCCCGGGTGACCTCGAGGGGCAGCCAGAACGCCATGTCGGCATAGGCCTTGTCCTGCGGCGCCGCCACCCCGGTCTCGCGGCCGACCTCCAGCGAGTACTCGTCGCGGAACGAGCGGTAGTTCACCAGCCGGGCCGCGGCGCGCAGCAGCAGCCTGATGGCCCGCTCCTCGACGCGCGAGCCGCCGACGCAGACGAGTCCCGTCCGGACGCCGAACAGCCGGCCGGAGACCGCCATCACCAGCATCGTGTACGGCAGCTCCCACGGCCGCTCCGGCAGCGTCCCCTCGAGCACGCCGGCGCCCGGGACGATGACGACGTCGTGGCGGCGCACCCAGCGGGCGGTGCGCCAGGTGTCGATGACACCGGCGACCGGGATCCGCGCCAGCGTCAGCAGCTTCTGCGCGATCCTGGACCGGGCGGGTTTGCGGGACTGCAGCCAGTGCATCTCCATGGCCGGTACGCCGAACCGCTCGGTGATCTCGTCCGGACCCTCGCACATGAAGTCGAGCGTCGCGTCGGAATGCCAGGCGCGCAGGTGATCCATGACGGCGTCGAGCATCGCGTCGTTGCCGATGTTGCCGCCGCCGAGACGCCCGTACAGACCGACCCGCATGTCAGTTCCCCTCCGAGCCGGCCACCACGGCGTGGACGGACAGCGTGTCGATCGCACCGAAGTCCTGGATCGGCGCCGGTTTCGAGCGGCCGGGCATCCGGCGGGTGACGCGGCTGGTCAGCCAGCGGCGGATGTGCCGGTTGCACTCGCGCCGCTCGGCGGGCGTCAACGGAGCCCGCCGGACGGCGGCGAAGTAGCCGAGGATGTACTCGGCGACCAGCCGGGCCGGCGGGTGGACGAGCTTGTTGGAGCGCCGCGGGTCCAGGTTGCGCGACCAGCTGCTGATGGTCGGGTTCGCCTGCAGCGCGCGGCCGTCGTGGTGGCGCCGGAAGTACAGCCAGTCCGGCACCTGCAGGAAGCGGCCGTGCAACGCGACCTCGGCCATGAACACCTGGTCGGCGTGGTAGAAGCTCCCGTGCGGCTTGACCTTGCGCAGTACGTCGGTGCGCATCACGCCGTAGAAGTCGTCGGCCTGGATCGCGCCGGGCAGGTCGCCGTCGAACAGCATGCTGCGCAGCCGCTCGGGCGCCTGCGGCGCGTCGGTGTGCAGCGGGTACTCGAGCGCCTGGATCACGGTGTCCGCGCCGTCGATCGCCGCCGTGTAGCTGTGCGCCAGGATCGCGTCCGGGTGCTGGTCGAGCAGCTCGACGCAGCGGGCGACCAGGTCACGCGCCCACAGGTCGTCGCCGGAGGCCCACTTGAACAGTTCGCCCCGGCTCTTCTGCAGGACGAAGTCGTGGTGCGGCGCGGCGCCGACGTTGCGCTCCTGCCGGTAGAAGGTGATCCGCGGGTCCCGTGCGGCGTACTCGCGGCAGATGTCGTCGGTGCCGTCGGTGGACGCGTTGCTGGACAGGATCAGCTCGAAGTCGGTGTAGGTCTGGCCGAGGACCGCGTCGATCGACGCGCGCAGGTAGTCCTCGCCGTTGTACACCGGCAGGCCGATGCTGAGTCGCGGCCGAATACGGTCAGCGGTCATGACAGGCTCCCAACTGAGTGCGGCGCGGTCCGGTGGACCGGCGTGAGAAAGCGAGGCGATGCGGCAACGACAAGCAGCGGTACGGCGAGCAGCAGGCCACCGATCACGTCCGTGAACCAGTGCATCGACAGCAGCAGGAGCGACAGGCCCATCGTCAGCTCGGCCACCACCGCCACCCACCACGCCCAGGCCGGTGGGCGTTCCCGCCACAGCAGCAACACGCCGCCGAGGCAGGTCAGCAGGATCACCATGTGACCGGACGGGAACGAGCCGCTGAACGAGCCGACGTGCCCTTGCGGATCCGGTCGCGCCACGATCGCCTTCGCGACCTGGGTGATCACGACGGCGGCCAGCGCGAGGATCCCCGCGAACACCAGCGGCCGCCACGACCTGCGCCGGACCGCGGTCAGCGCGGCGACCAGTGCGAACACGACGAGCGCGACCTCGGGCGCCGCACCGTCGACGACGTTGCCGAAGATCTGTTGCCAGATGCCCCAGACGTCGTCCGGGCGGAAGACCTGGCGCAGGTCCTGGTCGAGGCCGTTGACGTGCCCGGCCGACGCCACCACGGCGAGCACCACGAACGCCACCACGCTGGCTACGGCCAGGAGGTTGGTCGAGGTGAACCGGGCAGCTCGCATGAGGTTCCTTCAGACGTACTTACGGAAGACGGGCCGCACCGGACGGCCGCCCAGGAACGCGTTCACGTCCTGGGCGTCGAGTGCCTGGCGGTAGACCGTGCACGCCTTCGCGACGACCTCGACGGTGCGGTCGAGGTCGGCGTCGGTGAGCGCGCTGCTGACGACGAACGACGGCCCGATCACACCGCCGGTGATCAGCTCCCGGAGGAACAGGGTGCGGTAGATCTGTGACGGTTGCCGGTCTTCGTCGAGCGTCGCGAAGACGAGGTTGCTGGCCCGGCCGCGGACCACGACGTGCTCCTGGACTCCGGCCGCCGCGGCGACCTCGCGGACGCCCCGGGCCAGCCGCTCACCGCGCTCGTGCAGCCGCGCGGCGATGTCCTCCTCCGCGTAGACCTCGGTCACCGCGATGGCTGCCGCGAGGGCGTGCGACTCGGCGCCGTGCGTGGTGGACAGCAGGAAGACGCGCTCGTGGCTGTCCCGCAGACCGCCGCGCTCCATGTACTCCCGCTTGCCGGCCAGCGCGGACACCGCGAAGCCGTTGCCGAGTGCCTTGCCGAAGGTGGACAGGTCAGGCGTCACGCCGTACAGGCCCTGGGCGCCGGCCGCGGAGAACCGGAAGCCGGTGATCATCTCGTCGAAGATCAGCAGCGCGCCGTAGCGGTGCGCCAGGTCGCGCAGGCCTTCGAGATACCCGGCCGGCGGGTCGTGCTGGGTCGCGGCCTCCAGGATCAGGCAGGCGATCTCGCCGTCGTGCTGCCGGAACAGCTCCTCGGTGGCGGCCAGGTCGCCGTACGGGAAACCGACCGTCAGCGCGCCGATCTCGGCGGGGATCCCGGCCGACATCGGCGTCCGGGTGATGAACCAGTCGTCGATCGAGAAGAACGCGTGGTCGGCGCAGATCGCCACCAGCCGGCGGCCGGTGACCGCGCGGGCCAGCTTGACGGCGGCCGACGTCGCGTCCGAGCCGTTCTTGGCGAACTTCACCATCTCCGCGGTCGGCACCGTGGCCAGGAAGCGTTCGGCGGCGTCCAGCTCGACGATGCTCGGGCGGACGAAGTTGCTGCCGCGGTCGAGCTCCCGGCGGACCGCCTCGAGCACCTTCGGGTGCCGGTGGCCGAGGCTGACCGCCCGCAGGCCGGAGCCGTACTCGATGTACTCGTTGCCGTCGACGTCCCAGACGTGCGCGCCGTCGCCGCGCTCGATCACCGGCGCCATCTGCTCGGGGAACTGGTCGTCGCCCTTGGCGTAGGTGTGCGCGCCGCCCGGGATCACGTCGTGCAGCCGCTTGTTCGCGGCGTTGGACTTCTCGAACGATCTGGTCATGTCAGCCTCGCAGTGGCGAGTGCCAGTGATGCGGCGGCCTTGTCGCGCTCGGACATCAGCGTGATCGGCAGCGGCCACGGGATGTCCAGATCGGGGTCGTCGAAGCGGATCGCGACGTCCTCGGACGGGTCGTGCGCACGGTCGATGCGGTACGAGACGTCGGCCGGCTCGGTGAGGGCCTGGAACCCGTGCGCGCAACCGGCCGGGACGTAGACCGTCACCTGGTTGTCGCCGGTCAGGTCGAAGGTCTCCCGGTTGCGGTACGTCGGCGAGTCCGGGCGCAGGTCGACGACGACGTCGAACACCGCGCCGTACGAGCAGCGCACCAGCTTGGCCTCGCCCTTGCCGGAGCGGGTGTGCATGCCGCGGACCACGCCCTTGCGGGACCGGGAGATGCTGTCCTGCACGAAGGCGTCCGGGTCGAGACCGGCCTTGGCGACCACGTCCCGGTCGAACGTGCGGGAGAAGAATCCCCGTTCGTCACGGTGCGGCGCCGGCCGGAACAGCAGGACGCCGGCGATGCCCGGGATCTCGATGACGTCCATGTCAGCGACCTCTCTCGTGCGGTTCCGGGAGCGGGACGAGGTACGTCGTGCCCCAGCCGCCGTCGGCCTCCAGCTGGGCGATGATCTCGTCGGCGATGTCCCAGGTCAGGACCAGGACGACGTCGGGCTTCGCGGCCAGCAGGTCGGCGATCGGGCGGATCGGGACCAGGCAGCTGCCGGGGATCCGGCGGCCGTGCTTGCCGGGTGCGAGGTCGACGGTGAACGGCAGCAGGTCCGTCGTCACGTTGCTGAGGCCGAGCAGCACCGGCGCCTTCGACGGGGCGCCGTACCCGAGCACGGTCCGTCCGGCGGCCCGGTGGCGGGCCAGTTCGTCGTGCAGCGCGCCGGCCGCGTGCCAGGCGGCCTCCTGCAGGCTGCCGAGCTGCACCTCGTCCGCGAGGCCCGCGGCGTCCTCGTCCTCCAGCACCACGTCGATCGATGCGTCCGGCCGCGCGTCGGCGGTGTGCCGCAGCATCACCATCAGGCTGCCGCCGTACATGTCGACCTGCTTGACCGACTCGACCATCAGGCCGTGCAGCGCGGCGAGGTTGCGCAGCGCCCGCAGCGACACGTACGCCCAGTGCCCGTGCCGGATCGTGTCGAACTGGTTCCCGACGAACAACGGCAGCAGGTGGTGGAACTCCATCACCAGCAGCCCACCCGGTGCCAGCCGCTCGGCGCGGAGCTTCAGCGACGCGCCGTACTGCGGCTCGTGCACGATCCCGTGCACATCGATGACGAGATCGGCCTTCTCGCCATGGCCGGCAAGCCGGCAGCCCGCCGCGGTCAGGTGGTCGAGCCAGGACCCGCCATGCGGACTGCCGAACTCGAACACCACCCCGCCAGTCAGTTCCGGGTAGTCACGAAGGATCTCCTTGACCGAGGCCTCCGCATGCGCCCGGCTGGTCGCCGACTCCACCGCCAGCGGCTCCTCGGCGATCTGCGCCTCGACCGGACCGAGCTGCACCAGCGTGCAGTCCCGGCACAGCCACAGCGCGAGCGGCCAGCGCGGATCAGGTCCGGGCGCATCGGCAGCCGGGAAGTAGTCCGCGCACGGCTGCTCGCCGATGTCCACGACGGGTACGGCGTCGGCCGACCCGCACCCACGGCACCTGAAGCTCACTACATCCCCCTCCTTCACCATGTCAGCGTGGCTTTGGCCGTCGTGAACGCCTCGGCGTACGGCGCGCGGCACTCCATGCCGCGCAGCCGGGCCAGTCCGGCGAACACCTCTTCGTCGAACCAGTCGTGCGGGACCTGGGACGGGTAGGCCTTGTGCAGCAGCGCCACCTTGTCCCGCAGCTGTTCCTCGGTGAGCTCGACATACAGCCACGGCCGGCCGAAGTCGCCGTCCCACTTGGGGATCTCGTAGTGCAGCACCAGGTGGTTTCGCCACACCGTCGGCGCGAGCTCGGCGATCAGCCGGTGGTCCTGGTGCGCGTCGTGCTTGCCCGGGGCCAGGACCAGGTCCGGCGTGCGGCCCTCCGCGGCCGTTGCCTCAAGCAACTCCTTGGTCTCGTTCCAGTGCGCCGGCAGCCGCCCGTCCGGCAGCCCGGCCGAGGTCACGCTCACCTCGCACTCCGGCAGGAACAGCTCCGCCGCGCGGCGCGCCTCGTCCAGGCGCGCCGGCGTACCGGTCGCGATCACGAACTCGGCGGTCAGCTCCGGCACCGACTCGGCCAGCTTGAGCAGCGTGCCGCCGCAGCCGATCTCGATGTCGTCCGGATGCGCGCCGAGGGCGACCAGGTGGACCGGCCCGTCGATCAGGCCGAGCTGGAACGGGAGCATCAGATCGCCACCACTACCGGACCGTCGGACAGCCCGTCGGACACCTTGTCCAGCACCCGGCCGTGGTGGCCCCGGTTCTCGTGGCTCCACAACGCCCACGGCTTCTTCCCCGACCGGTACAGCTCCTCGAGCTGGCTGCGTTCCTTGAGCGTGTCCATCGGCGCCCAGAACCCGTGGTGCGGGATCGCCTCCAGCTTGCTCATCGCGGCCAGTCGCGGGAACGCGTCGCCGACCAGGTCCTCGTCCTCGTGCAGGACGTCGAAGATGTCCTTCTTGAGCACGAAGTACCCGCCGTTGATCCACGCGTTCAGGTCGGCGGCCGACCGCAGCCCGGTGACCCGGGAGTCGGTGCCGAACTCGACCACGTGGAAGGACGCCTGCGGCGGTACCGCGAGCAGGCTGGCGGTGACGTCGCTGGTCACGACGTGGTCGATGATCTTGTCCATCGGCGCGTCGGTCAGCACGTCGCCGTAGTTGGCCAGGAACACGTCGTCGTCCTCGAGGTACGGCCGGACCCGGCGCAGCCGCTCACCGATGCTGGTGTCGATCCCGGTGTCGACGAAGGTGATCTTCCACTCGCTGATGTCGGAGTCGAGCAGCTCGATGCGCTGGCCGCCCTTGGTCATCACGAAGTCGTTGGAGACCGTCTCCTCGTAGCGCAGGAAGTACTCCTTGACCGCCGAGCCGCCGAAGCCCAGGCAGAGGATGAACTCGGTGTGGCCGAAGTGCGCGTAGTACCGCATCACGTGCCACAGGACCGGCCGGTCGCCGATCGTCATCATCGGTTTCGGTGCGGAGTCGACGCCGCTGCGCATCCGCAGCCCGAACCCTCCGCAGAAGATCACGACCTTCATCAGACTTCCTTCCCCCCAACGGCTTTCAGAGCCCAAAGACGATTCAGAGCACAGTGAGGCGCGGGATCGGGACGACGAACTTCGCGCCCCACTCCCGTGCGTAGCCGAGCTGGTGGACGATCTCCGTGCGCAGGTTCCACGGCAGGATCACGATGTAGTCGGGGCGCGTCTCGGCCAGGCGCTCCGGGGCGAAGATCGGGATGTGCGTGCCGGGCAGGTACATCCCGTGCTTGTGCGGGCTGCGGTCCACCGTGTACGGCAGCAGGTCCTCGCGGATGCCGCAGTGGTTGAGCAGCGTGTTGCCCTTGCCGGGCGCGCCGTAGCCGGCGACGAACTTGCCGTCGCGCTGCGCCTGGATCAGGAACTCGAGCAGGTCGGACTTGATCGTGAAGACCTCGGCGGCGAAGCCCAGGTGCCCCTCGACCGTGTGCAGGCCGGCCTCTTCCTCGTCCATCAGCACCTTGACGACGAGGTCGGACGGTTCGCCCGCGGTCTCGACCGGGGTGCTGAACACCCGCAGCGAGCCGCCGTGGCTGGCCAGTTCCTGGACGTCGACCACCTTCAGACCGGCCGCGGCGAGCGCCGCGGAGGCGGTCTTGAGGGTCAGGTACTGGTAGTGCTCGTGGTAGATCGTGTCGTACTGGCGGTTCTCGATCAGCCGGAGCAGGTGCGGGAACTCCAGCGACACCAGACCGTCGTCCTTCACCAGCGCCCGCAGGCCCTTCGCGAAGTCGACGATGTCCGGGACATGCGCGAACACGTTGTTGCCGACGACCAGGTCCGCCCGCCCGTGCCGCGCGGCGGCGTCCTGGCCGGTGGTCTCGCCGAGGAAGTAGCTCTCGGTGCGGATGCCCTTCTCGTTGGCGACCTTCGCGATGTTCGCGGCCGGCTCGATGCCGAGCACCGGGATACCGAGCGCGACGGCGTGCTGCAGCAGGTAACCGTCGTTGCTGGCGGCCTCGACGATCAGGCTGTTCCCGTCCAGGCCGAGCCGCTCCTGCATGTCGACGACGAACCGGCGCGCGTGCTCGACCCAGCTGGTCGAGTACGACGAGAAGTAGAGGTAGTCGCTGAAGACGTCGTCGGCCGCGACGTACGCCGGGAGCTGCACGAGCAGGCAGTTGTCGCAGATCCGCACGTGCAGCGGGTAGAACGTCTCACCGCTGTCCAGCTGGTCGGCGCGCAGGTAGCTCTCGCACGGCGGTGACATGCCTAGGTCTACGAAAGTCCGAGTCAATCCCTGGCCGCACAGGCGGCACGCGAGCGCGTCCGTCATGACGCCATCTCCTTCGGTCCCGGGAACGGTTCGTCGGTCTGCCGGCGCAACTGGTCGTCGACCAGGCCCGCACCGAGCAGCTGCTGGATGCGGCGCAGCCGGACGAACTGGGCCGAGTTGAAGTCGTCGAGCGTGAGACCGTGCCGCTGGTAGGCGTCGTACAGCTCGTCGACGCCCGTGCGGACCGTCCAGGCGAGCTTCAGGTCCGGGAACGTCTCGTTGAGCTTGCTGAAGTCGACCTTGTAGTTGCGCAGGTCCGGTCCGGCGCCGTCGGCGATCGACAGCGTCGACCCCGGCACGGCCTCGCGGACCATCTCGGCGATGTCGCGGACCTGCACCACGTCCTCGGACCGGCCGACGTTGAAGGCCTCGTCGTGGATCGTCTCCCGCGGCGCCTCGAGCACGGTGGCGAACGCCCGGCTGATGTCCTCGATGTGCACGAGCGGCCGCCACGGGGTGCCGTCGCTCTCCAGCCGGACCTGGCCCGACGTCAGCGCGATCGCGGTCAGATTGTTGACGACGATGTCGAGCCGCAGCCGCGTCGAAGCGCCGTACGCCGTCGCGTTCCGCAGGTACGTCGGGCTGAACGAGTCGTCGGCAAGCTTGGCCAGCTCCTGCTCCGCGAGCGCCTTCGTCTCGCCGTACGGCGTGACCGGGAACATCTCGGCGTCCTCGGCGACCGCCTCCGAGCCCGCGGCGCCGTACAGGCTGCACGAGGACGCGAACAGGAATCGTCCGACACCGGCGTCCTTCGCCGCGCGGGCGAGGTTCAGTGTCCCTTCGAGGTTGACCGAGTACGTGGCGTCGCGGTTCAGGTGGCCGAGCGGGTCGTTCGACAGCGCGGCCAGACACACCACCGCGTCGTACCCCGCCAGCTCCTCCGCCGTCACGTCCCGCATGTCCCGTGGTGCGCGGCCGCCGATCGGCTCCGGCCCGCCCAAGAGGTCGCAGCCCTCGTAGAGGCCGGTGTCCAGCCCGTCCACCTGATGCCCGGCGGCTCGCAGGAACGGCACCATCACCGCTCCGATGTAACCCCGGTCCCCGCTGACCAGAACCCTCATCCGTCGTCCCCTCACCCCAGCACTGGTCTGTCGACCAATACAGATCACCGGGACCGCCCGTTGATACAGGCAAATTTCTTCCGGCGATTTTCTTCGGCCGGTATGTATCAGGACGGCGTCGCGGTCGCTCTCATGGGCGCTGTGGGGACGTGGGCGAAGCCGCGTCGTGAGCCTGTGGGGGGCGTTATGAAGGTGGCCGTTTTCGGCTTGGGGTACGTGGGGTCGGTGACCGCGGCTTGTCTGGCCGCCGCCGGTCACGACGTCTGGGGGGTGGACGTCGACACGGCGAAGGTCGACCCGATCACCCAGGGACACAGCCCGGTCGTCGAACCGGGACTCGACGAGCTGGTCGCGGCCGGCGCCACCTCGGGACGGCTGCACGCCACCACCGATCCCCGGCCGGCGCTCGACGGCGCCGACGTCTCGCTGATCTGTGTCGGCACCCCGTCCACGCAGGCGGGCAGCACCGACCTCACCTACATCAAGCGCGCGGTCCGCGACATCGCCGAGGCCGCGCAGGTCGTGGTCCGGCCGGAGTCCGGTTTCCACACCATCGTCGTCCGCAGCACGGTGCCGCCGGGCACCGTCGACGAGGTGGTCGCCAAGGTGCTCGCCGACGTACCGCCGCCGGAGGGGCTCACCTTCGGTACGGCGATGTGCCCGGAGTTCCTGCGCGAAGGATCCGGCCTGGCGGACTTCTACGAGCCGCCGTTCGTCGTGGTCGGCACCCGCAGCCCGAAGGCCGGTGCCGCTCTGACCGACCTGTTCGCGTTCCTCGGCGCCGAGGTGCAGGTCGTCGACGTGCGGACCGCGGAGGCGCTCAAGTACGCCTGCAACGCGTTCCACGCCACCAAGGTCTCGTTCGCCAACGAGATGGGCCGGATCTTCCGGCACTTCGGCGTCGACTCGCGCGAGGTGATGAAGATCTTCGTGCAGGACACCAGCCTGAACATCTCGCCGTACTACCTGAAGCCCGGTTTCGCGTTCGGCGGCTCGTGCCTGCCGAAGGACCTGCGCTCGGTGCTGCACCTGGCGCGCACCCACGACACCGAGCTGCCGCTGCTGGCCGGCGCGCTCGCCACCAACGAACGCAGCGTCCGCGACGTCGTCGACCGGGTGATCGCCGGGCCCGGCCGCGAGATCGCGCTGCTCGGCCTGAGCTTCAAGCACGCCACCGACGACCTGCGCGAGAGCCCGAACGTCGAGCTCGCCGAACGGCTGATCGGCAAGGGCTACAACCTGCGGATCTATGACGCAATCGTGAACCCGACCCGCCTGGTCGGAGCGAACCTGCGCCACGTCCGCAGCAAACTGCCGCATCTGCAACGTGTGCTCACCGACGACCCGAACGCCGCGCTCAGCGGCGCCGACCTGGCGATCGTCTCGGCCACCGACACCGGCGCGATCAACGCGCTGCTCGCGGCGCCACCGCCCCGCATCATCGACCTGAGCGGCCGGCTCGGCGCCGATGTCGAGGCACTGCACGGATACGAAGGAGTGGGCTGGTGAGCCGTCCGCGCGTGCTGATCATCATCCAGAACCTCTGGGTGCCGTTCGACCGCCGCGTCTGGCTGGAGTGCCAGGCGCTGGTGGCGGCCGGGTACGACGTCACGGTCGTCTGCCCGAAGGGGCCGGGCGATCCGTCGTACGACGTCATCGACGGTGTGACCGCGCACAAGTACAAGGCGTACGCGCCGGGCGGCAGCAAGATCAGCTTCGTCTGGGAGTACGCGTATTCGTTCCTGCTGACGCTGCGCCTGGTCTTCCGGGCCCGCAAGGCCGGGCGGTTCGACGTGCTGCAGGCGTGCAACCCGCCGGACATCTTCTGGCCGATCGCGATGCTGCTGCGCCGGCTCGACGGGACCAAGTTCGTCTTCGACCACCACGACCTGTGCCCGGAGCTGTTCCAGTCCCGGTTCGGCGGTACGTCGAGCCTGCCGTACAAGGGCCTGCGGTTCCTCGAGCGGACCACGCACCGCCGGGCCGACCACGTGATCTCGACGAACGACTCGTACCGGCGGATCGCGATCACCCGCAGCGGCAAGGCGAACCACGACGTGACCGTGGTCCGCACCGGGCCGGACCCGGACAAACTGCTCCGCGGCGCAGCGGACGAGTCGCTGCGCCGCGGTCACCGCCACCTGGTCACCTACATCGGCGTGATGGGCCCGCAGGACGGCGTCGACATCGTCGTCCGGGCCGCGGACCACATCGTCAACACGCTCGGCCGCACCGACGTCGCGTTCACGCTGATGGGCGGCGGCGACTCGTTCGACGACGTGGTCGCGCTGCGCGACGAGCTCGGGCTCGCCGAGCACGTCGAGTTCACCGGACGGGTGCCGGACGAGACCGTGCGCGCGGTGATGTCGACCGCGGACCTCGGCCTGTCGCCGGACCCGAAGAACCCGCTCAACGACGTGTCGACGATGAACAAGACCATGGAGTACATGGCGTTCGAGCTCCCGGTCGTCGCCTTCGACCTGGTCGAGACCAAGGTCTCCGCCGCGGACGCCGCGGTGTACGTCGAGCCGAACGACGTGGCGCAGTACGGCGACGCGATCGTCGAACTGCTCGACGACCAGGTCCGCCGCCGCCGGATGGCGAAACTCGGCCGCGAACGGGTCGAGCGGGTGCTCGCGTGGCGGCACCAGCAGAAGGCGTACCTCGGGGTGTACGACCAGCTCACCGGACACGTCAGCCGGCTCGCCGACGTCACCGGCATCAAGAACGCCGCGGGGTCCTGAGGTGTGCGGCATCGCCGGCTGCTACCAGCAGCGCGACGGCTTCGCGCTCGCGGCAGCGATGAGCGACCGGATCGCGCATCGCGGGCCGGACGCACACCAGATCTACCGGTTCGAACAGACCGATGTGAACGCCCACCTGGCGCACCGCCGGCTGTCGATCATCGACCTGTCCTCGGCCGCGGACCAGCCGTTCAGCAAGCAGGGCCTGACGATCTGCTACAACGGCGAGCTCTACAACTACCAGGAACTGCGCGCCGAACTCTCGAAGGCCGGCGTGCACTTCCGCACCCACGGCGACACCGAGGTCGTGCTGGAGGCGTGGCGCCGCTGGGGCCCGGACGCGCTCAGGCGTTTCCGGGGCATGTTCGCGTTCGCGATGCTGGACGAGGACAGCGGCAGCCTGTTCCTGGCCCGCGACCCGCTCGGCATCAAGCCGCTGTACTTCCTGCGTCGCCAGGGCGGCGTGATCTTCGCGTCCGAGCTGAAGGCCCTGGTCACCGCCGTCGGCTCCGAGCTGCGCACCGAGCCGGGCGCGCTGATCGCGTCGATGCTCTACTACTGGCTGCCCGAGCAGCGCTGCGCGATCGACGGTGTGGAGAAGCTGCCGCCCGGCTCGTGGGCGGAGTTCCGGCCGGACGGCAGCAGCCGGGAGGCGACGTACTGGCGGGTGACCGAGGTCGCGACCGAGGCCGCGGCCGGTCCGCGGGCCGACCTGCGCCAGGTCATCGAGGAGTCCGTGGCCGCGCACCTGGTGGCCGACGTGCCGGTGTCGACGTTCCTGAGCGGCGGCCTGGACTCCAGCCTGGTCACGGTGCTGGCGAAGCGGATGGACCCCGGCGTCGACTCGTACACGATCACGTTCCGCGCGCAGGACCAGAAACTCGAGGCGATGCCGGACGACGCGGTCTACGCGCGCAAGCTGGCGCAGCAGTTCGGGATCGACCTGCACGAGATCGAGATCGCGCCCGACGTCGTCGACCTGCTGCCGCGGATCGTCGACATCCTCGACGAGCCGATCGGCGACCCGGCGGCGATCAACACGCTGCTGATGTGCGACACCGCGCGGGACGCGGGCGTGAAGGTGCTGCTGTCCGGGATGGGCGCCGACGAGTTGTTCGGTGGCTACCGCAAGCACCTCGCGTGCGTGATGGGAGCGCAGTACCAACGACTGCCCCGCGCTCTGCGCAACGGTCTGGTCGGGCCGGCGGTACGCCGCCTCCCGGTGACCGTGAACGGGCGCGGACTGCGCTACGCACGCTGGGCGAAACGGTTCGAGACCTTCGCGAACCTGCCCGAGGAGACCGCGTTCCGCCGCAGCTACACCATGTACGACGGCGACCAGCTGGCCGGCCTGCTCAGCCCGGACCTCGAGCCGTACGTCGGGAAGCTGCTCGCCGAGCACAGCGACATCTACCACGACACCACGCTCGACGACCACGTGAACCGGATGTGCCTCGCGGACTCGCGGCTGTTCCTGCCGGGGCTGAACCTGGCCTACACGGACCGGGCCAGCATGGCGGCGTCGACCGAGGTGCGGACGCCGTTCGTGGACCCGGTCGTGGCGCGTGCGGCGTTCTCGATCCCGGGCGCCGAGAAGATCCACCGCCGGGTCGGCAAGCTGGCGCTGAAGAAGGCGGCCGAAGACTGGTTGCCGAAGGAGATCATCTACCGGCCGAAGGCGTCGTTCAGCGCGCCGCTGCGGGCGTGGGTGCGGAACGACCTGCGCGAACTGGTGGACGACGTGCTGCTGCGCGGGGAGCTGGTCGGGAGCGGGTTCTTGCGGCAGGCCGCCGTACAGAAGCTGGTCGACGACGAGCGGGCCGGGCGCGAGGACTACTCCAAGCAGATCTGGCAGTTGCTGACGCTGGAGACCTGGACCCGGAACATGCGGTCCCTCGGCGTCACGATCACCTCCCTCTGACTTTCGCGAAGGACGGATATGAAGCAGGTTGCGCAGAACTACAAGTCCGGTGAGCTGGCGGTTCTCGACGTACCGCCGCCGGGCTGTGCGCCGGGCGGGGTGCTGGTCCGTTCGCTGTACTCGCTGATCTCCACCGGGACCGAGCTGATGAAGGTCGGCGAGGCGAAGCTGTCGCTGGTCGGCAAGGCGAAGGCCCGGCCGGACCAGGTCCGCAAGGTGCTGGACACCGTTGCGCAGCAAGGTGTGATGAGCACCTACAAGAAGGTCATGAACAAGCTCGACTCGTACACGCCGCTCGGGTACTCGCTGTGCGGTGTCGTGGTCGAGGTGGGCGCCGGCGCCGAGGAGTTCAGCGTCGGCCAGCTGGTCGCGGCGGCGGGGAACGAGTACGCGCTGCACGCGGAGTACAACTGGGTGCCGGTGAACCTCTGCGTGCCGGTGCCGGACGGGGTGCCGCCCGAGCAGGCCGCGTTCTCGACCGTCGGCGCGATCGCGATGCAGGGCGTGCGGCAGGCCGAGGTACAGCTCGGTGACACGGCGGTGGTGATCGGGCTCGGGCTCGTCGGGCAGCTCGTCGTACGGCTGCTGGTCGCGGCCGGGGTGCGGGTGTTCGGCATCGACACGGTCGCGGACCGCTGCCGGATGGCGGAGAAGGCCGGGGCGTTGCACTGCTCGTCGCCCGACGAGGCGGGAGTGGCGTCGCTCGAGCGCGCTCTGCTGGAGGCCTCGAACGGCCTGGGCGCCGACCACATCCTGCTGGCCGCCGGCGGTCACTCGAACGGCCCGGTGGAGACCGCGGCGCGCCTGGCCCGCGATCGCGCCCGCGTCGTCGACATCGGCAAGACCAAGCTGGACCTGCCGTGGAACGCGTACTACGACAAGGAGCTGGACGTCCGGTTCTCCCGCTCGTACGGCCCGGGCCGGTACGACGACCGCTACGAGCTGCAGGGCATCGACTACCCGGCCGGCTACGTCCGCTGGACCGAACGCCGCAACCTCGAGTGCTTCGTCGACCTGATCGCCCGCGAACAGATCGACGTGGCGTCCCTGATCGCCAACACCTTCCCGATCGCGGACGCCACGGACGTCTACTCAAAACTGAGCACAGGCGGGTACCCAGGCGTGGGTTTCCTCTTCGAGTACCCAAAGGAAGATCTGGCGACCGACAGCCACCCGGGAACCGCCGCGACCACCAATTCCAGGAGTGTCGCGCCCTCCGCCGGCGCCGTACGCATCGGATTCGTGGGCGCCGGAAACTACGCATCGAGCATGCTCCTGCCGCACCTGCAGAAGAACGAGCACGCCGTCTTGGCCCGAGTAGCCACCAACAAATCCCTGTCCGCCGCCAACGCCCAGCGGAGGTTCGGCTTCGAAGCGCTCTCCACCGACGCCAACGAAGTACTGTCGGACGAGAGCCTCGACGCCGTCTTCGTGGTGACCCGCCACAGCTCCCACGCCGACCTGGCCTGCCGCGCCCTGGAAACCGGCAAAGCAGTCTTCGTCGAGAAGCCGCTCGCGCTCACCGACGAGGAGCTCGACCGGATCGTCGCCACAGTGGATGCCACCGGCAACGACCGCCTGATGGTCGGCTTCAACCGCCGGTTCGCCCCGCTGCTCACCGACCTCAAGGACCGTTTCGGTGACCCCGGCGGCGCGTTCTCGCTCCGCTATTTGGTGAACGCCGGCAAGCTCGACTCCACCAGCTGGTACCTCGACGCCGGCAAGGAAGGCAGCCGGTTCGCGGGCGAAGGCGGGCACTTCGTCGACACCCTGACCTGGTGGCTGAACAGCCTCCCGACCGAGGTGTACGCCGTCCCCGGCCCGGACGCCGGCGACGTCGTCGTCACGCTCCGGTTCGCGAACGGCTCGGTCGCCACGATCAGCTACGTCGGCGGCGGCACCGCGCGCTTCCCGAAGGAGACCATCGACATCACCGGCGGCGGCCGCAACGCCCGGTTCGACAACTTCCAGAGCGCGTCGGTGTGGACCGGGCGCAAACCGTCCACCCGCAAGTCCCGCAGTACCGACAAGGGCCAGCGGATCGAGCTCGAGCGCTTCGTCGCCGCGGTGAAGTCCGGCGGCCCGATGCCCATCCCGTTCGACGCCCTGGTCGCCACCACCCGCGCGACGATCGCCGTCGACCGCAGCCTGGCCAGCGGCCGGCCGGAAAAACTGTGAGCCGCCAGCCCTTGGGCTGGTACGTCCGCCGCCTCCGCCGGATGTCCCCCACCGAACTCATCTGGCGCACCCGCGATGCCGGACGCCGTTCTGCCTGGGCCTACCAGCAGGTCAGGCCCGGGCAGGACGGAAACCTGAACCTCCCGCTCCGCAAGCACCTCACGTTCGGCGCGACGGTCCCGTCGCGCACCGACGTACCGGAGGACGCCCGCAAGGCGGTGATCGCCCAGGCCGACGCGATCCTGGCCGGGAACCTCGAGGTCCTCGGTGTCGACCGCACGGATCTGCGCGCACCGGACTGGTTCCGCGACCCGACCACGGGCCGCCGGTCCGACCCGGCGCAGTACGTCTTCAAGCTGAACCACCGCAACGAGCAGGCGGTCGGCAACATCAAGCAGGTGTGGGAGCTGTCCCGCCACCATCACCTGACCCAGCTGGCCGCCGCCTGGTACCTGACCCATGACGACCGGTACGCCGAACGCGTCGCCGACCACCTGAACGACTGGTGGCGCTCCAACCCGTTCCTGTCCGGCGTGCACTGGGCAAGCGGTATCGAGATCGGCCTGCGGCTGATCAGCTGGACGTGGGTCCGCCGGCTGCTGAACGACTGGTCCGAGGTCACCGACCTGTTCGAGCACAACGAGCTGGCGCTGCAGCAGATCTACTGGCACCAGCGCTACCTCGCCGCGTTCCGCAGCCATGGCTCGTCGGCGAACAACCATGTGATCGCCGAGGCGGCCGGACAGCTCGTCGGCGCCTGTGCGTTTCCCTGGTTCAGCAAGAGCGACCGCTGGCGCACGGACGCGGCAGCCCTGCTGGAGAAGGAACTCGACGCCAACACGTTCCCCTCCGGTGTGAACCGCGAGCTGGCCACCGACTACCACCGTTTCGTGTCGGAGCTCGGTCTGTACGCCGCGGTGGAAGCAGAAGCCTCCGGACACCCGCTCAGCGCGCAGACGTGGGCGCTGCTGACCCGCACGGTCGATGTGGCCGCAGCAATCGTCGACACGACCCTGCGCCCGCCACGCCAAGGTGACGACGACGAGGGCATGGTCCTGGTCCTCGACCCACCAGATGCCAGCAACTGGTCGGCCTACCTCTCGCTGAGTGCTGCAGTGGTCGGCAGGGCACCCTGGTGGCCCGACAGCGAGCCCACGGCGACGTCCGTCATCGTCGGCTCGCTGATCAGCAAGAAGCAGCAGAACCGCCCTGCAGAGCGACCGGACTGCTTCCGCGACGCCGGCCTGGTCATTCTGCGCAGCCTGGATACTGGTCCGGAGATCTGGTGCCGCGCGGATACCGGTCCGCATGGCTTCCTCTCCATCGCCGCGCACGCCCACTCCGACGCCCTCTCCCTCGAGGTGCGCGTCGACGGCGTCGACGTCCTCGCCGACCCCGGCACGTACTGCTACCACGGCGAGCCGGAGTGGCGGGACTACTTCCGCTCCACCATCGCCCACAACACTGTCGAGGTAGCCGGCACCGAGCAGTCCACCTGGGGCGGCCCGTTCCTCTGGCTGCGCGGCGCGACCGGCGTACTCCGTCGGTACGACGGGAACGCCTGGGAGGCCGAGCACGACGGCTACGCGCCCGTGACGCACCGGCGTACCGCCGTACTGGAGCAGGGCGTGCTGCGCGTGCAGGACCACCTCGACGCGCCCGCCGACGTACGGATCGCATGGCACCTGGGGCCGGAAGTCGATTTCGACGAGCCGACCGGACAACTGACGTGGTCCACGGGCTCAGCGGTCGTCGAACTGCCGGCCGGGCTGACCTGGACAGCGCACCGCGGCGACGACAACCCGTTGCTGGGCTGGTACTCACCGCGCTTCGGCCACAAGGTCCCGAGCACCACTCTGATCGGCACCGGCACCTCGAACCCCGACTCGCCCGCAACCACCATCTTCCGCTTCCGCACCTGAGGTGTATCAGCGCCGCGGTCCGCCCCTCTATTACTCCGTACCGATGGACGTTCGCTTGGAGGGGGCCTGTGAGCGCACAGCAGCTGGACGTGAAGAAATCGTGGCGGGCCATCAGGCGCAGCCGCCTGCTGGTGGCCGCCGCGGCCGCTGTCGGCCTGCTGGGCGGGATCGGCTACGCCTTCCTGCAGCCG
Organism: Kribbella sp. NPDC050459; assembly: GCF_040655315.1. NCBI lineage: Bacteria > Bacillati > Actinomycetota > Actinomycetes > Propionibacteriales > Kribbellaceae > Kribbella > Kribbella sp. NPDC050459. Next base: position 352,706 of record NZ_JBFAJQ010000006.1, on the reverse strand, counting down.
CCGATGTACAACGCCTCGGCACTGATCGTGCTCCCGCCGCCGCCGGCGTCCGCCGCCGGCTCGGCCACGGGGGCGCAGAGCATCGACACGCAGGTCTACATCGCCGAGAGCGGACCAGTACTGCTGAGCGCCGGCCAGAACGTCACGCCGACGCTGTCGACCGAGGCCACCCGGGCCCGCGTCAAGGCGACCGCCGTCACCGAGGACGTTATCCGGATCGACGCGAAGGGTCCGTCGGCCAAGCAGGCGACCGGGCTGGCCAACGCGGTCGCACAGGTCTACCTGGTGTTCATCACGACCGACCAGAAGCTGCCCGGCGACCTCGGCAAGCGCACCGGTGCCCGGATCCTGGAAGAGGCGGTCAACGCGCACGGCGGCAGCATGATCGTCCACACCGGTATCTACGGCGGCCTGGGCGCACTGCTCGGCGCGATCGCCGGAGCCGTCATCGTGCTGGCCCGGGAGCGTGGCGACCGCCGGCTCCGGCTGCGGGACGAGATCTCCGACGCCGTCGGCCTTCCGGTGCTCGCCTCCGTGTCGTCGTACCGGGCGACCGATCCGTCCGACTGGGCGAACCTGCTCGAGCACTACACGCCGACCGCGGTCGACGCGTGGGCACTGCGCAAGGTGCTGCACAACCTCGCACTCGACGTGAAGGGCGGGCAGCAGGTCTCGCTGACCGTGATCTCGTTCGCGGACGACGACAAGGCCCGCCCGCTCGGTCCGCAGCTGGCCGCGTTCGCCGGCACTGTCGGGATCTCCAGCTCGCTGGTGATCGACCAGCACCACGACAAGCCGTCCGGTGAGGTCGCGCTGGAGATCCACCTGGTCCTGGTCGACCGCGAAGCACCGCACCTGGACGGCACCGAGCGGACCACCCGCACGATCATCGCGCTCTCGGCGGGCACCGTGACCGCCGAGGAACTGGCCCGGCTGGCCGTCGCCACGGTCGCCGACGACCGTGCCATCGACGGCCTCGTGGTCACCGATCCCGATCCGTTCGACCGCACCATCGGCCGGGTCGCGCAGGCGCAACGCCGCACCGGTTCGCGGCTACCCACGCTTCTCACCGGCACGGCAAGGCGGACCCGATGACGAACCAGCAGTTCTCCGAGTCGCAGAACGGCATCAGCACCGGCTGGATGGACGACAACGACAGGCTGTTCGCCGACGACCGCTCGGCGGCGTACCCGCCGGACAGTCTGGTCACAGTGCGGTTCCTGCGCGACGCCGTGGTCCGGCATGCCCGGATCTGGCTGGCGCTGGCGATCCTCGGCTTCGCCGGCGGCCTGGCGACGTACTTCGCGTTCCCGGCCCCGCACCAGGCGTCGGCCCGGATGCTGATCACCACCCGCGAGGGCGACGACCCGGTCAAGGCGATGGCGACCGAGATCAGCCTGGCCACCAGCCGGACCGTGGCCGAGCGGGTGATCGCGCTGCTGCAGCTGCCCCAGAAGCCGGACGACCTGCTCGCCGAGTACTCCGCGACCAAGCTCACCGACCGGGTGCTGGAGATCAAGGCGTCGGCGACGACCGACGAGCAGGCCACCAAGCTGGCCACGACGGTCGGCCAGACCTACCTGATCTTCCGCCGCGAGCAGCTCGGTCTGGACGAGGCCCCGCTGAAGAAGGACCTGACCGCGGCGTCGAACGAGGTGGCGCTGGCCCGGCAGGCAGTGGTTGCCGCGGGCGACAACCCCAACGATCCGGACAACCCGAACAGCCCGGAGATGGCCAAGCTGAACGCCGCCGCGGACAAGTACCGTTTTGTCCAGCAGCAGCTGCTGGACCAGAACGTCCGGGCGTCGAAGATGAATGCCAGCCGGATGCTCGACGAGCCCTCGCCGGTGATCGTGTCGGCGAAGCGGGCGCTGGCGCTCAAGGCCGGGACCGGCCTGATCGCGGGCCTGTTCGTCGGGCTCGGCTTCGTCATCATCCGGGCGCTGATCTCGGACCGGTTGTGGAAGCGGCAGGACATCTCGAACGCGCTCGGCGCCCGCGTGCGGCTCAGCACGGGCCGTCCGCCGCGCTCGTGGCTGCCGCTCCGCCGCGTGCTGCGGTCGTCGCAGTCGCGGCATCCGGAGATCCGGCTGCTGTCGCAGCACCTCGGCCAGCGCATCATCTGGTCGAAGCGGCCGACCCCCGCGCTCGCGGTGGTCAGTGTCGACGACGTACCCGCCTGTGCGCTGGCCGTCGCGTCGCTGGCGGTCGCGCTCGCCGACGAGGGTAAGCACGTGCTGGTCGCCGACCTGACGGGTACCGGTGCGCTCGCCCGCAAGCTCGGGGTGAACGAGGTCGGGACGCGGGAGTCGCGGTTCAGCGACGCCGGCCGGCGGATCGACGTCTACCTGCCGGACCCGGAGGGTCTGCCGGCCGACGGCTGCTACCTGCGGCTCGGCGAGAACAACCGGCCGAGCGGTTCGGGTGACGTCCAGCTCGACGCGGCCTGGGACGTCGCCGACCTGGTCCTGACCCTGGCCGTTCTGTCGCCGGCGATCGGCGCCGATCACCTCGCCGGCTGGGCCTCCCGGGCCGCGGTCGTGGTGACCGCCGGCCGGTCCAGTGCGGCCAAGGTCCGGGCGACCGGCGAGATGCTGCGGCTGGCCGGGCTGGAGATCGACACCGCGGTCGTGCTTCACGCCGACCGCACCGACGAGGGCGTCGGCGTCACGGACGCGGAGGCGTCCACCACGACCGTCGACCTCGAGATGTTCGCGCGATGACCGCCGTCGCCACGATCCGGAGCCGGCTGGGGCCCAAACCGGGCTTCCGGCCGGTCGCGCCCGAACGCCGCCGGCGGCGCCGGGTCCAGCTGGTCTGGGCGATGCTCGTGCTGAACGTGCTGACGTTCTTCCCGGACTCGCGGCTCATCCTGCCGATCCCCGGCCCGATCGGGAAGCTGATCGCCCAGGGCTCGCTGCTCCTCGGCGCGCTGCTGATCCTCACCGTCAACCGGCCGGCCCGGGTCCGGCCCAGCGTCTACATCTTCCTCGCCACGCTCCTGGTGAGCGAGGCGGTCATCTCCAGCCTCCGCGCCGAGTTCCTGCTCGGTGCGATGTACCGGTCCGCGCGGCTGTTCCTGTTCGTCGCGGTGCTGTGGATGCTGTCGCCGTGGTGGACCCGCAAGGACCTGCTGCTGGTGCGGACGCATCTCATGGTCCTGTGGTGCATCGTCGGCTCCGTCGCGGTCGGTCTGCTGGTGGCACCCGGGACCGCGATGGCCGACGAGCGGCTGGCCGGCATCCTGTGGCCGATCCCGCCGACTCAGGCGGGTCACTACTCGGCCATGGCGATCGGGCTGACCGCGGTGCTGTGGATGGCCGGACTGCTCAAACGCTACGTCGCCCTGGCCAGTGTGGTCGTCTGCGTGCCGATCCTGCTGCTGACCCACACGCGGACAGCCTTGGTCGCCTTGCTCGCGGGCGCGGTGGTCGCGGGGCTGAGCCTGTTCACGTACCGCTCCCGGGTCCGTAAGTCGTTCGCGATCGCGATCGGTGTCTTCTCCGTCGGTGCGCTGTCGCTGGGTTCGGTGGTCACCACGTGGCTGGCCCGTGGCCAGGACGCGGACCAGGTCGCCGCGCTGACCGGACGGCGCGCGGTATGGGACTCGATCATCGCGCAGCCGCGGTCGACGTGGCAGACACTGTTCGGCTTCGGACTGTCCAACAAGTCGTTCAACGGCCTGCCCATCGACAGCAACTGGCTCGGTACCTATTACGACGTCGGCCTGCTCGGTATGGCGTTCTGTATCGCGATGGTGCTGTTCGTCTTCATCAGCGCGTGGTTCACGCCGCAGGGCCCACGACGGGCGCTCGCACTCTTCCTGGTCGCGTACTGCGTGGTGGCGTCGTTCACCGAGACCGGTCTGAGCGAGGCGTCGCCGTACCTGCTCGAGCTCACGCTGGCAGCGACCTTGGTGTACTCACGACCGCCGGAGCAGGAGGGTGTGCGATGAAGATCCTGCTGGTGCACAACAGGTACCGGTCGACCGCTCCGAGCGGTGAGAACCGGGTCGTCGACCAGGAGCACGAAGCCCTCGCGGAGCTGGGTCACGAAGTGCGTGTCTTCGAACGGCACAGCGACGAGATCGAGGACTGGCCGGCCTGGAAGAAGGCCACCCTGCCTGCCCGGGTGGTGTGGAACCCGGCCAGCAAACGCGACCTGGCCGAGACGCTGCGTCAGTTCCGGCCGGACGTCGTACACGTCCACAACACGTTCCCGGTGCTCAGCCCGTCGGTACTGTATGCCTGCCGCGACGCCAAGGTGCCCGTGGTCATCACACTGCACAACTACAAGCTGCTATGTGCGAGCGGTGACTTCTACCGCGACGGCGCGGTCTGCCACGACTGTGCCGGCGGCAGTCCGATCCCGGCCGTCAAGCACAGCTGCTACCGCGGCTCCAAGCTCGCCACCGCGACCACGGTCCTCAACACCAGGTCCCATCGGCGGACGTGGCGCAACCTCGTTTCGGCGTACCTGTTCGTGTCGGAGTCGCAGCGCAGGCTGCTGGCCGGCATGGACTTCGACCCGGACCGCAGCTTCGTCCGCTACAACTACGTCCCGTACGACGGTCCGCTCGCGGCGACGCCCCGGCGCCAGGTCACGTACGTCGGGCGGCTGGACGCGGCCAAGGGCGCGCCACTGCTCATGAAGGGCTGGGACGCGTACCGCGAGATCGCCGGCGACGACGCGCTGCGGCTGGTGATCGCCGGCGGCGGCCCGATGCTCGACGAGGTCACCGCGTGGGCGGCCGAGCGGCCCTCGGTCGAACTGCGCGGTCTGATGACCAAGCCCGAGGTCTTCGCGCTGATCCGCGAATCCCGCGCGGTCGTGCTGCCGTCGGAGTGGGAAGAGACGTTCGGGCTCGTGGTCGTGGAGGCGATGGCGGTCGGCGTACCGCTGCTCGCCGCCTCCCACGGCTCGTTCCCGGAGCTCGTCACCGACGGGACCGACGGCGCGTTGTTCGACCCGGGGCGTCCGGACGAGCTCGCGAAGCTGCTCCTCGACGTCGACACCGCCCCCGACAGGTACGTCGAGCTCGGCCGGGGGGCGCGCACGACGTACGAGGCCAAGCACGACCCGCACCGCAACCTCACGCAACTCCTGGACGTGTACCGCTTTGCCGTGGCGAACCCCGTCCACGCCGACCAGCACGGTAAGTAGAAGGATCGCTCATGGCCAAGCGCCGCAACCTCCTCGCCGGCGGTGCCGCACTGCTCGTCGGTGTGCTGTCCGTGGCCGCACTGGTCGCCGACGGCTCCCCCTCGCGGAACCCTGACGAACCCCGGTCCGCCTCCACCCCCGCCGTCGTACCCGCCACCGCGCCCACCGCTCCCCCGGCCAGGATCTGCGGCAACGCCAAGGCCCTGGCCGGCCCGGCCGCCCCGCCCGCCGGCGCCGTCGTGGTGAGCACCAAACAGAACCTGCAGACCCTCACCGCCGCGCACCCGGCCGGTACGACGTTCTGGCTCGCGCCGGGGCGGCACCGGTTGAGCAACGGCGCCTTCGTCCAGGTGATCCCGAAGGACGGCAACCGCTACATCGGCGCGCCCGGCGCGATCCTGGACGGGGCGAACCGCAACAAGTACGCGTTCACCGGCTCCGCCGAGCGGGTCGTGATCAGCAACCTGACCATCCAGAACTTCGGGTCCGCGCGCGGCAACAACGACGAGGGCGTCGTCAACCACGACTCCGGCTCCGGCTGGGTGATCCAGGCGAACACGATCCAGAAGAACGCCGGCGCCGGCCTGATGATCGGCAGCAAGAACGTCGTCCGTGGCAACTGCCTGCGGAACAACGGCCAGTACGGCTTCAACGCCTACCACCCGCAGCGCGTGGCCGGCATCGTCATCGAGCGCAACGAGATCACCGCCAACAACACCGACAACTGGGAGACCCTGCGGCCCGGCTGCGGCTGCACCGGCGGCGGCAAGTTCTGGTCGGTGGCGGGCGCGATCGTGCGCGGCAACTGGCTGCACGACAACAACGGGCCCGGGATGTGGGCCGACACCAACAACTCCGCGTTCGCGGTCGAGGGCAACTACATCGCCGACAACGTCGCCGAGGGCATGATCTTCGAGACCAGCTACAACGCCGCGATCCGGGCCAACACGTTCCTGCGCAACGGTCTCGGCAAGGGACCGGACAACGACGGCTTCCCGGCGCCGGCGCTGTACCTGTCCGAGTCCGGCGCCGACAGGCGGGTGCCGGGGATGTTCAACCAGACCTTCGAGGTGAGCGGCAACGTGTTCACCGACAACTGGGCCGGCGTGATCCTGTGGGAGAACGCCGACCGGTTCGCCGGATCGGCCGCCAACACCAGCACCGGCTCCGGCACGTTGGTGAACCCCACCGTGGTCACCAACGAGACCTGCAATGCCGCGAACATCAAGAACCAGCCGTACCTCGGCGACTGCCGCTGGAAGACCCAGAACGTCCGCGTCCACGACAACGTGTTCACCTTGAACCCGGACAAGCTCGGCGACAGCTGCGCGTCCCGCAGCGGCTGTGGTTACAACGGCATCTTCGCCAACTGGGGCACGTTCCCGGACTGGTCGCCGTACAAGGCCCGGGTCGTCGAGGACGCGATCACCTTCCACCAGGGCAACCGGTTCTTCTCCAACACCTACAGCGGGCCGTGGAAGTTCATGGTCCACGAGCAGGGCAACTCGGTGAACTGGGCGGCCTGGCAGGGCGCGCCGTACGGACAGGACCAGGACAGCGTGATCAAGGTGACCGGGGAGCGCTGAGGGCGATGATCGGGCCTCCGGAGCGAGTCGCCGGCGAGCAGATCGCGCTGCTCCGGTCGGTCGGGTACGCCGCGTTCGGACGGCACGAGCGGGATCTCGACGTGCTCGACCTGGTCTTCGACAGTCTCGTGGACACACCCGGCGAGGTCGGCGTACGGCGGCTGCGTTTCGCCGGGCACGGCGTGACGCTGGACGTCGAACGGGCCGCCGAGACCGTGGAGCTGCGGGTGTTGCCGACCGGTCCGGTCGTGGTCGAGGCCCGCGGCGGCGACGGGCCCGGGGACACCCAGCTGGTGAGCTTCCTGCTGCGCTGGCCGGGCGGCAACCAAAGACCGGTCCGGACCGCGTGGATCATGCTGTGAGACGGCATGATCCCGGTCGGTCCGGACCGGTCCGGTGCTGCTTCAGGAGGCAAGCAGCAGTCTGAGCTTCTCCAGGCACCGGCCCCGGATCGGGCCGATGCTGCCGATCGGGATGCCGATCGTCGCGGAGATCTCGGCGTACGGCGCCGGCGGGTCGGCCATCAGCATGCCGAGCAGTTGCTGCCAGCGGTCCGGCAGGCTCTCGAGCGCCCGGCGGACGTCGTCGGCGCGCTCGCCGGCGAGCAGCTCGGCGTCCGGTTCGGGCTGGTCGCCGGCCACGTCGTCGAACGCGGTCGCCTCGTAGGTCAGCAGCACCCGCTTGCGGAACGCCAGCACCCGCAGGCATTCCCGGCGCGTGGTGACGACCAGCCAGGCGCCGACCCGCTCGGGGTCGACCCGGTTGATGTGTTCGAGCAACCGCAGCCACACCATCTGCGAGACGTCAGCGGCGTCGCTGTCGCTCAACCGGAAGCTGCGGGTCACGGCCCAGACGAGCCGCGCATAGTGATCGACCAGTTGACTCCACGCGCCCTGGTCCCCCTCGGCGGCCCTGATCACCAGGGTCGCGGCGTCGGACCGGGCGACGGCCGACCTTTCCAGTACTGCAGTCACGGATTCCCCCCTCGGGAACAAAACACCGCTCGGCACCGGTCGGTGCTCAGTAGGCGCCGTCGCTCCCCAGCACGGCGCGAGCGGTTTTCCACAGGATCAGCAGGTCGAGTGCGATCGACCAGTTGTCGGCGTACCGCAGGTCGAGTCGCATCGACTCCTCCCACGTCAGGTCACTGCGTCCGCTCACCTGCCACAGGCCGGTCAGGCCCGGCTTGACGAGCATCCGCCGCGCGTCGTCGATCGCGTACTGCGCGACCTCGGCGGGCAGCGGCGGGCGCGGGCCGACCAGTGACATGTCCCCCCGGAGCACGTTCACCAGCTGCGGCAGCTCGTCGATCGAGAACCGTCGCAGGTACCGGCCGATCCTGGTCACCCGCGGGTCGTCGCGGAGCTTGAACAGGACCCCGTTGCCTTGGTTCAGCGCATGCAGTTCCGCCTTGCGTTCCTCGGCGTCGATCACCATCGTGCGGAACTTCAGCATCTGGAACTGCTCGCCGCCGCGTCCCACCCGGGTCTGCCGGAACAGCACCGGACCGCGGCTGGTGAGCTTCACCAGCACCGCGGTGACCAGCAGCAGCGGCGCCACCGCGAGCAGCAGGAAGCAGCCGACCACCCGGTCGAAGACGTTCTTCAGGACGTGCGGCCCACCGCTCACCGACGGCCGCTCCAGGTGCAGCAGCGACAGCCCGGCGACCGGCCGGATCGAGATCCGCGGACCGGCCACCTCGACGATGCCCGGCGAGACGATCAACTCCACGCCGCGCTGCTCGAGCGCCCAGGACAGCTTGCGCAGCGAGTGCCCGGACAGCTCCGGGTCGGCCGCCACGGCGACCACCTCGACGTCCCACTCGTCGACCGCCTTGAGGATGTCCATCTCGCCGCGGCCCAGGCGCTCCGGCTCGGGCTCCTCGAAGGCGTCGCCGCGGGGCAGGCAACTCGCCACCACGACGTACCCGTCGGTCTTGCGCTCCTCCAGGTGCCGGCGCAGCGTCATCACCTGGTCGTTGCGCCCGACAACGAGCACCTTGCGCATGCACCGGCCGACGAACCGCCGCTTGGAGATCTGCCGGTGCAGCACCCAGCGGGCGAACATCGCCGCGAAACAGGTCATCGGCACCGCCAGCACGACGAAGCCGCGCGCGACCTGGCTCTTCGTCGCGTACGACGTGACCGCGACCACCGCGGTCAGCGCGACGGCGGCCCGGATGATCGAACGGAACTCCTCCGGCCCGGTGCCGAAGTAGCGGGTCTCATAACCCCGCTCCAGGGCCACACAGACCAGCCAGGCGATCGGCAGCACGGCGCCGAGCAGCACATAGCCGAGGTTGATCTGGGCCCCGAACCGGACCACCAGGGCCAGCGAGACACCGAACAGCGCGGCCCCCAGGTCGCCGGTGAGCGCCGCCCACCGGTACTTCGCGACCCAGCGCGCCTCGGTGAACCGTGCCGCGCGCGGCACGACCGCCGGAACCTCGTCCGGTACCACCCAGACCGGCCGGCGACGCTCCCCCGACGGCGCCGGCCGTAGGTCAGCCGGTTCGGCCAACCCCTCGGACATGACAAAATCAGTCACGCACAGTCACCCCCCACAGGTGAAAACCGAAACCCGTGACCAACCCACACCCCGTCACGGACCTCGTCCAAACGCCGCCCCCACAACGGCGTGAACCAGAGAATACTACGTGGACGCGAACATAAGAAGCACTGACAGCAGAGACCCCCGGGTTCCCAATTTCCGGGTTCCCAGGGGTCTCTGGTGACTACTTGAAGTGATCAATCGCCGGGTCGGGGCACTGATCAGGGGGTGTTGCGTCAGCCGGCGATCAGACCGTCGCCGCTGATCAGCTCACGCATCTCGGCCAGCGAGCTGTCCGACGGGGGCAGGATGGCGTCGGAGTCGTGCAGCTCGTCGTCCGGCACCTTCTCACCGGAGCGGACGAAGTCCAGCAGCGCCGCGAACGCGGCCTGGTACGTCGTCTCGTCGCCGGACGACACGGCCTTCTCCAGGTCGCCGTCGACCGCGTTGAGCGCATCGAGCTTCTCGTCGGCCAGTCGCCACTGGCCTTCACCCATGATCCGAACGATCACCGAACATCTCCGTCCTGAGGTCGCGCCGGCTCGGCTGCCGGCTGCTGGGCGGTCTGGGGGGCGGACTGCTGCGCCTCACCGGAGAGCTCCTTGGGCGTGCTGCTGCCGCCGGACAGCTGGGCCTTCATGGCGGCCAGCTCGTTCTCGACGTCGGAGCCGGACGACATCCGCTCGAGCTCGAGCGTGATGTTGTCCTTGTTGGTCCCGGTGGCGTCGTCGAGCGCGCCGGAGGCGAGCAGCTCGTCGATCGCACCGGCCCGGGCCTGCATCTGCTGCGTGCGGTCCTCGGCGCGCTGCACCGCGAGGCCGACATCGCTCATCTCCTCGGAGATGCCGGAGAAGGCCTCGTTGATCCGGGTCTGCGCCTCGGCCGCGGTGTAGGTGGCCTTGATGGTCTCCTTGCGGGTCCGGAAGGACTCGACCTTGGCCTGCAGCCGCTGGGAGGCGAGCGTCAGCTTCTCCTCCTCGCCCTGCAGCTGGGCGTGCTGCGTCTGCAGGTCGTCGATCTGCCCCTGCAGCCCGGACTTGCGGGTCAGGGCCTCGCGGGCCAGGTCCTCGCGGCCCATCGAGAGCGCCTTCTGCGCCTGCTCCTGCAGCTTGGCCGACTGGGACTGCAGCTGTGACGCCTGCAGCTCCACCCGCTTCCGGCTGGTGGCCACGTCGGCCACGCCACGCCGCACCTTCTGCAGCAGCTCGAGCTGCTTCTGATACGAGTAGTCAAGGGTTTCGCGAGGATCCTCGGCCTTGTCCAGGGCGGAGTTCGCCTTGGCCTTGAAGATCGTCGACATCCGCTTGAAGATGCTCATCGATATCCGTACCCCTTCTGTGCCGGACTGACGACCCGGCGTGCGTGCCTTCCACCCTATGTCCCACCGGGTCACGACACCATCAGGACGGGCCCGGATAAAGTAGTGGGAAGGTCCGGGGACCACCCCGAGTCGCGACCTTGCCCTGCGAATGAGGTTCTGACCCCGTGTTCCGTCGTACCAAGTCTGAGACAGCTACCACCGTACCCGCCGAACCCCAGGGCAAGCCGGGCGGCAAGGGCCGTCCGACGCCGAGCCGCAAGGAGGCGGAGGCGGCCCGCAAGGCTGCCTTCAAGAAGCCGCGCAACCGCAAGGAGGCCTCGGCGATCCGGCGGGACAAGGTGCGGACCGAGCGCGCCAAGATGCAGTCGGCCATGCAGACCGGCGACGACCGGTACCTGCCGGCCGCCGACAAGGGCCCGGTCCGGCGGTTCGCCCGGGACTACGTCGACGCCCGCTATTCGGTGATGGAGTTCGCGCTGCCGGTGCTGCTGGTGGTGTCGCTGATCGGCGTGGTGTTCTCGCCGCAGTTCCCGTGGCTGGCCGGGATGGTGAACCTGTTGTTCCTGTTCATGATCCTGCTGATCGCGGCGGACTGGTTCCTGCTCACCTCGGGCCTGAAGAAGCAGGTGCGGATCAAGTTCCCGAAGGAGTCCACCAAGGGCCTCGGGTTCTACGCCGTCCGGCGGACCATGCAGATGCGCCGCTGGCGGCTGCCCAAGCCGATGGTGAAGCGCGGCGAGAAGCCGAGCTGACCGGGGCGAAGTAGGGTCTGGGGTATGGACTTCCGCTATCTGGGCAACAGTGGTCTCAAGGTCAGCGAGATCTCGTACGGCAACTGGCTGACGCACGGCTCACAGGTGGAGAACGAGCAGGCGAAGGCCTGTGTGCGGGCCGCCCTGGACGCCGGCATCACGACGTTCGACACCGCCGACACCTACGCCAACACCAAGGCCGAGTCGGTGCTCGGCGAGGCGCTGGCCGGCGAGCGCCGCGAGTCGCTGGAGATCTTCACCAAGGTGTACTGGCCGACCGGTCCCGGCGGACCGAACGACACCGGCCTGTCCCGCAAGCACATCCACGAGTCGATCAACGGCTCGCTGCGGCGGCTCGGCACCGACTACGTCGACCTCTACCAGGCGCACCGGTTCGACACCGAGACGCCGCTCGAGGAGACGATGGAGGCGTTCGCCGACGTCGTCCGGCAGGGCAAGGCGCTCTACATCGGCGTGTCGGAGTGGACCGCGGAGCAGCTCCAGGAGGGCCACCGGCTCGCCCGCGAGCTGCGCATCCCGTTCGTCTCGAACCAGCCGCAGTACAGCATGCTCTGGCGGGTGATCGAGGCCGAGGTGGTGCCGGCATCGGAGGAGCTCGGCATCGGCCAGGTGGTCTTCTCGCCGATCGCGCAGGGCGTGCTCACCGGCAAGTACCTGCCCGGGCAGCAGCCGCCGGAGGGGTCCCGGGCGACCGACGCCAACGGCTCGAACTTCATCAAGCGGTTCCTCACCGACGACGTCCTGACCCGGGTCCAGGAGCTGAAGCCGCTCGCCGAGCAGGCGGGGCTGTCGCTGTCCCAGCTCGCGATCGCGTGGGTGCTGCAGAACAGTAACGTCTCGTCGGCCATCATCGGCGCGTCCCGGCCGGAGCAGGTCACCGAGAACGTCAAGGCCGCCGGCGTCACGCTGGACGAGGGCCTGCTGAAGGGTATCGACGAGGTGCTCGGCCACATCGTCGAGAAGGACCCGGCCAAGACCGCGCAGAACGCCCCGCAGAAGCGGCCGAACTCGTGAGCTGGAACTGGCGGTTCGAGACCGCGAGCGGCGCGCTGGTCGACCCGGGCGAGGTCGGCGGGGCGGAGTTCTCCGCCCAGGGCGACGCCGAGAGCTGGCTGGGTGAGGTCTGGCGCGACCTGGCCGACCGCGGCGTCGGCCAGGTGTACCTGCTGGAGGACGGCCGCGAGGTCTACGGCCCGATGAGCCTGTCCTCGGCCGAATGACCGCAGAGTAGGATTCGGTCGAACCACACGCCTGCGTCACAGGGAAGCCGGTCCGAGTCCGGCGCTGACCCGCAACCGTAGGCCACCGCAGCGCATCAGCGCCGGGGTGGCGAGCCGGAACACTGTGACGCAGGCGGTCAGGCTCGACTACCCGCCGTGGTCCGCGGGTGGAGCCCCTACCCTGCCGGTGCAGGCGGGACCTCCTCCACCGGGCCGCGGCCCGACCGAGGAACGACAATGACTGCACATCGGACCGTACGACTGGTCCTCAGCCTGCTGGCGGGTTTCCTGCTGGCGGGGACCGTCGCGACCGTCACGGCTACCACCGCCCAGGCCGAGGACGGCTACCGGTTCTGGGGCTACTACCAATGGACGAGTGGCCAGTGGGCCTTCTCCCAGAAGGGCGCCGACGCCTACGTCCCGGCCGACGGGGCCGTCGAAGGCTGGCGGTTCGCGCTCGGCGGCGCCAAGCCCCGGGTGCCGCGCGCCGCGGGCGACTTCGAGGCGATCTGCGGGAAGACCCCGGCCGAGGCCGGCAAGAAGCGTGTCGCGGTGGTCGTCGACCCCGGGACGCCGGAGGACGCGGCCGCCGGGGAGACGCCTGGGCAGGCCACCGGCACCTGCGTGGTGACCGACCCGGCGTCGAACGGCGCGAAGATCCTCGCGGCGGTCGGCCCTGTCCGGATCGAGAAGGGTTTGACCTGCGGCGTCGCCGGCTACCCGGCCAAGGGCTGCGGCGACCAGGTGAAGAACATCAACGTCCCGGCCACCGACGCCCCGGTCACGCTGCAGCTCGGTGCAAGCGTGGGGTCCTCGGCCAAGCCGTCCCCGGCCGCCTCTTCGGAAGAAGACAGCGGCACGCCGTGGACCGGCATCATCATCGCGATCGTCGTGGTCGCCCTGCTGGCCGGTGGCGGGCTCGTCCTGAGCCGCCGCCGTACCGCGGCCAAGTAAGGTGCGCGCCGTCCACCACCTGACACTCCCCCGGGCACTCCACCCGGGGGCCTGGTGGTTGTGGGCGCTGTGCATGGCTGTTGCGGCCAGCAGGACCCGCAACCCGGTTCTGCTGGCCCTCATTCTCGCCGTGACCGGATTCGTGGTGGCGGCCCGCCGGAGCGACGCACCGTGGGCGCACAGCTTCACCGCGTTCCTGAAGCTGGGCCTGCTGGTCATCGGCGTCCGCGTGGTGCTGCAGGCCCTGCTGTCGACTCGCTCGCAGGGCAACACGGTGCTGTTCACGCTGCCGCTGATCCCGCTGCCCGGCTGGGCCGCAGGCGTCAAGCTCGGCGGTGAGGTCACGGCGGAGGCACTGCTGACAGCTCTGTACGACGGTGCGCAGCTGGCCGTCATGCTCTGCTGCGTCGGCGCCGCGAACGCTCTGGCCAGTCCGCGGCGGCTGCTGAAGTCGTTGCCGGGGGCTCTCTACGAGATGGGCGTCGCCTGTGTCGTAGCACTCACCTTCGCGCCGCAACTGGTGACCGACGGCCGCCGTGTCCGGGCAGCACGCCGGCTGCGCGGCCGTACGCGCGCTTCCTTCCGCACGACGGCCATGCCGGTCCTGGAGGGTGCGTTGGACCGGTCGGTCGAGCTGGCAGCCGCCATGGACTCACGCGGCTACGGTCGTACGGCGCAAGCTTCAAAGGTCCACCGTCGACTGACAGCGTTGTGCGTTTTGCTGGGGCTGCTCGGGATGCTGCTCGGTGTATATGCGTTGCTGACCGACTCCATGGCGTTCCCGTTCGCGGCCGGCGCACTGGCGGCCGGTGTGCTCCTGGCGGTCGCCGCCATGGCGATCGGGCGGCAGCGGGTCTCCCGAACGCGCTACCGCCCTGATCCCTGGGCGCTGCCCGAGTGGCTCGTCGTCACGGCCGGTGCGGCAGCGGCAGGAGCCATGGTGTTCGCAGCAGTCCGTGGCGTGAACGGTTTGTTGCTGGCAGGCCCGTTGGTCGTCCCACCAGTGCCGGTGCTGCCGGTTGTCGGCGTTCTGGTCGGACTGGTCCCCGCACTGGCTGCACCACCCGTGAAGAAGGCGGCGGCATGATCGAGTTCGACCACGTGACCATGACATACGACGGTGCGCGTGAACCGGCGCTGCGTGACGTCAGCTTCACCGTGCCCGAGGGCGAGCTCGCACTGGTGATCGGGCGGACCGGCTCCGGCAAGTCCACGCTGCTCCGGGCGATCAACGGCCTGGTGCCGCACTTCACCGGCGGCACACTGGCCGGGCGGGTGCTGGTCGACGGGCGGGACACCCGCGAGTACCGGCCGCGCGATCTCGCGGACGTGGTCGGGATGGTCGGGCAGGACCCGATGGCGGGGTTCGTCACCGACACGGTCGAGGACGAGCTCGCGTACAGCATGGAGTCACTCGGCGTAGCACCGGACGTCATGCGGCGGCGCGTCGAAGAGACACTCGACCTGCTCGGGCTGGCCGACGTGCGGGATCGGGCGCTGACGTCCTTGTCAGGCGGCCAGCGACAGCGGACCGCTATCGGAGCAGCACTGACGTCACACCCCGCCGTACTGGTGCTGGACGAGCCCACCTCCGCGCTGGACCCACAGGCGGCCGAGGAGGTGCTGGCCGCGCTGCAGCGGCTGGTGCACGACCTGGGCGTCACGGTCGTGATGGCCGAGCACCGGTTGGAGCGCGTGATCCAGTACGCCGACCGCGTGATCGAAGTGCCTGGTCGCGCGGCGGCTGTATCGACCGGGCTCCCGGCCGAGCGCATGGTGACCGCACCGGTCGCACCTCCAGTTGTCGAGCTGGGACGGCTGGCCGGATGGTCACCACTCCCCCTGTCGGTACGAGACGCGCGACGCGCCGCCGTCGTACTGCGAAGCGAGTTGGGCTCCACCGCCCCGGCACGTACCGCGGCCGCACTCGGTGCGGAGCTGGCGCGCTGCACCGACCTTGTCGTCGGGTACGGCGCCGTGACCGCGCTGCGTGGCGTGTCGCTGAGCATCAAGGCCGGTGAGATCGTCGCGCTGATGGGCCGCAACGGCGCAGGCAAGTCGACGCTGCTCAACGCGCTGGTCGGCATCCTGCCGGCTCGGTCAGGTAGTGCGACAGCATCCGGAGCAGACCCGCGACGTACCAAGCCGAGCGACCTGGTCAAGGCGGTCGGACTGGTCCCGCAGGAGCCGGCAGACCTGCTGTACGCCGCTACCGTCGCGGACGAGTGCGCCACGGCGGACTCCGACTTCGGTGTGCCCGCAGGTAGTTGCCGCGCGCTCCTGGAACGGCTGGCGCCGGACGTGCCGCTGGACGCCCACCCACGCGACCTGTCCGAGGGACAGCGGCTGTGTCTGGCGCTGGCCGTCGTACTGTGCGGGGCGCCCCCGTTGCTGCTGCTGGACGAGCCGACGCGCGGGCTCGACTACGGCGCCAAACGCCGCCTGGTCGCGATCTTGCGGGAACTGTCTGCTGCCGGACACGCGGTGGTGCTGTCGACGCACGACGTGGAGATGGTGGCCGAGGTCGCGACGCGGGTCATGGTGCTCGCCGACGGCGAACTGGTCAGCGACGGCGGCACCGCCGAAGTGATCGCCGGGTCACCGGCCTTCGCTCCGCAGGTCGCGAAGATCCTGGCACCGCTGCCGTTCCTGACGGTCGGCGAGGTCGCCGACGCGCTGGATCGGGCATCGTGAAGCTGATCCTGCTCAGGCCGCGGAGCACGGTCATGTTGCTGATCGCCTCGGCGGTCGGTGTGCTGGCGTTCGGGTGGCCGTTGTTCTTCCGGACCTCACAGGCGGGCGAGTCGGCGATCGGCCACACAACGGATGCGCCCTGGCTGTTCGTGTTGCTGCTGCCGTTGCTGGTCGCCGTCGTGCTCGCGGAGCTGTCCGAGGCGGGCATCGACGCGAAGGTGATCTCACTGCTCGGCATGCTCGCCGCGATCGGCGCGGCGCTGCGGGCGCTGGGACCGGGGACCGCGGGGCTCGAGCCGGGGTTCTTCCTGCTGGTGCTGGCGGGCCGGGCGTTCGGGGCCGGGTTCGGGTTCGTGCTCGGGGCGGTGTCGCTGCTCGGCGGGGCGATGATCAGCGGCGGGGTCGGGCCGTGGATGCCGTTCCAGATGTTCGCGTGCGCGTGGGTCGGGTGCCTTGCCGGGCTGCTGCCGCGGGTCGGCGGGCGGCTCGAGGTGCTGCTGCTGGCGGCGTACTCGCTGGTCTCGGGCGTGCTGTACGGCGTGATCATGAACCTGTGGTTCTGGCCGTACGCGACGTTCGGCAGCGACTTCTCGTTCGTCCCCGGCGATGTGCTCGCGGCGAACCTGCACCGGTACTTCCTGTTCGTGGTGGCGACGTCGCTCGGATGGGACATCCCGCGCGGCATCCTGTCCGCGGCGCTGGTCCTGGCACTCGGGCGGCCGATGCTGAACGCGTTCCGGCGTACCGCCCGCAAGGCGGCCTTCGAGACGCCGGTGGTTTTCGAGTCCGGGAGGACGCATGGCTGACCGGATCCTCGTTCTCGGCGGCGCCCGCTCGGGCAAGTCGATCGCCGCGGAGCGGCTGCTGGCCGACGTACCGGACGTCGTGTACGTCGCCACTGGCGGAGACGACTCGGGGAGTTCCGAGTGGGCCGAGCGGGTCGCCAAGCACCGGGCCCGCCGGCCCGCGACGTGGGGTCTGGCCGAGACGATCGACCTGGTCCCGCTGCTCGAGTCCGCCGGGCCGCCGCTGTTGATCGACTGCCTGACGCTGTGGCTGTCGCGCACGATGGACAGGCTTGACGTGTGGTCCGACCTGTCCCGTGCGGGCGAGGTCGAAACCCACATCGCCGCGCTCGCCGAGGCCTGGTCCGCGACCCCGCGCCATGTAGTTGCCGTCAGCAATGACGTGGGCTCCGGCATCGTCCCCGCGGACGCCGGCACGCGCCTGTTCCGCGACCTCATGGGCCGCCTCAACACCACGGTTTCGCTGGCCTCGGACCAGGTCCTCTGGACCATCGCCGGCCGAATCCTGCCCCTCACATGAGCTGGACCGACGCGGCGCGACTGTCGCTCGGCACGCTCAGTGTGCTGCCCGCCGGCATGCCCTCGCGGGTGGATCGGACGGTGGGCGGGCGGGCGATGGCGCTCGCTCCGATGGTCGGGGCGCTGGTCGGTGGGATCGCAGCCGCGGTCGTGGTGCTGGCGCAACTGGTGAATCCGGACGCGGACCTGCTCGCGGCCGTGCTCGGGGTCCTCGTCGTCGCAGGACTGTCCGGCGGCCTGCATCTCGACGGGCTCGCCGACTTCGCCGACGCGCTCGGCAGCCGGCGGGACCGCGAGACGATGCTGCGGATCATGAAGCAGAGCGACATCGGCCCCTTCGGTGTGGTCGCCATCGTCGCCGTCCTGCTGCTCGACATCGCCGCCCTCACCGCCTGTGTGCAGGCCGGCTTCGGCTGGCAGGCGATCCTGATCGGGGCCACCGCGAGCCGCCTCACGCTCCCGTGGGCATGCCTGAAGTCCATCCCCGCGGCCAGGCCGGACGGATTGGGAAACATGGTCGCCGCCACCGTCCGGCCAATCACAGCCGCGCTTGCCACGGCCGTCGTACTGACCGCCTGCCTGGCGCTCAGCTGGCTCACGGACTCAGGCGCCGGGCGCTCGGCCGGCGTCGGCGCCGCGGTCCTGCTCGCCGTCGCGACCAGCCTGCTCACGAGCCGTCGAGCCCGCCGGGCACTCGGCGGAACCACCGGCGACGTCCTCGGCGCGACCGTCGAGCTGGCCCTCCCGGTGGCCCTGGTGACACTCGCTCTGACCGTGTGAGCGCTCCCCTCCCTCGCACGGCCGCCACGGTGGTCTACTGTCGCGCTCGTGAGTGCACCGCTATCCGTTATCTTTATGTAATGAACGCAACCCGCCCGGCCCCGGGCTCGCAGGCTTCGCTGCGCGAAGCCAACCGTGCGCGCGTTCTCGGCGTGGTCCGCCAGCACGGCCCGCTCACCCAGGTCGAGATCGCGGCCGCCTCCGGACTCTCCGCCGCCACCGTCTCGAACATGGTCCGCGAACTGGACCAGGCCGGCATGGTCGGCCTGTCCCGCAGCATCCGCAACGGCCGCCGCGCGGTCCTGGTCTCACTGGCGTCCGGCGGCGGGCTGCTGGCCGGGGTCGCGTTCGGCGAGCGTGACGTCCGCGTCGCGGTCGCGAACGGCTCCCGCGAGATCCTCGCCCAGCAACTGATGCCGCTGCAGGCCGACCACGTCGCCGACGAAGGGATGGAACGCGCCGCCCGCCTCCTCGCGGACCTGGCCGAAACCGTCAGCTCCGGCGTCGAGGACATCTCCGCGATCGGGTTCGGACTACCGATGCCCGTCGACGCGATCAGCGGCGAGGCGGGCTCGGACGCAGTACTTCCCGGCTGGCGCGGCGTCAACGTGACCGAGGCGATGTCCGGCTATCTGCGCGCCCCGGTCGCACTCGACAACACCGCGAACCTCGCCGCACTGGGCGAACTCCACGCCGGCGCGCTGCGCGGGGTCCGCAACGGCTGCTACCTGAAGTTCTCGTACGGCGTCGGCGCGGGCATCGTGATCAACGGCGACGTGTTCCGCGGCTCGGCTGGTACGGCGGGCGAGATCGGGCACGTCACGATCGACGAGAACGGGCCGATCTGCCGCTGCGGCAACCGCGGCTGCCTGGACACGTTCGTCGGCTCCCGGGCGCTGATCACCAGCCTGGCCGCGTCGCACGGACCGCTGCGGCTGAAGGACATCGTGACCCGGGCGCTCGGCGGCGACCTGGGCTGCCGCCGGGTGATCGAGGACGCCGGCCGGCGCGTCGGCGTCGCTGTCGCCGGCGTCGTGAACCTGCTGAACCCGGAGGCGATCGTGGTCGGCGGCCTGATGGCCGAGGCCGGTGAACTCATCCTCGGCCCGCTCCGCGAGGCCCTGGACCGGTGCGCGATCCCGAGTGCCGCGGCGACCGTCGACCTGCGGCCCGCCGAGCTCGGCGACGAGGCGGACATCGTCGGCGCCATCCATCGCGCGTCGATGCTGAGTCATACCAATATCTCCATTTCTTGAATTCAAGTCTTGACGCCAAGACGCGGGAGAGCTTGACTTCGGGCAGGCCAATCAGGGCCTGTTCCGTCAAGGAGTCGCCATATGTCCCTCTCCGCAACACGTCTCGTCGGGCTCGGCATCGCCGTCTCGGCCCTCGCCGTCTCCTTGGTGGCCTGTGGCCAGGACGACGGAGGCGACGACTCCGGCAGCGGCTCAGGCAGCGCGAAGAAGATCGCGCTGTTGCTGCCCGAGTCGAAGACCACCCGGTACGAAGCGCTCGACCGCCCGCTGTTCACCGAGGCGCTGAAGGCGGCCTGCGGGAACTGTGAGCTGATCTACAGCAACGCCGACCAGGACGCCGCGAAGCAGCAACAGCAGGCCGAGGCCGCGCTCACCCAGGGCGCGAACGTGCTCGTCCTCGACCCGGTCGACGGCAAGGCCGCCGCCGCGGTGGTCAACTCCGCCAAGGGCCAGAACGTCCCGGTGGTCGCGTACGACCGGTTCATCGACAACGCCAATTACTACGTGTCGTTCGAGAACGAGGCGGTCGGCAAACTGCAGGCCCAGACCCTGGTCGACGCCCTCAAGGCGGCCGGCAAGACCTCCGGCAACCTGGCCATGATCAACGGCTCGCCGACCGACCCGAACGCCGCCGACTTCAAGAAGGGCGCGCACAGCGTGCTCGACTCCAGCGGCTACAAGGTCGCCGCCGAGTTCGACACCCCGGACTGGAGCCCGGACAAGGCGCAGGCCTGGATGGAAGGCCAGCTCAGCGCGATCAAGAACGGCTTGGTCGGTGTGTACGCCGCCAACGACGGCACCGCGGGCGGCGCGATCGCGGCGCTCAAGGGCGGTGGCGTGACGCCGCTGCCGCCGGTCACCGGGCAGGACTCCGAACTGGCCGCGATCCAGCGGATCGTCGCCGGCGACCAGGCGATGACCATCTACAAGGCGGTCAAGCCGCAGGCCGAGGCCGCCGCCAAGGGCGCCGTGGCGCTGGCGAACGGCGGCAAGCCGGAGTCCACCACCGAGAAGAACGGCGTACCGTCGACGATTCTCGACCCGGTCGCGGTGACCAAGGACAACATCAAGGACACCGTGGTCAAGGACAATATCTACAAGGTCACCGACATCTGCACCGCGTCCTTCGCGGCCGCCTGCAGCGCCGCAGGCCTGAGCACCAACTGACCCGCCCCCTCGTCGCAGTCCTCCCCGCAGTGAGGTGCGGGGAGGGCTGCGCCGGGCCTCTCCCCAACCGCGCCCCCGGCGAGGATCATGGCCTGAAATAAGCCCAGGAGGCTGATCGAGTGACTGTGACTCCACCTGCTACACCCGCTCCCCTGGACGTCGGCGCCGGCACGGTGCTGACGCTGCAGGGGATCTCCAAACGGTTCGGCGCCGTCCAGGCCCTGAAGAACATCGAGCTCGACGTCCGGGCCGGCGAGGTGCTGGCGCTGGTCGGCGACAACGGCGCCGGCAAGTCCACGCTGGTCAAGACCATCGCGGGCGTCTACACCGCCGACGACGGGTCGATGGTGTTCGACGGCAGGCCGGTCCGGGTCGGCAGCCCGGCCGAGGCGCAGCAACTCGGCATCGCGACCGTGTTCCAGGACCTCGCGCTGTGCGACAACCTGGACGTCGTCGCGAACCTGTACCTGGGCCGCGAGCTCCGCAAGGGGCGGGTGCTCGACGAGGTCGAGATGGAGCGGCAGTCCTGGGAACTGCTCCGCCAGCTCTCCGCCAAGATCCCGTCGGTCCGGATCCCGGTCGCCAGTCTGTCCGGCGGCCAGCGGCAGACCGTCGCGATCGCCCGCAGCCTGCTCGGCAGGCCCAAGGTCGTGATGCTGGACGAACCGACCGCCGCCCTCGGCGTAGCTCAGACCGCCGAGGTCCTCAACCTGGTCGAGCGGCTGCGCGAACGCGGCCTGGCCGTCATCCTGATCAGCCACAACATGGCCGACGTGATGGCGGTCGCGGACCGGGTCGCCGTGCTGCGGCTCGGCCGTAACAACGGCGTCTTCGTGGTCAGCGAGACCAAGACGCAAGACATCATCGCCGCGATCACCGGCGCCACCGACAACGCCGTCTCCGAGCGCGCCGCGCGCCGAAGCCGGGAGGACTCATGACCGCGCAAGACTCGGCCCAGCTTCCGGCCGACCTCCAGGACGAACGGCTCATCGCGAGCAGCGGGGTCAGCGGCGCCGTGTCGGCGTTCACCGCGCGGCTGCGCTCCGGCGACCTCGGATCGGTCCCGGTGGTCGTCGGGCTGGTGATCATCTGGGTGGTCTTCCAGATCGCGAACAGCTCGTTCCTGTCCAGCCGCAACCTGGTCAACCTCACGCTGCAGACCACCTCGGTCGGAGTGATTGCCCTCGGCATCGTCCTGGTCCTGCTGCTGGGCGAGATCGACCTCTCGGTCGGCTCGGTCAGCGGTGTCGCGGCCGCACTCGTCGGCGTCACTTTCGTCAACCAGGGCTGGCCGCTCGTCCTGTCGCTGGTCGCGGGCATCGCGCTCGGCGTGGCCGTCGGCCTGTTCTACGGTCTGCTGTACACGCGGTTCGGCGTACCGAGCTTCGTGATCACGCTCGCCGGTCTGCTCGGTTTCCTCGGGCTCCAACTGCTGGTGCTCGGCAAGGACGGCACGATCAATCTGCCGTACGACTCCGCGCTGGTCGGCTTCGCGACGCGGAGCTTCCTGCCGCCCGCGATGGCCTACGCACTGGTCGCGCTGGTCGTCGTCGCCTACGCACTCACCCGGCTGCAGGGCCGGACGGCGCGGGCGGCCGCCGGACTGTCCGCGGCGCCGACCTCGGTCATCGCGATCAAGGCCGCCGGCCTCGCGGTCATGCTGCTGATCCCGGTCGCGATCCTGAACGGCGACCGCGGCGTCTCGTCGATGTTCCTGCTGTTCCTTGCGCTGGTGGTCGTCACGGACCTCGCGGTCCGCCGGACGCGCTGGGGCCGCTCGGTGTTCGCCGTCGGCGGCAACGTCGAGGCCGCCCGGCGGGCGGGTTGCAACGTCCGGACGATCTATCTGACGGTGTTCGCGGCGTGCTCGACGTTCGCGGCCGTCGGCGGCATCCTCGCCGCGGCCCGGCTGGTCGCGGTCGGGCAGGCCAGCGGCGGTACGGACACCAACCTGAACGCCATCGCGGCGGCGGTCATCGGCGGCACCAGCCTGTTCGGCGGCCGCGGTTCGGCGTACTCCGCCCTGCTCGGCGCGCTGGTGATCATGTCGATCTCCAACGGCCTCGCCCTGCTCAGCCTGGACTCCAACGTCCGCTACATCGTCACCGCGGGCGTCCTGCTGATCGCCGTCACCATCGACTCGCTCAGCCGCCGCAGCCGGCAGGCGCATGGGCGAGCATAACTGGTCAAGACACAAGTAAGCCCTCCGTCGCCTTTGACGGAGGGCTTACTTGCGCTCAGGCGGTTTCCGCGATCAGATCGACCTTCGGCTCCGCGAAGTGGCAGGCGGCCGTATGGCCCGTGCTCGACTGCGGCTTGATCTCCAGCAGCGGCTCCTGCGTGGCGCAGATGTCCTCTGCCTTCCAGCAGCGGGTCCGGAACCGGCAGCCGCTCGGCGGGTCGATCGGCGAGGGTACGTCGCCGACCAGCCGGATCCGCTCCTTCGGCGGGACGCCGCGGATCGTGCCGAGGTCCGGTGCCGCGGACAGCAGCGCCTGCGTGTACGGGTGCTGCGGCGCGTTGTAGATCTGGTCCCGGCTGCCCTGCTCGACGATCTTGCCGAGGTACATCACCGCGACCTCGTCACAGAAGTGCCGGACGACGCCGAGGTCGTGCGCGATGAACACGAACGCGATGCCGAGGTCCTTGCGCAGCTCCTCGAGCAGGTTCATCACCTGTGCCTGGATCGACACGTCGAGCGCGGACACCGGCTCGTCGGCGATGATCACCTCCGGCTCCACCGCGAGCGCCCGGGCGATGCCGATGCGCTGCCGCTGACCGCCGGAGAACTCGTTCGGGTAGCGGTTGTGGTGCTCGGGGTTCAGGCCGACCCGCTCCAGCAGCTCCTGGACCCGTCCGAGCTCCTTGCCCTTCGGTACCAGGTTGTGGACGCGCAGCGGCGTACTGATGATGTTGCTGACCGTCTGCCGCGGGTTCAGCGAGCTGTACGGGTCCTGGAAGACGATCTGCAGCTGGCGGCGGAACGGACGGAGATCCTTCTCCTTCAGCTGCGCGATGTCCGTGCCCTTGAACAGGATCTGGCCGGACGTCGGCGTCAGCAGCCGGGTGATCATCCGGCCGGTGGTCGACTTGCCGCAGCCGGACTCGCCGACCAGGCCCAGGCTGGCGCCCGCCTTCAGGTCGAAGTCGACGCCGTCGACGGCCTGCACGACCTTCTTGGTCCGGCCGAGGCCGGCGGCCTCCTTGATCGGGAAGTGCATCTTCAGGTCGCGGACCTGCAGCAGCGTCTCGCTCCCGGTTTCGCTCACAGTTTCGCTCATGGCTCCTCAGTCCCCTCGTCAGCCCAGTCTCGGCGCGACCTCGGTCTCGTAGATCGAGACCTTGTCGTGCAGGTGACAACGGGACGTGTGCGCACCGGCGCCGTCGACCGGCAGCAGTTCCGGCAGTTGCGTCGTGCAGAGCTCGCCCTTGACCCGGTCCTTGTACGGACAGCGTGGGTTGAACGAGCAGCCGTCCGGCAGGTTCAGCAGCGACGGCGGCAGGCCCTTGATCGGGCGCAGCTTCTCGTTCGCCGCGGAGACGGTCGGGATCGACTCGAGCAGGCCCCAGGTGTAGGGCATCCGCGGGTTCGCCAGGACGTCCTCGGCGGTGCCGTACTCGACGCAGCGCCCGGCGTACATCACCAGGACGTCGTCGGCCATCTCGGCCACCACCCCGAGGTCGTGGGTGATCAGCACGATCGCGGAGCCGAACTCCTTCTGCAGGTTGTTCAGCAGGTCCAGGATCTGCGCCTGCACGGTGACGTCGAGCGCCGTGGTCGGCTCGTCGGCGATCACCAGCTTCGGGTCGTTGATCAGGCTCATCGCGATCATCGCGCGCTGCCGCATACCGCCGGAGAACTCGTGCGGGTACTGCGCGAACCGGCGTACCGGGTTCGGGATGCCGACCAGGTCGAGCATCTCCAGCGCCCGCTTCTTCGCGACCTCCTTGGAGACCTTGTGGTGCACGCGGTACGCCTCGACCAGCTGGTTGCCGATCGTGTACAGCGGGTGCAGCGAGGACTGCGGGTCCTGGAAGACCATCGAGACCGCGTCGCCGCGGACCTTCATCAGGTCGTTCTCGGGCAGCCCGATGAGCTCGTCGCCGCCGAGCCGGATCGAACCGGTGATCCGGGTCCGCTTGCGGTCGTGCAGGCCCATCACGGCCATGCTGGACACCGACTTGCCGGAGCCGGACTCGCCGACGATCGCGAGCGTGCGGCCGAGCGGGACCGAGTAGCTCAGCCCGTTCACCGCGCTCACCACGCCGTCGGCGGTGGGGAACTTGACGACCAGGTCCTCGACCACCAGGTACGGCGTCTCGCCGCTCGGGTTGGTCGCGCCCTGGCGGCGCTCACGAGTGGCGACCGCCGGGCCGCGCTTGGCCGCGGCCGCGCCGGCGTCCGGCGTTTCCGGCGTTTCCGGCATGATGTCCTGAACGTCCTTACCGTCGTCGTTGGCTGGTGTGGTCATGCGAGCCTCACCCGCGGGTCGATCAGCGAGTAGGCGATGTCGACGAGGAAGTTCATCGCGACCAGGATGGCCGAGGAGACCAGGACGGTGCCCATGATCACCGGCAGGTCGTAGTTGCTGAGGCTCTCCAGGACCAGGTTGCCGAGGCCGTTCAGGTCGAAGATCCGCTCGGTGAAGATCGCGCCCGCGAGACTGCCGGCGATGTCCAGGCCGAAGATCGTGATGACCGGGATCATGCCGGAGCGCAGGC
The DNA here is from genome assembly GCF_040655315.1 of Kribbella sp. NPDC050459. NCBI lineage: Bacteria > Bacillati > Actinomycetota > Actinomycetes > Propionibacteriales > Kribbellaceae > Kribbella > Kribbella sp. NPDC050459. Next base: position 327,195 of record NZ_JBFAJQ010000006.1, on the reverse strand, counting down.
CGTGCTTGTAGGTGACCACCCGGTCCGACAGGCCCTTGGCCCGCGCGGTCCGGATGTAGTCCTCGCTGAGCGCCTCCACCATCGAGCCGCGCGAGTACCGCGCGTACTGCGTACAGCTGTAGAGACCGAGCACCAGCCACGGGGTCAGCAGCCCGGTGAACCAGGCCACCGGATTCTCCGTCAGCGGCGTGTATCCGCCGCGCGGCAGGATCGGGTACAAGATCGTCAGGTAGAGGGAGATCATCAGCGCCACGATGTAGTACGGCACCGAACTGAGGACCAGCGTGCTGCTCATCAGCGCGCGGTCGCCCAGCGTCCCGCGTCGCTTCGCGGCCATCGAGCCCACGAAGACACCGATGGTGAGGACGATCACCGCGTAGCCGGCGACCAGCGACACCGTCACCGGTAGTCGTTCCTTCAGCATCTGGGTGACCGGCCGGTCGTTCTTGAAGGAGAAGCCCAGGCAGGGCACGGAGCAATGCTGCGTGACGCCGGCCGTCTCGAAGGTACGCCCGGCGACGATGCCCGCCGCGTACTCGGCGAACTGCTGCACCACTGGCCGGTCCAGGTGCAGGTTGTCCTTGATCTCGTTGTATCGCTCCTGGGTGCAGTTGCGATCACCGCAGATCGCGCCGGCCGGGTCGGTCGGCGCTACGAAGAACAGCGCGAAGGTCACGATCAGCGTGACCAGCACGACGCTCAGCGCGCTTACCAGCCGGCGCGCCACGAAGTAGAGCACGAAGGATTCTCCTCGCTGAGGGGTGGTGGCCGGACCGGAGTCCGGCCACCACCCGTCGTCAGACGATCAAACTGCTGTTACCCGAACGCCGGATCAGGGCTGCTTCAGGAAGATGGAGGTGAACTCCGGCAGACCCTGCGTCGGGTCGTTGATGACGTGGCCGAGGTTCTTACCCACCGGGTAGTTGCTCGCGCTGTAGTACAGCGGGATCAGCGGCAGGTACTTCTCCATGATCATCTTGTCGACCTTCGGCCATTCCTTGAGCTGCTCGTCAGCGGTCAGGGCGTTGACGCGGTTCAGCTCGGCGTCCAGCGCCTTGTCCTGCAGCATGCCGATGCTGTTGCTCAGCTCGACGGCGTCGGACCGGAACAGGACCGGGAACCAGCTGGCACCCGACGGCCAGTCGGAGCACCAACCCGACGGACCTTGGCCGATGTTGACCGGAGCAGCCGGGTCGTTGCGGAAGGTCCGCAGCTTGGCCTTTGCGACACCGATGGCCTTCACCTTGAAGCCGGCGGAGGTGTAGACCTGAGTCCGCAGCTGGGTGACCTGCGTGGCGATCTTGTCGTCGTTGGCGTAGTACCAGCTGAGCTCGAAGTTCTCCTTGCCGAGCTCCTTCAGCTTCGCCTTGACCTCGCTCGCGACGGCCGGGTCCTCAGCGCCCTTGCCAGTACCGACCAGGCCCGGGAGCTCGTACTTCTCGTAGCCCGGAACGGCCGGCGGCATGATCGTCGACGCCGGGATGGCGCTCTTCGGCGTCAGACCCGCGACCTTGCGGTAGGTGTCGAACGGGTACGCCTTGGCAATCAGCTGGCGGACCTCCATCGGGATCTTCCGGGTGTCCAGGCCCCACACCGTGGTGCACGGCTGCGGGCCGGTCACCAGCTGGCTCTGGTCCTTGACCTCGGGAACGAGGCTGGAGTCCAGGTCGGAGTAGTTCAGCGCGTTCGCGTCCGGCCCGTTGCTGGCCAGCACCTGGCGCTGCACCTTCAGCGTGTCCTGACCGAACTTGAAGTCGAAGGCGTCCGGGTACTGGTAGCGCACCGGGTCGGTGTTCGGGTCCCAGTGCTCGTTCTTCTTGAGCTTCAGCTCCGCACCCGGGGTGTAGGAGTCGACCTGGTAGGGGCCGGTGGTCATCGGCTTCAGGTCGTAGGACTTCTTGGTGTCCTTGGCCTGCGGGATCGGCGTGAACATCGGGAACGCCGCGTAGTACGGCAGGTCGTCGAACTTCTCCGCCAGGTGGATGACCAGGGTGTTGTCGTCCGGCGTCTCGACACCGGAGTAGTTGGCGCCGTTCGGGCCGTACGGGCCCTTGTAGGTCTTGCCGTCCTTGAAGTACTGGTCCTGGTACACCGGTCCGGCGTCGTACAGGTCGTGCGCGAAGGACCGCTTGATCGCGTACGCGTAGTCGACCGCCTTCACCGGCGTGCCGTCCTGGTACTTGATGCCCTTCTTCAGCTTGAAGGTCCAAGTAAGGCCGTCGGCAGACTTGGTGCCCAGGTCCTCGGCGAGGTCCGGAACGAGCACCGGCTTGTGGCTGTCACCGTCCAGGCGGTACTGGGTCAGCGCCCGGTACATCAACTTACCGATCTGGTTGGTGTCGGTGAAGTAGATGTTCGTCGGGTCGAGGGTGTCCGGCGAGACGTCAGCAAGGATGCTGACGGTGCCGCCCTTCTTGGCGCCGTCGAGCTCCGGAGCCGGTCCCTTCGCGGTCGCGTCGGTGGCCTTCTCCTGGGCGGTACCCGCGTCACCCGCGTTGGCCCCGTCCTTGCCGCTGTTGGACGACGGGCTGCCACAGGCCACGGCGGCCAGCATGACCGTCGCCGTGACAGCGGTGATCCGTTTCCACTGCATTGTTGTGTTTCTCCTTTTCTGCCGCTGGGGCAACGCCGGGCTACCGGCGAGTCTTGGGGTCGAAGGCGTCGCGGACCGCGTCACCGAGCAGGGCCAGCGCCAGAACGAGCGCGGTGATCCCCAGCACGGGCAGCCACAGGTACAGCGGGTCCGCCTTGAACCAGTTCGTCGCGGTCGCGATCGTCTGGCCCCAGGACGGGACCGGCTCGATCAGACCGACGCCGAGGAAGGACAGTCCCGCCTCGGCGGTCACGTACGCCGGCAGGGCCAGCGACGCCGAGATCACGATCGGGGCGACAAGGTTCGGCAGCAGTTCCTTGAACAGGACCTGCCGGGTGGGGACGCCGATGGCCTTCGCCGCGAGCACGAACTCACGCTCGCGCAGGGACAGTACTTCGCCACGGATGATGCGGGCCAGACCGGCCCAGCCGAAGAACGACAGCACGAAGATCAGCACGAAGAAGCGCGTCGACGCCTGCTCCTCGGGCGAGAGGTTGAACGACCCGCCGCGCATGCTCTCGACGATCGGCACCATCGCGATCGCGAACAGCAGGTACGGCAGGCTCAGCACGAAGTCGACCAGCCACGAGATGACGCGGTCGACCCAGCCGCCGAGGAAGCCGGCCAGCAGGCCCATCACGACGCCGATGATCGTTCCCGACAGCGTCGCGACGAACGCGATCACCAGCGACGGCCGCGCGCCGTAGACCCAGCGGGCGAAGTTGTCCCGTCCGGTCTTCGGCTCGACGCCGAACCAGTGCTGCGCGTTGGCGGCGAAGGTCGGGAAGCCGTACTCGTCGACGAACTCCGGGTGGAAGGTGCTGATGTCGCTGCCCTCGATCTTGGTCAGCAACGGCGCGAGCACCGCGACCAGGATGAAGAAGAGCACCACTCCGGCGCAGACCACGGCCACTCGGTCCTTGCGGAGCCGGTCCACTGCCACCCGGGTGGGGGACTTGCCGTGCGGTACAGCAGAACCCCGAACCGGTTCCGCCGACGCCGGGTGTTCTTCGATCCCCACGGTCGAGTCGGGTGACCCAATTGTCATTCGCACTCCGTAGCTTCAGTCGACCGGATTTCGGTCCGTCAAATTCTCTTGACAGGCGTTGTCCGCACAGCCGCGCGCTAGCCTGCCCGACACCGTGACACCAAACCAGCGGTGTCCGGCAGCAGTGCACAAATCGTTACCGGACCGCGTACCCCGATGGAACATTTGCCCCATTTCGTCACTGCCCGCAGTTGAGCCTGCGCGAAACGCGTCGGCACAGCACCGACAGTGGCCATTTTGTGCCAAGATCTCACGCAATGTAACGAAATGACACAAACGGTGCAGATCGCGGTCAGCGCACGTGGACCGTCACGAAGGGCGGTTTCACGACCTCGAAGGTTTCCTTGCGGCCGCGGATGTCGACGGTCACTTGTTCGCCTTCTTTCACCGACGCGTCGAGCAGCGCCAACGCAATACCTTTCTTCAGCGTCGGCGAGAACGTGCCGGAGGTCACTTCACCGAGCGCCGTTCCGGAATGCGCCAGAACGGACATGTGCGGCCGCGGAATACCCCGGCCGGTGGCCAGCAGGCCGCGCAGGATCCGGGCCGGTCCGCGCTCCTTCTCGGCCCGCAGGGCCTCGTCGCCCCAGAAGTGCTCCTTCTTCCAGCCGACGGCCCAGCCGGACCGCGCCTGGACGGGCGTGATGTCCGGCGAGATGTCCTGACCGTGCAGCGGGTACCCCATCTCGGTCCGCAGCGTGTCCCGCGCGCCGAGCCCGGCCGGGACGATGCCGTACTGCTCGCCGGCCGCCAGCAGCGCGTCGAACACGGCCACCGCGGCGGCGTTCGGCACGACGAGCTCGAAACCGCGCTCGCCCGTGTACCCGGTGCGGCACACCACCACCGGCGTACCGTCGACGTCGGCCGTGGCGAACGACATGTAGTCGTGGCCGGTCGGCAGCCCGATCGCGGACACCACCTCGTCGCTGTGCGCACCCTGCACCGCGAGGATCGCGTAGTCGTCGTGCACGTTCGTCACCTCGACGCCGTCGGGGGCGCCGGCCTGGAGCAGGCGGACGACCTCGGCGGTGTTCGCGGCGTTCGGAATCAGGAACACGTCGTCGTCGGCGTGCAGGTAGGCGATCAGGTCGTCGACCACTCCCCCGCGCTCGTTGCAGCACAGCGTGTACTGCGCCTGCCCGGGCGCGATCTTGCCGAGGTCGTTGGTCAGGCAAGCGTTCACGTAGGCCGCGGCGCCCGGTCCCTTGACCGTGGCCTTGCCGAGATGGCTGACATCGAAGACCCCGACCGACGTCCGCACCGCGGTGTGCTCGGCCACCACACCGGAGTACTCCAGGGGCATCTCCCAGCCGCCGAACTCGGCGAACTTGGCGCCGAGCGCGACATGGCGCTCGTGCAACGGGGACTTCTTCAGATGGGTCGACTCGGTCATGGAGCGCAAACTACCTGACGCGTAGCATGCGGAGGCAGCTTGCACGTACCGTCACGACCGGCCGTCTGAGTCGCCGGTCAAGGAGGACTGAGGATTTCGTGACCACCATCACCCTGAGCAAGTCAGATGCCGCCGGCGTCAAGAGCGACGCCGTGGTCATCGGCGTGGTCAAACTCGGCGGCGGCGTCACCCTGCCGGCCGGCACCGAGTCGCTGAACGCCGCGTACGGCGGGAAGCTGGTGGAGGTGCTGTCCGGTCTCGGCGCCACCGGCAAGACCGGCGAGGTGACGAAGGTGCCCGGGCCCCACCTGAACAAGCCGGGCAAGTCGGCCACGCTGATCGCGGTCGGCCTGGGCGCCGCGCCTGACGGCGAACTGAAGACCGAGGACCTGCGGTCCGCGGCCGGCACCGGCGTCCGCGCCGCCAAGACGTCGCAGTCGGTCGCCTTCGCGCTGCCGACGCCGGACGCCGAGTGCGTGCGGGCGGTCGCCGAGGGCGCGCTGATGGGCCGCTACTCGTTCACGGCGTACAAGTCCTCCGACGGCCCGGCCGAAGCCCCCGGCAACCTGACGGTGCTGACCGACCTGGCCCGGAACAAGGAGGCCAAGGCCGCGCTCGAGCGGGCCCAGGTGACCGCGGAGGCCGTCGCGCAGGTGCGGGACTGGGTCAACACCCCGCCGTCGGACCTGCACCCGGCCGAGTTCGCCGCCGGCGCGGTCAAGCTCGGCAAGGAGTACGGCGTCAAGGTCGAGGTGCTCGACGAGAAGGCGCTCGCGAAGGGCGGGTACGGCGGCATCCTCGGCGTCGGCCAGGGCTCGGCCAACCCGCCGCGGCTCGTCCGGCTGACCTACACGCCGCGCAAGCCGGTCACGCATCTCGCGTTCGTCGGCAAGGGCATCACGTTCGACTCCGGCGGCCTGTCGCTGAAGACGTCGTCCGGCATGGTCAGCATGAAGTCCGACATGGCCGGCGCCGCCGCGGTGATCGGCGCCACGATCGCCATCGCGCGGCTCGAGCTGCCGGTCCAGGTGACGACGTACGCCGCGATGGCCGAGAACATGCCGTCCGGGTCGGCGGCCCGCCCGTCCGACGTGCTGACCATGTACGGCGGCAAGACCGTCGAGGTGCTGAACACCGACGCCGAGGGCCGGCTGGTGCTCGGCGACGCGCTGGTCCGGGCCGGCGAGGACCAGCCCGACCTGATCGTCGACGTGGCCACCCTGACCGGCGCGTGCGTCGTTGCCCTGGGCACCAAGGTGGCCGGCGCGTTCGGCAACACCGACGCCGCCCGCGACCGGGTGGTGGACGCGGCGGTGGCGGCCGGTGAGTCGATGTGGCCGCTGCCGATCCCGGCCGAGATGCTCGACAAGCTGAAGTCGCACTCCAAGGTCGCGGACCTCGCCAACATCACCGGCGAGGCCTGGGGCGGCGCGCTCGCGGCGGCCGCGTTCCTTGGCGACTTCGTTGCCGACGGCATCGACTGGGTGCACCTGGACGTGGCCGGCCCCGCCTTCAACGACGGCGGCGCCTCCGGTTACACCCCCAACGGCGGCACCGGCTACGCCGTCCGCACCCTGGTGGAACTCGCCGCCTCAGCGGGCTGAGACGGCGTCGGGGCCTGCCTGGTGGTCAGGCCCCGCCGTTCCGCTTCATCCGCGCGTTGTACTCACGCATCCGGGGCGGGTAGCCGACGACGGCCGCGTCGTACGACGGGATGCCGAGGCGGTTCGCGAAGTCGTGCGCCCATTTGACCGACGGGACCCGGCGCCGGGTCCACTCGCCGTCGACCGCGACCAGCAGCAGGGTGTAGTCGGTCACCGCGGTCCGCGGCTCGACGAAGCCCTCCACTCCCTGACGGGTCTGCGCGAACTCCCGCAGGTGCGCCTGGTCGGGGCTGTCCGACCGGCGCATCGTTCCGGCTTTCTGCCGGCGACCGAACCACTTCATGGGAGTAAGTGTCCACTATCTGTGCAAGTCCCGGCCGAAATCCTGGATAACGGTTGCGGCCGGATCCGGCCTGCGCGCCACGGGCGGCCCGGAGATGGATCCGGCCGCGATCGGTGACAAGATGACGCCGAGGTTGGAACCCGCGATCCGGAGGAACCTGTGACTGGTACGACGTACGACCTGGTGATTCTCGGCGGCGGAAGCGGTGGCTATGCCGCCGCACTACGCGCCGCGACCCTCGGCCTGTCGGTGGCGGTGGTGGAGAAGGACAAGGTCGGCGGGACCTGTCTGCACCGCGGCTGCATCCCGACCAAGGCGCTGCTGCACGCCGCCGAGGTCGCGGACTCGGCCCGCGAGGGTGAGCAGTTCGGTGTCCGGACGACGCTCGAGGGCGTCGACATGGGCGGTGTGAACAAGTACAAGGACGGCGTCGTCGACCGGCTGTTCAAGGGTCTGCAGGGTCAGCTGAAGGCCCGCGGCATCACGGTGATCGAGGGCGAAGGCCGACTGACCTCCCCCACCACGGTCCAGGTCGGCGACACGACGTACACCGGCCGCAACATCATCCTTGCCTCCGGCTCCTACTCCCGCTCGCTCCCCGGTCTCGAGCTCGACGGGCACCGGGTGATCGCGAGCGAGCACGCACTGACCCTGGACCGGGTACCGGAGTCCGCGGTGATCCTCGGCGGCGGCGTGATCGGCGTCGAGTTCGCGTCCGCGTGGACCTCGTTCGGCACCCGCGTGACGATCGTCGAGGCGCTGCCGCGGCTGGTCCCGGCCGAGGACGCGGACTGCTCGAAGACGCTGGAGCGCGCGTTCCGGAAGCGGAAGATCGCGTTCAAGACCGGTACGCCGTTCGAGTCGGTCTCGTTGACCGATTCCGGGGTGCAGGTCCGCGTCGCGGGCGGCGAGGTCATCGAGGCCGAGGTCCTCCTGGTCGCGGTCGGCCGTGGGCCGAACACGACGGGCCTCGGCTACGAAGAGGTAGGTGTCGCTCTCGACCGTGGGTTCGTGACCGTCGACGCGACGCTGCAGACGAGCGTGCCGGGCGTGTACGCGGTCGGCGACATCGTGCCAGGGCTGCAGCTCGCGCACCGCGGGTTCCAGCAGGGCATCTTCGTCGCCGAACACCTCGCGGGCCTGGCGCCGACGGCGATCGACGAGGCCGGCATCCCGCGGGTCACGTACTCCGAGCCCGAGGTCGCGTCGGTCGGGCTGACCGAGGAGCAGGCCCGGGAGAAGTACGGCGACGTGGAGATCCTGAACTACAACCTGGGCGGCAACGGCAAGTCGCAGATTCTGAAGACCGCCGGCTTCGTGAAACTCGTCCGCGCCCGCGACGGCGCGGTCGTCGGTCTGCACATGGTCGGTTCGCGCGTCGGCGAGCTGATCGGCGAGGCCCAGCTGATCTACAACTGGGAGGCGTACCCGGCGGACGTGGCGCCGCTCGTACACGCGCACCCGACCCAGAACGAGGCCCTCGGCGAGGCCCACCTCGCGCTCGCCGGGAAACCTTTGCACTTCCATGACTGAGCTACCCGGAAGCCTGCTGGATTGCCCGAGTAGGTTAGAGCCGTGTGCAGCGTGCGAGTCCGTGTGACCCGGATCCCGCGCGCTCAGGCGGCACCGTAGGCTGACACTCGACCGATCAGACGAAGGAGCAACGACCGTCATGCCGACCTCTGTATCCCTGCCGGCCCTCGGGGAGAGCGTCACCGAAGGAACCGTCACCCGCTGGCTCAAGCAGGTCGGTGACACGGTTGCCGTGGACGAACCCCTGCTGGAGGTCTCGACCGACAAGGTCGACACCGAAATCCCGAGTCCCGTCGCCGGCACCCTGCTCGAGATCAAGGCCGCCGAGGACGAGACCGTCGAGGTCGGCGCGGAACTGGCCGTCATCGGCGACGCCGGCGAGGCCGGCTCCACTCCTGCGGCTCCGGCCGAGCCCGCCGCCGAGGCTGCTCCTGAGCCCGCAGCCGAGGCTGCTCCTGAGCCTGCCGCCGAGGCCGCTCCGGCCGGCGAGGCTGCTGCTCCGGCGCCTGCCGCTGAGGCTCCTGCTGCCGAGGCTCCTGCCGCTGAGGCTGCCGGCGGGTCCGCTTCGGGTACGCCGGTGACGCTGCCCGCGCTCGGTGAGAGCGTGACCGAGGGTACGGTCACCCGCTGGCTGAAGCAGGTCGGCGACGACGTGGCCGTCGACGAGCCGCTCCTCGAGGTCTCCACCGACAAGGTCGACACCGAGATCCCGAGCCCGATCGCCGGCAAGCTCCTGGAGATCAAGGTCGCGGAGGACGAAACCGTCGAGGTCGGCGCCGAACTGGCCATCGTCGGCTCGGGATCGGCCGCCCCGGCCGCCGCCGCGCCCGCCGAGGCCCCGGCTCCCGCCGCTGCTCCTGCTCCCGCCGCCGCGCCGGCTCCGGCCGCTCAGGCTCCGGCTCCCGCTCAGGCTCAGGCTCCGGCTCCCGCTCAAGCCCCGGCTGCTGCTCCGGCTGCTGCTCCCGCACCGGCCGCCGCTCCGGCTGCTCAGGCGCCCGCTCCGGCCCAGGCTCCCGCTCCGCAGGCTGCTCCGGCGCCGGCTGCTCCGTCCGTGTCGCCGAACGGCGCCGCCGCGGACGGCCCGAACTACGTCACCCCGCTGGTCCGCAAGCTCGCGGCCGAGCACGAGGTCGACCTGAACGCCGTACAGGGCACCGGCGTCGGCGGCCGCATCCGCAAGCAGGACGTGATCGCCGCCGCCGAGGCGAAGAAGGCCGCCGCGGCCGCACCGGCGCCGGCCGCCCAGGCTCCGGCCCCGGCCGCCGCAAAGGCCGCGCCGATCAGCCCGCTGCGCGGTACCACCGAGAAGATGAGCCGGATCCGCAAGGCGATCGCGGCCCACATGGTCAACAGCCTGAAGGTCTCGGCCCAGCTGACCACCGTGGTCGAGGTCGACGTCACCGAGATCGCCAAGCTGCGGAACAAGAAGAAGGCCGAGTTCGAGGCCCGCGAGGGCGTCAAGCTGTCGTTCCTGCCGTTCTTCGCGCTGGCCGCGGTCGACGCGCTCAAGCAGTACCCGAAGCTGAACGCGTCGATCGACGAGGAGAAGGGCGAGATCACGTACCACGCGGCCGAGCACCTCGGCATCGCGGTGGACGTGGAGCGCGGCCTGATGGTCCCGGTCGTCCACAACGCCGGCGACCTGAACATCGCCGGCCTGGCGAAGAAGATCGCCGACCTCGCCGACCGCACCCGTAACAACAAGGTGCTGCCGGACGAGATGGCGGGCGGCACGTTCACCATCACCAACACCGGGAGCCGGGGCGCACTGTTCGACACCCCGATCCTGAACCAGCCGCAGGTCGGCATGCTCGGCACCGGCGCCGTGGTGAAGCGCCCGGTCGTCATCACCCACCCGGAGCTCGGCGAGACGATCGCGATCCGGCAGATGGTGTACCTGGCCCTGACCTACGACCACCGCCTGGTCGACGGCGCCGACGCGGCCCGCTACCTGACGGCGGTCAAGCAGCGCCTCGAAGAGGCCCAGTTCGACGTCTGATCCGATCGGACACCGGCGCCGGTGCCCGTCTCCGCGGAGATGGGCACCGGCGCTGTTGTGTTGACGCGCCAGGTGTGAGCGGACAAGGAGCTGAACGGGATGAAGTACGTACTGGCCGGCGCCTCCGGTTTCCTCGGCAGGGCCCTCGCCCGCGACTTGGTTGCCAACGGCCACCAGGTCGTCCGGCTGGTCCGGCGGCCGCCGTCGGCCCCGGACGAGGTCCGCTGGGACCCGGCGGCGGGTGATCTCGACCTGAGCGCGCTCGACGATCCCGACGTCCTGGTCAACCTGGCCGGCGCGAACATCGGCCGCCCGTGGACACCGACGTACCGCCGCACGATCCGCGAGAGCCGCATCGCGACGACCGCGACGCTGGCCGCGGCCGCCGTAGAGCTCGACCGGCGACCGGTGCTGATCACCCAGAGCGGGATCGGCGGCTACGGCACCGATCTCGGCGACCGCATCCTCACCGAGGACTCCGAACTCGGTGAAGGCTTCCTGTCCGACGTCGTCCGGCTGTGGGAGGGCGCGCTCGAGCCGGCCCGCGCGGCAGGTAGCCGGGTAGCCGCTTTGCGTACAGGCGTCGTCCTCGACCGCAAGGCTCCGGCGTTTCAACTCCTCTCCCTTCCTTTCCGCATCGGCCTGGGCGGGCGGTTCGGCTCCGGGACGCAGTACTTCCCAGTGGTCTCGCTGACCGACTGGATCCGCGCCGTCCGGCACGTCGCGGAGAACGACGCCGTGAGCGGCCCCGTCAACATCGCCCTCCCGGCACCCGCAACGAACTCCGAACTCACCGAAGCCCTGGCCACCGCCCTGCACCGTCCCGCGTTCGTCCCGGTGCCCGCGATCCTCATGAAGCTCGCCCTCGGCGAATTCGCCTGGGAACTCCTCGGCAGCAAACGGGCGCTACCCACCCGCCTCCAATCCACCGGCTTCACCTTCCACCACCCCACCATCACCACCGCCATCTCCGCCGCCCTCGCCTAGCTTTTCGATTTGGTCCAATCGAACGGGTGTTCTAATATACTCGCATGACGGCGGTCGCGATCAACCCACCCCTCGGCGCACCAGCGCCGACCGAGCCGTGGTTCACGACTGCCGAGGCGGACCAGTACCGGCCTCCGCCCGACGATCTGTACGACCCTGACGACCCACAGCCTCCGCGCTTCCTGAGCGAAGAGGATCTGTACGACGACCTGCCGCCGATGTCGCGCGTCGACGAACTCGAATGGGAGTTGTGGGCCGGCGTCGATCAGGACGCCGCCGAGCGGGAGATGCTGCGCCTGAAGGCGCCCGCGTGGGTGTCCCTCCCGCCGGGCGCCGAGCTCGCGGCGGCGCTGGAAGAGCTGCGGCCGCAGCTCGAGTCGCCCGTCGCGCTGATCGAGGCAATGAAGGCCGCGTCCCGGATGGAAGCCTGGGCCGCATCCATCAAGGCCGCCGCGATGGCGTCGTTCTACCGGCAACGCAAGGCTCAATCCGTCGATACGCCCCGCCCGGCACAACTCGACTCACACGGACGCCCGATCGACCCCGAGCGGTCCTGGTCGGCGGAGATCGCCGCCGCCCTCAAACTGTCGCCCCAGACAGTCGGCCGGCACATCGACACCGCCCTCCACCTGACCGGCGCGCTGACCGCGACCCACACAGCACTCCGATGCGGTGCCCTCACCTGGTCCAAGGCACTCGCAATCTCCGAGGCGACCCGCCCCTTGCCCCCGGCCGCCGCGCACGCCGTCGAATCCCACGTACTGCGCCGCGCCCCCGGCCAGACCCACTCCAACCTCAACGCCTCTCTGCGCCGCCAGGTCGCCAAGCACATCACCCGCAACGCCGCGCCTGGTGGCACCGATCCCCACCGAGCCGCCGCAACCGAGCGCACCTGCAAGATCGTGCCACTCTCCGACGGCATGGCCGGCCTCTGGGTCGTCCACACCGCCGACAAGATCCAGCAAATGTGGGTAGTCATCCAAGCCATGGCCACCCTCGCCAAACGCACCACCCCGACTCCTGAATCCACCCCACCCACCAACGCCGCCCACCAATCCGGAGCATCGGAACGGGCGGTGCCTGGCGCACAGAAGCTAGGCACACAAGCGTCGGACCCGCCAGAGCCGGCCGCGGGGCCAAAGCGGACAGCGGAACAGCGACGCGCGGATGCCGTGGCGGATCTGTTCGAGTACATGCTGCACAACGGCCTGGACTGGCTCGGCCGCCGCCTGCCCGATCAGCACCGCAGACGGCCGCATATCGAGGTCCTCATCCCCGTCACCACGCTCCTCGGCATGGACGACGACCCCTGCGAACTCACCGGCTACGGGCCCATCCCCGCCGACATGGCCCGCCGCATCGCCGCCGACGGCACCTGGCGCAGACTCCTCACCGACCCCACCAACGGCACAGTCCTGGATGCCTCCACCACCCGCCACGACCCCGGCGTACTCGTCACCGAAACGCTCCTCGCCCGGCACCCCGTCTGCGCCTGGCCAGGCTGCAACCGCACCTCGCGCGAATGCCACCGCGACCACGCAACCCCTTTCGCGAAATCCAAACAGACCCACCTCGCCGGCCTGATCCCGTACTGCGCGTACCACCACGTCATCAAAGACACCCCTGCCTGGGGCTGGACCACAACACCCCACCCCGACGGCTCGGTCACACTCACAACCCCCACCGGCCACCGCTACACCACAGTCCCACCCGCCCGAGGCCCCATCGCACCACCACAAGACCCACCCCCAACCGACCACCCCCAAACCTCCGCGCCCACACGCCACCTGTCATCCAGCCCCCTCGGTCCCCCGCCTTTCTGACCCACCACACCCGCCCAAACCACCAACATCGCACCTCGACCCCAATCTGGACTCCGAAGTCGACGCTGAGCTCGACCCCAAGCACGACCCCAAGCACGACCCCAAGCTCGACTCTGAGCCCGACCCCAAGCACGACCCCAAGCTCGACTCTGAGCCCGACCCCAAGCACGACCCCAAGCTCGACTCTGAGCCCGACCCCAAGCACGACCCCAAGCTCGACTCTGAGCCCGACACCGAGCGCGACCCCGAGCGCGCCCCCGAGCGCGCCCCAGAGCCCGGCGGTGGGCGCGCCGCGAGACCGAGTCTGAGCGCTAGCGCGATTCGGTGCGTACGGCCCCGCCCGGCCCCGGCTCCAGGCTCAAGCCCGGCCGCATCTCGAGCCTGACCCGACCTCGGCCCGCGCTTGGGTCCGAACGCGACCCGCTTGGTGCGAGCCCAAGCGTGCGGCCCGCGTGCCGGTAACCCACCACCCGCATCCAGCGAACCTTCGTGGGTCAGGCCTGGATGATCGTGCTGATACGCCAACCGGCCGTCGGTTCGCGCTCGGAGCTGCGTGAGGGCGCCGGGCTGGGTGTTGCTGGCCTGCCTGGTGTGCTGGTCATCGTGATCAGCCTCGTCGTCGGGATGCCGCTTGGCAGCGTGGTCTTGGTGCCGCCGGCATCGATCGCCTGGCCGGCCGTCAAGCGGTCGGTGACTTTGAGGGTGACGGTCGTTGAAGTGCGACGGGTGATCGCGGTGCTGTCGATCGTGATCCGAAGGCCTTCGACGCGAATGTTCTGTTCGCGGTACCCAGCGAGAAGTGCGCGGTCCCTGAGCCAGGGCGGACTACCTGGAACGTAGATCCGATCGAGGGCATCGAGATCGAGTGTCCAGAACGCCTTGGCACGTTCGGCGTCGAGTGCTTCCAGCGTTCGCTTCCAGGCAGCTACCTCTGCTGGAGATGCCGTGGATTCTGCTGGTGAAGCAGCTGCGCTCCGTGTCGTACCCGGCGATGCCTCAGGACGCGCAGAAGCCGCCGGCACGCCAACTGTCGACCGCACCGGCGGTTCGGTTGCTGGTGCGGTCGGCGGCGCGGTCGGCGGATGCGCAGTCGGCGGAGACTTCGCGGTCGATCGTGTGGGGGTGGTCGAGGTCGCGGTTGGTTCGGATCGGTGGGTTGGCGATACCGTCGGGCGCCCAGCCGTTTGGGGTGGCGTGGGCTGCGAATGCGTGCGGCCTGGTTGAGCAACTGGTGGTGCGTCGATCGTGCGGAGTGCGGCGATTCCGATGGCGAATACGACGACCGCGCCGAGGGCGACCGCGGCGAGGACGCCGTACGCCGGGTGCAACCGCACACGGAGCGAGACTTGCGGGAATCGACGCTGTGAGGGTCGCTCGGTTCTGCAAGCACCGGCTCCTGAGAGACCAAGGGACGTGGAGCGCGAGGGGCCGCGTGCCTCGGGGCGTAAGCGGCTGCGGAGCCCAACGCGCGAGGGGGTGCGGAGCCCAAGGCGCGAGAGGCTTCGGCTCCCAAGGCGCGAGAGAGCCCAGAGTGCGGGGCTTGAACGTCGACTAAGCACAGGGGGTGAATGGCGGCGGGCCCCGGCACGCGAGCGACGGCCCAACTCGGTGCGTGGAAGGGTGGGGAACCAGGGGCGTGAGCGTCCGCCGGGCGCAGGGCCCGGTGGTCGGCGGAGCGCGGGAGGCGAGAGCGGACTCAACGTCGGACGCGCCAGTCGGCTCGGCTCGGATGCTTCGAGTCGGCCCGGCGCGGGCGATCCGAGTCGGCTCGGCGCGGGTGAATCGAGTCGGCTCAGCGGAGAGGGTTCGAGGCGGCTCAGTGCAGGGGCTGTGAGCTCGCTGGCGGACGATTCGAACCGGCTGGACGCAGGTGGTTCGAATCGGCTCGGGGCAGGCGGTTGGCGCTGGCTTGCCGCAGACACTTCGGGCTCGCCTGGCGCAGGGGCATGGCCCCGACTCGGCGCCGGAGGTTCAAGTGGGTTCGGCGCGGGCGATTCAAGTCGGCTCAGCGCAGAGGGTCCGGGGCAGGTCGGCACAGAGGGTCCGGGGCCGGTCGGCACAAAAGGTTCGAGGCCGCTCGGCACAGAAGGTCCGGGGCCGCTCAGCGCAGAGGGCTCGCGTCCGCTCAGCACAGGGGGTTCGAGGCCGCTCGGCGTAGGGGGTCCGGGCTGGCTGGCGGGTGATTCGAACCGGCTGGACGTGGGCGATTCGGATCGGGTCGGTGCAGAGGGTTGGCGCTGGATTGTCGCAGCGGGCTGGCGCTGGCCTGTCGTATGGGCTTCGGGTTCGCCTGGCGCAGGGGTTTGGAAGCGGCTTGGCGCCGGAGGTTCGAGTGGGGTCGGCGCGGGTGGTTCGAGTGGGGTGGGCGCGGGTGGTTCGAGGCGGCTGAGTGTTGGGGGTAGGCGGGCTGATGCGCGTGGTCGGCGGAGGGTGGGGCCGCGGCGGGTGCGTCTTGAGGGGGCTTTGGCGGAGGGTGGGGTGGGTTGGGGGTGGCTTGGTTGGGGTGGTGGTGCTGGTGGTGAGTTGGGCGGCGGCGGCGGAGCGAGCGGTGCGCGGGAGGCGGAGGGCGAATCGTCGTCGTCTGCGGATCCGTCTGACGGCGCAGGTTGATTGCCGAGGCGCCGGGAGTCGTGGGTCGGCTGATCTCCAGAGAGCTCGGTCGCGCTGGGGCTGGTCGTTGTGGCGGGAGACCATCCGGCGGGGAGGTTTGTGGGTGACGGTGGGGTGAGGGGGTTGGGTGGGGCCAGGTCTATAGGGAGGGCTTGGGTCAGGGCGAGGACGTGGTGGGGCAGGGTTTGGATGGGTGGGTTCGTGAAGAAGGCGGCTGGGAAAGGGGCGGGGTCGGCGGCGGCATGCTGGGTGACGGTGGCGAGGGCCTGGAGATCGGTGGTGGTGGGGTCTCGGTGGAGGGTGGCGTCGGTGAAGACCGGGCGGCCGTCGGCGTCGAACAAGACGTTGTGAGGGTGGATGGCGCCGTGGGTGAGGCCAGAGGTGTGGAGATGAGCCAGGGCGTCGGTGAGCGGGGCGAGGAGGGTGACCAGCTCGCCGTACGTGAGGGGGCCGCGGCGGGTGAGGAGGGCGGCCAGGGTGCCGGCGGCGAGGTGTTGGGTGATCAGGATCCAGCCGGTGTCGGTCTCGCGGTGCTCGAGCAGGCGGGCGACGTGCGGATGCCGGATCCGGGCGAGCATGCTGAGGTCCTCGCGGAGCCGCCGAGGGTCGGGGCACGCGCTGAGCGGGATGTGTTTGAGCACGGCATTGCGGCCGGTGGCGCGGTCCCGGACCTGCCAGACGGTGCCCGACGGTCCGGACCCGAGCTGCCGGCGCAGGCTGTAACCGGTGAGGTCTGCGAGGTCCATGCCCAAGAGGATGCACCGATCGCGACCCCGCCCGTCGAAGTTATCCACAGCCCAGGGCGCAGGCCCTGATCAGGCGGCACCTACACTCGAAGGCGTGAGGGCTATCAGGTACGTGGAAGCCGGTTTCGGTGCCGACGCGGTGGACTACGAGTCCGCGTGGGCCGAGCAGCGACGACTGCACGGGGAGGTTGCCGAGGGCACCGGCTCGGACACGGTGATCCTGCTCGAGCACCCGCCTGTCTACACCGCCGGCAAGCGCACCGAGCCGCACGAGCGGCCGATGGACGGTACGCCGGTGGTGGACGTCGACCGTGGCGGCAAGATCACCTGGCACGGACCGGGGCAACTGGTCGGGTACCCGATCGTGAAGCTCGCCTCACACGTGTACGTCGTCGACTACGTCCGGCGACTCGAGGAGGCTCTGATCGCCGTCTGCGCCGAGCTCGGCGTGAAGACCGGCCGGGTCAAGGGCCGCAGCGGGGCCTGGGTCGCGGCCGACGACCGCGGCCGGGAGCGGAAGATCGCCGCGATCGGCATCCGGGTCGCGCAGGGCGTGACCATGCACGGCTTCGCGCTGAACTGCAACAACGACCTGGCGTGGTTCGACCGGATCGTCCCGTGTGGCATCTCGGACGCCGACGTGACCACCCTGTCCAGGGAGCTGGGGCGCGAGGTCACGATCGCCGAGGTCCTCGAGCCGGTCCGCCGGCACCTCGACGAGCTCCTCGCCTGGAACGAGTACGAGCGCAGCCCGGACATCGACCATCACGAGGAGCCGCCGACCGCGATCACCTACGGGCTGACCGTCTGAGGCTCCAGACCGACCTCCGCGCGCCAGTCGGCGTGCAGAGAGCGCAGCTGGGCCACGACCTCCGGCTGAGCTGACAGCTGGTTGGTCTGCTCGCCGATGTCGTCGGCCAGGTTGGCCAGGAACCAGCCCTCCCCCATGGGCGCATGTTCGTAGTCACGCAGGTGCCTGGTGTTGGCATCGTCCGCGACCCAGCTGAGCTTCCAGTCCCCCGACCGGACCGCCCACTGGAAGCCACAGTCCCAGTGCAGGTTCTCGTGCGCCACGGAGGCGGACCCCGCCAGCACGGGCAGGATGTCGAGGCCGTCGGCGCCCTCAACCGTCGCACCGGCCGCTGCGGCCAGTGTCGGGACCAGGTCCATCGTGCTGACGAGTGCGTCGGTACGGCGTCCGGCCGGCAGTTGGCCGGGCCAGCGCCACAGCATGGGGATGCGGATGCCGCCGTCCCAGAGCGTGTACTTCGTGCCACGCAGCGGAGCGTTGTCGCCGAAGTTGCAGGTCGATCCGCCGTTGTCAGTCACGTACACGACGATCGTGTCGTCGCCCGCTGTGTCGAGTAGCCGGCCGATCTCGGCGTCCATCAGCTCCAGCTGGGCCAGGTAGTACTCGCGCCCGTGCGGCAAGTTCGGCACGATCACGTCGTCGTACCACTCCATGAACGGCCGGTCGGTGTCCGGCGACCAGTCGCGGAACGCCGGCAGGCCGCGCGCCTCCAGTTCGGAGTCCGGGAGCTGCCAGCAGAAGTTGTGTACGGCGTTGAACGCGACCATGCAGAAGTACGGCCGCTCGTCCTCCGCGCTCATGAACTCCGACGCGCGCCGACCGAACTCGGCCGTCAGGAAGCCCTCGTGCTCGACCGGCTCGTCACCGGACAGCAGCGGCTGCACGGCCATGTGGTGCGCGGCGGGCTGACCGTACGACGCGACCGCGTCCTCGGAGTGATGCAGGTAGTTGAGCCGGCCGAACGACTGTCCCGCCAGCCCGTACAGCGTCTCCTCGAAGCCGTGGTGCGGCGGACACGCCCTGTCCCTCACGTCTTCCTTCCCGTAGTGCACCTTGCCGAAGTAGCCGGTCCGGTACCCCTGGTCACGCAGGATCTCCGCCAGCGTCGGTACGTCGGCCGGCGGGAACTCGGCCGAGTCGAACCATTGGCCGCCCCACCGCTGCTGGTACCGCCCGGAGATGATCGACGCCCGCGACGGGCTGCAGATCGGCGCCGTCACGTACGCGTCGGTGCAGGTCACTCCCTCCGCGGCCAGTCTGTCCAGCGCCGGAGTACGGACGTCCGGGTGCACACCAAGGCCGCTGCGATCGGCGTACCCGTGGTCGTCGGAAACGATCAGCAGAATGTTCGGAGCGGGCAACAACTCATCCTCTCGAGAGACGCGCGGCCTGGTCAGCCTTCGCACGGGCATCGGTCGCATCTGGATCCAGCAGCAATCTCAGCTCAGCATCCAGTCGCTGCACCAGAGCCGTCTCACCGGACAGGTCATGGAGCTCCAGCGGGTCCTCGTCAACGGCCGTCGACCATGCCTTGGGCGTGGTACTCCGACAGGACCGGGCGGTCCTGTGGGTCCAACAGCGAATGCCCTGGAAGCTTTGGATCAGCTGCTAGGCCGGCAACGTCCCGGAGGGTGGGAAGGACGTCGACCAGGCTGACGTGAGCGTTGGTGCGGTGCGGTTGGAGCGACGGATGGCGCAGGAGTAGTGGGATGCCTACGGCGGGCTCGTAGAAGCACTGTTTGTGCCAGATGCCGCGGACAGCAGCCGACCGATCTGGTGGTCGAGGTGACTGATCAGGGCCCAGTAACAGACCGTCGCCTCCCGTATCTGCTCCTCAGTCAGCGGCTCGTCATTGCGGAAGCCGTGTCGTAGCAGCGAGATCACCGGGTGCTCGTCGGCTGCTGTTGCGGGTAGCTCGACGTCGGCGGGGTCGTACAGCGCGCGGAACTCCGGTGGTGCGACCAACGGGAAGTGCGGGTGCATGTAGCCGACGTACAGCAGGAACGGGTCCTCGCCCGGGTCGCGCAGGAACTCCACAGCGGCGTCCGTCGCGGCGACATCGTGCGCGGTGTGGACGTGGTGGCCCGGTCCCTGCTCGGTGACGTGAGAGTTGCTCGGGCGTCGCCAGTCCGCGGTACGACGGGGTGGGCGGCCGCTGTGGTCGAGCCAGAAGTCCAGGTCGTCGGTGAGGCGGCGGTCGAAGCCGAGCAAGCGGTCCGGTCCGTTGAAGTGGGTGCGGCCCGCGATCACCGAGGTGTAGCCGGCTTCGCGGAGGTGGTGCGCCCAGGTGCGGTACGACGCGTCCGGGATGACACCGTTGTCCCAGGCCCCGGTCTGGTGCACGTACTGGCCTGCGAGGAGTGAGAGGCGGGACGGCACGCACATGGGGCTGTTCGTGTACGCGCGGTCGTACGAAACGCCATGCGACGCCAGCCGGTCCAAATGCGGTGTCTTGACGTACGGATGGCCGGCCCACCCCGCTGCGGCGGCGGTGTGCTCGTCGGACAGGACAACCAGGATGTTCGGAGGACGGTCCACGCGCCAAGCCTAGGCAAGCGATTGCCGGGTCGGGTGGGGCAGATGTGTCCGGTGTGACGATCCGGGCGGCGCCGAAGTGTCTGCACGGCGTGGCGGCCGAACGTGGCTACCTTGGGCTCGTGGCCAAATTTCTTGGGTTTTTGCTCGGGGTAGCTGTCGCTCTGGCCGGTCCGGCGGTGTTCGGGGTGCTCGCGGCGCCGGGCGGTATCGAGCTGAACGCGAAGGAGATGGCGCTCGCCTACGGCATCGGCGCGCTGATCTTCTGGGCCGTGGTGTCGTACTTCTCCGGCGCCGGCGCGCTGGGGGCGTTCGTCGCCTTCGGCACCTTGGTCTACTGCTGGCTGTGGATCCCGAACCGGACCACGAACTTCCTGAACGACGTCCCCGGCGTCACGAGCGGGATGATCGAGGGGTCGAAGCAGTACACGCTGAACGGCGTGGTGCCGATCCTCGGGGTGATCTCGCTGGTGTACGCGATTCAGCTGATCGTCCAGGGTGTCCAGCGGCGGCGCCGAGAGCGGGCCGACGCCGAGCGGCTGCAGCGCGAGCAGGAAGCCGCGCAGGCGCAGCAGGAGGCGGACGTCGCCGCGGTGTATCCGGTTGCCGGGGGCACCTATCAGGCGCCGGCGGCGTACGAGAGCCACACGCGGTACGACGACCTGTTCGACGAGCCCGAGCCGGTCCAGCCGCGCAACCAGGCCGACGAGCAGACGCGCCAGTTCCCTGTCGGTGCGGCCGAGGAGGCTGAGCACACCCGGCAGTTCCCGGACGCAGATGCCGACAGCAACTACGCCGACGAGACGGTAGTCGCCCACGCCCCGGCCGCCGAGCCCGTCGAGGCGGACGAGCCCGCAGCCCCTCCCCTCGACGAAACCCAGCCGGTGAGCAACACTCCCCACGCAGCTGCCCCAGCCCAGCCGACACAGCCGGCCGACGCCCAGCCTCCGGAAGCCAAGCCGGCGGAAGCCGAGCCGGCGGCAGCACCTTCGGTCGATGAGGCCCGGCCGATGGAGCCGCCCCAGGCAGCTGCGCCGGTCCACCCGGCACAGCCGGCAGACGCCCAGCCTGCAGAAGCCAAGCCGGCGGCAGCGCCTCCGGTCGATGAGGCCCAGCCGATGGAGCCTCCTAAGGCAGCCGCGCCGGACCATCCGGCACGGCCGGCCGATCCCCAGCCTTCAGAGGCCAAGCCGGTAGCGCAGAGCACGCCGGAGGTGCCGGGGGCTGATCAGGCTCAGCCGGACGGAGACAGTCCGGTGGAGGAGAAGGCAGAGCGGGCTGTGGCTCCCAAGGAGCAGATGGGTGCTCAGTATCGGGAGCGGATGGAGGACCCCGAGGACACCGGGGAGTTCCACCTCGCGTTCGAGAACCCCGCAGTACGACCCGCCTGAAACCAGGCGAGGCACCGGCTGAGCTCAGGCGACGTGCATGCGTTGTTGGTGCTGGTCTCGGCGGGCATGTTCGGTGATGGCTTCGTCGTAGGCGGCGGTTGCCATGTGGAGGACGTCGCCGGCCATCTGGGCTCGCGGGGAGTCGGTGCTCCAGGCGAGGATCAGTTTGCGGTGAATCGGGTCGCCGGCCAGGGTGCGGGTGGTGACTTCGGGCGACAGCATCCGGTACGACGTGGGCGAGATCAGCGCCACGCCTTGTCCACTGGTCACGAAGCCCATCAGCACCGACGTGTCGACGGAGTGATGTTCCACGCGCGGCTGGAATCCGGCCGCCTCGCACGCCGCGCGGAACAGTACGTGGAACCCGCTGTCGTCCGGCGGTTCCCCGATCCACTCCTCGTCGCTGAGCGCCGCCAGCTCGATCTCGCCGCGCGTCCGGCATGCGACCGGGTGGTCGGCCGAGAGCGCGACGTACGCCGACTCCGACTCGACGACCGTGGTGGCCTCGACGCCGGCCGGCAGCCGCAGCTCGAAGCCGGGGAACTCGCGCAGCAACGCGAAATCCAGCCGGCCGCTCTCCAGCTGCTGCAGCAGCACGCTGGTCGACCACTCGACCTCGATGCTCACCTGCTCGATCTCGCCGTGCGAGCGGAGCCGGGACGCGATCCCGGACATCGGCGCGGTCGGGAATCCGCCGAGCCGGACAGCCGACGACTCGACCGCGGTCATCGCGGACACCGTCGCCGAGAGGTGGTCGACGTCGACCAGGATGGCGCGGGCCCGATCGACGGCGTACCGGCCGAGCGGGGTGGGTTTGACGCCGGTGCGGGAGCGTTCGAACAGCTCACCGCCGAACGCCGCCTCGATCCGCTTCAGCTGCGCGGTCAGGCTCGGCTGGCTGACCTTGAGCCAGCGGGCGGCCCGTCCGACGGACCCCGCTTCGGCCACCAGGACAACCACCCGCAGATGGCGCAGCTCGACGTTCATGCGTTGAGACCGTAGTCGAGGTCTACGCACAGCACACAGCTGCCCAACATTGCGGTTTCGTCACAGCCGGGCCCGGACCTGTAACGCCGGACCCGGCCGTGACGATTAGCTACGAAGTTTTCAGCGCCAGCGCCTCGCGGTAGCCAAGGCGGCGGCCGGTCTGCAGCAGGGTGCGTTCGTACAGCCGGGCGCCCATCCGGACGATCAGCACGGTGGTGGCGAGCAGCAGCGCGATCGCGACCAGCGGCTGCCAGAGCGGGACGTCCTCGGTGAGCATCCGGCCGGGCATCGACATCGACGACGCGATCGGCACGAACGACGCCACTGTCTTGGCCGACGATCCCGCGAACACGGAGAAGAAGAACGGGATCATCAGGATCATCTGCCCGGGCAGCGTGGTCGACCCGAGGTCCTCCTGCCGCGTCGCCAGCGAACCGGCGACTGCCCACAGCCCGGCCAGCGCGACGAACCCGAGCACGAAGAACACCACGAACCACCCGGCGACCGGCGCGACCACCTCGAGGATGTCGGCCTGGTCGGTGGCCAGCAGCCCGATCAGCGAAACGCCCGCGATCAGCACGATCTGGGACAGCGCGAGCACCGTGTTGCCGAGCACCTTGCCCCACAGCAGCGACCGGATCGGCACCGCGGCGGCGAGGATCTCGACGACGCGGCTCTCCTTCTCCTGGACGACACTCTGCGCGATCATCATGCCGAAGCCGAGCGCGGTCATGTAGAACACCAGCGCCAGCCCGATGTTCACGAAGTCCGACACCACGTCAGGCAGCGGGCCGGGCGTCAGCAACTCCAGCGAGACCTTCGTGCCGGCGTGCAGTTCCGCCGGGCTCAGGCCGGCCTTGGCGGCGTTCGCCTCGGTCCCGACCGCCGCGGCCGCTTCGCGCAGCGCGCCTTCCAGGCTCGAGTCGACGCGGTCCTTGCCGAGGACGACGTACCCGTCGGTGCCCGGCAGCAGCGCGGCCTTCACGTCGCCTTCGGTGACGGCATTCTCGGCGGCCGCGCGGTCGGCGACGCGAGTCGCCTCGAAGCCGTCGCCACCCGCGGTGGTCGAGGCCTGCTGGACCACCTTGACGCCCGAATCGTCGATGACCGCAATCTTGTCCGGGCCGCCCTTGCCCGCGAGCACAGCGGGAATCAGCACTGCCGCGATCACGATCAGCAGCATCACCAGGGTCGAGCCGATGAACGTCTTGTCCCGCAGCTTCGTGGTGATCTCGCGCTCGGCGATCAGCACCCAGGGCCTGTCCAACGAGTTCATCGGGTCGCCTCCCGGAAGACGTCGCTGAGCGCCACCCGCTCCGGCCCGAACTCACGGACCGGTCCACGGCTGAGCGCCTCGTGCAGAATCCGCTGCTCGACAGCACCGTCGAGTACGTCGAACAGCGCCGTACCACCGGCCACGTCGCGCACCTTGATCCCCGGCATGTCCCGCAGCCACCCGGCGTCGCCGTCGACCATCAGGCGGTACGTCGTCGTGGGGCCGGCCGCCAGCTCGGCAACGGCCCCGGCCGCGACGACCTTGCCGCGGGACAGCACGACCAGGTCGTCACACAGCCGCTCGACCAGGTCCAACTGGTGGCTGGAGAACAGCACCGGCACCTCCGGCGTGACCTCCTCGCGGAGCAGGTCGACCATCGCGTCGACGGCGAGCGGGTCCAGGCCGCTGAACGGCTCGTCGAGCACCAGCGCGATCGGCTCGTGCACCAGCGCGGCCGCGATCTGCACCCGCTGCTGGTTGCCCAGCGACAACGTCTCGAGCACATCATTCGCGCGCTCGGCGAGTCCGAGCCGCTCGAGCAGCTTCTCGGTCCGCTCCAAGGCGCGCTCCGCGGAAAGCCCGTGCAGCCGGCCGAAGAACACCAACTGGTCGCGGATCTTCATCTTCGGGTACAGACCGCGTTCCTCGGGCATGTACCCGAAGTCCCGGCGCACCTCCTGGGTCAGCGGTTCGCCCTGCCACCGCACCTGGCCGGCCGTCGCGGCCAGGACGCCGAGGATGATCCGCATCGTGGTCGTCTTCCCGGCCCCGTTGGCCCCGACGAACCCGGTCATCCGTCCCGGTACGACGTCGAAGGTCACGTCGTCCAGCGCCAGATGATCACCGAACCGCCGGGTGAGCCCTTCCACCCTGAGCATGTGTCACCGTTCCCGTTGAGGTTCCGCCGGGCGCTCGCCCGACGCTCCCAAGCTAGTCAGCCCAGGTACGTCGGCACGTCGCCCGTGAGGGTGACGAATCGAGTCATCCGTACGACGGACGAATCATCCGGTCGGATCGTCGCCAGGGGTGACCAGGCCGCACTCGTAGGCGAACACGACGGCCTGGACGCGGTCGCGCAGGCCGAGTTTCAGCAGGACCCGGGAGACGTGGGTCTTGACCGTCGCCTCGCCGACGTACAACTGGGCGGCGATCTCGGTGTTGGTCAGGCCGCGGGCGATCAGCCCGAGCACCTCGCGCTCCCGCTCGGTCAGCTCCGCCAGCAGGTCCGGCCGGTACACCCGCTCTCCCCCGCCGGTGAACCGCTTGATCACCCGCCGGGTCACCTCCGGGGCCAGCAGCGCGTGGCCGGAGTGCACGACCTGGATCGCCTCGACCAGGTCCTCCGGCGCGGTGTTCTTCAGCAGGAAGCCGCTCGCCCCGGCGCCGAGCGACTCGAACAGGTAGTCGTCGCGGTCGAACGTGGTGAGGATCACGACCTTCCCGGCGTCCTCGGCGACGATCCGCTGGGTCGCGGTGATCCCGTCCATCCCGGGCATCTGGACGTCCATCAGGACGACGTCGGGCCGCAGCGCCAGCGCCAGCTCGATCGCCTTCTCGCCGTCGGACGCCTCGCCGACCACCTCGACGTCCGGCTCGACCGACAGGATCATCCGGAAACCGGCGCGGACCAGGTCCTGGTCGTCGACCAGGAGTACCCGCATCGCCTCACTCAACTGTGACTCCAATCAACGGGATCCGGACCCGGACCCGGAATCCTCCCACGGGCCGCGGGCCGATCTCGCTCTCGCCGCCGAGCAGCCCGACCCGCTCCCGGATCCCGACGTGGCCGAGCCGGCTGCCGACCGGCGCGTGCTTGGGGCGGCCGTCGTCGATCACTTCGAGCTCGACCGCGTCGCCGAGGTAACGCAGCGTGAGATGGGCGCTGCGCGCCGTCGAGTGTTTGCGGACGTTCGAGAGCGCTTCCTGGGCGATCCGGTAGACCGACACCGAGACGGTCTTCGGCAGTTCGGCCGGCGCGCCGATCTGGTGGAACCCCACCTCCAGGCCGAGGCCGTTCGCCTCCGCGATCAGCGCCGGCAGCCGGTCCGCGCCGGCCTGCGGCTCCTTGGGGTCCGGCGTACCGACGTCGACGTCCGGGTCCGCCGAGCGGAGCATGCCGAGCAGCTGGCGCATCTCGTTCACCGCGGTCCGGCTGGACTCCTCGATCACGTTCAGGGCGTTCTTCGCGGCGTCCGGGTCGGTGTCCATCACTCGCCGGGCGCCGCCGGCCTGGATGCCGATACTGCTGATGTGGTGCGCGACGACGTCGTGCAGCTCACGCGAGATCCGCAGCCGCTCGTCGATCACCGCGCGCCGCGAGTTCGCCTCCTGCTGCGTGGCCAGCTCGGTCGCCTGCTGCTCGAGCTCGAACCGCTGCCGGGCGGTCGCCCACGCGGTCCGGCCCCAGAAGTACGCCCCGAAGAAGTAGAGGACGTTCAGCACGACCGTCAGGATCACGCTGGAGACGTACGGCGAGAACAGGGCGTGGTTCGGCCCGTCGATCGCGTTGTTCCGCAGCGCCGAGACGAAGTTCACCGCCAGCCAGCCGAACATGCCGATGAACACGACCGTGATCGCGGCCTTCATCAGCCGCCGGTCCTGCGCCCACGCGACGGCGGCGTAGATCGCCATGAACATCGTCGCCTGGGTGACCAGGTTGCCCGCGAACGCGAACGCCGCGCGCTCGCCGTTCACCACGAACAGCACCGCGACCAGCAGCAGCACCGGGATCGGCCAGCGGCGGCGGAAGCACAGCGGCAACGCGGCGGCCGCGCTGAGCACGTACGGCTCCACCCCGCCGATGCCGAGGTCCACGTGCTGCGGCGCCGCGCCACGGGCGAGTTCGGCGCCGAGCAGCCCCGCCAGCGCCATCCCGAGCCCCAGGAGTACGTCGTACCGCTGCTCGCGCGCGGTCGGCACCGGACGTGTCCACATTCTCATCAGCCTACGGGTGGAACGCGCCCGATCCGGGACGCGTACCCTGGAGGGCGTGACCATCGCCCCAGAAGGACGGAAACTGCTCAGGCTCGAGGTGCGCAACGCGGAGACCCCGATCGAGCGCAAACCCGAGTGGATCAAGACCCGCGCCAAGATGGGCCCGGAGTACCAGGCTTTGCAGAAGCTCGTGAAGTCCGAGCAGCTGCACACGGTGTGCCAGGAAGCCGGCTGCCCGAACATCTTCGAGTGCTGGGAGGACCGCGAGGCGACCTTCCTGATCGGCGGCGACCAGTGCACCCGGCGCTGTGACTTCTGCCAGATCGACACCGGCAAGCCGGAGGCGCTGGACCGCGACGAGCCGCGCCGCGTGGCCGAGTCGGTGCGCACCATGGGCCTGCGGTACGCGACCGTGACCGGCGTCGCCCGCGACGACCTGGACGACGGCGGCGCCTGGCTGTACGCCGAGACGATCCGCCAGATCCACGAGCTGAACCCGGGCACCGGCGTGGAGATGCTCGCGCCGGACTTCAACGCCGTCCCCGAGCAGCTCGCCGAGGTGTTCTCGTCCCGGCCGGAGGTGTTCGCGCACAACGTCGAGACGGTGCCGCGGATCTTCCGCCGGATCCGCCCCGGGTTCCGCTACGAGCGCTCGCTGGACGTCATCACCCAGGCCCGCGACTACGGGCTGGTCACCAAGTCGAACCTGATCCTCGGCATGGGCGAGACCCGCGACGAGGTCAGCCAGGCGCTGAAGGACCTGCACGCGGCCGGCTGCGAGATCATCACGATCACGCAGTACCTGCGGCCGTCGGTGCGGCACCACCCGGTCGAGCGCTGGGTGCGGCCCGAGGAGTTCGTGGAGCTGGACGCCGAGGCGCAGGAGATCGGTTTCGCCGGGGTCATGTCCGGTCCGCTGGTACGGTCCTCGTACCGTGCCGGGCGGCTGTACCGTCAGGCCGTTGAGTCACGTATGAACAACCAGGACAGGTAGAGCAGGTAGAGATGGCCAAGAACGACGCGCCCGAAGAGAAGACCAGCCGGCTGAAGCAGATCCGGTCGGCGTACCAGCTGACCAAGAAGTCCGAGCCGCTCGTCGGCCTGGTGCTGGCCGGGATCTTCCTCGGCATCGTCGGGCTCGCCGTGCTCGGCGGGTTCCTGGTCGGGCCGCTGCTGGTGTGGATCCCGCTCGGTGTCGCGCTGGGCTTCCTGGCCGCGACCATCGTCTTCGGCCGCAAGGTCGAGAAGGCGGCGTACAGCCAGATCGAGGGCCAGGCCGGTGCGGCCGCCTCCGCGCTGCAGACGCTGCGCCGCGGCTGGAACGTGGCCCCGGCCGTCGCGGTCACCAAGAACTCCGACATCGTCCACCGGGTGGTCGGCCGACCGGGCATCATCCTGGTCGGCGAGGGTCAGCCGAGCCGGGTGAAGAACCTGCTCGCGGCCGAGGCCAAGAAGCACAACCGGGTGGCCGGCGGCGCCCCGGTCACGCAGATCGTCGCCGGTCAGGGCGAGGGCGAGATCGACATCCGCAAGCTGACCAAGTACGTCATGAAGCTGCCGGCGGTCCTGCAGCCTTCCGAGATCACCGACCTGCTGCAGCGGCTGAAGGCGCTGGACGCGGTCCGGCCGCAGGTGCCGATGCCCAAGGGCCCGGTCCCGACCAGCCTGAAGGGCGCCCGCCAGGCGATGCGCGGACGGTGACCACAAGGTAACCAAGCTGCATGCTCGGCAGTTGATCTGTTCAGAGATGCGCCGTGGGGAGGCTGGTTGCCCTTAGGGTGCGACCAGGACGGATTACAGGGGAACAGCTGAAATGACGGATCTGATGCCGCGTGCGCAGCGTGCCGTGCACGAGCCGGTGGCCGAGACCTGGCCGACGCTGGCCCGGCCGCGCTCCAATCCGGTCCGTCGGTACGGCGCGGCGACGGCGATCCGGATGGTCGCCAAGGACCTGCCGGCCACGATCCACCTGGACAGCAACCGTTCCTACGGTCTCGGCGGCCCGTCGATGCGCGTGCACCGGACGGCGGCGTTCCTGGACCGGCTCGGGCAGGACGCCGGATCCGGGTTCGGCGAGGCGTACCTGGCCGGCGACTGGGACCCGGAGCCGGGCACCGACCTGGCCGATCTGCTCGTCCCGTTCGCCGAGCGGTTCAGCAACGAGGAGACCCGGCACCTGCTGCCGAAGTGGGCGCAGTCCCTGCGCTGGCTGGTCACGAAGTCCCAGCCGGGCGAGCAGGACAACGACCGCGCCGGCGCCCGCGAGAACATCAGCCGGCACTACGACCTCAGCAACGCGATGTTCTCGGAGTTCCTGGATCCGACGCTGACCTACTCGGCGGCGTACTTCCCCGACGCGACAGCCGACCTGGCCACCGCGTCGTACGACGAACTCACCGACGCGCAACTTCGCAAGCTGGACGCGATCCTCGACGCCGCCGGGGTGCGGTCCGGGTCCCGGGTGCTCGACATCGGGTGCGGCTGGGCGAGCCTGGCGATCCGCGCGGCCCAGCGCGGCGCGTGGGTGACGGCGATCACGATCGCCGCCCAGCAGGCGTTGCTGGCGCAGCGCCGGATCGCCGACGCGGGCGTCGGGGACCGGGTGCAGGTCGCGCTGCGTGACTACCGCGACCAGATCGGCGAGTTCGACGCCGTGCTGAGCGTGGAGATGATCGAGGCGGTCGGCGAGAAGTACTGGCCGGTCTACTTCGACGCGATCGAGCGCCGGCTCGCGCCCGGCGGCGTCGGCGTCGTCCAGGCGATCGTGATGCCGCACGAGCGGATGCTCGCCACCCGGAACACCTTCACCTGGGTGCAGAAGTACATCTTCCCCGGCGGCCTGATCCCGTCGATCAAGGTGATCGAGGACGTCACCGCCCAGCACACCGGCCTGCGCGCCGAGGTGATCCGGCATCTCGGCGCCGACTACGCGCGCACCCTGCGGATCTGGCGGAACCGGTTCATCGAGCGCTGGCCGGCGATCGCGGCGCTCGGCTTCGACGACACGTTCCGGCGGATGTGGGAGTTCTATCTCGCCTACTCCGAGGCCGGGTTCCGGACCGGCTACCTGGACGACGTCCAACTGCTGCTGACGCGGCGCTAGCGGCGTACGACGATCGTCTTCGCGGCGAGGTCGTGCAGGCCGCGCCGGTCGCGGTCGAAGACCACCGCGGGGATGACCAGGCAGATCAGCAGCGACCGGACGATCCCGGCCAGCAGTCCGGGCGGGGCGACGAACGTCTTGCCGGCGCGGACCGGGCGCACCTGCAGCCCGCAGATCCGGTGGCCGATCGTGCAGCCGAGCAGACCGGTCAGGATCGCGGTCGTCCCGAAGAAGACCGCCGTGTTGATCGAGCCGTAGTTCGGGCCGCCGTCCCAGATCGGGCGGGCGGTGATCACGGACGTGATCAGGGCCGCGATCAGCCAGTCGATGAGCAGCGCGAGCACCCGGCGGCCCCAGGTCGCCGCCGAGGCCGGGCCGTCCTCGGGCAGACCCAGCCGATTGCCCGGGTAACGGAATTCTTCGGTGGGCCCGGTTGCGGCCGCCGGGGATGATGCCATGATGTCTAGCCTACGGACACGTCGTGAGCGGTCCCACGCGGGCCGCGATATCTCACGCCGTAACCGCCGTACACCAGTGGGTCAGCGCGGACACGCTGGGCGTAACATCCGCGAAACATCAGGGTCATGACGGAGAAACCGGCGGGCCCTACGTTCAGATGCAATCTCTGAGCCACCCTAGGAGTACGTATGTTTTCCAGCGCTGAGGAGCTCCTCGCCTACGTCAAGAACGAGGGCGTCGAGATCGTCGACGTCCGGTTCTGCGACCTGCCGGGCATCATGCAGCACTTCACCGTCCCGGTGTCGTCCTTCGGGCCCGAGGTCTTCGAGGACGGCCTGGCGTTCGACGGTTCGTCGGTCCGCGGTTTCCAGCAGATCCACGAGTCCGACATGAAGCTGCTGCCGGACCCGACCAGCGCGTACATCGACGAGTTCCGCACCGCGAAGACGCTGGTGATCAACTTCTTCGTGCACGACCCGCTGACCGGCGAGGCGTACAGCCGCGACCCGCGCAACATCGCCCGCAAGGCGCAGGAGTACCTGAAGTCGACCGGGATCGCCGACACCGCGTTCTTCGCGCCGGAGGCCGAGTTCTACGTCTTCGACGACGTCCGGTTCGAGACCAAGGCGAACGGCGCGCACTACTCGATCGACTCCGTCGCCGGCGCCTGGAACACCGGCCGGGTTGAGGACGGCGGCAACCGCGGCTACAAGGTCCGCTACAAGGGTGGCTACTTCCCGGTCGCGCCGACCGACCACTTCGGCGAGCTGCGCGACGACATCACGCTGGCGCTGGAGCGGTCCGGACTGATCGTCGAGCGCGCCCACCACGAGGTCGGCACGGCGGGCCAGGCGGAGATCAACTTCCGCTTCGACGAGCTGCTCAAGGCCGCCGACGACGTGATGAAGTTCAAGTACATCGTGAAGAACAAGGCGTGGGAGGCCGGCAAGACCGCGACCTTCATGCCGAAGCCGATCTTCGGTGACAACGGCTCCGGCATGCACTGCCACCAGTCGCTGTGGAGCAACGGCGACCCGCTGTTCTACGACGAGTCCGGGTACGGCGGCCTGTCCGACACCGCCCGCTGGTACATCGGCGGTCTGCTCAAGCACGCCCCGTCGCTGCTGGCCTTCACCAACCCGACGGTGAACTCCTACCACCGCCTGGTGCCGGGCTTCGAGGCACCGGTCAACCTGGTCTACTCGTCCCGGAACCGTTCGGCCTGCATCCGGATCCCGATCACCGGGTCGAACCCGAAGGCGAAGCGGATCGAGTTCCGCTGCCCCGACCCGTCGGCGAACCCGTACCTGGCCTTCGCGGCCCAGCTGCTGGCCGGTCTGGACGGTATCCGCAACAAGATCGAGCCGGCCGACCCGGTCGACAAGGACCTGTACGAGCTGCCGCCGGAGGAGCACGCGGGCATCGCCCAGGTGCCGACCTCGCTGCCGGCCGTGATCGACGCCCTCGAGGCCGACCACGCCTTCCTGCTCGAGGGCGACGTCTTCACCGAGGACCTGATCGAGACCTGGATCGACCTCAAGCGCGAGCAGGAAATCGCCCCGATCCAGCTCCGCCCGCACCCGCACGAGTTCGAGCTGTACTACGACGTCTGAGTTGTAGCTCCCGAGAAGCCCACCCGGTCCGTCCGGGTGGGCTTCTTCGTGTTTCAGGGGTCGTTCTGCGTTGGCGTGTGGGTCCTTGGACTCTGGGGTGACAGCGATCCGGCTTCGTATCGTGGAGGGTCCCGGCGGACGACTGATGAGGGGGTTCGGGACATGTGTCGATGGCTTGCCTACTTGGGAGAACCCCTCAGACCGTCCAGGCTGGTCCTGGACTCGCAACATTCGCTGGTCGCACAGTCGCTCGACTCGCCGTTGGGCGCGGAGACGGTGAACGGTGACGGGTTCGGGTTCGGTTGGTACCCGGCCGATCCGGAGCCGGGTGCGGAGCCCGGGATCTTCCACAGCATCGAGCCCGCGTGGAACGACCAGAACCTCAGGGAGTTGACCCGGGCGGTCGAGTCGTCGCTGTTCTTCAGTCATGTGCGCGCCGCGGCCGGCCCGCCGATCCAGCAGACGAACTGCCATCCCTTCCGGTACGCGAACTGGCTCTTCATGCACAACGGCGTGCTGGCCGGCTTCGGTTCGGTCAAGCGTGACCTCACGTTCGCAGTGGATCCGTCGCTGTATCCCCACATCAAGGGGACGACCGACTCCGAGGTGCTCTTCCATCTGGCGTTGACCCTCGGGCTGCAGCAGGAGCCGGTGAGCGCCATGTCGAAGGCGGTGCAGATGGTGGAGTCAGTCGGGCACGAGCATGGAGTCACCTTTCCTGTGCAGGGCACTGTCGCCGTGTCGGACGGCAAGACCATCTGGGCGTTTCGCTACTCCTCGCAGCATCGCAGCCGCACCCTGTTCCACTCGGTCGACATCGAGACACTGCAGCAGATGTACCCCACCGAGGAGCGCCTGCGCTCCTTCGGCCGGCACGCACACGTCGTGGTGTCGGAGCCGCTCAACGATCTTCCCGGCGCGTTCGTCGAGGTCCCCGAGTCGACCGTCGCGATCCTCGACCAGTCGGGCTACCACCACGAACCGTTCCTTGCCCAGTGACGCCCGGCGCCGCAGCGTCAGGCGAAGGACTGGGTGCCGATCACGCGGAGCAGTTCCAGTTTTTCGCGGGCCTCGGTGCCTTCGATCGGGACGAAGGCCCGGATCCGGAGGTCTGCCTCGGGGGTGAGCAGGAGCTCGCAGGTCAGGTCGAGGGTGCCGACCTCGGGGTGCAGGATGCGCTTGCTGGCGAGGCGGCAGACGGCGACCCGGTGCAGCTCCCACAGGTCGCGGAACTCCTGGCTGCGGTCGAGGAGCGCGTCGACCAGTTCGGTGACGTCGCGGTCGCCGTTGCGGCGGGCGTGGGTGGCGCGGAGATCGGCGACGTGGGCGGCCGAATGGGCGTCCCAGTCCTCCTCGGGGAACAGCCGCCGGGTGCCGGGTTCGGTGAACCACGCCCAGGTGAGGTTCCGGCCGGCTCCGCCGCCGAGCACGACGTCGGCCAGGTGGTTCTGCCAGAGCACCTCTTCGATGTCGGTGGTGATCGCGACCGGGATGTCGTCGAGCCGCTGGACCAGCCCGATCAGGCCGGGGTTGATGTGCCGCCCGGCGCGGCGCAGCGGCGGCGTGAATCCGGCCAGGTGGTACAGGTGGTCGCGCTCGTCCAGGTCACAGCGCAGCGCGCGGGCCAGGCCGGCGACGATCGGCTCCGACGGGTTCGCGCCGCGGGACTGCTCCAGCCGCGAGTAGTAGTCCGTGGACATCCCGGCCAGCTGCGCGACCTCCTCGCGGCGCAGTCCCGGCGTACGGCGGCGTGCGCCCTCCGGGAGGCCGACGTCGGCGGGCCGCAGCACCTCGCGGCGGCGTCGGAGGAAGTCGGCCAGGGCGTCACGATCGATCACACGTTCCATCTTGCGTGATGCCTCAAGCGCTATCCAGGGACAACCTGTCCGTGGATGAAGTGGGCCTTCTCCCCCGCCGCCGGCGCCGCCAGGGTTGGAGACAACCCAAGGAGGAACACCCCATGCTTTACCGCACGCTCGGCCGGACCGGAATCAAGGTCAGCCCGTACGCCCTCGGCGCGATGATGTTCGGTGCCGTCGGCAACGACGACCGTGACGAGTCGGTCCGGATCGTCCACAAGGCGCTCGACGCCGGGATCAACTTCGTCGACACCGCCGACATGTACTCCCACGGCGAGTCCGAGGAGATTGTCGGCGAGGCGCTCAAGGGCCGCCGTCAGCACGTCGTCCTGGCCACCAAGTCGCATCTGCCGATGGGTGACGACCCCAACCAGCGCGGCAACTCGCGGCGCTGGATCATGACCGCCGTCGAGGACTCGCTGCGCCGGTTGCGGACCGACTACATCGACCTGTTCCAGATGCACCGGCCCGATCCGGAGACCGACGTCGAGGAGACGCTGTCCGCGCTGACCGACCTGATCCGCAGCGGAAAGGTCCGGGCCATCGGTACGTCGACCATGCCGGCGAGCGAGATCGTCGAGGCGCAGTGGGTGGCCGAACGGCGCGGTCTCGAACGGTTCCGCACCGAGCAGCCGCCGTACTCGATCCTGAACCGCGGGATCGAGCGCGAGGTGCTCCCGATGGTTCAGAAGTACGGGATGGGTGCTCTGGTCTGGAGCCCGCTCGCGGGTGGGCAGCTGACCGGGCGGGCGCCTTCGGACCTGCGGCGGACGGCGATGTTCCGGCACATGTCCGACCAGCGCCGCCTCGACGCCGTCGAGCAGCTGGTCCCGGTCGCCGACGCCGCCGGGCTCAAACTCACGCATCTGGCGATGGCGTTCGCGATCGCGCACCCGGCGGTCACGTCCGCGATCATCGGGCCGCGGACGATGGAGCACCTCGACGACGCGCTGGCCGGAGCCGACGTCGTCCTCGGCGACGACGTGCTCGACCAGATCGACAAGATCGTCCCGCCGGGCACCGACGTCGGCCGCCTCGACATGGACTACAACACTCCCGCGATCCTCGACGCGGGCCTGCGGCGCCGGAACCTCGGCGACCGGCCGGCGGCCTAGCGGCCGGCGGCGGTTCCCCGCTGTCCCTGGTCCTGGCACTCCCAGGGACAGCGGGACCTGGTTGGTCCGGTCGCGATCGCGGATCCTCGGTGGTGGGACCACTGAAAGGACTGTTGCCATGAGCAAGCTCGCTCTCGTCACCGGAGCCACCTCCGGTATCGGCCGGGCGTTCGCCGACCGTCTCGCGGCCGACGGCTACGACCTGATCGCCGTCGGCCGCAACACCGACCGTCTCGACCAGCTCGTCGAGGCCCGGCCGGACGTGAAGATCTCGCCGGTGGCCGCCGACCTCTCGACCCTCGACGGCATCCGGGCGGTCGCCGACCTGGCCGCCGCCGAACCCGTCGACCTGCTGGTGAACAACGCCGGCGTCGCGCACTACATGCCGCTCGCCGAGCTGCCCGCGGACAAGGCGGCGGAGCTGGTGATGGTCAAGGTTCTCGCTCCCACCCTGCTGACCCGGGCCGTGGTCGGCGGGATGCAGCAGCGCGGCAGCGGAGCGATCGTCAACGTGGGCGGGATGATCGCGTTCAGCGGACCGGCGCCGAGCACCGTGATGCCGCGGCGCGCCGTGTACGCCGGCGCGCTCGCGGACCTGCTCGCCTTCTCCCAGACGCTGAGCGCGGAGCTGGAAGGCACCGGCGTCGCGGTGCAGGCGCTGCTTCCCGGTGTCGTCGCCACCGAGTTCCACACGCGTCAGGGCCTGGACCTCAGCGCGATCCCACGGATGAGCGCCGAGGACGTCGTCACGGCGAGCCTCCGCGGCCTGGAGCTCGGCGAGACGGTCACGGCTCCGGGAGTCGAGGACGTGAGCCTCCTGGAGACCGTGTTCGCCGCGGACCTGGCCGCGTTCGGCGGCCAGAGCCCGCAGGTGGCGACTCGCTACCGAGACTGAATCAGTTGTACGCCGCCGTCACGTGGTAGACGCGGCCGCCCCAGCCGTCGTCCGGGAACGAGTCCGAGATGCGTACGTACCCGGCCTTGTCGGCGCCGAGGTGCGGCGTCAGGTCGAAGGTCCGGACGGCCTTGTTCTCGCCGTCGTGGTACGGGGTCGTCTCGGTCGCCACCGTGGTCCAGTTCTGCCCGTCGCCGCTGACCTGGACGACGAACTGGTTGTCGATGGTCAGCGCCACGGACGCCGACGTCGCGTCGGACGGGAACGGGAACCGGTAGACGAAGTACGAGTGCCCATCGGCGAACCGGTTCTGGACTCCGTTGCTCTGCGACCCATCGGCGTCCCACAGCCACGGGGTCTCGGCCGCCGTACCGGTGTCGAAGTCGGCGGTGTGTGCGATCAAGATGTCGGACCGGGTGCTGTACGACAGCTGGGATCCGGACGTCACCGTCGCGGTCACCGAATGCAGACCGTCGGCCGTCCCCGCGGGGATCGTGACGTCGAGCTCGACCGACGTCTGCACCGGCACGGCGTTGCCGCGCGTCCGCAGCGTCACGGTGGAACGAGCCGGCGTTACCGTCCAGCCGGACGGAGCGGTCGCCTGGACGACGGCCTGGAGCTGGTCGCCGACCGGGCCGGTGGCTTGGACGTCGACCTTGACCTTCACGTGCGTCCCGCTGCCGGTGGCAGGCATCACCACGGGCAGGGCGGGATCGGTCGTCGCGGACAACGACCGCGTCGGCGGCGTGGCCGGTACGGCGGCGAGCAGGGCGCTCAGCGCACTGGCCTGGGTCCGCCAGTCGAAGACGTTCGGGGTCGCGCCGGACCACCGCTCACCCAGCCGGTCGGAGGCGTCGCGGTCGTTGTTCCAGACCGTGGCGGCCTGCTGTGCCACGAAGTCGGTGTAGCGACGGTCGCGCGTGGTATCCGCGAGATCCATCCAGTAGCGCATGAAGATGCCCTTGAACTGCTTGCCGTTGTCGTCGCACGTGCGGCCAGGGACGTCGCAGGCCTCGGTCAGAACCCCGTCGGTCACCAGTCCGCCGGGAGCGATCGCAGCGTCGGCCAACCGCCGTACCGTGGTCAGCAGTTTCGGGTCGCGGGTCGCGCGGTAGAGCTCCAGACCGGCACCGATCGCGAGGCCCTGGTTGTAGCTCCAGACCGTGTCGCCGTTGCTCTCGCAGTTGCTCCGCAGGCCGTCGTTGACGAGGCCGGCCGAGTTGATCATGCCGCTGCCGGTGAACCAGGTCCAGCCTTCTTGCGCGCGGCCGAGCCAGCGCTTGTCGCCGGGCATCCGGTTGTGCAGCTCGGCGGTGAGGCGGATCCACAGGCCGTTGGTGACGGCGTTCTTGTAGGTGCGCTCACCGTCCCACCACACGCCGCCGCCGCACGAGCTCGGGTCCCAGTAGCCCTCGACGTACTCGGCGATCGTGACCGCCATGTCGAGGTACTTGCGGTTCTTGGTCAGGTCGTACGCCTGGATCCAGGTCAGGCCCCACCACTCGGAGTCGTCGATGGCGCGGCTGGTGAAGTTCCCGAGCAGCGGGTCACCGGACAGGTACCCGGCCGGGAAGGCGCCCTTGTCCTTCTCGAACGTGTTGTCCAGCTGCCCCAGGTAGCGCCGGTCGCCCGTGCGCTGCATGTAGTCGCCGATGGTCTGCAACGCGACCGCGGAGTTCCACCAGCTGGACGGGAACCAGGCCTTGTTCGGCTCGTACGAGCTCATCAGCTGGTCCGCGGCGACCCGGGCGCGGGCGACCGCGGTCGCTCCGTCGGCGGCGCCCGTGGCGCCCGCGGACTGTGGGGCGAGGGCCGCGGCGAGCAGGATCGCCCCGGCCGTGAGTACCTTCAGAATCTGCACACGACGATTCACGCGCTCTCCTCGAGATGCTTCGTGGCGGCTCGGCGCACCGAGGTTTGGAAACGTTTCATCAAGCTTCGAGGCAGTATCGTCGTCGCCCCAGACAACGATGTCAATGGTGAGTGTCAGGCCAGGATCGCGGCAATCTCGTCCAGCTGCTCCGCCGCGAGCGCGCCCCTCCAGTGTCGACCAGCACGCGAGACACACAAAGTCTAGTAAATGACTGAACTTAAACTGCTTCGCATGACCTTCCTGTGGTACATCCCGAACCAGGTCGGCCCCGGGCACCGTGGGGACGACGCCGTCCAGGGACACAACAGCATCGAGCGGCTGACCGAGCTGGCCCGGCTCACCGAGGAGCACGGGTGGTCGGGTGCGCTGATCGGCACCGGGTGGGGCCGGCCGGACACGTTCACCGTCGCGACCGCACTCGCCGCGCGGACCACGACGTTCCAGCCGCTGGCCGCGATCCGGCCCGGATACTGGCATCCCGCGCATTTCGCGTCCGCGGCGAGCACGCTCGACCAGCTCACCGGCGGGCGGCTGCTGATCAACATCGTCTCCGGCCAGGACAATCTCGCGGCGTACGGCGACAGTGAGGGCGACCAGCCGCAACGGTACGCCCGGACCAAGGAGTTCCTCCAACTGGTCCGGCGGTTGTGGACCGAACAGGACGTGACGTTCACCGGCGAGTACTTCTCCGTCACCGGCTCGACGGTCGCGACGCGGCCCGTCGTACGGGAAGGGCGGCCGCATCCCCGGCTGTACTTCGGCGGCGCGTCGGACGCGGCGCAACGGGTCGCCGCGACGGAGGCCGACGTCCAGCTGTTCTGGGGCGAGCCGCTGGACGGCGTCGCCGGGCGGATCGCCCGGCTGCGCTCACTGGAGCAGGAGCTCGGTCGCGAGCATGCGCCGCTCGAGTTCGGGTTGCGCATCACGACGCTGGTTCGGGACACGACCGATCAGGCCTGGGCCGACGCCGAGGCGAAGGTCGCCGAGATGGCCGAGAAGCAGGGCTCGCGGGACCGCCGCTGGTTCAAGGCGGTCGGCCAGCAACGCCTCCTCGACCTGACCGAACGCGGCGAGGTCCTCGACGACAACCTCTACACCGCCCCGGCCAAGTACGGCGGCGGCGGCGCCGGCACCACGTGGCTCGTCGGCTCCCCCGACGACGTCGCCAAGTCCCTGCGCAGATACCGCGACCTCGGCATCACCCACTTCATCCTCTCCGACACCCCGTACCGCGAGGAAACCGCCCGCATCGGCGACCAACTGCTGCCGCTGCTCGCCTGAGATGGTCCCCCGGGCTGAAAGGATGTGCTCCATCGCTTGACGGGTGCGTGCCGGCCGTGATCGGTTGATTACCGAGCGCCAACCGCGGGTATGTGGCGTTGTGAGGCATGTGAGGAGCACTGATGGTCGATTACCTGCCCCGGTCCGCATGGAACGCGCGGCCGCCCAACGGCGGGCCGGGAAACCTGACCGTGTCGCGAGTCGAAGGTGCGGTCATCCACTGGCCGGGCACCGGATCGACGTCGGTCATCCACACCAAGGCCGCGGTCGCGTCCGCGTTGCGCGGGTGGCAGGACTACCACATGGACACCCGCGGCTGGTCGGACATCGCGTACCAGGTCGCCGTCGACCAGGCCGGCCGGGCCTGGACGCTGCGCGGCCTGCGGACCCAGTCCGGCGCCAACGGCGACACCGACGTGAACGAGCGGTACGGCGCGATCCTGCTGATCCTGGTCACCGGGGAGCAGCCGTCGGCCGCGATGAAGGCGACCACCCGCGCGGTGATCGCCGACTTCCGCAGAATCTATCCCCGCGGTACGGCGATCCGGCCGCACTCCGCGGTCCGCCCGGAGCCCACCGACTGCCCCGGCGACCCCGCCCGCGCCGCGATCGCCCGCGGCGAATTCACCCCTGGCCACTCGGAGGACGACGACATGACCCCGGCGCAGATGCAGGAACTGAAGAACTTCATCGAGGCCCGGACACAGGCCTACGCGCTCTGGGTCCACAAGCAGCTGCGCCGCGACCTGTCCGCGGTGGTGAAGGCGTACGCGCTCGACATCAAGAACTACGAGCGCCAGACCGACGCCGCCGACGCCGCCCGGGCCGCCGCCGCGGTCTGGGCGACCGCCCCGAACAGCCTGCAGACCAACGGCGAGGCTCCGGCTGCTCCGGAGCAGCCGGCCGCGCCGGACCCGAACGTCGATCCGGAGCTCAACCTCCCCGACCTCGACCCGTTCCCGGACGCCCCGGCCGAGGATGCCGCCGACGCGTCCAAGTAGCAGACCTTCCCCGATCAGGTCCTGCCGCGGTTGTCGGCGGGACCTGGTTGGGTGTCGGGATGGACCTCAAGCAACTGTCGGAGCGGCTCGAGAAGATCTCGGTCGGGTACGGCGAGCGCCTCGGCTTCGACCGTGACCCGGACTGGTTCCTGCTCAAGCTCCAGGAGGAGGTCGGCGAGCTCACGCAGGCCTACCTCCAGCACACCGGCCGAGCCCGCGCCAAAGGCGCGACACCGGACGGCATCCGGGACACGTTCCACCAAGAGTTCGCAGACGTACTGTGCCAGTTGCTGCTCTTCGCGCGCCGGCACGACGTGGATCTGCCACGCGAGATCGAGCGGAAGTGGCTGGTCTACGAAGCCTGACGCGGAGGACGGGCGTTCCAGACCAGGGCGGCGGTCAGCGCGACCGTCACCACCGCGTCGGCCGCCAGGCTCAGCGCGATCGGGGCCTGGAAGAACGTATCCAGGAACATGACCACGGCGTAGCCGATCGGCCAGGTCAACGTGCCGATCAGCTTCCAGATCGGCGTCCAGCGGTCGGACATCCAGAGCATGCTCACGCCGATCACCCAGCCGAACACGGCCAGCAGGCTCGCTTCGAGCAGGTACGGCGCGACCAGCAGCAGCCCAACGGCGACGAAGTCCCACGGGCGTAGTCGCGGCGGGATCTCGACCCGCACCAAGCCGTCGGTGGCGGCGGTAACGATCTCGCTGGGCCGGCCGAGCGACGTCAGCACCTCGCGGATCTCGTCCTCGGACGCGGCACCCGCCGCGCGCGCCTCGGCGATGTGGGCCCGCACGTCGGCGAGCAGCTCGTCGCGCCTTCCGGCCGGCAGTTCCGCGGCCTCCGTGGCCAGCTCGTTCAGGTAAGCGTCGACCAGGCGATCGCTGTCCAATTCCCTGTTCATCCCCGTCTCCCACTCTCCAGGATCGCGTCGACCGAGGCGCAGAACCGTTGCCAGTCCGCCGTGAACGCGGCCAGTGCCTGGCTGCCCTCGGCCGTCGATGTGTAGTACCGCCGCGGCGGCCCGGACTCGGACTCGCGCCAGCTCGTCTCCACCAGGCCTTCCCGTCGCAGCCGGGCCAGCAGTGGATAGATCGTGCCTTCGGTCGTCACCAGACCGTCGACCTCGCCCAGCGCCTTCACCAACTCGAAACCGTAACGGGGCTCTCCCTGCAACAGCGCCAGTACGCAGAACTCCAGCGTCCCGCGGCGCAGTTGCGTGAAGACCTTCTCCGCTACCATGCGAGACAAGGTACCTGTCCGCACCAAGATGCAGCAAGGATGGCTGCCGCGTCAGCGATCTTCAGTCGGTTTTCGGGCGGACGGCCAGCATCGCGAGCAGTACGACGGCCGGGACCACCACCACCCAGAGCGGGCTGAGGTTGAGCAGCACCGGCGCCAGGCACAGCACGAGCAGGTCGAAGCCGCGGGCCGGCTGCGAGAACAGGCCGGGCGGGATCGCGCCCATCGGCGACGTGACCAGCGGGCCGGCGTACGACGGGGGCCGGGCCGACGCCTGCCGGACGGCGCCGGAAATGATGCCGGCGGCAACGGCGAAGGAGGCCGACGCGCTGCCGATCGCCGGGAAGGCGCAGGCGGACCAGACGATCGTGAACAGGCCGGGGACGACCGCCATGATCACCCGGAGCTCACGCAGGTCCCAGCCGAGCGCGCGGACCAGACCGGTCGAGCGGCAGGCGGTGCGGAGGCCGTCGAGCATCGGGCGTACGGCGATGAAGCCGGCGATCGCGGCCGCGACGGGGACCAGGATGTGGAAGCCGGCGCCGTGCACGGCGTACGGGACCACGAGCAGCGCGAACGCGACGGCGAGCCGCCGGGGCCAGCGCAGGATCCGGAGGAACTCGCGATGCACGAGCGCGGCGCCCTGCGCACCCCGCCCGCGCCGCGAGTGCACCCGGCCCTTGAGCCGCCAGTGCCGTCCGGCGATCACGTCACCGAGCATGCTGATGTCGAGACTGCTCGCCGCCCCCGCCAGTCCGGCCAGCAACTCCCCACCCGCGATCACACTGATCCGCCCCAGCCGGTCCAACGTCCGCGAGACGAGGAAGACCAGCACAGCGCACACAACGACTGCTACCGCAAACACCAGCAGGGGGACGGCGCCGGACCGATCGTCCTGGATCTGGCCGAACGCGAGCGTCGGGTAGCCGTACTCGTCGACGAACTGCGACGCCAGGACCACGGTGCTGGACTGATCCTCGCGCGGCTGGAAGGCCAGCAGCACCGCCGGCACCACGGCGGCCAGCAGCAGGACATCCGCGACGCGCAACGCCCATCGGCTGCGTCGCGCCGATTGCTGCGCCCACACCGTCGCGACCGCGGCGCAGACCAGCGTCGCGCCGATCAGAACGGCCGCCAGAAGTACGTCGGTCAGCGAGGCTCCGAGAAGGGCCCAGACGAGCGCGCCGACGACGACGCCGAGCACCGCGACAGATCCCATCACCAGCCGGTACGCCGGGCGCAGCAAGGCGGCTCGGTCGACCGGAGTCGCGAGCAGCCAGAAGCCGGTGGCGCGCGACGCCGACACCGGCCCGATCGCGAGCAGCACCCGGAGGGTGATTGCCAGCAGCAACGGTACGGCGATCCACGGCATCCAG
This sequence comes from Kribbella sp. NPDC050459, assembly GCF_040655315.1. NCBI lineage: Bacteria > Bacillati > Actinomycetota > Actinomycetes > Propionibacteriales > Kribbellaceae > Kribbella > Kribbella sp. NPDC050459. The sequence continues at coordinate 284,759 of NZ_JBFAJQ010000006.1, read as the reverse complement.
TCGGCGAGCTGACCGCACGTCCGCGACGTACAGCCGGACGCGTTCGAGTTCAGGTGCCGGACGACGTTGCCGCCGGTCGCGCCGGCCATCGCGATCGTGAACAGGACCAGGTAGACGTCCTCGAAGATCTCCCAGAACGACCGGTCCGCGTGCTGCCGGCGCGTCGTCCGCATCCACTGCCGCAGCGACCGCGACGACGGGATCGCCCCGAAGTCCGCCGGATCGAACTCGACCGGCCCGTCGGCAGCGCTCATGGCAGCGGAGTGAGCGTGACGACGGAGTCCGCGACCGTCTCGACGAGCGCCGGGTCGTGGCTGGCGAAGAGAATCGCCGTCCCGGACTTCTTCTCCGCGACGAGGCGCTCGGACAGCCACTGCACACCGCCGGTGTCGAGCCGGGCCTCGGGCTCGTCGAGGACCATCAGCTTGCGCGGGCGGACCAGCGCGGTCGCCAGCGCGAGCCGGCGGCGCTGGCCGGACGACAGCGAGCCTGGCAACTGGTCGGCGGCCGGCAGCAGGCCGATGTCGTGCAGCGTGGTGTCCACGAGGTCTTCGGGCGACGCGTTGCCGTGCGCACGGGCGAGCAGGTCGAGATGCTCGGCCGCGGTCAGGTCCGGGAAGAAGTCCAGGTCGTCGAGCAGCGTGGCGACATCCCGGCGAACGGCATCGGCCCGCTCGTCGATCGGCACGCCGTCGAGCAGGATCTTCCCGGCGGCCGGTTCGGCCGCGCCGACGATGCACTTGAGCACGGTCGTCTTGCCGGCGCCGTTCGGCCCGACCAGTGCGATCGCCTGACCGGCGGCCAGTGTGAACGTGAGACCCTCGATCACCGGCCGGTCGCCGTACTTGTGCTGCAGATCCGCCACCGAGAGCCGGGGCGCCGCCTTCTTGCTCACTTCTTGCGGACCAGCGTCAGTCCGTCGCCGATACCGAGCATGATGACGTCCACCCGGTCGTCCTGCGCGACGTGCGCGTTGAACTCCTTGCGGTCGGCGGGCCCGTCCTCGTCGATCACCCGGCCGCCGGCCAGCGTGTTGTCGAACAGCAGCAGCCCGTTCGGCCGGATCAGCGGCAGCACGGTCTCGAAGTACCGGATGTACCAGTCCTTGTCGGCGTCGACGAAGGCCAGGTCGAACTCGCCGTCGAGCCGGGCCGCCGACTCGTGCGCGTCGCCGATCCGCAGGTCGATCTTGCCCGCGACGCCGGCCCGCTCCCAGTACTTGCGGCCGATCGAGGTCCACTCCTCGCTGACGTCCAGGCAGATCAGCTCGCCGTCGTCCGGCAGCCCGCGCGAGATCGCCAGCGCGGAGAACCCGGTGAAGGTCCCGATCTCGACCGCCCGGCGGGCGCCGATCAGCCGGGTCAGCGTGGTCAGCAGGCCGGCCTGGTCAGCGGTGGTCAGCATGCCCGCGGGGCTGCCGAGTTCCTCGGTCTCGGCGCGCAACTCGGTCGCGATCTCGTCCAGCGGCATGCCGTGGGCGAGCATGTACTCGTGCAGTTCCTCGGTCACCGGCACCTGATGGCCCATGGAAATCCAGCCCTCCGTGTATTAGATCGGTCGCCTGTAGTCTCTATGGGTTGTTCGTCGCTCTGACACCCACCCCACCCGAGGGAGCACCCAAGCATGCGCATCGCCGTCGCCGGATCGATCGCGTCCGACATCCTGATGACGTTCCCGGGCCGGTTCAAGGACCAGTTTCTCGAGGAGCAGCTGCACAAGGTCTCCCTGTCGTTCCTGGTCGACGAGCTGGTGGTGCACCGCGGCGGCGTCGGCGCGAACATCTGCTACGGCATGGCCCAGCTCGGGTTCCCGTCGCTGCTCGTCGGCTCGGTGGGCGCCGACTTCGCCGAGTACGGCGCGGCGCTGACGGCGGCCGGCGTGGACATCTCGCACGTCCGCGTCTGCGCGGACGTACACACCGCGCGGTTCACCTGCACGACCGACCTGGACGCGAACCAGATCGCCTCGTTCTACACCGGCGCGATGGCCGAGGCGCGCGAGCTCGACCTCGGCGCGATCCACCAGGCCGCGGGCGGTGTCGACCTGGTGCTGATCGGCGCCGACGACCCGGACGCGATGCTCAAGCACACCGAGCTCGCCAAGCAGCACGGGATCGCCGTCGCGGCCGATCCGTCGCAGCAGCTGGCGCGGATGGACGGCGAGGACATCCGCACGCTCGTCGACGGCGCGGCGTACCTGTTCAGCAACGAGTACGAGGCCGGCCTGCTGGTGCAGAAGACCGGCTGGAGCCACGACGAGATCCTCGAGCGGGTCGGCGTCCGGATCACCACGCACGGCGGCGACGGCGTCGTGATCGAGGACCGCACCGGGATCCTGGCGAAGATCCCGGCCGTCCCCGCGCCGGACCTGGTCGACCCGACCGGCGGCGGCGACGCGTTCCGGGCCGGCTACCTCACCGGTCGCGCCAACGGTCTCGACCACGAGGCGGCCGCGCACCTCGGGTGCACGCTGGCGACCACGGTCCTGGAGACGGTCGGCACCCAGGAGTACAGCCTCGACCACCCGACGTTCCTCGACCGGCTGACCAGCGCGTACGGCGCCGACGCCGCCGCGACCGCGAAGCAGGCGCTCAGGTCCGCCTAACCCAGGCGGGTCAGGACACCCGTCTGGGCGAGCAGCGCGAAGCGGTCCGGGCAGCCCCAGTGCTCGACGATCCGGCCGTCGACCACCCGCGCCTGCTCGAACAACGCCATGTCGATCGGCGCGTTGCTCGGCGGCCCGAAGAACGCCCCGGTCGCCGTACCGCGGGCCCGTCCGCGCGCCCAGACCAGGTCGCCGACGACGACCGAGTCCTCCAGCGTGTAGACGATGTCCGGCATCAGCTCGTGCACCTGCCGGATCGCGGCCTTCACCTGGTCCCGCGCCTGCTCACCCCGCCCGGACAGGCCGAACTGGTGCTCGATCAGGTCGGGCGCACACACCTCGTCGACGATCGCCGCGTTCCCCGTCGCGAACCCCTCGTGCAGGATCCGTTCCAACACCGCCAGCGGTTCCATGATCCCCTCCCGTTGCACTATTGATGCACTCGATGCAGTACTACTGCACTGAACACAGTGATAGTGTGCCGACGTGCCCGAAGCTGTCAAGACCTACCGCCAGGTGCAGGCGGCGGAGACCCGGATCCGGATCGCCCGGGCCGCGCGCCGGCTGTTCGCCGCGCAGGGGTACGGCGCCACGAGCATCGACGCGATCGCCAAGGAGGCCGGCGTCGCGACCCGGACCGTGTACTCGGCGTTCGGCACCAAGCGCGAGATCCTGTCGCTGATCTGCGACCGGTGGCTCCAGGAAGCCGGCGCGATCGAGCGCGCCGAGCAGGTGTTCGCCATCGCGGACCCGGTCGACCGGCTGCGCGGTGCCGCGGGCTGGCTGACGAACCTGTACTCGGCAGGCTTCGACGTCGTCCTGATCTTCGAGGCGGCGACCGACGAGAGCCCCGAGACCAAGGCCTTGCTGCGGTCCAAACTCGCCGGGCGCAACCAGGTCATGGACGCGATGATCGCGTCCCTGACCGACGTCCTGCGGGTGCCGCTGAAGCAGGCGCAGGCCGTTTACCGCGCCCTCGCGGCGCCCGGTGTCTACCAGGAACTCGTCGACGAGTCCGGGTGGACACCGGCCGAGTTCGAGACGTTCGTCGCGGACTCGCTGCAGCGTCAGTTGCTCTGAGAGCGGGCCCACAGACCGCGGACATGGCCGATGTGGCGCCGCATCAGTTGTTCGGCGCCCTCGGCGTCGCCGGCTTCGACGAGGTCGAGCAGGTCGTGGTGCTCGGTGGCCGACGGAACCAGGCGGCCGCTCTCGACCAGCGGGGTCAGACCGAGCAGCCGGGTCTGCGAGCGCAGGTCCGACACCACATCGACGAGCTTCTGGTTGCCGGAGTACGCGAGCAGCGTCACGTGGAAGACCCGATCCGCCTCGATGTACGCGATCAGGTCGCCCGCCTCGGCCGCCACCACGATGTCGTCGGCCAGCCGGCGCAGCCGCGGGTAGTCCTTCGCCGGGATCGCCGGGACCACGTCCCGGATCGTCGGCGGCTCGATGAGCTGCCGGACCGCCGCCACGTTGTCCAGGTCCTCGTCGGACACCTCGGTGACCCGGAAGCCCTTGTTCCGCAGGGAGATCACCAGGCCCTCGCGGACCAGGTCGAGCATCGCCTCGCGGACCGGCGTCGCGGACACGCCGAACCGCGCGCCGAGGGTCGGCGCCGAGTACACCTCACCCGGCTTCAGCTCGCCCGAGATCACCGCCGCCCGGAGCGCATTGGCGACGCTGTCGCGCAGGTTCTCGCGCTGCGCCAGCCGCCGTACGCTCGGCAGCGGCCCGATCGAATCGGCAGCCATGGGTTCACCTCCTGGGTCGCCGCCTATTGTGAAGCACCGGCCGTTGTTTCGACGTCATTGGTGCGAGACGCCACCGCCGATCGACGCGACCAGCTCGGTGAGCCGCTCGAACACCCGGTCCGCGCCGAGGCCGTCGTGCTCGTACTCGTTCGTCACCCAGGCCTGCACGTTGCCGACCCGGCGTGCGGTGTCCAGCTGCAGCCCGGAGTCGACGTACATGTCGTCGAAGTACACCGCGGCCGCCACCGGTACGTCGTTGGCCGCGAGCCGGTCGAGGTCGTACAGCTCGGGCCATCGCGGCCGCTTCGCGAGCAGCTCGACCGCGCCCTGGAACGGCCGCAGGCCACGGATCTCGGCGAACATCCAGGGGTACATCATCTCGCCGGTGAACAGCAGTGGCCGGGCGTCTTCGGCGAACTCGGGGCGCCGTGCCCGCTCCGCCTCGGCCGCCCAGGCCGTCGCGCCCTCGCCGGACCCGTAGATGCTCTCCTGCAGCGCGGCGAACAGCGGGTTGCCGAGGTAGGACGAGAGGCCGAGCGCCTGCCCGAGGAACGTGTCGGACAGCTCATCGCCGTCCAGCGCCTCGTCGATCAGCCAGTGGATGCGCTCGAACCCGGGCTTCATGCCGAAGTCGATACCCAGCGACTGGAAGCGGCGTACCGTCAGGCGATCGCCGTCCGGCAGCCGGACGTCGGATTCGGCCAGCCGGTCCGCGATCCGGCCGACGCGCTCCACGTTGTGCGGGTACCGGCGGTAGAACTCCTGGTTCTTGGCCGCGACGCGCGGATAGGTCCGCCGGTACACCTCGGCCGCGGACGGGTCGATCGAGGCCAGCCCGCCGGTCACGTAGCAGGCGGTGAGGCCCTCGGGCGCCTTCGACAGGTAGGTGAGCGTCAGGAAGCCGCCGTAGCTCTGCCCGAGCGTCGACCACGGCCTGCCGCCGAACACGGTCTTCCGCAGGTGCTCCGCGTCGGCGACGATCGAGTCCGCCCGGAAGCACGCCAGGTAGTCCGCGCCCTCCTCGGCCGTCATCGACGCCATCCGCCGCGCGCTGACCGGCGTACTGCGCCCGGTGCCGCGCTGGTCCAGCAGGACCACCCGGTACTTCTTCAGCGCCTGCCCGATCCACCCGTCGGCCCCGGTCGGCCGCGGTCCCTTCCCACCGGGCCCGCCCTGCAGGAACAGCAAGCAGGGCAGGTCCTCGTCCTTCCGCGTCGGGTCGACCAGCTCCCGCGCGAACACGCTGATCGACTCGCCCGGCCGCTCCCAGTCCAGGGGGACCGAAACGGTGTGCTCCCGGACGTGCATCCGGGGAATCGTGTAGCTGGTCATCCCGCCTCTTTCTGCCTGCGCCTGGCGTCCCACTCCGGATTGATCCGCGGTACGGCGGCCAGCAGCGTCTTCGTGTACTCGTCCTGAGGATCGCCGAAGACCTGGTCCCGCGACCCGCTCTCCACGATTCTGCCCCGGCTCATCACCGCGACCCGCTGCGAGATCTGCCGGACGACGGCCAGGTCGTGCGCGATGAACACGTAGCTGAACCCGCTCTCGCGCTGCAACCGCATCAGCAACTCCAGCACCTGCGCCTGGATCGACACGTCGAGTGCCGACACCGCCTCGTCGCAGATCACCAGCTTCGGGTTCACCGCCAGCGCCCGGGCGATCCCGATCCGCTGCGCCTGGCCGCCGGAGAACTGCGCCGGGTACCGCCGGCAGTGATCCGGGTTCAGCCCGACCCGCTCCATCAGCTCCTGGGTGAACGCCCGCCGGCCGCCCTTGGGCGTGATGCCCTGATACGTCAGCGGCGCGGTGACGATCCGCTCGACCGTGTACCGCGGGTTCAGCGACGAGAACGGATCCTGGAACACCACCTGCACGTTGTTCCGGAACGCCGCGAGGTCCTTGCCGCGGGCGTTCGTCACGTCCTGCCCGTCGAACACGACACTGCCCTTGGTCGGCTCGAGCAGCCGGGCCGCGATCCGCGCGGTCGTGGACTTGCCGCTGCCCGACTCCCCCACGATCGCGAGCGTCTCACCGAGCTCGACCTCGAAGCTCACGTCGTCCACCGCGGTGAACGCCGACTTCCGCGCCATCGCGCCCTCGCCCCGGGTGACGAACTCCTTCGTCACACTCTTCACTTCAAGCAACGTCACGACGCAACCTCGTCATCTATCCGCGGTACGGCGTCCAGCAGCATCCGCGTGTACTCGTGCCGCGGGTCCGAGAACACCTGCTCCGCGGTCCCGTACTCGACCGGATCGCCCGACCGCATCACCAGCACCCGCCGGGCGATCGAGCTGATCACCGCGAGGTCGTGGGTGATGAACATCAGCCCGGCCCCGGTCGTGGCCTGCAGCTCGGCGAGCAACTCCAGGATCTGGGCCTGCACCGTGACGTCGAGCGCGGTCGTAGGCTCGTCCGCGATCAGCAGCGACGGCGAGCAGCACAACGCCATCGCGATCATCACGCGCTGCCGCATGCCGCCGGAGAACTGGTGCGGGTAGTGGTCGATCCGGCGTGCCGCGTCCGGGATGTGCACGCGCTCCAGCGCTTCGATCGCGACCTTCCGGGCCGCGCTGCGCGACCCGCCGCGGTGTGTGCGGTACATCTCGGAGATCTGCAGGCCCACCGTGTAGTACGGGTTCAGCGACGACAACGGGTCCTGGAACACCATCGAGATCGCATTGCCCCGCACGGATCGGAGCTCGCGGTCCGACCGCCCGAGCAGCTCGGCGCCGTCCAGCTTGACGCTTCCCGACGTCCGGGCGCCGCGGGGCAGCAGCCCGAGGACCGCGAGGGCGGTCATCGACTTGCCCGACCCGGACTCGCCGACGATGCCCACCGTCTCGTCCCGGTCGACCGTGAACGAGACGTTCTTCACGACGTCGACCGGTCCGCTGCTGGTCGGCAACGTGACAGTCAGATTGTCGACAACGAACAATGCGTCGCTCATGCCGACACCACCCGGACCCGCGGATCGAGTGCCGTGTACAGCAGGTCGACCACAACGTTGCCGACGACAACGAAGAAGGCGGCGAGCAGGGTCACGGCCATGATCACCGGCTGGTCGTTCTTGGCGATCGAGTCGGCGGCCAGCTTGCCGATCCCGTTCAGGCCGAACACGGTCTCGGTGATCAGCGCGCCGCCGAGCAGACCGGCGAAGTCCATTCCGAAGATCGTGGTGATCGGCGTCAGCGCCGGGCGCAGCGCGTGCCGGCGCATGATCAGCGCGCCGCTCAGCCCCTTCGCCCGCGCGGTCCGGTAGTAGTTCTCGGCCAGCGTGTCGATGACGTTGCTCCGGGTCAGTCGTGCGTACAGACAGGCGTACCCGACGGCCAGCACGACCCACGGCATCAGGTACGACTCGAACCAGACGAGCGGATTGTCCACAAACGACACCGCCGACGGGAACGGCAGCACCTGCAGCTTCACCACCAGCACGTACTGCAGCACCAGCGCGAGCACGTAGTTCGGCACGCTGACGCCGCCGAGCGCGAGGCCCATACCGGTCCGGTCCCACCACGTGCCCTGCTTGACCGCGCTGACCAGACCACCGATCACGCCGGCGAGCAGCCACAGCACCGCGGCGCCGACCGCGACCGTGATGCTCACCGGCAGCCGTGCGGTGAGCATGCTCCACACCGACTCGTTGGTCTGGAAGCTGTACCCGAGACACGGCGCCGAGCAGTGCACCGAGCCGTAGTCGCGGCCCGCGAAGATCCCGCTCAGGAACTCCCAGAACTGCGTCAGCAGCGGCTGATTCAGCCCGAGCACGTCCCGGATCGAGTCGATGCGTTCCGGCGTACACGTCTTGCCGCAGATCATCACCGCCGGATCCGGCGAGAGCTTGAAGAAGATCAGATACGTGAACAGGCAGACGGCCAGCAGGATCACCACGACACCGCCGAGCCGGCCGAGAACGTAGCGCGTCATGCCGCCGCTCCCTGGTCGACGAGGGTACGGATCTTGTCGCCGAGGACCGTCAGCGAGAGCACGGTGAGGAACAGGAACGTGCCGGGGATCGCGAAGAACATCGGGTCCACCGAGTACCAGCTCACCGAGCTCGAGATCATCTGGCCCCAGGACGCGGTCGGCGGTGCGACGCCGACGCCGAGGAAGGACAGGCCGGCCTCGGTGCCGATGAAGCCGGGGATCGCCAGCGTCGTCATCACCACGATCGAGCCGCGCAGGTTCGGCAGGATCTCGCGGAACACCACCTGCGTGTCCTTCGCGCCGGAGGCCCGGGCCGCCTCGACGAACTCGCGGTTCGCCAGCGTCATGGTCTGTCCGCGGATCACCCGCGCCAGGTACGGCCAGCCGAACGCGCTGATCACCACGACCAGCAGCACCGGCCGGTTCCCGGACGGCAGCGACGACAGGATCGCGATCATGAAGATCAGCGCCGGGAACGCCATCAGGAAGTCCATCAGCCGCGAGATCACCTGGTCGACCCAGCCGCGGTAGAACCCGGCGAGCATGCCGAGCACCACGCCGAGAACTCCGGTCAGCAAGGTTGCGGACAACGAGATGGTGATCGATACCCGCGCGCCGTAGACGATCCGGGCGAACAGGTCGCGGCCGTTCTGCGGCTCGACACCGAACCAGTGCGAGCCGCTGATCCCGCCGAGCGCACCGTGCGGCACCCCGCCGAGGTCGGAGTTGATCGCTGCCGAGTCGAACTGGTACGGCCCCCAGCCGCTGATCTTGGTGATCAACGGCGCGGCCACGGCCATCAGCACCACGATCGCCAGGAACACCACGCACGCCAGCGCGCCCTTGTCGCGCGTGATCGTGGTGAGGATCCGGCGGCCCGAGGCAGGCGGTGTCGCCGGGGCCGACGGCCCCGACGACACCGCCTCCTCGACCTCGATCAGGGCCGGGGTGGTGGTCACTTGCCGGCGTCCTTGAGGCCGACGGACACCAGGTCGATGCCGCCGGAGAAGCCGTCGTGCAGGTACGCGCCGCCGATGTTGCTGCCGACCAGCATCAGCACCTTCTCGTAGAGCAGCGGAACGATCGGCGCGAGCTCCATGATCTGCTTGTCCAGTTCGCCGTACGCCGCGTTCGCGGCCTGGACGTCGGTCAGCTTGGCGATCTCGTCGATCTTCGCGTTCACGCCCGCGTCGTTCAGCTGCGCCAGGTTCGTGTTGCCCTTCGGGGTGATGTTGCGGCCGTCGAACAGCGGCGGCAGGAACGTCTGGCCGGACGGCCAGTCCGGGCACCAGCCGGTGATCGCCGCGTCGTGCTGCTGCGACGTCGTCCCGATCACCTCGTAGTACGTCGCGGTGTCGATGGTGTTGATCTTCACGGTGATCTTCAGCGGCTCCAGCGCCTGCTGGATCGCGACGGCCATCGCCTGCATCTTCGGCTGCGCCCGGGTGTCGAGCGTCATCGTGAAGCCGTTGGCGAACCCGGCCTCGGTGAGCAGCTTGCGGGCGCCCTCGACGTCGCCCTTGTGGTCCGGGCTCGGGTACGGGTCGTAGTCCACGCGGCCGGCGATGGTCGGCGGCTGGATGGTGTTCGCGATCTCGGCCAGCGCCGAGCCGCCGTCCGCGTCCCGCACCGTCTGCTTGTTCACCGCGAGGTTGATCGCCTGCCGGACCTTGACGTTGTCCAGCGGCTTCTTCGTGGTGTTCAGGCCCATGTACGTCGTACATCCGCCGAGCCCCGTCATCGTCCGCTGCTTGAGCTGCGGCGTCTGGATCCGGGCGACCGACGCGGCCTGGATCGTACCGGCGATCGCGTCGGCGTCGGTGCCCTGGCCGGCGATCATCCGCTCGTCGATCGTCGCCGGGTCGAGGCCGAACGTCCACTGGAACGCGTCCGGGTTCGCCGTCCGCACGTCGTCGGTCTTCTTGTCCCACTTGTCGTTGCGGACCACCTTGAGCGAGGCGCCCGGCTTGTACTCGGACACCTTGTAGGGCCCCGACGCGATCGGCTTGCTGTCCAGCGCGTTGCCCGCGCCCTGGCCCTTCGGCACCGGCGTGAACGTGTTCTGCGCGACCACGCTGCCGAAGTCCGCGAACGGCTTCTTCAGGTGGAACACGACCGTCTTCGCGTCCGGGGTCTCGATCGTCGCCAGGTCACCGGACTTGTACGGGCCCTGGTACGCCGCGGGCGCCTCGATCAGCTGCTTCGCGTACGGCGAGCCGATGCCGATCTCGGGGTCCCACGCGCGCTCGACGCCCCACTTCACGTCGGCGCTGGTGATCGGCGCGCCGGTCTCGAAGAACAGGCCGTCCTTCAGCGTGAACGTCCAGGTCTTGCCGCCGTCGGACGGCTTACCGGTGTCGGTGGCGAGGTCCGCCACGATCTTGGTGCCCTCGGCACCCGGTGCCGCGCCCTGGGTGGTGAGGGTGCGGTAGATCAGCCGGTAGAAGTTGTTCACGCCGCCGTCGAAACCGCGCGCCGGGTCGAGGTGCGAGAACGCGGCGTTCGCGAGCACCTGGAGCGTCCCGCCCTGCGCGGCCTTGGCGCCGGGCCCGGCGGCCTCGTCCTTGGCACCGGACGCACCGCCGCCGCACGCGGTCAGTGCGAGCGCGGCCGACGCCACGAGCCCCACCAGCATGGAAGTTCTCTTCATCAGTATTCTCTTTCGGTTCGCAGCCATACACGCATGGCCAGGGCCTGACGGTTTCCCCAGAGGAAGTACGGCACCAACGTCACCGGCACTTCGCCGACGGCGGACTCTGCGGGCTGTTGAATGGGCTGTTGAGTGGTCTGTTCGGAGATCACGGGATAAAGCTCGGCAGCCGGCGGATGGGCGACTTTCGCGGTCAGGTCCAGCACGAGATGCTCGTCCTGCTCGCGCACTGTCGCCGCATGCACGGCCGCCGGGCTCAGCAACAGGTCGTCCACCGGTGCCGCCGCATCTTGTTGCTCAACGCAATAAACCAGCGGTCCTCGGGCCACGGCGATCGCTCCCCGAGCCGCATCCACGTACGGATGGACCCCATGCGCCCGAGGCGCCATGGGCAACGTCAACCGCACAACGTCTCCCGCCGCGAACGTCCGCCGAACAACAGCCCATCCGTCCACCTGCTCGCCGGCCGGGGTGATGTTCGCTTCCGTCGCCCACGCCGGAACGCGGAGGGCGATGGTGCGTTCCTCGGGTGGAGCGTTCTCGACGGTGAGGGTGATTTCGCCGTCCCAGGGGTAGTTGGTGCTCACCTTGACGGTGAGGTCGTTCGCGGTGATGCGGGCATCGGCGTAGATGCCGAGGTACAGGACGTTGTCGCGGGCAACTGCCAGGTGGTCCTGGAGTTCGGACATCCAGCGGATGATGTTGGGCGGGCAGCACGGGCAGCCGAACCAGGCGCGGCGGAGGAGTTCGCCGCCGTCCTCGGCGCCGGAGCGCTGCTCGTGGTCCGGCCGGCGCTGCAGCGGGTTGTCGTAGAAGAACGCCGTACCGTCGGCCGAAAGCCCCACGGCGTAGGCGTTGTAGAGCACCGTCTCGTACACGTCCAGGTACTTCGCCCGGCCGGTCGCGCGGAACATCCGCCATGCCCACTGCATCGTCGCGATCGCCGCGCACGTCTCGGCGTACGCCCGCTCGGACGGCAGCTCGTAGCGGTCGCCGATCGCCTCGTCGGAATGCCGGCTGCCGAGCCCGCCGGTGAGGTACAGCTTGGTCGCGACCATGTCGTCCCACAGCCGCTCGAGCGCCGCGAGCAGCGTCGGATCACCCGTCTCCAGGTGCACGTCGGCGGCACCGGCCGCGAGGTACGCCATCCGTACGGCGTGACCGGTGACGGACGGCAGCTCGCGGAACGGCACGTGATCCTGGAAGTACTCCCCCGGGAAGATCGTGTGCTCGAGCTTCCCGCGACCACGCCGGTCGACGAACAGCCGCGCCTGGGTGAGGTAGTCCTCGTCGCCGGTTTCTCGATAAAGCTCGACGAGCGCCATCTCCACCTCGGGATGCCCGTCGACGACCTCCTCCCCGTCGGCGCCGTACGTGCGGACGACGAGATCCGCGAACCGCCGGGCGATTGTCAACAATCGGCCGTCCGACAATCTGCGGTTCGCCGCGACCGCCGCCTGGATCAGGTGGCCGAGGTTGTACAGCTCATGCCCCCAGCCGAGGTCCGACCACGGCTGTTTGGGCTGGTCCGGGTCCTGGAAGTACGAGTTGAGGTAGCCGTCCTCGGCCTGCGCCTGCTCGAGCAGCTCGACGACCTCGTCGTAGAACGCGCGCGCTCCCGCCGGCGCGTCGTCGCGGCCGACTTCGTAGGCGAGCCCTTCGAGGGTCTTGTAGAGATCCGTGTCCAGGAACGGATACCGCCCGCGGTAGGGCCCGACCGAGGGATCGGCCAGCCGGCGCAGATTCTCCAGGTTCCCGGCCTTGCGCAGCTCGGCGATCGCATGCGGGATCGTCGCGCGCCGGTTCCGCTCCTGCCAGCCGTGCAGCAGTCCACCCGTCAGCTGCGCGTCCAGCTCTGTACCGTGTGACATTGCACAGACCTTAAGTGCAATGTCACACCTTGCCAACCCCTCCCGGAAGACGTTTACACGCCGGAAACGAATCACGCCGTCGTCGCCCAGTGGCCCCGTGTAGCGCGATCGTGGTCTCCGTGACCGCCCCGCAGCTCGATCTCCACCGCCAGCCACCCCAGCGCGCCGGCAACCTGTTGCGCGTCACCGCGGCGGTCGCGGCCCTGTCGGTGCCGCTGGCCATTGCGTCGTACGTGCTACAGGTCGCGACCGGCGCCGGTCGATGCAGGCCCTGGCCGGAATGTGAGGAACTCATCCTTCCCGAGGTCCGGACCGCGTTCGTCCTCAGCACGACAGCCGCCGCCGAGTTCGTGCTGATCGGCTGCTTCCTCGGACTGGCGATGGCACGCGGCGGCGTCAAGCGGGACGCTGCGCGGCACACATTCCGCACCGCGATCGGCGTCGTCGTCCTCGCCGTCGCCGGCCTCACAGGCTGGCTCGAAGCGCCCACCAACCACCCCGGCGAGACTTCAGTAGGACCCTGCTACCTGATCCTGCTCAGCCTGTGGCTGCTCGCTCCGCTCGTTCTGTACGGCGTCCATCGCGGCGACCGAGGTGCGCCGATACCGGTAGCACTCGCGCTGCTCCCAACTGCGTTCGTCAGCATCGGCGGTCTCCCGAAGGTCCCGCTCGCCGGACTACCGCCTGCCATGCTCCTGATCACCGCCATCACCGTCACGATCGTCCGACGCCGGGAGGCGCTCCAGTGACCACCACGCGCCTCAATCTTCGCCGCCCGGCATCCAAACGCGCGGGCAACCTGTTCCGTGTCACCGCCGCGGTGAGCTTCCTGTCGCTTCCACTCCTCTGGGTCGTGTACCTGTTGTATCCGCTGCCACAGCTGGACTCCTGCCGACGCGTCGAAGGCGGTGAGCCGTGTCCGCCCAGTATCGACCGCGTCGGACGATCCTTCGACGAACTGGACCTCTTCCTGGCGACCGTGGGCGTGGAGCTCATAGCCATCGGCTGCTACCTCGCGCTCGCCGCAGCCCGCGGGTCCCTCGGGTGGCGCACCGGCCTCCGCTGGTCACCGGTCGCGGTCGCCGTCGTCGCTCTCGCGGTCGGCGGCTTCGGCTGGCTGATGGACGACGGCGATCTGAACGGCGTCGAATCCGTCAGGCTCGGCTTCCTGCTCCTCCTCGCACTGTGGCTCCTCACCCCGCTGGTCCTGTACTGCGTGTACCGGGGCGACCGGCATGCGGCGGTTCCCGTAGCGGTCGGCCTTGCGCCGACCGCGGCGACCAATGCGCTGGTGATCCCGGACGATCCAGTGGCCGCGCTGCCGGCCGTCATGCTCGCCGCCGGCGTTCTCACCCTCCTGGTCGTGCGCAGACGCCAGTAGCTCAGAGGCGCGGATCCACCGGTTCCGATTCGAGGGCGAGGACGGCGAAGACGCACTCGTGGACGCGCCACAGCGGTTCGCCGCGGGCGGCACGGTCCAGTGCCTCCAGGCCGAGGGCGTATTCGCGAAGCGCCAGGGACCGTTTGTGGCCGAGGTTGCGGTCGCGGAGCCGGGCGAAGTTCGCCGGCTCGGTGTAGTCGGGCCCGTAGATGAGCCGCAGGTACTCCTGCCCGCGCACCTTCAGCCCCGGCTGGGCAAGCCCCTTCGCAGTGCGGGTCAGATTCGCCGCAGGCTTCACAACCATGCCCTCTCCCCCGGCACCGGTCAGTTCCTCCCACCACCTGATCCCGGCGTCCCAGGCGCCGCTGTCCACGAACAGCCGGCGCGTCGGCGTGATCAGCTCCGGGCCGGCGGCAACCATCCGGTCCGCGATCCCGAGGTGCCACACATGCGGCCGGTCCTGGTACGTCGCGCCGTCGGACGCGAGCACCTGGAACGGCGCCAGCCGGACGCCGTCGAGCCCGTCGGTCGGCCAACAATACCGCCGGTACGCCGCGGTGAACCGCTCCGCGTTCGCCGTCCGCCGCTCGGCCGACGCCAGCAGCTCGTCGACGTCGAGCCCGGCCGCCTGAGCGGAGCGCAGCGCAGCAGTTGCGGCCGGCAACGACGTACGAGCGGCCGCGCCGACGGCGGCGTACTGGTTCCGGAGCAGGTCCTCGGCCTTCGCGCTCCACGGGAGCAGCTCGGCGTCGAGCAGCAGCCACGACGTGTCCAGCTCGTCGAACAGCCCGGCCCGCGCGGCGACCGCGCGCAGGCGCAGCAGCAGCTCGTCGGTCAGCGAGGAGTCGAAGAACGATCGCCCGGTGCGCGTGTGGATCGCGCCCCGACCGGAGAGGCCGAATCGTTTCCCGGCCACGTCGTCGTCCCTCGTGAGCAGCACGACCGCTCGCGAACCCATGTGCTTCTCCTCGCACACCAGTTCGGTGACGCCCTGCGCCTGGTAGGTCTCGAACGCCTGCCGCGGATGTTCCAGCAGCCCCGGCTCCGGCGACGTCGCGACCGGGCTCATCGTCGGCGGCAGGTACAGCAGGAACCGCGGGTCGATCGCGAACCGGCTCATCACCTCCAGCGCCGCGCCGGCCTGCTCGGCCCGGATGCTCAGTCGCCCGTGCGACGCGGTCTCGATCACCCGGCGACCCGTGACGTCGGTCAGCTCGAGGACATCGGGTTCGCGTGACGGTGCCGTTGCCACGTGCAACGGTTTCGCCGGGGCGTAGTACTCCTGGGCTGCCCGCACCGACACCAGCTCCCGCTCCGGGTAGCGCAGCGCGGTCAGCGAGCCGCCGAACA
Source organism: Kribbella sp. NPDC050459 (assembly GCF_040655315.1). Taxonomy (NCBI): domain Bacteria; kingdom Bacillati; phylum Actinomycetota; class Actinomycetes; order Propionibacteriales; family Kribbellaceae; genus Kribbella; species Kribbella sp. NPDC050459. The sequence continues at coordinate 269,216 of NZ_JBFAJQ010000006.1, read as the reverse complement.
CGCAGCCGGTGTCGAGACAGATCGTGTTGTTGATCCACTCCGGCTCCGGCGTCGGGGTGTGGCCGTAGACGACCGTCGCCCGACCGCGGTAGTCGTTCGCCCACGGGTAGCGCACCGGCAGCCCGAACTCGTCGGTCTCGCCGGTCGTCTCGCCGTACAGGCAGAACGAGCGGACGCGACCGCTTGTCCGGCCGTGCATCCGCTCGACCAGGCCGGCGTGCGACACGACCAGCTTGCCGCCGTCGAACACGTAGTGCGAGATCAGCCCGTCGATGAACGTCGCCACCTCGTCGCGGAACTCCTGAGACTCCAAGGCGAGCTGCTCGAGCGTTGTCTCCAGGCCGTGGCTGATCTTCACGTTCTTGCCCCGCAGTGCCCGCAGCAGCTTGTCCTCGTGGTTGCCGGGAACGCAGTACGCGTTGCCGCTGGCAACCATCCCCATGACGAGCCGCAGCACGCCGGGGCTGTCCGGGCCGCGGTCGACGAGGTCGCCGACGAAGACCGCTCGGCGGTCCGGGTGGACGGCGTCGACCGGGCGGCCGGCGTCGTCGCGGGTGAGCGTGTAGCCCAGGTCGGTGAGCAGCTGCTCGAGCTCGGGGAGACAGCCGTGCACGTCACCGATGACGTCGAACGGGCCGGTCCGATCCGTGAGGTCGTTGTACAGCCGGGTGCGTTCGATGCTGACGGCATCGATCTCCTCGACGCTGTTCAGCACGTGGACGGTACGAAATCCCTCGCGCTTGAGGCTGCGCAGCCCGCGCTTCAGCTGCGACCGCTGCCGGGTGATCACCTTGGACCCGAACTGCCGGTCCGGCCGCTGCTCGTTGCGCTCCACGCACACGCGCTCCGGCGGGTCCAGCACGATCGCGACCGGGAGTACGTCGTACTCGCGGGCCAGGTTCACCAGCTCCTTGCGGGCGTCCGGCTGGACGTTGGTGGCGTCGATGACCGTCAGCCGCCCGGCCGCGAGCCGCTTGCCCGCGATGAAGTTGAGCACCTCGAAGGCGTCCTTCGTCGCGGCCTGGTCGTTCTCGTCGTCGGACACCAGACCGCGGCAGAAGTCGCTCGAGATCACCTCGGTCGGCAGGAAGTGCTTGCGTGCGAACGTCGACTTGCCGGAGCCGCTCGCGCCGACAAGAACCACGAGGGACAGCGCAGGTACGTCGATGGTCATCGCGCCTCCTCCCGCCGGAACAGTGCGAGCTGCGTGGGCGGACCCACCTCAGGGTCCACCGCACCGACGGGGCGGAACTCGACTGTGTAGCCGTACCGGTCAGCCACCTCGCCGGCCCACGCGCCGAACTCCGGGCGGGTCCATTCGAAGCGGTGGTCGGGGTGGCGGAAGATACCTGCCGGCAGGGACGGGAAGCGCACGTTGTACTCGCTGTTCGGGGTGGTGACGACGACTGCGGCGGGACAGGCGGTCCGGAAGACCGCATGGGCCAGAGCGGGCAGCCGCGGCGGGTCGACATGTTCGACCACCTCCATCAGCACGACCGCGTCGAGCCCGGCGAGTCGCTCGTCGGCGTACGTCACCGACGACTGCAGGAACGTCAGCCGGTCCCGCTGGCGGTCGGGCAGGTCGTCGTAGTGCAACCGCCGCTTCGCCGCGACCAGCGCCCGCGCCGACACGTCGGTCGCGATCACCTCGCCGATCATCGGATCCTTCAGCAGCTCGCCGGCGAGCGCGCCCTCGCCGCAGCCGATGTCGGCGATCCGGCGGGCGCCGAGTTCGCGCAGGACGCCGGCCACCGTCGTCCGCCGTTCGACGGCCAGCGACACCGAGCCCTCGTCCGTCGTTTCGTCGGCCAACTCGAGGCCGTCCGCCTCGGCGAGCCGCTCCAGCGCGGCATCGGCCAGGTACCGGCGGTGCGCGAGGTAGCGATGCGAGATCAGGTCCTTGTCCGGATGTGCGGCCAGCCAGCCCTCGCCGGCGCGGACGAGCTTGTCGACCTCGTCCGATCCGACCCAGTAGTGCTTGGCGTCGTCGAGCACCGGCAGCATCACGTACAGGTGATTGAGCGCGTCGGCCAGCCGCAGTACGCCGGTCAGCCGCAGGTCGACGTACCGCGAATCACCCCAGGCCGGGATCTCCGGGTCGAGCGGCACCGGGCGCGCGTCGACGGTCCAGCCGAGCGGCGCGAACAGGCGCTCGGCGAGCTCGGCGCCGCCGTTGCAGGGCAGTGCGGGGACGTGGACGTCCAGCGGGATCGGCCGCGTGGCGAGCTCCGGGCGGGCGTCGCAGCGGCCGTTCATCGCTGTCCGGAAGAGCTTCCCGAGCGCGACGGCGAGCAGGCTCGAGGCGGCGTACGGCCGGTCGTTCACGTACTGGCCGAGCGTGAATCCTTCGGCGGCCTTGCCGCGGCCGGACCTCACCAGGCCGATCGGGTCGATCTCGAGCAGCACCGCCGCCGTGCACCGCTCGTCGGTCGCCTCGGGGTAGAAGACATGCGCCGAGCCGCCGGTGACGTCGATCGCCTGCGGGCGTGCGGGGTTCTTGTGCAACAGGAACCCGAAATCGCTCGCGGGCGCGCCTGCTCCGGCCAGATCGGTGCCAAGTGTCAGGAACACCTGAGGTATTCGATCACGTGTCGCAGTTCGAGACACGCGGATTAGGGGCTGGCGTGTTCGCTGGAATGGTTCTAGCTTGTGGTGAGAAGATGAGTCGCTACAGACCGTCCTTCCCCGCTGACAGTCGGTAATTGTCCCCGGTTTGTGGCGAGAATTCACTGCGCCTGACGGGGAAAGGATCATGGCAACTTTGTCACGCCACACGGGGTGTCGCCGGTGAAACCCCAGACGTTCGAACTCGTCCGTTACACCGACATCAGCGGGGTTTCCGGAACCGGCGTCGTCGCCGAAGGCTGCGTGTTCACCGACGGCTCGGTGGCACTGCGCTGGCACGGCGCGAACCCCTCGACCGCCGTCTGGCCGGACCTCGACTCGATCCTCGCGGTCCACGGCCACAGCGGCGCCACCGTCGTGCGCTGGCTGGACGTCTCCGAGATGGAGCCCGTCCCCGGCACGGACCTGCTGCCCGGCGAACTCACGCACATCCTTGCCACCGGCCGCCGGTCCCACCAGCCGCCGGCGGTCGCCTCCGCCTGACGCTTCGCCCTACGGCGTGAGGCCGGTGAGGGCGAAGAACTCGGCACGGGAGCTGGGGTTGTTCCGGAGAGTGCCGTGGAGCGCCGAGGTGACAGTGCGCGAGCCGGCCGCCCGGACGCCGCGCAGCGACATGCACTGGTGCTCGGCCTCGATCACGACACCGACGCCCTTCGGCGACAGGTGGTCCTGCAGCCAGTCCGCGACCTGCTTGGTGAGGCGCTCCTGCACCTGGAAGTCGCGCGCGAACAGCTCCACCACCCGGGCCAGCTTGGACAGCCCGAGGATCCGGTCGCCGGGCAGGTACCCGACGTGGGCGACGCCTTGGAACGGCAGCAGGTGGTGCTCGCACAGCGACTGCACCGGGATGTCCTTGGCCAGGACGAGCTCGTCGTACCCCTCGTCGTTCGGGAACGTGGTGAGCTCGAACTCCCGCGGCGTCAGCATCTCCGCATACGCGTTCGCGACCCGGCGCGGGGTGTCCGCGAGGTGCGCGCTGTGCGGGTCCCGCCCGAGCGCGGTCAGCAGGTCCGCCACGGCACGCTGCGCGGCGGGAAGGTCGATCTCCTCCCGGCGCGCGACGATATGGAGGGGGACGGACTCGAGGTCGGCCGAGATCGCCATCTGCACACTCCCTGAAGTATCAGCGAACTGACATCATACTGTTACGCCAACCAGAGTTGTCGATAGAATCATCCCGTGGACATGTCCTGGGACGCCTCGGTGCAGGCGGTCGCCGTCCTGGAGGAGCCGACCCGCCGCCGGCTCTACGAGTACGTCGTCGGCCGGCCGGAGCCGGTGAGCCGGGACGACGCCGCGAGCGCGCTCGGCATCCCGCGGACCACGGCCGCGTTCCACCTCGACCGGCTCACCGAGGAGGGTCTGCTCGACACCTGCTACGAACGCCGCACCGGTCGCACCGGCCCGGGGGCCGGCCGCCCCGCGAAGCTGTACCACCGCTCGGACCGCGAGATCGAGATCAGCCTCCCCGAGCGCCAGTACGCCGTGGCCGGCCAGCTTCTCGCCGCGGCCATCCAGGACGCCGAGTCCACCGGCGTGACACCCCGCGAGGCGGTCAACCGCCGCGCCCACGAGTACGGCGAGACGCTCGGCCGGGCCGTCCGCGACCGCGACGGCTTACTGCAGGTGCTCGAGACCTACGGTTTCGAGCCCCGGCCCGACGCCGACGGGATCGCACTGGCGAACTGCCCGTTCCGCCGGCTGGCGAAGGACCACCCGCAACTTGTCTGCGGCATGAATCTGCACCTGGTCGCGGGCCTGTTGACCACTGTGGATGCCCCGCTCCAGGCGGAGCTCGCCCCGCGCGCCGGCCACTGCTGCGTGCGGATCGCCGGACCTCCGCCACTCACCAACTCCGCCGACGACACGGTTTCGAGCGACAGCTGAGCGTGCCGCGCCCTCGCGGTGGACGGTTGGTGGGTGATGGACGTCCGCAAACTAAGCTCACGGCGTGGCAAAGAAGCAGAGTCAAGGCACGCCGACGACGGTGGCGCTGACCAAGGCGAAGGTCGAGTTCACGACGCATGCCTACGAGCACGACCCGGCCGCGAAGTCGTACGGGCTGGAGGCCGCCGAAGCACTCGGGCTGGCGCCGGAGCAGGTGTTCAAGACGCTGCTCGTCGAGGTCGACGGGAAACTCACCGTCGGCGTCGTCCCGGTCGCCAAGCAGCTCGACCTGAAGGCGATCGCGGCCGCGGCGGGCGGCAAGAAGGCGGTGATGGCCGACCCGGCCGCCGCCGAGCGCACCACCGGCTACGTCGTCGGCGGGATCAGCCCGATCGGCCAGAAGCGCGCCCTGCCCACGGTCGTCGACAGCACCGCCACCGACCACCCGACGGTCTACGTGTCGGGTGGCCGGCGCGGCCTCGACATCGGCCTGTCCCCTGCCGACCTGATCACCGTGACCAAGGCGCGGACGGCGGCTATCGCCAGATAGAGCCGAGCCGGCAGATGGTGACTCGCTCGACGACCGCGCGCCCTTCGGCGATCAGCTCCAACTCCGAGGGGCGAACGTTGTAGCTCTGGTAGACCGCCCCGTCGTTCCCGAAGACGTCCAGCTGGTCACGGTCGACCAGCAGGTGCAGCGTGATCCTGCCGTCGACCGGCCGCAGTTTTGCCCCGTCGAGCGTCTGCTGCTCGCCGTCGTACACGATGTCCCGACCGGTCTTGACGATCAACCTGCGTGCGTCCCGGACATCGATTGTTGCCTCGAGCTCGTAGGTGTCCGTCGCCGGAAGCTGGTGTGTGCCGTCCTCGACCGTGAGGTTCTCAAAGGTCTGCGCCTCGCCGCGGAGGAGTGCGAGTTCGGGGATCGGCGTGCTGAACACGCGCAGACCGTCGTCGGTACGGCGGAGCGTGAGGTCGACCGGGAAGGACGCGTTGCCGGTCCAGATCGAGCCCTTGTTCTCGCCCTGCCACGCCATCGAGACGATCCGGTCGTCCGGCAGGTTCTCGAACGTCAGCCCGGCGTAGTACCCGCCGCCGGCGTAGGTCTCGGTCTGGTTGATCTTCTGCGGAGCCGTCCAGTCGGTGTGGAACGCCGTACCGTCCCAGTCCCCGACCAAGTAGTTGCCGCCGCCGTCGTGCAGGACCCAGCGGTGGCCGCCGTCGATCGGCATCCGGATCATGTTCGGGCACTCGAACAGCCACTCGGCCGGGTACCGGGAGCCGAATGTCCAGTCGAGCAGGTTCGCCGAGGTGTAGAAGTCGGCGCCGTTGCCGCCCTCGTCCGACCACACGACCATGCCCCAGTGTCCGGACACCGGATCCCGGAACACTTTCGGGTCGCGGCTGGTGCCGCCCGGTGTCACGACTCTCTTGCCGTCGGCGTACGCCGTGAACGTAGCGCCGCCGTCCAGGCTGTAGAACACCGTGACGCCGTTCGTTCCGGAGTAGACGACGATCGGGTCGTCGTCGCCGGCCTTCAGGCCGCTCGCGTTGCCGGTGTCGACGACGCCGCCGCCGGACCACAGGTCGCCGGGGTGGGTCTTCGGGTCGAGCGCGATCGGCTGCTGCGTCCAGTGCACGAGGTCGGTGCTCGTCGCATGCCCCCAGTGCATCGTGTCCCACACCAGGCTGAACGGATTGTGCTGGTAGTAGAGGTGGTACGCGCCGCGGTAGTACAGCGGCGCGTTCACGTCGTTCATCCAGCCGGCGCGGGTGCTGAAATGGAACTGCCCGCGGGCGTCTTCCTGGTAGTTCGTCTCCGGGTACGGAAAGTCCGTCATGAGTCAATGAGATCATCTGGCTCATCGACTCAGATGTCCGCTACCCCGTGATGCTGGGCCGGCCGGTTTCGAGGTGACCGGACAGCCGGCGGCGGCAGGCCGGGTCCTCGGGGGTCGTGACCTCGACGTCGTACCAGCCGCTGTCGGTCGGCCAGAACAGCGGGCGGGACTGCTTGCCTCTGAGCTCGATCGCCGTGGTCTTGCTGGTGTAGCCGCGCGCCTTCAGCTTGACGGTCAACGGCTTCCTCGAGCCGTTCACCAGCAGGAGCTGGAGAGCGCCGGCGCGGTTCTCGATCCGTACGTCGAGGGCTGCCGCCGCGCCGGCGGACGTCCCGGCGACCTCGGCCCAGAAGCGGTTCGGTCCCTGGACGGCGAGTTCGAACGGGCCGTCCACGGGGATCGTGACCACGGCCGGCGTCTCGCCGTGGCGGACGTCCAGGTGGGAGGGAGCCGGGAGCTCACCGCCGTACGGGTAGATCGCGAAGTGCGCGGACTGCGAGCCGTTGTTGCTCAAGGCCAGCATCAATTTGCCATCGGCAACAGAGCCCGAAACCGACGGCCCGTAAGGCAGCGCGCGAGCCGGACGGCGGCCGGGTTCCTGCACCGGGAGGGCCTGATCGGCGGGCGGCGTCGGGTGCCAGCGATTGATCGGCGCCGGGACCGGACCGGGCCGGTCGACCGACGGCTGCCGGTACGTCCGGTCGAAGTCGAACGCCGACGTCAGGTCACCGCAGACCGTCCGCCGCCAGGAGCTGATGTTCGGCTCCCGGACACCGGTCCACAGTTCGAGGAACCGCAGGACCGAAGTGTGGTCGAAGACCTGCGAGTTCACGTGACCGCCGACCGTCCACGGCGACACCACGGTCATCGGGACCCGCGGGCCGAGCCCGATCGGCTTCCCGGCGTACCAGTCGTCGCCGGCCCCGGACGGCGGCTGCGGCGCGACCGGCGGCGGGACGTGGTCGAAGTACCCGTCGTTCTCGTCGAAGTTGATCAGCAGCACGGTCTTCGACCAGGTCTCCGGGTCCGACGCGATCGCGTCGAGGACGTCGTAGATCAGGTTCGCGCTGCCGACCGGCGTGGACGATCCGGGGTGTTCGGAGTCGACCGCCGACGGCACCAGCCAGCTCACCTTCGGCAACGTCCCGGCCTTGATGTCGGCGCGCAGCCGCGGCACCAGTGACTCCGGCTCGGAGCGGTACATCGCCTTGCGGAACAGCTTCTGGTCCGCGGCCGGAAGCTTCCCGACGGCCGCGTCGAGCTGCTGCAGCGCGACGGCCCGCTCGGCCTCGCTCTTCGCGAACAGCTTGTCGTAGAACTCCTCGGTCGTCCGGTAGCCGCCCGGCACGTTCGCGAGGATCCGGTGCCCGATGTCCTTGAAGGTCTTGAAGTACTCGACCGCGTTGTCGGTGAAGTTGTCCCACTCCTGGTAGATCTGCCAGGACACACCGGCCGCTTCCAGCCGTTCCGGGTACGCCGTCCAGTCGTAGCCCTTGTGGTCGTACGAGTACGCCGCGTTCGTCACCGCGCGCTGCGCCGTCCCGGGCTCGTAGCCGGTCGTGCCGGACCACAGGTAGTTGCGGTTCGGGTTGGTCGAGCCGTTGACCGAACAGTGGTACGCGTCGCAGATCGTGAACGTCTCGGCGAGCTCGTACTGCAACGGGATGTCGCGGCGGTCGTAGTGGGTCATCGTGGCCGCCGTCTTGGCCTGTACCCAGTCGTCGTTCCAACCGCCCGCCCAGGCCTGGGTGGCGTCGCTGTACCCGTGGGCCAGCGCACCGAGGTACTGGATGTCGCCCGGGGCGCGGCCCGCGTCGGCGGCGGCCTTCCGGAGCGAGAACGGCAGCACCTCGCCGCCGCCCGTCTTCGGCTGGTGGAAGACGCTCTTGCCGTTGCGCAGCCGCAGCGGCTGGCGGTCGCCGTACCCACGGACACCGCGCAGCGTGCCGTAGTAGTGGTCGAACGAGCGGTTCTCCTGCATCAGCACGATCACGTGCTCGATCGCGCGCAGACCACCACGCCTCACAGGTTGCGCCATCGCGGTGTGCAGCGACGGTGGGAGCAGCGAAGCCGCTGCCCCACCCGCCACCGAACCGAGCACCAGGCGCCGGGAGATCTCAGTCATGGTCCCGGACCTTAGGTGGCTCCTGTAGCCGCTGCGCGGCCTGCAGATGAACAGCTATCCGCGGCGGGCGACCGCCGCGTCCCGGAGCTGCTGCAGCACCTCTTCGGTCGTGTCCCAGCCCAGGCAGGCGTCGGTGATCGACTGGCCGTAGGTCAGCTCCCGGGTCGGGTCGAGGTCCTGGCGACCCTCCTGCAGGAACGACTCCAGCATCACACCGACGATCGCCCGGTCGCCGGCCGCGACCTGCGCGCCGATCTCCGCGGCCACGACCGGCTGCCGGCGGTGGTCCTTGCGGCTGTTGCCGTGGCTCGCGTCGATCACGACCCGCTCGGGGAGGCCGGCCTTGCGGAGCAGCTCGACGGCGCCGGCCACGGACTCCGCGTCGTAGTTCGGGCCGCTGTCCGAGCCGCGCAGCACCAGGTGGCAGTCCGGGTTGCCGCGGGTGTGCAGGATGGCGGGCGCGCCGTCGTGGTCGATACCGGTGAACACGTGCGGGACGGCGGCCGCCTTGATCGCGTCGACCGCGGTGCCGATCGAGCCGTCCGGGCGGTTCTTCATCCCGATCGGCATCGACAGGCCGGACGACAACTGCCGGTGCACCTGGCTCTCCACGGTCCGGGCGCCGATCGCGCCCCAGCCCACGGTGTCCGCGATGTACTGCGGGGTGATCGGGTCGAGGAACTCGCAGCCGACCGGGAGGCCGAGCTCGCTGACCTGGACGAGCAGCCGCCGGGCGATCCGCAGGCCGCGGTTCACGTCACCGGAGCCGTCCAGGCCCGGGTCGTTGATCAGGCCCTTCCAGCCGAGGGTCGAGCGCGGCTTCTCGAAGTACACCCGCATCACGACGAGCAGGCCGTCGGACAGCCGCTCCGCGACCGGCCGGAGCCGCTCGGCGTACTCGAGGGCCGCGTCGGCGTCGTGGACCGAGCACGGGCCGACGACAACCATCAGCCGGTCGTCGACCCCGTTCAGTACATCGGCCACCGCCTGCCGGCCGTCGGCGATCGTGCGGGCCAGGTCGTCGTCGAGCGGGTACTCGTCGTGCAGGGCCTGCGGGGTGACCAACGGGACGGTCTTCTCGATACGTCGGTCGACGACGCGGGACTGTTCGCCCGACTTCGGGAGGGTGTTCATGACTGGGGACCTTTCCGCCGGTCCGCATGCGATGTCGCAGTCAGCCGGCTGGGAACGAGAAAAGGCAAGGACGGATGTCCTTGCCTTCGTGCCGGCTCTGGTGTCTGCGATGGGCGTCAGCGATCGGCTGAGTCGCCCGGCACCGGGGCCGGCCACTCAAAAAATCGCCAATAGCTGCGCTTCACACCACCGACAATAGCAGTAACCATCCTTGGGGTGGCGTCGTTGGATCCAATGCAGCGTTGGATGCTGCAAGACCGGGTCGAGACATCGGGGAGTGCAGCAAGGTGGTGAGGCCGCGAACCTTCGAGTTGGTTCGGTACCGGGATCCCAGTGGCGTGTCCGGGACCGGCGTGGTGGCGGAAGGGTGTGAGTTCACCGACGGCTCGGTGGCCCTGCGCTGGCGCGGCGACAACCCCGCGACGGCCGTCTGGCCCGACGTCGAGTCCATCCTGGCCGTGCACGGCCACCAGGGCGCGACGGAGATCCGCTGGATCGACTCCCCCAGGACACCTGGCAACCTCTTCGAGGAGCTGCACCAGGTGCGGCCCGCGTCCGCAGTCACCGATCCGCTCCAGCCGCCGCCCGGCCACCAGCGTGGATGGGCAGGGGCCAGACACCTCAGGTAGGCCATGTCCGTCACGCAGATCTATCTGGTCCGGCACGGTGAGCCGGACTACGGGCCGATCGACTCCCAGGCCTGGCCGGGTGTCACGGCCGACTCCGCTCCGCTCACCGCCCTCGGGATGAAACAGGCCGAGGAGCTCGCCGACCTGCTCGGCGGCATCCGCGCGACGTATTTGGTCAGCTCACCGTTCACCCGCGCCCTGCACAGCGCCGCGATCATCGGCCACCGGCTGGCCCTCGGCGTCAAGGTCGACCACGACCTGCGCGACTGGCTGCCGGACGATACCGGCCGCCGCCGGGGCGCCGCCGACGTCCGCGCGGCCCGCGCCGAGTTCGAGGCGTACGACGGCGAGTGGCCGGACGGCATCCAGCGCCCCTGGGAGCCGCTGTCCCGGGTCCGCGAGCGCGCTCACGCCGCACTCGCCCGGCACACCGCGAGCACCGACGGACCGGTTCTGGCGATCACCCACGCCACCGTCATCCGCGCCCTGACCGGCGAGCGAGACACCGCCCACGGCGCCCACGAGCACTACCGATTCGACCCCGCGATCGGTGCCTGAGGCATCTGCACGTGCAGACGAACTTGCACCGTTGAAGTGACTCATGTCACATCAGATGCAGACGTGAACACGCCTCCCGCCTGAAAACCGCCGATCGCGGCACGCGGGCGCCTGCGGCGATAACGAATGGCTCGAACTTCGAGACAACAAGGGTTGAACTACGTAAGAGATGAGCATAGTTTTCACCGAGCGCCCGTCCGCGCTCACGGTGAGTCAAGGAGGTTGCCATGTCGAGAGGGATGCCTCGCCTGCCCCGCCCGCTCATGGATCTGTGGGACTGGCAGTCGCAAGCCGCATGCCGGGACGTCAACCCGGAGCTCTTCTTCTCGCCCGAATCGGAGCGTGGCGTTCGCAAACGCGCCCGCGAGATGGTGGCCAAGTCGCTGTGCGGAACCTGCCCGGTCCAGCCCGAATGCCGGCAGCACGCCCTGTCCGTCGGTGAGCCCTACGGCGTGTGGGGCGGCACCACGGAGTCCGAGCGCGACAACACCCTCCTGCCCGAGCACCGCAAGTCCGCGTAGGAGCCGCCGGTCCTACCGCTCAGGATTTCCGTCGTCGGTCTCGGAGGACGACTCGTCGGAGCCCTTGGAATCCTTGGGTTCCGGCGTGTCCTCCGGATCCGGCGGCTTCACCGTCGTGCGCGGGTCCCGGTAGCGGTCCAGTGACTTGAGAAAGTCCGGATCGTCGTCGGGCGCCACCGGCCGCGCGGTGGGCCGCGGCGGCTGTCGCCGTACGACGGTGTCCTGGCGGTTGGCGTGCGCGCGCGACATCAGCAGCCAGACGATCGGCCCCGCGAAGGGGACGAACACGATCAGGACGATCCACAGCAGCTTCGGCAGGTGCGGCACATCCTCGTCGGGTGTCTGGATGCACGAGAACAGCGCATACACGGTGAGCACCAGGCTGATCAGGAACGGCAGAAATCGGACCACGCTCCAACAGTACGGCGCGCAGTGTGTCAGCGGGGATCAGCGGGCGGACGCGGTGAGTCCCCGCGCCCGCAGCACGCTGTTCTCCAGCGGCCGGAACACCAGCAGCTCGATGCCGACGCCGACCACGAAGATCAGCACGATGCCGGCGAACACCATCGAGATGTCGGACAGCGACATGCCGTTGTGCAGGTACTGCCCGAGGCCCTCGCCGAGCTCCGGTGAGGTCGCGATCAGCTCCGCGGCCATCAGCGACCGCCACGAGAACGCCCAGCCCTGCTTGAGCCCGCCGAGGAACCCGGGCAGCGCGGCCGGCAGCAGGATGTACCGGATCCCGCCGAGCCTCCCGGCGCCGAGCGCCTGGCCGACCCGCGGCAGGATCGGCGGCACCTGGTCGAGACCGGACACCAGCCCGTTCGCGATCGACGGCACCGCGCCGAGCAGCACGACCCAGTAGATCGCGCGGTCGTTCAGCCCGAACCACAAGATCGCGGCCGGCACCCACGCCACCGACGGCAGGCTCTGCAGCCCCGACACCAGCGGCCCGATCCCGCGCCGGACGACGCGCAGGTTCGCGATCGCGAGGCCCAGCGGTACGGCGATCAGCAGCGAGATCGCGAACCCGATGACGGCACGGTGCACCGACACCCAGAACAGCTCGGCGATCTCGCCGCTCGTCACGAGCTGCCAGATCTGGCCCCACACGTCGACCGGCGCGGGCAGCTTGAACTCGGGCCAGAACGCGGCCGCCCACAACGCCTGCCAGATCGCCACCAGGACGACGACCGCGCCGACCGGCGGCAGCACCCGGGCCGCGATCCGGCGCAGGCGGGAGCCGTCCGGCGCGACGACCGGCGTGTCCAGGGCGTCGAGCCCGGCCTCGACCGACCCCGCCGTCGAACCGTCGTCGCGGACGTCAAGCTGCGGCATGGCTGCTGATCACCTTGCGCAGTGCGGTGTTGATCTCGTCGACCGCATCGGGCGACTCGCCGACGGTCCACTGCTGCACCACACGCCCGGGCCGCGACGACAGCAGGACGACGCGCTGCCCGAGCCGCACGGCCTCGCGGACGTCGTGCGTGACGAAGAGGATCGCCGTACCGGTGGCGCGCCAGATCCGCAACAGCTCACCCTGGAGGACGTCCCGGGTGATCGCGTCCAGCGCGGAGAACGGCTCGTCCATCAGCAGCAGGGACGGCTTGCCCGCGTCCGAGCCGCCGGTGCTGTCGGTGGTCGACGCCAGCGCACGAGCCAGCGCGACTCGTTGCCGCATGCCACCGGACAGCTCGTGCGGCCGCTTGTCACCGAGACCGGCAAGCCGGACCAGCTCGAGCAACTCGGCGGCTCTGGCCCGCCGTTGCGCCTTCGGTACGCCGGCCATCCGCAGCGGGAGCTCCACGTTCCCGGCCGCGGTCAGCCACGGCATCAGCGCGGCCTCCTGGAAGACCACGGCCGGGCGCGACGAGTTCAGTTCGATCCGTCCGGCGGTCGGGCGGTCGAGGCCGGCGACCAGGTTGAGCAGGGTCGTCTTGCCGCACCCGGACGCGCCGAGCAGGCAGACGAACTCCCTGGCCCGCACCTCGAGATCGACGCCGTCCAGCGCGACCACCGACCTCCGGCCGCTGCCGAACGCCTTGCCTACGTGGTGGAACCGCACCGGGCTGAGCTGATCCGGCGGCGCGTCGAGAGTTGCGGTCACGGCTGTCCTCCTCCTGCTCTGCGTCCTACTTCGCGTCCAGGCCCGCGGCGTCGACCGCCGGCTTGCCTGCCTTCGCGAGTACCTCGTTGAGCGGCCCCAGGTCCGCGAAGCCGGCCACGGCCGGCGCCTCCTTTGCAATGCCCGCAGTGACCTGATCCTTGGCCAGCTGCGGGAAGGTGCCGGCGATCGGGTCCGCGGTGATCGTGATGTGCTCGAACGCCCGGTCGATGACGGCCGGCTTCAGCGCCTTGCCGGTCGCCTCCTTGAGCTGCTCGTTCACCACGGTCTTCGCCTGCGCGGCGTTCGCCGTACTGAAGTCGATGGCCGCGACCAGGCCGGACAGCAAGGCCTTCACGGTCTCCGGGTGCTCCTGCAGGAACTGGGTGCGGACGATCAGCACGGTCGTCGGGAACTTGCCGTCAGGCCACAGCGACGCCTCGTCGAGCAGGACCTTCGCGCCGGCGTCCAGGACCAGCCGTGACGACCAGGGCTCGGGCAGCCAGGCGGCGTCGACGTCACCCTTCTTGAAGGCGTCCAGGGTCTGCGCGTTCTCGAGGTTGGTGACCTTGACCTTGCCGGTCAGCTTCTGCTCGGCGAGCCACTTCTTCAGCGACACGTCCTGGGTGTTGCCGAGCTGCGGCGTGACGACGGTCTTGCCGACCAGGTCGGCAGGCTTGGTGATGGTCGGCTTGACGACGAGCTGCGCGCCGCCGGACGTCGCGCCGGCGATCAGCCGGACCGCTTCGCCGTTCGACTTTGCGTAGGCGTTGATCGCCGGCCCGGAGCCGATGAACGACGCGTCCAGCGAGCCGCCGAGCAATGCGCCAACGGCCTCCGGCCCGGCGTTGAACTTGGTCGGCACCAGCTTCGTGCTGCCGAGCTCCTTGGTGAACAGGCCCTGGCCGAGACCGACCAGGGCGGCGGCGTGGGTGACGTTCGGGAAGTAGCCGAGCCGCAGTTCGGCGGCGGGGCCTTTGTCGTTCGCGGCCGGGGCCGTCTCGTTGCCGTCGGCACGGGAACAGCCCGCGGCGGCAACGGTCAGGGCGAGAGCGCCGGCGAGCAGGCGGAACGGACGGAAGATGCTCACAGGGGGAACCTCTGTCTTGGCGGAGGAGAAAGCTCAGGAAGCGGGCTCGAGCTCGGTCTCGTCGAGGAGACGCTCGGCCTCGCGGACGGTACGGCGGGCCTGGGCGCGGACGCCGTACGCGACGATGGCGGCCCAGCCGAGCACGAGCGCCGCGTAGACGGCGTACCGCGGGCCGGTGGCGACGTCGAGGCCGTTCAGCACGGTGCGGGCGTTGGTCAGGATCAGCACCAGGCCGACGCCGACGCCGAGCCAGCGGGTGGCCAGGCGGGAGACGAGCCACGCGGCCAGCGGCGCCGCGAGCACGCCGCCGATCAGCAGCGCGGCGACGATGCCGAACGGCAGGTTCTTCCCGCCCAGGCCGAACAGGAACCCGATGCTGGCGGCGACCGAGACCAGGAACTCGGCCGCGTTCACCGACCCGACGGCACGCCGCGGCGCGAGTTTGCCGCTGGACAGCAGCGCGGAGTTCGCGACCGGCCCCCAGCCGCCGCCACCGGTGGCGTCGATGAAGCCCGCGACCAGACCGAGCGGCCCGAGGAACCGCCCGGCCGGACGGCCCTCGATCACGGCCCGGACCTTCCCGGTGCCGAACCGGACCAGGATGTAGACGCCGAGCAGGAGCAGCAGGCCGGCCACCCACAGCGACGCGGACTCGGTCGACAGGCTGGACAGGAACGTCGCGCCGGCGAACGCGCCGGCCGCGCCCGGGACGCCGATCAGCGCGACCACGCGCCAGTCGACGTTGCCGAATCGCCAGTGCGACAGACCGGAGGCGAGCGTGGTGCCGACCTCGGCCAGATGCACCGAGGCGGAGGCGACGGCCGGGGTGATCCCGGTGATCAGCAGGGCGGTGCTGGCGGTGACCCCGTAGGCCATGCCGAGGGTGCCGTCGACGAGCTGGGCGATCGAGCCGAGCAACGCGATCAGGATGAGACGACGCACGGAGCTACTCCTGCGGACGGGGAGGGAGACGGACGGAAGAGTTACGCCGTCGCCCGACAACCCGCGGAGTTCACGCGCAGCAGATCGACGTGCCGGCGCCGGGTGAGGGCGTCCCCGGGCGCGTTCGCGATGATCTGCATGGCTCTATGAAAGCGGACAAAGTCGAGCAAGATGCTCAGGTTTCAGGATGTGGACCTACGAATCACGAACCGAGACGAACGATCATTTCCGATCATCCGGCCGGATCTGGTCACACGGTTGAAAGCCGGGCGCCCCGCTGCCTACGGTCCTCAGCGTGCTGACTCCTCGATCGCTCAAGACCGAGTACGCCGATCGGCCGCTCGGGCTCGACGTAGCGCGCCCACGGTTCAGCTGGGTCGCCGTCGCCCCCGGCTACGGCGCCGCGCAGACGGCGTACCAGGTCCTGGTCGGCTCCGCGCCCGAACTGCTGACGCCGGAGCGCGCCGACGTGTGGGACTCGGGCAAGGTCGGGTCGGCGCAGACCTTCGGGATCGAGTACGACGGCCCGGCGGCCGCGCGGACCCGGTACCACTGGACCGTCCGGCTGTGGGACCACAACGACCGGGCCGGCGAATGGGCCGAGCCGTCGTGGTTCGAGACCGGTCTGCTCGACCAGGGGTTCGGGACCGCGCAGTGGATCGGCGGCGCGACGCAGAGCGCACCGCTCCTGCGGCGGAGCTTCGCGGTCGACGGCGCCGTACGGCGGGCCCGGCTCTACACCAGCGGCCTCGGCTACGCGGACCTCCGGCTGAACGGACAGGCGGTCAGCGACGCGGTCCTGGATCCGGGGTTCACCGCCTACGACCGCACGGTTCTGTATGTCACGCACGACGTGACCGAGCTGCTGCGGTCCGGCGACAACGTGGTCGGCGCCGAACTGGGCCGCGGCTTCTTCGGCATGACCTCGGTGAACGTCTGGCGCTGGCACGACACCCCGTGGACCGCCGAGCCGCGGCTGCTCGCGCGGCTGGTCGTCGAGTACGACGACGGCCGCGTGGACGAGGTGGTGACGGACGGGACGTGGCGGATCACCGGTGGGCCGACGCTGTCCGACTCGCTGTACACCGGTGAGACGTACGACGCCCGGCGGGCACTGCCCGGCTGGGACACGGCCGGATTCGACGACGCGTCCTGGTCTGCTGCCGCCGTCGTCGAGGCGCCGGGCGGCACGCTGACCGCGCAGGCCCACGAGCCGATCCGAGTGATCGAGACCGTCGACCCGGTCGAGGTGACCGAGGTCCGGCCGGGCGTGTGGATCGCCGACTTCGGCCGGACCGTGGCGGGCTGGACCAGACTGTCGACCACGGCGCCGGCCGGTACCACGATCACCCTCACGCACGGCGAGACGGTTGCCGATGGCAACGTGGCGGCCTGGAACGTGCACGTCGACGGCGACCGGATCCAGCGCGACGAGTACGTCGCCGCCGGCACCGGGGTCGAGACGTGGGAGCCGCGGTTCTCGTACAAGGGCTTCCGCTACGTGCAGATCGAGGGCGCGGCGGCCGAGGTGCAGATGCGGGTGGTGAACTCCGACGTCGCGTCGGCGACGCGGTTCGCCTCGACGCAGTCGGCGTACGAGGTGTTCGAGCGGGCCATGCGCCGCACGATCCTCGGCAACCTGCACGGGATCCCGACCGATACGCCGTACTTCGAGAAGAACGGCTGGACCGGCGACGCGCAGGTCGGTGCGCCGACGATGCTCGCGACGCTCGACCTGGCGCGGTTCTTCACCAAGTGGCTCGGCGACATCCGTGACAGCCAGGCGGACACCGGGCAGCTGCCGGTGATCGTGCCGTCGAGCGGCTGGGGATTCACCGACCTCTCCCCCGCGACCGAATGGCCGACCGTCTACCCGTTCCTGCTGCGCGAGATGTACCGCTGGTACGGCGACGAGCGGCTGCTCCGTGAACACTGGGACTCGCTGACGCGCTACCTCGGGTGGGAGCTGGACCGGGTCGAGGACGGCTTGTCGGTCAGCGTGCTCGGCGACTGGCTCCCGCCCGGCTTCGGCAGCGGCCCGGCGCCGGAGGACCGGCGACTGACGGGGACGGCGTACCTCTACCGGGCGCTCGTCGTCGCGGCGGAGATCGGGGATGTCATTGGGCAGCCCAACCACTTCCGGAAGGCCGCCGCCGAGCTCGCGGACGGGCTGAACCGGACGTTCCTGGACCGCGCGGCAGGTCGGTACCGGTCGGCGGAGGACCCCGACTACCGCCAGACGTCGAACGCCGTGCCGCTGGCATTCGGGATCGTCCCGGAGGACATGGTCGCGCGGGTCGCCGAGGGTCTCGCGGCGGACGTCGAGGCGCGCGGCTTCCACCTCAACACGGGCTGCCTGGGCGTCGGCGTACTGCTCCCGGTGCTGACCGCGCACGGGTACGCCGACGTGGCGACGAAGGTCGCGCTGCAGCGGAGCTACCCGAGCTGGGGCTACTGGTTCGACCTCGGCGCGGACACCATGTGGGAGAAGTGGGAAGAGGACTCGCGGTCGCGGAACCACTACTTCCAGGGCACGGTCGTGCAATGGATCTTCGAGAACGTCGCTGGGCTGCGCGTCGTCGACGCGGGCGGCGAGCGGATCGTCGTTCGGCCGGACGCGCGCGACGAGACCGAGTCGGCGAGCATCCGGACCGATACGATCCGCGGACGGGTGTCGGTGTCGTGGAAGAAGTGCGGACGGGTGCTGTCGCTGGACGTCCAGGTGCCGGTCGGCAGCACGGCCGAGATCCACGTGCCGTCGGCGCGAGCGTCGGACGTCGACGCTGTGCCGCAGTCGTTCGCGGGCACTGCGACGTACGACGCGGGCTACACGGTCTATACGGTCGGCGCCGGGAAGTGGGCGTTCACGAGCCGGTCTGCTTGACGTAGATGAGGTCGCGGACGTCGCGTCCCTCGGCCTGCGCGCGGGACTCGAACTTGGTCACCGGCCGCCACTCGGGACGCGGCGCCCAGCCGTCGGACTCACTGCCGTACTGGTTGCGCAGCGTCGGCTCGGCCTCGCACACCGCGAGCATGCTGTCGGCGTAGTCCGCCCAGTCCGTTGCCAGGTGCAACGTCCCGCCCGGCCGCAGGCGGTCCGCGATCAGCGCGACGAACGGCGCCGTGACGAGCCGCCGCTTGTGGTGCCGCTTCTTCGGCCACGGGTCAGGGAAGAAGATCCGTACGCCGGCCAGCGCGCCGGGCGCGACGTGATCACGCAGGAAGTCCAGCGCGTCGCCCTGCAGCAGGCGGACGTTGTCCAGGTCGTACTTCTCCACCCAGAGCATCAACTGACCGAGACCGGCCGGGTAGACCTCCGCGGCCAGGTGGTTGACCTCCGGCATCGCGACGGCGAGCTGCGCGGTCGCCTCGCCCATCCCGGAGCCGATCTCCAGCACGGTAGGCGCTTCCCGCCCGAACCACTCGGCCAGGTCGAGGACGCCGGGCGGCAGATCCTCCTGGGTCCGGCCCAGGTCAGGCCAGTGGGACTGCCAGACGCGCTTCTGCCCGACCGTCATCCGCACACTGCGCCGGACGGTGCTGAACACACCGGCTTGCCTGACCTGATCCACTGCCTCCACCAGCCGGAGTCTAGCGTTGACGAGACATCCCCCGGAGTCAGGGAACAGGTAATAGCTTGTTCCCAGACCCCGGGAGGTATCGTCACGTTTCAGTCGTCCCAGAACAGGTGCGCCACGGTGTTGTGGGCGCGGCGGGTGGTGCGCAGGTAGTCGTCGGAGAACCGGCCCGACTCCCCCGGCGGGTAGCCGCAGATCTGGGCCACGGCGGCCAGGTCCCGCGGGTCGCGGGGCAGGGAGTCGCCCGGGCGGGCGCGGACCAGCATGATCGCGTTGCGGATCCGGGTGGCCAGCTCCCAGGCAGCCTGCAGCGTGTCGGCCTCGGACGCGTCGACGAGGCCGGCCTCCACACCGGCCCGGAGCGCGGCGAGCGTGCGCGTCGTCCGCAGACTGGGCACGCGGTGTGCCTCGCGGAGCTGCAGCAGCTGGACGGTCCACTCGATGTCGGCCAGACCGCCGCGACCGAGCTTGGTGTGGGTGGCCGGATCCGCGCCACGCGGCAGCCGCTCGGCGTCGACGCGCGCCTTGATCCGGCGGATCTCCATCACGTCGCGCTCGCGGATGCCGTTCTCCGGGTAGCGCAGCGGGTCGATCAGCTCCCGGAACGACCGGCACAGGTCGGCGTCGCCGCACAACGGGTCGGCCCGCAGCAGCGCCTGCGCCTCCCAGACGGCCGACCAGCGCGCGTAGTACGAGGCGTACGACGCGAGCGTCCGGACCAGCGGCCCCTGCCGGCCCTCCGGGCGCAGGTCCGCGTCGATCGCGACCGCCGGGTCGGCGCCGGGCAGCGACAGCATCCGGCGGAGCTCGGTCGCGGCCTGCGTCGCGAAGTCCGTCGCCTTCTTCTCGTCCGCGCCGGGGAGCGGGTCGTGCACGAACATCACGTCGGCGTCGCTGCCGTACCCGAGCTCGTGCCCGCCGAAGCGGCCCATCGCGACGATCGACATCCGGGTCGGCTCCGGCTCCCCCGCTCTCAAGATGCGCTGTGCGACCGCCTTCCGGACGACCTCGAGCGCGGTCGTCAAGGTGCCGACCGAGACGTTCGTCAGGGCGTCGCCGACGGCCTCCACGTCGAGCAGTCCGGACAGGTCCGCGGCCGCGATCCGGAACAGTTCCCGGCGCCGGACCGCGCGGATCGCCGCGACCGCGGCCTCCGGGGCGTCCTGCCGCCGGGCGGCCGCGGACATCTCGGCGAGCAACGCCTCCTGGGTGCGCGGCGTCAGCTCGCGTTCGTCGGCGAGCATCGCGGTCGCTTCCGGCGCGCGTTGCAGCAGGTCGACGGCGTACCGGCCGCTGGCCAGCAGGTGCGCCAACCGCTCGGCCGACGCGCCTTCGTCACGCAGCTGGCGCAGGTACCAGGGGGTGGAGCCGAGGGCGTCGGAGATGGTGCGGAACGCCAGCAGGCCGGCGTCCGGATCGGGTGACTCGGCGAACCAGCCGAGCATCGCGGGCAGCAGTGCCTTCTGGATCGACGATCGCCGCGAGACGCCTTCGGACAGGGCTTCGATGTGCCGCAGCGCCGACGCGGGATCGGCGTACCCGAGCGCGGTCAGGCGTTGCTTGGCTGCCTCGGGTGTCAGCCGGACCTCGCCGCCGGGGATCCGCGCGACGGCCGCGAGCAGCGGGCGGTAGAACAGCTTCTCGTGCAGGCGCCGTACCTCGAGGGCGTGCTTCTTCCACGCCGCGGTCAGGTCGGCGACCGGGTTCTTCGTGAAGCCGAGCGACCGGCCGAGCCGCCGCAGGTCGGCCTCGTCGTCCGGGACGTGATGTGTACGGCGCAGGCGGTACAGCTGGATGCGGTGCTCCATCGACCGCAGGAACCGGTACGCGTCGGCGAGGACGGCGCCGTCCGTGCGGCCGACGTACCCGCTGCTCGTCAGACTCTCCAGCGCGACCAGCGTCGTACCGCTGCGCACCGACTCGTCGCTGCGGCCGTGCACGAGTTGCAGCAGCTGGACGGCGAACTCGACGTCGCGCAGTCCACCGGGGCCGAGCTTCAGCTGGCGATCGACGTCGGCCGCCGGGATGTGGTCGATCACGCGCCGGCGCATCGCCTGGACGTCGGCGACGAAGCCTTCGCGGTCGGCGGCCGACCAGGTGAGCCGGCCGATCTGCTCCATGTACTGACGGCCCAGCTCACGATCGCCCGCGACCGGGCGGGCCTTGAGGAGCGCCTGGAACTCCCAGGTCTTCGCCCAGCGCTGGTAGTACGCGAGGTGGCTGTCGAGGGTGCGGACGAGCGGACCGGACTTGCCTTCCGGGCGGAGCGCCGCGTCGACCGGCCAGAGCGTGCCCTCGCCGGTGTGCGCCGAGCAGATCCGCATCGCGGCCGCGGCGAGCTGGGTCGCGGTCTTCAGGGCGGGCAGCTCCGGTTCGCCGTCGTGCGGCTCGGCGACGAACAGCACGTCGACATCGCTGACGTAGTTGAGCTCCCGGCCGCCGCACTTGCCCATGGCAATGATCGCCAGCCGGCAGTCGGCGGCGCCGGGATGCGCGGCGAAGTACTCGTTGCGCGCGATGTGCAAGGCGGTCTCGAGTGCTCCCCCGGCGAGATCCGCGAGGACGGCGGCGACCTCGTCGACGAGCAGCCCCTCGGCGAGGTCCCGCGCGGCCAGCCGGATCAGCAGCCGGCGGTACTCGATCCGGAGCGCGTCGACCGGGTTGTCGGCGTCGACCGCCGTAGCCAGCTTGGCGGCGACGTCGTCGGCCGACGGCCGGGACCCCGCGAGCGCCGGGTCCGCGAGGTCGTACCAATGCCGCGGATGGACGCCGAGATGCCGCCCCAGCGCTTCGCTCGCGCCGAGCACGTAGACGAGCCGCCGGCGGAAGTCCGCGTCCATCTCGAGCGTGCGGGCGAACGCGGCGAGGTCGTGCCCGTGCCGGTGCAGCGATTCGGCCATCGCACACAAGCTCCGCAGCGCGAGGTCGGGATCGGCCGACTCCGAGAGCGTGGTGATCAGCTGCTCGGTGGCCAGCGGGCTGTGCGAGTCCAGCGCGTCCAGCTCCTCGAGCATCCCCGCCGCCCGCCCCGGATCCTCGAACCCCAACCGGACCAGCCGGCCCTCCCACGACGATCTCCGACCCTCAGCCACCCCCGCAGGCTATCCAATCCCCCTCTTTGAGCACGCACCAACCGTTTCCGGCAGCTCGAAACGGTTGGTGGGTACACAAGGTCGCGGCTGAGTTGCGGCGAGATTGCGGTGAATACACGGTGTCGTGTAGCGAACTCGCTCAGTAGTCGGGCATGATGACTGTCCATGGTCATGATGACGGGGTCACTCGCCGTGCGCGGCACGGTGATGTGGTTGACACCCCAGCAGGGCGGACGCGTCTCCGGACCGCCTGAGCCGGACTACGACTACGACTACACGGCGACCGCGTACCTGCCGCCGCGCACCGCCGACGACGGGCAGGCCGGGCTCGCGCTCCGCCGGTTCGCGCCGGGCGCCTGGCGGACGCCCGCCGAGGGGATTCTCGTTCCTGCGAAGGGGAATCGGGCCCAGCAGGTGATCCCTGGCTGCATCGTCGTCATCACCGAAGGCGTCCGTCCGGTGGGGCTGCTGACCGTCGAAGAGGTCGAGGCCCTCGCCCCCGACGGCACACCGGTTGTCGTAGCGGCGCCGGCCACCCCGATCACGCGGCTCGCGCCGCTCGACGAGCCGCCGCCGGCCGAGCCGCTGTACCGTCACTCCACCGCGGCCGCTCGCTGGACCTCCAAGCACGCCTCCGACGACGCCCCCGCCTCGGAAACTGCCGGCGTCTGACCCCCAACGTCGCGAGCCGGTTGTTCGTCTGAATCGGTGAGAGGACGGTGGTGTGGTGGCCGACTGGGAGCAGGCGTTCCGCGCGTTGCTGGCGACGCGCGGGGGTGCGCTGCGCAGCTACGCCTATCTGCTGACCGGCGACGCCGCGAGTGCCGGCGATCTGGTGCAGGAAGCACTCACGCGTGTCTTCGGGCGGCACCGGGTCGGCGGGGACATCGATCAGCTCGAGGCGTACGTCCGGCGCGCCATGCTGAACCAGTACGTCGACAGCCGCCGCCGGCTCGCCCGGTGGAACGCCACCCGCCACCTGCTGGTCGATCCACCCCACCACGACGACGACCGGTTCGCGGTCGCCGACGAGGTCCGCCGGGCGCTGAGCACACTGTCGCCGAAGCAGCGCGCCTGCGTCGTCCTGCGCTACTACGAGGACCTGACCGTGCCCGAGATCGCCGACGAGCTGGGCTGCGCCGAAGGCACCGTCAAACGCCACCTCTCCGACGCCCGCACCAAGCTCGCCACGCAGCTCGCCATCACCGAGGAGAGCACCCCATGACCGACCTGCGCGAACTGCTCCGCACCACAGCCGCCGAGGGCGCCGAAGCCGTCGACCTCGCCGAGGACGTCGTTGCCGACCGCATCCGTCGCCGCCGGACCCACACCAAGCACTTGACGGTCGGCGGTGTTGCCGTCGCGGCGGCGGCAGCGATCGCCGGTACCACATGGCTCGTCCGGCCGGCCGGCGAAACCCCAGCGCCCGCGAGCGGGCCGGTCCCTCGGATCGTGAGGTCCGATGTGGACACTCCCGCAGTGATGGAGGCACTGCTCGGCACCACGTTGAGCGCCGACGCGAACGGCTGCGTCCAGGCCGGCTCGGACCCCACCGCGGTCACGCTCGTGTGGCCACGCGGGTACACCGTCCATGGCAATGCGCAGTCCTTCGAAATCCTCGACCAGGCGAACAACGTCGTCGCTCGCTCCGGCGTACCCCTCGACATCGGCGGCGGTGGCGTCGACCACTTCCAGCCCACCTGGACCGGCAAAGACTGCGCAACCGCCACCCGGTTCTGGTGGGTAGGCCACATCTCCCAGCGCTAGCCGGCCGGGTAGGCCAAAGGCGTCTGAGTGTTTCTGCTCATGCCGCGACTCTCCAGATGGCAGACGATCCTGGTATGACGAAGAGCATCCAGCCCCGGCAGACCGCAGCCTTCTACGCCCAGGCGGTCGCCTCCTTCGCCGTCTCGGTTTCGGCGATGGTGATGGCCCTGGCGTATCTCCCGGCCCAGCCCTGGGTACGAGCGTTCCTCGCCCTCGGCCTGCTGTACGTCGTGACGTCGACGGTCGTCCTGTGCAAGGTCGTCCGGGACCGGCAGGAAATCTCCGAGGTGACGAACCGCGTCGACCAGGCCCGCCTGGACAAACTCCTCACCGAACACGACCCGTTCAAAGTCAATTCGTGACCGCCCGGCAGTCCCCCGGCGTACTACAGAACCGGCAGGAGCTTGTTGAGTTCGAAGGGGGTTACCTGGCGGCGGTAGTCCTGCCATTCGGCGCGCTTGTTGCGGAGGAAGAAGTCGAAGACGTGTTCGCCGAGGGTTTCGGCGACGAGTTCGCTGTCCTCCATCGCGCTGATGGCTTCGGCGAGGCTGCCGGGCAGCGGCTTGATGCCGAGCGCCTTGCGTTCGCGGGGCGTGAGGGACCAGATGTCCTCCTCGACCTCGGCCGGCAGCTCGTACCCCTCCTCGATCCCCTTCAGACCCGCGGCGAGCATCAACGCGAAAGCCAGGTACGGGTTCGCCGCCGAGTCCAGCGACCGGAACTCGACGCGCGACGACTGCCCCTTGTGCGGCTTGTACATCGGCACCCGCACGAGCGCGGACCGGTTGTTGTGACCCCACGAGATGAACGACGGCGCCTCGTCCCCGACCGCGAGCCGCTTGTACGAGTTGACCCACTGGTTGGTGACCGCGGTGATCTCGGCCGCGTGCTGCAGCAGGCCGGCGATGAACGCCCGCCCGGTCTTCGACAGCTGGTACTGCGCGCCGCCCTCGAAGAACGCGTTCCGGTCTCCTTCGAACAGCGACATGTGGGTGTGCATTCCGGAGCCGGGCTGGTCGGACAGCGGTTTCGGCATGAACGACGCGTAGATGCCCTGCGACAGCGCCACCTCCTTCACCACGACGCGGAACGTCATGATGTTGTCGGCGGTCGACAGCGCGTCGGCGTACCGCAGGTCGATCTCCTGCTGGCCGGGACCGCCCTCGTGGTGACTGAACTCGACCGAGATGCCCATCGACTCGAGCATCGTGATCGCCTCGCGGCGGAAGTCGTTGCCGATGCCCTGCGGGGTGTGGTCGAAGTACCCGGAGGAGTCGACCGGCTCCGGCGTCGTGCCGGGCGCGCCGACGAGCGACTTGAACAGGTAGAACTCGATCTCCGGGTGCGTGTAGAACGTGAACCCGAGGTCGGCGGCCTTCGACAGCGTCCGCTTCAGCACGTGCCGCGGGTCGGCGAACGACGAGGACCCGTCGGGCATGTTGATGTCGCAGAACATCCGCGCGGTGCCCATGGTCTCGCCCCGCCAGGGCAGGATCTGGAACGTCGACGGGTCCGGCTTGGCGAGCATGTCGGCCTCGGTCACCCGGGCGAATCCCTCGATCGCCGACCCGTCGAACCCGAGGCCCTCGGCGAACGCGCTCTCCAGCTCGGCCGGCGCCACCGCGACCGACTTGAGGAACCCGAGCACGTCGGTGAACCAGAGCCGCACGAAACGTACGTCGCGCTCCTCCAGCGCGCGCAGCACGAACTCCTGCTGCTTGTCCATCAGTCCACCTCTCACCAACACATCTCAGGGCCACATCTCGAAGCCGCGTCGCGGGGTCTCTCACAGTGTGCCCCGCGCTTGTTAAGCAGACGTTACGTGGCGGGGGGGACAGTGCCACGATCAGGGCCTAGCGTGTCCCCTTGTGCAGACGATCTTCCACGCGGCGCTCATCGTCGCAGCGGTGCTCTGCGTCAGCGACCTGATCGTCAGCACCGCCCGGTTCGTGCAGTCGCTGCGGCGTGAACGGCCCGCCGAACGGGACGTGCTCGGCCGCCGCTGGCTGCCGGTCCCGGAGTTGGGGTTCGGCATGTGCGCGTTCTGCTGCCCGGGCCTGGTCACGCTCGGGCTGACGCATCACGACGCCGACAACCTGCCGACCCGGCAGATCCTGCTCGCCGCTCTCGTCTTCGGGTACGCCGGGGCGGTTCTCTCCCGCGTCGTCCGGACCCCGGGGCCGGGCGGCCGCCGGTTCAAGCTACGCGCCGGCCTGCTGCTCGGCTTGCCGGCCGTGTTCGGCCTGGTCTTCGGCCTCTCGGGCATCGCGGTCTGAGCGTCTCGACCGCAACCACGGCACGATCCGTTCGAGCGGCGCGAACGCCAGCCAGCAGACGACCGTCGGCAGGAAATGGATCAGCAGGATCGCCGTGTTCGCCGCGTGGAAGCCGATGAAGAACAGCGCCCCGAACAGCTGCCAGCGGCCGCGCAGCCAGAGGATGACCGGCGACAGGAACTCGCCGATGATGCCGACCCACTGCATCACGTGCAGGATCCACGGGTAATGCAGCAACCACTCCCCGACCGGGTGCGGCCGTCGCACGATCGCCCAGGTCAGGACGGCGCTGCCGGGCCAGGTCAGCGCCCATCCGGCACTGCGCAGTTTCGCCACGGCGGACAGGAAGTACGTCGCGATCACGCAGATCTGGATGCACCGGATCGCCCACCCGGCCGCCTCGGACCGGGTCTGGTCGCCGTACCTCGCCCGGCCCACGGTCGGCAGCACCCAGAGCGCGATCACGAGCGCGAGGTGGTCGTGGTCGACCTTGCCGTCGCTCATCCCGATCAGCACCCACCACGTGAACGCCGCGGCGACGACCCACCCGGCGATCCGCGGGAAGTGGTTCGTCGCGCCGATCAGGCAGGCGACGATCAGCACGACGTACAGCACCGTCGTGTTCGCCACCGACGGCCGGGGCAGGTCGAGGAGGCGGGCCAGCAGCAGCGGTTCGTACAGCCCGGGGTGCTCGCCCTTGTCGCGGGTGTCGCGGACGAAGGCGTGCATGTCGAGGATGACGAACAGGTACAGGATCGTCCGCAGCCACGCGATCCGCGCCATCGCGATCGCCGGCGTGAACCAGCTCATCGGGTCACCGTCCAGGTCGCGAGCACCTGGGAGGCCGGGGGTCCTTCGACCCGGCCCTTCACCAGCTGGGTGGTGTCCCGGATCAGCTCGAGCTTCACGTACTTCGGCTGGTCGGGGTGCTTGCGCGCCCAGCCGTCCGCGACCTGCTGCAGCAGCGACGGGTCCTTGACGATCTCGCCGGACCGCGCCTCGATCTCGGCCCGCGCGACGCCGGCGCCCTCGATGTTCAGCGGTACGTCGACCGTCGTACCGGCGTCCGTCTGCGCACTGATCCGGGTGTAGTCGATCTTGGCGTCGTCGGGCACCGACATCGCGTACTGCGACATCGGCCCGAACGGCCAGGCGTCGTCGGTGGCCCGCACCGATCCGTTGATCAGCAGACCGATGCCGGCGACGGCGACCAGCACCCGCACCGTCTTGCCGAGCCGCCCCAGCCGCACCACGTCCGGTGCCTCCTGACCCTGTGTCACCACGTCATTAGACCATTCCGGTTTGGCGGCCCGATTCGTAGGGAATTTTCTATATCATGACCGCCCCAGAAAATATCCAACGTGCCCGGGTCACCCGGCGCACCCTGCTCGGCGCCACCGCCGGCGGAGTGCTGCTGGCCGGCGCGACCATGCCCACAGCAGCGCACGCCGCCCCGGCGCCGCGCTGCTACACGCGCACCGAGTGGTCGGCGCGCCCGCCCAAGTCCCCGACCCAGGTGATCGGCAAGCCCGACCACATCGTCATCCACCACACCGCGAGCCCGAACGTCACCGACTACTCGCTCGCGGCGGCGTACAAGGTCCAGCACTGGATCCAGGACCTGCACATGGACACCAACGGCTGGATCGACATCGGCAACCAGCTGACGATCAGCCGCGGCGGCTACCTGATGGAGGGCCGCAGCAAGTCGCTGTCGTCGATCAACAACGGGCAGAACGTGCTCGGCGCGCAGACCGCGAACAACAACAGCCACACGATCGGCATCGAGCACGAAGGCATCTACGTGAGCGAGAACGTGCCGGTCGCGCTGTTCGACATGTCGGTGCTGACGTGCGCGTGGTTGTGCACGAAGTACAACCTGGACCCGCATGTCGCGATCGTCGGCCACCGCGACTACAACTCGACGCAGTGCCCGGGTGACGTGTTCTACGCGAGGCTCCCGGAGTTGCGGGACCGCGTGGCCGCGGTTGTCCTCGGCTGATAGGTGATCCGCCTGATCAGGAGTTCGAACGGGCCGCGGTAGCCGGTCCGGCGCATCCGGTCGGCGAGCAGGACGGTCGCCAGCCAGGTCGCGACGGCGAGCAGTGCCGTCGTGGTCGTGGTGAGGGTGTCCGACAGGTCGAGCAGGTACGGCGTGAACACGACGGCCCAGACGACGGACTGGGACAGGTAACACGTCAACGATCGTTGTCCGACGGCGGCGATTGCCCGCGTCACCGGGCGATCGCCCGATCGGTGGGCGATCAGGACCATCAGCGCGGCGTACCCGAGTCCGCCGAGGACGCCGGTGGCGTCGTGCAGCGGGCCGAGGATCGTGACCGCGTGGTCGCTCGGCCGGGCGAGGACGCCGCCGACGACGAGCGAGATCGGGAGCGCGCCGAGAATCGCGATCGTCAGGCCGAGCAGCGCCGTCGTACGCAAGAGCACGATGTGCTCGGCCGGCCGTTCGAGGATGCGCCGGCGTCCTGCCCACAGGCCGATCAGGAATGGCGTGACGAAGCCGATCCAGCCGAGGCCGGCGATGAACGGCTGTACGGTCAGCCGGTCGGCGAACTGACCGAGGAAGGTCGCCGGAACCATCGACGGGTCGGGACCTTCGGCGGAACCCGCGAGCGTGTCACCGCTGGGCAATGCGGTGAGGAGCAGGACCAGCGCGGCGACGACGAACAGCCAGCGGTCCTTCCACCGCAGCGCCCAGACGCCGAGGAACAGCAGTAGGCCGTACGCGGCGAGGATGTCACCGATGTAGAGCAGCATCGCGTGCAGGAAGCCGAGCACGACCAGGACCAGGCTG
Source organism: Kribbella sp. NPDC050459 (assembly GCF_040655315.1). Taxonomy (NCBI): domain Bacteria; kingdom Bacillati; phylum Actinomycetota; class Actinomycetes; order Propionibacteriales; family Kribbellaceae; genus Kribbella; species Kribbella sp. NPDC050459. The sequence continues at coordinate 240,232 of NZ_JBFAJQ010000006.1, read as the reverse complement.
CGGCGCCACAGCAGCTTGCGGATCGACCACCAGTCGTTGCCCGTCTCGCGCTGCCGGCGGACGATCTGCGCGACGCCGTACCCGAAGAGCACGCCGAACATCGGGAACGCGCGCCCGTCGACCAGGGTCGAGATCAGCAGCCCGGCACCGCGGTCGACGGCCGATCCCGTGGTCGGGAAACCGCTGAAGTACGCGGGGCCGGCGATGAAGTAGTGCGAGTTGGCCAGCGCGATGAACAGCAACATGAACCCACGCGCGAGGTCCGGCCCCAGCGCGCGCTCGCTCAGTCCGGTCGGTCCACTCATACCCCCGAGTCAAGCCGTGACCGACCCACATTTCGTCCGACGAAAGTCCCTGCCCGGTGAACCTTCGTCGCTGAGCTTGGTAAGAGGTTGGTGACGGGCGTGGGGTCGGGCCGGGGGAACCAGTACTGTGCTCTCGTGCCTCAGCTTCGGGTAGCGCTCGCTCAACTCAATGTGACCGTGGGTGACATCGACGGGAACGCGGACAGGATCGTCGCGTGGACCCGGAACGCGGTCGAGCGTGGCGCGCACGTGGTGGCGTTCCCGGAGCTCGGGCTGACCGGTTACCCGGTGGAGGACCTGGCGTTGCGCGCGTCGTTCGTGGACGCCTCCCAGGCAGGGATCAAGAAGCTCGCGCAGCGGCTCGCCGACGAAGGTCTCGGCGACATCGTGGTGATCTGCGGCTACCTCGACCGGGCGAGCGGTACGGCGATGGGCATCGACCGGCTCGGCCGCCCGAAGGGCTCGCCGACCAACGCCGCCGCGGTGATCCACCAGGGCCGTGTGGTGACGAGCGCCGTCAAGCACCACCTGCCGAACTACGGCGTCTTCGACGAGTTCCGGCACTTCGTACCCGGCAGCACTCTGCAGGTCGTGCGCATCCACGGCATCGACGTCGCACTGGTGATCTGCGAGGACCTCTGGCAGGACGGCGGACCGGTCGCGGTCACCCGTGCGGCCGGCGCCGGCCTGCTGCTCGTCGTGAACAGCTCGCCGTACGAGGCCAACAAGGACGACGTCCGCGGTGATCTCGTCCGGCGCCGCGCCCGCGAGGCCGGCTGCGCACTCGCCTACGTCAACCTCGTCGGCGGCCAGGACGAGCTGGTCTTCGACGGCGACTCGCTGATCGCCGACGCCGAGGGCACGATCTTCGCGCGGGCGCCGCAGTTCGAGCAGGGCAGCATGGTCGTCGACCTCGACCTGCCCGCCGCGTCGGGCACTCCGCACGGCACCCACGAGGGCATCGAGATCGTCCACAGCGTCCTCCAGGCCGACGCACTCGCGCCGTACGAGGCGATCCCCGCGAACATCGCGCCGCGGCTGTCCGACGAGGCCGAGATGTACGGCGCGATCGTCACCGGCCTGCGCGACTACGTGCAGAAGAACGGCTTCAAGTCGGTGCTGCTCGGCCTGTCCGGCGGCATCGACTCGTCGCTGGTCGCGGCGATCGCCTGTGACGCGATCGGCGCCGAGAACGTGTTCGGCATCTCGAACCCGAGCGTGTACTCCAGCGACCACTCCAAGGACGATGCCGCCGAGCTCGCCGCGCGGACCGGGCTGAACTACCGCGTCGTCCCGATCCAGCCGATGGTGCAGCCGTTCCTGGACACCCTCGGCCTGACCGGGCTGGCCGAGGAGAACCTGCAGGCCCGGGTCCGCGCGGTGATCTGGATGGGCCTGTCGAACGCCGATGGCCACCTGGTGCTTGCCTGCGGCAACAAATCGGAGCTGTCCGTCGGTTACTCGACGATCTACGGCGACGCGGTCGGCGGGTACGCACCGCTGAAGGACGTGCCGAAGACCGTCGTCTGGCGGCTCGCGAAGTGGCGGAACGCGGACGCGAAGGAGAAGGGGCAGCAGCCCCCGATCCCGCAGAACTCGATCGCCAAGCCACCGTCCGCCGAGCTGCGCCCGGGGCAGCAGGACACCGACTCGCTGCCGCCGTACGACCTGCTCGACGACATGCTCGACGACTACGTCGAGCAGGACCGCGGCAGTGCGGAACTCGTCGCCGCCGGGTTCGACACCGAGTTGGTGACCAAGACGATCCAGCTCGTCGACAAAGCCGAGTACAAGCGCCGGCAGTACCCACCGGGCCCGAAGATCACCCACAAGGCCTTCGGCCGGGACCGCCGGTTGCCGATCACCAACGCATGGCGTGAGGACGCACGAAAGGCGGCCGAGCACTGAGTGACTCCTGGCGGTACCGCTCATCCACAGACACCCCGTGGAGCTCGCCCGACGAGCTCCACGACCGCTCCGGCCTGCCCCGGCAGGACCTGCCCCGACGCGATGTGAGCGATCGCTCACCCACAGGCGGTGGCGCTCACCCTCCGCAACGGTGGGACGATGAGGGCATGGTTGACAACTTCCTGTCGGCCGGTACCCAGGGCGACGACGAGGAGTTGCCTTCGCCGTACGGGACCGGACCGAAGAACCGGGCAACCGAGGAACACCGCCGCTCGGACTACGACAACGACCCGTGGCAGGAGCGCGGCTCCGGCCTCGACCCGGCACCGTCGCTTCCGAACGCCCCGCGCACGTACGAGCGTGGGCCGGTCCCACAGCAGCCGTACGTTCCGAAACCGCCGTACCTCCCGAGCGCACCCCCGCCGCCGCAGCAGGCCCCGCGGACCGAGCGCCCCGAGTACTACGGGGAGTCGCGCGAGGAGTCGTACGGACGGGAGTACCAGGAGCAGAACCCGTTCCGCCCGCAGCCGCCGGCGCAGCAGCCTCCGCAGTCACCGCCGCCGGGACGGCCCAGCCCGTTCGGGCCCGGGTCGGGCAGCAACGGTGCGGCCGGAGCGCAGCAGCCGCCGCGGCCTCAAGGACAGAGCGGAAACGGTACGCCGCCGCGCCCCGCGCCGTCGTCGAACGGCAGCACGAACTGGACCACTCCGGCCGCGCCGCCGAGTCCGTTCGGTGCGCAACCGCAGCCGCCGGCCGCGAGTAACGGGTTGAGCAGTTACAGCTCGAGCAACGGCCACAGCAGCAACGGGTCGAGCCCTGCGTCGAGCAATGGGTCGAGCAATGGGTCGAGCAATGGGTCGAGCAATGGGTCGAGCAGCAACGGACTGAGCTCGCAGCAGCCACCGCGGCCGCCGCAGCGTCCGGAAGCACCGCGAGCGCAGGAAGGTCGCGCGCAGGAGCCGGCCCGCCGCTACGAGCCAGGCCCCGGGCCGGAGCCGGTGTGGAGTCATGAGCCGGTTCGCCCGCCGGAGCCCGTGCATGAGACGAGGCATGAGCCCGCACATGAGCCCAGGCGTGAGCCGGCGCGTCCGCCGGAGCCGGCCCGCCCGCGCGAGGAGGAGACCCGCCCGCAGGAGATCCGGCTTCGGCCGCGCGGGCAGTCGCACAACGGGTACCTGTCGGACCCGAGTGCCGAGTACGAGAGCAATGCGCCGGTGAGCGACGACGCGGTCGGCACTCCGGTGCCCGAGCAGCCACGCGTACCGGGAGCGGCCCGGCCGATCGGGGCGCGGCGACGGGCGGACGTGCAGCAGGACGCCCCGAGCCAGGTCCCCGCGGAGCAGGTCAGCTCGCCCCGCGGCGCTCGCCGCGCCCAGGCCACCCCGGTCCAGCAGGCCGCCCCGGCGCAGCAGGTAACTCCGGCCCAGCAAGCCACTCCGGTCCAGCAGGCCGCGGCTCAGCAAGCCACCCCGGCCCAGCAGACGTCGCTGGCCCAACAGGCGTCGCTGGCCCAGCAGGCCGCGCCGGTCCAGCAGGCTGCGCCCGTGAGCAACGCCGCAGAGCCGTCCGCGAGCAACGCACCTGAGGCTGCCGCAGCGACGCCCGCTTCCGAGGCGTCCGAGGTCTCGCCGTACGGCGGTGGCGCGTCCGCTGCCAAGCGGTCCGGCGACGGTGCACCCGCCGCCGACGCGCCGAAGCGGCCCCGGCGGTACCGCGTGCACCACCTGCGGGACTTCAAGAGCCGCGGCGAGAAGTGGGCGATGCTGACGGCGTACGACCAGTACACCGCCGAGATCTTCGACCAGGCCGGCATCCCGGTGCTGCTCGTCGGCGACTCCGCCGCGAACAACGTGTTCGGCTACGACACGACGCTGCGGGTCACGGTCGACGAGCTGATCCCGCTGGCGCGTGCGGTCGCCGGTGCGGTCGAGCGGGCGCTGGTCGTCGCGGACCTGCCGTTCGGTTCGTACCAGGCGTCGCCGGAGCAGGCGTTCCACACGGCCGTGCGGTTCATGAAGGAGGCCGGCGTCCACGCGGTGAAGCTCGAGGGCGGGCGGACCGTCGTACCGATGGTCGAGAAGCTCACCCAGTCGGGCATCCCGGTGATGGCGCACATCGGCTTCACGCCGCAGAGCGAGCACAGCATCGGCGGGTACCGCGTGCAGGGCCGGGGCGATCAGGCGGCCGGCCTGATCGACGACGCCGTCGCGCTCGCCGCGGCCGGTGCGTTCTCGCTCGTGCTCGAGATGGTGCCGGGCGACGTGGCCGCGGAGATCACCAAGCGGGTGCCGATCCCGACCATCGGCATCGGCGCCGGCCGCGACACCGACGCGCAGGTGCTGGTGTGGCAGGACATGGCCGGGCTGCGCTCCGGCACCATGCCGCGCTTCGTGAAGCAGTACGCCGACCTGCGCGGCATCCTCGTCAACGCCGCAGCAACCTACGCGTCCGAGGTCGCCTCAGGCGCCTTCCCCGGAGAAGAACACACCTTCTAGATCCACGGAAGGCCTGAACGTTCGGTCCAGTACTCCTCGGGTTGCTGGACGAACTCGGTGAGTGGGCCGTCGGTGCGGTACGTGAGGTTGCTGGTCAGCTGTGCCGTCGTGGTGGCTCCGCTGAGCACCACGTCGGCCCAGGGCTGGGCAACGGCCGCACCGATGGCCAGCGCGTCGGGCGCGACGCCGTGCTGGTGAGCGAACTCGTTGAACGGCGTCTCGCCGGCGCGCGCCGTCAGGCGGCCGTTGGCGACCGCTTCCTTGATCACGACGAACCAGCCCGCGTCGTGAGCCTCGGCGAGCGCGTCGCCGGCTGAGGTCTCCAGTACATTCCAGGTGGCCTGGACCGCGCTGAACGGCGTACCGGAGGACAACGCCTTGTGCAGGGTCTCGGCCTGTCGCGGACCGCTCGTGGACAGACCGACGCGGACACCCGAGTCCGTCAGCTCCCGCAGCCGATCGAGCAAGCGCTTGTCCTCCAGTGCGGGACTGTCCGACGTGAGGCTGTGGACGAGGTAGAAGTCCGGCGGTCCGCCGAGCGCCCGAAGAGTCTCCGGCCACTGCCGCTCGAACGTCGCCAGACTGTGGTCCTTCACCTCATGCGTGTCCACGTCGTGCCGCCAGTCGGCGACGTACGTGTAACCCCATTTCGAGCCGACGGTCAGCTGACTGCGGCGTTCCGGCGTCAACCATTCGCCGAGGAACTCCTCGGCAAGACCGTACGAACGCGCGGCGTCGAAGTACCGAACACCTGCCAGCCAGGCCTGCTCCAGCAGCTCGTGCGTCCGGATCCGCAGGTCCTCGACCGCCCGTCGCGGCGGCAGGTCCTCGTCGTGCCCGAGATTGATGTACCCAGGACGCCCCAGCGCCGCCAGTCCGAGACCGATGCTTGCCATGCCAAAATGATCCGCACAGTGATCGTAGGTGTCCACAGCAACCATGTGAGACGCGCCGCACGACCCGGCACGGAGCAGGCGTCGTCCCTTAGCGTTTTGTGGTGTGAGTGAATCCCAGCTGCCACCACCAGGGACGGTCCGGCACCGTACGACGGCCCGCGTGCTGCCGGTGCGACCGGACGGCAAGGTGCTGCTGCTGCACGGCTGGGACCCGCTGAAGCCGCAGACGCCGTACTGGTTCACGATCGGCGGCGGTGTCGAAGCAGGCGAGACGGTCGCGGAAGCGGCCGGCCGGGAGTTGCGCGAAGAGGTCGGCATAGTGCTGCCGATCGACGCGCTCGGCGCACCGGTGACGACCAACACGATCGAGTTCGAGTGGGGCGGGTGCCGGATCGTCCAGCACCAGACCTTCTTCGCGGTCGCGGTGGACCGCGTCGACGTGACGTTCGCGAACCAGGAGGAGCTCGAGCTGCAGACCATCAGCGCGCACGGCTGGTGGTACGGCGACGACCTCGAGGCGACCGGCCAGGCCGCGCATGTGACGATCCCGGGTCTGCTCCGTCAGGCGGCCGACGTCATCACCTTGCACCGCGCGTCCTGATCAGCGCTTGCGCGCTTGTTTGAGGACCTTCTTCGGGACCTTCTTGTCCACCTCGTAGTGCACGCGGTCGATCCGCTCGGCGCAGCCCGCCTTCGACAGGCGCAGCAGGACGACCGGGCACTTCTTGCACCTCGGCTTGTCCTTGCAGCACTTCTTCTTCGCGGTCATCGACGGCACGCAGGGAGCGTAGGTGAGGCATGCCTAACCCGTCCAGGCGTCGCACGGTGATCGTGGCGGATGTCACGCCAGTTGCCCGGTGAGCAATTCGCGCGCCTCGACGAGTGACGGTCCGTACCAGGTCAGATGCCTTCCGGATACACAGCGCGCGGGTTTGCCGAACGCCTCGGGACCGTCGTCGGGTGAAAACGCATAAGGCTCGTCCGGCAGCACCACGACGTCGTACTCCGGTAACGCGTCCGGATCGATCCGCGGATAACGCTCACCGGATTCGCTCAGCACGTTGTCGATACCGAGCCGGGACAGCAGATCGCCCGCGAACGTGTCCCGCCCCAACGCCATCCATGGTCTACGCCAGATCGGTATCACCGCACGCCGGCGCATTCCGTCGTACGGCATGCGCCATACCGCGCGTGCGTCGTGCAGCCATTGCGGCTCGTCGCCGACGACCGCGGAGAGCATGCGGCCGAGTGAATCGAGTGCATCGGGCACCGTCGTCGGCGTGGTCACCCAGACCGCGATTCCACTGGCGCGCAACGCGTCCAGATCGGCCGCGCGATTCTCTTCCGCGTTCGCCAGGACGACGTCCGGAGCGAGTTCGCGGATGCGCTCCAGATCGGGATTCTTGGTGCCGCGGACACGCACCACGTCGAGGTCCGCGGGATGCGTGCACCAGTCGGTCGCACCAACGATCAGGTCCGCGCGGGTGGCCGCGATCGACTCCGTCAACGACGGCACGATGCTGACCACGCGACGTACCTCGCGGGGTAGTTCGACGACGGTGTCGAGGTCGTCGTGCACGTGCTTCAACTCCTCGGTTCGCAGGACGTTGCCGAGGACAACACTCGCCGAACGGGGCGGTTTCGGCGACAAACTGCCGCGTGTCGCCAAGAAAATATTCCGGGCATCCGGCATGCTCGGGGCGCGGCGGAATCCCTTCTGCACAAGGATTTTCAGCATTTGCGCGCACATCCGCCGCCAGTTCTCCTTAACCTGCGGATGTTTCCGGTGCTTTACGTAGCGCACAAGTGTTGTCATCATCATGACGACGAGGAATCCACCGTGGTTTTCCTCAGCCGCACCAAGGAGGCAGAGTGCCAGCCAAGAAGGCAGCCGCAGGGAAGGCGACAGCCAAAAAGGCTTCTCCCGCCAAGAAGACTGTCGCGAAGAAGGCCAGCGCCGCGAAGACGACGACCGCGCGCAAGGTCAGCGCAGCAAAGAAGACAGCGACGAAGAAGGTGAGTGCGGCCAAGAAGACCGCCGCCAAGAAGACGGTGGCGAAGAAGGCGCCGGCCCGGAAGACCACCGCCACGAAGGCTCCGGCGAAGAAGGTCACGGCCGCGAAGAAGACCGTCGCGAAGAAGGCGCCGGCCAAGCGCGCGACCGCCGCCAAGAAGACCACGGCGGCGGCGAAGAAGACGACGGCCCGCAAGACGACGGCCGCGAAGAAGACGGTCGCCACGAAGACCGCCGCGAAGAAGACCGTGGCGAAGAAGGCGCCGGCCAAGAAGGTCGCCGCCAAGAAGGCGCCGGCCCGCAAGGTCGCCGCGAAGAAGACCCCCGCGAAGCGCGTCGCCGCGAAGAAGGCGCCGGCTCGGACCGCCGCGAAGAAGTCCGCGGTGAAGAAGACCGTCGCCAAGAAGGCGCCGGCCCGCAAGGCTCCGGCCCGCAAGACCGCGGCCAAGCGCGTCGCCCGCTGATCGCGGGATCAGACAGCGGTAACTGCCGAGGGGCACCACCGAAGTTGATCGGTGGTGCCCCTCGGCATGTCGCCGGCGCCGGACGTCAGTCGTCGTCCCACTTCGGGTCGTTGTCCCAGTTCTCGTTGCGTTCCTGGACCTTCTCCAGCGCGCGGGCGGCCTCCTCCGGCGAGCTGTACGGCCCGAGCCGGTCGCCGGACTTCGCGCCCTGGTACGGCTCGACCTTGCCGGTCTTGGTGTTGTAGTACCACTCGTTGCTGTGATCGTCGCTCATCTGGATGACCACCTCCTGGGAGTCTTGTCGCGCTCTCTAGAATGATCTCACCATGTCGATCCTCACTCCTGGCGTCATTTCGCCGCGCCGCGACGTACCTGCTTCCATTCCGCGTCCGGAATACGTCGACAAGCCGGCGCCGACGCCGTTCGACGGTTCCTACGTGACGTCTCCCGAGCTGGTCGACAGGATGCGGGTCGCGAGCAAGCTGGCCGCGCAGGCGTTACAGGCGGTCGGCGCGGCCGCGAGGCCGGGCGTGACCACGGACGAGCTGGACGCGGTCGGCCACGAGTACCTGGTCGAGCGCGGCGCGTACCCGTCGACGCTCGGCTACCGCGGCTACCCGAAGTCGTTGTGCACGTCGGTCAACGAGGTGATCTGCCACGGCATCCCCGACGACCGCCCGCTCGAGAACGGCGACATCGTCAACGTCGACATCACCGCGTACCTCGACGGTGTGCACGGCGACACCAACGCGACGTTCCTGGTCGGCGACGTCGACGAGGAGAGCCGGCTGCTCGTCGAGCGCACCCTCGAGGCGCTGAACCGCGGCATCAAGGCGGTCAGGCCCGGGCGCCGGGTGAGCATCATCGGCCGGGTGATCGAGTCGTACGCGAAACGCTTCGGGTACGGCGTGGTGCGCGACTTCACCGGCCACGGGATCTCGACGTCGTTCCACTCCGGGCTGATCATCCCGCACTACGACGACGAGCGGTTCGACGACATCATCGAGCCCGGCATGACGTTCACGATCGAGCCGATGCTGACGCTCGGCACGTACGAGTACGACCTGTGGGACGACGGCTGGACCGCCACCACGAAGGACAAGTCACGCACAGCGCAGTTCGAGCACACCCTGGTAGTCACCGACACCGGAGCCGAAGTCCTCACCCTGCCGTGAGCCCCGGCTGGAACCCCACGGACCGGTAGAGCGCGAGAGCCGGTGTGTTGGTCTCCTGGACGCGCAAGGCGACCTCCACAGCCGAGCATTCGGCCAGCAGCAGCTTCGCGATCCCGGACCGCCGCTGGCTGCGTGCGGTGAAGAGCTCGATGACGAACCGGCAGTCGGGCGTGTCCGGCCACGGTGCGCGTTCAACGACGAGCAGGGCACCGACGAGTTCATCCCGCATCCATGCCAGCCGGCTGAGGGTGGTGTCGAGTACGCCGTACTCGCCGTCGAAGGTGCGGTGGATGTCCTCCAGGGCTTCCGCTTCGGTTGCCGAGGCGACGCCGGGGTCGTATGCCTCGAAGTACAGGCGGCCCAGGGACGCCGCATCGTCCGCCGACAGCGGACGCAGTTCGACGTCGGGTACGGGCGACGCCGAGACTACGCCCGCAGGGCGGGTCAGGATCATCGGTTGGCGGAGTTGGTGATGAAGGAGCCGAGGTCTGCGGCCTGCTGGATGCGGGATTGTTCGTGGACGTACATCATGTGGCCGGCGGGGTAGTACTTGGTTTCGATGTTCGTGGCGAGTTCGGCGGGGATCTGCAGGCGGGCGAGGGTGTGTTCGGTGGCGAAGTACGGCGTGGCGCCGTCGTAGTAGCCGGAGGCGACGTGCACCTTCAGGTGCGGGTTGACGCGCATCGCCTCGGCGAGCTTGTCGGCGACCATGATCTGCTTGCCCTCGAACTCCTTGAACGACCAGTTGCTCGCCGCGTCCCAGTGGAGAACCTCGTACGGCAGGTCGTTCTCGTAGCCGAGCTCGACGCGGACGTAGTGGTTCAGCGCCGCGGCGTACGGTCCGGTGATCGCGTTCATCGACGGGTCGCGGTCCGGCGTCTCCGAACCGTAGTCGGCACCCCATCCGGTGAATCGGCCGTCGAGCCGCCCGACCGTCTGCCGCCGCGACCGCAGCAGCTCCCCGAAGAACCGCATGTGCTCGATCCGCAGGTTGACCCGGTCGATGTAGTCCTCGCTCAGCCCGGTCAGCGCGGCCAGCCGGCTGACCACCTCGGCCCGGTAGTCCGCCGGGATTCGGTTGCCCTGGGCAAGCGCATTCGGGTACCGGCCGGCCGCGAACCGCTCGGCGTCGGCGAGCACCTCCTCCAGCGACCGGTCCGGGACCAGGCCGTGGTAGTGCGCGATCGCGGCGTACGACGGCAGGAACAATGTGTACGGCAGGTCGTTGCCCGGTGAGAAGTCGAGCGTGCCGAACTCCAGCACTGCCGAGATCAGCATGACGCCGTTGAGGTACATCCCGTACCGCTGCTGCAGATGCGCCGCGAGCCCCGCCGCGCGCGTCGTACCGTACGACTCGCCGGCCAGGAACTTCGGCGACATCCAGCGGCCGTTGCGCGACGTCCACAGCCGGATCACTTCGCCGACCGACTCCAGGTCGCGCGTGAACCCGTGGTAGTCCCCCGGCTTCTCCCCCTCCGCGGCGCGCGAGAACCCGGTCGACACCGGGTCGACGAACACCACGTCGCTGTACTTCAGCAACGTCTCGGCGTTGTCGACGATCGAGTACGGCGGCGGCGCGAGCTCGCCGGCGTCACCGGACACGACGCGGCGCGGACCGAGCAGGCCGAGATGCAGCCAGATGCTCGACGACCCCGGCCCGCCGTTGAACGCGAACGTCACCGGGCGGGAGCCGGCGTCCGCGTCGTCCAGCGTGTACGCCGTGAGGAACACCTCGGCCTTCGGCTTCAGCCCGTCGAACGTGCCGTCGGTCAGTACCTCCTCGCGCAGCACGATCCGCCCGGTGGTCGCCGTGTACCGCAACTCCTGCCCGTCGACCGTCACCGCGTGCCGGGTCGCGACGAGATCGTCGACGGGCTCCGCGGGCTTGGTCTTGGTGCCGGTCTTGGTCTCGGGCTCCGTCTCGCTGTGCTCCTCGTTCGCCATGTCGAGCACCTTAATCGACGGCCGCAGCGGCTAGCGTTGGATCATGGCGACGATTCTGCACATCGCGTTCGTGGACCAGTGGGAGGCCGCGCTCCGGGCCGGGAGCTACCGGTGGTCGACCCGCGGCAAGAGCCTCGACGACGGCGCGACCTTCATCCACGCGTCCCGCCCCGAGCAGGTCGCGATGGTGGCGAACTTCGCGTACGACGACGTCGACGGCACTGCAGAGCCGCTGTGCCTGCTGGTGATCGACACCGCCCGGCTGGTGTCGGCGCTGTGCGACGAGGACCTGGACGGGACCGGGATGAGTTTCCCGCACATCTACGGCCCGCTGAACCTGGACGCGGTGGTCGGGGTCCGCCCGTACCACCGGGGTCCCGACGGCCTGTGGCCGGAGGTGGCCGCCGAGGCCGTATCCTGAGGGGACGGAACGGGTCGGTCGGGCGATCGCGTCGCCCTTTGCAGCTCAGCTGGAAGGGGCGCCGAGGAAAGTCCGGACTCCACAGGGCAGCGTGGTGGGTAACGCCCACCCGGGGCAACCCGCGGGACAGTGCCACAGAGAACAGACCGCCAGCGGCTCCGATGAACCCCGTGGTTCACCGGAGTGCGGGTGAGGGTGAAACGGTGGTGTAAGAGACCACCAGCTCCGCAGGTGACTGCGGAGGCTAGGTAAACCCCACGTGGAGCAAGGCCAAGAAGGGCGGTGGGCAACCACCGTCCGCGCGAGCGACCGAGGGCTGCCCGCCCGAGCTCGCGGGTAGGCTGCTGGAGGTGCCCGGCAACGGTCACCGTAGATGGATGATCGCACTCGACAGAATCCGGCTTACAGACCGGCCCGTTCCCTTCTCGGCCCCAGTCAGTGGCAGTGGTCCTCGTGCGGCGGCGGGACGGCGCGGCCGGCCGGTTTTTCCCAGGGTTCCTGGCGGCCGAGGGCGGTGAGGTCGAGAGCGGTTGCGGTGAAGGTCATCGCGTCGGGGCCGCGGCCGTACGTCGAGTACGTGTGGTAGACCTGCTCGTCGACGCGAAGGAAGCAGCTCAGGCCGTGCAGGTCGAAGGGCTGCTGCATCTGGGTGTGGTCGTTGTTCGGCAGCACGTCCCACTCGGCCTTGCTGCGGTAGTTGTACTCGAACGGCACGACGGACTCGTCCAGCGTCACGTGGTAGTCGTAGTTGAAGTCGCTGCCGTACGACGAGTACCACGGGTAGTCCCAGCCGCGCGCGTTGCGGTACGCCGCGAGCTTCTCGTACGACGCCCTCGACACCAGCGCGAAGGTCGTGTTCGCGTCGTTGAGCAGCCGCGTCGACCCGATGTCGTCGACGAACCCGGTGCAGTTCGGGCACCCCGCATCCCACTCCGGCTGGAACATGAAGTGGTACACGACCAACTGGTCACGCCCCTCGAACAACTCCAGCAGACCGCTCGAGCCGCCCGCGCCGGTGAACCCATAAGCCTTGTCGACGAGCACCATCGGCAGCTCCCGCCGCCGCGTGTTCAACGCATCCCGCTCCTTCGTGAACGCCTTCTCCGCCGCCAACAGCTCACGCCGAGCGGCCACCCACACGTCCCGCGACACCACATCCGGCAAACTCATTCCCGCTCCTCCATCCGATTTCCTGCAACGTCGGAGCCGCCCCCTCACCTTCGACATGCCCGGCCGGGACCGGCGTACGATCGAAGACGTGGTCGACCTGCCGTACCTGACCGTCCAGCAACACCCCGCGCGCAACATGGCCGCGCGGCGCGAGGGGATCCTCGCCGTGGACGAAGCGACGAACTGCGTCGTCGTGCTGGAGTACGGCCACAGGTTCGAGGTCGCGTGGCCGCCGGGATGCTCGATGGGAGTTCGCGACGGCGTGCCGGCGATCCTGGATCCGGACGGCGAGGTCATCGCCAAGCTCGGCGACCCGGTCGTGCTGGGCGGCGGATTCGTAGCACCTGACGTCGCGCACGTCACGTCGCGCACGGGTAGCGCTCGAGTCTTCGCCATCGCCGGCCGCTTCGGACTGCCGACCTAGGCCACAGCCGTCGAGTCGTGCCGAATGGTCCGGGTACTTGTCGGCGAGTCGTGGATCTTGGTTGGTTGCGGCAGCCGAATCTCACGACTCGGCGGGTGAAGGTGGGGGCTGGGCGCGGTGGTGGTGAGAGGCTTGGGGTATGAGGCGACGGGTGCGGACCGGGATCGTGATCGTGCTTCTGGTCGTGCTGGTTGGCGGGGCCGGGTATGTGGGTTGGGTGCTGGTGCAGCGGTCCGAGCCGGTGGCTTTGCCGGAGACGAGCGGGAGTTTCCAGGTCGGGCGGCGGACGTACGAATGGACCGACACGCCCCGCCGTGATCCGTACGTGAACGGCCCGCGCCGGCTCGCCGTCTGGCTGTGGTACCCGGTGGCCAAGGAGACGACCGGGCGCCGTGTGCAGTACGCGCCGGGCGAGTGGAGCGGACTGCACCTCAAGGCACCGGCGTCGGTGCTCCAGGGCCCGTTCGACACACTGCAGGACCGCGCCCTCGACCGGGTCGCGATCGCGCCGGGACGGTTCCCGGTCGTGGTGCTGATGCCGGGCATGGGGCTGTCCGCGCCGATGTACGCCGCGCTCGCGGAGAACCTCGCCAGCCACGGCTACCTCGTCGCGGGTGTCACCCCGACGTACAGCGCGAATCTCACCGTCCTCGGCGGGCAGACCATCGAGAGCAAGCCGGAGGCGAACCCGCCGAATCTCGGGGACAGCACCGAGGGCGCGCAGCAGGTCGGCGACCACCTGGTCGGGATCTGGGCCGCCGACGCGCGGTTCGCGGCCGGTATGGTCGCCAAGGAGGTGCCGGACTCGGTCGAGTCCGCGGTGGGCGCGTCGTACGTCGGCCACTCGTTCGGCGGCGCGGCGTCGCTCGAGGCCTGCCGCCTGGACCCGCGCTGCGCCGCCGCGGTCGACCTGGACGGGATCCAGTTCGGCGAAGTCGTGCGGAAGGGCGTGAAGGCGCCGGTGATGCTGCTCGGCGCCGACGATTCCTGTATCACCAGCGTCTGCGGCCCGGACGCGAAGAACGACCACGACCGGGACCGCGCCCTCTCGTTGCTCAAGGCAAGCACCGGGGCGTCGTGGTGCGCGACGATCCCCGGCACCCGGCACTTCAACTTCACCGACTACGGCGTCTACTACCTGGCGTACCCGCTGCGCAGGTACCTCCCGCTCGGCAGCGTCGGCCCGCGGCACGCGCTGACGGTCGCCAACGGCTACGTGAGCACGTTCCTCTCCCACGCGATCTACAAGACCGCGGCGCCCGGCGCACCGCTCTGCAAGTCCTAGAGGTCCAGCTCGTACGTCTGCCCCACCAGGTGGTCGCCCCACATCTCGTGCACCTCGGTGCCGGTCAGCCGGAAGCCCCGTGACAGGTAGATGTGTCGCGCCGCGACCAGCGGATCATTCGTCCACAGCACCATCCGCTTGTATCCGGCCTCGCGCGCGAACTCCAAGCACGTGTCGACCAATTCGGCGCCCAGCTTCAACCCACGAGCGGCGGGCGTGACGAGCAGCAGCCGCAGCTGCGCGGTCGTCTCGTCCGGCCCGCGCACGCAGAAGATGCTGCCCGCCCGCTCCCCGTCGACCTCGGCGATCCACGCGGCCTCGCGTTCGTCGTCATGGTCGGACGCGTACGCCGACACGATCTGCGCGATCAGCGTCTCGTACGCCGGCCCCCAGCCGTACTCGGCCGCATAGATCTCCGCGTGCGACTGCACCACCCAGCCGAGGTCTCCGGGCCGCCCCAGCTTCCTGATCAGTTTCGTCATCAACCTACCCACTCTACTGACACGACTGTTTCAGTAAGCGATACTAGCCCTGTGCCAGCCACAAAGGAAGCTCCGTCCGCCCGCCAGCAGGAACTGCTGGAGCGCGCCTACGCGTACTCGCTGACGCACGGCCTGGCCGACCTGTCGCTGCGCCCGCTGGCGACCGCGATCGGCTCGAGCCCCCGGGTGCTGCTCTTTCTGTTCGGCAGCAAGGACGGCCTGATCCGCGCGCTGCTCGCCCGCGCCCGGTCGGACGAACTCGCGCTGCTCCACGAGATCGAGCAGCGGTACGACGAGCCGCCCGGCCTGACCGTGATCGCCCGGGAACTGTGGACCTGGCTGGCCGCGCCGGAACGCCGGCCGCTGATGACGTTCTGGGTCGAGGCCTACGGGCGGTCGCTCGTCGCACCCGACGGCCCGTGGGCGGATTTCGCCCGCTCGACGGTCGACGACTGGCTCGAGCTGCTCAGGACGAGCGACCCCGACCGGACGGCGGCCCGGCGCACCGCCGTACTGGCGATGCTCCGCGGCGCACTGATCGACCTGCTCGCGACCGGCGACCTCGAACGCACCACGGCCGCCGTCGAGGAATACCTAGCCGACTAGCTCGAAGGCGACGGTGCGCTTGGCGATCTCGGCCTCGACGAGCCGCACCCGGACCTGCTGCCCCAGCGGCAGCGCCGCACCCGTGACCCGGCCCTCGATCGCGTACTTCGTCAGCACGACGATGCCGCGGCTCTGCTCCTTCTCGTCCACGTCGGTGATCACGCCGTCGAACTCGCTGCCGACCTGGTCCGCGACCAGGCCCGCCTCGACCATGCTGACGATCGAGCGCTCGTACGCGTGTGCGCGCCGGTCGGCGTCGTCCATGATCTTCGGGATCTCGTCCATCGACTCGCGCACCCAGGCCGGCACCTCGGCGCCCGCGGAGAGCGCGACGCAGATCTCCCCCGCCCACCGGTCCACCAGTCGCCGCAGCGGCGCCGTGACGTGCGCGTACGCCGCTTTCATCGCGGCGTGCTGCGGCTGCTCGGGGACACTCCCGTCGAACGCCACGTAGCCGGCCCCGCGGAACAGCACCGTGCACGCCGCGAGCATCGCCGCGTGCGCCGGCACCGACGGGTCGAGCCCGTGGATGAACTCCGCGTAGGACGTCTCGGCGGGCCAGTCGATCCCGAGTGCCTTGGCGGTGCTGCCGAGTTTGCGGCGCAGGTCGTCGTGCGATTCGGGCAGCGTGCGGAGGATGCCGATCTTGCCCTTGGTCATCAGGCTCGCGGCCGCCATCCCGGTGAGCAGCGAGATCTGCGCGTTCCAGCCCTCGACCGGCAGCGGTGCACGGAACTCCAGACCCCAGCCGTGGTTGGAGGTGACGATCTCCTGGTCCGGGATCGGGAGGTTCACGCCGCCGCGTTCGAGTTCGCGCTGCTCGCGGAGTTTGCCGACCTCACGCAACAGCTGCAGCGACTCCGGCGCCGTCCCGGCGTCCAGGTCCTTCTGTACGCCGGTGTAGTTGAGCTTGGCCCGCGACTTCACCAGGGCACGCTCGCAGGTGACGCCTGTCCCTTCGCCGGTCGCGTCGACCGTGATGGTCCAGAGCAGCGCGGGCCGCACCTGGTCGGGCAGCAGCGAGGCCGCGGCCTCGGACAGCTCCGGCGGGTGCAGCGGCGTGCGCTTGTCCGGCGCGTACAGCGTCTCGCCGCGGCGCCGGGCCTCGGCGTCGATCGGGTCGCCGGCGCGCACGAACGCGGCCACGTCCGCGATCGCGTAGTGCACGGTGAACCCGTCGCCGGTGCGTTCGATGTGCAGCGCCTGGTCGAGGTCCATCGAGTCCGGCGGGTCGATCGTCACGAACTCGATCTCGGTCCGGTCCAGCTCGGGCAGGCGCGCGCTGCGGACCGCCTCGACAGCCGCCGCGGTCACCTCCGGCGGGAACTCCGCGGGCACCTCCTGCTCCCGGCGGATGTCCTGCAACGACGCCCGGAAGACCTCCGGCACACCCTCGACGAAACGAACCCTCTGCAGCGGCATGGGGTCAGACTAGCGAGGGCTGCACGTTGAAGGAGCGAAGCGACGCCAGACCGTCGGCGTACCAGTGGATCTCGGTCAGGGTCGCCGGGCGCAGCTCCATCCGGAACAGCGACGACATCGGGGCCTGCAGCACCGAACGGACCATCAGCTTGATCGGTGTCACGTGGGTGACCACGACGACGGTCTTGCCCGGGTACCGCGCGAGCAGGCCGTCGCGCGCCGACCGGGCCCGCCGGGCGCAGGTGTCGAACGATTCGCCGCCGGGCGGCGCGACCGCGGTCGAGTCGAGCCAGGCGTTCATCGCGTCGGGCCATTTCTGCTGGATCTCCGCGAACGTGTGCCCGTCCCAGTCGCCGAACGCGACCTCCCGCCAGCCCTCGTCCACGATCGCCTCGAGCCCGAGCTTGTCCGCGACCGCCTGCGCGGTCTCCCGGGTCCGGCGCATCGGCGACACGACCAGTGCGTCGACGCCCCCGATCCGCGCCAGGTATTCGGCGGCGGCCAATGCCTGCGCGCGACCGGTGTCGCTCAGCCCGGGGTTGTCGCCGCCGGATCCGGAGAACCGCTTCTCCGCGGTGTGCGGCGTCTCGCCGTGCCGCAGGAAGATCAGCTGCGTCGGCGGCTCGGCTTGCGGACCCCAGCCCTGCAAGGCCTTCTGCAGATCGGACGGCTCTTTGTCGATCGCGACCGGCGATCCGGCCGGGGCCGGCGTCAACGGGATGTCGACGCCGTCCAGCGCGTTGTTCGCGAGCGCGTCGGCGGCCGCGTTCTGCGCGCGCGGCACCCAGGTCCACTCGGTGCCGAACGGCGCGAGGCCCTGCGCCTTGATCGCCAGCGGCTGCAGGTCCGGGTGCTTGATCTTCCACCGGCCGGCCATCTGCTCGATCACCAGCTTGGAGTCCATCCGCACCTCGATCGAGGCGTCCGGCGCATACTCCGCGGCCAGCTCGAGCCCGGCGATCAGGCCGGAGTACTCGGCGACGTTGTTGGTCGCGATCCCCAGCGTCCGGCCCTGCTGCGCGATCACCTTCCCGGTCGCCGGGTCACGCACGAGCGCGCCGTACGCCGCCGGGCCGGGGTTGCCGCGCGATCCACCGTCGGCCTCGACGATGACGTGGGAGTAACTCATACAGCGCTCTCCGCCGTCCGCACGAGGATCCGGCCGCACTCTTCACAGCGCAGTACGGCGTCCGGCGCGGCGGCCTTGATCGCGGACAGGTCGGACGGCGCGAGCTCCATCCGGCAGCCCATGCAGCGCTTGCCGACGAGCGGCGCGGCGCCGATGCCGCCGTTGTGCTCACGCAGCCGCTGGTACTGCTTGACGAGCGGTTCCGGCAGCTCGGTCGCGACCGCGCTGCGCTGGTCGCCGATCTGGGCGCGCTGCTCGTCGAGCTCCTTCAGCGCGGCGTCGCGACTGGTCTCCAGCTCGGTCTGCCGGCCGGCGCAGGCCTCGGCGCGGGTGCGCAGGTCGATCTGCACCGCCTCGGCGGCCTCAAGCTTCTCCATCACCTCGAGCTCGGCATCCTCCAGGTCGGAGATCCGCCGCTCGAGCGACCCGATCTCGTGCTGCAGGTTCTCCAGGTCGCGCGGCGAGGTCACCTGTCCGGAGTCGAGCCGCTGCTGGTTGCGCGCCCGGCGCTGCTTCACCTGCTCGACGTCGGAGTCGGCCTTCTTCTGCTCACGCTGCAGGTCACTGACCTCGGTGTCGGCGGTGACCAGGTCACGGTCGACCACGGACTTCTCGGCGACCAGGTCCTTCAGGGCCTGGTGCTCGGGCAACGACGCGCGCTTGTGCGCGATCTGATCCAGCTGCAGGTCGAGATCCTGCAGGTCCAGCAACCGGCGTTGGACGGCGGGCTCGGCGTTCAGAGTCAGCTCCTTCGCTCAGATCCGCAGCGTCCAGGCGTCCGTGCAGAGTGTTGAGATGTGAGTGTCTACGGTACTGCCTCGCGCCGCGAGACCTTCGAGCAGGAGCCGCTCGGCAGCTACCAGCCACGGCCACTCGCTGGCCCAGTGCGCGACGTCGACGAGCGCCGGGCCGCCGTACGCCCGGGCCTCGGTCGCGGGATGGTGCCGCAGGTCCGCGGTCAGGTACGCGTCGACACCGGCCGCGCGGACCCGGTCGAACTCCGAGTCGCCCGCTCCCCCGACCACCGCGACGGTCTCGATCGTGCGGTCCAGGTCGCCGGCGACGCGGACGCCGTGCTCGGTCCGCGGCAGGCTCTCCGCGACCAGCTGCGCGAAGGCGCCCAGCGGCAGCGGCACCTCGAGGACACCGACCCGCCCGCCGCCGCGCTCACTTGGCAGCGAGGCCAGCTCGTAGAGGTCGTACGCCGGTTCCTCGTACGAATGCGCAGCAACCAGCGCTTCGACGACCGCACGCCGTCGGCGCCGCGGCAGGATCATCTCGATCCGGTTCTCCGCGACGACCTCGACGGCGCCGACGGTCCCGATCGTCGGGTTCGCGCCGGCGAGCGGCCGGAACGTCCCCTCGCCGGTACCGCTCCAGGCGGCCCGCTCGTAGTCGCCGATCTGCCCGGCGCCCGCCTTCGCCAGCGCGTCGAGCATCGCCTGCGTCTCCGCGACCGGGACGAACACGACCAGCTTGTCCATCGGTTCGGCCGGCATCGCCTTCAGCGGCCGCGTGTCCCGCAGCCCAATCGCGGCGGCGAGCGCGTCGCTCACGCCCGGGTTCGCGTTGTCGGCATTGGTGTGACAGACGTGCAGTGCCACACCGGCGCGGATCAGGTCGTGGACGACGCGGCCCTTCGGCGTCGTCGCGGCCACGCTGTTCACGCCGCGCAGCAACAACGGGTGATGAGTGACGAGCAGATCGAAACCACCGTCGATCGCCTCGTCGACCACCTCGCGCATCGGGTCGACGGCGAACAGGGTCCGGCGTACCTCCTGGTCCGGGTCGCCGGTCACCAGACCGACCGCGTCCCAGGACTCCGCCCAGGCCGGGTCGTAGAGCCGGTCGAGTACTGCGAGCACGTCCGCAAGCGTCGTCACGCGGCCTATCCTGACACTCCCGCAGACAAGAAGCAGTCAGGAGGATCGTGGCAGGGGCAACCGCCCCGGTGCCCCCGCCACGACCCCGGACGCCCCGGTCACAGGGGGAGGGCCGTCAGCGAACGGCTTGACCGGAGCGGGTTCTGGGAGGGCTAGATCAGCCAGGCCGTCGTGGCGCTGGGGAGCTTTTCACCCTCGAGCGGGCCGCTGGACAGCACGACCGCGGCGTCGGGCAGCTCGACCGGAGCCGCACCGAAGTTCGTGACGCACTGCCAGCCGCCGGAGCGGACGAAGTGCAGGACGTCGTCGGTGTTGTCGATCCACGTCAGCGAGCTGCCGGTGCGCAGCCCCCGCCGTACGGCGAGCGCCTTGCGGTACATGCTCAGCGTCGACTCGACGTCGTCGTGCTGCGCCTCGACGGAGTACGCGCCGAACCACTTCGGCTGCAGCAGGTGCGAGCCGCCCGTGCCGAAGCCGAACGACAGCCCGCCGACCGTCCACGGCAGCGGCACCCGGCAGCCGTCGCGGCCCTTCTCGGCGCCCTTCGAGCGGAAGTACGCCGGGTCCTGCAGGTTCGCGGCCGGCAGCTCGCCGACCTCCTGCAGGCCGAGCTCCTCGCCCTGGTACAGGTACGCCGAGCCGGGCAGCGCGAGCATCAGCAGCGTCGCGGCGCGAGCGCGGCGCAGGCCGAGCGCGACGTCGACGGTGGGCTCGGTGCCGTTGCTCAGCAGCCAGTCCTTGCCGTCCTGCCAGCCGCCCTTCGGGTTCTTCGGCAGGCCGTACCGGGTGGCGTGCCGGACGACGTCGTGGTTCGAGAACACCCAGGTCGACGACGAGCCGTTCTCCTCGGCGAGCGCGAGGTTCTGCTCGATCACCTCACGGAACTTCTCGTACTCGAAGTCGGCCTGCAACAGGTCGAAGTTGAACGCCTGCCCGAGGCCGTCGGCACTCGCATACCGCGCCCGGCGGGCGGCCGGCACGAACGCCTCGGCGACCGCCGACCGCGGCGGGTCGTAGGAGTTCAGCAGCTTGCGCCAGTCCTTGTAGATCTCGTGCACGCCGTCCTGGTCCCACAGCGGGTGCTTGCCGTTCGACTCCGACTGCCGCGGCAGCGTGGCCTTCGCCGGGAACGGCTCCGACAGGTCCTTCACCAGCGCGTGCGCGACGTCCACCCGGAAGCCGTCCACACCGCGGTCGGACCAGAACTTCAGGGTGTCCAGGAAGTCCGCGCGGACTTCGGGGTGCTGCCAGTTCAGGTCGGGCTGCTCGGCCGCGAACATGTGCAGGTACCACTGGCCGTCGTCGGTCTGCGCCCAGGCGGAGCCGCCGAACACGGAGTCCCAGTCCGACGGCGGCTGGTCACCCTCGCCGTCGCGGAAGATGTACCGGTCGCGGGCCGGGTGCCCCTTCGCGGCCTCGAGCGCCTCGACGAACCACTCGTGCCGGTCCGAGGTGTGGTTCGGGACGATGTCGACGATCAGCTTGATGTTCTCCGCGTGCAGCGCCTCGATCAGCTGGTCGAAGTCCTCCAGGGTGCCGAGCCGCGGGTCCACGTTGCGGTAGTCGTCGACGTCGTACCCGCCGTCGGCCAGCGCGGACGGGTAGAACGGGCTCAGCCACACCGCGTCGATCCCCAGCGCCACCAGGTACGGGACTCGGCTGATGATGCCGGGCAGGTCACCGACGCCGTCACCGTTGGCGTCGGCGAAGCTGCGCGGGTAGATCTGGTAGACGACGGCCTGCCGCCACCAGTCGGACTGCGCCGTGTGGGTCGTGTGGGTCGTCTGCGGAGTGGTCACTTCGCCTCACTCGGAAATCTGGGGGTAACCCGGCGTTTATATATAGGCTCTAAATTTAGAATCTGCATGTATTCTGCGGTCGGTACGACGACAGGTCAAGGGGCTTTCATGGCGAAACCACCGACTACCCCGCCGACGGCCACCCCGACGATGTTGCGGCGGGTGAACGCGGGCAAGGTACTCGGCGTGCTCACCCGCGCGCGGGTGATGACCGGAACGGGCCTGATCGAGGCCACCGGCCTCACCCGCGCGACCGTGCACGCGGTCTGCAACGACCTGATCTCGATGGGCTGGGTGGTCGAGCTCGACCCCGGCCGGACCTCGGTCGGGCGGCCGTCGCGGCGGTTCGAGTTCAACAGCCACGCGGGGTATGTGCTCGGCATCGACATCGGCGCGGCCAAGACCACCGTGCTGGTCTCCGACCTGCGCGGCGAGACGGTCGCCAAGGCCGGGCGGTCGGCGGCCGGCGTGAAGACGCCGAGCGAGCGGACCGAGATCGTGCACGCGACGGTGGTCGAGGCGCTCGCGTCCGCGGGGGTGTCGGACGCGCAGGTCCTCGCCGCCGGCGCCGGGGTCGCCGCCCCGGTCGACCGGGAGGGCAACATCCTGGTCGACGACGAGTTCTGGCGGCGCTTCGACACCGGGCTGTCCCACCGGCTGACCGAGCTGCACGGCTGGCCGGTCCTGCTGGAGAACGACGCCAACCTCGCCACCCTCGGTGAGCACTGGCGCGGCGAGGCGCGCAATGTGGATGACTTGGTCGTCCTGCTCGCCGGTGAGCGGTTCGGGTCGGGGCTGATGGACTCCGGCCGGCTGCTGCACGGTTCGCGCGGCGGCGCCGGCGAGATGGTGTTCCTGAAGCTGATCGCGGGCGTCGGCGACACCCACGGGATCGCACGGATCGCGCGCGAGAACGGGACGGCGGCGGCCGCGGACCCGGCCGTGGAGACGTCCCTGCGCACGCTGGCCGACGGCGGGGACGTGACCGCCGAACTGGTGTTCCGCGCCGCGGCCGGCGGCGACAAGGTTGCCGAAGGCATCCTTCAGGAGATCGCCGACCGGACCGCGCGGGTGGTCGCCACCCTCGGCACGCTGTTCAACCCCGAACTGGTCGTCCTGGGCGGCGCCGTCGCCGCGGCCGCGGCGGCCCTGCTTCCCGACCTCGAGGCCCGGCTGGCGCACTACACCAGCACTCCCCCGCGCGTCGCCGTCTCCTCCCTCGGCGACGCGATCGTCTCGGTCGGAGCGGTCCGCCACGCCCTCAACTACGTCGAGGAGCACGCCCTCGATCTGGAACTGGAATGCCGCTCCGACTGAGCTGAAACGCAGCTCGACAGTACGTATACGTCCACTGCGCCTGATCGCCGGGCCCGCTGAGCGTGCGCCCGGTCGGTCCGGCCGGACACCTCCTGTCGAGCTGCCGGTTCAGGGCTCGCGGGTCAGTTGTCGTGCAATGGCTTCCAGGACGATGACGTTGCGGCCGGAGGTCGTGGCGGACGGGACGCCCTGCGGGACGAGCGCCTGGTCCTCGGGGATGCCGGTGCAGAGGACGAAGACGTTGTCGGGGTGACCCTGAATCAGGTGCTCCAGGGCGGCACGCATCCACGGCGTACGGCCCGCGTCCTGGACGGCGATCACCAGCGGACGGCCTCGCGCGGCCTTCACCGCCTTGGCGATCGCGTCGTCCTGCGGCTCGCCTGTGTCGGTGAGGTGGTGCTCGCCGCGCAGGACGACACCCTCCGCGCCCGGAGCCACCCGGGTGAAGATCTCGGGCAGGCCGGAGAAGTACGGGTTCCAGGCCGGGTGCAGGCCCTGCGTCAGGTCGATGACGTACGGCGTCGCGCCGTACGCCGGGAACGTCTGCCCGGCCACCACCCGCGCCGCGACCTCGCGGATCGGGGCCCCGCCGAGGCCCGGTAGCCGCGAGCGCCGACCGAGCGACGTGGCGAGTTCGCGAACCCGGGCAGCCGCGTCGGCCACGCGTTCGGCGGGCAGTGTGCCGTTGCGGACGGCCTCGACCACGCGGGCGGTCAGCGCCTGCGGGTCCGCCGTACCGACCGCGATCATCGCCAGGTCGGCTCCGGCGCCGATCGCCGCGACGGCGGCGTCCTCGATCGAGCGGTTCTTGGTGATGGCCTGCATCTCGAGCGCGTCGGTGGTGATGACCCCGGTGAAGCCGAGCTCCTCGCGCAGTAGCCCGGTCAGCACCCGGTGCGACAGCGTGGCCGGCTGGTCGTCGTACGCCGAGAAGATGATGTGCGCGCTCATCACGACATCGGCGCCGGCCGCGATGGTCGCGCGGAACGGGGCCAGCTCGACGGCGCCGACCTCGGCCACCGAACGGTCGACCCGCGGCAGGTCGGTGTGCGAGTCGACCGACACGTCGCCGTGGCCCGGGAAGTGCTTCGGGCAGGCGGCGATGCCCGCGTCGTGGACGCCCTCGACGAACGCGACGCCGTGCCGGGAGACGACGTCCGCGGTGCGGCCGAACGAGCGGGTGGAGATGATCGGGTTCGCCGGGTTGCTGTTCACGTCGACCGACGGGGCCAGCATCAGGTCGATGCCGAGCGCCGCCAGGGTCGCGGCCGCGTCCCGGGCCGCGCCGCGGGTCAGGTCGACGTCGTCCAGGTCGCCGAGCAGCCGCGGGGACGCCAGCGGCCACGGGTTCGCCGGCGCCAGGTGGCTGAACTCGCCGCCCTCGTGGTCGATGGCCACGATCAGATCCGGCCGCTCGGTCCGCAGCTGCGCGGTCAGCGCTGCCACCTGCTCGGCGTCCGCCACGTTCCGGGTGAACAGGATGACGGCCCCGAGGCCGCCGGCCACCGCCCTGCGCAGGTCGTCGGGCGCCGTCGTCCCGGTGAAGCCGACCACCAGTGAGCCGGCCGCGTCACGCTCCAGTTGATCACTCATCCCCCAACCCTCTCCCGCCCCCGGCTCACCCCGCCACCCACCCCCCACTGCCCCCTCGAAGGACGGCTTTGTGCACCGGATCCGTACGGCGAACCCGTCGCCGCACGGATCCGGTGCACAAAGTCGGCCGGGGTCGGATCTGCCGGGCGGGGGGCCGGGGCGGGGTAGGTGGGCGGCTGTCGGGGCTGGTTGGGGTGCCTGGAGGGGTTTCGTTGTCAGGGGCTGTCATGGCAGTTACCTGCCGTCTTCCTGCGGGTTTTCCATGATTACCTGCAATCACCTCTGTCTGTTCGGGCCGACTACAGATAACGTTGTCTCTCGACCTGACCGCCCTGACCGGGGGGACGATGAGCGACGACGCAGCTTCGGCGCGGGGAACCGTGCTGGGAATCGACATCGGCGGCACGAAGATGGCCGCCGCTTTGGTGTCTGCCGACGGCACGATTCTCACCGGCGACCGGATCGCCACCCCGCCCGGCGACGCCGATCAGGTGTTCGCCGCGCTCGGTGAGCTGATCGCGCGCGTCCGCGGCGACGCAACTCCCCTGGCGGTCGGCATCGGCTCCGCCGGCCCGCTCGACCAGCAGCACGGTCTGGTCTCCCCGGTGAACATCCCCGGGTGGCGCAACTTCCCGATCGTCGACCAGGTCCGGGCGCTGACCGGCGACGTCCCGGTGGCGCTCGGCCTCGACGGGCACTGTTTCGCGCTCGGCGAGTTCTGGAGCGGCGCCGGCCGGGACGCGCGCACGCTGCTCGGGATCGTCGTGTCGACCGGCGTCGGCGGCGGGCTCGTCGTCGACGGCAGGCCGCTGGTCGGCCAGTCCGGCAACGCCGCACACATCGGCCACGTGGTGATCGACCAGGACGGCGAGGCGTGCGCGTGCGGGTCGTTCGGCTGCGTCGAGGCGTACGCAAGCGGCCCGCGGATGGTCACCCGCGCGCAGCGCAGCGGGTGGCGGACCGGCGAGGCCGTGGACGCCGAAGCCCTGGCCGCCGACGCCGCCGCCGGGGACGAGCTCGCGCTGGCCGCGTTCGACGACGGTGCGCAGGCGCTGGCCGCCGGGATCGTGGCGACGGCCGTGACCGTCGACCTGACCACGGTCGTGATCGGCGGCGGCGTCGCGAAGGCGGGGCCGGTGCTGTTCGACCCGGTGCAGGCGTGGGTGAAGAGGCTGGCGCAGCTGCCGTTCGTCACAGACCTCACCGTGGTGCCCGCCCAGCTCGACAACGCGGGCCTGTTGGGGGCCGCTCACCAGGCGTGGGCGGCACTGGCCTGAGGCGCACATTCTTGCGCGTCCGGTAAGGCCTCTCCCGCGCACCTTTGCGCAATTTTTACGAATCTCGCGGATCCGTGTAACGACGGCCCTGTGTTGCGCGATGCAACGGATGGATGGGGTGGGGGCACCGTCATCCACGGCCGGTCGAGGGGGCCCGGACCGGCCGGCACACGGGAGATCGAGGGGGGCCTTGGATCGACCGGACACGTGAGCGGCGGGTGAGGCGACTCTCCCGCCGCAACCGTGTGAAGCACGGATCGGGAACCAGCGTGCCTTCGGCACCGTCCGACCGATCGAACACGTTCGATCCTATGGAGGGATGGGATCGAACGCAGGTTCTGCACCGTGAACGGCGGACGGTGGCCGCGGGAAGGCTGTCACTGACCTGACCCCCCGTCCACGGTGCAGAACTTCCACGTCCGGGGCCGTCCACTCAGGACCGCCCGCTCAGGATTTCGGTGTGAGCCACTCCGGTTCCGGCAGCCGGCCGCGGTCCAGCCGGCCGTTGTCGTCGAGCGGGAGTTCCTCGATCGGGATCAGGTCCGCCGGCACCAGGTAGATCGGCAGCTCCTTGCCGAGGTCGAGCATCAGCCGGGCCAACACCGCGGGGTCGCTGTCCTCGAGGACGACGTACCCGATCAGGCAGGTGTCGCCGCCCGGATCCGAGCAGGCCACCACGACCGCGTCGACGACGCCGGGCTGGTCGGCCAGGACGTGCTCGGTCTCGCCGGGCTCGACCCGGTGGCCGCGGATCTTCACCTGGTCGTCCGCGCGGCCCAGGTACTCCAGGGTGCCGTCGGCGCGCCAGCGGCCGAGGTCCCGGCTCCGGTACAGCCGCGCGCCGGGGTGCCCCGGGTCGGCGACGAACGCGTGCTCGGTCTCCTCCGGCCGCCCTATGTAGCCGCGGGCAACGGCGGCGCCGCCGAGGTGGATCTCCCCGACCGCGCCGATCGGCACGGGCCGGAGCGCGGCGTCGAGCAGCCGTACGGCGACACCGTCGATCGGCCGCCCGATCGACGGCCGGTCCTCGGCCGGGTCGACCTCGTGGATCGTGGTCACGATCGACGCCTCGGTCGGGCCGTACTCGTTGAACAGCCGGCACTGCGGATGTGCGTCCAGGAAGTCCCGGACCTTGTGCGTCAGCACCATCGCCTCGCCGCCCGCGACGATCTCGCGCAACTCGGGCAGCTCCGGCAGCCGGCGCATCGTCGCGAGCAACGCGGTCAGCGGGCTGAACGCCATGAACAAGCGCTGTACGCCGTGGTCACGCAGTGCCGCGACGACCGCGTCCGGGTCGTACCGGTCGTCCTCGCCGATCAGGACCAGCGCCGCGCCGGACGCCAGCGTCGTGAACATCTCCTGCACGTGGACGTCGAACCCGAACGACGTCCACTGCAGCGTCCGCAGCGAGCGCCGCGTCCGCAGGTAGTGCCGGACCAGGTTCACCGGGCCGCGGTGCGGGACCACGACGCCCTTCGGGTTTCCGGTCGAGCCGGACGTGTAGATGCAGTAGGCAACATCGTCGGCCGCCGCCCGGACCGGCGGCGCCTGTCGCGCCCGGGTGTCACCGTCGCCGGCGGCCACCGGAACCAGCCGCAGGCCGAGGCGATCGGCCAGCGCCGCGTCGTCGCCGACCAGCGCCACCGCTGCCGCGTCCTGGACCATGAAGGCCCAGCGCGACTCCGGTACGCCGGGATCCAGCGGGAGGTACGCCGCGCCGGACTTCAGCACCGCGAGCACGGCCACGACCATTTCGGTGCCGCGGGCAACGCGGACCGCGACCAGCTGCCCGGGCTTCACGCCGAGATCGACGAGCTGCCAGGCGACCGCGTTGGAGCGGCGGTCGAGCTCGGCGTACGTGAGTTCGCGGCTGCCCTGGATCAGCGCGATGGCGTCCGGTGTGCGTGCGACCTGCTGCTCGAAGAGCGTGTGCAGTCCGCTGAGTTCACCGGCGACGACCGCGTCCCGTCGTACCCGGCCGGCCGAAGCGAGACCGGCTGGCTCGCCTTGGGGCTCGCGCTCGAGGTCGCCCTCGAGTTCGCGCAATGCGGTGAGGTCAGCCTCGGTCGGCAGCACCAGGCCGGGCAGCCGCAGCTCCGGGCTGGTCGTTGCTCTGCGCAACACTTCGGCCAGGTAACCGAGCAGCCGCTCGATCGTCTGGCGCTCGAACAGGCCGGACCGGTAGTCCGCCGTACACGTGATGCCGGCGCCGTGATGGGTCAGCCGGAACCGCAGGTCCACGCTCGGCGGCAGGTCGTCGTCGCCGTCCTCGAACTCGACCAGGATCTGGAACAGCGGATCCCGTTGCAGGATCGCGAGATCGGTGCCGGCGTGATCGAACGCGCCCGCGGTGATGTCGCGGATCCGCTCGGTCAGCTCGCCGAGGTCGGGCTCGCCGGACAGGTCGATCCGCAGCGGGAGCGGATGGCGCGGATCCGTCGAGGTGTCGCCCTTCGGGCGGATCAGCGCCGAGCCGATGGTCACGTCGTCCTGCGCGGCGAACCGGCCGAGCACGGTCGCGACCGCGGCCAGCATGGTCATCACTGGGCTGAGCTTGCGGTCCCGGCTGTACGCGAGCACCGCGTCGCCGAGCTCCTCCTCCAGCTCGTGCTTCACCGACGCCACCGCGTCGTCACCGGCGGCGCGGGCGCGGTCTGCGGGGAGCACCAACGGTTCGGCGCCGGCGAGCACCTGGTTCCAGTACGCGAAGTCGCGGCGGCGCGGGTCGACGGCCGGGTCCGCCGTACTGCGGGAGGGCGCCGGCGGCTCGTCGTCGGTCCAGGAGACGGCTGCACCGCCGACGCTGCCGTCACTCACATCCGACGCGATTTCCTTTGCGTCGTTAGCGTCTGCGGCCTGCTCGGCCGCGGCCGGGGGCTTGGCCTCCGGGGCCGGCTCGCCGAGGAGGGCGAGCTGTTCGCGCATGAGCTTCGTGACGCCGTCCACGAGCTGACCGGCGACCCGGAGCTGCTGCGACATGAGCGCCGCCATGCCGCTGCCCGGCAGCTCGGCCTCGCTCGTCGCCGCCGCGGCCTCGTCCACCTTCGCCGCCAACTCCGCGAGCCCGGAGCCCAGCACGGCCAACGCCGTCCGCGCGTCCCGGACCGGCTCTTGCTCGACAACGGGCTCGGGCTGCGGCTCCGGTTCCGGCTGGGGCGGTTCGGGTTCGGCCGTCTGGACCGCGACCGCGGTCGCGACCTTGTGCGGCGTCGTGTACGTCAGGAACAGGTCGTCCGGCGCCAGCTCGGCCTCGAACCGGCTGTTGAGCTCGTCGATCACCGGCGCCATCGACGCCGGCGTCGCCCCGAGCTCGGCGAACGTGTGGTCGACGGTGAGGTCGTACGGGTCGAGGTTGTGCACCTCGCAGGTCATGTCGAGCACGACATCCAGCGACTCGCGGTACCGCTCGGCGGACATCTCGTTGCCGGACAGCGACCCGGCCTGCGCCAGATAGTCCGCGTCGATCTGGTGCGTCTCGGCCGGCAACGCGAACGGCGACGCGGCCTGCTCGGCCTGCTCGGCCTGCTCGGCCTGCTCGGCCCGCTCGGCCCGCTCGGCCCGCTCTACCGTCGCTGGCTCCGGCGGGTCCAGCGGGATGCGCTTGACGGCGGCGCTCGACGGCGGCTCGAAGACCACGGTCTGCGCCCGGGCAGCGCGCTCGAACGCGTTCAGCCGCGGCGTGACGTTGTCCACGGCAACCGCCGTGCCCGGGCCGGCCGGAACCGTCACCGACGGGTCAACCGGGTGGTGCACCCGGCGGAACGGGTACGTCGGGAGCGGGACCCGCCCGCCGTCCGGGTAGACCTTCGCCCACGCGATCTCGGTGCCCTGCTCGTACAGCTCGGCGAGGCCGTTCATCGTCGCGAGCACCGGGTCCTGGCCGAGACGCTGCGCCGGGATCCATGTGCTGTTCGGCGCGATCCGGCGGCCCGCGGGGCTCAGTACGGCGTCCGGCCCGAGCTCCAGGAACCGGCGGCAGCCGGCCGCCGTCACCGCCTCGACCGCGTCGCCGAACAGCACCGGCTGCCGCAACTGACCGACCAGGTAGTCGCCGTCGAGCACCGTCCCGGACTCGAGCAGATCACCCGACCAGCTCGACACCATCGGCGTCCGCAGCGGCTTCAGCGTGATCTCGCGGACGATCTCCGCGAAGTCGGACAGTATTGGGTCGACCAACGAACTGTGGAACGCACGGTCGACGTCCAGCCGTTGCCAGGACACCTGCAGCTGGTCGAGTTGCGCCGCCAGCTGGCCGACGATCACCTCGGAACCGGTCAGCACGAACGACTGCGGACCGTTGCCAGCGGCAACCTCCACGCCCGCGGTCCGGGCGATCTCGCGGACCCGGTCGGCGTCGGCGCGGACGGCGACCATCGCGCCGGGCACCGTGCCGCGCTGCATGAGCTCGCCGCGCTTCGCGGTGAGGCGTACGCCGTCCGCCAGCGAGAGCGCGCCGGCCACGCACAGCGCGGCGTACTCGCCGACGCTGTGCCCGACGACCAGCGCGGGCTGGACACCGAACGACTGCCACAGCCGGGCCAGCGCGAGCTCGAACGCGAACAGTGCAGGCTGCGCGGTCTCGGTCGGCCACACGCCTTCCGCCGTACCGGCCGGGGTGAGAAGCAGATCGAGCAGGCTGCCGCCGGTCTCCTCGTGGTACACGCGGTCGCATTCGTCGAGGACCGAGCGGAACGCAGGGAACCGCGCCGCGAGCCCCGCGGCCATTCCGCGCCGGGCCGCGCCCTGACCGGTGAACGCGTAGCCGAGCGGGCCGGGGCCTCCGCGCGGCACCTCGGTCGGCTGGGCGGAGCCGAGCGCGTCGACCAGCTCGGCCTCGGTACCGCCCGCGACCGCGATCCGGTGCCGATGCGCCGGCCGGCCGAGCGCCGCCGTACCGGCAAGATCGATCAGGCGGTGACCGGTGCCGTGGTCCAGGTCGGCGCGGTACAGCTCGACGAGGTCGGCGAGCGCATCCGGGTCGGGCGCGGACAGCGGCAGTACGACGGGGCCGTCGTCGCCGCGCCGGATCTGCCGCGGCGCCTCCTCGAGGATCACGTGCGCGTTCATGCCGCTCGGGTCCAGGGCGCTGACGCCGGCGCGCAGCGTCGTACCGCCCGACTGCAGCGGCACGGTCCACTCGCGGGTGTCGGTGCCGATCACGAACGGGCTGCCCTCCAGCGCGAGCGCCGGGTTCGGGCCGGTGTAGTTGATCGTCGGGACCAGCGTCCGGTGCTGCAGCATCAGGATCGTCTTGATCAGGCCGGCCATCCCCGCGGCGCTGTCCAGGTGGCCGATGTTCGGCTTCACCGAACCGAGCGTGCAGAACCCGACCTTGCCGGTGTGCCGGCGCAGCGCCGTCGTCAGCGCCTTCACCTCGGCGACGTCCGCGGCCGGGCTGCCGATCCCGTTCGCCTCGAGGTAGCTCAGCGAGTCGGCCTCGAACCCAGCGCGCTCCAGGGCGCGCTCGATGAGCTCCTGATTGCCCGCCGGCGCGTCCTCGTTGCTGACCGCCGTACCGCGGATCACGGCGTACACCGTGTCGCCGTCGGTGAGGGCCTGGTCGAGACGCTTCAGCAGGACGGCGGCGACACCGTTCCCGCCGACCGTGCCGTCGGCGTCCGCGGCGAACGCGCGGACCTGGCCGGTCGGCGACAGGATCGAGTCCGGCGCCGGATGGTACGTCGTTGCCTGCGGCACCTGTACGGCGGCGGCGCCGGCGAGCGCGAGATCCGCGTCGCCGGACCTCAGCGCCTGGCAGGCCAGATGCACCGCGACCAGCGAACTCGACGAGGCCGACTGCACGCCGATCGCCGGCCCGGTCAGGCCGAGCCGGTACGCGACCCGGGTGGCGATCGAGTCGCGGGACTGCTGCTGGCGGTTGTACAAGTTCATGCCCGAGCCCGCGAACACCCCGACCGGGCTCGTCGTCCCCGCGTACCCGCCGTGCTCCAGCGCCTGGTGACACACCTCGAGGAACAACCGCTGCGCCGGATCCATCAACTGCGCTTCACGATCGCTCAACCCGAAGAACTTCGCGTCGAACGACTCGACGTGCTCCAGCACGCCACCAACCGCAACAGCCCCGTCACCCCCGTCCGGCGCCTCCCGCCGAACACTCTCCACCCCCGCGACCAGGTTCTCCCAGTACTGCTCGATCCCCTCGGCCCCCGGAAACCGCCCAGCCACCCCCACCACAGCCACCGGCTCCACAACACCCGCGCGACCCTCACCCCGCCGCACCCCAACACCCTCAACACGCGCCCCAGCCGGCACCGACTCACCGGCCGCGGCGACGTCGGCCCCGGCGGCGTACGCCTGCTCATCACCCGGTACGACGGAATCCGCGACAGCCTCGTCGTCCGCCCCAGGCAGTTCGTCAGCCTGCTCCGGCTCCGCGGCCGCGGCGGCGCCTGCAGCCGACACGTCGGCATCAGAAGACGCGTCACGCGCCCCCTCAACAACCTCCACCGGCTCGACAGCCTCGCCAGCCGGAACGACGGCATCCGCAGCCGCGTCGTCCGCCTCGTCAGCCTGCTCCGGCTCCGCATCCACGGCGACGCCTGCGGCCAACACGTCGGCATCAGAAGACGCGTCACGCGCCCCGTCAACAGCCTCCACCGGCTCGACAGCCGGTACGACGGCATCCGCAGCCGTGTCGTCCGCCTCGTCAGCCTGCTCCGGCTCCGCATCCACGGCCGCGGCGGCGCCTGCAGCCGACACTTCCGCCGGCTCGTCAGCCCGCTCCCGCTCACCAGCCGACACGACCGATTCCGCAGCCGCGCCGTCCGCCTCGTCAGCCTGCTCCGGCTCCACATCCGCAGCCGTGGCCGCGTTTGCAGCCGACACGTCGGCACCAGAGGACCCGTCGTACGACCCCTCGACGACCTCCGGCTGCTCATCGTCCTGCTCGGACTCTGCCTGTTCGTCAGGCAATCCGGCGGACCGCACGTCGTCCGACTCGGCCGCCTCGTCGGACTCCTCTGGAGCGGCGATGTCCTCGTCCGGCGACGAAGTGGTGCTTGCGATCGACACGTCGCCTGCCGCGTCGTGCGAGTTTTCGGCAGTCGGCGGGAGACTTGCGTCAGCTACATCAGCGGACGTCGGGTCGACCGCCGACTGCTCGGCGTCGTCTGTCAGCTCGTCGGTCTGCTCCGGGTCCACAACCTGCGCGCCGTGCGTCTGCTCAGCCGCATCTGGTACTGCGGACGCCGTGTCGTACGACTGCTCCTCCGCACCGCCGACCGGCTCATCAGCCTGCGCATCAGAAACAACAGCAGTTGCCTCCTGCGACTCCGAGGCCTCCGCATGCGCTGCCTCATCGCCTTGCGCATCGGGAGCGGCGGCCGTCTCGTCGTACGGCGGTTGCCCCGCATCGCCAGCCTGCTCGCCAGCAGGCTCCGGCCCTTCGGTCAGCGCCCCGGGGACGGCGGCGGTCTCCCCCGGCGCCTGCGACTCCTCGGCCTCCGCCTGCTCGCCGCTGGACGCCGGCACCTCCGCGCGCTCGTCAGCCGGCTCCGAACCCTCGGCCTGAACCCCGAGTACGGGAGTCGCGACCTCTGCCTCCTGCTCCGCGTCCTCCGCCCGTTCATCGGCGGACTCCAGGCCCTCAGCCTGAGCGTCGGAGGCGGCCGGCGCGTCGTACGGCTGCTGCTCGAGCTCTTCCGCCTTCCCGTCGACGGACTCCAGCTGCTCGGTCTGCGCGTCGGGCGCGGCGGTGGTTGCGGCGTGCGGCTCTTGCTCCGCGACCTCAGCCTGGTCGTCGGTGGGCTCCGGCCCCTCGGCCTGCGCGTCGGAGGCGACAGCTGGCGCGTCGTGCGGCTGCTCCTCGAGCTCTGCCGCCTTCTCGCCGGCGGGCTCCGGCTGCCCGGTCTGCACCTCAGGCGCGGCGATGGTTACAGCGTGCGGCTCTTGCTCCGCGACCTCAGCCTGGTCGTCAGTGGGCTCCGGCCCGTCGAGCTGCGCGTCGGAGGCGGCGGCTGCCGCGTCGTACGGCTGGTACTCCGTCTCCCCCACCTGCTCGCCGGCAGGCTCCGGCTGCCCGACTTGCTCGTCGGCGCGGGCCGCGCTCTCGTCGTACTCCTGTTGCTCCGCGTCCTCGGACTGCTCGTCGGTCGGCTCCGGACCGTCAGCTCGAGCATCGGCGAGCCGCGCCCCGTCGGCCGGCGCGTCGGGGACGGCGCTGGTTACAGCGTGAGGCTGCGGCTCCTCGGCGTCTGCCTGCTCGGCGGTCGGCTCCGGGTCTTCAGCCTGTACGTCGGAGACAGCCGTGGTTGCGGCTTGTGACTGCGGCTCCTCGGAGTCCGTCTGCTCAGCGGTCGGTACTGGACCTTCAGCCTGGGCGTCGGTGGCGGTCTCGGCGTGCGGCAGTTGCTCCGCGTCGACGGGCTGCTCGGCGCGTGCCTCTGGCTCTTCGGTCTCCGGGCTGGGGGCGGTGGTGGTCGCAGCCTGTGGCAGCGGCTCCTCGGCCTCCGCCTGCTCGTCCGTGGGCTCCGGGCCCTCCGCTTGCGCGGTGGACAGCAGTTCGTGCGGGGTCTTGGGCTGCTCGTTGGTGAGGTCCGGGGCGTCGGCGTTGGAGTGGTGGGTCGCAGCGGCCTCGGCGTGCGGCTGTTGGTCGGCGTCCGCTTCCTCGTCGACCGCTTCCTCGTCGACCGCTTCCTCGTCGACCGGCGCCGGGGCCTCCGGCTGCTCGCCGGTCAGCGCCAAGACCTCCGTCTGCTCGTCGGACGGTGACGGGGCTTCCGGCTGCTCGTCGGTGAGGTCCGGGGCTTCGGCGTGGGCGTCGGAGGTGTGGGCGGTCTCGGCGTGCGGCTGCTGGTGGGCGTCGTCCGCTTGCTCGTCGGTCGGCGCCGGGGCCGCTGGCTGCTCGCCGGTCAGCGCCAAGACCTCCGCCCGCTCCCCAACGGGTGCCGGGGCTTCGGCGTCGGCGTCGGGGGTGGGAACCGTCTCGGCGTGCGGCTGCTGGTGGGCGTCGTCCGCTTGCTCGTCGGCCGGTGCCGGGGCCTCCGGCTGCTCCTCGGTCGGCGCCGCGGCCTCCGCCAGGTCGTCGGTCGGTGCCAGGACCTCCGACTGCTCCTCGGCCTCCGCCCGCTCCTCGGACGATGCCAGGACCTCCGGCTGTACCTCTGTCGGCGCCGCGGCTTCCGCCTGCTCGCCGGACGGCGCCAGGACCGGCGGCTGGTCGCCGGACGATGCCACGACCTCCGCCTGCTCGTCGGACGGTGCCGGGGCCTCCGACTGCTCCTTCTGGGCGGGTGCTTGGAGAGGGGTGGTCGGGAGGGGCGCGGAGGGGTTGGGGGTTTGGGTGCCGAGGGTGGGGCGTTGGGGTGGGGTGGGGATGGATTGCTGGAGTTCGCGTTTCCAGGCGACGCGGACTACCGGGAGTTCGGTGGTGCGTTCGGACGGGTCCTCGTCGGCGTACGGGGTGGACTCCGGTGTGGTGGACGGGCCCTGGCCGGTGGGGCCGGAGGCGGGGGTGGCGCCGGCGGGTTCGACGTGGGTGTGGGCGGGTTCCAGCAGGGTGCCGTCGATCCAGCGCTGTTTGAGCAGCGGGCGGAGGATCTTGCCGCCGGGGGTGGTGGGGAAGTCGCGGCGCGGGACGCCGATGACTTGCGCGGCGAGGCCCAGGCGGGTCTGGATCAGGCTGCGGATGGCCTGGTCCATGCCGGGGACGGAGTCGGCGGTGAGCGCGTAGAACACGACGAGCCGGTCGGTGCCGGTCTCCTCGTCGGCGATGCCGCAGGCGGCGACCAGGCCGTGCTCGGCGCCGACGGCGGTCGCGGCGACGGATTCGATGTCGTGGGCGTAGTGCAGCCGGCCGGACATGATGATGCGTTCGCTGTCCCGGCCGGTGATGACGACCTGCCCGCCGGTGACGAAGCCCTGGTCGCCGGTCGCCAGCCACTTGCGGGCCGGCCAGTTGCCGACGGGGAACGCGGCGCGGTCCGCCTCGAGGTTCCCGAGGTACCCGGGCGTCACCCGCGCGGACGCGACCTGCAGTTGGCCGATCCGGCCCTCGGGGAGTACGGCGCCATTGGGCGCGACGATGCGCACCGTCGTACCGGGAGCGGGCGCGCCGACCGACACCAGCGACAGCACACCCGGCGCCTCGGTCCGCGGCTTGCCCGGACGGGCGACCGCGACCTTCCCGGACGACGGGCGCTGGTCGACCCATTCGACGACGCCGGTCGGCGGGATGCGGACGCGGTGCACGTTCGGCGTCAGGCCGGGCCGGGCGAACGTGATCCCGGTGACCGTCTCGGTCATCCCCCACGCGGCCACGAAGGTCTCCGGAACCACCCCGAACCGGTTCGTGACCCGCAAGAAGTCCGCCATCACCGGGACGGTGATCTGCTCGCCGCCGCTGACCAGGCTGCGCAGCGCCGAGAGATCCCAGTGCCTGTCCGGTTCGCCGGCGACCGCGGTGGTCGCGAGCCGGTACCCGAAGTTCGGCGACCACGAGTGGTTGACCCGGTGCTGCTCCATCAGGTCGAGCCAGCGCAGCGGGTTGGCGAGCACCCAGTCGGTGTTCACGTGGATGTTCGTGCAGCCGGTGAACACCGGCAGCAGGTGGTAGAGCAGGAACGCGCCGCTGCGGTCCAGCGGCAGCCAGTTCAGCGTGGTCTGTCCCGGCCGGACCGGCAGCATCGCCGGCGTGCCCGCGGCGAACTCGACCAGACCGCGGTGCGTGAGCTGGACGATCTTCGGCGTACCGGTCGAACCCGAGGACATCATCAGTACGGCGACGTCGTCCGCGGCCGGACGGTGGAAGTCGGAGGTCGGCTCGTGGCCGGCCATCGCGTCCGGGTCGAGGACCGGCAGGCCGAGGTCGTTCGGCAGGTCGGACGGGCGGCCGATCAGGACCGTCCAGCCGAGCAGATCGGTGATCCGGCGGAGCCGTTCGCGGCCTTCCTCGGTGCGGTCGCCGCCCGGGTTCGGCGCCACCAGGAGCGGGCGGATGCCGCCGAGCGTGCAGGCCCAGAACGCGGCGAAGAAACCGACCGGTTCGGTGCAGTGCACGACCGCGGGGTCGCCGGCGCGGACGCCGTTCGCGCGCAGGCCGGCCAGGATCCGCGCGGCGAGCTCGAGCAGGGTCGGGAAGTCGAGCCGGGTCTCGCGGCCGTCCGCGCCGATCTCGACGACGCCCGAGCCGCTGAAGTCGCGGGCCGCGCGCAGCAACGCGCTCGGCAGGTCGCGGGGGTATCCGGCAGGAATCATCAACGCCGGCCCGGCGGAGATCGCCGGCCGGTCCGCACCACTTCTCACGCCGATGCCACCACCAGCTGAGACGTCTCGGGTACGACGGGGCGCTCGGCCGGTTGGCGACCCACGGACACGTGCCTCCCCAACTGGACGGAGCGGGTTCTGGGCAGACCCCGCCTCACTTCACACCGACAGCAGCCCCGTTTTCCACCTGCCGGAACGATGTCGTGACCGGGCACACCCGGTGCGTCATCGCGCCGACCGACAGCCGTGAACCCTACCAGCCGCGACCCGCCCCGGAGGAGTCCGATCTCGGCAGCCGAAGGTTAAGAATTCCGGTGCGAAGCCCTGACCGCCGACATGGTTCCAACGAGCGACGGCAGGTTCGGGTACGGGCCGTACGAAAGCCGGACCGCGTCAGCGCGGTGGCGGTTCCGTGTCAGGACGCGCCGGGATCGTGAGTGACGTCGAACAGACCATCACTCGAACGAGGAGCAAGACCATGTCGATCCAGACCCCTTCCGTGCACAGCACCCTCCAGCAGGCCGCCCAGGAGTTCGTCGACGCCGGGTTCGGCGGGCTCGAACTGCGGGTGCACGACGAGCACGGCGAATGGGTCGGCACCGCGGGGATCCGTGAGCTCGGCCGGACCGAGGCGCCGCCGGTGGACGGGCAGTTCCGGGTCGGCAGCGTCACCAAGACGTTCGTGTCGACGGTGATGCTGCAACTCGTGGCCGAGGGCAAGCTAGAGCTGGACGGCGCGGTCGCCGGCCACCTGACACGCTTCGGCCTGGACCCGCGGATCACGGTGCGGATGCTGCTCGACCACACCAGCGGATTGTTCAACTACACCGGCGAGTACTACCCCGACGGCACCGTCGTCGCGGGGCTCCCAGCGACCGGCAAGGAGTGGGCCGACAACCGGCTGCAGGGCTACACGCCGGACGAGCTGGTCAAGTTCGCGCTGGGCAAGCCGGCGCGGTTCGAGCCGGGGGCCGAGTGGAGCTACTCGAACACCAACTACACCGTTGCCGCGCTGCTGATCGAGGCTGTGACCGGGCGTTCGTTCGTCGAGGAGTTGACGGAGCGGATCGTCGAGCCGCTGTGCCTGACGGGCACTGTGGAGCCGGGTGCTCGGACGGACATTCCCGGGCCGCATTCGCACGGGTACTTCCGCTACCAGGACGGTGACGAGTGGAAGGTCGTTGACGTCACCGAGCAGAACCCTTCGCTGCTGTTCGCCGCCGGGAGCATGCTGTCGACCACGCAGGACCTGCACAAGTTCATGTCGGCGCTGCAGGGCGGCAAGCTCGTGCCCGCCGAGCTGCTGAGCCAGATGCGTACGCCGCAACCGAAGAGCGGACCGCTCAACTACGGCCTCGGCCTCTTCGCCCAGGACACCGGCACCGAAACCATCTACCACCACAACGGCAGCGCCCCGGGCGGGTACGGCGCCCTGATGTACAGCAACGCCGACGGCACCAAGACCCTGACCGCCGCCATCACCATGGGCGACGCAGACGTCAACCTGCTCGAGACCTTCCCCCCGGCCCTCGAACGCCTGGTCAAGGCCGTCTTCTAGCTAACCGGGGTGAGCGAAGAGGGGATCGAACCGTTCCTGGACATCCACCAGGGTGAGCCCCTGGTCGATGGGCGGCCCCGAACGGTGTTGGGTCGCCTGGTCGCCCGCGTACGGCCTCCTGGTCGGCGGCACGGATCGCGTCCGTGATCCAGATCCGGGCCGGCTGGCTTCCTCGCGCCCCTGGGAGCCACCTCCGGCCTGGACGATCCGATGCCCGGCAGCATCCGTCTGGTGCTGCCGGGGCGGTGCCGCCCGTCGCCTGAGCCGACGCCCGAGGGCGCGCCTCCCGATCGCGACGGCAGCCGCCTCGTGTCGGGTGGTCTGGTGATTCGGAGTGCTGGTCGATTTCTGCCAGTGCTCGGCGCCCCACCGGCTGGTGTAGGCAGGGTCGACAGCAATGACGGCGACTCCAGCCTCGGATGCCATCGCGAGCAGCCGGGCCCGAAACCGGCCGGTGGGCAGACCGGACACCAACCGCCGGAACCACTTGCGGCGGCCGTAGTGTTCGCGACTCTGCGAGTCGGTGAAGTTCAGGTCCTCGACGGCGAGTGCTTTCGCCCCGGTCCGGACTGCCCAGCGGAGCAGCGCGGTGAGTGCATGGCGGACCTGCGCGTCGCGCCGAGTCGACGAACCGGACAGGTCGTACGCGAAAGTGCGCGGCCTGCCGATCGGGTTGCCGTGGATGTCGACCCGCCAGGCCGCGAGGTGGTCGGCGTTCAGGTCCACGCCGATCACCTCGCCGCTGCGGAGGGCTGCGAGTGACATCGCGGGTGCGTCCTTCGGCCGCCACAAGGCGTCGACGTACCAGCGGTCCTTCCCGGGGTTGTAGTGGATGCGATACGCGACCGCGCGATCGGCCGCCACGCGGGCGCGCCATTCAGCACCGCGGTGGGCAAACTCGACGTGTCCAGCGAGGACGTACCTGCCGTGCGCGGCATTGGCGAGGTGCCGCATCGGAGTGGGTAGACGGAGACTGACCTCTCCTTCCGGAGTGACCCGGATGGTTTCGTTCCCGCCTCGCTTGCCGGACTCCCCGTCGGCCGAGAGGAACCAGCGAGCGGACTCCCAGACCGGCTGCCACTGATTCTGCGTCATTCCGGCCGCCGCCAGATTGTGCCGCTTGTTCGCCAATCCCCTGCCACCGCGCACCACCGACACATGCCCAATCGCGCGGTCTTTCTCGACTGCGGCCAGCCGCACTTCCAGGTGAGCGAGGCGGCGAGACTTTGCGTGCCATTCCTTGGTGGAGCGATACCCGCCAGGCCGATCTCTGCGACCCGGCTCTCCGACAGGCAAGGACAGCCGGTGCCGGAGCGTTCGAATGCCTGCTGCGAGCGCGTCGGCGTGAGCATTCTGGGCGCGCCGGGCCAGGCCCCACTGATCGTTCGTCGCCTTCGTGATCGAGCCGGCCCACCTCGACGACGACAAGGCGGTCAGGTCGCGCTTGCGATCGGCCCAGGCTTCGCCGGAATGATCGAGTCCGTCGCGAACGCGACGGGCCAGGTCCGCAGAGGCGAGCCTGCCCAGATGTGCGCCAACCGCTCTCAGCACCGCATCGTCCTCCGGTGTGAGGTCTCTGATCCGGTCGCGGATGCAGACTCCCTGCGTCGGAACTGCGACGTACGAGCGGGCAATTGCGCGGTGCATGCACTCAGCCTCGCCGGGAGCGCCGACATTTCTCGAAGGTGCGCCGACGGGCCGGTCAGTGCGCACACACCGCCCCAGTTGAGGTGGTACGGTCGTGCCTCACGCTCCGCAGCGTATGGAACCCCGACCAGCGGTCGGGGTTGTTCTGCGGACCAGGGCTGTTAGCTCAGTTGGTTAGAGCACCTCGTTTACACCGAGGGGGTCGGGGGTTCGAGTCCCTCACAGCCCACCCGACACCTTCACATCGGCGGCTTGCGGAAACCCCACGCATTCTTGGGCGGCTTGTCGCCTAGCCCAGACTTGCCAGCGCCGCCGCGTAGTCGTCGAGGTTGCGGGCCTCGGGGATCTGGTTCACGACGGACCACCGGATGACGCCGGTGCGGTCCACCACGAAGGTGCCGCGGAGCGCGCAGCCTCGGGCCGCGTCGAAGACGCCGTACGACGTGGCGATCGCGCCGTGCGGCCAGAAATCGGTGAGCAGGCCGAAGGGGAGTTGCTGGGCGTCCGAGTACGCCCGGAGGGTGAACATCGGGTCGCACGAGACGGCCAGGAACTCCGCCGCGGCCAGCAGGTCCGGCCGGTCGCGGAGGGCGGCCAGCTCACTCGTGCAGACCTGACTGAACGCGTACGGATAGAAGACCAGTACGACGTCCCGTCGCCCGGCGTAGTCGCTGAGCCGGACCGGTTCGCCGTACTGGTTCCGCGTCTCGAAGTCGGGGGCCCGGCTGCCGGCAGCCGGGCCGGCAGCTGGGAAAGTCACCCGCGGCGACCGGACTTCGGGACCACCAGCTTGGTGGCGGACCAGTCGTCGGTCACGCTCAGTGTGCTCGTCGTCGCCAGGCCCGCGACCGGCGCGGCCTCGGCGATGTCGCTGGTCTCGACGTACCCGTCGCGACCGACCTTCGGGGTCAGCAGCCAGACGACGCCGCCGGCCTTCAGGTCGGTCAGGATGTCGAAGAAGGCGTCGACCAGGTCACCGTCGTCCTCGCGGAACCAGAGCAGCACGACATCGACGACCTCGTCGGTGTCCTCGTCGACAAACGCTTCCCCGGTGATCTCCCGGATCGCGTCCCGAAAGTCGTCGTCGCAGTCGTCGTCGTACCCGATCTCCTGAACGACCCAGCCGGCCTCCAGGCCGAGCCGGGTCGCCATGTTCGGCACCCCGCCCTTACCGTCCGCGTGGTCCGCGGTCGCGCTCACGTGTCCTCCTCCGTGGTCCCCGCTTGCCCGGGGGTAGGTTTCAGTAGCGGTAGTCCATCGTGACCTACCGCGTCGCGCAAGTATGCACCAGGGTTCCGTGACGTGTCCGGTATGCGCGTGGCGGGTACAAGGCGTGTCCGCTCAGATCTCGCCCGGCGAGCCGGAAACCGGCCGGAAAGGAAGGCGAAGTAGAACGCATTCCGAACAGGTGACAGGATTGCGGTGAAGAGAATCCAGAGAGAACGGCAGGACACCGTGGCTTCCGGACACGAACCACCAGCCATCATCACCGAGGGGATGCCCACCCAGCTCCCCGACATCGACCCCGACGAGACACGGGAGTGGGTCGAATCGCTCGACGCGGTCCTGGACGAACGGGGCAAGGCGCGAGCGCGCTACCTGATGCTCAAGCTGATCGAGCGCGCCCGGGAGCGGCAGGTCGGTGTGCCCGCACTGCGGAGCACCGACTACATCAACTCGATCCCGCCCGAGCGTGAGCCCTGGTTCCCCGGCGACGAGCACATCGAGCGGCGGATCCGGGCGTTCATCCGGTGGAACGCCGCGGTGATGGTGAGCAAGGCCAACCGCAAGGGCCTGGAGGTCGGCGGTCACATCGCCACCTACCAGTCGGCCGCGAGCCTGTACGAGGTCGGTTTCAACCACTTCTTCCGCGGCAAGGACCACCCGGGCGGCGGCGACCAGATCTTCATCCAGGGTCACGCCTCCCCCGGGATGTATGCGCGCGCCTTCCTCGAGGGCCGGCTGACGACCGACGACCTGGACGGTTTCCGCCAGGAGGTCTCCCGCGGCCCGCACAAGGGCCTGTCGTCGTACCCGCACCCGCGGCTGATGCCGGACTTCTGGGAGTTCCCGACCGTCTCGATGGGTCTGGCCGCGCTGAACTCGATCTACCAGGCACGCTTCAACCGGTACCTGCACAACCGCGGGATCAAGGACACCGGCCAGCAGCACGTCTGGGCGTTCCTCGGTGACGGCGAGATGGGTGAGCCGGAGTCGCTCGGCGCGATCGGCCTGGCCGCGCGCGAGGAGCTCGACAACCTCACCTTCGTGATCAACTGCAACCTGCAGCAGCTGGACGGCCCGGTCCGCGGCAACGGCAAGGTCATCCAGGAGCTGGAGGCGTTCTTCCGCGGCGCCGGCTGGAACGTGATC
The DNA here is from genome assembly GCF_040655315.1 of Kribbella sp. NPDC050459. Lineage (NCBI taxonomy): Bacteria > Bacillati > Actinomycetota > Actinomycetes > Propionibacteriales > Kribbellaceae > Kribbella > Kribbella sp. NPDC050459. The sequence continues at coordinate 197,422 of NZ_JBFAJQ010000006.1, read as the reverse complement.
AAGGTGATCTGGGGCCGCGAGTGGGACAACCTGCTGGCCCAGGACCACGACGGCGCGCTGGTGAACAAGATGAACACCACGCCCGACGGCCAGTTCCAGACGTACTCGGTCGAGTCCGGCGAGTACATCCGAAACAACTTCTTCGGCGGCGACCAGCGGCTGCAGCAGATGGTCAGCGGCCTGTCCGACGAGGACCTGCGCAAGCTGCCGCGCGGCGGTCACGATTACCGCAAGGTGTACGCCGCGTTCAAGAGCGCGACCGAGCACGTCGGCCAGCCGACCGTGATCCTGGCCCAGACCATCAAGGGCTGGACGATCGAGGCGCTGGAGGGCCGCAACGCGACCCACCAGATGAAGAAGCTGACCTCGGACGACCTGAAGGCGTTCCGCGACCGGCTCTACCTGCCGATCGAGGACAAGGACCTCGAGGACGCGTACAACCCGCCGTATTTCCACCCCGGCACCGACTCGCCGGAGTACCAGTACATGATGGAGCGGCGCAAGCAGCTCGGCGGTTCGCTGCCGGAGCGCCGGGTGCAGCCGAAGACGCTGACGCTGCCGGGCGACGCCGTGTACAAGCCGCTCAGCAAGGGCTCGCACGCGCCGATCGCGACCACGATGGCGCTGGTGCGGCTGTTCCGGGACCTGATGAAGGACCCGGAGATCGGTCACCGGATCGTCCCGATCGCCCCGGACGAGTACCGCACGTTCGGTATGGACTCGATGTTCCCGACTGCGAAGATCTACTCGCCGCACGGGCAGAACTACGACGCCGTCGACCGCAACCTGCTGCTGTCGTGGAAGGAGTCCACGGCGGGCCAGCTGCTGCACGAGGGCATCAGCGAAGCCGGCGCGATGGGCTCGGTGCTCGCGGCGAGTACGGCGTACGCGACGCACGGCGAGCCGATGATCCCGTTCTACATCTTCTACTCGATGTTCGGGTTCCAGCGCACCGGCGACTGGATGTGGGCGCTCGGCGACCAGCTCGGCCGCGGCTTCCTGGTCGGCGCGACCGCGGGCCGTACGACGCTGACCGGTGAGGGACTGCAGCACGCGGACGGTCACTCGCCGCTGCTGGCCTCGACCAACCCGGCCGCGGTGCACTACGACCCGGCGTTCGCGTACGAGATCCCGTACATCGTCAAGGACGGCCTGCGCCGGATGTACGGCTACGGGCTGGACCAGGACAAGCCGCACGGCGAGGACGTCTTCTACTACCTCACGGTCTACAACGAGCCGGTGGCGCAGCCCGCCGAGCCGGAGAACCTCGACGTCGCGGGGCTGCTCAAGGGCATGTACCGCTTCAACGAGTACCAGACCGCCGAGGGCGACGACGCGCCGCGCGTGCAGCTGCTGGCCTCCGGTGTCGCGCTGCCGTGGGTGATGAAGGCCCAGCAGATCCTCGCCGAGGAGTACTCCGTGGCAGCCGACATCTGGTCGGTGACCTCGTGGAACGAGCTGCGCCGGGACGCCGTCGCCGCCGAGCAGCACAACCTGCTGCACCCGGACGAGCCGGAGCAGGTGCCGTTCGTCACCGAGCAACTGAAGGACACCAAGGGTCCGGTCGTGGCCGTCAGCGACTTCATGCGCGCGGTGCAGGACCAGATCTCCCGCTGGGTGCCGAACGACTACACGTCGCTCGGGACCGACGGCTGGGGCCTGGCCGACACCCGGGCCGCGGCCCGCCGGCATTTCCAGGTGGACGCCGAGTCGATCGTCGTCGCGGCGCTGGAGATCCTCGCCAAGCGCGGCGACGTGAAGCCGGAGGTCGCCGCCGAGGCGGCCCGCAAGTACCGCATCGACGACCCGACCGCGGTCGCCGGCGTGAAGCAGGAAGGCGCCGGCGCCTGACGCCGCAACGTCCGACCGACGGGCCGCTCATCCCACCCGGGGTGAGCGGCCCGTCGCCGTTCGGCCTCCACGGCGGTACTGGATCGCTCTCTGAGTAGTCGGATTGCTACGGTCGGTAGATGACCGATGCGCAGCAGGCCGCCCCCGAGAAGACGTTCTTCGGGCATCCGCGTGGGTTGATGACGCTGTTCACCACCGAGTTGTGGGAGCGGTTCAGCTACTACGGGATGCGCGCGATCCTGCTGCTCTACCTGACCGACAAGGCGCACGGGCTCGGGCTCGGGGAGTCGCTCGGGCAGGCCGTGGTGTCGATCTACGGCGCCTCGGTGTACCTGCTGTCGGTGCTCGGCGGCTGGTTCGCGGACCGCGTCTTCGGCGCCCGCCGCACGGTGCTGTACGGCGGGACCGTGATCGTCGCCGGCCACCTGTGTCTCGCGCTGCCGTCGACCGGACCGGCGTACGCCGGGATCGCACTGGTTGCCCTCGGCACCGGACTGCTGAAGCCGAACGTGTCCACGATGGTCGGCACGCTCTACGAACAGGACGACCCGCGGCGCGACTCGGCGTCCTCGATCTTCTACATGGGGATCAACATCGGGTCGTTCTCGGCGCCGTTCGTGGTCGGGTTCCTGCGCCGCGAGTTCGGGTTCCACGTCGCGTTCGCGGCGGCCGCGGTCGGGATGACGCTGGCGCTGGTCGCGTACCTGCTCGGCCGGCGCACGCTGCACGGCCGCGGCGACACCCCGCCGAACCCGCTGACCGCCGCGGACCGGCCGACGATGCTGAAGGTCTCGGCCGCCGTACTCGGGCTGCTCGCGGTCGTGTTCGCCTGGTCCGCGTGGCGGTCCGGCGGGTTCGGCCCGAAGCCGGTCGTGGACGCGATCTCGTATCTGTGCTTCCTGGCCCCGATCGCGTACTTCGTGATGCTGCTGCGCAGTCCCCTGGTGACGCCCGTCGAGCGGCAGCGGGTCCGCGCGTACATCCCGCTGTTCGTCGCGGCGATGCTGTTCTTCATGGTGTTCGAGCAGGCCGCGACCACGCTGACGTCGTTCGCCGCCGACCGGACGCGGCTGGAGCTGTTCGGCGTGCAGATCTCGCCGGAGTTCTTCCAGTCGGTGAACCCGTTCTCGATCATCGTGCTGGCGCCGGTGTTCGCGGTGATCTGGATCAAACTGGGCGATCGCGGGCCGTCGATCGGGCAGAAGTTCGCCACCGGGCTGCTGCTGGCCGGTATCTCGTTCGCGGTGATGGCGCTCGCGTCGTCGGTGGCCGGCGACAACCTCGCCTCGCCGCTGTGGCTGGTCCTCGTGTACGTGATCCAGACCCTCGGCGAGTTGTTCCTGTCCCCCGTCGGCCTGGCCGCGACGACGGTGCTGGCGCCGCGGGCGTTCCTCAGCCAGATGATGGCGCTGTGGTTCCTGGCGCCGGCCGCGGGCCAGGCGATCACCGCGCAGCTCGTGCAGGCGACCGAGGACGCGTCGGACACGGCCTACTTCGGCGGCCTGGCGGTCGTGACGATCGTGGTCGCGTTCGCGGTCTACGCGCTCGCACCGTGGATCCGCCGGCACACAGACGTACGACAAACCTCGTAGTCGCGCCCTGCGCGAGTTGCGCATTCCGTCCGACGCGGTGCACCGCCCGCGGTCCCTAGCGTCGGTGACATGACTGGCGCAAGCGTTGCTCTTCTCGCGGGGACGATGTCCACCATCCTCTTCGCGTCGAGCGCCCTGCCGATGGTGATCAAGGCGATCCGCACCCGCGACCTCGCGTCGTACAGCCCGGTCAACCTGGTGCTCGCCAACGTCGGCAACGCCGTCCATTGCATCTACGTGGTGCACCTGCCGCCGGGACCGATCTGGATCCTGCACGGCTTCTACGTGGTGACGTCCGCGCTGATGCTGTTGTGGTGGCTGCGCTTCCACACGCTGCGGCGCGACGTGGAAGGGAGACCAGCATGAACACCATCGTCATCGGCGCCGGGCAGGCGGGACTCGCCACCGGCCGCCACCTGCAGCAGCTCGGGGAGGAGTTCCTCATCCTGGACGGCAACGCCCAGGTCGGCGACCAGTGGCGCTCGCACTGGGACAGCCTGCGGCTGTACTCGCCGGCGAAGTACGACGGGCTGCCCGGCCTGCCCTTCCCGGGCGATCCGTGGCACTACCCCGGCAAGGACGAGGTCGCCGACTACCTCGCGTCGTACGCCGCGCACTTCGAGCTGCCGATCCGGCACAACACCCGGGTGGACAGGCTCGAGCGGATCGACGACCGGTGGATCGTCAGCACCGGAGGCGAGCAGCTCACCGCCGGCAACGTCGTGGTCGCCACCGGCACGTTCGGGCGTACGCCGTACCTGCCGGACTGCGCGGTCGACCTGGATCCGGCGATCCGGCAGCTGCACTCGTCGGAGTACCGCCGGCCGGAGCAGCTCAAGGACGGGCCGGTGCTCGTCGTCGGCGGGTCGCACTCGGGCACCGACATCGCGTACGAGGTCGCGCAGACGCACGAGACGATCCTGTGCGGTCGCGATCCCGGGCAGGTCCCCTTCCGGCCCGGCGGGCGCGGTCAGGTCCTGCTCTGGCCGGTGCTCCTGTTCGCCTGGCGGCACGTGCTCACGCGCCGGACGCCGATGGGCCGCAAGGAGATGGGGGAGATTCGGTTCCACGGCGGGCCGATGATCCGGGTGAAGCGGGACGACCTGCTCGCGCGCGGGGTCGAGCGGGTCCACGACCGGGTCACCGGTGTCCGGGACGGCCGGCCACAGCTCGCGAACGGGCGGGTGCTCGATGTCGCGAACGTGGTGTGGGCGACCGGGTTCCGGCAGGTGTTCGACTGGATCAAGACCCCGGTGACCGGTGCCGACGGCTGGCCGCGGGAGTACCGCGGTGTCGCCGAGGGCGCGCCCGGGCTGTTCTTCTGCGGCCTGTCCTTCCAGTACGCGTTCAGCTCGATGGTGCTGCCGGGCGTCGGCCGGGACGCGGCGTACGTCGCCCGGCGGATCGCGGCCGGCGCGGCCGCGGACCGGAGTCTTGCCGCCGCGTGACCCGACGGCGCATGCTCACCTCAAGGGGCACGGATGGGCATTGTCGACGATCTGCAGCGAGCCCGGTCCGCGTACGAGCGGCGGGACTGGGCTTCGGCGTACGACCGGCTCGCCACGGTGGACGGCGAGCCGGGGTCGGCCCTCGGCCCGGACGAGTTGATGACGCTGGCCACGGCCGCGTTCCTGCTCGGCGACACGGACAGCTGCATCCGCGCACTGCAGCGCGGCTACCGCCTGCGGACCGACGCCGGGGAGGTGCTCGGAGCGGTCCGGTTCGCCTTCTGGCTGGCCCTTGTGCTGAACATCCGCGGCGAGGTGGCGGTCGGCAGCGGCTGGGCCGCGCGCGCCCAGCGGCTGCTCGCGGACCAGCCGGACGACGTGCTCGAACGCGGCTACCTGCGCGTCCACGACTTCTTCCGGTGCCTGGACCGTGGCGACTTCCCCGGCGCGCTCGCGGTCAGCGAGGACATGATCGGCATCGCCCGCCGGCACGCCGATCCCGATCTGCTGGCCCAGAGCCTCGTGTGCAAAGGCAGGCTGCTGATGTACTCCGGGCGGGTGCCGGAGGGGCTCGCCCTGCTGGACGAGGCGATGGTCGCCGTCGCGGCCGGTGAGCTGTCGCCGATCTTCGCGGGCAACGTGTACTGCGCGATGATCGAAGCCTGCCAGGAAGTTCTGGACTTCGCCCGTGCGTCCGCGTGGACGACGGCGCTGACGCGCTGGTGCGACAGTCAGCCCGACCTGGTTCCGTTCACCGGGCAGTGCGCGGTGCATCGCGGTCAGATCCTGCGGGTGCACGCGGCGTACCCGGAGGCGCTGGCCGAGTTCGAGGACGCCTGCCGCCGGTACGCGGCGTCGGGTTCCCAGGCCGCGGCCGGCCTCGCGCTGGCCGAGCGGGGCGACGTACTGCGAATCCGTGGCGACGTTGCGGCAGCGGAGGCGTCGTACGACGAGGCGGCCGGGTTCGGGTACGAGGCGCAGCCGGGACGGGCGCTGCTGATGGTCGCGCGGGGACGCGTGCCGGGTGCGCTCGCCGCCGTCCGCCGGCTGCTGACGGAGACGGGTGACCCGGTTCACCGGTCGCGATTGCTGGCGGGGGCAGTCGAGGTGTTGCTGGCCGGTGACGCACGGTCGGACGCGGAGGCTGCCGCGGACGAGTTGGCCGCCATCGCGCAGGGTTTCGGCTGTGCGGGGTTGCGGGCGTCGGCGGCGTACTGCTCGGCCTTGGTGGCGTTGGCCGACGACGATCCGGACAGGGCGCTGCCGCACGCCCGGACGGCGGCGCGGTTGTGGGACGAGCTGCGGGCGCCGTACGAGGTGGCGCGCGCGAAGGTGCTGGTCGGGCGCGCGGTGCGGCTGCTCGGCGACGAGGACTCGGCGGCGGCGGAGTTCACCGCCGCCTGCCGGTCCTTCGCCGAGATCGGTGCGGCGCCGGCGCGTCAGGAGACCGAGAAACTGCTCGGCCGGAGTACGGCGGGCGGGCTCACCGGACGGGAGCTGGACGTCCTCCGACTGGTTGCTGTCGGCAACAGCAATGCCGAGATCGCGCACCGGCTGGTGCTGAGCGACAAGACCGTCGCCCGGCACCTCACCAACATCTTCGCCAAGCTGGACGTACCGTCACGGACGGCGGCCGCCGCCTACGCCCGCGATCACGACCTGATCTGAGGCACCCAGGTCGACAACGCCTCGTCCAGCCCCGCCACGGCCCCGTCCGCCGCGGCCCAGGCGACATACCCGTCGGGCCGGATCAGTACGCCGGTGAGGTCGCCGCCGTACTTCGTGGTCAGTACCCGCACCCGCTCGGATGCGAGCTCGCGCAGCTGCGCGGAGTCGGACAGGTCCAGCAGCAGCGACGTGCCGTCGGACAGGTACTCCCCCAGCCGCGTGCCGTCCGCGAACTCGAAATCGGGCGCGGCCGACCCGACGAGCTCATGCTCGCCCGCGATCGGGTAGCGGTGCAGGACGCCGGACAGCTTCTTCGCCAGGTACGTCGAACCGTCCGCCGTCCGGAGCAGATCGGTGACCACGTCGCGCAATGCGGCGGTCCGGGAATCCGTGCGCATCAAGGCGATCTGGGCCCGCGTCCAGTCCAGCACCCACGCGCCGACCGGATGCCGCTCGGTCGTGTAGGTGTCGAGCAGGCCTTCGGGCGCGGTGCCCTGGATCGTCGCCGCGAGCTTCCATCCGAGGTTGACCGCGTCGCCGATCCCCAGGTTCAGCCCCTGCCCGCCGAACGGCGAGTGCACGTGCGCCGCGTCGCCCGCGAGCAGCACCCGGCCCGTGCGGTACGACGTGGCCTGGCGCGCGTTGTCGGTGAACCTGGTCGCACTGTGCACCGCCGTGACCGTGACGTCGACGCCGGTGACGCGTCGCAGGCTGCCCTGGATCTCGTCGGCGGTGATCGGCGCATCGCGATCCTCCGGCGGGCCGTCGAACTCGACGGTCAGCACGCGTCCCGGGACCGGACCGTGGGCGTAGAGACCGGTCGGCGTGTAGTTCCAGCTCCGCTGCAGGCCTTCGGCACTCTCCAGATCCACGATCGCCTGGCGGCCCGTGATCGCGGGCTCGGTGCCCGGGAACTCGAAGCCGGCCAGCTTGCGCACCAGACTGCGTCCGCCGTCACAACCGACCAGCCAGCCCGCGCGCATCACGTCGTCGCCCAACCGGACGGTGACGCCATCGTCGTCGGCGTCGAACCCGGTGACCTCGGTCCCGCGCCGGATCTCGACACCGAGCTCGGCGGCCCGGGCGCCGAGGATCGACTCGAGCGCCTGCTGCCCGACCGCGAAGACCGACCGCGCGGGTCCGGCGTCCCGGAAAGCGGGATCGTCGAAGTGCACACCGGCCGAGCTGACCATGATCCCGGCGAAGTGCCCGGCCGGCGGCGGGCCGCTCGGGCCCTTCCCGGCCCGGAACGCCTTCATCTGCTCGAACGCCTGCCGCTGGTGCTCGTGCAGAGCCGGCAGCATCCCGCGCCGATACAGCGCCTCGGCGGTCGGCACGTTGATCGAACCGGCCTTGATCGTCGGGTCGATCTCCCGCAGCCGCTCCACGACCAGCACGCCCACTCCGGCCAGCGCCAGCTCACCGGCGAGCATCAGCCCGACCGGCCCGCCGCCGGCGATCACCACATCTCGGTTGTCCATGGCACGAATATTAGACCGAGTATAAAATTTGGTCCAGTATAATTCCTGCCATGGCCGAGCAAGGGCTGCGCGAACGCAAGAAGCAGGCGACCCGGCGGATGATCTCCGACGTCGCCACCGGGCTGTTCGTGCGGCGCGGGTTCGACGCCGTCACGGTCGCGGAGATCGCCGATGCGGCCGGGGTGTCCAAGATGACGGTCTTCAACTACTTCCCGCGCAAGGAAGACCTGTTCCTGGACCGGCACGACGACCGGCTGCGCGAGCTCGAGGCCGTCGTCCGCGACCGGCCGGCCGGTGAGCCCGTCGCGGTCGCCATGCGCCGGTACCAGCACGAACTGCTGGCCGCGCGCCATCCCCTGTCGGGCGCGATCGAGGGCGTGCGCGGCTTCTGGAGCGTGCTCGAGTCCAGTCCCGCGCTCGTCAGCCGCAGCATCGAACAGGAACACGAGATCGCCGCGATGCTGGCCGGGGTGCTGGCAGCCGAGACCGGCGACGAGCTCGGCGCTCGCCTGGTCGCCAATCTGCTCACGGCGACCCTCACGACGATCTACCACACCTCGGTCGCACGGATCATCGCCGGCGACGACCTCGCGCAGGTGCAGGCCGACCAGGTCACCGTGATCGACCGCGCGTTCGACGTCCTGGAGCAGGGAATCGGTCCTGGGAGGGATCGAGTTCACTCCGACGGGTGAGGTAGCGACGTACCGGTCGGGCGGATGCTCGGGACGTGAGCACAACAGAGCGTCCCGTCCCGCGCTGGGCCTACCGCCTCGCGCACGCGATCCCCTTCCTCACCCTGCCGTCCGGCCTGTGGCGACTCGGACTGGTCTTCGGCTCGTCGATGGGCATGCTCGACGACGCCCGCCAGCCGGCGCACCTGATCGGGTTCGGTCAGAAGCTGTACGTGGTCTGTCTGACGATCTTCTCCGAGCTCGTCGCGCTGACCGCGCTCGGCCTGGTCAGCCGGTGGGGCGAGATCGTTCCGCGGTGGATCCCGTTCATCGGCGGCCGTCGGGTCGCGCCGTACGCCGCGATCGTCCCCGCGGTGCTCGGGGCGCTGAGCCTGATCGCGATCTGGACCTACGGCTTCCGCGACGTGTTCTCGAAGGAGTTCATCCCCTTCTCCAGCACGCCGTGGGCAGCGCTGATGATCACGTGTTACGCGCCCTTGCAGCTGTGGGGCCCGTCGCTGCTGGTCCTCACCTGGGCCTACTACCGGCGCCGGGTCAGCGTGCCCGCGGTCGCGGTCTGAGTGTGGTCGCGGGCAGCGGCGGGGCCGGCAGCGGATCGCCGTCGTAGCCCGGGACCATGCCGAAGCGGTCGTTGCCCGCAGCATCGATCGCGGCCTGCCAGGCGTCCCGGGCGGCGACGATCTCCTCGTGGGTGCGGCCGATGAAGTTCCACCACATCACCAGCTGCTCCTCGAACGGTTCGCCGCCGAGCAGCAGGAACCGCACACCGCCCTCGGCGGCGACCAGGTCGATCGCGTCCCGGCCGGCCCCCAGGTAGACCATCTCGCCGAAGCCCGGCGTCAGGTCCCCGACCGCCAGCGATCCGTCGACCACGAGGACGGCGTACTCGTTGGACGGGGTCAGCGGGAGCGTCAGGGACCGCCCCGGCGCGACCGTGACGTCGGCCCCGACCAGCGGGGTGTACGCCGGTGCGGGCGAGGTGACCCCGGCGACGGTCCCGATCATCACCGTCACCTGCGCGCCGTCGAGGTCGAGCCGCGGCAGGTCGGCGTACGCGTTGAAGGCGGGCGGGGTCGTCGTACGAACAGCATCCGGGAGCGCGACCCACAGCTGGGCGCCGTGCAGCTTCGGCGGCGCGTCCGGCGTGGACACCTCGGAGTGCGCGATCCCGTTGCCGGCGGTCATGATGTTCAGCTCGCCGGGGCGGACGAGGGCGTGCGACCCGACGCTGTCGCGGTGCTCGATCTCGCCCTCGAACAACCAGCTCACGGTCTGCAGACTCGTGTGCGGGTGCGGCGGGACCTGCATACCGCGCTCCCCCGGTACGTCGTAGGAGTCGACGCGCCGGGTCAGGTCGTCCGGCCCGTAGTGGTCGACGAAGCACCACGCGCCGACCATCCGCCGGTTCTTGTTCGGCAGCAGCCGGCGGACCGTGGTGGACCGCCCCAGCACGACCTCCCGGCCCTCGAGCATCTCCAGCGCGGGCCCCTCACAGTCCGCGAATCCCAGGACCTCGGCCGGGTCCTTCTCCAAGTCGCTCATGATGCTGTCCATTCGAGAAGTTGTTGCTGGTCCCAGGTGTTGACGACGCGGTCGGCGGTGACGCCGCAGTCCTCGGCGCGCTCGCAGCCGTAGACCTGCCAGTCGAGCTGGCCGGGGGCGTGCGCGTCGGTGTCGATCGAGAACAGGCAGTCCATCTCGACCGCCATCGCGAGCAGCCGCTTCGGCGGGTCGAGCCGCTCGGGGCGGGAGTTGATCTCGACCGCCGTCCCGAACTGGCGGCACGCCTCGAACACCACCTCGGCATCGAACTCCGACTCCGGACGGGTTCCGCGACCGCCGGTGATCAGCCGGCCGGTGCAGTGCCCCAGGACGTCCACGTGCGGGTTCGCGATGGCGCGGACCATCCGCTCGGTCATCGGCTCCGAGGCCATCCGGAGCTTGGAGTGCACACTGGCCACCACGACGTCGAGCCGGGCGAGGATCTCGGAGTCGCAGTCGAGCGTGCCGTCCTCGTTGATGTCGACCTCGATCCCGTTCAGGATCGTGAAGCCGTCCAGTTCGTCCTGCAGCTTCTTGTTGAGCTCGGCAACGACCTCGAGCTGCTGCAGGCGCCGCTCGCGGGACAGCCCGTTGGCGACGGTCAGCCGCGGCGAGTGATCGGTGAGCGCGATGTAGGAGTGTCCCAGCCGGTGCGCCGTACGGGCCATCTCCTCGATCGGGCTGCCGCCGTCCGACCACTCCGAGTGCAGGTGCAGGTCCGCCTTCAGGTCGGCGCGCAGGCCCTTGCCGGCCGTGGTCAGCTCACCCGCCGCCTCCTCCAGCTTCACCAGGTACGACGGTGTGGCGCCGTCCATCGCCTCGACGATCACGGCTTCGGTCTTCGGCCCGATCCCCGGGAGCTCGGTGAGCGTCCCGGCCCGGCGCCGCGCCCGCACCTCGGTGGCCGGCAGCGCGGCGATCGTGTCGGCGGCCCGCCGGTACGCCTTCACCCGGTGCGTCGGCTGCCGGTCGCGCTCGAGGTAGTACCCGATCGCCCGCAACGCCTCGATCGCGTCCGCCACACCCGCCTTGTCCGTCATACGCCCATCATGGCAGTGCGCGTATGGTCTGGGCGTGGTGACGAAGGCACATCTGGCGCGGGCCGAGCGGTTGCAGAACGCGACCGGTGCGCTGGCGACCGCCGCGATGGCGGCGATGGACGCGAAGCTGCCGTGGTTCGCGACGCTGTCCGCGCAGGACCGGTCCTGGATCGGCCTGGTCGCGCAGTCCGGGATCTCCGCGTTCGTCGAGTGGTTCCGCGACCCCGAGGCGCACTCGTCGATGCCGACCCGGATCTTCGGATCCGCGCCGCGCGAGTTCACCCGGGTGATCTCGCTGCACCAGACCGTCGACCTGGTCCGCACCACGATCGAGACCATCGAGAACACCATCGGCACCCTGCTGCCGCCGGACGACGTGCCGATAGTCCACGAGGCCATGCAGCGGTACGCCCGCGAGGTCGCGTTCGCCGCCGCGACCGTCTACGCGCAGGCCGCCGAGATGCGCGGCGCCTGGGACGCCCGGCTCGAGGCCCTGCTCGTCGACTCCGTGATCCGCGGCGAGGCCGACGAGTCGGTCCGCTCGCGCGCCTCGGCGCTCGGCTGGACCGGAACCGTCGGTACGACGGGATCGGCCGAGGTCGCGGTGGTGGTCGGCCGCGCCCCGGTCGCCGAGACGCCGCCGGCGAGCAACACCGGCTCGAACGTCGCGGACATGGTCCGGCACGCGGCCCGCGAGGCGGGCGCTGACGCACTGTGCGCGATCCAGGGCGACCGGCTGGTCGTCGTACTCGGCGGTACGAGCCAACCTGTCGAGACCGTACAAAAACTCGCCCGCTGGTTTGGACCCGGCCCGATCGTCGTCGGGCCGGTCGTGAAAGACCTGATGTCGGCCGTGACCTCGGCCCGCGCCGCCGTCGCCGGTCTGCGCGCCGCGGCGGCCTGGCCGGGCGCCCCGCGACCGGTGCCGGCCGACGATCTGCTCCCGGAGCGGTCACTCTCCGGAGACGGCCACGCCCGCCGCCAGCTCGCGACCGAGGTCTACGGCCCGCTCACCGTGGGCGACGGCGTGCTCCTCGACACGGTCTCGGCGTACCTGGACTCCGGCGGCTCGATCGAGGCGACCGCCCGGGCGATGTTCATCCACGCCAACACCGTGCGGTACCGGCTGAAGCGTGTGGCGGACCTCACGGGCTACAACCCGCTGAATCCCCGCGACAGTTTCACACTGCGTGTCGCACTGACCTTGGGTCGCCTGCTGCATCCCGAGCCCGGATCCACCGTTTTGTAGGATCTCCACAAAAGCGGCCCGGTAGAATTCGTGCTCGCCGTGCGGCTCGCGGCGGGCCCGGCTGAGGGAGAGTTGTCACGTGCTCGTCATCGTCGCGCCCGGTCAGGGTGCCCAGACCCCAGGTTTCCTCGAGCCGTGGCTGGCCGATCCCGTGTTCGAGAGCCGGCTGAACTGGCTCTCCGCGGTCGCCGGTCTCGACCTCGCCCACTACGGCACCGAAGCCGACGCGGACACGATCCGGGACACCGCGATCGCGCAGCCGCTGCTGGTCGCCTCCAGCATGCTGGCCGCGCTGGCGGTCTTCCCGCACCCCGCCGACGCCTTCGCGAAGGTCGGCGCGGTCGCCGGGCACAGCGTCGGCGAGCTCGCCGCCGCGGCCGGCACCGGCGTCCTGACCGCCGAGCAGGCGATGGTCCTGGTCCGCGAGCGCGGCAAGGCGATGGCCGCCGCGGCCGCGCTGACGCCGACCTCGATGACCGCGGTGCTGGGCGGCGACCGCGACGAGATCCTGGCCAAGCTCGCCGAGCACGGCCTGACCCCGGCCAACGACAACGGCCCCGGCCAGATCGTTGCCGCCGGCACCGTCGCGGAGCTCGAGGCGCTGGCCGCCGACCCGCCGGCGAAGGCCCGGCTGATCCCGCTGTCGGTCGCCGGCGCGTTCCACACCCGGCACATGGAGCCGGCCGTGCAGACGCTGGCGAAGTACGCGACCGCGATCAGCACCCACGACCCGCGGACCCGCCTGATCTCGAACCGCGACGGCCACGTCGTCCACGACGGCCGGGACGTCCTGCAGCGGCTCGTCACCCAGGTGAACGCGCCGGTCCGCTGGGACCTGTGCATGCAGACGATGTCCGACCTCGAGGTGACCGGCATCCTGGAGCTGCCGCCGGCGGGCACGCTGACCGGGATCGCGCGCCGCGCCCTCAAGGGCGTCGAGACGTTCGCGCTCAAGACGCCGGACCAGCTCGACGACGCCCGTGCGTTCGTCGACAAGCACGGCAGCCCGTCCGAGATCGACGCCACGCCGACGTGGCGGCTGCTCGTCGCCCCGATCAAGGGCACCTTCAGCCGCGCGGCGCAGACCGGTCGCGAGACCGGTGACCATGTGGGCGCCGGCGAGGTCGTCGCGAAGGTCAGCAGCCTCCGCGACGAGGTCGACGTGACCGCGCCGCACGGCGGCATCGTGGTCGAGTGGCTCGTCGAGGAAGGCGACCCGGTCTCCCCCGGCCAGCCGCTGGTCCGCCTGCACCCCGCCGGGACCCCGGCATGATCACCGCGTCGACCGGCGCGACGTACGCCGGCATCCTCGGCATCGGCTCCTACCGGCCGCGCCGCGTCGTACCGAACTCGGAGATCCTCGAGCACATCGACTCCAGCGACGAGTGGATCCAGACCCGCTCCGGGATCAAGGAGCGGCGCTGGGCCGAGGCGGACGAGACCGTCCTGATGATGTCGGTGCACGCGGCCAAGGACGCGATCGCCGAGTCCGGCATCGACCCGGCCGACATCGGCTGCGTGATCGTCTCGACCGTCACGCACCTGTACCAGACGCCGGCGATCGCGACCCGGATCGCGGTCGAGGTCGGCGCCCCGACGGCCGCGGCCTTCGACGTGTCGGCCGCCTGCGCGGGCTTCTGCTACGGCGTCGCGCTGGCCAACGACCTGGTCCGCGGCGGCAGCGCGAAGTACGTGCTCGCGATCGGCGTCGAGCGGCTCAGCGACCTGACCGACCGCACGGACCGCAGTACGGCGTTCATCTTCGCCGACGGCGCCGGCGCCGCGATCGTCGGGCCGACCGACGAACCGGGGATCGGCCCGGTGGTCTGGGGCTCGGACGGCACGCAGCACCAGGTGATCAGCCAGAAGGAGTCCTGGCAGGAGGTGCACGGCAACCACAACTGGCCGCACCTGACGATGGACGGCAACCCGGTGTTCCGCTGGGCGTCATTCGAGATGGCGAAGACCGCGCAGCAGGCGCTGGACGTCGCCGGGGTGAAGGCCGAGCAGCTCGACCTGTTCGTCCCGCACCAGGCGAACATGCGGATCACCGACGCGATGCGCCGCACGCTGAAGCTGCCCGAGCACGTCAAGGTCGCCCGCGACATCGAGCGTCAGGGCAACACCTCGGCGGCCTCGATCCCGCTCGCGATCACCGCGATGCGCGAGGCCGGCGAGGCCAAGAGCGGCGACCTCGCGCTGATCATCGGCTTCGGCGCTGGCCTGGTGTACGCCGCCCAGGTGATCCGGCTGCCGTAGTTCATAGTTGTCCGGGGCGGCTCAGGTGGCCGCACCGGCTGAAGCAACCAGCAGAAATCCGAAAGGGAACCCAAGAAATGGCCAGCACCGAAGAGATCCGTTCCAGCCTCGCCGAGATCGTGAACGAGATCGCCGGCATCCCGGTCGAGGACGTCCAGCTGGACAAGTCCTTCACCGACGACCTCGACGTCGACTCGCTCTCCATGGTGGAGGTCGTGGTGGCCGCCGAGGAGAAGTTCGACGTGAAGATCCCCGACGACGAGGTCAAGAACCTCAAGACCGTCGGCGACGCCGTCGCGTTCATCGAGCGCGCCCAGAACGGCTGACCTCCGTCACCGTGCTGGCCCCGGTGCTCATCGGGTCACCCCGATGAGCACCACGCAGTACCTCTGAAGTACCCCTGAAGTACCCCTGTTGTACCCCTGTTGTACCACCCCTCGCTCCCAACCGCAGATCTCTCATGTGAAGGATGAGGTAACCATGTCGAAGACCCGGGTCGTCATCACTGGGCTCGGTGCCACGACCCCGCTCGGGGGCGACGTGACCAGCACCTGGGAAGGACTGCTGGCGGGCCGCTCCGGCGCGCGGCGGCTGACCGACGAGTGGGTGCAGAACCTGGCGGTGCAGATCGCCGCGCCGGCCGCGGTCGAGCCGACCGAGGTCATCGAGCGGGTCAAGGCCCGCCGCCTCGACCGGACCGCGCAGCTCGCCGTCGTCGCCGCCCGCGAGGCCTGGGCCGACTCCGGCCTGGCGGACTCCGGGCTCGACAAGGAGCGGCTGGGCGTGGCGGTCGCGTCCGGTATCGGCGGCCTGCACACCACCCTGGCGAACTACGACGCCCTGCGGTCCAACCCGCGCCGGGTGTCGCCGCTGGCGATCCCGATGCTGATGCCGAACTCGTCGGCCGCCTACGTCAGCCTGGAGTTCGGCGCGAAGGCCGGTGTGCACACCCCGGTCTCGGCGTGCGCCTCCGGCAACGAGGCGATCTGGCTGGGCCTGGACCAGATCCGGCTCGGCCGCGCGGACGTCGTGATCGCGGGCGGCTCCGAGGGCGCGATCATGGCGCTGCCGCTGGCCGCGTTCGGGATGATGCAGGCGCTCAGCAAGCGCAACGACGAGCCGGAGAAGGCGTCGCGTCCGTGGGACGTGGACCGCGACGGGTTCCTGCTCGGTGAGGGCGCCGGAATCCTGATCCTGGAGTCGTACGAGCACGCCAAGGCGCGCGGCGCGAAGATCTACGCCGAGCTCGCCGGCGCCGGCATCTCCGCCGACGGCCACGACATCGCACAGCCCGACCCGACCGGTTCCGGCGCCCGCCGGGCGATGGAGCGGGCGCTGTCCGAGGGCGACCTGACGCCGGCCGACATCTTCCACATCAACGCCCACGCCACCTCGACGCCGCAGGGCGACATCGCCGAGTCGATCGCGATCCGGCAGGCGCTCGGCAAGGACGCCGACCACGCGGTCGCCACCGCGCCGAAGTCGATGATCGGCCACCTGCTCGGCGGCGCCGGCGCGGTCGAGTCGGTCGCCACCGTGCTCGCGCTGAAGAACCGGGTCTCGCCGCCGACCATCAACATCGACAAGCTCGACGACCAGATCGAGCTGGATGTCGCGACCGAGCAGCGCAAGCTGCCCGACGGCGACATCGCCGCGCTGAACAACTCGTTCGGCTTCGGCGGCCACAACGCCGCCATCGCCTTCAAGTCGGTGTAGCGATGACCGTTGCCCCGGCGAAGCCTGCCAAGCTTCCACGCGAGCAGGACCCGCGGAACCCGGTCAGCCGGCTCACCACGCTGCTCGATCCGGGCAGCCTGGAGCTGATCACCCCCGACAACCTGTCGGGGATGGTCGCGGCCCGCGGGACGATCGCCGGCGCGGCGGTCGTGGCGTTCTGCTCCGACGCGACCGTGATGGGCGGCGCGATGGGCGACGAGGGCTGCGACGTCGTCGTCAAGGCGTACGACGTCGCGCGGGCCGAGCAGGTGCCGATCATCGGCCTGTGGCACTCCGGCGGCGCCCGGCTGGCCGAAGGCGTGCTCAGCCTGCACGCGGTCGGCAAGATCTTCTACGCGATGACACAGGCGTCCGGGAAGATCCCGCAGATCTCCGTCGTCCTCGGCCCGGCGGCGGGCGGAGCGGCGTACGGACCGGCGCTGACCGACGTGGTCGTGCTGGGTCCGGAGGGCCGGATCTTCGTGACCGGCCCGGACGTGGTCCGCTCGGTCACCGGCGAGGACGTCGACATGCTCCGGCTCGGCGGCCCCGAGCCGCACGGCCGGCGGTCGGGCGTCGTCCACATCACCACCGACACCGAGGCCGACGCCCTCGAGCAGGCCCGTCGCCTCACCGATCTGCTCGCCAACCAGGGGTCCGTGGCCACGGACATCCCCGACCTCGACCTGTCCGGGTTCCTGCCCGAGTCGGCCAAGCGCGCGTACGACGTCCATCCGCTGGTCGGAGGGGTGCTCGATGAGGGAACCTCCGTCGAGCTTCACCAGCGCTGGGCGCCGAACATCGTCACGACGCTCGGCCGCCTCGGCGGCCGCACGGTCGGCGTGATCGCCAACAACCCGCTCCGCCTCGGTGGTTGCCTCGACGCCCTGTCCGCGGAGAAGGCGTCCCGGTTCGTGCGGATGTGCGACGCGTTCGGCGTACCGCTCGTCGTCCTGGTCGACGTCCCCGGCTACCTGCCCGGCGTCGGTCAGGAGTGGGACGGTGTCGTGCGGCGCGGCGCCAAACTGCTGCACGCGTTCGCGGAGTCCGTCGTACCGCGGGTGACGCTGGTGACCCGCAAGACGTACGGCGGGGCGTACATCGCGATGAACGCCCGCTCGCTGGGCGCGACCCGGGTGTTCGCCTGGCCGCGCGCCGAGGTGGCCGTGATGGGCGCGGTCGCGGCGGTCCGCGTCCTGCACCGGCGCAAGCTCGCCGAGGTGCCTCCCGAGCTCCGTCCGCAGGTCGAGGCCGAGCTCGCCGCGGAGCACGAGAAGATTGCCGGAGGCATCGACCGGGCCCGCGAGATCGGCGTCGTCGACGAGGTCGTCGAGCCCACCCGCACCCGCACCGCACTGGCCGCAGCGCTGGCGGGGGCCGAGGCGGACGGCCGTATCCGCGGCAACCACGGCAACATTCCGCTGTAGACGGCTGAAGGGCACGAACCCTCGGGTTCGTGCCCTTCACGTGGTGCGGCCGCTGTTGTTAGACAACCACCGGGGGTGTCCCGACACCCGGTGGCCCAGCGGCCACGGCCCCTCCCACCCTTGTATGACGTCTGATGCTCAGTCTCATCGAAAAGTTCGGCGCTGTCCCGGCTTTCACAGGTTTCTTCTGAAGTTCTCAGGATCCGTTCAGACGACCTGATGCAGCCAGCGGACCGGGGCGCCGTCGCCGGCGTACCGGAACGGTTCGAGCTCGTCGTCCCACGGGCGACCGAGCAAACGCTCGACCTCCTCGGTCAGGTCGGCCTCGCCGCTCGCCGCCTTCAGCATCGCGGCCTTCAACCGCTCCTCGGGCACCATGATGTCGCCGTGCACGCCGGTGGTCGCGTGGAAGATCCCGAGCTCGGGCGTGAACGAGTAGCGCTCGCCCTCGGCGCCGTTGCTCGGCTCCTCGGTGACCTCGAACCGCAGCTTCTGCCAGCCGCGCAGGGCGGAGGCCAGCTTGGCCGCGGTACCGCCCTCGGCCTGCCAGGACAGCTCGGCCCGGTAGGTGCCCTGGGCCGCCGGCTGCGGGGTCCAATCCAGTTTCACAGGCACGCCAAGGATGCCGCCCGCGGCCCACTCGACATGCGGGCACAACGCTGACGGCACCGTGTGGACGTACAGAACGCCACGAGTCGTCGCCACCGGGACCTCCTGTGCTCGAGGGGCGCCTTCCCCAGCGTTCTCGAACAGCCGTCGATCCGGCGGATCAGTCTCTTTACAGTTCTACAGGGCACCACAAGACACCCCGCGAAACTTCTGTACATCTTGCACCACCGCCCCCTGGAACACCAGTAACCTCGCCGTGTCAACTACATCACCGTCGTGTCGCGAACCTCAGGCGGTCAGCAGACCCGCGGCCAGGGTTCGGCGGGCTTCGTCGGCCCACCAGTCGAGGTCGGCCCGCTCGCGGGCACGGATCGCCGGGTCCTCGTGCTCGGCTGCATCCAGGGCCTTGTTCCAGCCGAGCCAGAGCAGGCCGGCCAGCAGGGCCAGGCGGAGGGCCGGCTCGTCGCGGCCGGCTTCGACCAGTTCGCGGAAGTCGTCGATCACCTGCTCGCGGGTCGCGTCGACCACCGAGGCGCAGCCGGCCAGGAACCTCGCCAGGTCGAGCGCGGCCGGCGCCTCCGCCGGCATGCTCCAGTCGAGCAACGTCAGCCGCTCCTTCTCGAACGCCATGTTGACGGTCGCGAGGTCGCCGTGCACCAGCGTGCAGGGCCGGGCCTGCAACGCCTTCACCAGCGGTCCGGGCTGGGCGAGCAGCCGGAGCACCGGTTCGGCGACGTCGGGCGGCACCATGCCGGGGAACAGGTCCCAGCCGCGCAGGACCAGTCCCGGCAACGGGTTGTCACCGCCGGCATGCCGCCGCACGCGATCCGGCGTGAACATGCCGACCAGGGTCGTCAGCGGAGTGAGGCTGGACGGGACACGGCCCAGGAACCCGTCGTACATCGAACCGACCGCGGCGAACAGCCGGCGGCACTGTTCCCGGCTGAGCCGGTCGTCCCAGCTGAGTACGGCATCGCCCAGGTCGCGCATCACCAGGACAGTGACGTCACCGTCCTGCCAGCCGTCGACGATCGCATGCCCGACCGCGGGCGGAAGCTGGTCGAGCACTCCGCTCGACCACATCAGGTATTCGCGCCCGAACGAGTCGCCCGACAGCGCCATCAGCAGGTCGGTATCGGGCGAGGACCGCTTCACGACGAGGCGCCGGCCGTCCGCCAGCACGAGCCGCTCCAGCGTGGCGCCGGACTTCCCGACGTGACCCGACATCGGCGTGCGTTCGACCGCGGTCTCCAGGTAATCGTGAGGTTCCACCCGTCCAGCGTCCGCCTGAACGGCCTGCCCCGCCAGGGTCAGGTCGAGGCGCGCCGGACCAGGCGGGTGGGGAGGATCAGCGGCGTCGGGTCCGCACCGGACATGACCGCGAGCAGCATCCGGGCCATCTCCCGGCCGAGCGCCTGGATCGGCTGACTGACCGTGGTCAGCGGCGGGCTGGTGTGGCGGGCGGTGCTGATGTCGTTGAAACCGACCAGCCCGACGTCGTCCGGTACGGACCTGCCGGCGTCGCGCAGGACCCGCAGGGCGCCGATCGCCATCTGGTCCGACGCGACGAACACGCCGTCGAGATCCGGGTGCGCGGCGAGCAACTCCTGCATCGCGCGCGTGCCGCCCTCCTCGGAGAAGTCGGCGTGCGCGACGCGGCCCGCGTCCAGGCCGGCCACCGCGAGCGCCTCCTGGTACCCCTTGAACCGCGCAGTGCCCGCGCCCTCGTCCATCCGGCCGGTGATGGTCGCGATCCGCCGCCGGCCGGTCGCCACCAGGTGCTCGGTCGCCAGCCGGGCGCCGCCGCGGTTGTCGGCGTCCACGGAGTACCGCGGCTCGAAGTTCACCGGCGAACCGCCGAACACCACCGGCACGT
This sequence comes from Kribbella sp. NPDC050459, assembly GCF_040655315.1. Taxonomy (NCBI): domain Bacteria; kingdom Bacillati; phylum Actinomycetota; class Actinomycetes; order Propionibacteriales; family Kribbellaceae; genus Kribbella; species Kribbella sp. NPDC050459. The sequence goes on along the minus strand of NZ_JBFAJQ010000006.1, from coordinate 176,972 downwards.
CGGCCTTCTCGGCGAGCTGTGCCAGCGGGTCGTCGCCGTGCATCGACATCAGCATCACGCCGTCGGCCTGCCGGGTCCGCAGCAACTGCTCGAGTCGCGTCTGCCCGCGGCTCGAGGTGGCCATCATCAGCATCAGCTCCAGATCGGTGTCCTCGAGCACCGAGCTGATCCCGATCACGACCTCCGCGAAGAACGGGTCCGCGAACACCTGCGCGTTGTCGCTGGAGATGGCCAGCACGACGGCGCCGGCCTGCTGGGTGGCGAGCGCGCGGGCCGTTGCGTTCGGCACGTATCCGAGGTCGCTGACCGCCCGCTGCACGGCCTCCCGCTTGGCCTTGCTGACATGCGGGGCGTTGTTGATCACCCGGGACGCCGCCGACCGGGACACACCGGCCCGCTCGGCGACTTCGTCGAGCGTCACTTGGCGTTTCGGGAGGTCGGCCACCGGATCGTCCTTAACGATTGAGTGGCACGAGGGTAAACCATCGGGACGCCGGGTTCGAGCTGGAAGCGCTCCCGAGACGTGTCGCCACGCCGGAAAGCGCTGGATTCAGGGTGCTGTGCCCTTGACGCGCCGCCGGTCGGTCGGCACGATGCGGAGTCAAACTGGAAGCGCTCCCGGTCCTCGATGGAGGCTCGCCCCATGCCCACCGCCAGCCAACGCGCCACCGTCACCCTGACCGCCACCGTGCTCGTCAGCACGCTCCTCACGGGACTACCGGCGGTCGCCGTGGACCCGCCGTACGAGCGGGAGCTGAACGGGACGTTCGACGCCGCGAAGGAGCCCTGGTGGTCGAGCGGGAACACCCCGGCCGCCGTCACCGACGGGCGGCTCTGCGCGCAGGTCCCGGCCGGCACGGTCAACCCGTGGGACTCGATGATCGGCCAGGGCGACTTGCCGATCGAGCAGGGACAGCCGTACACGCTGCGGTTCGACGCTTCGGCGAGCCGTCCGGTCCAGTTCCACGCCGTACTCCAGCAGGCGGCCGCTCCGCATGCGACGGTGCTGAACAAGACCGTCGACGCCACGACGACCGCCCAGACCTTCACGTTCACCGGGACGTCGCCGGTCACGGACACGCACGGCCAGATCTCGTTCCAGGCCGGCGGCGCGACCGAGCCGTACACGCTCTGCCTGGACAACATCTCCGTGACCGGCGGCATCGTCCCGCCGGGCGGCCTCCGCGACTTCGGCCCGCCGGTGCGCGTCAACCAGCTCGGGTACGTCGCCGACGGCCCGAAGCGTTCGACCTACGTGACCACCGCGACCACACCGCTGGACTGGCGACTGCTTGCCGCAGGCAACCAGGTGGTCGCGAGCGGCCGTACCGAACCGTATGGTCTGGACGCCCTGTCCGGCGACACCGTCCAGCTGATCGACTTCGGCGGTTATCGCGGCACCGGGACGGGTTTCCGGCTGGCGGTCGGCGACGACGTCAGCGAGCCGTTCGACATCGGCAGCCACGTGTACGCAGGGCTGCGCCGCGACGCGCTCGCGTACTTCTACAACAACCGTAGCGGCATCCCGATCGAGGCACAGTACGTCGGCGCCGAGTACGCGCGCGCTGCCGGGCACCTCGGCGTCGCGCCCAACCAGGGCGATACGTCCGTCCCCTGCTACCCGGGTACCTGCGACTACAGCCTGGATGTGCGCGGCGGCTGGTACGACGCGGGCGACCACGGCAAGTACGTCGTGAACGGTGCCCTCGCCGCCTGGCAGCTCCTCGATCTGTACGAGGAGACAGGGCCTGGCGTGAGCCTGAAGATCCCCGAGGCCGGCAACCGTGTACCGGATGTGCTGGACGAGGCACGGTGGGAGCTCGAGTTCCTGGTCCGCATGCAGGCGCCGAGCGGCATGGTGCACCACAAGGTGCACGACGAGAAGTGGACCGCGCTCGGGACTCCCCCGGCCGCCGATCCGCAGCCGCGCTACCTCTACCCGGTCTCGACCGCGGCAACGCTCAATCTCGCGGCCGTCGGTGCCCGCTGTGCGCGGGTCTACGCACGCTGGGACCGTCAGTTCGCGGCCCGCTGCCTGTCGGCGGCAGAGGAAGCGTGGAACGCCGCTCGGCAGCATCCCGCGATCTACGCCCCGCCCGGCGGCGAAGGCGGCGGCGCGTACGACGACACCAAGGTGACGGACGAGTTCTCCTGGGCCGCCGCCGAGTTGTTCGCGGCAACAGGCAGAACGTCGTACAAACGCTTCATCACAACGACCCTGCAGGCGGCTGACGGGTTCTCCTGGCAGGAGACCGGCGGGCTGGCCGATCTCGCACTGGCACGGGTGCCGTGGCGGTTGCCGATTCTCGACCGGCTCCGGTTACGCCAGCGGATCGCATCGGTTGCCAACAGCTACCTTGCCGATCTCAGGTTGCAGGGCTATGCCAATCCGTACAAACCGGCTGACGGACAGTACGTGTGGGGCTCCAACTCCGGGACGGCGAACAACGCGATGATCCTCGCGATCGCGGCGGACCTCACCGGCAGCCCGGCGTACCGCTCCGCCGCGCTCGAGTCGCTCGACTACCTGCTCGGCCGGAACGCGATCGGCCAGTCGTACGTGACCGGGTACGGCGAACGGTCCAGCCACAACCAGCACCACCGGTTCTGGGCCCACTCGCTGAATCCCGCGCTGCCGTCGCCGTACCCCGGTTCGCTCGCGGGCGGGCCCAACTCGCACCTGCAGGATCCCGTTGCCCAGCGCAACCTCCAGGGCTGTGCCCCGGCCACCTGCTACCTCGACGAGATCGGCTCCTACTCGACCAACGAGGTGGCGATCAACTGGAACTCAGCCCTGGCCTGGCTGACCGCCTACGCGGACACGAAATGACCCGCAAGTAGGCCTTTCTCAGCCAGGCCACGAGGCCTATGGTCGTGGCGAGCCTGGGGGAATCCTGAGACGGCATGGCTCATGGCAACGGTCGCGGTAGGTGAGGCGGCGCCGATCGGCCCCGGTGGTCGGTGTACAACGGGTCGCGCCAGTGCTCGGGCACCGCCGGCACCCGGCTGATCGCTGAGCGAGTTCAGGACGTCGCACGGTCCGCGACCGTGCACGCCACGTCCAGGATCGCTGCGCTCCGCCCCGCAGCCGCACTACGCGCAGTTCCGAGGGGGTTCAACCTCATGCGCAGGTTCATGCTCATGCTGTTTGCGGCGCTCGCCGCTTCGGTGTTCTTCCTGCCGACCGCGTCGGCCGGCAGTCCGCACTTCGTCGGCACCCCGACCGTCACCCGGTCGGACAGCTCGTTGACCGTCTCCGGCAAGGAGGCCGGGCTCGGCAACGAGGACCAGGTCCACATCGTCATCTCGGCCCAGGCCGCCTGCCTCAACCCTGGCCAGAACTTCCCGTCCGCCGCGAACAAGCAAACGTTCAGCGCGGCCGGTGATTTCCCGGTCCAGAACGGGAAGGCGAACTTCTCGCTGACCCTGACGGCGACGTTCCAGCCCAAGTGCAGCCCGCCGATGACAGTGGTCTTCGGTGACGTGACAGTCACCGACACCACCAACAACATCTCGGTGACACTGCCTGGCACCTTCTGATCGCACCACGACGCCCGCGCCCGGACTCCCGCGCGGGCGTCCCGCACAGCGTTACGGGAAGCGGGTGGCGAGGGCGATACAGGCGCCGGCGGCGGCGAGGGTGAACAGCATCGCGATCCCGGCGTACCGGGCGGTGATCTCCTTGTCGACCTCGTCGTAGCCGACCGAGGAGCCGATGTCCTTGTAGACGTCCTCGAGCTCACCGGCCGACTCGGCGGTGTACGCCTCGCCGCCGCTGATCTCGGCGACGGTGCGCAGCTCGGCACGGTCCGGTGGCACCCGCTGCCGGATGCCGTCCATCTCGATGAAGCCGGAGTCGGTGCCGAAGCAGATCGTGTAGACGGGGGTGTTCTTCGCCTTCGCCGCCTGCGCACCCTCCTGCGCGGTGCGGCCGACGGTCCGCTTCCCGTCGGACAGCAGCACGATCCGCGCCGGGGCCGGGTCGTTCGGGTGCTCGGGGTCCGGCGGGACCTGGGTGAGCGCCTGCAGCGAGGTGAAGATGCCCTCACCGGTCGCGGTCGACTCGGCCAGCTCGAGCCCGTCGATCGAGCGCAGCACGGTGGCCCGGTCGGTGGTCGGCGGCACGATGATGGACGCCGTACCGGCGAAGTTCACCAGCGCCACGTTGAACTTGCCCGGCAGCTGGTTGACGAAGTTCTTCGCCGACTTCTTCGCCGCCTCGAGCCGGTTCGGGTCGATGTCGGTCGCCATCATCGACAGCGAGACGTCGATCGCGACCACGATCGTGGCCCGCTCGCGCGGGACCTTGACCTTGTCCTTCGGCTGCGCGAACGCCACGATGCACATCAGCGCGGCCAGCAGCGCCAGCCCGACCGCCAGGTGCCGCCGCCACTGCGGGCGCCGCGGCGCGACCCGGTCGAGCAGCGCGATGTTCGTGAAGCGCAGCGCGTACTGCGAGCGACGGTGCTGGAGAAAGATGTATCCCGCGACGATCAGCGGGATGAGCAGCAGGAACCACAACCGCCCCGGAGACAGGAACTCCATCAGCGAGCCACTCCCTTCGGCGGTTGGTGCAGGCGGGGCGCCACCCGCCGGTAGGCGAGCACGAACCGCACGGTGTCCGCGACCCAGTCACGGTCGGTGCGCAGCACGAGATGCCCGGCACCTACCCTACGTAGGGCGGCGCGGGTTCGTTCCCGCTGTGCCAAAGCCGCCGTCGCGAACGCCTCCCGGACCTTGCGCCGCCGGGTGTCGATCTCGCGCACCTCGCCGGTCTCCGGGTCACCGATCGTGACGACGCCGATGTTCGGCAGCTCCAGCTCCCGCGGGTCGACGATCTCGACCGCGAGCACCTGGTGCTGTGCGGTCAGCTTGCGCATCGCCCGCTCCCAGGAGGGCTCGATCTGGGTCGCGATCTCGCCGTCCTGCGGGGTGAGGAAGTCGGACACGATCACCCGCAGTCCGCGCTTGCGCTGGGTGCGCGCCATCGACTCCAGCGCCGCCGCCAGGTCGCTGCGGTGCACCTCGTCGTCGGTGCTGAACTGCTCGGCCAGCAGCGCGCGCAGCAGGCCGTAGAGCGCGAGCCGCCCGGACCGCGCCGGCCAGCGCCGCAGCGCCGAGTCGCGCAGCATCAGCCCGCCGAACCGGTCGCCGAGCCGGTGGGTCAGGAACCCGACGGTGGCGACGGCCGCGACCGCGAGCTCCCGCTTCTCCAGTGTCGACGTACCGAAGTCCATCGAGCCGGACAGGTCAACCAGCGCCCAGGTCTCCAGCTCCCGGTCCGCGATCAGGTCGCGGACGTGCGGAACCGTGGTGCGCGCGGTGACCGCCCAGTCCATCCGCCGTACGTCGTCACCCACCTGGTACTCACGCGCCTCGGCGAGCTCGGTGCCCGGCCCCGGCAGCAGACCGAGATGCTCGCCGTGCAGATAGCCCTCGAGCCGCCGGACAACGGTCAGCTCCAGCCGCCGCAACGCACGCTCAGGAGCGAGCTGCGAGATCGTCATCGCAGCTCGTGGATCGGGACGGTTGGGCCCGGCCCGGAGCACTAGACGAACTCCGGACGGCCGGTGCCGTCGGCGCCGTCGCGCCAGACCGGTTGCGGCGGCGGGACGGTGGCCAGGATCCGCTCGATCACCGCGCGCGGGTCGATGTTGTCCGCGACCGCGTCGAAGGTCAGGCCGAGCCGGTGGCCCATCACGTCCAGCGCGACGGTCTGGATGTCGCTCGGCAGCAGGTAGTCACGCCCGTGGATCAGCGCCAGCGCCCGGCCGGCCGCGATCAGGCCGAGGGTCGCGCGCGGGCTGACGCCCAGCTCGATGATCGGCTCCAGGTCGGGCAGGTGGAAGTCGGTCGGCGTCCGGGTCGCCATCACCAGGCGGACGGCGTACTCCGCGACCAGGTTGTGCACGAACACCTGCTCCGCGGACCGCTGCAGCTCGAGGATTGTCTCCGGCTGCAGCACCTGCCGCGGCTCCGGCGGGTCGACGCTCATCCGGCGGAGGATCTCGAACTCCTCGTGGCCGCGTGGGTGCGGTACGTCGATCTTCACCAGGAACCGGTCCCGCTGCGCCTCCGGCAGCGGGTACACGCCCTCGGACTCGATCGGGTTCTGGGTCGCGATCACGATGAACGGCTTCGGCATCGGGAACGTCTGGCCGCCGATCGACACCTGCCGCTCGGCCATCAGCTCCAGCATCGCGGACTGCACCTTGGCCGGCGCGCGGTTCACCTCGTCGGCCAGCACGAAGTTCACGAACGTCGGGCCGAGCTCGATGTCGAAGGCCTCCCGGGTCTGCCGGTAGATCCGGGTGCCGACGATGTCGGACGGGACCAGGTCCGGGGTGAACTGGATCCGGGCGAAGGTGCCGCCGACCACACTCGCGAAGGTCCGCACGGCGAGCGTCTTGGCGACGCCCGGAACGCCTTCGAGCAGGCAGTGACCCTTGGCCAGCAGCGACACCATCAGGGTCTCGACCATGTGCTCCTGGCCGACGATCACCCGCTTGACCTCGCTGACGGCCTCGCCGATCAGCCGGGACTGCTGGGCAACCGAACCTGTCGGCACCGTGGTTTCGGTCATGCCTGTCCTTCCGGGGTCCGCGCGCGGACCTTGTCATTCACCGTCGTTCCCCACTTCGCAACACCGGCCATTCCATCAGATCACCGGGGCCAGCAGCCGCAGGGCCTGCCGCAGTCCCTCCCCATCCTCCCCCTCCGCGCCAAATCCCGCCCGCCGACCACACTTTGTGCACGACGTCCGTACGGCGGCGCGCCCGGCGTACGGACACGGTGCACACAGTCGGCTCGGGAGGAGTGGCGACGACAGTGCTACCGGGGATGTGGTGGGATTGGGGGTGATGACTGCGACCGAATCCCAGACCGAGGTGCAGCCGGCGGACGTGCCGGCCGGCCCGGAGATTCCGGACGCCCTCCCGCTGCAGCCGGAGGACCCGCCGCGGGTCGGCGAGTTCTGGCTCCGCGGCCGCCTCGGCGCGAACGCGGCCGGGTACCTGTACGCGGTCAGTTCCGACGACGGCCGGGAGGCGGTCGTCGCGATGATGACCGAGGGCTCGGCCGACGACGCCGCCGCGCGCGAGCGGTTCGTGTACGCCGTCGACGAGCTGCCCGAGGACGTCGTCCTGGCGCACAACGACTCCGACGACGACGATCTGGCGCTCTGGGTCGCGATCGGGCCGATCCGGGCCGACGACGGGTCCAGCGCGGCGTCCGACGAGCGGCTGATCGCGGAGCGTCGCGGCGAGGAGATCCTGTCCGCGGTGCTCATGGACCGGATCCCGCAGCCCGGCAAGCTCCGCGGCCCGGACTTCCGGCACTACTGGGAGAACCGGCGCCGCCCCGGCCTGTTCCGGATCTGGCCGCTGCCGTGGCCGAACGCGCTTCGCCCGCCGTCGTGGTGGGCGCTCGGGTTCGCGCTGCTGACGATGGCCGTGATCATGGCGCTCGCGGTGTTCCTGGCCTGGCTGCTGTTCCGGCACGCCGCGCCGCTGGAGCCGGAGCCCGTCATCCCGACGCCGACCGGCACCACGACGGTCACCGTCACGCCGACCACGCCACCGCCCGGCACCGGCTCCGGATCGGTCACACCGCCGACGACCGGCCCGCCGACGGGCACTCCGACCACCGGCGGTGTCCCGACCGAGGTGCCGACCGGATCGGCCGGTACGGCGACCAACCCGGGCGACAAGTTCTAGGTCGCGTCCTGCCGGACCGGGCGGACCAGGTTGATCAGGCCGAGCAGGCTGATGACGGCCCAGCTGCCCTCGAGCAGCAGGAAACCCCACGACGACTGCACCATGGCGATCGTTGCCAGCACACCTGATCCGATCAGGTTCAGGAGCTGGTAGGTGACCGTGCGCTGCCGCAGGCGGCCGGCCTGCGCGGCCGCGAAGGCGACCAGAACGGTGAGCGCACCAACGATTTCGACGACATCGAGGACATGCATCGGACGACCCCCTCCTGCGGGGTGAGGCGCCGTCTTGGCAGACCGGGTACGACGCCGCTCGTCCGGGGAGCCGCCGGAACGCGAACTCCTACTTCGACGATAGCAAGCGCAGCAAGTCCGGGTCCTTCCAGAGCCGCTGCGGCACGGGCTGCCGGACGAGTGCGGCGTCGGCCCGGATCTCCGCCGGTGTCGACGCCGCGATCAGCACCGAGGTGACCGCGGAATGCCTGGTGGGGAACGCGAGCGCGGCCTGCGGCAGGGACACGCCGTACCGCTCGCAGACTGCCGAGATCCGCCGGGCCTCGACGGTCTGCACCTGGAGGATCTGCGGCGTCAGGACACCGGACACGATCACGGACACCGCACGCGCCGCGCACCGGTCGAGCAGCGGCTCGGCCGACTGGTCGAGCAGGCCGTACCGATCGGTGAGCAGTACGCAGTCCAGCTCGACGTCCCGCACCAGCCGATCGAGTTCGCGCCAGTCGTCCGAGGCCGCGCCGACCGCCTTGATCACGCCGTCGCGCCGCAACTGGTCGAGCACCGGGTACGCCGCCTCGTCCTGCGCGAACACCAGGTCGACCGCGAGACCGAGCCGTTCGCTGCTCGCCCGGACCGATTCCTCCGGGTCGGCGCCGGTCACCTTCGTCGACACCAGCAACTCACCCCGCGGCCGGCGCCGCAACGCCGTACCGAGGCGCCGCTCCGAGGCGCCGTACGCCGGGGAGGTGTCGAAGAACCTGATCCCGGCCTGGTACGCCGCGTCGACGGTCGCGATCGCTCGCTCGTCCGCCTCGCCGGCAGCGGTGCCGGGCAGGTCGTCGCCGAGATGGGCGCCGCCGAGCCCGAACCGGGGCGGCCGGAACCGGGCCGTGGAGCGGGGCGCGAGCACTTGGCTGGGTGCGGCCATCGCACTCACCTCCGCTGGTCGGTTACCTACCAGGATCGGGGCTCGGCGGCTTCTCCGCATCTCGAACTAACGACCGGATTCGTACAAGGTAAGCACCTCAGCGTCGGTCAGGGCACGGTCGTACAGGTGCACCTGGTCGACCGTCCCGTCGAGGAAGTCGACCGGGTTGCCGCCGAACTTCGCGCGCCCGATCACCGTGTTGCCGGTCGAGCCGGCGTCCAGGGTGCAGGCGCTCTTGGCGGCGACGAGCTGCCCGTCGACGTACAGCCTCAGCTCGCCCTGCACGACGTCCCGGACGCCGGTGACGTGGTACCACTGCCCCGGGTTCGGCTTGGTCGGCGACAGCGCCCGGATCCCGGGGAAGCTCATCGCGAAGCGCTGGTCCTGCCCGGAGTACTGGAGGAAGAACGCGCTGTCACGATCGCCGTCCTGGCTGACGAACGTCTGGAACGCGCCGTCGGCCTTGTTGAGCTTCACCCAGGCGCTCGCGGTGTAGTTCTTGCTCGTGTCGAGCAGCGCCGCGCCGGTGTCGGCGTACTGGCCGGATCCGTTCAGCGAGAGTCCCTGGCCGTTCTGTCCAGGTCCGTAGACCGCGCCGCCCTGCAGCGTCGCGTCATTGTTGCCGACAGCATCTTCACCGGATCCGTCCAGCGGGTAGAAGTGGATGCCGTCGGCACCGGGTGTGCCCGGGCCGGGATCCGGGGCACCGCTGCCGGATCCGTCCGCGGTGTCGACGATCTGCTCGTTGATCGTCCGCACCTGGGCGAAGTCCATCTTCGGTACCCGCCGGTCGTAGGTGAAGAAGCCGTTCAGCTCGCCCTCGACATCGGTGATCTGGGTGTACACCGAGCCGCTGATACCGCACTGCTGGGCCGACTTCAGCACGTCGGTCTGGTTCTCGACGTATCTACGCGTGAGGGTCGCCGAGTCGGGCTCCATCTCGTACGCCGACCCGTCGCCGAACCACATGTGATCCGGCACCTTCAGGCCGAACCCGCCGTGCTCGCCGTCGACCGCGGCACGATCAGCCGTCGGCGAGGTGGTCGCCGGGCCGAGGTACGCGTGATGGTCGAGGAGGTCGCCGCGGCCGGAGTCGCCGTGCGAGTTGCAGCAGTTCACACCGCTGTGCGCGTTCACCAGCCGGGACGGGTCCTGCGCCTTCACGGAGTCTGCGATCCGGCCCGTCTCGGTCCGGTCCCATTCACCCCAGCCTTCGTTGAACGGCACCCAGACCGTGATCGACGTGAAGCTCTTGTGTTCCTCGACCATCTCGTGCAGCTCGGATTTCCATTGGGTCCGCCACGGCTCGGGCATCGCGTCGGTCTTCGACGCCGGCATGTCCTGCCAGACCATCAGTCCGAGCTTGTCGGCCCAGTAGTACCAGCGGTCCGGCTCGACCTTGATGTGCTTGCGGACGGTGTTGAAGCCGAGCCGCTTGTGCTGCTCGAGGTCGAAGCGGAGCGCGGCGTCGGTCGGCGCGGTGTTCAGTCCGTCCGGCCAGAAGCCCTGGTCGAGAGTGGACAGGTTGAACAGGATCTTCCCGTTCAGCGCCATCCGAAGCTTGCCGTCGGCCCCCTTCTTCAGGCCGACCGCGCGCATCCCGGCGTACGACCCGACCTGGTCCACCAGTCGGCCGCGGTCGAACAGCTTCACCTTGAGGTCGTACAGGAACGGGTTGCCGGGCGACCAGGTCTTCGGGTGCGGAATCGGCACGCTCAGCTCGGTGTCCGCCGTGCCGGTCGCCTTCCCGACCTGCCGGCGCCCGTCGTACGCCGTGACCTCGACGTCGAGGTTCGCGGGACCGGCGGCGGTGTCCGCGGTCACCTTCAGCGTCTGGTTCGGCAGGTCCGGCGTGATCTGGAGGCGGCTGATCGAGGCGGCGCTCACCGGCTCCATCCAGACGGTCCGCCAGATTCCGGAGCTGCCCTGGTAGAAGATCCCGTGGTCGCCGACCTCGCGCTGTTTGCCGATCGGCTGGTACGTCTCGTCGGTCAGGTCCTCGGCCCAGACGATGAGCTCCTGCGGACCGATGGCGTGCAGCGCGCCGGTGACGTCGACGTCGAAGCCGTCGTACCCGCCGCGGTGGGTGGCGACCTGACGGCCGTTGACCCACACCTTCGCGTCGTAGTCGACCGCGCCGAAGTGCAGCAGCAGCCGCTTGCCTTTCCAGTTGCCGGGGACCTCGAAGGTACGGCGGTACCACATCCGATCCTCATGCTTCTGCAGACCGGAGAGCGCGGACTCGATCGGGTACGGGACGAGGACCTTCTCGCCGAGCGTGCGGCCGACCGGCGGTTGCTCGCCGGGCGCGGCGGCGGACCACTCCCAGAGGCCGTTCAGATTGCGCCACTCGGGGCGGGTCAGCTGCGGTCTCGGGTACTCCGGGAGCGCGTTCGTGGGCGAGACGTCATCGGTCCACGGGGTCGTGAGCGGCGGTACGCCGACCTGCCACTCCGGTGCGGCCTGAGCGGTGGGGACCAGGACGGCTGACGCCACGAGGGCTGCTGCGGCCAGGATCTTGAGCATGGGCGGTCCTTTCAGGGGCGGAGAAAGGCGATCCCATGGAAACGTTCTCACGACAAAAGCGCAAGAGCTCGCGCACGATCAAACATTCACCGATTAGGCCGCCATCGGGACACTGATCCATGACGGGTCCCCCACCGGCGAGCTGAACGTCACCGTGGACCCCAGCACACTCCGGCCGAGGTACCGGGGGTCGACCGTGTCCACCACGAGGACGAGGTGATGCCCGGCCGGCACCTCCCAGCTCGTCGCCTCGAGCCTGACGTCGAGCGGGACCGCCTTCCCCGGCGTCGCGCCGCGCAGCGTGTACGGCTTCTGCGAGATCAGCGAGCCCACGCCGAGCGCGTCGACGTCGTACAGATAGGCGAACAGCGACGTACTCGCGGCCGACGGCTTCACGGTGAGATGCGCCTTCGGCGACCCGTTCACGACTGTCGACCGATCGAACGCCGGGCCGGACCACACCCCGGCGAACGTCCTGTCCACCAAGGGCGTCACGACCCCGGTCGGGATCGACAGCAGGCCCTGCAACGCACCGGACAGGAGAGCAACCCCGCTGTCGGCAACGGTCGGTACGCCGGCACCGATGGTGCGGCTCCAGCCGGTCGACTCCTTCGCCTGCAGCACACCCGCCTTGGTCAGGTACGACGTACGCTCCTGCCCGACCGCCGACCAGCTCGGATACCCACGCCACACGCCGCGCTGCGACTTCAACTGCACCGGCGCCTCGGTGTCGGCCCCGTTGTCCGCGCCGGTGAGGTAGTGCCGCAGCCAGCCGGCCAGCTCGCTCCACGTCTCATTGGGCAGGCCAACGGCACCGCTCGCCTCCGGTGTCGCGTGATCGCCGTGCGCCAGCAGCAACCGTTTCGGGCCGGTGAGGGCGGTGAAGAAGTCCGTGTACTGCGTGGGCGGGAAGATCGAGTCCTCGAACGCGTTCGCGAGGAACACCGCCGGCCGGCGGGCGTTGATCTGGTCCACCACGGTCGCCGCCGACCGCACCGGCGCCAGTTGCTTCGCCTCCCCGATCGCGCCGTCGAAGTCGCCGGTGACGAACTTCGTCTGCAGCGACGCCATCTCCGGCCCCGGCCGGCCAGTTAGGTTGCCCAGGGCAAGCAGACCCGCGACCGCCTGGAGCGAGACCGTCTCGTTCGGATTCAGCGACCGGATCAGATCCGCCCACCCGCTCAGCGCGCCGACTGCCGTGATCCGCGGGTCCTGCGCGGCGGCGAGCAGCGACGTACCGGCGCCGTACGAGATCCCCACAGCGGCGACCCGCTCGGTGTCGGCGGGCGTGTGCTGGTCGGCCCAGTCGATCACCTTGCTCACATCCGCGACGGTCGGCAGGCCGGCGATGTCGATCCCGCCGCCGGTGTCCCAGAAGCCGCGGCTCGAGTACGAGATCACTTGGAACCCGGCGGTCGCCAGCTTCGCGCCCTGACCGACGTACTCGACGTTCGGCACACCCCAGCTCGACGGCATCACCACGAGCGGGAACGGTCCGTCGCCCTGACCGGTCGGCGTGAGCACGACGGCGCCGATCTCGATCCCGCCGGCGCCGGGAATGCGCTCGTACGACGTGCTGAAACCGGCGGCGGTCTGACTCGCGTCCGCGCGTGGACCGATCGCGATCAGGGTCAGAGCGACAGCAAGGGCGGCGGCAAGTCTGCGCACTGGAGGCCTCCGGCAGTTGGAATTACCGGAGGGTAACCAGAACGATGCCGCTGTGTCACTAGTTCGGCACGGTGAGTTCCGGATCCACCCCGGTCGCCTCCACCGACCACGTCCAGAGCCGCGCGGCCAGCTCGGGGTCCTGTGCGAGGCGGGTCGGCAGCACGACCTTCGGCGTACCGCGGTACTCGAAGAAGCTCGGCCCGACGAACGATCCGGGACGCAGGTCCGGGTACGTCGCGGCGTACAGACTCGGCCAGGCGCCGGCCGCCGCGGACTGTGCGACCAAGCGCGTCGCGGCAGCCAACAGCTGCGCCTGCCGGGCGCGGCCGGCGAGCTCGGGACCGGCGGCTTGCAGATGGGTCGATGCGTACCCGGGGTGCGCGCCGACGCTCAACAGGTCAGCCCCCGCCGCGCGAGCGCGTCGATCGAGCTCGAGCATGAAGAGCAGGTTGGCGAGCTTCGACTTCCCGTACGACTCCCACTTGCGGTAGTTGCCCGACGGGCGGCGCAGGTCGCTCTCGCTGATGCCCCGCACGGTCTTGTGCATGAACGAGCTGACCGTGACGACGCGGCTGCCTTTGACCAGCAACGGGAGCAGTCTCCCGGTCAGCGCGAAGTGCCCGAGATGGTTCGTGCCGAGCTGCAGCTCGAATCCGTCGACGGTCTCCCGGTGCGGCGGCGCCATCACGCCGGCGTTGTTGACCAGCAGATCGAGCCTGTCGTACGACTTCACGACCTCGGCGGCGGCCTGCTCGACGCTCGCGAGATCGGCGAGGTCGAGCTCCAGAACCGTCGGCGCCCGCCCGGCCTGCTGCGTCAGCGTTTCCGCCGCCCGCGCGGCCTTCTCCGGGTTGCGGGCCGCGACCAGCACGTCCGCGCCGTGCCGGAGCAGTTCGCACGCGGTCTCGTACCCGATCCCGCTGGTGGCGCCCGTCACGAGCGCCAGCCGTCCGGTCAGGTCAGGAATGTCCGCCGTGGTCCAGGTCATGCGCCCACAGTAGTCGTGGGCGCATGACCCGGGTGATCGCTACAGGATCTTGCGGGCCTTGAAGGCGTCGGTCACCGTTTGCGCGGCGGCCTTGCCGTAGAGCAGCCGGGCCGCCTGGACGGTGTCCTGGGCCGCGGCGGCGAACGAGGTGTCCGGGTCGTAGAAGAACGTCGCCTCGAGGATCAGCTTGTTCGCCTTCGTCCGGCCGAGGGCCTTGTGGATGTCCCACAACGCGTTCGACCAGATCTCGCCGTCGTCGTGCACCTCACCGGTCTTGTCGTCGATCGTCTTGCCGGTGTCCGTACGGCGCAGGCAGTGCGGCTCGGTCGAGGTGTACGAGGTGGCGTCCCAGTCCATCACGCACGGCAGCTCGAAGCCCTTGCTGACCGGGACCGACATCGTCACCGCCCAGTAGTCGCCGAAGCCCTCGCCCATCGCGCCGGCCTCCTCCGACTCACCGAAGCCCGGCACCACGTCGTCCTGGATCGCGTGCCCGTACTCGTGCCAGATCACCTCGGCGTCCTCGGCGTCGTCGACCCCGCCCTCGCCCATCGTGATCATGTCCGTGGACGGGTCGTAGAACGAGTTGTCACCGGAGAACGTGTCGATCGAGAAGTCCTGCGACTCGTTGTTCACCTCGGTGAAGCCGAGCTGGTGGATGTACTCCTGCGTCTGATTGACGTGGTAGTACGCCATCACCTGCTCGAACTTGTCGTTCTGCCGCTGGTACACGAACGTGTTGGTCTTGCTCTGCGCCAGCCCGCCCTTGGCTTCCTTGATGTTCACGTAGGTGCCGTTGAGCTTGCCGGAACCGTCCAGGTTGCGCAGGATCACGTTCTTCTGCGCGAGGAACAGCTCGTCGGTGTTCTTGTCGTTCTGGTCGGTCAGCTTCTCGTTCTGCTCACTGACCACCGGGTTCGGGTCGAACACCGAGCCCCGGCCGTCGATGTTGTCACTGATCACCTTCGACTCGACGACACTGCCGGTCTTCGCGTCGACCAGCGACCGGCTGACCCCCTCGGTCGAACGGCTCGTGACATTCCAGACCAGACGAGCATCCGGACCACCGATCACCGCCAGCTGCGCAGCGCCACTGGTAGCGGCCGGCTGCAACACCTCGCTCTTGTTCGGCCCCGCGACCCGTCGTGCCCTCGCGGTCACCGCAGCGTTGGCAGACTGCGTCGCCGACGCCGACGCCACCTTCGCACTGACATCCAGAGTCGCCGGCACGGCGTCGCGCCCGTCCGCGATCTGCACCGCCCCATCCTTGGCGACGTGCTTCGCGTAGTGCCCGTTGATCACCGGCAGACCCTTGAAGGTCTGCTGGTACCAGTAGTGCTTGCCGAGCAGCGACGTCTTCGTCTTGATCAGCTTCAACCCGTTCGGATCAGCCGCCCCCACCTGCGGCACAGCCCCCGCAGCACTGGTGAACGACAACCCAAGCGACACACTAACCACCCCAGCAGCAACAGCCACCAGCGCCTTACGGCGTCTCCTCATCCGTTTCCCTCCCACGCTCCTGTTGCGTAACGCAACCACTACGGTCCGTAGAACCCTAGATCGACACCCCACAACCTGTGAAGAGAAACGACAAGTCGCCCCACCCCGCAAGGGAAACCCTCTTACCCCGCAGCGGTACCTCCGTGAGGGGTGCAGTTCAGCGGCGCTGAAGATATACCTCAAGGGCGCTGATCCGTTCCCCTACCGACGGCTGTCCGGTGAGCCAGTCGGGTTGTGCGAAGCCTCCTCGACGCTGGCCGCCCTCGTGTTGTGCTTGCCATCCATAAAGCACCTCGAGAAACTTGCGGCCATAGCCAAGGTCGCCTGTCGCATGATCAGCCATACGTTCCGCGAGTTTGTTCGCACCGATGAAAAGCAGCGGTGAGAACAGCGGCGCGAGGAACGCCAACGGCACTGCGAGGCTGTCGTAGAAGATCAGCGCGGCGAAAACGATTCCTAAGTATGCGACCAGTAGGAAGCCGATGATTGTGCATCCGACCGCCGGAATCGTACGACTGAGCCTGAGTAGCTGCCACACCACGAAGCCGACGATGCGCGCCGGAACCGAATACCAGTGCAGCACGCGGCTCACCCAGAGATGACCATGCCGACGCATCGACAGGTTGTGAGCAATCGCCGCCTCCAGATGGCTCGGCGGCAAGGTGTACAGCGCCCAACTCGTCACCGAGACCGTGTTGCCGCCGGTCGCAGAACCGGTAGGAGTCTCTGCTCTCTCGATCCACAGGGTGAACCTGCTCGGGTCGACTCCAGATCGGTTCGCCAGCGCGTACCAGATGGGAGCAAGGCGCTGATTCTCCACCATCGTCGGTCGGCGTAGTCCGAGAAGAAATCGTGCGATCAGACCGTCCGACCCTGGCCACACCACGACCAGCCCGGTCAGGAGCCAAACGCCCACGACCACGATCCAACTCCAGTCGAACGTTCCTGACAGCCAGAAGATGATGACGAAACTCGCGGCAGCCCATACCAGCATGGCCCCGAACTCGGCGGCGACCATGCCGCCGCCCCCCGGTGCGCCTGATGGCTCAGGACCACCGATCGCGCGATGCTCGCGCCAAGGTCCGTCGTTGAACGGGATCTGCGGGACCGCGTTGTCTCCGCCGGGTGTGCTCGATGCCGAGTCGCGAGAACCATGCTCCCGAGAGCCATCATCGGGACGATCGCCCGGGTTCTGCGAGTTGTTCATGTACCGCCTCAGTAGTCGGAATCAGTAGAGGGACACGTGAACGTGATCGTAATGGCCACCTGTCGCGTCACTCGGATCGTAGACGCCGCCGCCGTTGTACGGCTTCCACTGCCCGGTGCGTGCACTCCAGATCTTCCCGTACCAGATGACGTAGTGCAGACCGGTAGTTCCCGCCGTTTGAATCGCCCAGTTCGCGATGCGGTCGCCCTTCGCTCTCGCTGCGGCGGCTCGTCGTGAGTCACCGCCAACGAAGACGTCGCAGGCCTTTCCCTTCGGATGGTCGCTCGTCGGGTTCCAGACATGAGCGTCCCAGCAACTCATCGGAGGGTTGGCGAGCGCGGCACGAGCCTGCGCAACCCACGCTGCTGTGCGTTGGGTCACGAGCCCGCCGGTACCCGTAGGATCCGTCACGGTCGCGACCTGCGGCGGCCATACGCCGTTGATAGGCCGTCCCTCGACCAGGCCACCGCCGCCGCAGTTGTCGAGGTTGGCAGGCTGCACCGGCCCGGCAGTCGGCTTCGGTCCGGAACGACCGGCGTAGGGATCTCCCGCCCGCTCGAGGTCGATGCCGGCTTCGCTGGCGATCTGGCGCGCTGTGCGTTCATGGCGCGCATACGCGTCCGGAAAGGCCGATACCTGCACGGCTTGTGCCGCCTCCGTGAACGACATGGAAGGCCAGTCGTCGATGTCGACCAGTCCCGGAGGGCTGGGCGGATTCGGACCACCGAAGAACGCCTCAGCCGCATACGTCGGATCCATGATCTGCTCGACGGTGCCCCACCCGGCGCTGGGACGCTGCTGAAACAGACCGACCGAATCACGGTCGCCGTAATCGATGTTCTCGAGGCCCGATTCCTGCAGCGCCGTCATGAGTGCGATCAGCGTCGCCCGCCCGGGAAGTCCTCGTGCCACCGCGACACCGTCGATGATCTTGGCGAATGCAACCTGACGCGCGCGGGTCGGCGCATCCGCGGGCGGATCATCGGCCCGGGCGTCGCCGCTTCCCGGCGGGCAACTCGCAAGGAACTGATCGCCGCCGGCACCGAACGGAACAATCAGGACAAAGCTCATCAGTCCGACCACGGCCATGACACCGAGCGCCTTCAGGCCCAGGAGCTTGCTGGCACCTGCGCCGAGCACACCGCCGCCGCGATCCATGAACATCAAAGTCCCCGCTCGCTCATGGACCGGTCCCCCCGTTCAGATCACTGATCACCCAACCGGTGCCCTCAGGAACGAGGGTCACCAGGAGTGGCAGCACCATTCGATTGGGCCGCTTACCTGTGACCTCAATCGTGACAGAGACCATGCGACTGATCCGCGTCGGCGTGTCGACGGGGGCTGCGTCCGGCCTCGGCATCTCGACCTTGACGTTGGCCACTGTGGACTTTCCGCCGTCGGACTTGAGTGCCTCGTAGGTCGAATCGCCCTCGGTCTGCAGGTTGTCCCCGAGCTGGGTGGTGATGTAGGCCGCCGTTTTATCAATGAGATCGGCGTATGTCTCGCGTGACGGATCACGCGTGTAGAACACTCGCGCCCACGCGTTGACTGTGGTCGTCGCGGCGGTTGTCGCGGTCGGTGCCGGACGCGCGGTAAGGATCGGCGGAGTGGAGTTCTGCAAGGTCGTCGGGCCCGCGGGAGTGGTCGTCGACTGTGACGCAGCGGGAGTCTGCGCTTGGCCGGGCGGTGGCGAGGGCGTCAACACGCCAACACCCCCACTGGTCGGCTCGTCGCCTCGCAGCAGCCTGGGCAATCCTCCGCCAAGACCGAGAACCACGATCGCGAGAATCACGACAGCCACGACAACCGTTACCGGGCTCGTAGGCTCGGTCTGCCGCTGCTGACGTAGCCAAGCGACACGCTGTGCGTGATCGTCGCGACGCCAGGTCCGCTTGGCCTGGCGACGTTCTTTCCGGCTCAGCTCACCGATTTCTTCCGGGTACTCGTAATCCGCCCGCACGATGTCCCGCCAGTTCGTGGGCTCATCGGGCCGCGACCTGCCGGAAATGTCATCGCGACTATGCCGCGAGGAGTCACCGCCGCTCTTCATCGTCCGGTCACCTGCGGTTGGGCACCATGACCGTCACGCCGTCCTTCGTGACGCTCGAGTACTCGCGGTATTGCCGGCCCGCACTGACCGGTGCCTTTCGACGGCCGCGAACCGACTTGGGAGGCCCGTCACGCAAGCTCGCCGAGTGCGTATGAATCCGCGGTTCGAACCTGCTGTGCGACGCTGGACGACTGTCCTTCCTGGCTGCTTTCGCGTGCCGAGCAGGCCTGGCTTCGGTGTTCGAAGACCCGGCACCCACGACGCCTGATGGTGATCCTCCGATTCCTCTGCCGGATCGTGCAGACGGCGCGGACGACATGCCGACCGTGATCGTTCGGCGCCGTCCGAATGGCGAGGAGGCTCCGTCCGACGTCGCGGATCCGGCCAGCAGCGCGCCGCTGGACGTGCGCGCTTGGTCTTTCAGGCGCGCGAGCTTTGATTCTTGGCCTGCCGCGGATCCCGAGGATGCCCCCGCCGGCTCAATGGCTCGGCGTTCTGGTGCACTCATTGCATGAGCAGGCGACTGCCGCGTCGCCATCGTACGATAGCTCGTCCCGAGGGCAGGTGCTTGCCGGAAGACGCGGACAGAGGAGGTTCGCTGAACCTGTGTGTCGTACGCCGCCTTTGAGGCCCGCTCTCCGACGGTTGGGCTCGCGGCACGGCTGCCTACGACGCCCATGAGACGTCGAACGGCCGTGACAGCGCCCCTGCGAGCAAGACCTCCCATGACCAAGCTCCCCGTGCCTGGTCGCATCATCGAGCTCATGCTCTCGAAGAGCCGCCTAAGCCTGAACCCCGCGATCAGAACGGCGATTGCGAGCCCACTCACCGGAAGCCATCCAAGGGTGTCGGTCAGGCTGAAGACCGCTGTCACGAGTGCCAGCGTTGTCGAGAACACCAGCAGGGCGAGGATCGACTGCAGAACCAAGCCGAGCAGGGCCTCGAACCAGTTCATTCCCCACTGACGTGTCCGGCCGGGAACAGCCCACAGGCAGGTGAACAGGACACCGACCACCAGCAGGATCATGCAACCGATGAACGCCATCAGGGCTGTGAACGCCAGTGAAATCGTCAAGAACGCGAAGAGAGTGGCTGCTATCGCTCCGAGCGTCAGAACTCCGACGCGACCGAAGGGATTGTCCCCTTTCGCCCACTTCACTGTGGGCGCATCGCCGCCCCCTTCGGCTCTACTGATCTCGTTGTCGATGTAGCTCTTACGAGCGTCGCCATCGGTTCCTTTGTCGAGGATCGCCTTGCCGTAACGCTGACACGCTTCGAGAGAGCCGAACTCGGCAACACACCACGGAGTCGCCGCAAAAGCACGCCAAGTCGCATCACCGGACTTGCGCAACAAGGTGTCACGTTTCGAGCCAGCGAAGCTGGGGTCAGGCCACGCGATAGGCACCTTCGGCGTTGCTCCGAGTACTTCGGTGGACGTCCCCACGACCGCGTCGGAGCCGATTTGCCGTGCCCCGTCGACGCCGTGCAACCAGGTCGCCGGCGCGACGGCAAAGCTCGTGGCCAAGAGACCGGCAGCGAACACCCACACCAATTGACTCATCGAGCTACCGCTGGCCCGACGCTGCGCGTAGGCCGCGATCGCACCAAATGCCAGGGCGGACGGCAGCAACCATCCCGCAAGTTGCGTGTTCACCAGGCCGATGGCCGACGAAGCCGTGTCGGTCAACTGCTTCATGTCGGTGAACGAGAACAGCCACCAACCCACGGAAATCGCGGCGCGGGTAATCGCGACGATGTACAGCATGACCATGTGTGCGTACCCGTTGAACACGGCCTGCATCGGATCGCGGAAGCTCGTCTCGAAGTCCAGCCCGTAGACCGTTGGGCTGTACTCCTCGAAGAGAGTCCGCGAATCACCGTGGGTCAGGTCCGGGGTCGGCAGCAGATCGCCGAACCCCGTGGGGTTGGTGGGGCCTTGGTTGGGGTCGGCGGCTAGGGCTAGTTGGGAGGTGAGGATTAGGGAGATGGAGAGGACGGTTAGCGCCGTGCGGGTGCGGCGCTGCCATCTCATGCGACGTGCTCCTTGCCGCTGGGGGTTTTTTGGTCGGAGCCGTTGGGGGGTGGCTCTTTGGTGTCGTAGGCGGGGTACATGGCCTCGTTGTAGGCGGCCTCGTCGGCCTCCTGGTCGTAGACCTCGTCGGGGCCAATCGGGGACTCGTAGCGGAGGGGGTAGCTGTGGCTGTGGTCCTCGTTGTGGTCTTGGCCGTTGGGGATGGGGGGATGACCGTTCTGCTGGGCTACGGCGGCAGGCGGTGGTGTCTGCTGGGGAGCAGGAGTGTTGGCGGCTGCGGGCTTTGCGGTGGGCGCGGGCTCGGGTGTGCGCGTCTCAGCGGGTGCCAACTGGATCGACATCGGCGTCGGCTTCGGCGTGGAAGGCGTAGGAGCCGTGGACGGTGGCGTCGGTTGGGTGGGGATGCCTTGCGGTGCGGGCTGCAGGTGGGCGGCCTCGGCTTGGGCGTGGGCGGAGGAGGCCGGCTCGTAGAGTTCCTCGTCGTCGGCGAACGGGTCTTCGGGCTCGTAGTCGGGGACGACCGGGGCCGGTTGGGCCTTGTGTTCGGATTCCGGGGTGGTGCGGAGGAGGGCTGCTACTTGTTGGCTGGGGATGTCGATCTGGACTGTGGCTACTTCGTCCCAGCGGTCTCGCATGATGCAGTGGCCGTGGCGGATGGATTTGCCGTTGGCGGCGGTGTTGATGCCGCGGACCAGGGTTTGGTACGGCGGGGTCTGCGGGCGGCCGAGCAGTTCCAGGAGGGAGTCGACCTGTTCGCGGGAGCGCAGGCTGAACGCGAAGAGGGTGGTGATCTGCTCGACGAGGCCGGGGAGTTTGAGGATCGACGCGGGGTCCTGGGTATCGAGGACCAGGGAGGCGCCGAGGGCGCGGCCGACGCGGGCGATGTAGTCGAGGAAGGACGCGCCGTCGGGGGTCTTCGTCAGGAGGTGGACCTCGGGGACGATGACGACCTTGGAGCGGCCGCGGAACTCGCGGCGGCCCGTCGTACGGATCATCCAGGCCAGGCAGCCGCGGAGGCAGGCCATGCCGACGCGTTCGATCGGGGACCAGGACTCCGGCGCCGACTCGGGTGACGGCAGGGTCAGGCCGGGCATCTGGACGACCCAGAGGCCGGGGTTGGTGGTCAGGGAGGACAGGCCGGACGGCGGGCCGGCGACGACGGAGCCGAGACCTGTCTCGACCAGGTCGCGCAGTGCGAAGCCGACCGTGCGTACGGTTTCCTCTTCGGCGTTGCACAGCCGCTGGATGACGCCCCACGAGGAGGGGTCAGGCGACTGGATCTCCGCACGTGTCGCCGCGACGACCGGGGCCTCAGCGGCACCCCGCAGGTGCGGCGGCAGCAGGAGCATCAGCTGGGAAGGTGCCTGCAGCAACGCGTCATCGACGGGCAGCACCCGCAGCAGGTCGGCAGCACCGGAGAACTGCGCGGTGATCTCGATGACAGCAGTCGGTACGCCGTACTCGGCGGCGACGGCTGACACACCGGCGGCGTCGCCCTTCAGGTCCAGCAGCGGCACCCACGCACCGGCGAACGCCGAGTCCAAACCGCCCATCATCGCGGCAGTCGTCTTCCCTCGACCGGACCGGCCTAGGAACAGCGTCGTGGTCGCGTCACCGAGCGCAGAACCGGCCGCGGCGTCAAAACGCACCAGACCGGGAGTGGAGCCCGTCAGATAGCCGATGGCCGGGCCAGTGGCGTCACCGATCGACGCACCGCCCCAGAACCAGGACCCGAAGAACGCGGTCGACTCCCGCACGTGCCCGAGGTCAGGAACGCGCAACTGGTCGCCCGGCAAGGACTCCAGCCACAGGTCGCGCTGCTCGTCGGCGCCGGTGGCGACAGTGATGCCGCGGTCCGCATAGTGCGCGATGACCGCGTCGACATACGCCTCGAGGTCTTCGCGGGTGTCCGCGCTGACCAGCAGACGTGGGTGATCCTCGACCAGGGTCAGACCGCTCCGGTTGATGTCGCGCTTGACCTCGCGCATCACGCGCTCGGTCTCCACGATCTCGTCGGCGGTCTCCTCCGCGGTGCCCTTGGCGGCCGAGCGTCGCTGTTCCTTCGCGCTCTTCCGGGTCTCGTCGACCAGGTGGCGCGCGGTTTTCTTCGTCAGTACGCGGAACCGGACCGAGGCCTCGACGGTGACGTCGATCTCCTCGCCGTCGTCGTCGATCGCCTTGATCTCGGACAGGGTCCGCAGCCACTCCCCCGCGCCCGGCGTCTCGAGCTCCTCGGGGAAGTCGGTCATCGCCAGGACGGACGTGTACGCCGCGACCTGGCCGCGCGTGTCGTAGATCCGCAGGTGGTCCGTGTACGGCACGACGCGCCCGGACGTCAGCCGGGCGAGTGAGGCGCCGGTGATCAGTCCACGGCGCGGAGCTGCGACCGCGCCGCGGTGCATCTCGCGGCTGATCAGCCAGGAGATCACCTCCGCCGGTGCGGTGTGTGCCCGCCAGACGGTCGAGCCGAGCTGACGAGCGAGCTTGCGCACCCGCTCGTCGAGGTGCGCGAGCTCGCGCGCACTGACCCGCCACGACGTCGTACCGAGGGCGTCGCTGATCGAGCCGCGGACCTGGGCCGTCGCCCTCGGGTCGCGGTCGGAGAGATGGACCCCGAGCGCGACGTACCGCTCGGGCATCCGCATCTCGTCGATCCGGTCGGCCCGGGTCTGCGCCCACGCCTCGTGGTCGCCGAGCCGGTAGTGGCCGCCGACCGAGTCGATGTAGTCCTGTCCGGTCGACCGGCCCCAGACCACCTTCAGGTGGCTGAGCCGGTCGCCGAGGATGGTCGCCGCAGCGCTGACCGCGGCGTCCAGGGCGGCGTCCTGCTCGGCCTCGGTGGCCAGGTCGGTGTTCGCCACCGAGATCAGGAACCATGCCTCGGCGCTGCGCTCGGTCACCAGCAGACCGTCGGCGATAGCAACAAGACGAGGTGGCGGTAAGCCGCGCTCGCGGCCGACCCCCACCAGGTTCAAGAGCTTGTCAGCGATCTTCATTCGCGGCCCTTCCCTGACGACGTCCTGCGACTCACCCGTTGTACGTAATCAGATCCCAGCAGGCGGGCCCGCTGGTTGACGGTGATGTCCGCACCCGCGCGGACCCTCGGGTCGACCTCAACCACGACCTCGCGTTCCCACTCCGGCGTGACCCGGGCCTTGGCCAGGTCGGCCACCTTCCGGGTCGAGATGCGTTCCCGCCAGGGCAGGTACTCCGACTTGTCGGCGGCCCGGGCGCCCAGGCCGATGATCGGGCGGTGCGCCCGCAACGCGTACCGGACCGACAACGCCCACTCGGTCACCCGCCGGCGCCGTTCGTGGAACTTGCCGGACCGCCAGCCGAACGCGGTGATGACGAACGGCGGCACGATGTACAGACTGACGGTGGGCTTCTGCGGTACGCCGATGAACGGGAACAGCAGCGCGACCCAGAGCAGGATGACCACCGCACCGAAGATGATCATCCGGCGCCGGGCGCCTTCTCCGAGGTCGATCCCGAGCAGGTCGTACTGCCGGGTCTCGATCTCGAAGTGGTGGGTAAGGGTACGGCCGACGCGCATCAATTACCCCCGGAGAGCAATCCCCAAAAGCCCTTGAGCACGTTGATCGTCTGGTTGTTGGCGTAGATCAGCCCACCAACCAGCACCCCGGCCGCGATATGGCCGAACAGTTCGCCCCACTCGCGCTTGAAGTAGTGACCGATGGCGCGCAGCACGAGGATGGCGATGAAGATGTTCCCCGCGATGACCAGGACCCAGTCCTTGAAATCCGCGCCGGTGGGAACATTCGGATCAGCCATGGGCAGAGCAAGCTGAACCACGCTCGCGGCCAGTTCGTGCGTCATCATTGCGGTGTCTCCCTTGTTGCTTCGGTCATCCGATGGCCAGTCGCTGGATTCATCCGACGGCAGCCACTTGCCATCGCTGTGCTCCGTCAGTGGCGACAGTACGCCTCAGCGTGAGCGTGTAGGTCTGGTCCAGCGTGGTATCACCCACGCCGTTCCAGGTGACGGCGGCGGTCGCCCGCCGCTCGTCGTCGTTGCCGGCGTACACCTGCCAGTCCTTCAGTTCGCCGAACTTCACCGCACCGTTGAGGCTGCGGATCGTCGAGCCAGGCGCGGTCACGGCGGACACCTTGTTGTCGGACTCCGCATACGCCGAGAAGAAGGCTTCCGCGTCCTTCTCGGTCGCCGTGGTGAGGTCCTCGTCGGGCTTGCCGGCGTCCGGCATGTTGCTCGGCAGCGGCGCCCGCTCGTCCGGGACGAACGTCGGCGGCCCGCTGACCACCACCCGTGAGGTGGTCCGTGCGACCGGCACCGAGATGCGCTCCCAGGTGATCGGTCCGGCGGCCCAGTTCTTGCCCTGCCGGGTGAACGTGTAGACGCGGACCCGGACGTCGACCACGGCCGTGACGCCGTTGGCGTCGGGCTTGACCTCTCCCGGATACGCCACGTCGGCGGTCTGCTTGCCGCGACCGTTCCAGCCCGCGCGGCTGTCCAGACCGGAGGCCAGGTCGAGACCTACCTGCGCCGGACGGGCGTCCGGGTTGTTCTCGTCCCAGGTCAAGTACGAGATCGCGTACCGCGTCGCGACCGCGCTCGCGTCGGCGGCCGGGAAGCTGCTCTGTCCGCTGACGACCGTCTCAGGCTTCTTGTTCGGGGCGATCCAGGAGCGGATACCGCTGATCGCGGCCAGCAGCAGCACGACGACCACGAGGCCGCGGAAGAACCGCCGGGCCCAGGTGGAGAACGAGGACTCCGGCTCGGTCGACCACGGTGTCTGCCCGGGCTCCAGCACCTCGCGGGCCGGTCCGGGCGCCGGGTGCGAACCATGCGGCGAACGCTGTTTCAAACGTTCGGGTGTGCGGCGGCCCGGCTCCTGCTGCGGGGTCTCGGACGGGCGCTGCGGACCTGGACGACGAGGAGGAGCCATCACGCCGCCGGGCGGCGGGCCCTGGGTCGGTGGGGTCTGGCTCTGCGGAGCGGAGTACTGCGCCGCGACCCCCTGCGCCTGGCGAGGGGTAGGTGACACCGGCCCGCCGGGGTGGGCCCACCACTCCGGCGCGGTGCTCTGCGGGCGTCCTTTACCCGGCTTCCTGGTCCGGCGCTGGTCCGACCAATGCTCACCTTTTGGCGGCAGATTCAGTACCGTTCGCCACCAACTCATCCCTACCCGCCCCTCAGACAGCAGTTACGCGGACAGTAGCCGGGAGGATACGGCAAGCAACCGCCCTCCGGGAGACCTGAAGCCAGGATCCCGATGGTCCATCGCTCCCCGCAGCCATACTGTTACCCCGCTCGCGGGCAGTGCCATCCTCGCCGTCACAGTTCCCGGCCAAGAGTGACACCTTCGGTACCGTCGTCATAGCTCCTCTCCCATGCCCGCTCAGGTCGGCCAGGCAGCGCACACCATGCCACACGCCGCGGACAGGTTCGAAAATCCGTGCGAAGAGCATGATAAAAGAACGCACTCCTGATCACGCATAGTAACCGATCCGATGGTCACCCTGTGGAAAACTCTCCCGCGCCGACGGGGTCAAATTCGGCTGTGGACAACCGCTTGCCGACGGCGGTCGCGGGCATAAGGTCGGAGTGACCCCTGCTACCCCTGGAGGACCAGGATGGAAACTCGCCGACTGGGCAGGCTCGGCCACCAGAGCTCGGTACTGATCTACGGCGCCGCGTCGCTCGGTGGCGTCGACCAGGATCGCGCCGACGCGTCGATCCAGGAGGCCCTCGACGCCGGCCTCAACCACTTCGACGTGGCCGCCGACTACGGCGACGCCGAGCTGCGCCTCGGCCCCCGGATGCCGGAGATCCGGGACCGCATCTTCCTCGCCACCAAGACCGGCCGCCGGACGTTCGAGGAGGCCTGGAGCGAGATCAACCGGTCGCTCGAGCGGCTACAGACCGATCACGTCGACCTGATCCAGATGCACGCCGTCTGCGACTTGGAGAACCTCGATCTCGTGACCGGCAAGGGCGGATCGCTCGAAGCCGCGATCCGGGCCAAGGACGAAGGCATGGTCCGGGCAATCGGGATCACCGGCCACACCGCGCAGGCGCCGGCGGTGCACACCGAGGGACTGCGCCGCTTCGACTTCGACAGCGTGCTCACGCCGCTCAACTACAAGCTGTCGACCGACCCGCAGTACGCCGCCGACTACGCCGTCCTCGTGGACGCGGTCAAGGCGTCGGACGCCGCACTGATGACGATCAAGATGATCGCCCGGCGGAACTGGGCAGAAGGCGAGCAGAAGTCGTACGACACGTGGTACCGGCCGTTCGACGAGCAGCGCTACATCACCGCCGCGACCGCCTGGCTGCTGAACGGTCATCCGGAGATCACCGGCCTGGCTACGGCGGGTGAGACCCGGCTGCTGCAGCAGATGATCGTCGCAGAGCGCGAGCGGGCCGACCTGACCCCCGAGGCCGCCGCGTCGATCCTCGACGAGGTCAAGGACTACGCGTCACCCTTCGTCGACATGCCCATCTGACAACGTGGCCCAGGTCACATACGAGACTCCGCATTCCGGTCACGCCGTACGCCGTACGGGATCTCCGTACGGCGGCCGCCGCCGCGCGGGAACAAGTCCGGGGGCGGTCGGTGTTGACTACGTCGTACTCATCTACTTTCGGAGGTCGTAGTGGCAACGGTCGAGCTGACCCAGGAGAACTTCAACGAGGTGGTCGGTAGCGACGGCCTGGTGCTGGTGGATTTCTGGGCAGAGTGGTGTGGCCCGTGCAAGATGTTCGGGCCGGTGTTCGAGAAGTCGTCCGAGACGCACGGTGACATCACCTTCGGCAAGGTCGACACCGAGGCTCAGGTCGAGCTGGCGCAGGCCTTCCAGATCCGGTCCATCCCGACCCTGATGGCGGTCCGCGACGGCGTTGTCCTGTACTCGCAGGCGGGTGCGCTGCCGGCGGCGAGCCTGGAGGACCTGATCGGCCAGCTGCGCGCGGTCGACATGGAAGAGGTCAAGTCCCAGATCGCCGCCCACGAGGCTGAGCACGGGTCCGAGCCGCACACTCACTGACACAACCCCACCAGATCCGGGAGCTCAGCTCGAGCTCCCGGATCTGCTGTGTCCGAGGCGGGGGTCGGTCGTACGGCGCATCAGGTGGGACGTGCCGACCTCGGTGGTGAAGCCCCAGCGGGCGTAGAACGGGAACAGCTCGGGCTGGCAGACCAACTCGAGGCTGCGGACGTCGGCGAGCGCCGGGTGGGTGACGACGGCGTCGAGCAGCGCGGCGCCAACGCCGGAGCCGCGATGAGGCTCGGCGACGATGTGGCTCAGTAGTCGCGAGAGCTGAGGACGCAGAACTCGTTGCCCTCCGGGTCGGTGAGGACGGTCCAGGTGGAGTCGTCCGACTGTCCGACGTCCACGCGCCGAGCGCCCAGAGCTTCGAGGCGGGCGATCTCGGCGTCGCGGTCCTGACTGGTGTGCGGGGCGAAGTCGAGGTGCAGCCTGTTCTTGACCGTCTTGCCCTCAGGCACCGGCACGAACACCATCCCAGGGCCGATCCGCTCCCACGCGATGACGGTGTCCAGCTCGAGCCAGCCCGGCACGTTCACACATTCGTCGTCGGTCTCGATGATCGTTTTCCAGCCGAACGCCTCGGCCCACCAGGCCGCCTGCTTGCGGACGTCGTGGCAATCGATCACGACCGTGTACCACCTGAGCACCATGGCATCACCGTCCCACAGCCCACCGACAGAAAAGAGCGGGCCCTGGGCAGGAGAAAGATTGCCAGGGCCCGCTCTCGGGGCTGACCGGAGCGGCGTCGTGGTGGCCGGGTGGTGGCGGGCAGGTGAGGTGGCTGCCCGAGGAGGGTCACCGAAAGCGCTACACGATCAGCGGGACGGAGGGGCCACGTCGCTGGAGCCCCTCCAGGTCGTCAGCGGAGCGGGTTGAAGGGACGCAGCTCCTCCGGGGTGCGGCCGGTGGTGATGGTCTCGGCCAGCAGCTGCCCGGTGATCGGGCCGAGCGTGATGCCCCACATGCCGTGCCCGCCGGCGGCGAAGACCCGCGGCGACGCGGTCGCGCCGATCAGCGGCAGGCCGTCCGGGGTGCAGGGCCGCGGCCCGACCCACTCGAAGGTCCGCGCGTCCAGGTCGGCGTCCCGCAGCAGCGGCCGGGCGCCCTCGACGATCGCGTTGATCCGGCGCGGGTCGAGCTTCGCCCCGGGCTTGCGGAACTCCATCATTCCGGCGACGCGGAGCCGGTCCCCCAGCGGCGTGCAGGCGATCCGTTGCGCCGGGAAGTACACCGGGCCGGCCGGTACGTGGGCCATCGGCACGCTGAAGCTGTACCCGCGGCCCGCCTGGACGATGGTCTTCACGCCGTACTGCCGCGCCAGGTCGCCGAGCCATGCGCCGGTCGCCATCACGACCGCGTCGAACGAGTCGGTCTCGCCGTCGCCCGTGACGAGGCGGACACCGCGGATCTCGTCGACGATGTCGCGCACGTCGACACCGCTGATGATCTGCCCGCCGCGGGCGCGCACCGCGTCGGCGAGCAGGCCGACGTACTCGCCGGGGTTGATGAAGCGCTGCCCGTGCAGCCGGATCGCGGCACCGATCTGGTCGGACAGCGACGGCTCGATCTCGCGGGCGTCGTCACCGCTGATCGCCTCGAACTCGATGCCCTGGCCGGCGGCGTGGATCTGCTCGATCTCCTCGAGCAGCACCTTGCGCTCCTCGACGGTCCGGTAGGCCGCCAGGAACGACTTGGCCGCGTACGTCTGCGCCTCGACGCCGGCCTCGGCCAGGAAGTCGAAGGCGGTCAGGGCCTGCCGGTTGATCGGGACCAGCGCGTCCATCGCGGTCTTCCAGCGGCCGGCGGTGCTGTTGCGAGCGAAGCGGGTGAGGAACGTGAGGAGCCGCGGGCTCGCGGTCGGCGGGACGTACACCGGCGAGGAGGGGCTCAGCACCGCACGGACGCCGTACTTGAGGACCGCTGGTTCCGGCAGCGGGGTGGCCAGACCGGGGGTCAGCCAGCCGGCGTTGCCCCAAGAGGCACCCGCGGCGACACCCTCACGGTCGAGCACGGTCACCTCGACGCCCGCCTCCTGGAGGAACCAGGCGGTGGCCAGGCCGACCATGCCCGCGCCGACGACGGCGACGCGATCGGGGACGAGGTGAGTGGATCCAGCTGTGGTCATGTATCGATGGTGGGGCCGCCACGAGCGGCTGTCATGGTGCGATCACACCATATCGGCGACAAATGACTGTGCTCAGCGCACAATAACCTCATGACCTCCTCCTCCGATCTGATCGTGGCTGTCGGTCCTGCGCTGTTCGAGGTCGTGGTGCCCGGCAAAGGCGACAGTGAGGTCCGGGACGTGTTCCTGGCCGACCCACAGGAGCCCGCGACCGGTCAGCCAGGCGATCTGGTGCTCGGACTCGGTCTGCGCGACGCAGAGGACGCTGTGGAGCTTGTGGAGCGCTGCGCCGCCGGCAACGCGTCCGGAGTGGTTCTACGTACGGCGTTGGCGCACGAGCCGACTGTTGTCGCCGCGGCGGAGCGGGAAGTCATAACACTGGTCGCACTGCAGCCGAGCGTCACCTGGGCGCACGTGGTCTGGCTGCTCCGCGGCGTACTCGACCGGGCGGCCGCACCGGACTCTCCCGCCGCCGGAGACGCCGGTGTCCATCAAGAGCTCTTCGCGCTGGCAGATGCCGCCGCTGCGATCGTCGACGCACCCGTGACGATCGAGGACAACCAGTCCAGGGTCCTGGCGTACTCCTCCGGTCAGGACTTCACCGACCCGGCCCGGGTGTCGACCATCGTCGGACGCCGGGTGCCGCCCGAGGTGATCGCGCATTTCCGGGCCCGTGGCATCTTCCGACGGCTCGCACGGTCCAGTGAACCGTTCCTGGTGCCAGCCGGACCGAACGGCATCCGCCCGCGCCTCGTCGTACCGGTCCGGGCTGGTGGTGAGTGGCTGGGTTCTATCTGGGCCGTTGTCGACGGTCCGGTCAGTGATGCGGTCACGACCGAGCTCAGCAACGCCGCGTCCGTCCTCGCGTTGCACTTGTTGCGGCTGCGCGCACAGGCCGACGTGGCGCGGCGGAGTGCGATCGACCGGCTGCGGACGATCCTGCGGCAGTTCTCGCCGGACAACCCGATCGACGTACGGCTCCCGCCGCAGCCGTGGCGGGTTGTCGCGCTGGGGTCGCCCGACGGGTACGACGTACCGCAGCAGCTGGACCTGTGGGAGTCGACCGGTCGTCGGCACGGGTGGAGCGAGCCGCAGCTGGCTGACCTCGACGGGACCGTGCTCGCCGTCGTCACGGACTCTGACGGGCCAGGGTCCTGGAACTGGCTGCAGAAACTCGTGCTGGAGCAAGCACCAGGCACGTACGCCGCGGCGGGCGGTCCCGCGCGCGGTCCGGCCGATCTGCCGAGCTCACGGGCCGAGGCTGTCGAGCTGCTGGGACTGGTACGGCGGGGTGTCGCACCGGGGCCGGCGTTGCGGGTCGAGGAGGCGTGGCACGTGCTGACGGTGCACCGCGCGGTGACGTCGCTTGATACCACCAAGATGGATGGTCCGCTCGCCACGCTGCTGCGCCACGACATCGAGCACGACACGGGCTACGTGGAAACGTTGCAGGCGTGGCTGGACTTTCCGGGGCAGCCGCAGCGGGCGGCGCGGGAACTGCACCTGCACACCAACACGTTACGGCACCGGATGAAACGAATCGGGGAGATCGCCGCGCTGGACCTGTCGGATCCGCGGGAGCGGTTGGCCTTGCAGTTGCAGATCGCCGCCGTGCGCACAGAACACTGAGATCTACGCCACAGGTCCATGTAACAAGGCTTCATATTCCGGCAACTGCTGGGCAACATCCGCCTGACAGAGTCTTCCTTGTCAGCAGGTCCGACCTTTCACCAGGAGGCCGGAAAGGCTGCGGGTCCGAGCTTTTCACCAGGAAGCTCGGGCCACCCGTGGGCCCGGCGGTTGTCTGAGCGATCGCCGGGCCCCGCGGCATTTCCGGACGTTGCCTAGGACAACCTGTTCACGATGGTGCGGTAGACGCCCGGCAGGGTGGCCGCGGCGGGGACGATGCGCGGCGCGAGGAGCGGGCGGTTGCGGGCCCACAGCAACGACGCGGTGAGCAGGCGGCACTCCCAGGAGACACGGCGCCAGGCGGCCTCGTAGTCCTGCGGGCGGTCGGCGCGGAGGCAGTCGACGAGTTCGGCGGAGGTCCGGAGCGCGACGGCGATACCTTCGCCGGTCAGCGCGTCGACGTACCCGGCGGCGTCACCCACGAGCAGGACCCGGCCGGCGGTACGGGCGCGGACGCGTTGGCGCAGCGGGCCGGCACCCATCACAGCACTTGCTGCCGGGGCGCCGCCCAGGCGACGCTTCAGGGCCGGGAAGGCGTCGAGGTGCGAGTCGAAGGTGCCGCGGGCCGAGGTGAGGATGGCTACGCCGACGAGGTCGTCGGCCACAGGTGTCACGTAGGCCTCGCCCAGCTTTGACCAGTAGACCTCGACGAGATCGGTCCAGGGCGAGACCTGGAAATGCTGCCGCAGACCGCGGCGTACCTCTCCCGAACTATCACCACACAACTCGAACTGGCGGCGGATAGGTGAGTGGAGGCCGTCCGCGGCTGCCAAGTAGCGGGCGGTCAGGCCGCCGGCGGTTACCAAGTCCGGCGTTTGGGTGATCGGGCCCATCCGGGTGGGGATGACGGGGATGTTCAGGGATGCCAGCCGGGACATGAGGGCGGCGTGGAGGGTGGTGCGGCGTACTCCGAGGCCGGGTCCCGCGGTGAACAGGGCGTCGACGGAGTGGGCGTCGTCGAGGTAGCGGATTCCGTGGAACGGGCGGCCGGTGAGTTCCACGCCGAGGCGGGACAGGTACGAGACCGCGCTGTGGGCGATGCCTTCGCCGCAGGCCTTGTCGATCGGGGCCGAGCGGGGCTCGACGACGACAACCGACAGGCCGGCCAGGGCCGCGCGGATGGCGACGGCAGCGCCGGCCGGCCCGGCGCCGGCAACCAGCAGATCGACATCGGGCCGCATTCGGTTCACGGCACGAGGGCGGATTTCAGGGCCGCGTTCTCGGTCCGGATCCGCACGGCCAGCAACGGGATGTTCAGCACCGTGAACACCAGCGCCGTCACCCAGGCCGTGTGGACCAGCGGGAGCGCGATGCCCTCCAGCACGACCGCCACGTAGTTCGGGTGCCGCAGCCAGCGGTACGGGCCGCGGGCCACCAGGTGGAGACCTGGTACGACGATCACGCGCGTGTTCCACTGATGCCCGAGCACCGCGATGCACCACCACCGCAGCCCCTGCGCCAGCAGCACCACCACGAACATCGTCCAGCCGAGCCACGGAATGAACGGCCGGTGCATCGCCTCCACAATGCACGCCGCCAGCAACAACGTGTGCAAGGCGACCATGAACGGGTAATGCCCGCGCCCCGACTCCACACCGCCCCGCGCGAAGCTCCACCGCGCGTTGCGCAGCGACACCACCAACTCCGCGACGCGCTCGGCCGCGACCAGCAGCACCAGACCCAAGTACCAGCCGTACATCACCACTCCAGCAGAACGAGTTCCGAACAGAAACCCGGCCCCATCGCCAGCAACAGTCCGGGACCAGCAGGATCCAGCTTCATGGTGTCACCGAGGACGTGCAGCACCGAGGATGACGACAGGTTGCCGACCGCATCGAGCGACTTCCAGGTCACGTCCAGCGCCCCCGGCCGTAACGACAGCGTCTCCGCGACCGCCTCGAGCACCTTCGGGCCGCCCGGATGGCTCACCCATGTCCCGATCTCCGGCACCGTCAGCCCGGCCGAGCCGAGGAACTCCCGCACGTCGCCGCCGAGGTAGGTCCGGACCACTTCGGGCACGTCCGCCCCGAGCACAATCCGGAACCCACCCGCTCCGACATCCCACCCCATCACCCGCTCCGAGTCGGGGTACAACCGCGAACGCGTCGCCACCACCGACGGACCTGACGCCGCCGGATGCTCCGATCCCGTCATCACGACCGCCGCCGCGCCGTCCCCGAACAACGCCCCGCCGACGAGGTTCGGCAACGACGCGTCGTCGCGCTGCAACGTCAGCGAACACAGCTCGACCGACAGCAGGACGGCGACATGCGAAGGCCAGGCCGTCAGGTAGTCGTGCAGTCGCGCGATGCCGGCCGCTCCCCCGACGCACCCGAGCCCGAACAACGGCAGTCGTTTCACGTCCTCACGCAAGCCCAGCCGCACCGCCACCCGTGCGTCGATCGACGGCGCCGCCACGCCGGTCACCGTGGTGAACATCAGCAGGTCGACGTCGTCGAGTGTCAGCCCGGCGTCCTTGACCGCTCCCGCGACCGCTTCGGCGCCGAGGTCGACCGCGGCCGCGATCCACGCGTCGTTCGCCGCGCCGAAGTCGTCGAGCGTGGCGTACTGCTCCAGCGGCAGCGCGAGATACCGGTGCGACACCCCGGCGTTCGCGTGCAGCCGGCGGAGCAGCGCCGTACCGCGGCCGTCGGCCAGGCACATCGAGGCGAACGCGTCGGTCAGCGCCGACTGCGGATAGCGGTACGGCGGAAGCGCGGGCCGGACCGCTGCGATCCGCGTCATCGTGGCATCGTTACGTCGGTGAGAGCACTGCGGACCGCCGAGGGTCTGGCTCTCGCCTGCCATCCGGGGCCGACCGTCGCCGTCACCGCCCTGGTCACCGCCGTCGCGTGGTCGGCCGGGCGAAGTCCGGCCGGGTGTCTCCTCGTCGCAGCAACGATCCTCACCGGCCACCTCTCGATCGGCTGGAGCAATGACGCGATAGATGCCGCCCGCGACACCATTGTGAACCGACGGGACAAGCCCGTGGTGCGTGGACTGGTGAGTCGCCGGACGCTTGCCGTGGGTGCGGGCGTCATGCTGGTCGTCACCGTTCCGCTCTCCCTCGCCAACGGCATCGCGGCCGGACTGATGCACCTGCTGTTCGTCGCCTGCGCCTGGGCGTACAACCTGGGGCTCAAGTCCACCGTGATCTCGTGGCTCCCGTACGCCGTGGCGTTCGGCGCACTGCCCTCGTTCGTGACGCTCGGGACCGCGCAGGTCTGGGCCCCGTGGTGGGCGACAGCGGCGGGTGCACTTCTAGGAGTCGGTGCCCATCTGGCAAACGTCGTACCCGATCTGGCCGACGACCTGGCCACCGGTGTCCGCGGCTGGCCGCAGCGCCTCGGCTCCTACGCCCGGCTGCTCGCGCCGCTCCCGCTGGCGGCCGCGACCGGCCTGCTGGTCGTCGCCCCGGCCGGCGCGATCGGCGTCATCGGCTGGATCGCCCTCGCGCTGGTCGCCGCCCTGCTCGTCACGATCCTGCTCTGGCGCAACGCACCGTTCCTGATCACGATCGCGATCGCCGCGGTCAGCATCATCTCGCTGGTCCTCCGCGGCGACGCCCTCGTCTGACCGGCAGCTCGACAGTACGTATACGTCCACTGGGGCGCCGCGGGCGGTCGGCTGAGCGTGGCGGCGGCGCGGCCGGCCGGACACCTCCTGTCGAGCTGCCGGTCTCAGCCTGCGTCCGGCTTGAGTGGTGCGTTGCTGCCGAGGATCGCGGCGGTGAGCGCTTCCGCGGGCTCCTTGGCGGCGCGCGGGTTCGTGATCAGCACCAGGTCGATGGACGGCAACTCGGGCAGCCCGGCGCCCGGCGGGGGCTCGACCAGGTCGGCGGGCATCAGCGAGCGGGCGAAGATCGCGATGCCGAGCCCGGCCCGGACGGCCGCGAGTACGCCGTTGACGCCGCGCACGATGCAGGTGATCCGGCAGGTCCGCCCGGCCTGCTCGAGGGACTGCACACCGAGCGACCGGCTCAGCGAGGGCGCCTGGTACGCGACCAGCGGCACCGGCCCGTCGGGGGCGATCCGGGTCCCCGCGATCCCGGCCCAGACCAGCGGGTCGCGCCGGACCAGGCGGCCGTTCGGCTCGTAGCCGCCGCCGGCGCCGTGTTTCACGTAGGCGAGGTCGAGGTGCCCGGACTCGACGCGGCGGAGCAGGTTCGGGCTCTGGGCGACGGTCAGCTCGAGGTCGATCCGCGGGTACAACTGGCGGAAGTCGCGCAGGATCTTCGGCAGCGGCGTGAGCGCCAGGTCGTCGGTCACGCCGAACCGCAGCCGGCCGCGCAGCTCCGAACCGGTGAAGTACCCGGCGGCCTCCTCGTGCGCGGCCAGGATGGTCCGCGCGAATCCGGCCATCGCCTCCCCGTCCGCGGTCAGCGTGACGGTGCGGGTGTCCCGGACGAACAGCGGCCGCCCGACGGCCGTCTCGAGTTTGCGCACATGTTGACTCACGGTCGGCTGCCGGATGCCCAGCCGCTCGGCCGCCTGGGTGAAGCTGAGCGACTGCGCCACCGCCAGGAACGTGCGCAACTGGTCCGGGTCGTACATCGATAGACCTCCCATTACGTGACGCAATAAGACTAATAGGAGTAATTCGCTGGGGGAATCCAGCACTCACCCCTGAGGATGGACCTGTCCTCCCCTGACCAGTTCACTCGCGTAGGGATCGCTCTTGACCTCCCGGGCCACCGGCACCGTCCCGTCCACCGACTTCCATCTGCACCGCCCCACCGACTCCACCAGCAAGCTCCGGGAGCAGCGCCGCCCGGGCTTCAAGGACACCTTCAGCGCATTGCGGGTCCGCAACTTCCGCCTCCTGGTCAGCGGACTGCTGGTCAGTTCGACCGGCGGCTGGATCCAGCGCATCGCCCAGGACTGGCTGGTGCTCACGCTCACCGGCAGCGCCACCGCGGTCGGCATCACGACCGCCCTGCAGTTCCTCCCCACCCTCGTGCTCGGTCTGTACGGCGGCGTGATCGCGGACCGTTTCCCGAAGCGGAAGATCCTGCTCGTCACGCAGATCACGATGGGCACCTGCGCCGGCCTGCTCGCGCTGACCGCCTTCACCGGCAGCGTCCAGGTCTGGCACGTCTACACGATGGCCTTCGTCCTCGGTCTGGCGACCGCGGTCGACAACCCGACCCGGCAGTCGTTCGTCACCGAGCTCGTCCCGCGGGACACAGTCCGGAACGCGATCAGCATGGTCTCGTCGACGTTCCAGCTCGGCAGCCTGATCGGCCCGGCGCTCGGCGGTCTGCTGCTCGGCACGATCGGCGCGGGCTGGGCGTTCGCGCTCAACGGACTCACGTTCTTCGCGTCGATCAGCGCGCTGCTGCGGATGCGCGAGAGCGAGATGCCCGGGTTCCACGCCGCGCGCACGGCGAGTGCCGGGATGCGGATCCGGGACGGGCTGCGCGACGGCGTCCGGTACGCGTTCCACGAGCCGGCCGTCCGCTGGGCGATCGCGCTGGTCGGGATCTACGGCATGTTCTGTATCAGCCTGCCGGTGACGCTGACCGCGTTCGCCGACCGGGTCTTCCACACCGGCGCTTCCGGGTACGGCGTGCTGAACTCGGTCGTCGCGTTCGGCGCCCTCGCCGGCGCGCTGCTCTCGGCCCGGCGCGTCCGGCCGAGCCGGCTGCGGAACCTGATCGGCATCGCCTGCCTGCTCACGATCACCGAGGTACTGGCCGCCCTCCAGCCGTCGCTGTGGACGTTCATCCCGGTGCTGGCGTCGATGGGCATGGCGACGCTGATGTTCCTGACCGCGGCCCAGTCGATGGTCCAGCTGACCACTCCGGACGGCCTGCGCGGCCGGGTGTCCGGGATCTACAACCTGGTCTTCATCGGGGGCGGCGCGATCGGCGGGCCGCTGGTCGGCTACCTCGCCCAGCACTTCGGTGCCCGGTGGGCGCTGATGCTCGCGGGTCTGGTCCCGGCGGTGGCGACGGTCGCGATCGGCCTCCGGCTGCGGCGCGACGGCCGGCTCCGGCTGGTCCTGGTACGGACCAGGTCGCCGTGGCACCAGGTCCCGATCCGGCTGAATCTGCAGCAGACCGAGATCCAACTGTCGGCCCCGAAGAGCACGCCGATCACGCGCACGTCGCGCCCCTTCATCCTCGGTCGTCGGCAACATGCGCGCATGGACTCGCATCTACGCCCGATGCGCACCCGCCGCCGCCCGCAACACCAGTGAACTCCTGGGGCGGGGCTGCGCTGCCTTCCCGGCCCTGCCCCAGGCTCTTTGGGCACGCACCAACCACTTTCTCCCGCGACGCATGGTTGGCCGGTGCTCAAAGCTCGCGGTCAGCCGACGGAGCCGCCGGTGCCGGTGGAGGTCGACGACGAGGCGCCGAGGGTGTTCAGATCCGCCTGAGCGGGGTGAGCCCGGCCTAGTGGCCCGGCGGCCATGGCCACGATCAGGTTCAGCGTCAGCTTGCGCGCGAACGCGACACCTCTTTCGTCCAGCCCGTGCTTGGAGTTCGGGCCGCGCAACGACGGCACCCAGTTCATGGTGCCGACGTCGACCACGCCGGCGCCCGACGGCACGGTGTAGTAGATCGCGTCGGAGAACGTGTGGACCGACGGGCCACAGGACACCGGCGAGTGCGCGACGACCTGGAGGTTCGCGGGTGTTCCTGGTATCGGGTAGGCCCGGTCCACCTCGGTCGCCACGAGGCCCGGGTACGTCGATCCCTTGGTTGCGCCCGTGCCGGCGTACAGGAAGAAGCCCGGGTTGTGGACGATGAACCGCCCGACCGCCGGGAAGCACTCGTAGAGCATGCCAGTGAGCGAGTTTTCGGGGCGCGGATCCGGCCTGCTCCGCCACTTCGCGGTGGTTTCCGGCCGATTCCGCAGCGGGTCGAGGGCCGCGTCCTTGTAGCCGACCAGCATCCGGTTCGCGCCGAGCGGGCCGGGCTCGTAGCGCACCCGCCAGTACACCGCGTTCGCACCGAGGAACGCGACGTTCGTCCCCGCATCCCGGGCCTTGGTGACCGCATCGCGCATCGCGACCGTCCAGTACTCGTCGTGCCCGGGCGACACGATTCCCCGCGCGCCGGCCAGCGCGGCCGGGTTGGTCGCCACGTCGACACTGGTCAGGTACGCCAACCGTACGCCGCTGCGCTCGGCCAACTGGATCAAGGGCAACTCGGACTGTACGAGGGTCCGCGCACCGTTGCCGTCGTACGGCCGGTCGAACGTGACCCGTTGGGCGCGCGAGGCCAAGGACTTGTCGGGGCCGTTGTAGAGCGAGTAGCCGCCCCACTCGTTGTAGGCCTCGTACGTGTTCACGGCGTTGACGATGACGACCGCTCCGCGCGTCGAGTCCGAGCGAACCGTGATCGGGACGTACTTCTGCTTGCCGCTCGCCGCAGTGAGCATGATTAGGTACGCTCCGGCCGGCCAGCCCGTCGTCGGCACGGTCAACGTCGGTTTCCACGTGGTACTGACCAGGTGGTCGGACCGCCGGACGACGGGTGCGGGCTGAGCGCGCCCCGGAACGGCCGGCGATGTCCACACCAGTCGGGCTCCGGTTCCGCCGTACCAGCCGATCCGGAACGCGCGCACGGTGAAGGCGCCCGCGGCCGACGTCACGAACAGCCGGAACGGTTGCCCGCTGCGGACGCTGACGTGATCCGCGAAGCCGGCGAGTTCCATCGGTCCGGCGATCCGCCTCGAGTCCATCCGCCAGGCCGTCGTACCCCGCTTGGCGTTCTCCGCGACTGCCCTCACACGGCCGGGAGCCGACGGCGTGGTGGATGGCGTGGTGGATGGCGCCGTCCGCGTCGGCCCGCCCGCGGTCGGCGCGGGACGCGGCTCCGGAGCCGCCGACGAGCATCCCGCCGCCAGCACCGTCACGGCCACACCGAGCACCACTGCCGATCGCACTCTCGGCATGGTAGTTCGGAACGGGCCGGGAAGAAGACCCGCGCGCCCCGGCTGGATCGGGGCCGGGGCGCGCGAACTTGCCGGCGGGCGGGCCGGCAACGGCGGCATCAGGGAGCGGTGATGACGCCGACCGGGAGCACCTTGACGGTGCGGTGGTGCTTGGTGCCGCCGAGGACCACCTGGCGCAGCGCGACATTGTTGTTCGTGCTCGACTCGAACAGGCGGTGTTCCGGGTTGGCGGTCACCTGGACGTAGTACGTGCCGTTCGCCAGGTTGGTGATGTCGAAGGACTGGCCCGGCAGTGTCTGCTCGTAGGTGTCGCCGGAGCCGACGTCCAGCACCTCACGAACCGACAGCGAGCCGTGGTCGCCGCACGCGGTGTGCAGGTCGGTGTTGTCCGGGTGCCAGTTCGCGTTCTTCACCGTGTAGTCGATGGAGTCCGTCGCGGCGAGACAGAACGCCTCCTTCTGACTGCGCACGACCTCGGTCTGCTCGGCGTTCAGCAGGCTGTAGCGCGCGAAGTCGGTGAAGTGCCAGTGGGTGTGGCCGTCGCGGCCGTCCCACTCCATCGTGCCGGTGTTCTGGTACCCGACCTGCTTGCCCTGCGCGTTGTAGAAGTACTGATAAGCGTCCATCAGGTCCTTGCCCTGCCGACGGAAGCCGTCCAGCACCAGCGGCGACGGGCCCGCGTTCCACACGGTCGCGGAGAACTGCAGGAAGTCCTTGTTCGCGTCCGGCGTCCCCTCGTCGCCGGTCGCGACCTGGATCCCCCAGGCCGGCACCGCCCGCAGGTCCGGCTTCGGTCCGTGCGGCACACTCGCCCGGCCGGTCGGACGCGTCGCGTTCGGCTTCGGTGCCGCCCGGCCCGCGATTGCCTGCTTGGCCGCCGAACCCTCGGACTTCCGCACCGTCACGTTCAAGGTCACCGCCGACTCCTTGGCGGGGATCTTGAAGAAGTCCCGGTAGGCCTTGTTCACGGTAATCGTCGCCTTGTACTTGCCGAGGGCAAGCTGTACCGGATCGCCGCCGCCGTACGTCCGCGCGGACCAGCCGGTCTGCAGTCCCCACACGGCGCCCTGCGTGAACGGGTTCGCCGTACAGCTGTCCGGGTACGGCGAGGTCGCCGGCGCATCCGGACGGGTCCGCGAGCCGTCGCCGTTCAGGCAGATCCCCTGGTCCTTGTCGAGCACCTTCTTGCCCGCGGCGTCGGTCAGCGTGACGTGCAGGAACTTCCCGAGACCGGAGAAGTCCGTGACGAGACCCTTCGGCAACTTCCGGACCGGCTTGCCGTGCACGTACTGCGCCGCCACGACCGGCGAGCTGTACGACGCCCGCGTCGCGCGCACCTCGACCGGCGCGTTCCCGGCCACCAGGTGGGTACCGAGGTCGAGATCCACGCCGTAGTCCTCGACACTCTCCAGCGTGACATTGGTGCTTCCGGCAACCAGTTTCACCGGCGGCCGGTCAGCTGATGAATCTGATGACGCCGACGCACCGGCGGCCGCGAGCGCGACCAGTCCGGTGGCCCCGGCCGCGGCGACCGCCGTCCGGCCGAGTTTCCTTGCGTTCACGATGACGGAACCCCCTCCTGCTGCGGCCGGCATCCTCACGATCCGGCCTGTTGCTGGTACGACGACGCGGCCGCGGAGCGAAGTTGATCAAGGTTCCATGGCAGTCCTGTCACAGGAAGTGACAGGAAATGACAGAGCCTCAATACTTGACTGCGTAAATTAAGCCGACCTAGGCTCGACGGCGTCCGCTCACGCCTCCCCCGGAGGACGTTCACATGTCCTTGAGACGCCGCACCGCAACAGTCCTGGCTGCCGTCGCCCTGGTGTCGACAGCAACCTTGACAGCAGCCCCCACCGCCCCCGCCGAAGCGATCCAGGAGCAGCAGCCGACCTACCCGCAGATCGCCGCGAAGCCCTATATGGGCTGGAGCAGCTGGAGTCTGCAGTCGACCAACTATCCGGGCGTCAACCCCGACGGCCCCGGCAGCTTCATCAGCGAGAAGAACATCCTCGCCCAGGCGAACGCCCTGGCGACCAAGCTCAAGCCGTACGGCTACGAGTACATCAACGTCGACGCCGGCTGGCAGGACGGCGGCGACGAGTACGGCCGCCCGGTCGCCAACCTCAAGCGGTTCCCGCGCGGCATGAAGGCCGTCGGCGACGACATCCACAAGCTCGAGCTGAAGTTCGGCATCTACACGGTCGTCGGTCTCGGCAAGGACGTATACCGCGACGGCAACACCCCGATCTACGATGCGCCCGGCTGCTTCACCCGCGACATCGTCTACCCGGACCTGCGGACCACCAACGGCTGGGATGCGGCGTACAAGATCGACTACGCGAGCCCGTGCGCGCAGAAGTACGCCGACTCGATCGCGAGGCTGTTCGCGTCCTGGGGTGTGGACTTCATCAAGATGGACGGCGTCGGCCCCGGCTCCTGGAAGGGTGCGCCGGACGACCCGAACCACAACAACACCGAGGACGTCGAGGCCTGGTGGCGCGCGGTGCAAAACGCCGGCCGGCCGATGATGTACACGCTGTCCTGGTCGCTCAGCCACCGGTACGCCGACGTGTGGAAGCGGAACTCGAACGGCTGGCGGATCGACACCGACGTCGAGTGCTACTGCGACACCATCGTGAAGTGGGACAGCTCGGTGAAGGCCCGCTGGTGGGACGTCGCGCAGTGGATCGACGACGCCGGCCCGGGACACTGGAACAACCTGGACGCGATCAACGTCGGCGTCGGCGCGATGGACGGCCTGACCGACGCGGAACGCCAGTCGTACATGACGTTCTGGGCGATCAACTCCGCGCCGCTGTTCGCCGGTGACGACCTGACCAAGCTGGATGCGTACGGCCTGAAGCTGCTGACGAACCGCGAGGTCATCGCGATCAACCAGTCCGGCAACCCGGCGCGCCCGCTCGACCAGGACCAGCTGCAGCAGGTCTGGTACGCGCAGAACGCCGACGGCAGTACGACGGTGGCCCTGTTCAACCTGGCCGACTCCCCCGCGACCGTGACCGGCGACTTCGGCCGGCTCGGCATCACCGGCAAGGCGACGGTTCGCGACGTCTGGGCCGGTCAGAACGCCCGCAACGTCACCGGTTCGGTCAGCGCGAACCTGCCGGCGCACGGGTCGAAGCTCTACAAGATCACGCCGAACAACCTGGGCGCCGTCGGTAAGCCCGCGGACGTGACCGCGACCGACGTCAGCCGCACCACCGTCTCCCTCGCCTGGCGGCCGAGCGCCGGCGCCACGTCGTACCGGGTGTTTGCCAACGGCAAGCAGGTGGCGACCGCATCGGGTACGAGCGCGGTCGTGTCCGGGTTGCTTCCGCAAACGCCGTACACCTTCACGGTGACGGGTGTGCGAGGCAACGCGACATCAGAGGCGAGTGCGCCGATCACCCTGTCGACCTCGGCGTCGGGCGGGCCGATGCGGTACGAGGCGGAGGCCCCGACCAGTACCTTGACAGGCGACGCGGGTGTCTCCGGGTGCACGGCATGCTCGGGCGGTTCGAAGATCGGCAACATCGGCTACTCGTCGACGGTGACGCTGAACGGCATCACCGTGCCGGCCACGGGCACGTACCTGGTGAAGATCGCCTACACCGACGGCGACACCAGCCGGCAGAGCATGCTGACGGTCAACGGCACGGACAGCTACTGGGTGAACTACCACGGCCTCGGCGACAACGACTGGGGCACGCCGCAGGTCACCTACCTCCCGATGAAGCTCACCGCCGGAGCGAACTCGATCAAGGTCAGCAACCCGAACGGCTACATCGCCGACATCGACTGGATCACGGTCTAGTCGTCCAGATCCGCGGGGCCGGCACCACCAGGGCCGGCCCCGCGCTTGTACTCAGCGCGGCTCGACCGTGTACCGGATCGTCTGGGCGACGATCTTCCCGTTCTCGATCAGGTACGAGTCGACGCCGTCGCGGACCTGGACCTGCGAGTCCTGGTAGGCCCACTCGAGCAGCCCCATCCGGCCGTCGACGGCGACGTAGGTGTAGTCGAACGCCTTGTGCTCGGGCAGCTCACCGGCCAGCATCAGCGCGAGCTCCCGGACGCCGGCATGGCCGCGGAACGTGCCGCGGCTCATCAGGATCACGATGTCCTCGGACACGTTCCGGCGCAGATCCTCCGCCAGCACGTCCTC
This sequence comes from Kribbella sp. NPDC050459, assembly GCF_040655315.1. Lineage (NCBI taxonomy): Bacteria > Bacillati > Actinomycetota > Actinomycetes > Propionibacteriales > Kribbellaceae > Kribbella > Kribbella sp. NPDC050459. Next base: position 133,208 of record NZ_JBFAJQ010000006.1, on the reverse strand, counting down.
GAACGACGGGATTCCCACCCAGTTGTTCGCGATGTTCAGATGGTCGTCCAGCACCTCACGTGCCGAGCGCCGACTCAGGTCCCCCACGATCCCTCCCCCTGGCTCGCCGTACGACCTCAATGCTGCGACGACCGGCCCCGGCCGCACAAGCTTTACTGGAACCATGAGCGCCTACCCCGAACCTCTGGTCCCGCCCGGCGGCACCGCGCCGGTTCCACGGCGGATCCGCGCGATGCTCGACGACCGCGTCGTCCTCGACACGACCGACGCGATCTACCTGTGGGAGTTCCCGCCGTACCCGCAGTACTACGTCCCGGTCGCGGACGTCGCTGCCGGCGTGCTGACCGACACCGGCGAGACGAAGGAGTTCACGCACGGTGTGGCGCGGGTGCACAGCGCCGGATCCGGGCGTGCCTGGGTGTACGACGACGGTGTCGCGAAGGACCGCGTCCGGTTCCAATGGGACGCGCTGGACAGCTGGTTCGAGGAAGACGAGGAAGTCTTCGTCCACCCGAGAAACCCGTACGCGCGAGTCGACGCGGTCAAGTCGACGAGGCGCATCCAGGTCGCCGCCGACGACCAGGTCCTCGCCGAGTCGAGCGCTGCGGTGATCGTGTTCGAGACCGGGCTGCCACCGCGGTACTACTTCCCGCGGACAGCGGTGAACTTCGAGCACCTGACCCCGTCCGACACGGTCACCGCGTGCCCGTACAAGGGCCGCACCTCGGCGTACTGGTCGGCTCCGTCCGTCCCCGACGTGGCCTGGTCCTACGACTTCCCGACGGCGCCGCTGCTCCCGATCGCCAACCACGTCGCGTTCTTCAACGAGAACGTCGACATCACCATCGACGGCGTGCCGCAGGACCGCCCGATCACGCCGTTCTCGAACCCAGCTCAGCGACCAACGGACGGAAATGTGAACACGCGGTGACGGTCGGCGTCAGATGCCCGCGGTGGTCGCGCCGTCCATGGTGATGATCGAGGCGGTCACGTAACCGGCCCGCGGTGAGGCGAGGAAGACGGCGACGTCGGCGACCTCGGCGGGCTCGCCGGCGCGACCCATCGGGATCTCGCTGGTCATCTCGGCCAGCAGTTCGTCCTTCGGGCGGCCGGTGGCCCGGACCGCGGCCTCGAGGCCTTCGTCCACCCGGCCGGTGCGGGTCATGCCCGGGTTGATCACGTTCACCCGGACGCCCTGGCCCGCGTACGCCTTCGCGTAGCCGACCGACGCCAGCATCAGTGCGGCGTTGGCCGCGCCGCCGCCGATGTGCAACGGGTTCGCCGCGCGGCCGCCCTGGCCGACGATGTTCACGATCGCGCCGCTGCCGCGCTCGGCCATCCCGCGGATCACGGCCTCGGTCGCGTGCATGTACGTGAAGTACTTCGCCTCCATCGCCGCGTGCAGCGCCGCACTGTCCAGCTCGTCGACCGGCGTCCGCCGGGCCGCGCCGGCGCAGTTGACCAGGATGTCCGGTACGCCGATCCGCTCGAAGGCGGCCCGCGTCGCACCGGGGTCGGTGAGATCGACCGCCTCCGCCCGGAAGCTCAGGCCCTTGGCGGCGAGGTCCTCCTGCGCCTTCGCCAGGTTGCCGGTGTCCCGCGAGATGCCGACCACCGTCGCACCTTCACGCGTCAGCGCCTCGACACAGGCCAGTCCGATGCCCTTGCTCGCACCCGTGACCACCGCGGTCTTGCCCGAGAGTTGCAGGTCCACTCACTTCTCCTCGTTCATCGATGTGCTGAGCAACAAATTCGCAGCGGTCGCTTTTGTGGCAGTGATTCGTTCAGTACGATCAGTGACCAGATCGACACTCTTAGTTTCGACGCCTGATGCCCGAGCAGTTGCCCTGAGCACCGACGCCGGAGGACCCGTGCCGACCACGTCTCATTCCCCACCGACTTCCAGCGAACGCCTGTCCTGGAAGAACATTCTCCATCATGACCTCCCGGCCTCGCTGGTGGTCTTCTTGATTGCGATACCGCTGTCCCTGGGGATCGCCGCCGCGTCCGGCGCCCCACTCATCGCCGGCCTGGTGGCCGCCGTCGTCGGAGGTGTCGTCGCCGGCGCGCTCGGCGGCTCCCCACTCCAGGTCAGCGGCCCCGCCGCCGGTCTCACCGTGGTCGTCGCCGGCCTGATCGGCCAGTTCGGCTGGGCCGCGACCGCCGCCATCACCTGCGCGGCCGGCCTGTTGCAGATCCTGCTGGGCGTCACCCGCATCGGGCGGCTGGCGCTGTCGCTGTCCCCCGCCGTCGTGCACGGCATGCTCGCCGGGATCGGCGTCACGATCGCCGTCCAGCAGCTGCACGTGGTGCTCGGCGGCAAGGCGCAGAGCTCGCTGGTCTCCAACGTGACCGCGCTTCCCGCGCAACTGATCGCGCACCACGGACACTCGGTCCTGGCCGGCGTCCTCACGGTCGCGATCGTCCTCGCCTGGCCGCGAATCCCCACAGTGAAGGTGATTCCGGCTCCGCTCGTCGCCGTCGTCGCGGTCACCGCGCTCGCGGCCGTCGCGATGCCCGACGTCACCCGCGTCGACCTGCCGGACAACCCGTTGCAGAGTCTGGTGCTGCCGGCGATGCCCGCAGGTACGCCGCTCGAGATCGTCACCGCCGTCCTGACCGTCGCGCTGGTCGCCAGTGTGGAGTCGCTGCTGTCGGCCGTTGCCGTCGACAAGCTTCATCGCGGCCGGCGCAGCAACCTCGACCGCGAGCTGATCGGCCAGGGCGGCGCGAACGCGGTCTCCGGCGCCCTAGGCGGGATGCCGGTGACCGGTGTGATCGTGCGCTCGTCGACCAACGTCGCGGCCGGCGCCCGGACCCGCGCTTCCACGATCATGCACGGCCTGTGGATCGCGGCGTTCGTGCTGGCGGCGGGGTCGATGCTCGAGCTGATCCCGATGGCCGCGCTGGCCGGCGTCCTGCTCGTCACCGGCCTCCGGCTGGTGCAGCTGGCCCACATCCGCACGCTGCGCCGGCACGACGAGCTCCTCGTGTACGTCGTGACCGCGGTCGGCGTCGGCGTCCTGGGTTTGGCCGAGGGCGTGCTGCTCGGTCTGGTGCTCGCGCTCGCGCGGGTGCTGTACCGGCTGGCCCGCGCGACCGTGACCGCCACCGAGGACGACGGCGTGTGGACGGTCCGGATCCGCGGCGCACTGGTGTTCCTCGGGGTCGCGTCGCTGGTGCGGACGTTGCGGTCGATCCCCACCGGGGCGACGGTCCGGGTCGATCTCACGGTCGACCACCTGGACCACGCGGCGTCCGAGGCGATCGAGGACTGGCGGAGCGGTCACATCGCGCGCGGCGGCTCGGTCGAGGTGCATCGCGGCGGCGTCGCCCAGCAGCTCGACGACGTCCCGATCCGGGCGCTGCTGGCGAAGCTCGCGGCTGAAGGACAGCAGCCGGCGCACCTGTTCATCACCTGTGCGGACTCGCGGATCGTGCCGACGATGATCACGACCAGCGGACCGGGCGACCAGTTCTGCGTGCGGAACATCGGGAATCTGGTGCCGCCGAAAGGATCGAACAGCAGCTCGGTGGGCGCCGCGATCGAGTACGCGGTCGACGTCCTCGGGGTGAAGTCGATCGTGGTCTGCGGTCACTCCTCCTGCGGCGCCGCGGCCGCCGCGCTCGCGGCCGACGCCCCCGAGGGGTCCGGCCTGCACAACTGGTTGCGGCACCTGGAGCCATCCGTACGCCGGGCGCTCGCGCTGCCGGAGATCGCGGATCCGGCCGGCGGCGTGAAGTTGTCGCCGGCGGACAAGCTGTCGGTCGCGAACGTCGCCGTCCAGCTGGAGAACCTGCGCAGCTTCGACTGTGTCCGCCGGGCCGAGGATCAAGGACGGCTCGAGCTGATCGGACTCTGGTTCGACATCGGCGCGGCGACGGCCCGATCGGTGGTCGACCGCGCGCCCTTCCTCGTCCGCGCCGACGAGGAGCTGTCGAAGATCAGGAGCACCGGGACGGCGAGCGCGATCGCGACCAACCCGTCCAGCCAGTAGTGGTTCGCGGTCACCACGACGACCGTGAAGGTGAGCACCGGATGCGCGATCCACAGCCAGCGCCACCGTGACCGCGTCGCCCGGATCAGGACCACCGCGACCAGGAACGCCCAGCCGACATGCAAGCTCGGCATCGCGGCGAACTGGTTCGCCACCCCGGAGTCCGTGCTCGGTCCGTACACCGACTGACCGAGCAGGACACCCGTGTCCACCCAGCCCGGCATCATCCGCGGCGGGGCGAGTGGGAAGAACATGTGCCCGATCAACGCCAGCCCGGTCAGCGACGCGAGCGCCCAGCGCGCCTTCCCGTACGCGGCCGGGCGGCGGATCATCAGCCAGAGCAGCACTGCCGCGGTCAGCGGGAAGTGCACGCTCGCGTAGAACACGTTCGCGACCCGGGCGAGGCCGTCGATCGCCAGCGCGTGGTGCTGGATCGACGCCTCGCTCGGGAGGCCGAGCCTCGCCTCCCAGCCGATCAGCTCGTGCGCGTGCCGGAAGGCCGAGCCCGCATGCTCCGCCGACAGGAACCGGCCGAGGTTGTAGACCCCGAAGAGGAGGGCGAGCAGTCCGATCTCCCGCAGGATCCGCCAGAGGCCGCCGCGCTGCCGGTCCAGATCCGGCAGTGCCGGTTGCCCGACCCGCTCCAGAGTCACCTGCGCCATGCCGACCCCCACATCAAACCGAACGCTCGTTCTCTGAACTTCCACCCTGCGCCCGAGTCCACGCGCAAATCAAGAACGGTCATTCGTTTTCCACTGTGATCCCCGGCACCATTTCAAATTATCGCAAACTCCTGATAGTTACGAATAATATGAACCAACTCACACCTTGGTGGTAAAGCCTTGGCGGCCGCCAGGTCGCGGCGGGCAGGATCGGGGACCGAAGGACAGGAGGTGTCCGTTCGCCAGAGCCTCAGTCCCGCTCGGCGAAGGCTCGCTCGCCCGGTCGTGGCGGACTCCTACCTGTCCTTCGGTCCCGGCAACGAGCGTGGAGAGGCGCGGCAGATGGTCGATGTCTTCATCCGCTGGACGTGGATGCGGGCGGTCCTGCACAACGGGTGGTGGCTGGTCACCAGCGTTTACCTGGTCGTCGACGCCGGGCTCTCTCCCGCTCAGCTGGTGCTGATCGGCTCAGTGCAGAGTGCGTTCGCGCTCGTCCTCGAAGTTCCGGCCGGCGTGTTCGCCGACACGATCAGCCGCAAGTGGTCGCTGGTGATTTCCCAGGTCCTGATGGGTACGGCGATGCTCGCGACGGGCTTGTCCGAGTCGTTCCCGGCGCTGCTCGCGACGCAGGTGCTGTGGGGCGTCTCGTGGACGTTCGCGAGTGGCTCGGACGTCGCACTCGTCACCGACGAGCTGGACCGGCCCGACGAGATCAACCTCGTCCTGACCCGCGCCGCCCGCGCCCAGTTGACCGGCGCCGCGACCGGACTGGTCCTGCTCGGTGCGCTCGCCTGGGCGACCCGGCGCGACCTGACGATCGTGATCGCCGGCGTCGCGATGACGTCGCTCGCCCTGTACGTCGCGGTCCGCTTCACCGAGCACAACTTCGTCCCGACCCGGAGCGCCCGGTGGTCGGCGTCCTGGGGCACATTCCGCCGTGGCGTCACACTGGTCCGGCGCAGCCGGGCGCTCCTCCTGATCTTCGCGGCCACGTTCCTCGTGAACGGCGCCTCCGACGCCGCCGGCCGCCTCACCCAGAAGCAGCTTCTCGAGCTGGGCCTGCCGACCCGGCCGGACCCGATCGTCTGGTTCACCGCTCTCGGCGTCCTCGGTCTGGTCGTCGGCGCCGTCGTCCTCCGACTCGTCACCCGAAGGATCAACGGCGAGCACGCCGCGACGGACTACGCCCTCGCCGCACTCGTCGGCGTGGTCGCGATGCTGCTGCTCGCGTTCGCCTGGGACCCGGTTCTCGGCGCGGTCGCGGTCGTCCTACTGAACGGCATCGTCACGCCGCTCACCCGCGTGATCAGCACGATCTGGGTCAACGCCCGCGCGACCGCGGACGTCCGCGCGACGACACATTCGTTCCTGGCCCAGCTCGAGTACCTGGGCGAGATCGTCTGCGGTGTCGCCGTCTCCGCGATCGCCCGGCTCACCACGCTCCCCCTCGCGCTCACCGCGTGCGCGGTCCTGTTCGCCGCCACCGCCGTACTGATGGGATCACCACGAGATCGCAGCCTCGCCCGAGGTGGCGGACACCCGCACTAGGACGTCGTCGGGAACGGCGTCGTACGGCGCGACGACGACGGGCAGGTCGAGGTGGTACAGCTCGGCGGCGACGAGTGCGCCGAGCGGGATGATCGGGTCCGCGCGGGACAGGAGGATCGCGGCGGGCGCCGTCCGGGTGCGGATCTGCTCGGCCAGCACGCTCGACGCGGAGCTGGAGCCGCGGCCGGATTCCATCAGCAGGATCCGGCCGGTGAGGACGGCGCCGCACTGCGGGTGATGTGCGTCGACGACGCGGCCCAGGTTGTCCGTGCCGCCCCAGAAGGACAGCGGTGCGGTGAGGCGGATCGGCAGGCCCGTCGCGCTGCCGGGGTGGAGGGTTCGGCCGTGCACGATCATGCGTCGAGCACCACCCGTCCGGCGCGCGCCGAGGCCACGCATTCGGCGAGTGAGCCGAGGATCGCGGAGACGTTGATGTTGCCGGGCGCGTAGTGCGCCCACTTGGCCGAGTTCGTCATCACGTTCTTCCAGCCGGGCGACAGGATCGCGGTGACGTACGTGCAGGTGTCCACGACGACGGTCACGCCCGCGGCCTCGAGCACCTGCAGTACGCCGTCCTCGGCCAGCCGGTCTCGGGTCGCGCGGGCGGTCGACAGGTACAACGGCAATGTCAACGGCGGGCCGACGACGAGACCGGCAAGGCGGACGCACTCGGCGTACGACGCGTGCGGCGTACCCACGCTCACCGCGTCCAGCTCCGCGATGTCCGCCGACAACTCCCGCCGGACCCGCCGCAGTGTCTCCAGGTCGACCACACGCACGGGCAGGCCGTCGACCGACGACGGCGCCTCGGGCGTGATCCCGACGGCGTGGAACAACGCGACTCCCCCGGCCGACGCGGCCGCCGCACCGAGCGCCTTCAGGTCGTCCTCACGCACATCCGCCGGAATCCCTACCAGCACAGGGATTCCGGCTCCGACCGTCGATCCGATGTGATGCCCCAGCAGCGGATAGGTCAACTCGGTGAACTCACCCAGCGGGCGGCAGTCGAACACCACGGTCCCTCGTCGCGCCTCGGGGGTCTGCAAGCCGGCGTACGGCGCGCGGCCGGTGATCGCCGCGCAGATGTCCAGGAAGTCGCCGTACCGGTCCGTGCGCGCGCCGAGCACCGAGTTCGCGAACACGATCGCGTTCGACTCCGCCCACGCGATGTGTTCCCCGAGCCCGGGCCGGCCGGGGAGCTGGTACGGCGCGCAGGTGAACGTCGGCGTGCACCCGAGCTCGACGTACGCCGCCATCAGCTCCCGCCCGGCCGACGCCAGCGCCTGGTCGCGGACCAGCTCCGGGTGGATGAGGTCCGTCGAGCCGACATTCAGCGTGGTCGGCACGCGCACGCGTGCGCCCAGCTCGACGAGGCGCTGCGCGAAGTCCAGGCTGACCTGGCCGTGGTACAGGCAGGAGTCGACGTGCGCCGAGGTGATCGCGACCAGCCGCGGCGCGTCCGAGATCCGCGCCTGCCCGACGAGCACCCGCATCGCGAGCGCGACACCCTCCCCGTCCCGGCCGCCGAGCATCGCTTCTTCCTCGGCGGTCAGGCGGAGAGTCGGCATACGTCGAACCTAGCGGACGCCCACCACTCACCAACCCGCCCGAAGCGGGCTGCGCCACGCTCGTCCAGGCGGGCGGCGCGCCGTTGGCGCGAGGTTGGTGAGTGGTGGGCGTCCGCCTCCTAGACGGTCCGTCGGCGGGATGCCACGAGCTTGCCGGCGTCGTAGCCGTCCGCGCGGAGCAGCTGGCCGGACGTCACCTCGAGGATGTCGATGCTCACCGGGCCGGTCAGGTCCTCGGAGCTGATCGGCCGGTCGTCGACGTACAGGTCGACCCGGTCGATGCCCTGGGCATCGATCGCGACGGTGAGCGTGGTCCCGCTGAACGAGGTGGTCAGGTCCAGCCGGCGCACCGGCTGCGCGGCGAGCAGCTCACCGGCCCGGTTCAGCAGGTCGACGTTGCCCTCGAGCAGGTCGGCCCGGGTCATCCGGTGGGTCTCCTGCGGCTTGACGCCGAGGTCCTCGACCGGCGTTCCGGCGAGCTTGCCGACCCGCAGGGTGCGCCGGATCGCGACCCGCAGGTTCGCGCCGTTCGGCAGCGCGACGTACGGCGACGTCTCGTCGGGCGGCGGCGGTTCGTTCAGCAGCGTAGCGAGCAGGCCGTGCGTCCAGACGTTCGCGCCGCCGGCGCCGGTGTTGTCGTCGACGCCGAGGATGGTGCCGATCTCGTGGTCGGCGAACCCGGCCGCGAAGATGTCGGTGGCCGAGTAGACCCGGGCGTCGGTGATCAGCACGACCGGCCCGAGGTAGGTCTGCCCGATGTCGTTCGCGCCGCTCTCGGGCGTGATCGGGCTCGCCGCCGAGAACTGCGCGCCGGTCTCGATCGCCAGGTCCAGCGACTCGAACCACGGACCGAGGTCGATCCCGGCCGGGTTGTCCTTGTGCCGGCGGCAGATCCGCAGGTTGAGCGGCGAGCTGACGAACTGCACCGGCTCCGGCGCGATCCGCCGCGGCGTCATCGTCTGCAGGGTGAACTCGCTGGCGAAGATGTGCCCGCCGCCGTTGTCCCGGACGTCCACGATCAAGCCGTTCTGCGGGAGCGCCGCGGCCAGCCGGACGAACTCGTCGCGGAACGCCACCGGATCCTGCACGCTGAACGTGAAGATCCGCAGCTGCCCGAAGGTGCCGGACGGCGTGACCACCTCGCGGGCCCGGAAGACACCTGGCATCGTCGTCGGCAGATCCGCGCCGGCGACCGCCGCCGGGGCGGCCAGCTCGGCCGAGCTCCGGCCGCGTTCGAGCTCGACCACCTCGCGGACGTACAGCGCCTTCTTCGCGCGGGACTTCTCGTCGGAGTCGAGGTCGAGACCCATCGACGCCGACACCTCGCTGATCGCGTCCAGGTCGGTCATCGGCGGCAGGTTGGTGGCGACCTTCCACTCCTCGCGCAGCTCCTGGTCCGAGCCGTCGAGGCCGATGTAGGTCAGCCGCACCCAGTCCTCGTCCGGCGGCGCCTGGATGACGAGCGGCCGCAGGGTCAGCGACTCCAGTCCACGGGCGAGGTTGGCGGCGTCGTTGCTCCCGGCGAAGACAGCGCCGTTGAGCGCGACGGCGCGCGCGATCGGCGTACCGTTCCAGTGCGTCACCTCGGCGCCGGGGCCGAACTGCGGCGCCTGGTAACCGGTGACGGTCCGGGTGATCAGGTAGTGCTCGGCACCCGCCGCGTCGTAGCACTTCTCGATCATGAACGGCAGGAACGCGACCTTCCCGGCAAACGGGACCGGCAGCAGGTAGTTGGTGTGCAGGTCGCGGACCGAGTGGAAGACGCTCGACATCTCGCGATGGAACAGCCACTCCTCCCCCATCGTCGCCGGCGTCTGCCGCGCCATCCGGGCGCGCAGCACGCGCAGCCGCTGCAACGGGTTCACGGCGTGCATGGCGACCTTCAGCGGCAGGTGGACGTAGTTCTCGCTCAGCAGCAGAAGCGCCTGATCCACCAGCAGCCTGCGCTGCTCGAGCGTCAGACTGCCCGCGGAACCGAGGAAGGTGGCGAGCGGCACGGCGGCGGCCGCGGCCGAGGCCGAGGCCGGCTTCGCCGCAGCGCCCTTGCCGGCCGAGGTTTTCGCCTCCGCGGCCGCGCCCTTCGCCGATGTGCTCTTCGCCGCTGTGCTCTTTGCCGATGTGGTCTTCGCCGATGTGGTCTTGGTGGCGGCGCGGCGGCGTGCGGGCGTCCGCTTGGCGGCTGTCTTCTTCGGTGTGGCTTTGATCGTGCGCGGTTGAGACATGGTCCCCCCAAGTGCGGCGGCACCTCCCCAGGGCCGCGATCCCTCCACCGTGGTCCGCGCACCAGGCGATGTCAACGCCACGCCGTCCGCCAGGACAGTCCGCGACTTGTCAATCATTATCGAAGACATGCGGATCAGCCGTTTGTTCTTGACGGCCGCCCTCCTGATCGGCGTGCTCGTCCCGACGCCGGCGCACGCGGCGGCGACGTTCCCACGCATCGACGCGAGCGGATTCCAGCTCGTCTCCGGCGACACGTTCGCGACGTACGGCGCCCGCGTCGCGCAACTGGAGACCAAGCCGCAGCTCGCACCGGTCGGCGTCACCGAGGTGCTCGCCGCGTCCAACCGCACCGGCCGACCGTTGTGCCACTCGACGTACCTGAACGCGTCGCTCAACCCGCAGGGCTTCTGCTGGCAGGACGGCGAGGACGACGACGAGAACGTGTGGATCCCGCAGGGCGTGAGCGGATCGGGCGACGCGCAACCGGCCGGCGGCGCGCGCCGGGTCGTGGTCGCGACCTGGCACAACAGCGACGACACGGCGATCCGGGTGTCGTTCCTGGATCTGGCGACGCTGAAGTACCGGCATGTGCTGCTGGTCGAGCCGACGGCGGACGGGAACTTCCAGGCGATCGCCGGGCACGGGCACGGGCTGTTCTGGTCCGGGAACATGCTCGTCGTGGCGACCGGCGGATCGGTGCTGCGGGTCTTCGACCTGCGGCATATCTGGCGGACGGACACCAGCACCGGCGAGGTCGGGTTAGGGGCCGACGGCAAGTACCACGCGCTGTGGCACGCGTTCGCCCTGCCGCAGGTCGGCGCCTACTGGTACGCCGGGGGCGGTTGCGCGAACTCGATCGGGACGAAGCCGTGCTTCGCGTCGCTCGGCATCGATCACGCCGGGAGCGGCTCGTTCGTGGCGGTGGAGCACACCGAGCGCGGCGGCGGGCGGATCGTGCGCTGGCCGCTCGACGAGGCTGCCGGGCTGCCGCGGACCGGATCGGACGGCGTCGTCCATGCGGTCGAGGCCTTCAACTCGCCGGTGTGGGGCATGCAGGGCGCGACGTCGTACGACAACAACTTCGTGATCACCGGCGTTTGCCCGGAGTACGCCGGGAACATCGGGGACGGGATCGACTACCCGAGCTGCCTGCATCGCGGCGTCGGCGGGGAGTCGACAACGGTCTGGACCAAGGCGCCGAAGAACACCGAGAACCTCTCGTACTGGCCGGCCACCGGCGAGCTGTGGCTGATCAGCGAGCAACTCCGCGAACGCGTGACGGTGCACGTCCCCTTCCCCTAGGGCCTAGCAGTCGACCACCTGGCTGTAAGGATGGGCGGGTGAAGGAGTTCTGGGACAACATCACGTCGGTTCAGCCGGAGCCGTCACTGCGGCTGGTCATCGGTACGGGCGTCGTCGCGCTGCTGCTGATCGCGTGGCGCCCGATCTGGAAGTACACCCGGCAGGTCGTCACGATCGCGCACGAGGGTGCGCACGGTCTGATCGCCGCGCTGGTCGGCCGCAAGCTCTCCGGGATCCGCCTGCACTCGGACACGTCCGGTGTCACGGTGTCGCGCGGCAAACCGACCGGCGGCGGCATGATCGCCGTACTGCTGGCCGGCTATCCGGGTCCCGCGCTGTTCGGCCTCGCCGCGGCGTTCGTCCTCAGCCGCGGGTACGCCGTCGCGCTGCTGTGGGGACTGCTGGCGGCGCTGGTGATCCTGCTGCTCCAGATCCGCAACCTGTTCGGGCTGTGGTCGGTGCTGGTGTTCGGCGCCGTGGTGTTCAGCGTGTCCTGGTGGGGCTCGCCGTCCGTTCAGTCCGCGTTCGCGCATCTGCTCACGTGGTTCCTGCTGCTGGCCGCGCCGCGCGCCGTACTGGAGCTGCAGCACTCCCGGCGACGCGGTCAGGGGCGCAGCTCCGACGCGGATCAGCTCCGGCGGCTGACCGGCGTGCCGGCCTTGATGTGGGTCGGGGTGTTCGGGCTGGTCACGCTCGCGTGTCTGGCGCTCGGCGTGATGTGGTCCGGCGTTCTGCCGAGCTAGGGCGGCGGGAGCGTGACGCCGAAGCCAGTCACTGCCAACCGGAGGAGCACTTGTCCCGGCCTGAGCAGATCGGCGACCTTTGCCGCACTCAGTACCTCCAGCTCGCCCAGCCGCTTCTCGTAGCCTCCGTTGGCACGCGCCTGCTGCAGCTCGACGGTGTTGTGCCACACCTTCTGCCGGGACTCGCGCAGGAAACGCTGTGACGCGAGCCGGTTGAGCGGTGTGAGGACGCGGTCGAGCAGACTCCGCGGACCGGTCGCTGCGAGCTCGCCGTCCTCGGCCGCGACGCGTTCCGCGAGTACAGCGTCGATCCGCTCGTGATCCCGCCGGCGTCGCGCCATCAGCCGCGGATCCAGGAAATCGTCGTCGCTGATCACCGCGAGCAACGCCTGCGGCAGGTCGTAGTTCACGTGTGCGTTGATGCCGAGCAGCACATGCCCCAGCGCAGGCAGGTCAGGCGGCGCGTCGAACGCCAGACGCCAGGGTCGCGGCACGCCGGCGGCCCCGGTGGCCAGGTCGGCGTCGTGCGCCTGCAGGTACAGCTCGGCGAACCGCACGTCCCAGATCTCGACCCACTCGGGATCCTCGAACCGTGCCTGGTCGATCGCCCGGCCCACCGCCTGGGTCGTCCGCAGGTACGTTCCGAGGAAGTGCCGCCGAGCGGCCAGGTCCGCCGGCAACGCGTCGAGCCGCTGCCGCATCCGCGCCACGACGTCGGCGATCGGACTAGCATCGGTCATCGGATGTCCTCAGGGGGGAACATGCGCACCAGTCCACTGTCCTTCGACCCGGTGGTCGTCGGCAACCGCGAGACGGACGCCTGGGCCGCGTACTACCGGCACGAGTGGGGCCGGTTCCTGGTGGCCGCGGTCGGTATGGTCGCCGCCGGGTTCGGCATGGCACCGCACCGGACACTCGCCGCAGCCTGGTATGTACTGCGCGCCAACCAGGTGTGGTCGCCGTACCCGGACAACCAGCCGGACGCGGCCCGCGCGTACATGCGCCGCTTCTACGAACTCGTTGCCCTGTCCGGCACGCTGTCGCTGGAGCCGGTCGAGGCCGCGCGCCTGGAGGTCGAGTGGTGGCGCGTGCATCGCGCACACCAGCACGACGAGAACGTCACCCGGGAGCAGATCGTGGACGCCCTCGCCGAGCTGTACGCCTACGTGTTCTGCGTCGAGCGCGACACCGTGCGGCATGCAGCGCGGAAGCGGGTCGAGGCGATGGGCCTGTCGGACCAGTGGGTCCGGGCCGGGCGTCATCGCGACGACCCGCTGCTCGCGAGCGAGCGGCGTGCGCTGGTTGCCTCGTACTCCGCGCTCCGTGCCGCCGTCGAGCGCTAGGCGCGTCCGCCGCTGATCGGGCGGTCGCGCTGTGCGACGCCGGGCCCGCCGTACGGGTAGTCCGCCGCGCCCGGGTCGCTGGCCTCGTCGAGTGTCGCGCTCTCCTCTGCGGTCAGGTGCAAGTCCGCGGCGGCGAGGTTGTCGTCGAGCTGGTCCAGCGTGCGGGCGCCGAGGATCACCGACGTGACCGCGGGCCGGTCGACCAGCCAGGCGAGGGCGACCTGCGCCATCGAGATCCCGCGCTTGCCGGCGATCTCACGGACCGCGTCGACCACGTCCCGGACCCGCTGGTTGCGGCTGCGCCGGTACCAGGACTCGACGCCGCGGTCCGGGTTCTCGCCGAGCCGGGTCGCACCGGCCGGCTCCTCGTCGAACGAGTACTTCCCGGTCAGCCAGCCACCGCCGAGCGGCGACCACGGCAGCAGGCCCAGCCCGTTCTCCTGCGCGGCCGGCACGATCTCCCACTCGATCTCGCGGACCAGCAGGTTGTACTGCGGCTGCAGCGTGACGAGCCGCGACCAGCCGCGGTGCGCGATCAGGTCGCACGCCTTCTGCAGCTGCCATCCGGTGAAGTTCGACAGACCGCCGTACGAGATCTTGCCCGCGCGGACGGCGTCCTCGAGGAAGCTGAGCGTCTCGTCGAGCGGGGTGATCGGGTCCCAGGCGTGCAGCTGGTACAGATCGACGTGGTCGACACCGAGTCTGCGCAGTGACGCCTCCAGCGCCTGGCGGAGGTGCCGTCGGGACGTGCCGACGTCGTTCGGCCCCTCGCCCGTCGGGAACCTGCCCTTGGTCGCGAGCATGACGTCACCGCTCTTCTTCGCCAGCCAGCGGCCGATGATCTCCTCGGAGACCCCGGCGTTGTACACGTCGGCGGTGTCGACGAAGTTGCCGCCCGCCTCGACGTACCGGTCCAGCTGGGCGTGTGCCCCGGCCTCGTCGGTCTCGTTGCCGAACGTCATGGTGCCGAGCGCGTATGTCGAGACGACGGCGCCACTGGTGCCGAGAGTGCGATATTCCACGGCTGCTCCCTCTCATCGGAACTGTCTGAAGCGAAGACTACGGTGGCGGGTATGAAGACAAGTGAACTACTCCTCGACGCACACAGCCGGGTGCAGGAGGTGCTGCACGACGTCGTGGGCGGGCTCGACGACAAGACGCTCGCGACGCGGCCGGGCGACTCGGCGAACTCGATCGCCTGGCTGGTCTGGCATCTCACCCGAGTGCAGGACGACCACCTGGCGGACGCAGGTGGGTATGAGCAGGTCTACACCGCCGACGGGTGGTTCGAGCGGCTCGGACTGCCGTTCGACGCGGCGGACACCGGGTATGGGCACAGCTCCGAGCAGGTCGGGCTGGTGAAGCTGTCGGCGGACCAGTTGCTCGGGTACTACGACGCCGTGCACGCGCGGACCGCGGACTTCCTGCGCACCGTGACCGACGAGGGTCTGGACCGGATCGTCGACCGCCGGTGGAACCCGCCGGTCACGCTCGGCGTGCGACTGGTCAGCGTCATCGACGACTGCGCGCAGCACTCCGGTCAGGCGGCGTATGTGAAGGGTCTGCTCAGCTGAGCGTGGTCTGCCACAGCGACGTGCCGGCGATCAGGTAGAGCTTGTGGTCCGGCATCAGCACGGCGTCGGTCACCTGGCCCTCCGGGCCCTGCGTGTCCTGGACGGTCCACTCCCCGCCCTGACCGGTGAGGACCTTTACTTTGTTGTCCTGAGCAACGACCTGGACAATTTTGTCGCCGTCGACGATCGGCGGCGGCAACTTGTCCTTGTCCCCCACCGGCACCGACGGCACGCCCTGCAGCCGCTTCGCGGTCCCGGACGCGTCCAGCTGCCAGATTGCGAGCTTGCCGTCGACGTACCCGGAGATGACGCAGTCCTTCGCGCAGGTCGCGGTGTTGGCCTGGCTGCGGCTGCCGGGCTCGGGCAGCGCGATCCGGGTCCAGCCCTGGTTGGCCTTCGTGGACCGCCACACAGCGGCCTCCTGCGCGACGGTGTTGGGCGCGAGCCGGACCTGCGAGCCGACGAGCACGATGCTGTCGCCGAGCGTCGTGCCGAAACCGGGGCCGACCAGCAGTGACGACGTGCTCTGCAGCGCGGTCTTTGTCGGGTCCTGCCGCGCCCACTTGCCGTCGGGTTGCGGCAGCCAGACCATCGCGTCGTTGCCGGTCTCGACTCCGCCCCAGGTGCCGAGCAGGGCGCCCCCGCTCGGGGTGAGGACGGCGCTGAACAGGTCGCCGGCGGTCTGGCCGCCGAACGTCCAGAAGTTCTGCGGATGCTCGACCAGCCCGGTCTGCGGTGTGCCGGTCCAGACCGTCCAGCGGGTGTTGGAGTGCGCACCGCCGGATGCTCCGCCGAGGGCGAGGAGTTGCTTGCCGTCGTACGCGATCGAGTACCAGATCGCTTCGAACGCATACGGACTGGCCGCGTTCGGCCGCACCGCGATCGGCGTCCACCGGCCGTTCCGAAGGATCTGCGCTTCGGGCACGACCTTTGCTCCGCGATGCCGCAGACCCACCAGCAGCTCGCTGCCATGTGCGGCCAGGACGACGGGCTCCGCCTGGCCCACCGCCACCTTGGACAATGCCAACGGCGGCGGCGCCGCGGACTTCTCGTCCTTGCAGGCAGCTGCCGCTGCCATCAGCACTCCGGCCAGGATCGCGACCGCAGCGAGGCGTCGCATGTCAGCGGCTCTGCGGGAGCTTGGTGGTCTGCTTCCGGCCGGTCCGCGGTGCGGACGGGGGTGGCACGACCGGGCCGATGTCGCCGTCCGGCGCGGTGTCCAGGTCGACGATCACCGGGGCGTGGTCGCTCGGCCCGGTGCCCTTGCGTGCCTTGCGGTCGATCCACGCGGCCTTGACCCGCTCCGCGACCGGCACGGTGGCCAGCATCAGGTCGATCCGCATGCCGAGGTCCTGGTGGAACATGCCGGCACGGTAGTCCCAGTAGCTGAAGATGCGGTTGTCCGGCCACCGGTCACGGACCACGTCGTGCAGGTCCTTCGCGGCCATCAGCTCCGCGAGCGCCTGCCGCTCGGGCGGCGTCACGTGCGTCTCACCGACGTACGCCGCCGGGTCGAACACGTCAGCGTCGGTCGGGGCGATGTTCATGTCGCCGCAGACGATCTGGTCGGCCGGACCGCCGGCAACGACCTCGGCCAGCGCCGCGAGCCACGCGAGTTTGTACTGGTAGTGGTCGGAGTCCACCACGCGGCCGTTCGGAACGTAGAGCGAGTGGATACGCACACCGCCACAGGTTGCGGCGATTGCGCGGGCCTCGGGGTGCGGGAAGCCGGGCGCGCCGGCCACACCGGTCACCACGTCCTCCAGGCCGACCCGGGACAGCAGCGCGACGCCGTTCCACTGCGGTTCGCCCGACAGGCCGAACTCGTAGCCGCGACCGGTCAGCTCGTCACCGAGCAGCTTCGTGAACGCGTCGTCGGCGAGCTTGGTCTCCTGCAGGCACACGACATCGGGCTGCCGCTCGTCGAGCCAGTCCAGCAGCCGCGGCATCCGCTGCTTGACCGAGTTCACATTCCACGTGGCGACTCGCATCCGACCAAGGTAGCGCCCGCCGGGGACAACGTCAGCCGAGCTTGGGCGCCCTCCAGACGAGAGTGTTCAGCAGGTCGGTCCCGGGACGTTCGACGCTGTTGTTGTGGCGCGGTTTGTCCTTGCGTCCCCACGCGTCGTCGCCCAGCCACGGCGGTACGCCGAACGGCAGGTCCCCCGGCGGGATCGGCGAGTAGTCCGACTCGGTGAACTTCGGCCCGTAGTTGGGGACGCCGTTGTCGCCGTCCGGGTCCGGGGTCACGATCACCCGCAGGTCCGTGACGGCCGCCCGCCAACTGTCGACGAGAGCCTTGGCGTTGCGGCTCGACGGGTGCGGCACCTCGAACACCGGCACGTCCGGCTTGTCGTCCCAGAGCTGCACGGCCGCGCGGGCCTGGGTGCCGAACGCGACGATCGCCTGCAGTTGCGGGCCGATGATCAGGTCCAGCAACGTGTTCCGCCAGCCGAGCTGATCGGCCCTGGACAGCAGGGGCGCCGCCTGCTGGGCACGGGACGGCCGGAGCGCGTACGCGTACGCGTTGACCAGCGCGTAGCTGCGGGTCAGGCCGAGCTTGTGCAGGAAGCCCTGCACGCGTTGCCCGGCGTCGCCGACCAGCGTGCGGCCGGCGATCCGTTCGGTCGGCCCGGGATCGGACGCGATCGCGAGCAGCCGGGCCGTGCGGTTCAGCCGGCCGCGGTAGAAGACGGGCCCCCAGTCGTACCAGAACAATTCCCGGAAGTCCGCGTAGCTCGGCAGTTTCGCCAGGTGCCGCGCCACCGTGGCCGGCGGGCCCGGATCGAATTCCCCCATCGAACAACCTCCCCCTCGGCGATACGCTCATGATCAGGGGCGGCACGGGGAATTCTACGGGAGGGTGGGCGATGTTCGTACTGCGTGGAACCGTGGTGACGATGCGACCGGACGGAGCGGTTCTTTCCGGCGGCGCGGTGTACGTCGGCGACGACGGCCTGATCGCGGCGGTGACGCCGTCGGACCCGGAGCCCGACGGTTTCGGGAATGCGCCGCGGATCACCGCGGGCGGATTGATCTGCCCGGGGTTGATCGATCTGCACAATCACTTGATGTACAACAGCCTGCCGTTGTGGACGGAGCCCTCGCGCACCGTTCCGTGGACCTCGCACAACCAGTGGGGCCGCGCGCCGACGTACAGCGCTCAGATCAGCCAGCCGGCCAGGTTGCTCGGCGCCACCGCGGGCCGGGCGCTGCTGCGGTACGTCGAGACGCGGGCCATCGTCGGCGGTACGACGTCGATCCAGGGCAACCCGCGCGGCGCCGTACCGCCGGACAACGACCTGATCCGCAACATCGACTCCGAGAAACTGGGCACCCACGACGACTTCATCCGGGTCAGCACACTGGTTGCCGACAGCGCCGAAGCCCTGGCGCCGTACGCCGCCGCGGTGGCGGCCGGCCGCGGATTCATCGCGCATTCGGCGGAGGGATCGGATCCGAAACTGCGCTCGGAGTTCCGGCTGCTGGCCGATGTCGGCGTGGTGAAACCGCAACTGGTCGCGATTCACGGGGCCGCGCTGAATGCCGACGACTTCGCCGCGATGAAGGCCGGGAATTCGAGTCTGGTCTGGTCGCCGTTCTCGAACCTGTGGTTGTACGGGGCAACGGCGGACGTGAAAACTGCGCACGCCGCCGGGGTGCGGTTGTGCCTGGGGTCGGACTGGGGTCCGTCTGGGACGCGAAATGTCCTGTGGGAGCTGAAGGTCGCCGACCTGTGGAACAAGAAACACTCGGTCTTCACCGACGAGGAACTGGTCCGGATGGTCACGTCGAATCCCGGCGACGCATTGTCCGGCGTGTGGCCGCGCCCGATCGGCCGGGTCGAACGCGGCGCGCTCGCCGACCTGGTCGTCGTACGCCGTGCCGCCGGCGGCACGTACCGCAGCCTCATCGAGGCGACCGAGCCGGACATCAGGCTGGTCGTCGTGGGCGGCCGCGCCCGCTACGGCCTCCGGTCACTGATGACTCCGCTCGCTCCGGCGGCGACGCCGATCCGGGTCGGACGGCTGTCCCGCATGATCGACTACGGCGACCCGGCCGTGACGTGGAAGACCGTGGTCGCCGATCTGGAGAAGATCCGCAGCGATCCAGCCGGAGCCTCCGCGCGCGCCGCAATCACGTTCGCCGCGCTCGCCGCTGACGGAGCTGACGGGACCGGCTTTGCCGACTCGTTCGTCCTGTTGCCGGACATGCCGGCTCCCGAGGTCGGCGACGAGTTCAACCGCGCCGGTCCCCCGGAGGCGGTCAGCATTCCGCCGCTGGAGCCGTTGACCACCGGTCCGGACTGGTTCGACACGGTCGACGCCAACCCGTTCCACGGGGGCCTGCTCAGCGGTCTGCGCGCCTATACATGAGACAAGAGGTCGGATCACTCGCCGGTTCGGGGTAGCGTCCCGCCAGGAATTCCGTGCGCGCGGGAGGGTGGGGCGAGGATGCTGCAGGGGCTGGGTATCGGTCAGCAGGAGGAAGCCGTCTACGTGGAGCTGCTGCGTCGGCGCCGGGCCACGGCCGCCGACCTCGGCTCCGCCGCGCAACTGCCGTGCGAACGCGTGGCCGCCGCGCTGACCCGGCTGGCCGAGCTCGGACTCGTCACCGGCGACGAGTCCGGCCTGTACAACGCCGTACCGCCGGACGTCGGGCTCGGAACGCTCGTCGTCCAGCATCAAAGCACGCTGCAGCTGGTGCAACGACGGCTGTCCGAACTCGTCGATGTGTACCGCACCGGCGCGGCGTCGACGATGAGCGAGGTCGAGGCGCTCACCACGCCGGAGGAGCTGGCGACATGGGTGGACAACATCGAGCGCGGCGCGAAACACGAGCTGCTCGCGTTCTTCCGCCCGCCGTACGTGCTGGACGGCGATCTCGAGGTCACGACGGACGTCCCGTCGTACCGGTACGTGTACGAGCGGGCCGCGCTCGACGACCCGCGGACGCCGGCGGAGATCGGACGATTCCTGGACGGCGGCTACCAGATCCGGATCGTCAACGAGCTGCCGAGCAAGATGATCATCATGGACCGGACGATCGTGCTGCTGCCGATGCTGCCGGACCAGGCAGGGATCGAGCCGGGGTTCCTGCTGGTGCGCGGGCAGTCCCTGGTCCGGCTGCTGGTGGACCTGTTCGAGCGGGTCTGGCAGCTGGCCACACCGCTGCGGCTGAGCGCCGCCAATCTCGTCGAAGGCGGTCCGGCGTGGGACGACTTCGACATCAAGCTGCTCACGTACCTGCTGTCCGGGATGCCGGACAAGTCGGCGGCCGGCAAGCTCGGCACCAGCGAGCGGACGGTGCAGCGCCGGATCAAGCGGCTGATGGAGCTGTCCGGCACCGACAGCCGCATGCAGCTGGCCTGGTACGCCGCCCGCTCCGGACTGATCGCGCCGTGACCGCGGGGGTGCCCCCACTCGTTTTACGAGCAAGGGCACCCCGTGAGGTCAGCGGAGCCGGTAGGCCCGGGTCACGGTCTGCTCAACGGCGGTGCCGTCGACGTCCGTGGCCTGGACCCGCAGCGTGACGAACCCGTTGGTGTTGCGCAGCGCGGGGCTGTTCAGGACGCCCTTGGCGCTCGCGGCGCCGGTCGCGGTCACCGGGACCCGGGTCCAGGTCGCGCCGTCGTCGTACGAGGCCGACAGCGTGACGTCCCGCAGCTTCGGAGCAGCCAGCCCCTTCGGGTACCGGAAGCCGAGGCCGAGGGTGGCCGCCCGCCCTGCCTGCACCGTGTTGTCGAGCGCGACGTCCAGGTCGTAGTCGATCGACATGACCGGCAGTAGGCTCCGGTCGCTGTGCTCCGACCGGAACGTCCAGGCGGTGCTGGCCTTGGTCGATGTCGTCCACCACGGCTGGTTCTTGGTGACGTCGAGGACGAGCTTGTATGTCGCCGGCTGCGGCACCATCGGGAATGCCACCGTGCTCGACGGCGCCGAGCCGAGCAGCTGGCCGTCGCGGTAGACCGTGGTCACCGACTTGTCCAGGTTGCTCGGGAGCGTGAACCACTGTCCGGTCCCCGTGTCCAGGAGCGGCGCGATGTCCGTGCCGCCGAGGTCACCGATGCGGACGGCGCCGTCCGGGTGGTTGGGCGTGATCGCGGAGCGGACCACGGCCTTGTTCCAGGCCCGGCTGGTCGTCCGGCCGGCCTGGAGAACGGTCGGCATGGTCTGGTACGACCCGCCCATCGGCTCCCAGACACCAGCCGCCGACACGAACTCCCAGGTCCGTACGCCGCCAGTGACGTACTCGGTCGTCCTGCGCGGCATCGCCGACCGCTTCAGCATCATCACGACGAACGTCTGCTTGTCCGAGATCAGGTACCGCGCATAGCCGCCCAGCGCCGGCGTCGACGCGTGGAAGCTGCTGTCGACCGTCGCCAGTTCGCTCGGATCAGCCCGGTACTGCTGGTTCGCAGCGATGCCCACCTGGGTCTTCAGGACCTCGTAGCTGTACAGCGGCTCTGTCGTACCGCGGAACAGCAGCATGGCGTCGCGGCTGGCAGCCAGCTTGACGCCCTGCTCGTTGGACAGCGAGAGCGCGGGAATCGCGGTCGGGTCCTTCCGGTAGATCGCGGTACCCCAGTCACCCGGTGCGTCGTTGTAGACGATCACTACGGCCGCACCTGCGGCGGCCGCGTTCGCGACGACCTGGCTGATGCTGACTGCGTCACTCCGCTTCACCAGCGCCACGGCTCCACGGACCGCCGAGCCGGTCAGGTCCTCCGGCCGGCCGGTGCCCGCGTCGACAACGCGGAGCAGTTTGGTGCCGTTGATCCGGGCAGAGCCGGCCCAGCCGTCGATGTATTCCGGCGTGATCGCGAAGGAGTTGCGGCCGACGACCTGGGTGCTCAACTCAGGGGCGTTGGCCGAGAACTGCAGCCTGTGCTCGATGAGCTCCTTCTTGCCGGTGGACGGGATCGCCCACAACTTCGTGTAGCCGGGGGCGTCCGACTGCAGCTCGTACCGCAGCTTGGTGTTGTCGCTCATCAAGGACACGCTCATGCGGACCTGGCTGGTCTGGCTGGGGAGCGGCGTCTGCAGACGTACCTGCTGCGCCTTGGTGCCGTCGAACGTGAGCGTACGGTCTGCGTCGAGCACTATGCCGGACTCCGCGCCGTACACGGCCTGGCGGACCTGCCCGTAGTCGGGCGTGAACCGGTAGGTGGACGACTCGAAGGCGTACTCGCCCCGC
Organism: Kribbella sp. NPDC050459; assembly: GCF_040655315.1. Classification (NCBI taxonomy): domain Bacteria; kingdom Bacillati; phylum Actinomycetota; class Actinomycetes; order Propionibacteriales; family Kribbellaceae; genus Kribbella; species Kribbella sp. NPDC050459. The sequence goes on along the minus strand of NZ_JBFAJQ010000006.1, from coordinate 111,050 downwards.
GGCAGGCTGAGCGTCATGGTGCCCGCGGTGCCCAGGAAGTAGTACATGTCGGCCGGCTTGGGGTTCTTGAGGTCGAACACGTAGACCATGCCGTATGCCGCAGGGGCTGGCGTCGTGTCCCGGTCCTTCACCGAGATCGTGACGTCGAACCGCTCCACGTCCTGCACGAACCCGACGGCGGTCGTGACAACAGCCTTGCCGTCGGCTGACGTGGCGACGACGTGTTCGCCGTACGAGCCGGTGGCCATGGTGCCGCCGGTCAGTGTGACCGGTACGTCGGCGGTGCCGTGGGCGGGGACCATCACCGAGTCCGCGCCGAGCTGGAAGGTTCCGGCCGGGACCGCGGTACCGGCTGCTTTCTGCGCCAGCGACAGGGTGATCGGCTTGTCGCCGTTGTTGGTGTAGGTCAGTTGCTTAGCGACCGGTGCGGTCGAGCCGAACGGGCGCATCCCGAAGTCGACGACACCTGACGCGGACACCTCCTGACGGAAGGCGCGGCTCACGTCGACGCGGCCGGCGCCCTGCAGGTAGACCGACGTCTCGGCGGTGGTCTTCGCCGTACTGACCAGCTGGTTCTTCAGCTGGGCGGGGGTCCAGTCCGGGTGCTCCTCGGCGAGGATCGCGGCCGCGCCCGCGACGTGCGGCGTCGCCATCGACGTACCGCTGGCCGTGGTGTAGTTGGCGTCCACCGGTGTGCCCATGGTGGTACCGGCCGCGCGGGCAGCGACGATCGCCGAGCCGGGGGCGGTGATCTCGGGCTTCAGGGCGCCTTCGGCCAGCGGGCCGCGGCTGGAGAAGTACGTGACCGCGTCGTTCTGGTCGACAGCGCCGACCGTCAGGGCCGAGGCCGCGTTGCCGGGTGAGCCGACGGTCGAGTCGGCCGGGCCCGAGTTACCCGCGGCGATCGTGAACAGGACGCCGGTCTGCGCGGTGAGCGTGTCGACGGCAGCGACCAGCGGGTCCTCATCCCTCGGGCCTGCTGATCCACCCAGGCTCATCGAGACGACCTTGGCACCGGAGTGCGCGGCCCAGTCCATCCCGGCCAGGATGTCCGACTGGGCGCCGGAGCCCGCGTCGGACAGCACCTTGCCGATCACCAGCTCCGCGCCCGGCGCGACACCGCGGTACTTGCCGCCCGACGCGGCACCGCTGCCGGCGACCGTGGAGGCGACGTGGGTGCCGTGACCGTGCCCGTCCTGGACCGACTCGCCCGGTACGAAGCTCTGACTGGCGACCACCTTGCCGGTCAGGTCCGGGTGGTTCAGGTCGACGCCGGTGTCCAGGATCGCGACCTTGACGCCGGTGCCGTCGTACCCGGCCTGCCAGGCGTCCGGGGCGCCGATCTGCGGCACGCTCTTGTCCAGCAGGGCGTGCATCTTGCTGTCCAGCCAGATGTGGTCGAGGCCCCCGGACAGCCGCGGCCCGGCGTCGTCGACCGAGTCCCAGAACGTGGCCGTCTTCGCCTTGTCCGCGGTGACGGCGGCGCCGCGGATGCTGGGCAGGCTGCGCTTGATCTTCGTGCCGGACGGGGTCTTGGTCTTGCCGGAGTACTTGACGATCAGCGGGATGGCGCCGCTGTGCGCGTCGTCGTACCCCTGGGCGATCAGGCCGGTGACGTTGAACAGCTTCTGGTCGAGCTTCCCGGACGCGATCAGCGGCTCCGCCTCGGGCGGGATGACGTACACGTCGTCGCCGACCGCGTAGCTGCGGAAGCTGGCCGCGGATCCGGCGTGCGGGGTGACCGCGACCGACGGCTTGCCGGCCGTCTTCGTCACGGTGACGACATCACCTGTGACCAAGGTGACCTTGGCCGCGGGCTGCTGGGACGCGCTGCCTGCCTGTGGGGTGACCGCAGCCTTGAGCGTCGCCGCGGCCGGGAGTGTCGCCGCGGCCGTGGGTGTCGCCGCGGCCGGGGGTGCCGGCGGCTCGGCGGAGGCGATCGCGCTGCCGGGCACCACGAGGGTGGCGGTGAGCGCGACGCCGAGCAGCATCGATCTTCTGGTTGCCATGGGGGGTGGCCCTCCTTCTTCCGGATTCCGTTCCGGTGCCGCACAGCCTCGCCAAGGCGGCCGGAGTGCCGCTACGGATCCGCTTGGCGATCACCCGACATGTCAGGTCGCCGCCGAGCTGCCGCTACTCAGCGTAGTTATCCACATACTTGAGGTCATCGGTCCGCGGGAGGGTGAAACGCGGCACTCTCTTGGGCAAGGAGATCGGCGGCGAAGGGGACGGGATGGGAGATCTGGACTGTGAACCGGCGGACGTGACCGCGCTGGTGGCGTACCTGCGCGACATCGGGCAGCACGACCTACTGACCTTGGAGGAGGTGAACGAGCATTCGTACTGGATCGAGGCCGGTGTGCTGGCGGCGGACCGGCTGAGCGGCGACCCGGGCCCGCACGACCCGGGCGACCTGCGCCAGGTCGTCGCGCTCGGGCAGCACTCGTGGCGCCGGATGATCGAGGGCAACCTGCGTCTGGTCGTCTCGCTCGCCCGGCGATACGGCGGGAAGGGCATCTCGCTGCTCGACCTGATCCAGGAGGGCAACATCGGGTTGATGCGCGCGGTCGAGCGGTTCGACCACCGCCGCGGGCACCGCTTCTCGACGTACGCGATCTGGTGGATCCGCCAGTCGATCGGCCGCGCGATCTCGGACCGTTCGCGCCTGGTCCGGATGCCGGCCCAGGCGTACGCCGACGCGTCCCGGGTGGCGTCCGCGCGCCAGGAGCTGACCCAGGAGCTGGGCCGCGACCCAGGTGCGCCGGAGCTCGCGCGAGCGACCGGCCTGAGCATCGCCCGGATCGAGCGGGCGCAGGCGTGGCGGACGCAACCGGAGACCCTCGACCTCGACGACACGGACCCGGTGATCGACGACGACCCGATCGTGCTGCGCGCCGCGCTCCGCCGCGACCTCGCCCACCACCTGCAGTTTCTCGACGACCTGCACCAGACCGTGCTCCACCGGCGGTATGGGCTGCACGGTCACATCCCGTCCACACCCGAGGAGATCGCGTCGCAGCTGGGCCTGAACACGGCGAAGGTCCGCGCGCTCGAGCGTGAAGCGCTCCGGCAACTCCGGCGCCGGGCGCTGCCTCAGCTCCGTGACTACGTCGCCTGACCGGCTCCTTGGCGCGACTGGAATGATGTGGGTGTGAGACTCCTGCGTACTCCCTGGCCGCGCGAGCTGGGCGAAGCCGTGTCGGCCACCGCCCGCGAGTCGACCGGCAGGAAGGAAGACGTCCTCGCCGCCGTCCAACTGACCACCGGCCGCTGGGTGGCCGGCACCCGCGCGGCCGTCTACCTGCCGTCGGATTCCGCGGACGCGGACCGCCGGGTCGGGTGGGAGAAGATCGAGCGCGCCAACTGGGACTCCGAGGCCTCGGTGCTGCACGTCTACGAGACCACCGACTTCGGCACCCCGCTGCGCGCCACCGAGCTCAAGGTCGACGACCCGGGCCGCTTCGGCCAGCTGCTCCGCGAGCGCGTGGACGCGAGCATCGTCGTCCAGCGCCACGTCCCGCTGGCCGGCAAGCGCGGCGTACGCATCGTCGGCCGCCGCAACCCGGCCGCCACCGACGCCGCCGTCACCTGGAACATCGTTCTGGACAAGGGATTGGAGCCCACCCAGCCCGGCATCGTCGACGCCGCCGAGGCGGCCCTCCGGCAGGTCCGCGACGAGTTCGGAATCTGACCCGGCAGCGTCCCGAATCCCGTTTTTGTAGTTCGCCGCCCGCCTGCTAACCTACTCAGGTCCTCGGGGATCGAGGACGAAGCACCACCCCGATCCCGCGTAGCTCAATTGGCAGAGCAGCCGGCTGTTAACCGGCAGGTTACTGGTTCGAGTCCAGTCGCGGGAGCAACAACCAGCCGGGCCTCCACTCGAGGAGCCCGGCTTTCTCATGTCACCCGGCCCTCTCGATGACTAGGTTCAGCGCATGAAGCGGTGGGGATGGGCAGGACTGGCCTGCGGGCTGCTGATGTCAGCCGGATGCGGCACCGAAACCGCAACAACGGCCGGCGGAGGACCGCCGTCCGTAAGCACGCCGGCGCCGAGCGTGGCGCCCAGACCAACGCCGACGCCTCCCCCACCCACCTGCCCGGCATCTGGCGCCTCGATCACCGTCGGCCCGGTCGAACCCGCGCTCGGCCATCGAGCCGTCGTACTCAAACTGACGAACTGCCGAACCAAGCCCCTGACCCTCAACGGCTACCCGCAGGTCGCCGTCCTCGACGCCCGCCGCCGACCGATGAACGTCACGATCACCCACGGCACGTCGTACATGGCAAGAGACCCCGGCCCAACCCCGATCCGCCTCCACAAAGGCGAATCCGCACTGGCGGCCGTCTCCTGGTCCAACACGGTCGAGGTGGCCGAGACCATGGCCCCAGGCACCTACCTCGCCATCGCCCCACACACTGGCGACCGCCCAACCACCCGACCCCTCGCCACCGACCTGGGCACCACAGCCAAACTCACCCTGACCGCCTGGTGCCTGAAATTCCCCAGCTGACCCCAAGCTCCACGAGGAGGTGCTACTTCTCCTTCTTCCGGTCGATCGCCCGCTGGATGCGGTGCTGCGGCTGACCGAGAATCTTCGCAAGCAACGGCACGCGGTACTTGTACGCCGCGATCGCGCCCACCACGAGCACCAGGAAAATGAACCAGCCCATCGGTGTTCCCTTCGTCCGGACCTGCCTCCATCATGCCCGGTCCACCCCACCCACCCCTCAGTCAAACCCCTGACCCACCCCTGGTTTCACACCCCACCCCCACCCACCAGATACGATCTGCCGCACACGGGGCGGTAGCTCAGCTGGTTAGAGCAGGGGACTCATAATCCCTGGGTCACGGGTTCGAGTCCCGTCCGCCCTACAGCGCGAAATGTATGAGTCCGGGTCATCCTTGACAGGTTGGCTCGGGCTCTTGCTTTACGTGGCTCCGGTAGATGCTTGACGGTGGCTTCGGTTGTTTCTTGACACTCGACTCATGCTGATGGCGGTGCCCGCGCGACAACGCACCACCGAGCTGTCGCTGCTGCAACGCCTCGAGATCGCCAACGCACGCAACCGTGAACTCGCCGAAGACAACCAGCGACTCCGCCAACAGGTCGCCCAGGCCCTCGGCGAGCTCCGGGCAGCAGGACGTACTCGGTTCGCGACTGACTAGCACCGGCTCGATCAGCGGGCGGCCACCGCGGTCAGCCTTGCGGTTACCGATCCGCACTGCGACGCTCGCCCAATGATCAGCAGCGTCGCATTCGCTCTGCTGGTGGGCGCACTTCCCCTGCAGTCCTCCGGCTTGGTTGCCAGTACGGCGTTCTAAGGTGTCAGCCGACCGGGAGCCAGGCGGCGCGGATCTCTTCTGGGGATAGGGTCGCAGCCAGGGACTCGTCGACGATGCGGCGTTCGGTGATGTGTTGTTCCTGCACGCGTGCCCGAAGGGCGCTTTCGGATGCCTCCAGCAGCGGTATCAAGCGGAATTTCCACCGTCCGCCTTCGCGGTAGAACGTGAAGGAGACCGGGTTCTCCTTGCCGTCCAGCTTCATCGACACTGTGCCGATGTCGCCGGAGACCTCGACCGTGCCCGCGGACAAGCGCTCCACGGCCGCGGCATTGAGTTGCCCTCGCCGCACCGAATGGGTAACCAACTGAGTCGTCGACCAACTCCGGATACTCTCCTTCGGGACCGTCGCCCGCAGGAAGATCACGGCCAGTTGGTCACTCATCCTGGCTCGCCTGAGATACGGCTCAGGTGCGGTCAAGGCCAGCTTCCTGATCGCTGCGAAATACTCGAGGCTCTCCGCCGTCAGCGATGCCGCCACCGTCTTGCCGTCCTTCGCCAGCAGGGCCTGGCGATACGAGGAGAACGCCTGCGCCACAGCGGCCTTGTCCGCAGCCGAACCAGAGACAGTCGACTGCGGCGTTTGCGCCGGCTCTGCTCGCTCCTCACCGGAACAGGCAACCAGCGCAACGCACAGGACTCCGGCCGTAACCAACCGACCCACAAACCGCTCAGGCACCCGAGCCTCCCCAGATAGCGCCCCACCGCCACACCAGCAGCCAGGAACCACATTGATAGGCCCCATCGGACTCGAACCGGCAGCCCCAGCTCAAAGCCGCGCGCAACGTTACAACGTCCATCTCCAGGCGCCACCACCAACCTTGCAGAGCCGCGCGGGCTCCCTGATCGCGGCCCAACAGAACGGAAAACTCGAACCGCTGCCCTGGCCACGCCGCCGCCGGAGCTGTACGACCCGTGAACTGGTCGCGCTGGCCCAAGGCATGGAATCAACAGTCGGCGAGTCCTACGAGATCGACCTCTGGGCGGCACAGCAACTGCCATCTGAGCACGTCGCGCTGCTGGCCGACCTCCCAAATCCCGTGATCCTGGACGTCGAGGCGGTCCTGCTTACGTCGGCCTCACGAACCAGGACCGCCTCGATGAGGACATCGTCCAAGGCGAAAACTCCCAGGTCACGGCAGCGCCCACGCCGGCGGCTCCAGATAACGATCGATTTGCGACACCCAGCAACTTCTCAAATCGGTGCTCGCGTTGATGACGTGACGCGGTTCGCGGCGTCCTGGCTGGGGGGTTGGATCGACCCGCGTCACCTTCGGTTTCGTGACAATTCCAGCCGTAGACCTGTATCGCACCTCCTCGTTCGGCGTGACAATGAGAGCGTTGGATCACTTGGGCAGCGAGCCCGCCCTTTTTCACCCCGGACGACCCGTTCCCATGGATCCGAAGGGGGAAGCGCTGTCATGGCAAAGGAACAGCTCGGCGTGATCCAGATCAGCAAGCGGATCATCCGAATCGGGCACCAGGACTATCCACTCGCGAACATCTCACGGGTCCAAACGCTGAGGATTCGGTACGGCGGCAGACTCGCCACGCTTGCCCCGTTGCGGGGGCTCATCGTTGTGGTCCTCGTCGCCCTGGTGCTCATCGCCGCCCTGGCAGTGCTACCCACGCTCGACCTGAACGCCGACTTCGACGTCGATACGGTGGCAACCGACATCGCGGGTATCATCAGCGCCCTCGCCGCTCTCCGGATTATTTATCTCCTGCTGGTGTTGTTCTACCGATTGTTCATCAGGAAACAGCGGTACGCGCTGATTCTCGAGACGGCCGGCACGCAGTACACCGCACTGTCCGGCACCGATCCCCACGAGATCACCCGGATCAAGAACGTGATAGTCGACGCCATCGAGAATCCCCCCGAGAGCGTCCGCAACGTCAGCATCAACGGAGACGTCGTCGTCGGTAACAAGGCCGGCAGAGACCAATATCTTCAAGGCGGTTCCGGCAACAGCATGACCATCGACAGATAGTCGTGAGGAGAGAGGCGGGGAGATGTCGGACTACGTATTCGGGAACAAGGCCGGACGGGACCAGATCATCCAGGGCGGCGAGCACAACACCCTCAATGTGTCCCGGGGTGGCGTATCCCAGGACGACGTGGACACCGCCGTGGCGGAACTGCGCGCGTTCGTCGCCGAGCTGACCCGCGCAGGGATCGTTTCCCCAGACGGCAGCGTCACTGACCCTGGCGCGGTCGTCGCCGCCGTACAGTCACACCCCAGACGCCTCAAGGCCCTCACGACCGCCCTCGCCGCCGGCGCCAAGGACACAGTCCTCGCGGCTGTCAAGAGCGGAGTAGCCACCCTGATCGTCGCTCTCCTCGGCCACCCGTGAACCACTGTGTGTGGGCACGCCAGGTCAGTCTTGGACAATCCGTCCAACCGGACCGCCGGGCGGCGGCGCGCTGCTCGCTGACAGCGCCGTGACGACTGTCACCGCGGCAGTGTGTCGACGTGGTCATCGACCCAGCTCGACTTCGGGGTCATCGCGCGTCCTCGGCTTTCTCGAGCGCGGTGATCGCGCGGTTGAGCGCGGACCGGGCGCCGCGCAGTTCGGCGAGCACGTCGACCTGCCGCGTGACCGGCTCGGTGCGCAGTGCGAACGCGCCGACACCTTGCCGGGTTTCGACGAGACGTGGGCCGAGTCGGACGTACGAAGTACGTCGGCATTCCGATGAGCTGGGGCGGTGGCGTACTGGTCCCACGTCCGGGGGCGTGGGACCAGTGTCGCCTCTGCTCAGGCCTGCGCCCGATCAGTGGTGCATGCAGATCGACGCGGGATTGCTGGTCTTGCAGAAGTTGGCGCGGAACACGATGTTCTTGCCCGTCCCGTCCCAGAAGATGTCCAGGTCGTTCTTCTTGAAGAAGTTGCGCACGACCGCGACGTTCTCCGGGGCATCCGAGCCGGCCAGCGATCCGTTGAGGACCGCGAGACCCGCTGACGGGATGTCGCCGGGCTTGGACGCGTTGTTGCCGACGATCTTGTTGCCCTTCACCAGCACGTGGTCGGCACCGAGAACGATGACGCCGTTGCCGGACACAGCCGGTCCGCCTTCCGGATCGGCCGGGCAGAACCGGTCGTTGTCGGTGACCAAGTTGCCGATCAGGGTCCACGCGCCGGCCGGACGGTTGACGCCGTCCGGAGTGGTGCCGTTGGGCCCGGTGTCGAGAACCAGGCCACCGATGCAGTTGGCCCGCATCACGTTGTGGGTCACCAGGCCATGCCGTGAGTCGCGCATGAACATGCCGATCGAATAGCCCTTCAGCAGGTTGTGCGCCACGTACGCTTTCGCGTTGTCGGTGTCTCCGACATACAGGCCGGCCTCGCCGCCGTTGCCGAGCTCGGTGTTGTGGGTGAAGACGACACCCATGGACTCGAACGCTGCCGCGCCGTACTCACCGTGCCTCAGACCGGTGTGATGCGACACCTCGATCCCGCGCTTGGCTTCGAACGCCACCACGCCGATGCCCGGGTGGCCGTCCGTGGTGAGGTTGCTCACCTTGGACCTGCGGTCCGGACCCGCGAACGCGAAGCCGGAGACCTCGTCCGGTGTCGCCCAGCAGGCAGACTTCGTGAACTTCTTGGGTGGTTTGACGACCGTACGACCCTGGCCGGCGCCGACGATCGTGAGTCCCTTGCCGACGACGCAGACCGCGTCGTAGTACACGCCCTTCTTCAACTTGATGGTGTCACCTGAGCGGGCCTTGTCGACCACCTTCTGTATCGAGTGGCCCGGTTTCACCACCCAGGTCCTCGAGTGGTGCGTTCCGGTGGCTGACGCCGTCCCCGCGCTCGCGACGATCAGCCCGACGACCGCGACCAACGTGACGACCAGCCACCGACCTGGTCGTCGCGTCGGCCCACCGCCGCGCGAGCTGCGTCCTGTTCCTGCTGAAGATCTCGACCACGGCTGAACGCGCATGGTCCCTCCCTGTGCCTCGATGGGCATGGTGGCCGCCCAGGCCAGAGCCCGGTGACCGCAGACGGTTAGCCGCAGTGCGAACAAATGGCGACCCCCCGCCATCGCCCAGCGACCAAGGCCAGGCGGAAGGGCGGGCACGGCCTACGCGTAGAAAGCCTGCAGTGTGCAGCCGAACAGTCCGACCCCCCAACACCGCGCAACAGCTACCCACCCCACTTCGGACCCTACGCAAGGAGGGCGCAAAGTCAACCCTTGAAGGGTTCTGGCCCCGTTGACATCGATGCGCAGGACTGCAGTTCCACGCCGGCTCCAAGCTGGGCAAGGAGTGGTTGCGGCTGCGAGGCCGGTACGCCACTGGATCGGCCTGTCGCTGGACCTCCCCGTGAACAAACGCTGGATGCAGGACAACGGCGCGCAGCTCCTCGCCTACTTCGTCGCGGTCTTCGTCGCCGCGCCGCTGGCACTCATGGCCGGAATCCCGAGGGCACCGTGGCGGCCGCCGGTGTGTTGGTCACTCTCCGAAGAGGAGTGGAGCGGTGCCGGGTTCGGCTGTGTGGCGGAAGTAGGTGGGGTCGGCGAAGGTGGCCGGCACCTTGCCCAGGCCTTGGATGACTGTGGCAGGGCCGTTTGCGTGGCCGATGGCGTACAGGTAGCCGGATCGGGTGTCCTTGTCGATGCCGAGGAGCAGGGTGCCGTACTGACCGCACTTCTCGGCGATCAGCGCGTCGAAGGCCTGCCAGGTGGAGCTGCGGACCATCTTCACGACCGGCTTCATCGGCGAGGTCAGAGGGAGCCTGATCGTGTAGAGGGCGCCGCCGCGGGTGGTGGCCAGGAAAGTGTCGTACGTCGCGGTCTGGCTGATGAGCGCCATCGTCTTGACGGCCGAGAAACCGGGCGCGGACTGCGGGTTGGTCCAGCCGAAGCCGCCCTTGCTGTCCCAGCGGGTAAGTGTGCCGTTGGAGCGCAGTGCGTAGTGGTTGACCAAGGCCCAGGGGTTCGTGTCGTGCGGGTAGCTCGTCTCGAGGAAGGTGGCGTCTCCCCAGCCGCCGCCGACGCGGAAGTTGTGCGCCTGTGTCCGGTCGACCTCGCCGGACTCGGTGAGGAAGTAGGTGCTGTCGTACAGCCCGGAGCCGATCACCACATGACCGGCGTACGCGCCGCCGAAACCGGGGACGTCAGGGTCGTTGAAGAACACGGTGCTCAGCCTCGGCAGGCCCTCGGGAAAGAGGTTGGTGTACCGGGGTCTCTCCTGCACCGTCGGCGGCGAACCGGCCGTGATCACCCAGTGGGTGTGATCGCCGGCGGCGGTCACCGACCCCGGCTCGACTTTGCAGGCCGCGGTGGCGGTCGCCCCGCCGGCCGCCGCCCCGCCCGGAGCCGCTGCCAGCAGCCCTGTCACCAGCACGGCGGCGGCCGTCATCCGCCCCGCAGTCCCGAGTCGTTTCGGCATGTTGCCCATCGCTCCCCCACCCAGCCCTTCGAGTCGCAGTAGCAGTCCTGCCCACTGTGATACTCACCAGACCCGGAAAGTTACGCGATCCGCGGGTTCGGGCGGTCGAGGAGGAAAGTTTGCATGGGGCCTTTGCCTTTGACTTCGATGGTGCCTCGGGGATGCGTAGTGAAGTCGGGGCCTAACGCCGCGGCGGCTCGGGCGGTGAGTTGGATGGCCCCTGCCTGGCCGTGGGACTCCATGCGGCTGGCGGTGTTGACGGTGTCGCCCCAGAGGTCGTAGATGAACTTGCGGCGGCCGATCACGCCGGCCACGACAGGGCCCGAGTCGATGCCGATGCGGATCGCCAGCCATTCTTGGCCGGGTTGTGCGGCGAGGCGGATTACCTCGTCGCGGAGTGCGAGGGCCGTGCGGGCGACTGCGGCCAGGTGGTCGGGCCGCGGGTTCGGAAGGCCGCCGACCAGCATGTACGCGTCGCCGATCGTCTTGATCTTCTCGACGCCCTCGGCGTCGGCGATTCGGTCGAAAGCGGAGAAGACCTGATCCAGAAGCGTTACCACGTCGGCCGCGGCCATCACCGCTGAGTGGGCCGTGAAGCCGACCAGGTCGGCGAACAGCACGCTGACCGAGTCGTAGTGTTCGGCGATCACTCCTGGCTCGGTTTTGAGGCGCTCGGCGATCGGCTCCGGGAGGACGTTCAGCAGCAGGTGTTCCGAGCGTTCCCGTTCCGCCTCGAGGGCTCGGTGGGCGCGCTCGCGTTGCTCGACGAAGTAGCTGAGCATGACGTACGCACTCACCATCGTCCCCGCGACGTTCATCACCAGGAACGTGACCACGAAACCGGACGGCAGTTCCGACGGCGACTCCGCAAGCCTGGAGTCGACGAGGCCGAGGATGAACAGCTCGATCAGGAACGCGATCAGCCACGGTACGGAGCGCCGGATGCCGAGCAGCGCGAGCGCGGCCAGCGGGGTGAAGACTGCCCAGAGGATCATCGCGCTCGAGGCGACGAAGCCGCCGAGTGAGACTTGCAGCAGGGCCGGCAGGATGAGGAACGCGAGCAGTTGCGTGGTGCGGAAGATCGCGAACCGTCGCGTGCGCGCCAGAACCGCCAGCCCGACGATCGTGACCAGCTGGTAGAGGGCAGGGATCGCGGCCGAGACCGGGTCGCCGTACGCGAGGTAGGTCGTGACCCAGATCGTGGAGATCACGGTGATCAGCAGCGACGAGAAGATGAGCGTGCCTTGGCGGAGGCGCTCGTCGTGCGTGTCCTCCGGCCGCGCGCCGAGGTCGGCCAGTCGCTCCAGCCAGCGGACACCGGTCCGCCCAGGGCCACGCCCGCGGACGCCAGCCTGGAGCCAGGAACCGGTCACCTCAGCAGCGTAGGCTCGCAAACCGCCGTCGACATCCTCCGAAGCCGCTTCCACGGCATGCTGGGGCCTGACGAAGGAGTGGTCATGGAGTGGAGGGATCTGCCGTACGAGGCTTCGCCGCGGGGTGGGGAGGTCGAGATGTTGCAGTTCGCGTTGGATCGGGTGCGGCAGCAGTTCGCCTGGAAGACCGGTGGGCTGGGGGCTGAGCAGTTGCGGCAGACGCATCCGCCGTCGGCGATGACGTTGGCCGGGTTGATCAAGCACATGGCGTTCGTCGAGGACGGGTTCACGGCGCGGGCAGCCTCGCAGCCGCTGGCGGCCCCGTGGGACACCAGGAGCTGGGTCGAGAACGATCGGTGGGGCTGGGAATCCGCGGTCGCTGACGATCCGGAGGAGTTGTATGCCCTCTGGTACGGCGCGGCCGCGCGCTCGCGTGCCGCGTGGCAGGTGCTGAGCGCCGACGGCGGGCTGGAGGTGGTCGTCGAGGATCCGGACCCGGCGTGGTCGGCAAACCGGCGGATGATCGCCTTCGACCTCCTCGAGGAGTACCTGAAGCACACCGGCCACGCCGACATCCTGCGTGAGGCGGTCGACGGCCTGACGGGAAACGATCCTGCCTGACGGCAGCGCCCGCGCCCGCCGCCAGCTAGATGGCGCCGGAGATGGCTCGGTTGCGGAGTTCGGCCTTGTAGGCCTCGAGGGCGATGAGTTCGCCGAACATGCGGTTGTACTCGTCGGGGCGGTCGATCGGGTTCGTCCTCTGGAGCTTGGACTTCAGGTCGAGGATGCGGCGTGCGCAGGTCAGCTCCTGCAGCCGTGCCAGCAACGCGAGTGCGTACGGCTCGTCGGGCTCGCGGCCGAGCCGGAGGGGGTCCACGGCGAGCGCGCCGACGACGGCGGCCGCGGGGTCGTTTCCGACTGCGTCGCGGACGGCTACCACCCAGGCCTCGCCGGGCGGCGCGGCGGACGGGCCGCCGGTCTTCGCCATCGCGGCCCGGATCGCCGCCAGCCACGGGTGGGTGAAGTCGTGGTCGTCGAGCTCGTCGAACGCGACCCCGACCAGCGCCGGGTACTGCATCGCGACCTTCAGCACGTCCCACTCGATCACGAACCGCTGGTCCCGCGGCGACGGAACGTCGTTCCTGACGACCTGCTGCGCGACGGGCGGCTGGTTGCCGGCCGCCTGCCCCGGCGCCCCGGCCTTGGACGCTGCGCGGTACACCTCCGCGCGGACCTGCTCCTCGTCCATGCCGAGCCGCCCGGCCAGCTCCAGCGAGAAGGACGTCACCTTCGACTTGTCGCGGATGCGAGCGACCAGCGGCGCCGCCTCGCGCAACGCGTCGATCCGGCTGTCGGCCCGGTCGAGGTCGTAGCGGGACAGGATGTTGGTGAGGACGAAGCGGTACAGCGGCACCCGGCGGCCGATCAGCTCGCGCACCGCGGCGTCGCCCTTCTCGAGGCGGAGGTCGCAGGGGTCCAGACCGTCCGGTTCGACCGCGACGTACGTCTGGGCGGCGAACGCCTGGTCGCCCTCGAAGGCCTTCAGCGCGGCACGCTGGCCGGCCGCGTCACCGTCGAAGGTGAAGATCACCTCGCCGCGGAACTGGTCGTGGTCCAGCAGCAGCTGCCGCAGCACCCGCGCGTGGTCGTCGCCGAACGACGTGCCGCAGGTGGCGACCGCGGTCTGTACGCCCGCGAGGTGACACGCCATCACGTCGGTGTAGCCCTCGACGACGACGGCCTGGCGGCCCTTCGCGATCTCGCGGCGGGCCAGGTCCACGCCGTACAGGACCTTGGACTTCTTGTAGATCGGCGTCTCGGGGGTGTTCAGGTACTTCGCTTCGATCCGGTCGTCGTCGAACAGCCGGCGCGCGCCGAACCCGATCACGTCGGACGACGCGTCCCGGATCGGCCACATCAGCCGGCCGCGGAACCGGTCGTACAGCCCGCGCTGCCCGTCGGCGGCCAGGCCGGACGCGACCAGCTCGGCGTTCGTGAAACCGCGACCGCGCAGGTGGCTGACCAGCGCCTCGCCGCCGCGCGGCGAGAACCCGACCCCGAACCGCACGGCCGCGTCCTTGTCGAAGCCGCGCTGGTCCAGGAACTGCCGCCCGAGGGAGGCCTCGGCGGCGCCGAACAGCTGGTCGACGTAGAACTCGGCCGCGACCTTGTGCGCCTCGACGAGCCGCGGCCGCTGGTTCCCCGGGCCGCGCTGCACCGGCGCGCCGGAGTCCTCGTAGCGCAGCTGGATGCCGACCTTGGAGGCCAGCGTCTCGACCGCTTCGGAGAACGTGATCTGGTCGACCTTCTGGATGAAGTCGATGACGTCGCCGCCCTCTTGGCAGCCGAAGCAGTAGAAGAAGCCACGGGACGGCGTGACGTTGAACGACGGCGACTTCTCGTCATGGAACGGGCAGAGGCCCTTCAGGTTGCCCCCGCCGGCGTTCTTCAAGGTCACGTACGAGCCGACGACGTCGTCGATCCGGGCTCGCTCGCGCACCAGCGCGATGTCCTCTTCCTTGATCCGGCCTGCCACGCCGTGAGTCTACGATCATCGGCAAGCAAACACGCCCGCGGGACGACGAACGGGTCCTAACCGAGCAGGGCCGAGTCGAGGAAGGCGATCACTCGCTGCTCCCATTCCGCGGGCGCGACCTGCAGTCCCGCGGTGTGCCCCGCCTCAGGTACGACCCACAGCTGGACGGAACCGGGTGAGCCGGCCCCGATGTACCGGCCGGCGTACTCCTCGTCGGGCAGCGCGCCTCCCGCGATGAGCAGGATCGGGCGTGGCGCGGCCGCCGCGGCGGCGTCGCGCAGCGAGATCGGCTGGTCGGCCGGCGTCAGCAGGTCGGTCACGCCGTAGGTCAGCCACTCGATGCCTTCCTGCAACGTCCCCCGCCAGCCGTACTGGTCCGAGAGCCACGCACGGTCCGCGGTACCGCGGTTGGTCGCGCCCTCGGCGACGACGGCGCCGATCCGCGTGTCCGCGGCGGCCGCGCCGATCGCTTCCTCTCCGCCCATCGACAGCCCGAGCGCGCCGATCCGGGAGCGGACGTCCGGCCTGCTCTGTAGATAGGACACGGCCGCGCCGACGTCCTCGTCGCCGTACCAGCCGAAGTCCATCGCCCGGCCCGCGCTCCGTCCGTGGCCACGGGCGTCGAAGAGCAGGACGCCGTATCCATGCCGCGCCAGCACGGCGGCTTGGCCGAGCGCGTCCGAGCGGGTGGATCCGGCACCGTGGAGTACGGCGACCGCGGCACCGTTGGTCGAAGGGATGTACCAGCCCGACAGCTTGACGCCGTCGCTGGTCTCGAACGTTGCATCGGTGTAGCTCAGTCCCCAATGACCCGGCGTCGTCGCCCCGACCGTGCTCCGGGGCACCTGCGTCGCCGCGACGGCCTGCCCGACCGACATGACGGCAACGAGCGTAAACACCAACAACGCCGGTACGACGAGGAGCCGCCACCAGCCACGCACCCGCCGTACCAGAACGACTGCGGCGAACCCGGTCAGCAACAGCCCGGCCACCAACGCGACCAGCCCGATGACCGCGCCGACTGCAGAGCCTGCCGTGAGATGCGGCAGCCCGAGTCCGATGCCGACGGAGAGGCTCACCGTGCCGGCCACGAGCGCGAGGACGGCGGACAGCACCGGCTCGGTACGGACCCCCACCGGCCGCGGCGTTGCCGTCTTCGTTGCCACCAGCACCCACCTCTTCGGAGTCACCGTACGAAGCGGGCTTCCGGCAGAGCAGGGCCGGAGGTCCCGTGCTGGACAGTCCTCTGCGGCTGCCGTTCGGTGCCATAGGTTGGTTGTCATGCCACGCACCCTGCGACCAGGTCAGCGCGCCGAGCTCTACGTCGTCGATGTGACCTCGGGCGAGCATCGGCTCGTCCACAGCTCCGGCACCATGCTGTTCGAAGCGCCCAACTGGACGCCTGACGGGCAGCTGATCGTCAACGGCGACGGGCGGCTCTTCCGCGTCGGCGACGGACTCGAGGAGATCGAGCTCGGCGGCGTGCCGGCGATCAACAACGACCACGTGGTGAGTCCGGACGGGCGCACCGTGTACGTGTCCGCGAGCGACGGGCACCTCTACGCCGTGCCGATCGGGGGCGGAGCCGGCCGGCGGGTGACCAACGATCGGGGGCAGGGGTTCCACCACTACCTGCACGGGGTCTCGCCGGACGGTACGACGCTCGCGTACATCGGGCTGGAATGGGTCGGCGAGCGGCGGATCACCAACGTCTGGACGATTCCGAGCGCGGGCGGCGCGGATGTCCAGGTGACCGACGACGAGTTCGCCGACGACGGCTCGGAGTACGGGCCGGACGGCGACTGGATCTACTTCAACTCCGAGCGCGCCGGGCACGCGCAACTGTTCCGGATCCGGGTCGCCGACGGGCACGCGGAGCAGCTGACCGACGACGAGCGGGTCAACTGGTTCCCGCACCCGGCGCCGGACGGGTCGGCGATCGCGTACGTCAGCTTCCCGCCCGGCACCGAAGGCCATCCCGCCGACATCGACGACGTACGGCTGCGGCTCCTGACCAGGGACGGCGAGGTCCGCGAGCTGACGAGCCTGTTCGGCGGCCAGGGCACGATGAACGTGCCGAGCTGGTCGCCGGACAGTGCGTCGTTCGCCTACGTCACCTACCCGCTCTAGACGTCGGCGAGGTCCACCGAGGTGTCGGCCAGACGGGCCGGGTCGACCTGCTTGCCGGAGCGGATCAGGCTCTGCACCGCGTCGATGGCGCCCCACGTGTTGACGTGCATGCCGGCCAGCACGTGGTGGTCGTCGGAGAGCCAGAACGCGACGTAGGCGCCGGACTTCGGGTCGCCGCGCAGGACGACCTGGTACGACGTGCCGCGCGGCACCTCCCCGGCGTACTCCATCCCGAGGTCGAACTGGTCGGTGAAGAAGAACGGGATCGCGTCGTGCGCCACGTCCTGACCGAGCATCGCCTTGGCGGCCGACGCGCCGGTGTCCTTCGCGTTCTGCCAGTGCTCGACCCGGACGAACCGGCCGAACAGCGGGTGGTCCCAGCGGACCACGTCGCCGGCGGCGTACACGTCGGCGACCGAGGTCTGCAGGTCCGCGCCGGTGACGATGCCCGAGCCGTTGTCGCGGGTCGCGACCTCGATGCCGGCCTCCTCGGCGAGCTCGGTGTTCGGCTGGACGCCGACCCCGACCACCACCAGGTCCGCCGGAATCACCTCACCGCCGCTCACCCGCACCCCGGTGACCTTGTCGGTCCCCTCGAAGCCGTCCACGCCGGTGCCGAAGCGGAACTGCACGCCGTGCTGCCGGTGGAACTCGGCGAACAGCTCACCGACCTCCTCGCCGAGCACCGACGCCAGCGCGGTGGACTGCGGCTCGACGACCGTCACCTCGCAGCCGCGCTCGCGGGCCGCCGACGCCGCCTCGAGGCCGATCCAGCCCGCGCCGACCACGACGACGCGCGGCTTCGCGGCATACGCATCGGTCAGCGCCTGCGCCTCCTCGGCCGTCCGCAGGTAGTGCACACCCGGCAGCTCCGCGCCCGGGACGTCGAGTGTGCGCACACGACTGCCCGTCGCGATCAGGAGCTTCGTGTACGGCACCTGTGAGCCGTCGTCGAGCGTGACCGTGTGCGCAGCCGGGTCGATCGCGGTGGCCGTGGTCCCGAGGCGGAGGTCGATGTTGTTGTCGTCGTACCACTGCTGGTCGTGCAGCTGGGCGGACGAGGTTTCGTCCTTGCCGAGCAGGACGCCCTTCGACAACGGGGGTCGCTCGTAGGGCAGCGACTGCTCGCTGCCGATCAGCACGACGGCGCCGCTCCAGCCGTCCTTCCGAAGGGTCTCGGCGGCGGTCGCCCCCGCAAGACTCGCACCGACGATCACGATCTGCTCTGCATCAGCCATGCAACGAACCTTAGTCCTCGCCGACCCCTTGCCGCGGTCCCCGCGAGTCGCTAGCTTTGCGCGGACATAATACGTCCTATGTCCTCCTTGGGAGAGCCATGCGCGTACTCACACCGGCCCGTCTCGCGGCCGCCGCCCTGCTGCTGTTCAGCAGCCTCACCGCCCCTACCGCTCACGCCGGCGAAGCCGCCCCCTTCGTCGAGGACAAGGTGCTGTTCCAGCAGAAGACCGAGGGCTACTCGTGCTTCCGGATCCCGGCCGTCGTGCACGCGACGAACGGCGACGTTCTCGCGTTCGCCGAGGGTCGCGTCGCGGACTGCGGCGACGACGGCGACATCGACATCGTGCTGCGCCGGTCGACCGACGGCGGCAGGACGTGGGGCCCGTTGCAGGTGGTGTCCGACGGCAACGGCAGCACGCACGGCAACCCCGTGCCGATTGTTGACAATCAGACGGGCCGGATCGTCCTCGTGTCGACGCACAACGGTCCGGAGCCCTGCACGAACGGCTGCGACCGCGACCCGTACGTCCAGACCAGCGACGACTTCGGCGCGACCTGGACCGCTGCTCGCGAACTGACCGACGCGAAGCTGCCGAGCTGGAACTTCTGGTACGCCACCGGCCCGATGCACGGCATCCAGCTCCAGCACGGCCCACACGCCGGCCGGCTGATCGTCGGCGCGAACTTCGAGACCTACGACGGCGTGGGGCCGCATGTCTACGGCACCCACCTGCTGTACTCCGACGACGCCGGCGAGACCTGGCACATCGGGGCGGCGACGTCCCGCGACGACGGGACGGTGATCGCGCAGGAGGTCACTGTCGTCGAGCGAAACAACGGGCAGATCTACGCGCTGGCGCGGGAACGCGGCACCGATCCCGGCAACCGCGCGTACGCGATCAGCAGCGACGGCGGCGCGAGCTTCGACGCGCCGTTCCGGACGATCCCCCGGTTGGCGATGCCCGACGTCCAAGGATCGCTGCTGCGGTTCGGCACGCACCGGATCCTGTTCTCGGCGCCGGCCCATCCGGCCGCGCGCGAGGTGATGACCGTGCGGTCGTCGTACGACGAGGCGCGATCGTTCGGCACCTGGGAGCAGGGCAAGGTCTTCTACTGGGGCCCGTCGGCGTACTCGGACATGGTCCGGCTCGACGGAGATCAGGCCGGGCTGCTGTACGAGGCCGGCGTCGCGAACCCGTACGAATCGATCCGCTGGGCGCGCTTCAACGAGGCCTACCTGTCGACGCCGAACGGGACGCCGCCGGGGATCCCCGGTCCGCCCGCACCGGGGCCGTTGACGCCTGACACCGGCCCGGCGCACAACCCGGCGTACGTGCGCGGCGGCGCGACTGTTGCCGCCGGCAAGTTCGGGAACGGGCTCGCGCTGGACGGCGTCGACGACTATGTCGAAGTGCCGTACGACCGGTCGATCGATCTCGGCGCAGACGACTTCACGCTGATGACGTGGATCCGGTACAGCGCGACGACCGGTTCGCACGCGATCCTCTGGGCGTACCGGACCGGCTCGGGCAGTACGCCGCAGGTGTGGTTGCGGGCGGAGCCGGAGAGCAAGCGGATCCGCGCGCTGTTGTCGGTCGATCGGTTCAACGTGACGGTGCAGTCCGCGTCGGCGTACAACGACGACCAGTGGCATCACGTCGTCCTGCAACGGGCCGGCGGGAAACTGCGGCTGGTGATCGACGGCGCCGAGGTGGGCTCGGCGACGGCACCGGCCGGCTCGGTCACGGCGGGCAAGGAGTTCGGCGTCCAGGGCATCCACGTCGGCCAGCGCGTCGACGGCGCCAACCGGTTCCACGGCACCCTCGACGAGCTCCGGGTCTACCGCCGGGCGCTGTCGGACGCGGAGCTCACACAGATCCGCCTGACCAACAAGCCCAGCGACAACCGGCTGGGACTCGACCTACCGTTCGACGAGGTGGGCGTGCCAGGCCTGGGCTGAGGGGTCGGTGAGGGAGGCGACCTGGTCGATGACGACGCGGAGGCGGGCGTTGTCGTCGGCCGCCTCCGCGAAGTCGGACCGGAACGGCGCGTCCAGGTGCCGCGGCGCCGTTTTCCACAGGGCTTCCACGAGCTCGGTGAGGAGTTCGCGCTGGGTGGCGCGGCGGGCCTGGCGTTCCGGGGAGTTGAGGACGTGGAACATGCCGACGCCCTTCAGCAGCCCGATCTCGGTACGGACGCCGTCCGGGACAACCAGATCGGCCTCGTAGCGGATCAGCCCGGAGCGGCCGAAGACGGCATGGGTCGCCTGCTCGGCCGCGGTGGCGAACCGACCGATCAGCTGACTGGTGAGGTCCTTCAGCCCGCCCAGCGCCCGCCGGCTGTCGTCGAACGCCGCCCCGGGCCAGTAGTGCAACGACTTCAGCCGCGCCCAGCCCTCGTCCAGCTCGGCATCGGTTGCCTCCGGCAAGTACATCTGCCGGACCGTCTCCCAGTACGGCGCCGGCTCCGCGTCGACCGCGGCAAGATCGATGTGGTGCGCGACGATGCCGTCCTCGACGTCGTGCACCGAATACGCCACGTCGTCGGCGAAGTCCATCACCTGCGCCTCCAGGCAACGCCGCTCCCCCACGCCCGGACGCAACCAGGTGAAGACCGCGAGATCGTCGTCGTACACCCCGAACTTGCGCTCGCCGGCCCGCCGCGGCCACGGGTACTTCGTGGCGGCGTCGAGGGTCGCCCGGCTCAGGTTGAGCCCGACGCTGCGGCCTTCGGCGTCGAACGTCTTCGACTCCAGCCGGGTCAGCAGCCGCAGCGTTTGCGCGTTGCCCTCGAAGCCGCCGATGTCCGCGGCGACCTGGTCCAGCGCACGCTCGCCGTTGTGCCCGAACGGCGGATGGCCGAGGTCGTGCGACAGGCAGGCGGCGTCCACGATGTCCGGATCGCAGCCGAGCGTCGCCGCCAGCTCACGGCCGATCTGCGCGACCTCGAGGCTGTGCGTCAACCGGTTCCGGACGAAGTCGTCGCTGCCTGCCGTCACGACCTGCGTCTTGGCCGCCAGCCGGCGGAGTGCCGCACTGTGCAGCACCCGCGCGCGATCACGAGCGAAGGCCGTCCGTCCCGGCCTCTTGACCGGCTCGGCGACCCATCGCTCGGCATCATGCTCGTCGTACCACTCGTGCTGCTTCCTCATCACCGCTCACAGTAGCGGCGCCCACCGACAGTCGGGGCCGGACCGCGTCAGCCCCAACCGCCCTGAACCATCGTCTGGAACTTCCACTCGCCGGCGACCTTCACGAGCAGGTCGCCGTAGCGGATCGGCTGGGTGTGGCCCTGGTACGTCATCGTGCCGTCGCTGATCACGAACACCAGGTCCGCGGACAGGAAGTGCGGCGTCCGCGTGGTCTCGAGCCGCACGTCGGCGGCGCCGCTCATCACCTGCGCCATCTGCGCGACGTACGCCGCCCGGCCGAGTTGCTCGGCCCGCCCGTTGCCCTTGCCGTCGTCGGACACCTCGTTCAGCGGGAACAGCGCGACGTCGGCCATTCCCTCGTAGTCCTGCTCGGCGGCCAGCGCGTCGTACCGCTCGAACCACGCGAGCACGCTCGCCACGTCCGCCGCGCCCGGCTCGAATCCACCCGTTGTCGGCACGTTCTCGGTCAATCCCGCTCCTCACTCGCTGAAACTTCGTACAGTGTACCCAGTTTAACGGCAGGACCGAGCCCGAAGTTCCAGGCGTCAGCGAGAAACGCAGTACCGGGTCCAGATGACGCCGTCGCGGAACACCTCGGTGCCGGCGTGACGCAGGTCGAGACGGCCGGTGTCGTACCAGCGGTCGCCGCCGATCAGCACCGGATGGACGAGCAGGGCGAGCTCGTCGACCAGGTCGAGCGCCAGGCAGGTTCTCAGCAGCACGCCGGACGAATCGACCCGCACGGTCCGCACCCCGCGGCGACCGAGGACGTCCAGCGCCTCGGCAAGGTCGACCCGGTCGTAGCCGGTGATCAGCTCGGGCGTCGTCGCATCCGGCGGGCGCTCCGGCGTCTGGTCGGCATACAGCGCGAGGACGCCGGACCAGTACCCGAGCTCGCGCAACAACTCCCAGCTCCGGATCCGGGCTCGCTCGTCAACCACCGCGAGCAGCGGACCCTCCGCGCGGGGCCCGCGCCGCGGAGCCGCGAGCAAGGCGTGCTCCTGGGCGAGGATCGCGCCGGCGTCGATCAGCGTCACGTCCTCCTGCCACAGCGTCGCCAGCGCATAGAACCGCGCGAGGTCGACGTCGAATCCCGACGTCACCCCGTCCAGCGAGACCGCCAGCTGAGCCACCACATGAGGCCGCATACCGCCCAACCTAGGGACGGCCACCGACAGAATCTTGTTGCAGAGACTTCTCTGCAGAGACTACGCTGCATTCATGCGACGGATTGATGCCCGGAGTCTGCGCGGACTCGCCCACCCGCTCCGGATGCGCATCCTGGAGGCGATCGAGCTCGGCGGGCCGGCCACGTCGAGCAAGCTGGCGACGCGGCTCGGCGAGAACACCGGGACGATCAGCTGGCACCTGCGGCTGCTCGCCGAGCACGGCTATCTCGAGGAGGATCCCGACCGCGGCACCAAGCGGGAGCGCTGGTGGCGCATCCCCGGCCGCACCTTCCTCGACCCGGCCGAGTTCCTCGACGACCCGGAGACCCGGCGCGCGCTCGACGTGTACCTGCGAGATCTGGTCGAGCGCTACTACGACCGTGTCCGGACGTACGTCGACGAAGACTGGCCTGCCGAATGGCAGCACGCAGCCGGGCTCTCCGACTGGCGCGACCTTCGCCTGACGCCGGAGCAGCTGCACGACCTCAACGAGGAGATCGGGGCCGTCATCGACCGCTACACCGAAACCGCCCCGGCCGAAGGATCGGAGCGCGTGATCGTCCAGCTGCAGTCGTTCCCGCGCCGCTCATGAGTCTGCTGCGCACGCATCGCGACTTCCGGCTGTTCTGGGCCGGCGAGACGATCAACCGCTTCGGCAGCGCCACCTCGTCGGTCGCGCTGCCGCTGGTGGCGATTTCGATGCTCGACGCAACGACCTTCGAAGTCGGCCTGTTGACCGCGGCCTCCTGGGCGCCGTGGCTCCTGATCGGACTGCCGACCGGCGCGTGGATCGATCGGGTACGGCGGCGTCCGGTCATGCTCGCGTCCTCGGCGGTCTCGGGGCTCCTGCTCGCCGCCGTACCGCTGGCGGGCGAGCTGCTGACGATCCAGTTGCTGCTGGTCGTCGCCGGACTGGTCGGAGCCGCGGGAGTCGTGTTCCAGACGGCGTACACCGCCTATCTCCCGACACTGCTCGATCCCCCGGCTCACGCCGAGGGCAACGCCAAGCTGCACGGGAGCGCGTCGGCCGCGCAGATCGCCGGTCTCGGGTGCGGCGGTCTGCTCGTCCAGTTCGCCGGGGCGGCAAACGCGTTGCTCGTCGACGCAGCCAGCTTCCTGGTCGCCCTCGGCTGTCTCGCGGCGATCCGCTTCCGGGAGCGTCGCACGGACGTCCCACGCCGGGCCGGCGCGATCCGGGAAGGCATCAGACTCGTCGCGCACGACGTCTGGCTGCGGACCCTGACGATCTTCGGCGCGGTCTCGAACCTCGCCCTGATGGGCTATCAGGCGATCGTCGTCGTCTTCCTGGTTCGCGAGGCCGGGCTCACCGCGGCGACGGTCGGCACGCTGGTCGCGGCCGCGTCGAGCGGCGGCGTCGCCGGCGCGTTCGTCGGCCGCCACACCCTACGGTTCGGTACGGCGCGGGCGCTGCTGCTCTGCGAGCTCGGCCTGCCGACGCTTGCGCTGCTCATCCCCCTGGGCGCGCGGAGCCCGTCGTTCTATCTGGTCGGCGCGTTCGGCGTGAGCCTGGGTGTGGTCGGCGGCAACGTCGTCAAGGCGACCTTCCTGCAGTCCTACTGCCCACCCGATCTGTTCGGGCGGCTCACCGCGACGACCGCGTTCGTCAACTACGGCACCATTCCGCTCGGCGCACTGCTCGGCGGGACGCTCGGTCAGTACTTCGGCCTGACAACGGCACTCTGGATCACGACCGCCGGCGTACCACTGGCGGGACTCGTCCTGCTCGCGTCACCGATCCGTCGGCGCCGCGACCTCCCGACTCACCAGGGCACCGGCGTGCCGGGGACGACGGCCGACGCCAACCGGATCCGCACCGCCTGACGCGCGCGGTCGTACCCGTTCTCGTCGTTGTGCAGGATCGAGGCGAGGTTCGCGGCCTCGTAGTACGCGTTCAGGTCGAACGCGAGCTGCGCCGGGTCGTCGGCGAGCTCGCCGCGCTCCACAGCCTCCGCGACCGCGGTCTCGATCAGATCCATCCACTCCTGGTGGACGGCGGCGAGGTACTCGTGCACGGCGCCCCCGCGCGCGGAGAACTCGTGCGAGACCTTCTGGAAGAAACAGCCGCCCGGGAACACGCGGCTGCGCGAGTAGTCCAGCCAGTGCCGGCTCAGCGCCCAGACCCGCCCGAGCCCGGGCTCGATCTCGTACGCCGGGACCACCACGTTGTCCGCGTAGATCCGGCGCGCGGCCCGGACGGTCGCCAGCTGCAGCTCCTCCTTGGACCCGAAGTGCGCGAACAGCCCGCTCTTGCTGATCCCGAGCTCGGTCGCGAGCCGCCCGATCGACAGCCCCTCGAGTCCGTCGACCGACGCGATGTCGACCGCACGACGCAGAACAGCACGACGCGTCTGGTCACCCCGCGCCAACCGTCCGTCCACCTTCTCCACGAGTCCCGATCCTAAGTCCATTGACTGCTACGCTGACGGAAACTAATAATACGACCGTTCGTATAGTTTCCGGAGGGGTTTCCATGCAGAAGCTGGTCAGCGTCGGATTGCAGACAATCGGAGTGTTGTCGCCACGACTCGGCGGACGGCTCGCGTTCAAGCTCTGGCGCCGCCCGCTCGCCCGCGGCCGGGTCCGCGCGGACGAGCAGCTGGTCCACGACGCCGCGCGGGTGGAGATTGTCGACAATGTGAAGACCTACGCGTGGGGCGACGGACAGCGCCCGGTGCTCCTGGTCCACGGCTGGCGCTCCCGCGCCTCGCGGTACGCCGGATTCGTCACGCGTCTGCTCGAGCTCGGCTACAGCCCGGTGTCGTACGACGCTCCCGCGCACGGGGACTCCGACGGCGAGGTGGCGTCGATCCTCGGCCACCAGCGGATCATCCGCGCGCTGGAGGAACGCCACGGGCCGTTCGAGGGCGTGATCGCCCACTCGCTCGGCGTACCGTTCGCGCTCTACGCCGTCCGGGAGGGCGTCGCGGCGAAGCGGCTCGTGATGATCAGCGGCATCGCGGACTTCGGCTACCTGGCGGACGCGTTCTGCGCCGTGCTCGGACTGGGCCCGAAGATCAACCGGGAACTGCGGCGGTCGATCGAGCGCGGCTACTTCGACGGCGATGGCGGGATCTGGACCCGGTTCTCGGTCACCACCGGGAAGGCCGAACTGCTGGTGATCCACAACGACGAGGACGACGTCGTGGACCCGGCGCAGGCCGGCCTGCTGCTCCGCAACTACGGCGAGCGGGCGCACTTCCTGCCGACGACCGGCCTCGGCCACCGCAGGATCCTCTCGGACCCCGCGGTGATCGCCGAGGCGGTCGCCTTCCTCCAGGACTCAGCCCAGGACTCAGCCCAGGACTCAGATGTCCCTGAAGGTCTCGATCTGAGCGCCTAGCGAGTTCAGCCGGGTGGCGAGGTCCTCGTAGCCGCGGTTGATCACGTAGACGCTGCGCAGCACCGACGTGCCCTTCGCGGCCATCATCGCGATCAGCGTGACGACGGCCGGCCGGAGCGCCGGCGGGCACATGATCTCGGCGCCGGAGAAGTGCGTCGGCCCCTCCACCATCACCCGGTGCGGGTCGAGCAGCTTGACCCGGCCGCCGAGCTTGTTCAGGTCGGTCAGGTAGATCGCGCGGTTCTCGTACACCCAGTCGTGGATCAGCGTCTGCCCGGTGGCGGTCGCCGCGATCACCGCGAAGAACGGCAGGTTGTCGATGTTCAGGCCCGGGAACGGCATCGGGTGGATCTTGTCGATCGGGGCGTGCAACTTCGACGGCCGGGTGGTCAGGTCGACGAGCCGGGTGCGACCGTTCTCGGCCAGGTACTCCGCGCTGCGCTGGTAGTCGAGCCCCATTTCCTCCAGCAGCGCGAGCTCGATCTCGAGGAACTCCACCGGCGCCCGCCGGATGGTGATCTCGGACTTCGTCACGATCGCGGCGGTGAGCAGGCTCATCGCCTCGATCGGGTCCTCCGACGGCGCGTAGTCGACGTCCACGTCGATGTCGGGCTTGCCGTGCACGGTCAGCGTGGTGGTGCCGATCCCGTCGATCCGCACGCCCAGCAGGTCCAGGTAGAAGCACAGGTCCTGGACCATGTAGTTCGGGCTGGCGTTGCGGATCACCGTGACGCCGTCGTGCCGTGCGGCGGCCATCACCGCGTTCTCGGTCACGGTGTCGCCGCGCTCGGTCAGCACGATCGGCTTGCCCGGCGCGATCGCCCGGTTGACCAGCGCGTGGTACTGCCCGCCGGTCGCCTTCACCTCGAGGCCGAACGGGCGCAGCGCGGTCAGGTGCGGCTCGACGGTGCGGGTGCCGAGGTCGCAGCCGCCGGCGTACGGCAGCTCGAAGGCGTCCTCGCGGTGCAGCAGCGGGCCGAGGAACATGATGATCGAGCGGGTCCGGCGGGCCGCGTCGGCGTCCATCGAGCCGAGGTCGAGGTGCGCGGGCGGCACGATCTCCAGGTCGCCGGCGTCGTTCAGCCAGGTGGTCCGCACGCCGATCGAGTTCAGCACCTCGAGCAGGCGGTTGACCTCTTCGATGCGGGCCACCTTGCGCAGCGTCGTCCGGCCCTTGTTCAGCAGCGAGGCGCAGAGCAGCGCGACACCGGCGTTCTTGCTCGACTTGACGTCGATCGCGCCGGAGAGCCGCCGGCCGCCGGCCACGCGAAGGTGGACCGGGCCGCCGCCGAGAGAGACAATTTCGGAGTCGAGTGCTTCGCCGATCCGGGCGAGCATCTCGAGGGTGAGGTTCTGATGACCCTTCTCGATCCTGTTCACCGCACTCTGGCTGGTGTTCAGCACTTCCGCGAGCTGCGTCTGCGTCCAGCCGCGATGCTTGCGGGCGTCCCGGATGAGATTTCCGATCCGGCTCAGGTAGTCATCGGTCATGCCCCGGACCATATCTCACATATGAGATATCACTGCATCGACCCGCCGGTGCCAGCGTAGCGAACGTCACTCGAGGACCGGACAGGACCCGTGCGACCTGGTGAAACGCCCGCAGCCTACAGTTACCCCCAACTCCCGCCGCCACCCGGAGAGGACCCACCAGATGCCCGACGACACCTCCGCCGGCGTGGTCAGCGAGTTCGAGGCTGAGTCATGGCCGCTGGAGGCGGCCGCGGACAGCTTGCACCAGGTCATCGACGGGTTCCACAACGGCGACACCAGGCCGCTGGTGATCGGCGACGGCGACCAGCCGGTGCTCGTGGTGCTCGCGATCGCCGACCTGGCCGACTTCCGGGCCCGGATCGCGGAGCTGCTCGGCAACCCGGTGGACGCCGGCTGGCTGCGGTACTACCTGCGCTCGAACTTCGACATGAGCTCGGAGCGCCTCGTCGAGCTGCTCGGCGTCGACGCGGACCACGGCCTGTCGTCGCTGGCCAGCCAGGTGAACGTCGAGCAGGCCGCGACGCTGATGCCGGACCACCTGCGCCGTACCGAAGCCGGCGGGAACCCGCTGATGCTGATCGGCGACGGGACGATGGCGACCGCGGCACTGCTGTCCTTCCAGGCCTTCCAGGTGCTGCTCGCGATGGACGGCGACGGCAAGACCGAGGACGACTCCTGCGCGCACGACGACGAGGAGAAGCCGACGACGCCGCTCGAGGCGCTCGCCGAGCGGATCGGCCCGGTCTCGACGCAGCTGGTCGCGCAGATCAACGCCGGCCACGAGCCGGGCCTCCCGCGGTACGAGCTGCACTTCGAGGACGAGCTGATCGAGCACCTGCGCGATCTCGAGGCGCGCGCGCAGAAGACGCCGGGCGGCGGGGCGTACGACGAGCTGAACGGCCTGCTGCACCAGTTCGACCGGATGCGCAGCGGCCTGGTCCAGGCGGAGGCGGCCGACGAGCCGGACGAGGCGCCGTACCTCGAGGCGACCGATCTGAAGGCGGCGATGCCGGACATCCGGGACGCGTTCCGCGAGGGCGCCGACGATCCGTACCTGGTCGGCCTGGACGGGCGGCCGGTCGCCGGGCTGATCTCGTTCGACCTGTACGAGGAGCTGCAGAAGGTCTCGGTCGACCTGGGCGGCACCGACGAGGCGCCGGTGCTCCCGCTGCCCGAGCCGCGCTGGGAGAACGGGCCGCGGCTGCTGCCGTTCGACGTCGCGCTCGAGATGTGCGAGGCGGTCATCGAGGACCTGACCAACGGCGAGGCCTCGATGCTGTTCATCGCCGACGAGGACGACGAACCCGAGCTCGTCCTGGCTCCCCTGGCCTGGCTCTGGGCGTACGTCGACCACCTCGACCTGGAAAACGCCGAGGCCTGACAGCCGGGCAGCTCGCCTCGCTGCAGCGTCAGCTGAACGGGAAGAGCGGCTGCCACTCGGCGAGGGTGCTGATCTCGTAGACGCCGGCCGGGGTGTAGGGGTCCTTGGCGAGGATGTCGCGGACCTCGGCCTCGTCGGCGACGTCGTACACGAGCAGCGCGCCGGTCTGGTCGGTGAACGGTCCGGCGGCCACGAGCTTGCCGGCCGCCTTCAGCTCGGCGAGGTACTCGCGGTGGGCCGGACGGACCTCCATCCGGCGGTCGGTCTCGGCGACGTCGAAGCGCAGCTGCACGACAAATTGGGCCATGCGCAGAACTCTACAAGGCCCTTGGAAACAAGAGGATTTGGTGCGGGAGAGGGAGTCACGAGCCGCCACAGCGGCTGGTTCAGGTCAGACCCGAAAGTCGACGAGTGATCTCCCTTCCCGCCCGGATATTCTCACCAGCCGACCGCCCGCTACGCAAGGGTTTGGTTAAGGGAATTTCCTACGGATAGTTGATTCAGGTAACGCTTCGTGATCGAACCCCCGGCCGCGTCGATGTGAGCGCCGATGCAGTCGTACAGTCCGTCACGCCGGTCCGTTGTCAAGGCCCGATGACCCGAATACGAGGACAGAAGTTCGAGATATTCGGCCGTCGAATAGTCCGCATCCCAGACGAACCTGTGGGACTGCACAGACCCGAAAAGCCCTGTTTCCGCAAGGTTTGCCGGATCCTCGGGTATGTCGTCCGCGGCCGGCAGCCCGTCCACCGTCGGGTCGTCGGTGAACCGTTCGTAGCAGGACTGCACGTCGGCGAAGAACTGCTCGGACCCACCCGCGACATGGTGCGTCGACACGACCGCCAACGCTCCGCCGGGCCGCAGCAGGTCCACGCAACGCTGGATGCGCGTTCGAGCATGGCGGCGGTTGCCTGGCCGGTGCCGGGGCCGATCTCCAGGACCTTCGGGCGGCCGCCGACGATCCGCGCGAGCTCGTCGAAGAGCTCGCGCGGGTACGACGGCCGGACGCGGTCGTACAGTTCTGGATCCTCACCGAACGTCGTACGTAGGCTCACCGCCGCACGGTAGCGCGCCCCGGCGTCAGTCCAGCGTCGCCCGGCCGGCCTCCAGGCGCGCCACCGGGATGCGGAACGGCGAGCAGGAGACGTAGTCGAGGCCTGCCTCGTGGAAGAAGTGGATGCTGTCGGGGTCGCCGCCGTGCTCGCCGCAGACGCCGAGCTTCAGGTCCGGCTTGGTGGCCCGGCCGCGGTCTACCCCGGTGCGGACCAGCGCGCCGACGCCTTCGCGGTCGATCGACTCGAACGGCGACACCGCGAAGATGCCCTTCTCCAGGTACCGCGAGAAGAACGCGCTCTCGACGTCGTCGCGGCTGAAGCCCCAGGTGGTCTGGGTCAGGTCGTTGGTGCCGAACGAGAAGAAGTCGGCCGCCTCCGCGATCTGGTCCGCGATCACCGCGGCCCGCGGCAGCTCGATCATCGTCCCGATCGGGATCTCCCCGGCCATGCCGGCCTCGGCGAGCACGCGTTCGACCTCGTCGCGGGCCAGGTGCAGCTCCTGGATGGCGCCGACCAGCGGGATCATGATCTCCGGCCGCGGGTCCTTGCCGCGCCCGCGCAGCTCGACGGCCGCTTGCGCGATCGCCCGGACCTGCATCGCGAACAGACCGGGGATCACCAGCCCGAGCCGCACACCGCGCAGCCCGAGCATCGGGTTCTGCTCGTGCAGCCGCTCGACGGCGGCCAGCAGCTTGGCGTCGTGCTCCGGCTCCTCGCCGCGCTCGCGCGCCACGGCGACCTTGACCGCCAGCTCCTCCATCGACGGCAGGAACTCGTGCAGCGGCGGGTCGATCAGCCGGATCGTCACCGGCAGCCCGTCCATCGCGTCCAGCAGCTCCACGAAGTCCCCGCGCTGCAGGGGCTCCAGCTCGGCCAGCGCGGTGTCCCGGTCGGCGTCGTTGTCGGCGAGGATCAGCCGCTCGACGGATTCGCGCCGCTCCCCCAGGAACATGTGCTCGGTCCGGCACAACCCGATCCCTTCGGCGCCGAACCGCCGCGCCCGCGCCGCGTCGTCCGCGGTGTCCGCATTCGTCCGGACGCCGAGTCGCCGGACCTCGTCCGCATGCGTGATCAGGCGGTGCACCGACGCGACCAGCTCGTCGCCGGCGTCGGGCGCCAGCGTGCCCTCGAAGTACTGCACGACCGGGGACGGCACGACCGGGACCTCGCCGCGGAACACCTCGCCGGTGGTGCCGTCGATCGAGATCAGTTCACCAGCCTCGATCACGGTGCCGTTCACCTTGATGGTGCCCTGGGCAACATTCACGTCGAGCTCCTCGGCGCCGCAGACGCAGGTCTTGCCCATGCCGCGGGCGACCACGGCCGCGTGCGAGGTCTTGCCGCCGCGGCTGGTCAGGATGCCCTGCGCCGCGATCATGCCGTGCAGGTCGTCCGGGTTGGTCTCGCGCCGGACCAGGATCACCTTCTCGCCGTTCTCCGCGGCCTCGACAGCGGCGGCCGACGTGAACACGACCTTGCCCGACGCCGCACCCGGCGACGCGCCGATCGCCTTGGTGATCCGGTCCTTGCCGGCGTCGGCGTCGAACCGCGGGAACATCAGCTGCGCGAGCTGCGCGCCCTTGACCCGCCGCAGCGCCTCGTCGGTGTCGATCACACCCTCGTCGACCAGGCTGGTCGCGATCCGGAACGCGGCCGCCGCGGTCCGCTTGCCGACCCGGGTCTGCAGCATCCACAGCTTGCCGCGCTCGACGGTGAACTCGATGTCGCACAGGTCGCGGTAGTGGCCTTCGAGCGTGGCCATGATGCCCATCAGGTTGTCGTACGACGCCTTGTCGATCTGCTCGAGGTCGGCGAGCGGGACCGTGTTGCGGATGCCCGCCACCACGTCCTCGCCCTGCGCGTTCTGCAGGTAGTCGCCGTACACACCCTGCTGGCCGCTCGCGGGGTCGCGGGTGAAGGCGACGCCGGTGCCGGAGTCCATGCCGAGATTTCCGAACACCATCGAGCAGATGTTGACCGCCGTGCCGAGGTTGCCGTCGATGCGTTCCTGGCGGCGGTAGAGGACCGCGCGCTCGGCGTTCCAGGAACCGAAGACGGCCGCGATCGCGAGGTCCATCTGGGTCCGCGGGTCCTGCGGGAACTCGCGGCCGGTGTGGTCGTGTACGGCCCGCTTGAAGGTCTCGACCAGCGCCTTCAGGTCGTCGGCGTCCAGATCGAGGTCGGTCCGTGCGCCCTTCGCCTCCTTGGCGGCGTCGAGCGCCTCCTCGAACACCTCGCCGTCCATGTCGAGCACGGTCTTGCCGAACATCTGGATCAGCCGCCGGTACGCGTCCCAGGCGAACCGCGGGTTGCCGGACTGGTGGGCCAGCCCGTTCACCGAGTCGTCGTTGAGGCCGACGTTGAGAACGGTCTCCATCATTCCGGGCATCGACGCGGCCGCGCCGGAGCGCACCGAGACCAGCAGCGGGTCGTCGGCCTGGCCGAGCTTCTTGCCCATCTTCTGCTGCAGCAGGTCGACGTGCCGGTCGATCTCCTCGGCCAGCTCAGCCGGCACCGCGCCGGTCTCCAGGTACGCACGGCAGGCGTCGGTGGTGATGGTGAACCCCGGCGGCACCGGCAGGCCGAGGTTGGTCATCTCGGCGAGATTCGCGCCCTTTCCGCCGAGCAGCTCCTTCATGTCCTTGTTGCCTTCGGCGAAGTCGTAGACGAGTTTCGGCACGGTCACTCCCTGGGTTGCAGGCGGGTGTTTGCAGCGTGTTTCAGGCACGGGAAGATGGCCCGCTGGCCCGTCGACTCCGGCGGCGGGGGCGTGCTTTCAGAGTAAGCCCAAAAATCAGTCCAGTTGAACACTGGTCTCACTATCGCGACGTGACGCTTCCCACAGCTCGAAGGCCGGAAAACCCTTACAGCGTTGACAACGCAGGACAACCGACCCTGTTTCCAACGATTCCCAGTCAACCAGCGATCCGCCCACAACGCAGCGGACCTTGGACCGGGATGTCCCGGGTCCAAGGTCCGCTCTTCTCTGTTGGGCTACAGCTTGCGGCGAGTCCGGAGGTAGTCGCCGACCACCGCGGCGCCCAGACCGTCGGCGTCCGGCGCGACGACCCGCCCGCCGCTGCGGCGGGCCAGCAGGTCGACGAACGCGTTCAGCCGCGGGTCGTCGCCGAGCCGGAAGACGGTCAGCGAGGCGCCGAGCTTCGCGAGCCGGTCGACCTCGAAGATCGTCTTGCGGAGCGTCGCCGGCTCGGGCGGGTACGAGAACTCCGCCGTACCGTCGGGCTCGAGGTGCGCGGTCGGCTCCCCGTCCGTCACCATCAGCACGACCGGTTGCGCATCCGGGTGCCGCCGCAGGTGCCGGCCGGCGAGGAGCAGCGCGTGGTGCGCGTTCGTGCCCTGCTCCCAGGTGCCCTCCATGCCGATCAGCTGTGGCAGCTCGACCACCCCGGCGTACCGGCCGAAGGTGATCAGCTGCAGCGCGTCGTTGCGGTACCGCGTCGAGATCAGCTGGTGCAACGCGAGCGCCGTCCGCTTCATCGGCAGCCAGCGGCCCTCCTGCACCATCGACCACGACGTGTCGACCAGCAACGCCACCGCGGCCCGGGCCCGGTGCTCGGTCTCCGCGATCTCCACGTCCGCGACGTCGAGCTTCACCGAACCGCTCCGCGAAGCAGTCCGCAGTACGGCGTTCCGCACGGTGCGCGGCACGTCCCACGGCTGGGTGTCGCCGAATTCCCACGGACGTGATGACCCGCTCAACTCACCGGCCGCGCCCGCGTTGGCCGCGTCCCGTTCACCGGATCCGCGAGCGGTCCGCAGTACGTCGGCCAGCGCGGTCTGCCCCAGCTGACGCAACGCCTTGGGCGACAGCCGCAGCGAGCCGTCCGGTGCCCGCTCGATCAGCCCCTGGTCCCGCAGTTGCCGCTCCAACTCGCTCAGCCGGCGCGCGTCGACGGTCGCCTCGTCGCCCAGTTGACGAGTGAGCGCGTCGAGATCGATGTCCTCCAGCCGCGCCCCCGGATACGACTGCGCCAGCTGTTCGGCCAGCGCGTCGAGCTCCGCGAGATCGGACATCGCCCGGGCGCCGTCGGCGAGACCGAGCGGATCGTCACCACTCATCTGCTCCGACCCGTACCAGTCCTCCCCCGGCCGCAGCGCCTGCAGCTGGGCGTCCAGCTGCGACAACTGCTGTGCGAGTTGCGGACTGCCGAACGCCTGCTGCGACAGCTCCATCAGCTCCGCCCGCTGCTCGGGCGTCATCGAGTTCAGCATCCGCTGCGCCGCGGCCGCCCGCTGCGCGAGCACGTCGATCAGCTCGTCGACGTTCCGCGGGTTCTCCGGGAAGAACTCGCCGTGCTTGGCCATGAACTCGTCGAACAGCTCGGGTACGTCGGGACGCCCCTGCGCATGCGCCGCGAGCAGCGCGTTCAGGTCCGTGAGCATCTCGTTGATCCGCTCGACATCCTCGGGCGTCGTCTGCTGCAGGGCCTCCTTCATGCCCTCGAACCGCGACCCGAGCAGCTCCTTCCCGAGCAGCTCGCGGATCTCCTCGTACTTCTGCCGCGCCTCCGCCGACTCCCACTGATAGTTCGCCAGCTCCCGTACGGCGGCCGCCGTACCGGACGGGAGTGCGTCGAGCTCTGCTTCCTTGAACCGCGCGTCGTCGGACGGGTTCGGGAACAGCTCGCGCCGCTCCGCCTCCAGCGCCTCGTTCAGCAACCGCTGGACGTCCTGCAGGGTGCCGTCGAGGTTGTGCCGCTGCTGGATCTCGCGGCGGCGCTCCCACAACCGGCGGGTCAGGTCGTCGAGGCCCTGGGTGTTGCGGGTGCCGCGCCGGAGCAGTTCCTCCAGCGCGGACCGCGGCGACGAGCCGTTCATGACGTCCCGGCCGATCTCGTCCAGGGCGTCCCGCAGGTCCGCGGGCGCCTGGAGCGGATCCGGCCCGTCGTGCCACGGCCCGTAGGACCAGCCTTCCGGGATGGACGCCGACATGTCAGGCCCCGTAGATCGTGGTGTCGTTGTCGGCGTCCTTCGCCACCCGTTTCGACAGGTAGAGCATCTCCAGGGCGAGCTCGACCGCGGCGGCGATCCGGCCGGAGGAGTCGTCCGGCTCCACGCCGGCGCGCGCGGCGACGTCGTGCAGGACCGGCAGCTCGGGCAGCGCGGCCAGCACCTCCCGGCCGGGCACCCGCTCACCCGTCGTCACAAGGTTGCCATCAGCAACAGCGTGGGCCAGCGGGGTGAGGTCGAGACCCGCGAACCGCTCGCGGGCGGTGTCGGCGACGGACCGGCGCAGCAGGTACTCGAGCAGCTCGATCTCGCGCCCTTCCTCCCCCGGCTCGAACTCGAGCTTGCCCCGCAGTACGGCGGGCACCGCCTCGAGGTCGACCGGCCGGGCCACCGCGGGCTTCTCACCGGTGATCGCGGACCGGCGCAGCGCGGCCGCGGCGATCGTCTCGGCCGCGGCGACCGCGAACCGGGCGGACACCCCGGACCGCTGGTCGATCGCCGTCGACTCGCGCAGGTGCCGGACGAACCGGGCCAGCACCTCCAGCAGCGGCTCGCCGACCTCGGCGGTGAACTCGGCCTCCTGCCGGATCACGTCCACCTCGGCGTCGATGTCGAGCGGGTAGTGGGTCCGGACCTCGGCGCCGAACCGGTCCTTCAGCGGCGTGATGATCCGGCCGCGGTTGGTGTAGTCCTCGGGGTTGGCCGTTGCCACCAGCAACACGTCGAGCGGCAGCCGCAGCGTGTATCCGCGGACCTGGATGTCGCGCTCCTCCATCACGTTCAGCAGCGCGACCTGGATCCGCTCGGCGAGGTCGGGCAGTTCGTTGATCGCGACGATGCCGCGGTGCGAGCGCGGCACCAGCCCGAAGTGGATGGTCTCCGGGTCGCCGAGACTGCGGCCCTCGGCAACCTTCACCGGGTCCACGTCGCCGATCAGGTCACCGACCGACGTGTCGGGGGTGGCGAGCTTCTCGGCGTACCGCAACGAGCGGTGCAGCCAGGCGACCGGCAGGTCGTCGCCGAGCTCGGCGGCCCGGCGGCGGGAGGCGGGCGTGATCGGGTCGAGCGGGTGCTCGGGCAGCTCGGCGCCCTCGATCACCGGGGTCCACTCGTCGAGCAGACCGACCAGCGTGCGTAGCAGCCGGGTCTTGCCCTGACCGCGCTCACCGAGCAGGACGACGTCGTGCCCCGCGAGCAGGGCGCGCTCGAGCTGCGGGATCACCGTGCGGGTGAAGCCGACGATGCCGGGCCAGGGATCACGCCCGGCCCGGAGTTCTTTCAGCAGGTTGTCACGGATTTCGGCCTTGATCGACCGGGGAAGATATCCGGCGGCCCGGAGGTCACCGGCCTTACGAGGAAGTTCAGCAGGTGCACTAGTCACCCTGATGACGTTAGCTCGGTCACCCCAAATCGCGAGCGGTTTATCTCACCGCCTGGGCGTGACCCGGCCCGAGGTGAACACGTGCGTGGGCCGGAACGTGACCGGCACCCACGGATGCGCGGGCGACTCGCGGGTGACGAAATGGTCGCCGTCGGCCGGCGCGGTCGGGCGCAGCTCGTACTCGTGCTCGGGGTCCTCGGAGAACAGCAGCCGGTCGCCGGTTGCGGTGTAGACCATCACCAGCTCGTCGTCACGCTTCGCGACGTCGAGCCGTACGCTGGCGCGTTCGTACCGTCCTGCGTGACGGTCGTCGACGGGTACGTCGATCGGCTGCGGCGCGGGCGGATGCGCGACCCCGGCGTAGTGCGTGAACATCTCGGACGCGAGTGGCTCGAAAAGGCGGGTGCCGTTGCCCGAGTTGGTCAGCAGACACATCACCAGCCGCGCCTCCGGATCGATCCGCAGGAAAGCCAGCTGCGAGATCGTGGACCCGTCGTGCCCGAACAGCCGGCGACCGGCCCAGTCGTAGATCCGCCAGGTCAGGCCGAGGTCGACGAAGCCGCCGATGCCAGCTGCGTACGGGACCTGCGGCTCTTGCATGACCGCGTACCGCTCGTCGGTCAGGTGCATCCGGGCGAACTCGAGCAGGTCGGCCGCGCTCGCGCTGATCGTCCCGGCCGGCCCGATGCTGCGCGGCAACTGCCACGTCTTCACCCGCGAGCCGTCGGTGGCCAGGTGACCGACCGCGGCGCGTTCCAGGATCGCCTCTTCCGGCAGTGTCACCGTGTGGGCGAGGCCGAGCGGCTCGACCAGGCGGGCCTTCAGCGACGCGTCCCAGGTCCGGCCGTCGAGCACCTCGATCAGCCGGCCGAGCAGGACGAAGCCGGCGTTGCAGTACGAGTACGCCGTACCGGGCTCGAAGAGCTGGTCGACGCCGGCGAGCAGAGCGACGTACCGCTGGAGGCAGTCGTCGCCGCGACCGGTGTCGGTGAACAGGTCGCCGTCGATGCCGCTGGTGTGGGTCAGCAGGTGACGGATCGTGATCCGCCGATCGACCGGCGCTTCGGGCAACAGTTCGACGATCGGGTCGTCCAGCCGCAACCGCTCCTCGGCGGCCAGCTGCACGATCATCGACGCGGTCCACGGCTTGCTGATCGAGCCGATCTGGAACAGGGAGTCGGCCGTGGTCTCAACGCCGGTCGCCGCGTTCAGGACGCCGTACGGCGCGATGGTCGTCTCGCCGTCGTGCCAGATCCCGAGCACCGCGCCGGTGACCTCGGCCGCCACCGCCAACTCGCTCAACCGCGCAGACCAGTCAGGCATGCGCCCAACCTACGTGCTGATCGGCCGCCGATCGTGGTGGGGCGGTACCGTCTGGCGCGTGGACGGGATTCCGGATGTGATCGCCCCTGGGTTGCGGGTGCTGTTCTGTGGGATCAACCCGGGACTGATGTCGGCGGCGACGGGGCATCACTTCGCCCGGCCGGGGAACCGGTTCTGGCCGGCGCTGCGCCTGAGCGGGTTCACACCCCGGCAGCTGCACCCGAGTGAGCAGCAGGAGTTGCTCAGCTACCGGCTCGGGATCACCAATGTCGTCGACCGGCCGTCGGCGAAGGCGGCCGAGCTGACGCGGGCCGAGCTCATCGCGGGCGGCGAGAACCTGGTCAAGAAGGTCCTCGACGTCCAGCCGGAATGGCTGGCGGTCCTCGGCGTCACGGCGTACCGGGACGCCTTCGAGGAGCGGGCGGCGACAGTGGGCAAGCAGGACCGGACGATCGGCACGACCCGAGTCTGGGTGCTGCCGAATCCGAGCGGCCTGAATGCCCACTACACGTTGCCGAAACTCGCGGAGGCGTTCGCGGAGCTCGAACGGGTCAGTTGAACGCCTTGCGCAGGGTCGAGATCGCCAGCTCGATCGCAGCGTTCGCGGCGTAGGTGTCGCGGAGCGCGTCCAGCATCACGAAGTCGTGGATGATCGCCGCGAACCGGACCGCGGTCGTCGGCACCCCGGCTTCGAGCAGCTTGGCCGCGTACGCCTCGCCCTCGTCCCGCAGTACGTCGGCCTCACCGGTGATGACGAGCGCCGGCGGCAGGCCCTGCAGCTGCTCGGTCGTCGCCCGCAGCGGGGACGCGGTGATCTGGTTGCGCTCGTTCTCGTCGGTCGTGTACTGGTCCCAGAACCACTTCATCCCGTCCAGCTGCAGGAAGTACCCTTCGGCGAACTCCCGGTACGACGCGGTGTCGAAGGACGCGTCCGTGACCGGGTAGAACAGCACCTGCTGGACGAACTTCACGTCGCCGCGCTCCTTCGCGAGCAGCGTGACGGCGGCCGTCATGTTCCCGCCGACGGAGTCGCCCGCGATCGCCAGCCGCTGCGCGTCCAGGCCGTGCTCCTTGCCGGAGGCAATGATCCAGCGAGCCACGGCGTAGCTCTGCTCGAGCACGTGCGGGTAGCGCACCTCCGGCGAACGGTCGTACTCCGGGAACACCACCGCGGCGCCCGCGCCGACGGCGAGCTCACGCACCAGCCGGTCGTGGGTGTGCGCGTCGCCGAACACCCAGCCGGCACCGTGGATGTAGAGGATGACCGGCAGCACACCGGTCGCACCCTGCGGCTTGACGATCCGCGCCTTCGTGCCGTCCGCGGCGGTCACCCACTCCTCGTCGACCGGGAGCTTCGGGTAGTCGGTGGTCTGCGCCTCGTCGACGGCCTTGCGGCCCTCCTCGGGTGACAGCTGGAACAGGAACGGGGGCTTCGCGGTCGCATCGGCGAAAGCCTGGGCGGCGGGCTCGAGAACGGTCATGGTCATCCTCCTGTCGATCGCGGAGAACGCTCGTTCTCCGGTGCGTTTGCTACTGTAGGAGAACGATGGTTCTCCGCGCAAGGTGGCGCGGGTCACCCCGGGAGGCGGGAATGGTTCTGGACACGGCGACGGCGCAGCAGCAGGTGCTGGACGCGGCCGACGCGCTGTTCTACGAGCGTGGTGTGCAGGCGGTCGGGATGGACGCGATCCGGGCGGCGTCCGGGGTGTCGCTGAAACGGCTCTACCAGCTCTTCCCGTCCAAGGACGCCCTCATCGAGGCGTACCTGGACCGCCGGGACGCGCTCTGGAAGTCGATGCTCGCCGAGCACGTCGAGGCGCAGACCGATCCGCGCGAGCGCATCCTCGCGGTGTTCGACTTCCTCTACGACTGGTCGAGCCAGCGCGACTACCGCGGTTGCGCGTTCATCAACGCGTTCGGCGAGCTCGGCGCGGTATCGCCGCGGGTCGCCGAGATGGCCTCGCGGCACAAGGAAGGGTTCCGGCAGGCCCTCACCGAGCTCGCCCAGGAGGCCGGCGCGGACGATGCCGACCGGCTCGCGGACCACCTGATCCTGCTCAGCGAGGGCGCGATCACCCGGGCCGCGATCTCCGGCTCGGCCGACCCCGCGTTGCGCGCCCGGGAGGCCGCAACCATGATCCTGGACGCGTCGACGAAGGCCTGACACCACCCATTGGGCAGGATGGGCGCATGCGCCTGCCCGAGCTGTTGCGATCGATCGACGGACTCTCGCGCGGACAGCGCGTACGCCTGCTCGCCGACCGGGCGCCGGAGCTGACCGGGCTCCTCGACGAGCTGGCTCGCGGCCCGGCCTTCGAGCGCGTCCTCGGTCTGCAGATCGCCGAGGTCACGCGCCAGGCGGCGTACGTGAGCCGGATGCTGCGCGACCCGGATCCGGCCGTGCAGAACCGGGCGCTCGCGGCGGTCGCCCGCGGGGTGCCGGTCACGGACGACGAGCTGCGCATCGCGTACGACGACGCGCCCGCGGCGCTGCGGTCGAAGCTGGTCTCCCTGGTACGGCGACAGCGGCGCGAGCACCTCGCCGTACGGCTGATCGACGAGCACCGCGCGCGGTGGGGCGACGTGGCGGCGACCGCACTGCTCGCCGCAACGGACCAGGAGACTGTGGCGCGGCTGCTTCCCGAGCTGGCGTACTGCGTGACGCCAGGTGGTTGGCGTCAGCTCGCGAAGCACCACTCGGACGCAGTACTGGCGTTTGCGCGCCGGACGCTCCCGGCTGACGACGAGTGGTGGCAGGGCGTCGGCCACGGTGTCACTGCAGCGCTCGACGTAGAGCTGATCAAGCAGGCCGTCCCCGCACACGACCTCCCGATCGCAGTGCTCGACGTCCTCGGTCCGCTGACGGACCGGGATCCCGAGGGCGTGCTGCAGCTGCTACTGGCACCTGACCGGCGCCGTACGGTGTCGCGGGCTCTCACGCCGGCGTTCCGGCGTCGTCTGCACAGGTACTCCGATGAGGACCTCGTCAGTCTCGGCCGGGTCCTCTGGCCACAGCTCGCCGGTGTCCTGGGCGTGCTGCCACCGTCCCGGCGCGCTGTCATCTTCGCCGCGGTCACAGAACATGTCGACCTGGGTCAGGCGCAGCTGAGTACTGAGCTGTTGGAGGCACTGCCACACGCTGTGCGTGCTGAGCAGACACGCCGGATGCTGACACTGCCAGCCAGCTCAGATGGGGCGTGGCGGCGCAGTGTCGCCGGTCATCTGCCCTTTGACGAGGCGTTTGCGCTGCTCGAGCCGGACGTCCGTGATCCCGATGCGGCAGTGCGCAGTTCGGTGTACCAGGCAGCGATCCGGTCCGCCGGGTACGGCAGGCAGCCGGAGCAGGTCGTGCAGGCTGTCACGTGGGTGGCCGGCCGGGTCCGCAACGACCAGGACACGGTGCGACTCAACGCCGTACAGGCTGTCGTGGAGTTGCCGCCGACGCTGTTGACGGACGCGCTGCTCGAGTCGCTGGACTTGTTGCTCACCGATGCGCTGGCGGCGCGAGACGTCTCTTGGGCGACGCGGCGGGCGTTGACGCAACTGGCCGAGCACGCCGTCGTCCGCGGCGCCGTCGATGACCGGCCCGGCGTACTGGAATGGGGGCTGCAGGCGCACGCGCGGTTGTCCGAGAACACGGGCTCGCTCAGCCTGTACGGCCTGGTCAATGGTCTGCCGCGCGGGCGTGAGGTCCAGGTGTACGACGTACTGCGGCCTTCGATCGAGGCGGCGGCGAAGCGGAACGAGTTCGGTCTGGCGCTTGCGGTGGCGGGAGCCTTCGGCCGTCGCGCGTGGTCGTTGGAGCCGTTGCAGGAAGTGCTGGAGCAGGCGGTCTGGTCGAACCAGGAGTACACCGTGCAGTCCGCGTGCCGGTACTGGCTGGACGCACCGGCTACGCGCTCGGCCCGCGTTGAGCAGATCATTGCTCGCGACGTACGGATGGCCCGCTGGCATCCGGTGTGGTGGGTCGTCACCGAATTGCGCACCGACCTGCTCGACCAGGTGTTCGCGGCGGCGGACCGGATCCGCCGGTTCGACCGGAACAGTGCCGCGTGGGAGGTGCCGAGCTACGCGCTGCGGCAGTGGTTGCCACGACAGCAGGCCCGGTACGCCGAGTTGCTGGTCGGCGTCGCACGTGACGAGCGGATGCCGGAGTGGTACCGGGCGTTGGCGGTGAAGACGCTGGGGCGCGTGCCGGTGGCGGGGCGGGCCGCGTTGGACGAGTTTCTCGCTAGTTCCGACGTACTGCTGCAGGAGGCCGCGCTGGCCGCGTTGGCGTGGACGGAACGACCTGACTTGGCTATGCCGCTGCTGCTCGCGCATGTGGGGGACGATCGCGCGCGGGTTGCTGTTTACGCCGCTGCCCGGGCGGCGCGGTTCGTGCGGCCGAGTCGGCTGCCCGGGCTGCTCCAGCCGGTGCTTTCTGGCGACGGTGTGAAGATCACGTCGCGGAAAGGGGCCGTGCGGCTGCTCGGTGAGCTCAGGGCGCCGGGGGCCGGCGCCGTACTCACAGAGACGTGGTCCGGTGCGCATCGGGATGTGCGCGCGGCTATTGCGCGGACTGTGTCGCAGTACTTGCTGTACGACCCGGCGGCGTGGGCTGTGTTGGAGCAGGCAGTTCACGATTCGCCGGCTACCGCCACGGCGTTGACTGCACGGCGCCCGTACGACGTACCTGTGGTGTATCGCTCGCGGTACGCCGACCTGCTGATCGCCGTGACGACACGGGCCGAGCCTGAGGTTGTCGGGGCGGCCTTGCACGCGCTGCGGGGGTGGGCGCGGTACAACTCCGCTGCAGCTCGGGTGTGTGCGGACTTCATCAGCCGGCTGGAGTTGCGAAGTCGCGTCTGGCGGGACGCGGTCTCGGCTTTGGTCTCCTTCTTGGCTACCGATGCGCCCGCGGGGCTGGACGAGGTGGTCGAGGCTGTCCGGCTGCTGGTGCGTCTCGAACGGGATCCATCGCTGCCGGACGCGTTGCCGGACCGGGATCACCCGGCGCGGCAGCGGCTCACGTATCTGGTGCGTCAGCTGTCTGCTCACTTCGCCAACCGCTCCGCCGACGTCCGCAGCCACCTGCGGGCCGTCGCTTCTGAGCTTGTCGGCGCGGACCTTCTCGAGCTCCGTCTGCAGCTCCTGGTCCTCTCGCATGACGACTTCCGCGTCCTCGCCAACGAGCTCCGCGAACTCGTCGCCGACGACGTCCTCGCCGCGGCCACGGCCGCCGAGCTCGTCCGCGCCCGCCTGTCCGCAACAGAACCGACCTGGACACCCGCCGCCGTGCTCCCCGTCGCCGAGTCCCTCGTCCGATCCCCCGACCTGGCATCCGGCCTGCTAGCCCACGCCGTCCTCACCACAGCCAGCCCCCGAGCCGGCTGGCCACCCGACTGGCGAGCCCTCCTAGT
This sequence comes from Kribbella sp. NPDC050459, assembly GCF_040655315.1. Lineage (NCBI taxonomy): Bacteria > Bacillati > Actinomycetota > Actinomycetes > Propionibacteriales > Kribbellaceae > Kribbella > Kribbella sp. NPDC050459. The sequence goes on along the minus strand of NZ_JBFAJQ010000006.1, from coordinate 68,350 downwards.
TGCCCTCCGCAACCACCCGACACCACCAGTCCGCCGCCACGCCCTCGACCTCACGACATCCGAGGAGTAACCAAACTCCCACCTCACACACCTCACGCCCCCTCACCGAAGCTGGCATCGACACACCTCGCTGGGCCGGGCGTCGGGGCGGTGCGGGTGCGGATCAGGTGGGTGGATTCTCCTGTTCGGCCTCGCGGGCGCGTTTGCGGCGTTTGCCTTCGTGCATGGCGGCGACGCGGGCGACCGGGATGGCGCGGCCTTCCTCGAGTACGTCGTCGGGGATGGCTTGTGGCGCGGGGAGCTGTTCGGCCCAGGGGTCGCGGTCGGCGAGGAGGGCGGGAGCGTTGCGGACGGTGAAGTCGCGCGGTGCGACGTTCTCCAGGTCGTCCCACCCGACCGGGTACGACACCGTCGCACCGGGACGGACTCGCGGGCTGTACGCCGCGACCACCGTCGCACCGCCTGACCGCGTCGAGTCGACGAACACCTTCCCGTGCCGGTCCTCCTTGATGTACGCCGTGGTCGCGATCGACGGATCGATCTTCTCGGCGCGGGCAGCGATCGCCCGCGTGGCGGCCGCCGCGTCCTCGATCGTCACAGTGTCGACAATCGGCACGATCACATGCACGCCCTTCGCGCCGCTCGTCTTCACCGCCCCCGCCAGCCCGGAGTCGGTCAGCGCCTGCCGCACCAGCAGCGCGGCCTGGACGGCCATCGCGAAGGTCTCCCCCTCCTGCGGATCGAGGTCGAGCACCAGGTGCGTGACGCGGTCCCAGCGCTCGGCACGCATCAGCGTCGGGTGGTACTCCACAGCGCGCTGGTTCGCGAACCACAGCAGCGTCCGGCGGTCGTCGCACAACGCGTACGAGACCTGGCGTTTCGACGCCTCCGCCCACACCTGCACGGTCTGCACCCAGTCCGGCGTGTACTTCGGGACGTTCTTCTGCATGAACTTGGGCTGTCCCGGCCGGATCCGCACGACCGACAACGGCCGCCCGCGCAGCTCCGGCAGGATCCGTTCGTGCACGGCGTCGAGGTAGTCGACCAGGTCCCGCTTCGTGGCGTCAGCCCCGTCGAACAGCGGCTGATCCAGATTGGTCAGGTCGACCCCGTCCCGCGTCTCATCCGGCTTGCTGGCCATTCTCCGAGCTTAGAAGGCGCACCAGTGCATCGAGAACCACCTTTCCTCTCCGGGTTGCAACGCCTGCGGGGGCGCGGTGTGCTGGAACAGCGCGTCGCGAGCGCCAGGTCGGGATCGTGCGGGATTCGTTCAAGACGCGGACGGCGTACCGCTCGTAGCGTCGCGGCATGATTCTTGTGACCGGTGGGCTCGGCATGATCGGCGCCCATACCGCCCGCGCGCTGCTCGATCTCGGCGAGGACGTCGTCGTCACGTCGCACCGCCGAGGTGATGTGCCGTCGTTCCTCGACGGGAAGGTCGTGGTCGAGTCCTTGGACGTGACCATCCAGGCCGCGTTCCTCGCGCTCGGGGAGCGGTACGCCGTCAGCGACATCGTGCATCTCGCCGGCAGCGTCCCGGCCGACGATCCGGTCGCGTACTTCCGGACCGACATGACCGGGCTGTTCAACGCGCTCGACGCGGCGCGGGTCTGGGGCGTACGGCGGTCGAGCCGATCACCACCCACGCTCTGCAGGGCACCGGCGTACACCCCGTCGTACTGCGGATCGGGTCGACGTGGGGGCCGCTGATGGATCCGGAGTCCCCGTTCAACTTCATCCCGCCGTACGTCAGCGCCGTACTGCGGGGCGAGACGCCTGCACCGCTGTACGCCGAGGACGGCGGCGACTCGTGCTATGCGCCCGACGCAGGCCGCGCGATCGCCCTGCTCATCACGGCCGACCGGCTGAACCACACGACGTACAACGTCTCCAGCGGTCGGCCGATGCGCAACGGCGACCTCGCCGACGCGCTCAACGTACCGAGCAAACCCGGCGGCCAACCGGGCCCGCACCTGGATATCAGCCGCCTCACCGCGGACACCGGTTTCATCCCGCAGTACGACACGGCCGAGGCCGTCGCCCACTACGTCGCCTGGCGCTCCGAGAACTCCCGCTGACAGAACCGGGAACACCAAATGGTGTGTGGGGACAAGGTATTACTTGTCTCACGTCACCATCACTTGTCGTCGGTTCGTGGGGATGGGTGGTTGGGTGTTCGGTGTGAGGCTCGTTCTGCTGTGTGGGAAGTCGTTCTCCGGGAAGAGCACGGTGGCGCGCGTGCTGGCGCCGCGACTGGGGGCGCGGGTCGTCAGCCTCGACGAGATCAACGTGCGGCGCGGGCTGTGGGGCGGTGACGGCATTCCGGTCGAGGAATGGATCCGGACCCACGAACTGGCGTCGGACGAGGTTCTCGGGCTGCTGACCGCCGGGACGTCGGTGGTCGTCGACGACACCAGTTCGCCGCGGTTCCTGCGGGACGGGTGGCGGTCGCTGGCGGCGGGTGCCGGTGCCGGATTCACCTTGCTGTACGTCGATGTGGACGACGCGACCGTACGGCGGCGGCGGGCCGGGAACCTTGTCGATCCGCGGCGGCGGGACGTCGGGGTCGACGTACTGGAGGAGCACCTTGCCGGGTTCGAGCCACCGGGGGACGACGAGGGCGCCGTACGGGTGAGATCCGTCGAGGACCTGGATCAGTGGTGGAGGGTCGGGCGGTAGACGAGCTCCTGGGTGTTGCCGTCGAGGATTCGGGACTCGAGCAGTTCGAGGTCGAAGTCGGCGGCTCCGCCGAAGATCGGGTCCGAGCCGGTGCGGCCGGAGATGACCGGGAAGATCGTGACCTGGACGCGGTCGACGAGGCCGGCGGCCATCAGCGCGCGGTTCATCGCGAGGCTGCCGTGCGAGCGCAGCGGCAGGTCGGACTCCTTCTTCAGCCGGGCGACGACGTCGACCGCGTCGCCGTGGGCGAGGGTCGCGTTCGCCCAGTCCAGCGGGCCGTCGAGCGTGGTCGAGACGACCGTCGACGGCATCGCCATCATCCGGTTGTTCACCGGGTCGTCGACCTTCGGCGCGTCACTCGAGCCGAGAATCTCCCGGAACAGGCGGAACGTGTTGGCACCGAGCACCAGCCGCTGATCCAAGCTGTACGAGTCCAGCCGCCGCTCGAGAAACTCCGGCCCGGCCTTGCCCCAGTAGCCGCCCCAGTCCCCGTTCTCGTCGTACGAACCGAACCCGTCGAGCGTGCAGAAGATGTCGAAGGTGTAGGTCGCGGTCATGATGCCCTCCTCGGTCAGGCCGGTGCGCTCTTTGTCCATCCAACGAATGCCGAACCCGAGATCCGACACCTACCCCAGCAGATTTCTTTGCAGACGGGACGGGCAGCGGGCCGGGACCCACACTCTTCAACCGACCACACCTGATCTCGTGCAAGCACATCCACCATGTATCCAGACAGCGAGCCTCACCGCCCGCCGACCTCGCCGTCCGGGGCCGGGACGGCTGCACCCGTTTCGCACATCCAAATCACCCAGGCGGCAGGGCTGAGCACCGGTCAACTTCGCCGACGCGGTCAGGTTGCGCTGCGAGCCGTACACGCCGCCGAAGGCGACCACAACAGTCGCCGCGACGCGCGGTCCGTTCGCCGGCGTCCTCCCCAGGTGGGACAACAACAGCCGTCTTGCACCCCCGCACCCCGCACCCGTGCCCCGTGCCCCCGCACCCCCGGTACCCCTGCACCCCTGCACCCCAGCACCGCGGCACCGCGGCACCCGGCACCCGCTACCCGGCACCGACCACGATCCACCGCACCGCAGCGATCAGGTCACACTGCGCACGCCGCCGGAGGCGGCCAAAGAACAGTCACCGCGAAGCGGTGTCCTTTCGTGGCGCTGAGCACCGATCCACCTCGCCGCGGCGGTCAGGTCGCGCAGCGGGATCCGTACGCCGCCGGAGGCGGCCAAAAGGACTGTCGCCGCGAAGCGGTGTCCTTTCGCGGCTGTCCGTCCGGGAGGGATCAGCCGCCGGAGACGCCGATTTCTGCGTCGGCGAGGTCGGCCGTCAGGCCGTCGGTGTCGTCGAGCCAGCCTTGTGGGAGGACGATGTGGTCGCGGGGGCTGCCTTGGCGGCCGCGGGGGGCGCCGAGTTCGGCGACCGGGAACGGGACGTTGCGGTCGAGTTCAGCCAGCAACTCGTCCAGGCGGGCGAGTGAGTCGACCATGCCGAGCGCGGCGCGGAGTTCGCCGCCGGCCGGGAAGCCCTTCAGGTACCACGGGACGTGCTTGCGGAAGTCGCGCAGGCCGCGCTGCTCCCCCATCAGTTCCGCGAGCAGTTCGCCGTGCCGGCGCATCACGTCGGCGACCTCGCCGAGCGTCGGCAGGTTGAGCGCCTCACCACCGGAAAACGCGACCGCGAGATCGCGGAACAGCCACGGCCGACCGAGGCAGCCGCGCCCGACGATGACGCCCGCGCAGCCCGTCTCGGCGACCATCCGCAGGGCGTCGCCGGCTTCCCAGATGTCGCCGTTGCCGAGCACCGGGATGTCGACGTGCTCGACCAGCGCGGCGATCGTGGACCAGTCCGCCTGCCCCGAGTACGCCTGTGACGCCGTACGACCGTGGAGCCCGATCGCCGCCGCACCCGAGTCCGCAGCGATCCGCCCCGCGTCCAGGTAGGTCTGGTGGTCGAGGTCGATCCCGATCCGGGTCTTCATCGTGACCGGCACGCCGTACGGCGTCGCGGCGTGCACAGCCGAGCGCAGGATCGCGCCGAGCAGGTTCCGCTTCCACGGCAGCGCCGCGCCGCCGCCCTTGCGGGTCACCTTGGGGACCGGGCAGCCGAAGTTCAGGTCGATGTGCGCGACGCCGTACCAGTCGCAGAGGATCTGCACCGCACGCCCGATGTACGTCGGGTCGACGCCGTACAGCTGCACCGACCGCACGGTCTCGCGCGCGTCGAACGTCAGCATGTCGAGCGACTTCTGGTCGCCTTCGACGATGCCGCGTGACGTGATCATCTCGCACACGTACAGCCCGGCGCCCTGCTCGGCGCACAGCCGCCGGTACGCCGCATTCGTGATGCCGGCCATCGGCGCCAGCACCACCGGCGTCTCGATCGTCAGATTTCCCAGGTGCAGCATGTCAGGCCTTCGCCACCAGCACCTGTCCGTCGCCGGAAACCTGTGCTTTGTAAGGCTGTACGGCGTTGGCGGTGGTCGTCACGTCGCACGCGATCGGCTCGCCGGAATGCTTGACGACGGCAACATCGTCCATCGTGCACGTCACCTTCGCGGCGTCCGTGACGGTCCGCAGCACGGCGTCCACGACCTTGGCGCGAACGATCGCGACCGACTGCGAGGTGAACTTGTACGACGCCGAGTACTGCTTGGCGTCGACCGTCAGCGTGCCGGTGTAGGGCTTCCCGGCGTACGTCACCGTGCAGGTCAGTTCGTGCTTGCCGGCGGTCTCGACGGTGTCGATGCCGGGGCACTTCACGGTTGTCGCGGCGGCCTTCCCGGCCGTGACCTGGGCCTGCTTCGCGATCGCGAACGTGATCCGCTCGGCGAGCGGCGCGTCGGACTCCGGTTCCCCGGTGACCTTCGGCGTCGGCCAGGGCTTCGACGGTGTCGGCAGCGCGGTCAGCGTCGGTGTCGACGCGGTCGGGATCGGCGCGCTCGACGGTGGCGCGCTCGTGGCGGGCGCCGTCGGCGACGTCCCCGCCTCGGGCTTGGTGTCCGAGCAGGACACCAGCGCGAGCAGCGCCACGGCGACCAGTCCGAAGACGGCCAGATCCCGAATCGGCTTCATCGTCAGCAACCCACCAGGTGCTGGGCGAGATACCCGGTGACCTCGGTCAGGGCGACCCGCTCCTGCTTCATCGAGTCCCGCTCCCGGATCGTCACGGCGTGGTCTTCGAGGGTGTCGAAGTCGACGGTGATGCAGTACGGCGTACCGATCTCGTCCTGGCGGCGGTAGCGGCGGCCGATCGCGCCGGCGTCGTCGAAGTCGACGTTCCAGTTCTGCCGGAGCTCGGCGGCCAGGTCGCGCGCCTTCGGCGAGAGGTCGGCGTTGCGGGACAGCGGCAGCACCGCGGCCTTGACCGGCGCGAGCCGCGGGTCGAACCGCAGGACCGTCCGCTTGTCGACGCCGCCCTTGGCGTTCGGCGCCTCGTCCTCGGTGTACGCGTCGAGCAGGAACGCGAGCACGTTGCGGGTCAGGCCGGCCGCGGGCTCGATCACGTACGGCGTCCAGCGCTCGCCCTTCTCCTGGTCGAAGTACGACAGGTCGGCGCCGGAGTGCTTGGAGTGCGTGGTCAGGTCGAAGTCGGTGCGGTTCGCGATGCCCTCGAGCTCGTCGAACTCCTTGCCGCCGAAGTTGAACCGGTACTCGATGTCGACGGTGCGCTTGGAGTAGTGGCTCAGCTTCTCCTTCGGGTGCTCGTAGAACCGCATGTTGTCCGGGTTCAGCCCGAGGCCGGTGTACCAGTCCCAGCGCGCCTTCAGCCAGTACTCGTGCCAGTCCTCGTCGGAGCCGGGCTCGACGAAGAACTCCATCTCCATCTGCTCGAACTCGCGGGTCCGGAAGATGAAGTTGCCCGGGGTGATCTCGTTGCGGAAGCTCTTGCCGACCTGGGCGATCCCGAACGGCGGCTTCTTCCGCGCGGTGCCCATCACGTTCGCGAAGTTGATGAAGATGCCCTGCGCGGTCTCCGGGCGGAGGTAGTGCAGGCCCTCCTCGGACTCGACCGGGCCGAGGTAGGTCTTCAGCAGGCCGTTGAACATCCGCGGCTCGGTGAAGGTGCCCTTGTTACCGCAGTTCGGGCAGGCGATCTCGGCCAGCTCGACCGCTTCGGGATCCTTGTTCTTGCGGCGGGCGAAGTCCTCGCGCAGGTGGTCGTCGCGGAACCGCTTGTGGCAGGACTGGCACTCGGTCAGCGGGTCGACGAACTCGGCCAGGTGGCCGGAGGCCTCCCAGACCTGGGTCGGCAGGATCACCGAGGAGTCCAGGCCGACGATGTCGTCGCGGCCGGTCACCATCGTCCGCCACCACTGGGTGCGCACGTTGTTCTTCAGTTCGACGCCGAGCGGCCCGTAGTCCCAGGCCGACTTGGTGCCGCCGTAGATCTCGCCGCACGGATAGACGAAGCCCCTGCGCTTGCTGAGGCTGACGACGGCATCGACGGTTTCCACGGGCACTTTTCGACTCCAGAACGGGCACAGAACGGGTACAGAACGGCTACTGACAGATCTACGGAAGGAACCAGGCTATCGGTCCGGGGTGGCCCCGATCGAATCCGTGCTAACTCGGCAGATCCTCGTACGCCGACGGCTCGTCGAGAGCCTGGGACAGCAGGGGCACCGCGGCCACCTTCACCTCATACGGCGACAGCGCGCGCCGGTAACTCCCGATGTTCTCGAACTCGAGCGTCAGCGCCAGCAACTCGGGGTCGTCCACGTTGCGCCCCACGCGTGCCGCGACGAACCCTTTCTGCTTCGCCAGCACGTCGACCGCGGTCCGCATCCGCTCCCCGAAGCCGGCCTGCTCGGCTTCTCCCACCCGAAACCTGATCACCACGAACACGGGCTCAACCATAGGACCTGGAACAATAGAGGTATGAGCACCCCCAGCAGTCCGTTGCGGCAGCGGATCACGAAGATCAGCTATCCGTACGTCGCCAAGCTGCACGCCGCGCCCAAGTTGACGTTGCCGGGGATCACGTTGGTGCTGGCGCTGGTCGGAGTGTTCGCTCCGGTGCCGGTGGGGGTGCCGGCCTTGGTGTTGCTGGCGTTGCTGCTGGGGTGGCTGGCGTTCCTGTCGTGGCCGGCGGTGACCAACGGGCCGCGGTTCCTGCGGATCTTCTCGATCCTCGTGATCCTGCTGTTCGCGGTCTCGCGGATCGCGACCGGCTGAGCCGCGCGGTCCTTCAGGGGCGGCCGAGGCTGTCGTAGGCCGCGTCGACCGCGGCCTCGCGGAGTTCGGCGACCGGCTCGTGGTCGATCATCACCGCGCAGTCGGACAGCCCGCCGAGCGCGACCATGCACCGGACTGCGTCCGACAGCGACGGACTCGCGCCGACCAGGAGCTCGGCGAGCGTCCCGCGCCATTCCATGAAGCGGTCGGCGAGCTTCAGCTCGTGCAGCACCGACAGGTCGCGGATCGCGAGCCGGATCAGCGCACGGTGCTGGTGCGCGAGGTCGAAGTACGAGCCGAGCAGTTCCCGCGGCGCGACCGGTGCGGCCGCCCGTTGCGCCGCGGCGTACGCCTCGAAGTCCGCGATCATCGGCTCGACGAGGCTGTTCAGCAGGTCCTCACGGGACGCGAAGTGGTAGTACAGCGCGGGCTTGGTGACGCCGAGGCGGTCGGCGATGTCGCGCAGGCTGGTCTGCTGCATGCCGCGCTCGGCGAACAGCTCCAGCGCGGCCTGCTGGATCCGCGCCCGGGTGTCGCCCGTCCGTCGTCTCGGCATACCCCGAAGATTAGCTGACCTTCCGGTAAGTAAGCCATTGACAATCGCGCCTCCGTTTACTTACCTTCCGATAAGTAAGGAGGTTGTCATGAAGGTTCTGATCTCGGGTGCCAGCGTGGCCGGTCCGGTGCTCGCCCACTGGCTGCACCGGTACGGCTTCGAGCCGACGCTCGTCGAGCGCACGCCGGCCGGCCGCCACGGACTCGGCGGCCACGCCGTCGACCTGTTCAGCTCCGCCGCCGACATCACCCGCCGGATGGGGTGCTGGGACGCGATCGAGGCGGCCCGCACGCGACTCGACGCGATGACGATCGAGCGGTTCGGCAAGCGCCCGGTCGAGGTCGACCTCAGCCGGATGTACGCCGGGATCTCGAGCCGGCACGTGGAGATCCTCCGCGGCGAGCTGACCCGGATCCTGTACGCCGCCACGCGCGACACCGCCGAGTACGTGTTCGGCGACTCGATCGCGGCCGTGCACGACGACGGCGCCGGTGTCGACGTGACGTTCGAGTCCGGGACGCAGCGCCGTTTCGACCTGGTGATCGGGGCCGACGGCCTGCACTCCAACGTCCGGCGGCTCGCCTTCGGTCCGGAGGAGCCGATGCTCCGGCCGCTCGGCGGTTACCTCGCGGTGTTCTCGATGCCCGACGTCTTCGGTCTCGGCAACCACACACTGTCGCACTTCTCCGTCGGCAAGCTGGTCGGCATCTACGGCGTGCACCAGACCGGCCAGGTTCGCGCCGGGTTCCTGTTCCGCGCGCCTGAGTTGCGCTACGACTACCGCGACAAGGACGAGCAGAAAGCCTTGCTGGTCAAGGAGTTCCGTGACTACGGCTGGAAGGTGCCTCAGTTGCTGGAGCACCTGGTGCCGGCCGAGGACTTCTACTTCGATTCGATCGCACAGATCACTCTGGACACCTGGCACCGCGGCCGGATCGGCCTGGTCGGCGACGCGGGCTACTGCCCCGGTCCGGCAGTCGGCGGCGGCACGAGCCTTGCGGTCATGGCGGCGTACATCCTGGCGGGTGAGCTGGCCGCGGCTCGTAGCGATCTGCCGTCCGGGCTCCGCAACTACGAGCGGACCATCCGGCCGGTCGTCGAGCAGAGCCGACGGTTCGCACCGAAGGTGATGCGCACGATCATTCCGGCCGGTCCCCTGGCGTTGCGGCTGATGCCGACAGCAGCCGCCACGCTGGCGAAGCTGCCCACATCGGTGCAGCGCTTCATCTGGTCGCAGAACTCGGTGGGCAAGGCGCTCAGCTCGGTCCCGATGCCGGACTACTCAGACCTGGTCCAGCCCGAGCGCGGTCAGCCGGTCACGTAGCCACGCGAGCTCCTTGGCGATCCGTTTCGCCAACGCCTGTTGGGTTCTGGGCGCACGCGGCCACACGTACACCTCCGACTCGAGGTGGTGCGTGAGGGGATGCCCGCCGCCGACCAGCCTGGTCAGACACTCGTCCAGTACGCCGGTTGTCGCGCTCAACGGATCCGGTGGCGCGGCATGGGCCGCCAAGTGCGCATGCATCCGCCAGGCCGCGTGACCGGACAGTTCGTTGGCCTGCGCCACGTCGTCGACACCAGGGCCGCCCCACTCACGCACCTGCCGCAGGTACTTCGGTCTGCCGAGCTGACCGAGAGCGTAGCGACCGGACGCGTCCGACGGGTCCACGAGCGTCGGCGCGAGGGACAACTGCGCCTTGACCACATCCACGCCCGCACGCCACAACAGCTCGAACGACTCGGCCGGCTCCTCGAACTGCACTGCGAGATGACAGGTGTCGAGCCCCAGCCCGATGCGCGACCCACCGCCGTACGGACTGGCGTAGCGGTCCAGCCAGGCGGCGGCCTGACCGATCATCTCGAGGACACAGCCCGGCTCGGTCTCGACGGCGATCCGGATCGTCCGGCCGGTCCTGGTCTCGGTCCGGGCGAGGTGCTGCTCGACACGGTCGATCGCCTCGCGCGCGGCCCGGTTGCGGTCCCTCGACCACGGCACCCGCCAGCCGAGCGGCACGGTCGAGATCGATCCGTACGGCGCGTCCGCGGGCAGCAGCTCGGCCAGGACGTCGATCAGGTCGAGCGTGTAGCGGAGCCGTTCGGGATCGGTCCAGTCAGGGCAGTACAGCTTGGTGCCGACGACCTTGTCGCTGAACTGGGCGTGTGGTGTGCCGTTCAGCGTGACGACTTCCAGCCGGTTCCGGTGCAGCGCGCGGCGGAGCTTGCTGAGCGCGGACGGCGAGTTCGCCAGGCGATCGGCGAGCCGGTGCGGGAACCACAGGCCGACGCCGAGGACCGGTACGCCGAGCGCCTTCCGAACCGCGCCGGCGCACGCATCGAGCCCGGCGACCAGCTCGTCGAGCTCCGCGGCCGGATGCACGGTCGCGCTGTACCCCAGGTGGACGGTCGAACCGTCCCGATGACGAAACCTCATCAGCACTCCTCACCCCGTGCAGCCACTGAAGGTAGTCGCAGGCGGACTCTCCGTGACCTAGCAGCAGCGTAAGAGCCTGAAGGCTCAGGCGGAAGGGCTGATTTTCGGTTAGTCCTGCGAGGCCACCAGGTCGCGGGACCGGTCGGCGACCGCCATCGCGGCGAGGGCGGTGGTCAGCGGGACGGCCGCGATGATCCCGAGGCTGCCGACCAGGCCGCGGACCACCTCCATCGCCACCGACTCGGTGGACAGCACCGCCCGGCCGGGAAGGTCCTGGATGGCGAAGATCAGCAGTATCGGCAGCGCGGCGCCGGCGTACGCGAGGACGAGCGTGTTGACCACCGAGGCGACATGGGTCCGGCCGATCCGCAGGCCGGCGCTGACCAGCTCGCGACGGTTCGCGGACGGATTCGCGGCCGACAGCTCCCACACCGCCGCGGCCTGGGTGACGGTCACGTCGTCGAGCACGCCGAGCGCGCCGATCACCATCCCGGCGACCAGCAACCCGGTCAGGTCGATGTCCGGCGCCAGCGCCTTGGCCCCGGACGCCCCCTCGGACGCCAGGCCGCTCAGCTGGCAGAACTTGGTGAAGAACCAGCCGAGCAGCACGGTCAGCCCGAGCGCGGCCACCGTCCCGGACAACGCGATCGAACTCTCCGCATTGATCCCATGCGTCAGGAACAACGCGATCGCCATGATCACCGTGCCGCCGACGACCGCGACGAGGAGCGCATTCTCGCCCTTCAGGATCGCCGGCAGGATGAACTGCGTCAGCATCACCGCGGTCACCGCGAGCGCGATCAGCGCCGCGAAACCGCGCCAGCGCGAGAGTGCGACGACGGCGACCGCGAAGATCGCGGCCAGCCACAACAGCGGCTTGGTCCGGTCGTGATCGACATAGGAGTACCGGTCGGCGACCTCCGGTGCGTCCTGGACGCCGAGCATGATCGTCTGGCCGACCTTGACCGGGATGGACGTCTGGCCGGCCTTCGGAACCTGCACCGGGATGACCGCGCCCTTGTCGGCCCCGGTGGTCAGCTCGACCGTCGCCTCGTCGCACTGGTCCTTCACGTTCGGGCAGGCCTTGACGGCGGTGACCTCGCCGCGGGCCGTGGCGGTCTGGTACGACGCGACCTTCACGTCACCGCCGGGCCACATCACGATCATCGCCACCACGGCGGCCAGCAGCAGCGGGACCAGCACCGCGGCGACCACGATCCGGACCCGGCGAGCGACGATCGCGTCGGAGTTCACCACCGACGTGTCGACCACATGATCCCCGTGCCCATGACCGTGTCCGTGCCCGTGACCCGGCGGAATATCGAGCGCCCGGCGCAGGTTGCGCTTGGAGTCGGCACGTCGTCGCCCGACGTTGCGGCTGGCCAATCTGAACTCCCTGTTTTGACAATCAGTTCCAGTTAAATGAAAATGATTGTCATGAGATCTGGTCTTCGAGCTGTTGTCGCCGGCGCCACCGCCCTGGCCGCCCTCACCCTGGCCGGGTGCGGCGGCTCCGCCAACGACTCCGGTGGCGGCAAGCTCGACGTCGTGGCTTCGTTCTACCCGCTCGAGTTCATCGCCCGCACAGTGGGGGGCGACGCGGTGCACGTGACCACCCTGACCGCGCCCGGTGTGGAGCCCCACGACCTCGAGCTGACCCCCAAGCAGGTCGGCGAGATCGCCGAGGCGAAGCTGGTCCTGTTCGAGAAGGACCTGCAGCCCGCCGTCGACGAGGCCGTCGAGCAGAACGCGAAGGACGCCGGCTTCGACGTCGCCCCGGCCGCGCAGCTGGAGGCGACCGGCGCCGACTTCGAGGAGCACGGGGAAGGCGCCGAGGCGGCCGCGCACAAGGACGACGCCCTCGACCCGCACTTCTGGCTCGACCCGGTGCGCTACGCCGCGGTCGTCAAGGCCGTCGAGGACCGGCTGGTGAGCGTCGACAGCGCCAACGCGGCCGGGTACCACGAGCGTGCCAAGGCCCTGCTCGCCCAGGTCGGCAAACTCGACACCGACTACAAGACCGGTCTGGCGAGCTGCCGGCTGAAGACGTTCGTGACCAGCCACGAGGCGTTCGCCTACCTCGCGAAGCGGTACGGTCTGACGATGGTCGGGATCGCCGGATTCACGCCGGACGCGGAGCCGGCGCCGGCCCGGATCAAGGAGGTCCAGGACATCGTGAAGGCCCAGCACGTGACGACCATCTTCTACGAAGAGCTGGTCAGTCCGAAGGTGGCCGAGACGATCGCCAAGGACGTCGGCGTCAAAACGGCCGTGCTGAGCCCGATCGAGGGCCTCTCGGACGCCAACTCCCAGGAAACCTACCTGACCCTGATGCGGCAGAACCTGCAAGAGCTACAGAAAGCGAACGGCTGCTCGTGACAGTAGAACCGGCAGAACCGGCAGAGCCGGCCAGGGCCGTCCAGGTCGCCGATCTCTCGGTCGACCTGGGCGGCCGCCTGGTGCTTCGGGGCATCGACCTGCAGATCCGCCAGGGCGAGGTGGTCGCCGTGCTCGGCACCAACGGCTCCGGCAAGTCCACGCTGATCAAGACCGTGGTCGGGCTGCTTCCCGCGGCCCGCGGCGAGGTCCGGTTGTTCGGGACGCCGGTCCCCCGCTTCCGCGACTGGCGCCGGGTCGGCTACGTGCCGCAGCGCATCACAGCGGCCGGCGGCGTGCCCGCGACGGTGTACGAGGTGGTGTCGTCCGGCCTGCTGTCGAAGCGGCGGCTGTTCACGCCGCTCGGCGCCGCCGGCAAGCAGGCGATCGAGGAGGCGCTGGAGGTCGTCGACATGGCCGACCGGCGCAAGGACGCGGTCGCCGAGCTGTCCGGCGGGCAGCAGCAGCGGGTGCTGATCGCGCGCGCCCTGGTGTCCGGCCCGGAGCTGCTGATCCTCGACGAGCCGACGGCGGGTGTGGACCTGGCCAGCCAGCAGATCTTCGCCGACGCGATCCGGGAGCGGGTCGCGCGCGGCACGACCGTGGTGATGGTGAGCCACGATCTCGGCCCGATGGACGCGCTGATCGACCGCTCGGTCGTGATGCGCCGCGGCCGCATCGTGTACGACGGCCCGCCGCACGCCTCGCAGACGCACGCCCACGTCCACCACTCGCACACCACCGACGACGAACCGGGGTGGCTCCCGTCATGACCATGTTCCAGCTGGAGTTCATGCAGCGGGCCCTGATCGCGGGCCTGCTCACCGGGTTGTCGGCGCCCGCCATCGGGACGTATCTGGTGCAGCGGCGGCTGTCGCTGATGGGTGACGGCATCGGCCACATCGCGATCACGGGTGTGGCGCTCGGTCTGCTGACCGGCAGCGCACCGGTGCTGACCGCCATCATCGTCTCGATCGCCGGAGCGACCGCCATCGAGCTGGTCCGCGCCCGCGGCAAGGCCACGGGCGACGTGGCGCTCGCGCTTCTCTTCTACGGCGGCATCGCGGGCGGCGTACTGCTCATCGGACTCGCAGGTCAGGGCGCAGCCACGCTGAACACCTACCTGTTCGGTTCACTCACCACCGTCTCCCAGAGCGACCTGTATGTCGTCGTCGGCCTGGCCGTCGCCGTCCTGATCGTCGCGATCGGCCTGGGCCCGCAACTGTTCGCGGTCTGCCAGGACGAGGAGTTCGCCCGTACGACGGGGCTCCGGGTCCAGCTGCTCAACCTGGTGATCGCTGTGATGGCCGCGGTCACCGTGACGGTCGCGATGCGCACCGTCGGGCTGCTGCTGGTCAGTGCACTGATGGTGGTTCCGGTCGCGACGGCGCAACAGATCACGCGGTCGTTCCGCAGTACGTTCATCACCGCGTGCGTGATCGGTGTGGCGGCCTGTCTCGCCGGCATCGTCACGTCGTACAACGCGGACGTCGCGCCGGGCGCGACCATCGTCGTGCTGGCGCTGGCCGGGTTCGTCGTCGCGGCGACGGTCGGGACGCTGCTGCGACGGCGGGCCGGCCGCGCGCGTCCGTTGGCGGACGAGGAGCCGGAGATCGGCGTGCCGGCGCCGGAGCCGCATGTGGTGAGCGCCGGGCACCCGCACGCGCATAACCAGGAGTGCGGGCACAAGAAGGTCGAGCACGGCGACCATGTCGACTATGTGCACGACGGGCATCTGCACGCGGCGCACGGCGACCACTGGGACGAGCACTGATGCAGCAGTGATGCAGCACGGCTGCGGCAGCGAGTTGCTGACTTCTGAGAGACTGGACGGCGGTAATGAGATGACAGGAGGAACGGTGGCTATCGGAACACGCTCGACCCGTCAGCGCGCGGCGGTCGCGCACGCGCTCGACAAGATCGACGACTTCCGGACCGCCCAGGAGATCCACCAGGAGCTCCGGTCCGCCGGTGAGGCCGTCGGCCTGACCACTGTCTACCGCACCCTGCAGGCGCTCGCGGACTCCCGCGAGGTCGACGTCCTGCGCACCGCCGACGGCGAAACGGCGTACCGGCGCTGCTCGAAGGGTCACCACCACCACCTGGTCTGCCGCAACTGCGGGCGGACCGTCGAGGTCGAAGGCCCGGCCGTCGAGCGCTGGGCCGACAAGGTCGCGGCCGAGCACGGGTACGCGGACATCAGCCACACCCTGGAGATCTTCGGCACCTGCGCGGAGTGCCAGAAGGCGTGACGTAGGTCACCTTTGCCTTTGAGCGCACTCGAAGGCATACGGTCGTAGACATGAACGCGACCGAGGTACTGGAGCCGATCGACCGGGACCTGCTGTGCCTGCTCGAGCTGCCGGAGGATCTGCCCGAGCAGCTGTCGATCGCCGAGGCCTCCGAGCTCACCGGCCTCACCCCGCACACCCTGCGGTACTACGAGCGGATCGGTCTGCTCGACGTACGCCGGGACGCCGCCGGCTACCGCAGCTACGACGAGCGGGCGATGGCGCGGATCGTGTTCATCAGCAGGCTGCGTGCCTCCGGCATGCCGATCGGCACAATCAGCCACTATCTGGACCTGGTGCTCGAGGGCGAACACACCGCACCGCAGCGGCTTGCCCTGATGCAGGAGCACCGCGACCGGATCCAGCGGCAGTTGCATGATCTGCAGCTCGCCCTCGCGGTGACCGACTACAAGATCACCGTGTACGGCGGCACCGCCGCCCCGTAACCGACCACTGAGCTCAGCCGACCGTCGCGGACGCTCGGCCGGCGGAGCCATGCCATCTGAAGGCCATCTGAAGGGAAGACTCTGATGAAACTGGGTAGCCAAGGCGCCGAGGTCAGCCGGCTCGGACTCGGCTGTATGGGGATGAGCTACGCGTACGGCACGACCGACGACACCGAGTCCGCCGCGACCCTGCACCGCGCCCTCGATCTCGGTGTCACGTTCCTGGACACCGCCGACATCTACGGCTTCGGCGCCAACGAGGAGCTGATCGGCCGCACGATCGCGGACCGCCGCGACGAGGTGTTCCTGGCGACGAAGTTCGGCATCACCGGAGATCCGCTCACCGACGCGGTGCGGGGCGTGAACGGGTCGCCGGAGTACGTCCGGTCCGCGATCGACGCGTCGCTGCGGCGGCTGGGCGTCGACCACATCGACCTGTACTACCAGCACCGGATGGATCCCGGCGTACCGGTCGAGGAGACGGTCGGCGCGATGGCGGAGCTCGTCGAGGCCGGCAAGGTCCGGTACCTCGGCCTGTCCGAGGCGTCCGCGGCGACGATCCGGCGGGCGCACGCCGTGCATCCGATCACCGCGGTGCAGAGCGAGTGGTCGCTGTTCAGCCGGGACATCGAGGAGTTGGTGCTGCCGGCCTGCCGCGAGCTCGGCATCGGGATCGTGCCGTACTCGCCGCTCGGGCGCGGCATGCTCACCGGCGCGCTGCCCGCGGACCTTCCGGCCGACGACTTCCGCCGTACCTTGCCGCGTTTCTCCGGTGACAACCTGGACGCGAACCTCGCCCTGGTCGAGGAGATCCGCGCGGTCGCCGGCCGGTACGACGCGACGCCCGGCCAGGTCGCGCTCGCCTGGGTGCTTGCGCAGGGCAACGACGTGGCGCCGATCCCGGGCACGAAGCGGCGCAAGTACCTGGAGGAGAACGTCGCGGCGCTGCGACTGGAACTGTCCGCCGCCGACGTCGAGGCGCTCGCGAAGCTGACGCCGGTCGGCACCCGCTACCCGGACATGAACTGGGTCGCCGGGCAGACCGCACCGCGCGACTGATAAACTGACCGCAGTAAGCCTTCCGTACCGGACTCTTCCGGCGGGAGGCTTTTCTGCGTTTCCGACCCTTTCGAAGGAGACCTATGTCCGATCTTCTGGTGCGCCGTGTGGAGCCTTCCGACCGACCCGTGATGGAGCGGCTGTGGTTGATGTTCCGCCACGATATGTCCGAGTTCCAGGGCCAACTCCCGCGACCCGACGGCAGCTACCGCACCGAGTGGCTGGAGAACGCCCTGACCGGCCATCCGGAGTGGGCCGGGTACGTCATCTCGCTCGGCGAGAACCCGGTCGGGTTCTGCCTCATGCGCGCACTGCAGCAGCCGGTACATGTGCTGAACGGGTTCTTCATGGTGCGACCGGTGCGTCGCAGCGGCTTCGGCCTGCGGGCGGTCCAGGAAGTGCTGGCGCATCACCCCGGCCCCTGCGAGGTCGCCTTCCAGGCCAGCAACGAGAAGGCGGTCAGGTTCTGGCAGCGGGTCGCGACCGAGATCTCCGGCGACGTATGGACGCAGGAGGCTCGGCCGATCCCGGGCAAGCCGGACGCGCCGCCGGACCTGTGGATCTCATTCAAGGTGTAAGGGCAGGTCGAAGTACGCGAAGAGGTCCTGGCCGAAGAACACGACGTTGTGAGTGATGCCGGCCTTGGTGACCGTGAACACCTGCAGGCTGTGCGCGTGGAAGCGTCCGTCGTCCCCGCGCACGTAGGCGCCGACGGCCGGCTGCTGGTTGGCCACGGTCGGCAGCACTCGCCAGGCCGGGCCGCGCATCGCGTACACGCGGGCCATGAACTCCCCGTACGCGTCGCGCCCGACGTACCAGAGCGGGGCCGGCGGCATCTCGAGGACGACCTGGTCGGTGAGCAGCCGGGTCAGGCCGTTGACGTCGGCGGCCTCGAAGGCCCGGACGTAGTCGTCGATGACGGAACTGGTCTCCCGGTCGTCAGGCTCGTCGACGTCGTCCTCGGTGATGTCGATCTCGGCCAGCCTGGCGCGGGCCCGCTGAAGCGCGCTGTTCACACTTGCGGTCGTGGTTTCCAGTGCCTCGGCGATGTCTGCGACCGGCCAGTCGAGGACGTCCCGCAGTACCAGGACGGCACGTTGCCGGGCCGGTAGGTACTGCATGGCGGCGATGAGGGCGAGCCGCAGACTCCCCTGGGCGGCGATCGCAGCGGCCGGGTCGCCGGCCGTCGGAAAGGGCTGCAGCCAGGCCACGTCCGTGTTCAGCTCGATCGCCGCCTGAGCGTCCTGGCTTGCACTGACGAGTCCCGACGGCAGCGCGCGCCGGCCCCTGCCTTTGAGAGCAGTCAGGCACGCGTTGGTGGCGATCCGGTAGAGCCAGGTCCGCATCGAGGCGCGCTGCTCGTCGTACGAGTCAGCGGCGCGCCACGCACGCAGCAGCGTCTCCTGCACCAGATCTTCCGCGTCCTGGATCGACCCCAGCATGCGGTAGCAGTGCACCAGCAACTCGCGCCGGTGCGGCTCGGCCCTCAGGTCGAACTTGTCGCGGTCCATCGAGGTCAGCCTCCCACGGTTCGCTTGCCGCAGTACGTACTGCGCAACCTCGCGAAAATCATCGGTCGGCCGCCGATGAATCCTGCCGACCCGCCAGGTATACCCCACGTCCCCTGCAGACAAGGGAGAAACCTGATGACTGCTGTAACAACCACCGACCGCCCGGCGGGCCCGGGCACCCGGCGCGGGCTGATGCTCGCCGTCCTCCTCGTCGGCCAGTTCATGGCGTTGCTCGACACCTCGATCGTGAACGTCGCGATGCCGGCCATCGGTGCCGGCTTCCACGCCTCCGGCGCTTGGCTGCAACTGGTCGTCGGCGGCTACCTGGTCGCGTACGCGATGATGCTGGTCACCGGCGCGCGGCTCGGCGATCTCTACGGTCGCCGCCGGATGTACGTGACCGGCGCGATCCTGTTCACCCTCGCGTCGCTCGCCTGCGGCCTGGCCCCGGCGATCCTGCCGCTGGTGCTGTTCCGCTTCGTGCAAGGGATCGCGGCGGCGCTGATGGTGCCGCAGATCATGAGCCTGATCCAGGCGCATTTCACCGGTCCTGCCCGGGCCAAGGCCTTGTCGGCGTACGGCGTGACGCTGTCCGCCGGTCAGGTCGCCGGGCTGATCGCCGGTGGGCTCCTCGTCGGGGCGAACCTGCTCGGCTCCGGGTGGCGCCCGGTGTTGCTGGTGAACGTCCCGGTCGGCATCTGCCTCACACTGCTCGTACCGCTGTCCGTGCCGGCGGACCGGCCGGGTGCGACGCGCCGTCTCGACGTCATCGGCCTGGCGCTGTCGACCTGTGCCGTACTGCTGATGGTGCTGCCGGCGGTGGTCGGTCACGAGGTCGGCTGGCCGCTCTGGACCTTCGGCTGCAGCGCCGCCGGGGTGGTGGTCGCGGTGGTCTTCATACGGTTCGAACGGCGGCTTGCGGACCGCGGCGGCGACCCGCTGCTGAACCTCGACGTACTGCGCGCCCGCGGTCTGCCATCCGGTCTCGTGACGCTCGCCTGCACGCTGCTGGCGATGGGCGGGTTCCTGTTCACCTTCACCCTCCACCTGCAGCACGAACTCGGTGAATCCCCTGAGCAGGCCGGTCTCACCTGGCTGCCGTTCGCCGTCACGTTCGGCCTGGTCGGCTATTTCTGGCGTGTCCTCCCGCGCCGAGTGCACCACCTGGTCGTTCCCGCCGGCCTCGTGTTGTGCGCGCTCGGCTATGCCGGCGTCAGCTTGTCGGTTGTGTGGCCTGGTCTCGTCCTGGCGGGCGCAGGCATGGGTCTGGCCGCGAGCCCACTCGTCACCCAATCCCTGGTCCACGTGCCGTTGGCCCGGGCCGGCGACGCGAGCGGCATCCTCACCACCGCCATGCAACTCAGCCAGGTCGGCGGTGTCACGCTGTTTGGAACGCTGTTCCTGTCGGTACGGTCCTTCGGCACGACGAGTTGGTCGATCGCGTCGACGGCCGCGATCGGCATCGTCGCGGCCGGCTTCCTTGCCCGGGCGGTCCGAGCTCGCTAGAAGACGACGACCGAGCGCAGGACGTCCCCGTGGTGCATCTTCGCGAACGCGTCCTCGACCTCGTCCAACGCGATCGTCTCGGAGACGAAGCGGTCCAGCGGCAGGCGGCCCTGGAGGTGCAGGTCGATCAGCAGCGGGAAGTCACGGGTCGGCAGGCAGTCGCCGTACCAGCTCGACTTGAGCGAGCCGCCGCGGCCGAAGAAGTCCAGCAACGGCATCTCGAGGCGCATCTCGGGAGTCGGTACGCCGACCAGCACGACCGTGCCGGCCAGGTCGCGGGCGTAGAACGCCTGCTTCCAGGTCTCGGGCCGGCCGACCGCGTCGATCACGACGTCGGCGCCGAAGCCGCCGGTGAGCTCCTGCACCGCCGCGACGACGCCGTCGTGGTCGAGGCCCTTGGAGTTCACCGCATGCGTTGCGCCGAGCTCCTGCGCGGTGGCGAGCTTGCGCTCGTCGATGTCGATCGCGATCACCTTCGCGGCCCCGGCGAGGCGGGCGCCGACCACGGCCGCCGTACCGACGCCGCCCGAACCGATCACGGCGACGGTGTCACCGCGGCCGACGTTGCCGGTATTGAGCGCGGCGCCGAGGCCGGCCATCACGCCGCAGCCGAGCAGGCCCGCGACCTCGGGCTTCGCCGCCGGGTCGACCTTCGTGCACTGCCCGGCCGCGACCAGGGTCTTCTCCGCGAACGCCCCGATGCCGAGCGCGGGGCTCAGCTCGGTGCCGTCGGCCAGCATCATCTTCTGCTGCGCGTTGTGCGTGTTGAAGCAGTACCAGGGCCGTCCCCGCAGGCAAGCACGACAATTGCCGCAGACCGCCCGCCAGTTCAGTACGACGAAGTCGCCCGGCTGCACGTCGGTGACGCCGTCGCCGACCGCCTCCACGATCCCCGCGGCCTCGTGCCCGAGCAGGAACGGGAACTCGTCGTTGATCCCGCCCTCGCGGTAGTGCAGGTCCGTGTGGCAGACCCCGCACGCCTGCACCTGCACGACCGCCTCACCCGGCCCCGGGTCCGGGATCGTGATCTCCTCGATCGTCACCGGCGCACCCTTGCCCGCCGCCACCACACCACGCACCGTCTGAGCCATTCCCCGAACCTAGCTGGCTCGACCCACCGGCGTACACCCTTGTGTCCACCGGTCGGGGGACAGCCCGTCCGCCGAGCGGTGCTCCCGGCGGGTGGTCGCGGGCAGCCAGAGTTGAGGCATGGAGAACGACGACGCAGTGCGGGTGCGCGGTCTGGTCAAGAGGTACCCCGACAAGGTGGCGGTCGACGGGGTCGACCTGGACATCCACCGGGGCGAGGTGTTCGCCCTGCTCGGGCCGAACGGGGCCGGTAAGACGACGACCACGGAGATTCTGGAGGGGTATCGCCGGGCCGACGAGGGCGAGGTGAGCGTGCTGGGCACCGACCCGGCCCGCGGCGACCGGTACTGGCGGGCGCGGCTCGGGATCGTCGCGCAGACGACCCGGGACGAGGCGGTGCTGTCGGTCACGGAGATGATCAGGCACTTCGCCGGGTACTACCCGAACCCGCGCGACCCCGACGAGGTGATCGCCGCGGTCGGGCTCGAGGAGAAGCGCCGGACCCGGGTACGCAACCTGTCCGGCGGGCAGCGTCGCCGGCTGGACGTCGCTCTCGGTGTGATCGGCAACCCGGAGCTGCTGTTCCTCGACGAGCCGACCACCGGGTTCGACCCGGAGGCGCGCCGTCAGTTCTGGACGCTGATCGAGGAGCTCCGCACCGAGGGCACCACGATCCTGCTCACCACCCACTACCTCGACGAGGCCGAGCACCTGGCCGACCGGGTCGGCGTGATCGCCGACGGCCGGATGGTCGAGGTCGCGACGCCGGACACGCTCGGCGGCCGCGGCGCCCGCACCGCGCGCGTCTCCTGGCTGACCCCAGACGGCCCGCGCGAGGTACGCACCGACCGGCCGACCGCCGAGGTCGCCCGGCTGATGGCCGAGTACGGCGGGTCGGAGGTGCCGGAGCTGCAGGTCCGGCGGCCGAGCCTGGAAGACGTCTACCTGGAACTCATCGGAGTGGCGAGCGCCGCCCCGGAACCGGAAGGAGCTCTCGCGTGAGCCCCGAAGTGAGCACCGTACTGCCGTCGCCGCTGAAGGTCGGACTGTCCCGCACCGCGATCGAGGTGAAGGAGTTCTTCCGCGAGCGCGAGCAGCTGATCTTCACGTTCTTCTTCCCGATCATCTTCCTCGGCATCTTCTCCGCCGTGTTCAGCGGCACCGACTTCTCCGGCGGCGTCACCGCCGCGACCTACTTCACCCCCGGGATGATTGCCTCCGGCATCTTCCTGACCAGCTTCCAGTCGCTGGCCATCGCGATCGCGATCGAGCGCGACCAGGACGTCCTCAAGCGGCTGCGCGGTACGCCGATGTCGCCGCAGTCGTACTTCATCGGCAAGATCGGCATGGTCCTGGTCACCTCGGTCCTGCAGTTCGCGCTGCTGCTGACGATCGCCGGCCTGCTGCTCGGCGTCGCCGTCCCGACGTCGCCGGAGAAGTGGCTGAACTTCCTCTGGATCTTCGTACTCGGCACCGCGTCCGGCTCGGTGCTCGGCATCGCGTTCTCGGTCGTCCCGAAGTCCGGCCGGGCGGCGTCCGCGGTGGTCACGCCGGTCGTCCTGCTGCTGCAGTTCATCTCCGGCGTGTACTTCGTCTACAGCAGCCTGCCCGCCTGGATGCGGACGGTGTCGGAGTTCTTCCCGCTGAAGTGGCTCGCGCAGGGCATGCGGTCGGTGTTCCTGCCCGACGGGTACCAGGTGAACGAGCCGGGCGGGTCCTGGCAGCTCGGCACCGGCGCGATGGTCCTCACCGCCTGGCTGCTCGTCGGCCTGTTCCTCGCCCAGCGCCTGTTCCGCTGGACCCGCCGGGACGCGGGCTGATGGACCGCCCCGCCTGGACCGGACCGCGGGTCTGGATCCTGGCGTGGAGGATGATGGGGTCCGTGCAGAGCTCACGAGACAGTGCCGGGCAGCCCGTCTGGACACGGACACTGATCGGCTGGCACATCGTGTTCTGGGTTCTGCTCGGGATGACGCTGGCCCTGTCCTTCACCGGCGATCTCGGCGCCACGCGGCAGGCGGTGTACGCCGGGACGGTCGTGCTGCTCGGCGCGGCGTACCAGTTCGTCGGGCTGCCCGCGGTCCGGTCCCGGCGGGCGCTCCCGTCGTACACCTATCGGCTGGTCCTGATCGCCTGCCTGACGGTGCTGATCGGGATCTACCCGCAGTCGGTGTTCCTGATGTTCATCGCGTCGGCGCAGATCTGGTTGCTGTGCGAGGACATCCGCGAGGGCGTCGGCCTCAGCCTGCTGCTCGTGGTCGGCGTCGGTACGGCGCAGTTGTGGAGCGCCGGGTGGGGCTGGGACGCGTTCTGGCAGATCCTGCCGTGGATGCTGGTCAGTCTCGTGGTCAGCCTGCTGTTCGGGATCTGGATCGAGAAGGTGATCACCCAGAGCCAGCAGCGCGCCGAGCTGATCGAGCAACTCGAGTCGGCCCGGGACGAGCTCGCCGAGGCGCACCACAGCGCCGGCGTGATGGCCGAGCGGGAGCGGATGGCGCGCGAGATCCATGACACGCTCGCGCAGGGCATGACGTCGATCGTGATGCTCGCGCAGGCCGCCGCCGTCGAGCTGTCCCGGGGCGGGACCGACGGCGCCGCGGCCCGGCTGGCGGCGATCGAGGACACCGCGCGGGAGAACCTGGCCGAGGCGCGCGCACTGGTTGCCGCGTTCACCCCGGTCGCGTTGTCCGAGGCAACCTTGACCGAGGTGCTGCGCCGGCAGGCGGAGCGGTTCGCCGCGGAGACCGGGGTCGACGTACAGGTCGCACTGGACCTGCCGGACGACGAGGTCGCGGCGCTGCCGCAGGCGCAGCAGGTCGTGTTGTTGCGGTCGGCGCAGGAGGCGCTGGCGAACGTCCGCAAGCACGCGGCGGCCACGCAGGTGCTGATCACGCTCGGGCTGTCCGACGGCCGGGTATGGATCGAGATCCGCGACGACGGATCCGGGTTCACGCCGGGTTCGGTGTCGGGCGGCTTCGGGCTGAGCGCCATGCGCGGGCGGGTCGAGGAGTCCGGCGGCAGCGTCGAGGTGGAGAGCAGCCCCGGTCACGGCACCCGGGTGCAGGTCCTGATTCCGGCAGTGC
Organism: Kribbella sp. NPDC050459; assembly: GCF_040655315.1. Classification (NCBI taxonomy): domain Bacteria; kingdom Bacillati; phylum Actinomycetota; class Actinomycetes; order Propionibacteriales; family Kribbellaceae; genus Kribbella; species Kribbella sp. NPDC050459. The sequence continues at coordinate 44,137 of NZ_JBFAJQ010000006.1, read as the reverse complement.
AGGAGGATGTGTGATCCGGGTTCTGGTGGTCGACGACCACCCCGTCGTACGGTCCGGGCTGAGCGGGATGCTCTCGGTCACCGACGACATCTCCGTCGTCGGCGAGGCGGGTGACGGTCTCGAGGCGCTCGCCCTGGTGGAGTCGACGGTGCCGGACGTCGTACTGATGGATCTGCGGATGCCGCGGATGGACGGGGTGGCCGCGACCGGGGCGATCGTGTCCGGCTACCCGTCGACGCGGGTGCTGGTGCTGACGACGTACGACACCGACACGGAGATCCTGCACGCGGTCGAGGCCGGCGCCGCGGGATACCTGCTGAAGGACACGCCGCACGTCGAGCTGCTGAACGGGATCCGGGCCGCCGCGCGCGGTGAGACCGTCCTCGCGCCGCCGGTCGCGGCGCGGCTGATGTCGCGTCTGCGGACGCCGGCAGCGCCCGCCGCGGCGCAGCCGTCACCGCGCGAACTCGAGGTGCTGGCCGCGGTCGCCCGCGGGCTCAGCAACGCCGAGATCGGCCGCGAACTGTTCATCGGCGAGGCCACGGTCAAGACACATCTGCAGCGGCTGTTCGCCAAGCTCGACGTCGACGACCGGACGCGAGCGGTCACCGTGGCGATAGAACGCGGCCTGCTCCCCTCACCCGGCCGCTGACCTGCTTCAGCGCTCGTGGCTGGTTTCTGAGGTCTGCTGCGCCAGCCGCAAGTGTGGGTCCTGGGCACCGTTCCCTGGCTCCGGGGCCGCTCGGTCACCGGTCTGCGCGGCCGCCGGCGTCGGGTTCATCCCGGCACGCATCGCATCCGCCAGCTCAGCCTGCTCGTGGCCGTACTTCGCCATGTCGTCGACGTTCTGCCGCTCAGCCACCAGGCCGTCCCGCACCGTCCCCAGACCTTGCTCGGTCTTGGACACGTCCCCCTTCAGCGATTCGCCGGTTTCCCTGATCGCGGTGGAGAGCCGATACCTGTCGACGTCGGCCTGCACGCGCCCGAGCTGCTGCGCGGCGCCCTTCGCGTCCTCGAGATGGTTGCTCGCCGTCCGCAGTCCCGTGTCCGCGTTCGCGGTGAGGGTCCGGAGGTGGTGCAGCCTCGGGCGCAGCCCCTCCGCCGTGGCGCGGGACTCGGGGAAGGTCCCGAGCCTGCCGACGTCGCCGAGGGCATCGTCGAGCGCGCTCCCGCTCAGCTCGAGATCGTGGCGGAACTCGGCGAGCTGCTCCTGAGCGGCGTCGATCCGCCGCACGACGTCCTGCCCTTCCTCCTGCGCGTGCCCGAACGGACGCAGTACGTCGTCGCGCGCCTCGCGGGCGCTCTCGGCGTCGCGCGGGTCCTGGGTACGGTCCGCCATCCGGCGCTGCACCTCAGCCTCGAACTCGGCCTCCTGGACCCGCTCGGCCGCGCCCGACAGCGACCGGACGTCCTCCATCCTTGCCTGCAGCAGCCGGCCGAAGTTCTCATTGCTGAGCGCGTCGGCCGAGCTCTCGAGCACGATCCTGGCCCGGCGCATCGCCTGCGCGATCCGGTCGGTCAGGATCGCGATGTCGTTCTCGTTCGCCATCAGTGCTCGTCCCTCGTCGGGTGCTGCGTCGGGTGCTGTGCCTCGTGCTGGGTCGGGTGCTGTGCCTCGTGCTGGGTCGCCTGGCGCGCCTCGGCCAGCCGGCGGTCGTCCTCGGCCAGACCGGCGCGCAACTGCTCGGCCACCCTCCGGACCTGCTCCTGCGCGGCCCGTAGCTCCCGCTCGACGATCTGCTGCGGGGTCTCGTCCGTCGGCTGGTCCTGCACGCTGCATCACCCGTTCATGTCGTTGACACTTGCAACGAGCCTAGACGCTAGTGAGGCGAATCCAGTTCCCCCGTCGTGACCTCGTTCGGCACCGCACCGCCGTACCGCCGGTCCCGCCGCGCGTAGATCTCGATCGCCCGCCACAGGTCGCGGCGGTCGAAGTCCGGCCAGAGTGTGTCCAGGAACACCATCTCGGCGTACGCCAGCTGCCAGACCAGGAAGTTGCTCGTCCGCTGCTCCCCGGACGACCGCACGAACAGGTCCACCTCGGGAATGTCGGGCGCGTACAGGTGCCGGGCGATCGTCTGCTCGGAGATCCGGTCCGGCTTCACCTTGCCCTCGGCAACCTCCCGCGCGATCGACCGCATCGCGTCGGCGATCTCCGCCCGGCCGCCGTAGTTCACGCAGAACTGCAGCGTGATCGTGTCGTTGTGCTTCGTCCGCTCCTGCGCGTCCTCCAGCTCGTCGATCACGCTCTTCCACAACCGCGGCCGCCGCCCCGACCACACGACCCGGACCCCCATCGCGTCCAGCTCGTCACGCCGCCGGTGGATCACCTCCCGGTTGAACCCCATCAGGAACCGCACCTCTTCGGGCGACCGCGCCCAGTTCTCGGTCGAGAACGCGTACGCCGAGATGTACTTCACCCCGATCTCGATCCCGCCCTTGATCACATCCAGCAGGCTCGCCTCACCCGCCTTGTGCCCCTCGGTCCGCGCCAGCCCCCGCTGCTTGGCCCACCGCCCGTTCCCGTCCATCACGATCGCCACATGCCGCGGCACCAACTCCTTCGGCACCCCCGGCGGCCGAGCCCCCGAAGGATGCGGCTCCGGCGCCACCACCACCTTCTCCCCCCGCACCCCCACCAACCCACGACCTCGACGACGACCAATAGGCGACATACCCCGAAGTCTCCCACCCACCCCACACCCACCAACCAGGCACCGGCCCAGCCCGTACGGCGTGAGGACGGACGGCGTAAGCACGTGACGACGTAAGCACGTGACGACGTGAGCCCGCGGCGACGTGAGCCCGCGGCGACGTGACGACGCACAGGCAAGGACGTACGGGGTGAGCACGCACGGGTGAGTGCGTACGGGTTGATCCGGCAGACGGGCGGTCAGCCCAACGCGGTGCTACGGGCGGCTCCTCCGTCGCCGTTCTACGCGCCGCTCCCACCCACCCCGCGCTTAGCGCACGAGTGCGCGCTACCGCGCGGCGACCGCCCACTCCACGCACCCATCGCCCTGGCGAAACAGCTCCCGGATCCCGCTCTGGCACACGCCGACGCGACACCCCACCTGACCACGACGTCCCCGTCACCTGGTCCAGCTTGTGCACCGCATCCGTACCACCCGACCGCCGGCATCCGAACTGGCTGCACAAAGTGACCGCCCAACCAGAGGACGCTGCCGCCAGTCACCAACTGTCACTGCAGGAACCTGCAACCTGTGGATAACCCAACCCGGTGAACACCCTCCGTATGCCACCCTTACACCAACAGCATCCAAGAACGGAGCCCCACCACATGCCCCGCCGACCGGCCCTCACCACCGCCGCAGCAGCCCTCTGCGCCCTCACCGCGCTAACAGCCTGCCAAGGCTCGCCCGAGGCCGGCCAACCCAACCCAACCGCCACCACCACGACCTCCCCCGCCCCTACGCCGACCGCTCCCTCGACGCCAACCTGGACCACGGAGGAACAAGCGGCGATCACAGCCGCCAAATCGCGCTATCTCTCGGCACGAACTGCTATTGACACAGCGCTCAACAATCCGCCGGCGGCGACGAGAGAAAAGCTGCTAGAGGCCGGTACCGGAGGCAAATGGCTGGTCCAGGTCCTGACCGACGTGCAATTCAACCTCGATCGCGGCTGGTACTCCGACGGAAAAGTCAGCCTGGAGGGAGTCTCTGTCGCATCGGTCAAGCTCAAGGCCGAGCAGCCGGAGGTGCGTCTGAATGCTTGCCTGGACACCTCGAAGATTTCTCTGCGCTACAAGGCAACCCGCAAGCCGGTGCCCGGCATCCCCGCAAACGGAAATCGCCACAAGGTCCAGGCTCAGATCGTGTACGCGCCACTCGTCGGCCAGACCGCCAAGAAATGGTTCCTGATCGATGAGAAGGACCTCGGGTCATGCTGAGGCGTCTCGTCCTTCTCACGGTGACGACCCTCGCGCTGATCTCGACGCAACATGTGGCACCCACTTGGGCGGCGATGACGCGTCAGCCCAAACCCGAAGGTGAATACATCCTGGTCTGCAACAGCTACCATCTCTGCGTCTGGAGGCTGCGCTCCGTCGTTCAGGACCAACGGCCGACGACGAAGCCGGGAAAGAAGCCCGCGAGATCGGTCACGAGGACGCCCGAACGAGTCTGCATGGACGGCGGCGCCGCACGGTCATGTACCTCGAACCTCGGCAACTGGTCGAACAGCCAGCAGTGCTACCTGGGGAGAGCCGAGCCGCAGCCGCCGAAGAGCGAACCTGTGTGGCAAGGCCACACAGATGGCGCTATCTGGAACTGTGTTCGCGAGCAGGGCACACGTTTCGTGACGCGGTGGATCTGGTTGCCTGGTCGGCCTGACACGGTTGTGGTTGACCCGCTGACGTTGGTCTACGAGGCAATTGGGGAGATGCGCCTCGGTGCGCCGCTCATCAAGACGGCGCCGGCTGCCGATCAGATCGGGCTGGTGAATATGCCGGTTTGGTTGTGGGTTACGAAGACGGAGAACACCTGGGGACCGATCGTTCGGAGTTCAACCGTGCCTGGGTTGGGTGTGACCGTGACGGCCCAGGTGAAAGCCATCAACTGGTCGATGGGAGACGGGAAGACGGTTCGGTGTGAAGGGCCAGGGACGCCGTATGACAAGGCGATGGGTGTCAAGGCGTCGCCTACTTGTGGACATAGGTACGTGAAGACATCGCGGAAGTTGACGAACTGCAAGTATCCGGTGATCGCCACTGCCCAGTGGGACATCGCCTGGCAGAGCACCTTGGGTGACAGCGGGCAGATCTCCATGACTCAGCAAGCCACGACGCAGTTGCGCATCGGAGAAGCAGTCCCGGTGCTCGTCGACCCGAACGGCGGCGACACCGCACAGGTCAACCCGGAATGTTGACAGAGGCGATCAGTCGCGCACGGAGGTGACAACTGACGCCCTCCGCCTCAGAGATTTCGGGCCGCGCCCATAACGGCCGGTTCCAGTGCGTCCCGACCAGCTCAACACCCCGGAGAGACGGACACCATCGCATGCCCTGCCGACTACTGCTCGTCGCCGTTGCCACGCTCAGCGCGCATGCGCTGCTGACGGCCTGCCACAGTTCGCCCGAGGCCGGCCAGCCACATGCAACCGCCATCTCACCTTCCGCAACCCACAGCCCGACTCCGACGCCGGCGAGGCACTCGACTCCCAGTTGGACACCGGCTGAGCAGCCTGCCATCGGGGCGGCCAAGGCGCGCTATACGTCAGCTCTGGTCGCCATCGACGCCGCACTGAACAATCCTATGAGGGCATCGGACGAGAAACTGCTGCAAGCCGGCACCGGCGGCGCTTGGCTCATCCGCGTCGTGACCGATGTGCAGTTCTTCCTGGAACGTGGCTGGTACCAGAGGGGCAAGACGAGTGTCGTCAGCCTGTCCGTTGCATCGGTCAATCTCAAGACCGAGCAACCCGAGGTGCGACTGAATGTGTGCCTGGACACCTCGAAAATCGGCTTGTATTACCAAAAGACCCATAAGCCTGTTCCGGCCATCCCCGCAAATGGAAATCGCCACAGGATCCAGGCGCGGGTTGTGTACGCGCCACCGGTCGGCGAGTCCATAAAGAGGTGGTTCCTGATTGACCAGAAAACCCTGGGTTCCTGCTGAGCCCATGCGGACAACTCGCCCTGGCGAACGCGCCCCATCTGCGCACCCCTTGAATCAGCGGAACCGAAGAACGGAGTCCCCACCCATGCCCCGCCGTTTGGCGCTCGGCCGCCCGTTCACAGCTCTTTGCGTCCTGGCCGCGCTCTCAGCCTGTAATGCATCCCCAGAGTCGGGCCGACCGAACACGGTTCCCACGTCTACGCAGACCTCATCGACCCTGACGCCATCGGCTGCGCCCTCGGGACCTCAGTGGACACCGGCGGAGCAGACGGCGATCGCAGCAGCGAAGAGGCAGTACGCGTTGGCCCGGACCGCGATCGATACCGCGCTGGCGGCGCCGGCCAAGGCCGACAAGGCCAAACTGGAGAGCGCCGGCAACGGAGGCGCGTGGATGACGACGGTCCTTGAGGACCTCACAACTTTTCAGGAGTACGGCTGGTACGAATCCGGCCGTACGACGGTCACGAATCTCCAGGTATCGTCCGTCAACCTCAAGTTGGAGCAGCCCGAGGTCCGTCTCATCAACTGCATCGACGTCTCCGGGATCGTCATCCGTTCGCAGTCGAACAACAAGCCGGTAACCGCCGGCGCCGGAACCAAAGAGCCCAAGAAAGTCTTGTCCCGCGTCGTGTACGCGCCATCGGCGACAGGCGGCGGGAAACGCTGGTGGTTGATCGCCGAGCAAGAGCTGGGCGCATGTTGAAGTCCTCACCCGCACTGCGAACGTGCGTTCTCCCCGGGGCGGGCCCGGAGTTCGTCCACAAGGCGCCGCCGATCGCAGTGTGCGACGCAGCGGGCGACTGACGTCTCGTCATGCTCAAGCCGACGATGTACTCACGGCCCGGCCTGGCATGACGGAGGCTCCTTCGACAGCTCCCGAGGCGCGGAAGGCAGGCAGCGTACACGGCGTGGAGAAGGCCGAGAGCAACGAGCGGGATCAGTAGCCGCCGCTCAGGCCTCTCGTCCTCAGGCTCCGCCGGGGGTTAGGTCGAGGTGGGGTAGGGAGCGGAGTTGGTTTTCTTGGTGGTAGGTGAAGAAGGCGGCTATCAGGCCGGTGGATTCTCGGCGGGTTCTGGGGTCGGCTTGGAGGGCGGTGGGCCAGTCGCCGGTGAGGAGGGCGGCCAGGTGGGTGACGGTGGCGGGGGACGGCATGGCTGAGGCGGGTGGGCGGCAGGAGGTGCAGACCATGCCGCCGGCGGCGGGGTTGAAGGCTCGGTGGGGGCCTGGTTCGCCGCAGCGGGCGCAGTCGTCGAAGGACGGGGCGTAGCCGGAGATCGCCAAGGACCTCAGCAAGAAGGAATCCAGGACCAGCGCGGGCTCGCGTTCGCCGGTGGACAGGACGCGGAGCGCGCCGGCCAGGAGCAGGTGGTGCTGGATCGCCGGTTCCTTCTCCTCGACGACGAGCCGGTCGGCGGTCTCGAGCAGGACGGTGCCGGTGGTGTACCGCGCGTAGTCGCCCACGATGCCCTCGCCGTACGCCGCGATCGACTCGGCCTGGGTGACGACGTCGAGGGTGCGCCCGGTGGCGAGTTGCAGGTCGACGTGGCTGAACGGCTCCAGCCGGGCGCCGAACCGCGACGACGTCCGCCGGACCCCTTTGGCGACCGCGCGGACCTTGCCGTTGGCCCGGGTCAGCAGCGTGGCGATCCGGTCCGCCTCACCCAGTTTCTGGGTGCGCAGCACGATCGCCTGATCCCGGTAGAGCGGCACGTCAGTAGTGTCTCACTGAGCGCGGACATACTCCTCGAGGCCGGTCGGTTCGACTCCGGTGATGTCACGCACCGAGGTCGTCACGCCCGACAGCTCCCCGCTGGCGATGGCGGCGTACGACGTGACCCAGCCGGCCACCTCCCACGCCGGAGCGCCGTACGACTCGCGTGACCGGTACGCCTCGTCCAGCGTCTCCGGCTCGTACCGCACCTTCCGCCCCAACGCATCGGTCAGCACCGCCGCCGCCTCGGCCAGCGTGAACGCGCGCGGCCCGGTCAGGTCATAGGTAGCGCCGGAATGCCCGTCCGACGTCAGAACCGCGGCCGCGACGGCCGCCACGTCGTCTCGAGTGACCGCGGCGACCCGCCCGTCCCCCGCCGGACCCCGGATCACGCCGTCCGAACCCACGAACCCGGGCACGAAGTCGAGGTACATGTTGTCCCGCAGAAACGTGAAGTCGACCCCAACAGACCGGATGTGCTGCTCGGTGTGCCAGTGGTCCCGCGCGAACGTGAACGTCGCGCCGGGCGCCGCGCCGACGAACGAGGTGTACACGATCCGCTGCACACCCGCCGCCACCGCCGCGTCGACCGTGGCCTTGTGCAACGCCACCCGGTCCGCCGACTCGCTCGCGCTGACGAGCAGCAGTATGTCGACACCCTCAAAAGCAGCCAACAGAGCGGCATGCTCGCCGTACGCCGCCTGCGCCACCGTGGCGCCCGGCACCGACGGAGCCCGCGCCGGGTCCCGCACGATCAACCGCAGCGGTACGCCGGTCAGCCGCGCGACGATCCGGGACCCGAGCTGTCCGGTCGACCCGGTGACGCCGATCACTTGCCCACCAGGTCCATCCCGCCCTGCTGGTACCGCTGGCCGGCCACCGCGTCCGGCGGGAACGCCGCGTCCAGGTCGGCCAGCTCGGAAGCGGTCAGCGTGACGTCCACGGCGCCCAGGTTCTCGGCCAGGTACTTGCGCCGCTTCGTCCCCGGGATCGGCGCCACGTCATTGCCCTGGGCAAGCAGCCAGGCGAGCGCCAGCTGGCCGGGGGTGACGCCCTTCGCGGCGGCCAGCGTCTTGACCTGCTCGACGAGGTCCAGGTTGCGCTGGAAGTTCTCGCCCTGGAACCGCGGCAGCCCGCGCCGCATGTCGTCCTCGGGGAAGTCGGCCTCGGACTTGATCTGCCCGGTGAGGAACCCGCGCCCGAGCGGGCTGAACGGGACGAACCCGATGCCGAGCTCGCGCAGCGTCGGCAGAACGACGGTCTCCGGGTCCCGCGTCCACAGCGACCACTCGCTCTGGACGGCGGTGATCGGGTGGACGGCGTGGGCCGCGCGCACCGTGTCGCCGTTCACCTCGGACAGCCCGAGGTACCGCACCTTGCCCGCCTCGACCGCGGCGGCCATCGCTCCGACGGTCTCCTCGATCGGGACCTGCGGGTCGCGCCGGTGCAGGTACCACAGGTCGATGTGGTCGACACCGAGCCGGCGCAGCGAGGCGTCCAGGGCTTCCGCGGCGTACGCCGGTGAGCCGTCCACGACGGTCGGCACCGCCGACGCCGACGACGGGCGCTTGAAGCCGAACTTGGTCGCGAGCACCACCTGGTCGCGGCGGCCGGCCAGTGCGCGGCCGACGAGTTCCTCGTTCTCGCCGTCGCCGTACACGTCGGCGGTGTCGATGAAGGTGCAGCCCGCGTCGATGGCCGCGTGCAGCGTCGCGACGGACTCGGAGTCGTCGGCGCGGACGCCGTACGACTGCGACATGCCCATGCAGCCGAGGCCGAGGCAGGAAACGGTCAAGTCACCGAGCTGGGATTCACGCATGCCCCGAACCTACCCCTGCGGCTCTCAGCTTGCTACGACGCCTCCGACCGGTACGGCGACCAGCGCCGGGTCCAGCTGGATCCGCGTGATGCCGAGCGGCGCGAGCAGATCGTTGAGAGCGAGGTTCGCACAGGCCTCTCACAGGCCGAGCTGGGTGGGTGTACTGGGTGGGCCGTTCGCCAGCAGGCGGCGAACCAGCTCCGGGAGGTCGCGTGGGGCGAAGCGGCCCTTGTGAGCTAGCAGTTCGTCGAGGGTCCACCAGCGCAGCTCGTGGACGTTCTCGGCGGCGAGCTCGGCGGCAGTCATGGAGCCGGCAGGGGTGAAGTGGTCCGCGCGGATCAGGAAGTAGTCGTTGAGGACGCCGTCGTAGCCCGTGGCGTGGCCGTCGGCAACTACTTCCTGGTGCCAAAGGTGGACAGGGTCGGCGAAGCCCGTCAGGCCGACCTCCTCGACGAGCTCGCGCCGCAGGCCCTCGACTACGGTCTCACCGGCTTCCAGGCCGCCGCCCGGTGTCGCCCACAGCGGCCCGTCCGCGAACTCGAACCGGACCAGCAGGACGCGCTCGTTCTCGTCCACGATCAACCCCCGAGCCGCCGGGCGGAGCCGCGGCAGGCGGAGCTCGAGTTCGCGGTGCTCCTCGACGGCACGGAAGCCGAAGCGCGCATTGACCTTGCGCATCGGGGCGTTCGTCAACGCCGTCCAGGTGTGCAGGAAGCGTTGCGTCGTCCGATGCTTGGCCAGCTGTTCCAGGTTCGCGAGCTTCAGGAACGTGCCGAGGTTGTGGTCGCGGTGTTCCCGCAGGACCAGCGTGTCGTCCTGCTGGGCGTTCACGGCATCGGCCCGCGGTAGGTAGATCAGCGTGTAACCGGCCGGCTCACCGGCGAGGGTGTGCGCCATCGTCACCAGCGCGAGGTAGCTCCGGTCGATCCGGGCCTCGCTCGCCTCCAGCTTCTCGACCGTCCACGGCACGACCTCACGCGTCATGCCGCCGGTCGGTACGTCGAGATCCATCGCGGTGTGCAGGTCGGCGTACGCCTGCTGGTGCTCCGGCGGGCACAGCCCCGCCAACGACGTCAGCCGGTACCCGTCGAGCCGCCCGGCATCGGAGCGCAGCTCCTCCAGGCGCAGATCGTCGTACGGCAGCGGTACGACGAGATGCTCCTCGACGTGCTCGACCTGGAATCCGAGCCGCGCAGCGAACGCCGCCCCGGGCGACCCAGCGGCCGGTACGGCGACCTCGGCCTGCACGATCGTCCGCCCGAGCTGCGCGGCACGGGTCGCGGCCCACTGCCACAGCGCCGTGCCGATCCCCCGCCGCCGGTGCGCGGGTGGAACGTCGATCTCGACCTCGACCGTGTCGAGGTTGTCGTTCAGCCGGTACTCGAACAGCATCGTGCCGAGCACCCGGTCGTCCTCGAACGCGCCGACCACGATCCGCTGTTTCAACGGGCTCGGGTTGCGCAGCGAGTACCCGAGCGCCTCAGGTCCGGTCACCAGCGCGGCCTCCCGGCCGGCGACCGCGCCGGCCCGGAAGGCGTCGTACCACTCGTCGAACAAGGCCAGGTCGGCCGGGTCGATCTCGCGCATGCTGATCACCCGGCCGACCCAACCAAACAATCGGGTCAGAACGCCAGTGCTTTAGACCGGCCCGACCTTGCCCGAGTACATGCCCATGATCACGAAGTTGTCCGCGTACGGCGCGTTCTTCAGGATCGAGTCGTCGTCGGCCGGGAACTTCGCCACCCGGGTGCCCTCGAGCGCGGGGTTGTTACCGTAGCGCTCCCAGAGCGGGATGATCGGCAGCAGTTCGTTGAACGCCATCGCCGCGGCGGTGATGTTCTTCTTCTGCTCGTCGAGGTTCAGGCCCTGGGCGGACTTGTCCACGACGGCCTTGAGGTCGATCGGACCGGCCGAGGTGGTCTGGTTGAGCGGGAAGTTCATGCCCTTGCCGCCCGAGTTCGCCGCGATCACGTAGTTGAACGTGTACAGGTCCTGGACGAACGCGAAGTACGGGTGCGGATGGCTCGAAGCGCCCCAGGTCTGGATGGCGATGTCGAACTTGCCGGCCAGTACGTCCGGGTTCAGCTGGGTGAAGGTGATACCCCGCTTGGTGATGTTGAACCCGAACTTGTTCAGCTGGTCGGCCGCGTTGGTGGCGGCCGGGTTCCAGTCGGCGAACTCGGTCGGGAACTTGATGTCGTAGGCGGCCGGCTTGCCGTTCGGCAGCATCCACTTGCCGCCGGTCTTCTTCCACCCGGCGGCCTGCAGCAGCGAGGTGGCCTTGGCCTCGTCCTTCTCGTACGCCTGCAGCTTCTTCTGGTCGGCGTCCGAGATCCAGTCCGGGACCAGGATGTCGGAGAAGCCGGCCATGAACTTGCAGGGCTTGCCGGAGTCGCCGAGCGCGACGGTGCCGTTCTCGCTGCGGTCCAGGACGTAGGCGATCGCCTGCCGGACGCGGGCGTCGGAGAGCTCCGGGTGGGTGGTGTAGTTGAACACCAGCGACGGGCCCGAGTACACCGGCGGCCGGAGGATCCGGAAACCGGAACCCAGCATGGTCTTCTCGCTGGCCACCGCGAAACCGTGGGTGGCGTAGTCGACGTCCTTGTTCATCACGACCGGCGTGATGTCCGAGGTCTCACCGTTGTACAGCACGACCTTGGTGAAGCCGATCTTGTCGGCGAACAGGCCCTTGTCGTTCTTGACCAGCGACATCTGCGCGTTGGTCATGCTCTTCACGTCGAAGTTGAACGGGCCCGAGACCGGCGGGTTCTCCGGACGGAACTTCTGGAAGTCGCCGTTCAGTTGCTTGCCCTCGGCGCTGTCCAGGCTGGTCTTGGCCTTGCGCAGCGCCTCGGCCTTGGTCGCCCACTCGCCGTACACCGAGTCCGGCAGGATCCCGGCCCGGAGGATGTAGCGCTCGAGCACGGTGGACGGCGTACCGATGGTGAAGACCACCGTGGTGTCGTCCTTGGCGCTGATGTCGGTCAGGAACGTCCACTCCTGCTGGCGCAGCAGCCAACGCAGGCTGAACGTCGACACGACGTCCTTCGCCGTCACCGGCTTGTCGTCGCTCCACTTCAGGCCGGAGCGCAGCTTCAGGGTGTAGGTCTTGTTCGCCTCGTCCAGGGTCCCGGACTCGGCCATCATCCATTCCCACTTCTTGTCGGCCCAGTAGTACATGCCGGCGCTGGGGTAGACGAGGTCGAAGTACGGGCTGTTGCTGGCCTGAATGCCGTCGGTGACACCGGCGATCAGGTTGAAGTGACCCTTCGGCGGGAGCTGGTACGGGTACGCCCCGTGGAACTCCTTGGTGCCGGACTTTCCGCCGCCCTCGCTGTTGCTGTTCGGCGAGCTCGGCGAGCACGCCGTCAGCGAGCCGATGCCGGCGGCGCCGACACCGGCGATGCCGAACAGCTGGAGCACGTGCCGGCGGGAGACCGCATTGGTCAGGGCACTCGCGCCCGTTCCGTTGGTGCCGGGATCGTTGGTGTCGGTGGGACTCATCCTTCGTCCTTTCTGGACTGACCGCACGCCCATGTGGGTCAGGTACTACTGGTGGGATTGACTACCGCCCTCGCGTTTTTCCCGCCGCCGGATCACGAAGATCCCGGCGCCGACCACCAGGCCCAGTAGCAGGCCCAAACACAAGGTGAACAGGGTGACGACGAACTCCGGGGTGCCCGGCGACAGCGTGAGCAGCAGTACTCCGCTGGCCAGCACCAGGAACGTCGCCCAGCCGAGGGCCATCCGGCCGAGCTGAGGTGACATCAGGCCCCCAGGTCATCCGGCCCGGCCTCTGGTACGCCGTCGCGCGCGACCACGTGGCACGCGGCGGACTGGCCGGATCGGATCGTGGTGAGGGCGGGGACCGTCGCGTCGCACAGCCCGTCCTCGAACAGCGGGCAGCGCGGGTGGAACGAGCATCCGGACGGCAGGTTCGCCAGGCTCGGGATCTCCAGGCTGCGCAGGGACTCACGGCCCTTGGTCTTGGTCAGGTCCGGGTCCGGCTCGGGGATCGCGTCGATCAGCGCCCTGGTGTACGGATGCGTCGGCGCGTTGATGATCTTCGGCGTCGGCCCGAACTCGACGATCCGGCCCAGGTACATCACCGCGGTCTTGCCGTTCCAGCCGAAGTACTTCGCGATCGCCAGGTCGTGGGTGATGAACAAGAACCCCAACCCGGAGTCGTCGCGGAGCCGGCCGAGCATCGCCAGCACGCTGATCCGGATCGACACGTCCAGCATCGAGGTGGACTCGTCGGCGATGATCAGCTTCGGGTCCAGCGTCAGCGCCCGGGCGACCGCGACCCGCTGGCGCTGGCCGCCGGACAGCTGGTGCGGGAACTTCGGCAGGTAGTTCTCGGGCGGGGTCAGGTCGACCTTGGTGAGCAGCTCGGCCGCGCGCTCGGCGGCGGCCTTCTTGGTCTTCACCACGCCGTGCTTGAGCAGCGGGGCGACGATCGTCTGCTGGATCGTCCGCGTCGGGTTGAGCGAGGCGTACGGGTCCTGGTGGACGTACTGCACACTGCGGCGGAAGGCGCCGAAGTCCTGCCGGTTCATCGACCAGATGTCCTGGCCGTCGTAGGCCACCTCGCCGCTGGTCGGCCGGGCCAGGCCGGCCGCCATCCGGGCCGCCGTGGTCTTCCCGGAGCCGCTCTCGCCGACCAGGCAGAGCACCTCGCCGGGGTTGACCGACAGGTCGACGTCGTCGACCGCACGAATCGGGCCGGCCTTGGTGCTGAACACCTGGCTGACCCCGCCGAGCGTCATCAGCGGCGTCCGGGCGGTGGACTCGGTGGACTCCGGGGTCTCGGGGGACTTCTCCAGCGCGCTCATGATGCGTTCCCCAAGTCGCTCGGCACCTCACGCTCGAGGTGCACTTGTTTCCAGTGGATGCAGGCCGCCTCGTGCGCGTCGCCCGGCTCGTCGGTGATCGGGATCAGGGCCGGGTCCTGTTCCTTGCACTCCTCGGTGGCGAACTTGCACCGCGGGCTGAACGTGCAGCCCTTCGGGAGCGCGGCGAGGCTCGGCGGGCCGCCCGGGATCGACTCCATGTCCGGCAGGTCGCCGACGATCGGCGGCACGGCCTTGATCAGCCCGAGCGTGTACGGGTGCCGCGGCCGGTAGAACATGTCCCGGACGCCGCCGGTCTCGATGATGCGCCCGGCGTACATGGTCGCGACCCGGTCCGCGAGCTCGGCGGCCAGCGACAGGTCGTGGGAGATGAAGATCATCGAGAACCCGAGACGTTCGCGCACCTCGTGCAGGACGTCGACGACCGAGCGCTGGGTGAGGATGTCGAGCGCGGTGGTCGGCTCGTCGAGGATCAGCACCTCGGGTTCGAGCAGCAGGCTCATCGCGATCAGCACCCGCTGCCGCATACCGCCGGACAGCTCGTGCGGGTAGCAGTCGAGGACCCGGGACGGCTCCAGCCGGACCAGCCGGAGCAGTTCGGACGCCCGGTCCTCGATCTCCTGCTTACTAGCCTTGGTGTGCGCACGCATCGTGTCGTGCATGTGCGCGCGGATCTTCAGGACCGGGTTGAACGCGTTCATCGCGCCCTGGAAGACCATCGCCGCGTCTCGCCAGCGGAACTGCCGCAGGTCCTTGCCGTCCAGGCCGAGGACGTCGATCTCGGTGCCGTCGCTGCGGTTGAAGGTGACCTTGCCGCTGGCGTGCCCGAGGCGCGGCAGCAACCGCAGCAGCCCGAGGCCGAACGTCGTCTTGCCGCAGCCGCTCTCCCCGACCAGCGCGAGGCTCTCGCCGGGGAACAGGTCGAGGTCGACACCGCGGACCGCCTGCACCGTCGCCCCGGCCCCGGTCCGGTACTCGACCTTGAAGTCGCGGATCGACAGCAGTGGCTTGCCCTGGCCGCCGCGCGTGGCGCGAGGGCTCGAAGAAGTGGTCGTCACCGTGCTCACCGGTCCCGGAGCCGCGGGTTGAGGATCTCTTCGAGGGATCTCGTCATCATCACCAGTCCGAGCAGCAGCAGGATGATCGCGACCACCGGGCTGAGGATCCAGGCCAGGCTCGCGTCGTTGAAGATGGCGCCGGCGATCCAGGCGCGGTTGAGCATGATGCCCCAGTTCGAGCCCGTCAGCGGGGCCAGGCCGAGCAGGTAGAGGCCGACCAGCTGGTAGATCGCGTTCGTCACGCCGATCATGAAGTTCATCAGGATGAAGCTGGCCATGTTCGGCAGGATCTCGACGAACACCACCCGGATCGTGCCGAGGTCGAGCAGCCGCGCGGCCTCGACGAACTCGCGTTCCTTCAGCGAGAACACCTGCGCGCGGACCGCCCGGGTGAGCACCGGCCAGGACAGGCCGCCGACCAGCAGCGCCAGCAGGATCGGCGAGTCGAGCCGGAAGAAGGCGCCGAGGACGGCGAGCAGGACGATCTGCGGGACCGTCAGGAAGACGTCCGACAGCGTGACCACGACCGAGTCGACCCAGCCGCCGAGGTACGCCGCCAGCGAGCCGAGGACGATCGCCAGCGCGGTCGAGATCGCCGCGGCGACGAAGCCGACGAAGATCACCGTCCGGCCGCCGCCGATCATCTGGATCAGGACGTCCTTGCCCTCGTTGTCGGTGCCGAGCAGGTGCCCGGGCGAACCGGCCGGGAGCAGGATCTCCTTGACGTTCGGGGCGACCTCGGGGAGGAAGAACGGCACGATCGCGGTGATCAGCACCATCAGGCCGACGATCACGAACCCGATGAAACCGGCCGGACTGCGGCGCAGCGAGCGCATGATGCCGGCGAACCGGGAGACGCCGGTCGTCCCGATGGACGTGACAGGAATGGTGGCTTCGGTCATGTCGTCACTTCTCCCCTTCGCCGCCGACGCGGATCCGCGGATCCAGCTGGCTGTAGAGGAGGTCCGCGGCCAGGTTGGCCACCACCACCGAGATCGTCACGACCAGGAAGATGCCCTGCAGCACCGGGTAGTCGCGGCCGTTGACCGCGTTGAACAGGCTGAACCCGATGCCCTGGTAGCCGAAGATCCGCTCGACGAAGATCGAGCCGCCGACCACGAAGCCGAGCGAGACGGCGAGCTGGCTGAACAGCGGCAGCACGGCGTTGCGCCCGACGTACCCGGACCGGATCCGCGAGTCGGACAGGCCGCGGGCGCGGGCGACCGTCACGTAGTCCTCGCCGAGGGTCTCGACCGTCGACGACTTCATCACCAGCGCCCAGGAGCCGACCGTGGTCAGCGCGTAGGCCAGGATCGGCAGCGTCGCATGGTAGAAGATGTCGTTCAGGAAGCTCAGGCTGAACGACGGCTCGACGCCGGGTGTGTAGGAGCCGCGGGCCTCGGTGAGGTTGAACAGCTGCAGCTTCACGCCGAGGAACACCACGATCAGGATCGCGAGGATGTAGTTCGGGATCGCGTGCAGCAGCGAGCCGATCGACGTCAGCAGGTGGTCGACCCAGCTCTCCCGGCGGTAGGCCATGATCATGCCGGCCACGATGCCGATGACGAAGCTGAACACGGTGGCGACGCCGACCGAGAACAGCGTCCACGGCAGGTAGGTCTTGATCACCTCCGCGACCGTCGTCCCCGGCGACAGCACCGAGTTGCCGAAGTCGCCGTGCAGCAAGTTCAGCATGTAGGTGCCGTACTGCGACAGCAGCGGCGCGTCCGGATCCAGCGAGAACAGGTTCTGCGCCTGTGCGGCGGCGGCCTCGTACGAGATGCCGGTCTGCGCGATCTGCGTCTGGATGTACGTCTCGACCGGGTTACCCGGCAGCAGCCGGACCAGGAAGAACGTACCGGTGGTGACGATGAAGATCGTCAGGACCGCCTTGAAGAGTCTTCGGACGAGCCAGGCGTTCAGAAAACGCTTAGCAGCCGAGGGTCTCGGTTCGACGGCAGGTCCTTCGATCAGCTTCGCCGCGGACGTGTCGACCGCACCGCTCACTGCTCACCTCCACGCGACTACCAGGGAAAGTCGGTGGCGCAGACCCTTGAAAAGCTCGACTTAGGAACACTGTCTTGCAAGGATCTGCGCATTGAGCAGACAGTCTGCGCATAGCTGGTCAGCGAGTCAACGACTTGAGGCAACGTTGAGACAACGTTGCGGTCTGTGACCTAACGGTACCGGGGCGTACAGCAACTGCCCGCCTCCGACACGGAGGCGGGCAGTTCGCGTGCTGTTACCGGCCGGTCAGCGCGTGGCGCGGTTGACAGCCGACACCACTGCCTTCAACGATGCGGTGAGGATGTTGGCGTCCCGGCCGACACCCCAGAACACGTCGTCGCCCACCTCGCATTCGACGTACGCCGCGGCGAGCGCGTCGCCGCCCGCGGAGAGCGCGTGCTCGTGATAGTCGAGCACGCGGACGTCGTACTTCAGCGGCTTGATCGCGTCCACGAACGCCGACACCGGACCGTTGCCTTCACCAACCAGTTCGTGCGGTACGCCGTTGGCATAGACCTGAACCCGGAGCTGGTCGCCCTGCCCCTCACCGGACGTCGAGTTGACGCTCAGCAGCGACAGCGCACCGGGCGCCAGGTACTCGGCCGCGAAGATGTCCCACATCTGCTGCGGGCCGACCTCGCCGCCCTCGTTGTCGGTGTGCTGCTGGATCACCCGGCTGAACTCGATCTGCAGCCGGCGCGGCAGGTCGAGGCGGTGCTCCGACTTCATGATGTACGCGACGCCGCCCTTGCCGGACTGCGAGTTCACCCGGATCACGGCCTCGTAGCTGCGGCCGACGTCCTTCGGGTCGATCGGCAGGTACGGCGCCTCCCAGGCGATCTCGCCGACCGGCTTGCCCTCGGCCGCCGCCTGCTTGTCGAGCGCCTCCAGGCCCTTCTTGATCGCGTCCTGGTGCGAGCCGGAGAAGGCGGTGTAGACCAGGTCACCGGCGTACGGCTGGCGCTCCGGGACCCGCATCTGGGTGCAGTACTCGACCGTGCGGCGGATCTCGTCGATGTCGGAGAAGTCGATCTGCGGGTCGATGCCCTGGCTGAACAGGTTCATCCCCAGCGTCACCAGGTCGACGTTGCCGGTGCGCTCGCCGTGGCCGAACAGGCAGCCCTCGACGCGATCCGCGCCGGCCATCAGGGCCAGCTCGGTGGCGGCCACCGCCGTACCGCGGTCGTTGTGCGGGTGCAGGCTGATCGTGCTGTGCTCGCGCCGGGTCAGGTTGCGGCCGAACCACTCGATCTGGTCGGCGTACACGTTCGGGGTGCACATCTCGACGGTGGCCGGCAGGTTCAGGATGATCTCGCGGCCCGCGGCGGGCTGCCACACGTCGCTGACCGCCTCGCACACCTCGAGCGCGAACTCCAGCTCGGTGCCGGTGAAGATCTCCGGGCTGTACTGGTACCCGAACTCGCAGTCGCCGAGGATCTCGTCGGCGTACTTCATCACGGTCTCGGTGCCGCGGACCGCGATCGTGCGGCACTCGGCCTTGTCGACGTTGAACACCACCCGGCGGAACAGCGGCGCGGTCGCGTTGTAGAGGTGGATGGTGGCCTTCGGCGACCCCTGCAGCGACTGCACGGTGCGCTCGATCAGCTCCTCGCGCGCCTGGGTCAGCACCGAGATCGTCACGTCGTCGGGGATCACGTCGTCCTCGATCAGGCTGCGGACGAAGTCGAAGTCGTACTGGCTGGCGCTCGGGAAACCGACCTCGATCTCCTTGTAGCCCATGTTCACCAGCAGGTCGAACATCCGCCGCTTGCGGGCCGGGGACATCGGCTCGACCAGTGCCTGGTTGCCGTCGCGGAGGTCGGTGGACAGCCAGCGCGGCGTGCGGTCGACGGACTTGGCCGGCCAGGTGCGGTCCGGCAGGTCGATCGGCGGGAACGCGCGGTAGCGATGGGTCGGCATACCGGACGGCTGCTGGACAGGCTGGGGCTGGTTCTTCGGTGCCACGGGGTTCTCCTGGGAGGTACGGGTGTCGTGAGGGACGACCGGCGTACGTCAAGACTCCGCGGCGAGGGACCGGCCTTGTCAGGCCTCGCCGCGGCAGCGAAGGAGGAGAAGCTGGTGCCGCATGATGCCAGTGAGTGTATGCACAACTCCCCCGGCCCGTCGAACCGGGGTCATCCTGCGGACCGCGCGGGACGCCCGGGTAGACAGCGTCTACCGACATCCTGTAGACACTGTCTACGTGATCGCCCTCGCCCTGCTGACGGCCTCCGCCGGCTGTCACGCCGCATGGAACCTGCTGGTGAAACGCGGCGGCCTCGGCGGTCCCGGGTTCATCTGGCTGTGCGGACTGCTGACGCTGCCGGTGTCGCTCGTCCTGCTGCTTCGCGGATCGCCGGCCACGGCCTGGTGGGCGGGAGTCGTGAGCATGGCGTTGCACACGACGTACGCCGTCACGCTGCAGAAGGCGTACACCTTCGGGGACTTCTCGACGGTGTACGCCGTGAGTCGCGGCACCGCTCCGGCCCTGGTAGCAGTCGCGGGCGGATCCGGCCCGCGCGTGTTCGCGGGCGCCGCGCTCGTGCTGATCGGCGTACTGCTGATGGATCGCCCGCAATCGCGGACCCCAGCGCGAGCCGTGCTGCTCGGGCTGGGCGTCGCCACGTGCACGGCGGCGTACACGCTCTGGGACGCGTTCGCCGTCGGTTCGCTGCACGTCGACCTACTGACCTACCTCGCCGTGGCGAACGTGGCACAGGTCGTCGCGCTGTCGGCCGTCGTACGAGATCACCGCGGCGCGATGCGGGACTGGCGGCGGGCGGCGCCGGTCGCCGTACTCATGCCGGCGAGCTACGGACTCGTCCTGCTCGCGCTGTCGGTCGCCTCGGTCGCGACCGTGGCGATCGGCCGGTCGATGAATGTCGTCCTCGGCACGCTGCTCGGAGCGGTCGTCCTGCGTGAGCGGCCGCGCGTCACGGGACTGGTCGTGGTGGTGGCCGGCGTACTGCTGGTGAGTCTCTGAAATGTCCACGGCGCGGGAGTTCCTTGCCTTCAAGGGCGCTTGAATTCCTAGGCTTACGGTATGACGGAAACCCTCCTCGACCGGATCGGCACCCACGGGCTCGGCGTCCTGGTCACGCTCAAGCGCGACGGCCGGCCCCAGCTGTCCAACGTGACGTACGTGTTCGACGGATCCCGCGTGCGGGTCTCGCTCACCGACGGACGCGCCAAGACCAAGAACCTGCGGCGCGACCCGCGCGCCAGCGTGTACGTCGACGGCCCGCGCGGCCGCTCGTACGTCGTCCTCGAAGGCAAGGCGGAGCTCAGCCGGGTAGCAGCCGACCCCTACGACGACGTCGTGGAGGATCTCGTCGACTACTACCGGAGCGCGTCGGGCGAGCACCCGGACTGGGACGAGTACCGCGCCGCCATGGTCCGGGACAAGCGGCTGATGTTTTCGATGGCCGTCGACCACGCGTACGGAATGCCGGCCCCGGCCTGATCAGCGGAGGTCGAAGCGATCCAGTTCCATCACCTTCACCCACGCCGCGACGAAGTCCTCCACGAACTTCTCCTGGGCGTCCGCGCTCGCGTAGACCTCGGACAGGGACCGTAGCTGCGAGTTCGATCCGAAGATCAGGTCGGCCGCCGTCGCAGTCCACTTGAGCTCACCGCTCGCGACATCGCGGATCTCGAACAGGTTCTCGTCCGACTCCGAGGCCCGCCACTCCGCGCCCGGCGCGAGCAGGTTGACGAAGAAGTCGGTCGACAGCGTGTCCGTACGGTCGGTGAAGACACCGTGCCGCGCGCCGCCGCTGTTCGTCCCGAGGACCCGCAGGCCGCCCACCAGCACGGTCATCTCGGGAGCCGTCAGGGTCAGCATGTACGCACGATCCAGCAGCAACGTCTCGGCGGACAGCTTCTCGCCCGCTCGCAGGTAGTTCCGGAAGCCGTCTGCCCGCGGTTCGAGCAGGGCGAACGAGTCGACGTCGGTCTGCTCCTGCGAGGCATCGGTGCGGCCCGGATGGAACGGCACTGTGATGTCCTGGCCGGCGTTCCCTGCCGCCCGTTCGATCGCCGCGCCGCCACCGAGCACGATGAGGTCGGCGAGCGAGACCCGCTTCCCGCCCGACTGCGACGCGTTGAACTCCTGCTGGACCTGCTCCAAAACCCCCAGAACCTTGGCCAGCTCGGCCGGCTCGTTGACCTCCCAGCTGCGCTGCGGCTCGAGCCGGATCCGCGCACCGTTCGCACCGCCGCGCTTGTCCGTGCCGCGGAAGCCGGCCGCCGCGGCCCACGCGGTGGAGACGAGCTGCCGCACCGACAGCCCGGACCCGAGCAGCTTCTCCTTCAGGGCCGCGATGTCGGCGTCGTCGACCAGCTCGTGGTCGACGGCCGGCACCGGGTCCTGCCAGAGCTGCGGCTCCGGCACCCACGGCCCGAGGAACCGCGAGACCGGCCCCATGTCGCGGTGCAGCAGCTTGTACCAGGCCTTCGCGAACGCGAGCGCGAACTCGTCGGGGTTCTCGTAGAAGCGCCGCGAGATCGGGCCGTACACCGGGTCGAGGCGCAGGCTGAGGTCGGTGGTCAGCATCGTCGGCCGGTGCTTGCGGGACGGGTCGTGCGCGTCCGGCACCGACTCCTCCGCGTCCTTCGCGACCCACTGCTTGGCCCCGGCCGGGCTGTCGGTGAGCTCCCACTCGTGCCCGAACAGGTTCTCGAAGAAGCCGTTGCCCCACTGGGTCGGCGTGTTCGTCCAGGTCACCTCGAGACCGCTGGTGATCGCGTCGCCGGCCTTCCCGGTCCCGTACGTGCTCTTCCAGCCGAGCCCCTGCGCCTCGAGCGGCGCTGCCTCCGGCTCCGGGCCGACGCTCTCCGCGGGCCCGGCGCCGTGGGTCTTGCCGAAGGTGTGCCCGCCGGCGATCAGCGCGACGGTCTCCTCGTCGTTCATCGCCATCCGGCGGAACGTCTCGCGGATGTCGCGCGCCGCGGCCAGCGGGTCCGGGTTGCCGTTCGGGCCCTCCGGGTTCACATAGATCAGGCCCATCTGCACCGCACCGAGCGGACCGCCGAGCTGCCGGTCGCCGCTGTACCGCTCGTCACCGAGCCAGGTGTCCTCCGGACCCCAGTAGATCTCCTCCGGCTCCCAGACGTCCTCGCGGCCGAAACCGAAGCCGAACGTGCGGAACCCCATGTCCTCCAGCGCGACGTTGCCGGCCAGCACGAGCAGGTCCGCCCAGGAGATCTTCCGGCCGTACTTCTGCTTCACCGGCCAGAGCAGCCGGCGGGCCTTGTCCAGATTGGCGTTGTCCGGCCAGCTGTTCAGCGGCGCGAACCGCTGCGCACCGTCGCCCGCGCCGCCGCGGCCGTCCTCGATCCGGTACGTGCCGGCCGCATGCCAGCTCATCCGGATGAACAGCGGCCCGTAGTGACCGAAGTCGGCCGGCCACCAGTCCTGCGACGTCCGCATCACCTCGACGAGGTCCCGCTTGAGCTCGTCGACGTCCAGTTTCCCGAACTCCTCGGCGTAGTCGAAATCCTCCGCCATCGGGTTCGACTTGGCGGCATGCGGGTGCAGGATCGTCAGATCCAGCTGGTTCGGCCACCAGTCCCGGTTCGTCCTCGGCTGCTCGACCTGCGGCGTCGGCGAGTCGATCGCCGGGTTCTCGCTCTCGCTCCCGTGGTGGGTTACTCCGGATGTGTCGGACATGGTCGAACCTTCCGGTTGCTGATCTCAGAGCGTCACGTTCGCGAGTCTTCTCCGCAGTCTGGAATCAGTCAAGAGTGCTTCTCGGCGTGAGACGGGGAGCTTGGTGGCATCGAATAAAGCAGTCGCGGTAACCGGCGTACTCGGTGGACCCTGTGGGCGTGGAGATCACCGAACTGTCACCCGACGACGAGGCCGGGTGCATCGACGCAGTAACCGTCCAGAGCGCAGCCTTCGCACAGGACTGCCCGGAGCTGGTGCGCCCGACGTTGCGTGGGTTCGCGAACCTGCTGCGGTACGGCTGGGACCTGGAACCGCAGCGGGGGTTCCTGGCACGCAACGCCGACGGTAGGGCGGTCGCCGTGGCCACGGTCTCGCTGCCGACGTACGACAACACCAACCAGGTGTGGTTCGAGCTCACCGTCCATCCCGACCATCGCGACGGCGCGGTCGAGGCGGAGCTGATCGAGTACGTCGAGCAGCTCGCCCGCGACGAAGGCCGCACGATGATGGGCTTCGGCGGGTTCGACCTGCCGGACGCGATCGCGCTGGCGCACAAGCACGGGTACGAGCAGAAGGCGGTCGAGGTCAACCGCCGGCAGGACCTGGCCGGGCTCGACTGGTCGATCGTCCGGTCGCTGTACGACGAGGCGGTCGCGGCGTCGACGGCGTACGAGCTGGTCACGCTCACCGGCGCCCTGCCCGAGGACATGCTCGACGGGATGATCGCGGTGACCGCGTCCATCAACGACGCGCCGAAGGACGACCTGGACATCGAGGACGACGTCTACAGCCCCGAGCGGCTGCGTGCGTACGAAGAGGCGCAGGCGAAGAGCGACCACACCCTCTACCGCGTCATCGCCCGGGAGAAGGCCACCGGCGAGCTCGCCGGTCACACGGTGATCGCGGTCGAGCGCGAGCGCCCGCACATCGGCGAGCAGCACGACACCGCGGTCGCGCGCGAGCACCGGGGCCACCGTCTCGGCGCCCTGGTCAAGACCGCGATGCTGCTGAAACTCCGCGACGCCGAGCCGGCGCTCACCCAGGTCGACACCTGGAACGCCGAGTCCAACAACCACATGATCGGCATCAACGAGCAGCTCAACTACACGATCGTCGCGCGCTTCCTGGCCTACCAGAAGAGCCTCTGAAAACAGACCGGGGGGCGCCGCTTCGAGCGGCGCCCCCGGCTCTGCACTACGGCAGGATCACTCCCCCACCAGCTGGTTCCAGTGGCCGGTGACCGAGAAGATGCCGGTGCCCGGGACGGTGCCGCCCGGGACCCGTCCGTAGGACGTGACTGCGGTCTTCGAGCCGTTGAACTTGCTCATCGCGTACTGGTAGACCGAATCGGTGTCGTTGTCGAAACCGGTCACCAGCGTGCCGCCCTTGTCACCGCACTCCCTGGCGGCCAGCGACTCGTAGGCAGCGAAGCCGGCGCTCCGGACGAGCTTCAGGACCGGCTTGGTCGAGGCCGCGGCCGGGATCCGGACCGTCCACAGCGCACCGGCCTTGGTGGTCATCAGCAGCGTGTCGTACGTCGGGGTCTCGGAGATCACGGTCATCGCCTTGAAGCCCTTGAAGCCCGGGAAGTGACCGAGGGCCCGGAAGGTGGCACCCGACGCCGCGTAGCGGTACAGGCTGCCGTTGGTGCTCAGCCCGTACAGGTACGAGCGGTTCGGCGCGGTGATGGCGTAGTTCGACGTCACGAGCTGGGTGAAGCTGGTCCAGCCAGAGCCGATCCGCGCGTACGTCGGCCGCGGGTTGTCGGTGTCGAAGTAGGTGACACCGCGGTACAGCGTGCCGTTCTGCACGAACAGGCTGTGGTAGTAGAGGTGCGCGTCGGTCTGCACGCCGTACCACGTCGTGTTGAGCCGGGTGCCGACGAACGGGAAGTCCGCGTAGAACTCACCGCGCGGCGGCCTGCCCGGCGTGACCACGACGTCGCTGATCCCCGGCCTGGGGGTGTTGAAGCCCACGTCCTGCACGCATCCCGTGGAAGCGAGCTTGGTGTTCGGCGTGGTCTTCAGGTTGCCGTTGGCCGGGTTGGCGATCGCTGGCGTCGGGTTGGACCGGACGGCGGCGGTGGCCGGGCCGGCGGCGGCCGTGGCGGCGAGCATGCCGACCCCGGCCAGCGCGAGCGCGAAGCGCTGCAATTTCATACTGGGAGTCCCCCTCAGGACATGAACGACCTCGATGAGCCTCGAGATCGTGCGCGAGCATAACGCGCGCGGGGACAGAACACGCCGCGATTGCACCTTGTTGCAACGATTCCAGGCTAGACCGCCTCGACGACCGTGACCTTCATCCGGTTCGAGAGCGTGAAGCCCAGCGCGTTGTAGAGGCGGATGGCGATGGTGTTGGCGCCGCCGGTGTGCAGGAACGGGGTTCGGCCGGTTGCGGTGATGTGTGCGGCGACCGTGCGGATCAGGCGGCTGGCCAGACCCTGCCCCTGGTACGACGGGTGCGTGCAGACCGCGCTGATCTCGGTGTGGCCAGGCAGCGCGAACCGGGTGCCGGCCATCGCAATCAGCTCGCCGTCACGGCGGACGCCGAGGTACGTGCCGAGCTCGATGGTCCGGCTGCGGAACGGACCCGGGTCGGTGAGCGCCACCAGGGCGAGCATCTCGGGGACGTCGTCCGGCCCGAGGACGACCGCCTCCGGGTCCGCGGCCGGCAGCGACTCCGGCGCGACGAACTGGACCAGGTCGATCTCGGCCTCGATCTTGAAGCTGTCCGGCACCGGCAGCGCCGAACGCATCAGCGCCGCGCTCTTGCCGGAGCCGACGAGGACTGCCGCGTCGGCCCAGTCCTGCTCGGTCGGTTCGTCGGGCAGGGCGAGGAACGGCGCCACGGCCGTCGGGTAGCGCCGGGCGTCGCCGCGGATTTCCGCGAAGGAAGCGTGCGGGCCGCTCAGCGCGGCGTGCACGGGATTGCGCAGGTTCATCAGAAGCCCAGTTTGCGCAGGTGCTTCGCGTCTGTCTGCCAGTTCTTCGCGATCTTGACGTGCAGGTCGAGGTACACAGGCGTCCCGAGCAGGGCCTCGATCTGCCGCCGGGCCGCCGCACCGACCTCGCGCAGCCGGGCGCCCTTGTGGCCGATCACGATGCCCTTCTGGCTCTCCCGCTCGAGGAAGATGTTCGCGTACACGTCCAGCAGCGGCTTGTCCTCGGGGCGGTCCTCGCGCAGGTTCATCTCGTCGATCGTCACCGCGATCGAGTGCGGCAGCTCGTCCCGGACGCCTTCCAGCGCCGCCTCGCGGATCAGCTCCGCGACCAGCGTCTCCTGGGGCTCGTCGGTGATGTCGCCGTCCGGGTACAGCGCGAAGCCGTCCGGCAGCAGCTTCACGAGCTCGTCGGCGACCAGGTCGACCTGGTACCCCGAGGTCGCGGACACCGGGACGATCGACGCCCACTCGATGCCGACCGACTCGCCGAGCGCCTGGATGTCGGCCAGATGCGCGACCATCCGGTCGGGCTCGACCAGGTCGGCCTTGGTGGCGAGCGCGACCTTCGGCGTCTTCGCGACCTTCGCCGCCTCGCCGACCAGGAAGCGGTCGCCGGGTCCGATCTTGTCGCTGGCCGGCAGGCAGACCGCGATCACGTCGACCTCGGCCCAGGTGGTCTTGACCAGGTCGTTCAGCCGCTCCCCGAGCAGGGTGCGGGGTTTGTGCAGCCCGGGCGTGTCGACCAGGATCAGCTGCGCGTCCGGGCGGTGCACGATCCCGCGGACGGCGTGCCGCGTGGTCTGCGGCTTCGACGAGGTGATCACGATCTTCTTCCCCACCAGCGCGTTGGTGAGGGTGGACTTGCCCGCGTTCGGCCGGCCGACGAAACAGGCGAAGCCCGCCTTGAAGTTCTCAGGTGTGGACGACATCGCGGACCTCTCCAGTGCCGAGGGCAAGGACTACAGGGATGTTCGCGCCGGCGAAGTGCCTGACCACGTTGACGTCGGCGGTTTCGGCAGCAGCCTGGTCGGTGACCACCGCGGCCGCCTCCAGACCCTTCACCCCGGACGCGAGCGCCATCGCCACCGCCAGCTGCAGCGCGGTCAGCTCGACGGTGTCGAGGGCGACCGTGCAGGCGGCGTACGTCCGCCCGTCGGAGTCCCGGACAGCGGCTCCTTCCGCGGCCCGGGTCCGGGCGCGCGCGGCGCGGGCGAGCGTGACGAGTTTGGCGTCTTCCGCCGAGAGGTCCGACAAGGTGATTGCTCCTAGGCGATCAGGCGTGCTGGTGGTTCTGGTCCTGGGACTCCGGCGCGGGTTCCTCGCGCCGTACCAGAACGGTACCTACCTGGTTGCGGCGGCCCGACGGCCGCTCCGCGGTCAGCGACAGGCCCTCGATCGTCACCTCGGCGCCCGGGATCGGCACCTTGCCGAGCAGCTTGGCCATCAGGCCGCCCACGGTGTCGACGTCGTCGTCGTCCAGCGGGACGCCGAACAGCTCGCCCAGCTCGTCGATCGGCAGCCGGCTCGACACCCGGTAGGCGCCGTCGGACAGGTGCTGCACCGAGTCCGGGTCCTCGTCGTACTCGTCGGTGATCTCGCCGACGATCTCCTCCAGGATGTCCTCGATCGCGACCAGCCCCGCCGTCCCGCCGTACTCGTCGACGACGATCGCCAGGTGCATCCGGGCCGCCTGCATCTCGCGGAGCAGCTCGTCGACGGGCTTGGAGTCCGGGACGTACATGCACGGCCGCATCACCGACTCGACCCGCTCGGTCGACTCGGCCTGGGCGTTGTCGTACACCCGGCGCATCACGTCCTTGAGGTAGACGACGCCGACGATGTCGTCGAGCGACTCGCCGATCACCGGGATCCGCGAGAACCCCGAGCGCAGCGCCAGCGAGGTGAGCTGGCGGAGCTTCTTGTGCCGCTCGATGTAGACCATGTCGGTCCGCGGCACCATCACCTCGCGGACGATGGTGTCGCCGAGCTCGAACACCGAGTGGATCATCTGCCGCTCGCCGGACTCGATCACCGCGGACTTCTCCGCGTAGTCGACCAGCGCCCGCAGCTCGGCCTCGGTCGCGAACGGGCCCTCGGCGAACCCCTTGCCCGGGGTCAGCGCGTTGCCGAGCATGATCAGCACCTTGGGCAGCGGACCGAGGATCCGGGTCACCGCCATCACCGGGCCGGCCGACAGGATCGCGAAGCGGTCCGAGTGCTGCCGGCCGAGCGTCCGCGGGGCGACCCCGATGATCACGTAGGAGACCAGCACCATCACCACGGCGGTGATCAGGATGTGTTCCCAGGTCACCTCGAGGACCCCGGACAGCGCCTGGGTGACGAGCACGATCGCGGTGATCTCGCAGCTCAGCCGGAGCAGCAGCAGCGAGTTCAGGTACCGCGGCGCGTCGGACAGCAGGTCGCGCAGCTTGACCGCGCGCAGGTTGCCCTGCTCGACCTGCTCGTTCGCCCGCACCTTCGAGTACGACGACAGTGCCGCCTCCGCGCCGGCGAACAGCCCGGCGAGCAGCACCAGCACCGCAGCCACAACCAGCAGGACCAGGTCGTGGGAAGTCATCGCGGTATCACGCCTCTAGCCGGTTGCCAGGTGCGCGCCATGCTTCCAGCAGGCGGCCCTGGACGTCCCACATCTCCGCCTTCTCGGCGGGTTCGGCGTGGTCGTAGCCGAGCAGGTGCAGGATGCCGTGCACCGTCAGCAGCTCGAGCTCGGCCCAGGTGCCGTGGCCGGCCTTCGCGCCCTGCGCGGCGGCGACCGTCGGGCAGAGCGCGATGTCGCCGAGGTGGCCGAGCGGCAGGTCGTCGTCCGACTCGCCGTCGGACCCCGGCCGCAGCTCGTCCATCGGCCACGACATCACGTCGGTCGGCCCCGGCAGGTCCAGGAACTCGACGTGATACCGCGCCATGGTGTCCTCGTCGACCAGCTTGATCGACAGCTCACACTCCGGGTGCAGCCGCAGCGACGACATCACGAACCGGCTGAGCCGCATCAGTCCGTGCGCGTCGATCTCCACGCCGGACTCGTTGTTGACCTCGACGTTCATCGGTGGGAATCAGCACTGCCTTCGTAGTTTTCGTACGCCGACACGATCCGGCCGACCAGCTTGTGCCGGACCACGTCATGCGATGTCAACCGGCAGAATGCCAGATCCTGCACGCCGTCGAGAATTTCCTGCACCACCTTGAGGCCGGAATTGGTGCCGTTCGGCAGGTCGACCTGGGTGACGTCGCCGGTGACGACCATCTTCGAGCCGAACCCGAGCCGGGTGAGGAACATCTTCATCTGCTCCGGCGAGGTGTTCTGCGCCTCGTCCAGGATGATGTAGGCGTCGTTCAGCGTCCGGCCGCGCATGTAGGCCAGCGGCGCGATCTCGATCGTGCCGGCGGTCATCAGCCGCGGGATGGACTCCGGGTCGAGCATGTCGTGCAGCGCGTCGTACAGCGGCCGCAGGTACGGGTCGATCTTCTCCGACAGGGTGCCGGGCAGGAACCCGAGCCGCTCACCGGCCTCGACGGCCGGCCGGGTCAGGATGATCCGGTTGACCTCCTTGGCCTGCAGCGCCTGGACCGCCTTGGCGACCGCCAGGTAGGTCTTGCCGGTGCCGGCCGGGCCGATGCCGAAGACGATCGTGTTCTTGTCGATGGCGTCGACATAGCGCTTCTGGTTCAGCGTCTTCGGCCGGATGGTGCGGCCGCGGCTGGACAGGATGTTCTGGGTCAGGACCTCGCGCGGGGACTCCGCGGTGGCCTGCTTGATCATCGCGATGCTGCGCTCGACCGAGTCCGCGGTCAGCCCGTGGCCGGTGCGGACCACCGCGACCAGCTCGTCGAGGAGGCGCTCGGTGAGGGCGAGCTCGGCCGGCTCACCGACGAGCGTGATCTCGTTGCCGCGGACCATGATGTCGGCGGCGAACTCCTTCTCGACGATGCGGAGGAACTCGTCCCGGGCTCCGAGCAGGGCCACCATGTCGATGCTGTTCGGCACGACGATCTTGTGCGACGCCTGCGTGCTGGCGGCGGCGCCGGCCACCGGGCCGTTCGCGCGCGCCTCCGGTTCGATACTGCGTGGCCTGGACAGGCTCTTCCTCCTGAGATCAGTGGTGTTGACCCTGTCCATGCTAGCCGCCCCGTCCGACACCCTCACTCGAAATTCCTCCGGACACGCCTGGCCTCGCCGCCGGCGCCCCGGTCGTGGGCGTGATCCGGGCCGCGTCGGCGTTGGCTGCGAGGACCGCGCTCAGCCGGTCCAGCTAGCTGCGCCCCGGCGCGGAGCCCGGCTCGGCGGAGGCGCGCTCGAGCCCGATCCGGCGGTCGCGCTCGGTCGCCCATTCGCGGGTCGGGTGCAGGTTGACGGTCACGCCGGACGCGGCCGGCGGCTTGTCGAACTCGTCGGCGTGCGTGTTCTTCCCGTCCGCGATTCCTACCGCATGCATCGGCGTGAACACGTGCAGCGACTGCACCGGCGCGGCCGGATCACCGTCGTACACCGAGTCCTCTCGCCACGCGTGCGCGCCGGAGTAGCTGTCCTGCAGGGCGTGCGCGGCCGCGCCGAGATGCGTGAACTCGGCGTCCGACGCACCGTGCGCGACGGCGAGTTGCTCGTGGACGTACTCGACGTTCGTGGCGAGGTTGTCCCAGCCCTTGCGGTACGGGTCCGCCATGAAGTGTTCGCGTTGCGCGTTCGGGTTCGCGTACGCCGAGTGCGTGGTCGGCCCGGGTCCCGCGTACGGATAGGACAGTCCCATCCCCTTGAAGTTCTCGATCAGGCCCGCACCGACCGGGCGGTCCTGGTGTGCCTGGGCCCTGTCGAGCGCGGCGGCGTACTCGTCCCGCCGGAGCCCGTGGAGGGTCCCGTCCGGGGCGGACAGGTGCTGGTACAGCCGGGCCACCGCGGCGTACGTGATGTCGTGATGACCCGACCACGAACCGTCGCCGCGCTGCTTCATCCCCTCAGAATTCCATGTTTCGGGCCACGGCTGTTGTCAACCTGGGACAGGGTCTTTGCGTCGTCTTTTCGTGGCACAACCGGCCGTGGTGTACGAAGAGTGCGTGACACATGAGTCCTCGTGGGATGCCGACGAGGCGCTGACGGCTGTCTACACCGCGCACTACACCTCGCTGGTCCGCCTCGGGGCCCTCCTGCTGCGCGACACCGGGGCGGCGGAGGAGATCGTGCAGGACGCGTTCGTCGCGATGCACGGCCGCTGGAACCGGCTGCGCGACCCGCACAAGGCGCTCGCGTACCTGCGGACCGCGGTGGTGAACCGCTGCCGCTCCCGCCAGCGCCACCTGGTGGTGGTGGACAAACACACCCCGAAGTCACTGCCCGACGAGCCCAGCGCCGAACAGGCCGTCCTGCGGACCGCGGAGACGGACCGGGTGATCGAGGCGATGCGGACCCTCCCGGAGAAGCAGCGCACCGTGATGGTCCTGCGGTACTACGGTGACCTGTCGGAGGCCGAGATCGCGGACACGATGGGCATCAGCCGGGGATCCGTGAAGAGCCACGCCGCGCGCGCGAGCAAGTCGCTGCGCCAGCTCCTGGAGCAGACCGTATGAACGACAATCACAACGACCCGTTCGACGAGCTGATGCGGCGCGCTCTCCACGAGGAGGCGGACCGGATCGAGCCGTCCGACGCGCTGCCGGAGATCCGCGCCCGCGCGCACGCCCAGCGCCCGGCCGCGCGGCGCCCCTGGCTGATGACCGCCGGCCTGGCCGCGGTCGGCACCGCGGCCGCGATCGGCGCCTTCACCGTGCTGAACGGCGCCGACGACACCGCCAACGACGGCGACGAGGTCGCAGGCCCCGGTACGACGGTTACGGCAACCGGCGCACCGCAGAGCCAAGCGCCGTCGGTCTTACCCGCCTCCCCCGAACCGTCCGCGGCGCCCACCCAGCCACCGAGCGCATCCCCCTCCGCGAAGACCGCGGGACCGACCGACAGCGGCGTCACGGAACCGTCCGTCAGGAGCGCCGTCGTACCGGTCTACTGGCTCGGTCAGCAGGTCGGCGCGCGGGAGAAGTCCGCCGTCCGGCTGTACCGCACCTGGGCCAAGGTCAGCGGCCGCCCGGCCGAGCAGGCGGTCCGGATCATGACCTCCAAGCAGCCGAGCGACCCGGACTACTACTCGGTCTGGCGCGGCGCGGCGCTGAACACCGTGACCCGCTCGGACGGCGTCGTCACGGTCGACTTCAAGGAGCTCCCGAAGGCGACGCTGGACAGCAAGCTCGCGAGGCTTGCCGCTCAGCAGCTCGTCTACACGGTCCAAGGCGCGCTGGGGGACAACCAGACGCCGGTCCAGGTCACCCAGGCCGGCCGCTCGGTGCAGAAGCTGTTCGGCCAGGTCGACGCCAGTACACCGCTGGGACGCGCCCAGGCCGCGGAGGTCCAGGCGCTGGTCTGGATCGACTCACCGATCGAGGACCAGGCCGTGGAGCCCAAGCTGACGGTCCAGGGCGTGGCCTCTGCCTACGAGGCGACGGTCAACTATCAGGTGACGAACCTGAAGACCCGGGAGACGAAGAAGAGCTTCGCCAACACCAAGGAAGGCCAGAAGTTCTCGTCGTACTCCTTCCAGCTCACACTCAGCCCTGGCCCGTGGCAGCTCAGCGTGTACCTCGTGTCGCCGGAGGACGGCCGCGTCACCGACACCGACACCAAGTCGATCCTGGTCAAGTAGCCGGCAGAACGATCGTGAAGGCGGCGCCGCCTTCCGGTGCCGGTCCGGCGGTCAGCGTGCCGCCGAGGCGGGTGACGAGGCCGTGCGCGAGCGCGAGACCGATCCCGGACCCGACCGGGCGACTGCCGCGGTACTTCCGGTTGAGTACGCCGGGCCGGAACGCGACCGCGTAGTCCTCCGATGCCAGCCCCGGACCGCCGTCGCGAACCTGGATCGCGACGGCGCCGCCCGGCTGCCGGCTCAACGACATCGTCAGCTGCGCACCGGCCGGCGTGACGCGGAGGGCGTTCTCCGCGAGACCGTCGAGCACCTGGCGGATGCGCCGTGGATCGGTGGTCGCGACCGCGGGCTCCGGCGGAAGTTCCAGGCGGAACTGCACGCCCTGGCCGGCGCAGCGGACACGCCACACCTCGGCGCAGGCGATGAGCGTCTCCCGCAGATCGACCCGGGCGAGATCCAGCTGGAACTGGTCGGCCCCGATCCGCGCGAGATCGAGCAGATCGCTGACCAGCCGTTCGAGTCGCAGCGACTCGCGCTGGATCACTTGGCCGGCATGCCGCGGGTCAGGTGCGACGCCGTCCGCGAGCGACTCCGCGAATCCGTGGACGGCGGTGAGCGGCGTCCGGAGCTCATGGGAGACCGACAGCAGGAACTCACGCTGCCGGGCCTCGCTGTGCCGCAGCGCCACCGACAACTCGTTGACCGCGTGCGCGACCTCGGCCACCTCGGTCGGTCCCTCCACCGGTGCGTGCAGGTCGCGTCGCCCCTGGCGCATCGCGGCCGCGACGTTCGCCGTACGGCGTAATGGGCGCCCCAGCAGCCGCCCGAGGACGGCGCCCGCCACCGCGGCGACCAACAGACCGGCGCCGAGCGCGACGAGGATGTTGCGCAACAGGATGCGCCGCGTGTCGCCCGAGAGCCGGACCGGCTCGACCAGAGCAAAGCCGGAGTTGTCACCCAGACCACGGGCCTCCACCAGGTAGTCCGTGCGACCGACACGGACCTCGGTGGAGATCTGCTGCGCTTCGCCGATCGCATCGAGCCCGGCGGCACTCGCTGCTTGCGTGGACTGTGGATCGGTGGACTGCAGCCCGCGCCGAGGCAACTGCAGCACGACGACGATGCCCTGCCCGCGGACGACCTGAGCTACCCGTCCGAGCCCGGCCGCGCGCGGACCGAGGCCGCGCTGGTCCACCTGGCCGGCGATCACGTCGGCCTGGGCTGCCAGCGACTGCTGCAGGACGTTCTGCGCCGACCGCCGCGCCAGCCCGGCCATCACCAGGCCGGCGACCAGGACTGCGACCCCCGCTACCGCTACGCAGGTCAGCAGGATCCGGTTGGTCAACGAGCCGCGGCCGACCGGGACCGCCGCCCGCTCGTCGGCGGCGAGCACCTGCGCCATCAGTCGAGGTCGGCAGCGTAGCCGACGCCCCGGACGGTGCGGATCGGGCTGGCGGGACCGAGCTTGGCGCGGAGCTGGGCGATGTGGACGTCGACGGTCCGCGTGCCGGCGGCGGACTGGTATCCCCACACCGAGCTCAAGAGCTCGTCCCGCTCGAACACCCTGCCCGGTCGCCGGAACAACTGCGCGAGCAGGTCGAACTCGGTGGACGTCAGACTCACCTCGGCGTCCCCGGCCCAGGCCCGTCGCCTGGTCACGTCCACGCGTACCGCGCCCACAGCCAGCACCTCGGCGGCGGTCACCGTACCGGATGCACGCCGCAGAACGGTCCGGACCCGCGCGGCCAGCTCCCGTGGGCTGAACGGCTTGGTGATGTAGTCGTCCGCCCCGAGCTCCAGCCCGAGCAGCCGGTCCACCTCGTCGTCCCGCGCCGTGACGAACAGCACCGGCGTCCAGTCCCCCGCCGCCCGCATCGTCCGGCAGATCTCCGCGCCGTCCTTCCCGGGCAGTCCGATGTCGAGGATCACCGCGACCGGACGCATCCGCCGCCACGCGGCGAGCGCGGCTTCGCCGTCCGACTCGATCCGGACGCCGAAGCCGTCGCGGCGCAGGTACAGCGCGATCACCTCGGCGATCGCCGCCTCGTCCTCGACCACCAGGACCAGCCCGCGACCGGCAGCGGTCATCTTCTGCTCCTGGGGATTCGCGGTCAGGGTGCGTCGTCCCCGGCCAGCTCGCGATCGATCGCGTCAAGGGTAGACCCGATCCCATCCAGCTCCTGCTCCGGCGACCCCACCTGTTGGGTCGCCGGAGCCTGGCCGGACCCCTGCTCTCCCGGCCGGTCGGCGGAGCCGCACGCGGACAGCCCGAGGACGATGCCCGCCGTACCGATGAGCACGACCAGCGCCTTGCGTGTCACTTGGCCACCTGGCAGTGCTCGGTCTTGAAGGTCTCCAGCTTCGTCTTGACGGTGCCGAGCTGCGTCAGCCGCTCGGTCCGGCGTTGCGCCCGCTGCTCCAGCCGGGCGGCGGCCTTGTCGTGTCCCTTCGCCTTCTGCGCGGCGGCCCGCGCCTTGAGCCAGGCCACCGAGCCCTTCACGTCGGCGCCGCCGTTGATCCGGGCCGTCAGCTTGTCCCGGCGGGCGATCAGCTTGGGCAGGAGTTCGGCGCACAACTTCTGCGACTCCTCCGGGCTCAGCGTCACCGGCTTGTACGACGGGGCGGGGGTCGGCGTGGGAGTCGGGTCGGCGGACGCGACCGTCGTACCTCCCACGAGACCACCGACCAGGACGGCAGCCGACGTACCGGCTGCGAGTGCGCCGCGTACAGACCTGTGCATGGTGTGTGCTCCTCGTGCTCGTTCGTTGTGATGGAACGAGACTCCCCGACGGGAATTCGAGGACGATCGGCGCTGTGTTCGGGGTTTGTAAGAGTTGCTCAGTCGGCGCGGTCGATGGTGGCGGCGAGCAGGCCGGGGAAGGCGGAGTCGAACTCGGGCCGGCGCAGGCGGTTGAGGCGGCGGGCGCCTTCGTCCCGCTGCTCGATCAGCCCGGCGGACCGCAGGACGGCGAAGTGGTGGCTGGCGGTCGCCTTCTTCACCGGCAGGTCGAACGTGCCGCACGCGCGCGTCCACTCGTCGTGCACGGCCAGGTCCCGCAGGATCGACCGCCGCACCGGATCCGCGAGCGCGGCGAGTGCGACCTGCAGCGGCACCTCGTCCGGGTCGGCATGGGTGAGTGTGCGGGCGCGGGCTGACTCGACGGGCATGGTCCGATCCTTGTGTTCGGTTGCTGTCTAACAGCGTACGCCGCGGATCGTCACAGCCAACGTGAGCGCGCCAGCAGCGCGGCGGCGGCCGCGACGCCGGCCGTCGAAGTCCGCAGGACGGTGTCGCCGAGGCGGACCGGCTCCACGTCGAAGGCCTTCAGCTCCGCCGGGGCGATGCCGCCCTCGGGGCCGATCACCATGACGACGTCACCGGTCGCGGCCGGCTCGAGCGACGCCAGCGGGACGGTGGCTTCTTCGTGCAGTACGACGGGAAGCGCGGCGCCGGCCAGCAACGCCGCGACCTCGGCCGTGGTGGCGAGCGGAGCGACCTCGGCGAACCAGGCCCGCCGCGACTGCTTGCTCGCCTCGAACGCCCAGGCGCGCCACTTCACGAGCATCTTCTCGACCCGCTCGGGGTTGGCCCGGAACTGACTGCGCTCCGCGTTCCACGGCACGATCACGTCGACGCCGACCTCGGTCAGCATCTCCACGGCCAACTCGGCCCGCTCGCCCTTGGGCACCGCCTGCACCACGACCACCCGCGGCGCCGCGGCGGGCAGACTCCCGCGCTCGTCGACGGCCACCGTCACACCGGTCTTGCTCGCCGTGACGACAGGCCCCTCGGCCCAGGCGCCGCGCCCGTCCGTCAGGCGAACACGCTCCCCCGGCCCGATCCGCCGTACGACGGCCGCGTGCCGACCCTCGGCCCCGTCGAGGGTCAGCTCGGCACCGGACAGGTCTTCCAGGTGGAAGACCGCGACTCCCATCTAGTGGGCGCCGAAGGCGTCGCGGAGGCGGCCGAAGACGCCCTTGTGGGTGGCCTGGACATGGCCTTGCGGGCGCTCCTCGTCGCGGATCCCGGCCAACTGCTTCAGCAGGTCGGCCTGGGCGTCGTCGAGCTTGGTCGGCGTCTCGACGATCACCTGGACGATCAGGTCGCCGCGACCGGCGTGCCGCAGCCGCGGTACGCCGCGGGCGGACAGCGTCATCGCCGTGCCGGACTGCGTGCCGGGTCGGATCTCCAGCGGGGTCGTCTCACCCTCGAGCGTCGGCAGGTCGATCGTCGTACCGAGCGCCGCCGCGGTCATCGGCAGCGTCACGGTGCAGTGCAGGTCGTCGCCGTTGCGGGTGAAGATGTCGTGCGGCTCGACCTCGATCTCGACGTACAGGTCACCGGCCGGGCCGCCGCCCGGGCCGACCTCGCCCTGACCGGACAGCTGCACGCGCGTCCCGGTGTCGACGCCGCCCGGGATCTTCACCGTGACGGTCCGCCGGGACCGCACGCGGCCGTCGCCGGAGCACTCGACGCACGGGTTCGGGATCGTGGTGCCGTAGCCGCGGCAGTTCGGGCACGGGCGCATGGTGCGCACCTCGCCGAGGAACGACCGCTGCGTGTGCGTCACCTCGCCGCGACCGTGGCAGATCTCGCAGGTGACCGGCTCGGACCCGGCCGCCGCGCCGGACCCGCTACAGGTCGGGCACAGCACGGCGGTGTCGACCTTGAGCTCCCGGGTCGTCCCGAACGCGGCCTCGGCCAGG
Source organism: Kribbella sp. NPDC050459 (assembly GCF_040655315.1). NCBI lineage: Bacteria > Bacillati > Actinomycetota > Actinomycetes > Propionibacteriales > Kribbellaceae > Kribbella > Kribbella sp. NPDC050459. The sequence continues at coordinate 7,027 of NZ_JBFAJQ010000006.1, read as the reverse complement.
TCGATCCGCAGCGGGATCAGCGCGTCCTGACCGCGCCGGGTCCGCGGCCGCGGCCCGCGGGTCGCCCCGCCGGTCTGGCCGAAGAACGCGTCCATGATGTCGGTGAACGTGAACGCCTGGCCGAAGCCGGCGCCGCCCGGCCCGCCGCCCGCGGCCGCGAACGGGTCGCCGCCGAGGTCGTGCATCTGCCGCTTCTGCGGGTCACTGAGCACCTGGAACGCGCGCCCGATCTCCTGGAACTTCTGGTGCGCGTCCTCGGAGTCGTTCACGTCCGGGTGGTACTGGCGTGCCAGCTTGCGGTACGCCTTCTTGATCTCGTCCGGTGACGCGTCACGGCTGACACCTAGGACGGCGTAGTAATCGGTGCTCATACTCCAGACCAGGGGGTTGATAGCAAAATCGTCATGACTCAGCCAGGATCTGGCTGACGTAGCGCGCGACGGCCCGTACGGCGCCCATCGTGCTCGGATAGTCCATGTGCGTCGGTCCGACGATGCCCAGCGTGGCCAGCACCTCGGACTTCGAGCCGTAGCCGGTCGCGACCACCGAGGTCGTCGCGAGTTCCTCGAAGGGGTTCTCGTGGCCGATCCGGACGGTCAGCGTCTGCGGGTTGGTCGCCTCGCCGAGCAGCTTGAGCAGGATGACGTGCTCCTCCAGCGCCTCCAGCACCGGCTTCACGTTCCGCTCGAAGTCGTCGCCGTACCGGGTCAGGTTGGCGGCGCCGCCGACCGCGATCCGCTGCTCGCCGACCTCGTCGGTGAACGCCTCCAGCAGCGTGGTGACGATCGCCGCGACCAGTGGCCGGTCGGCCGGCGCGAACAGCTCCGGCACACCGGCCAGCGAGGCCGTCGCGTCGGTCAGGCGCTGACCGGCCAGCGCCGTGTTCAGCCGGGACCGCAGGTCCGCGATCAGCTGCTCGTCGACGTCGTGCGGGTGCTCGACGTGCCGCTGCTCGACCCGGCCGTTGCTCGTGATCAGCACGAGCAGCAGCCGCCGCGGGCTCATCGTGACGACCTCGATGTGCCGCACGCTCGACCGGTTCAGCGACGGGTACTGCACGATGGCGACCTGGCGGGTGATCTGCGCCAGCAGCCGGACGGTCCGGCGGACCACGTCGTCCAGGTCGACCGCTCCGGCCAGGAACGACGTGATCGCCTTCTTCTCGGCGATCGAGAGGGTCTTGACCGTGCTCAGCTTGTCGACGAACAGCCGGTAGCCCGCGTCGGTCGGGATCCGGCCGGCGCTGGTGTGCGGCTGGGTGATGTACCCCTCTTCCTCCAGCGCGGCCATGTCGTTGCGCACGGTGGCCGGGGAGACGCCGAGGTTGTGCCGATCGACCAGAGTCTTCGAGCCGACCGGCTCATGGGTGGCCACGTAGTCCTCGACGATGGCGCGGAGAACGTCCAGCTTGCGGTCGTCGAGCACGCGCACCACCCTCTCGGCCTCTTGGCACTCAATCCTTCAGAGTGCCAGTCTAGGCGGTCTCGGGCGACGCTCCCAACGGAACGGCCTCGGGGCGCGTCACTGTACTGGCCACATCAAGCGGCTGATCCTGCACTGCGGAGTCGACGAACGACTCGAGGACGTCGAGCACGTGGTAGGCCAGCTCGCCGCTGGCCCGGTGCGGCTCGCCGGTGCGCACCGCCCGGGCCATGTCCGCGACGCCGACCCCGCGCCCGGCCCCGGCGTACCCGCCCGAGACCGGTACCTCGGTCCACTCGCGCTGCTCCGGGGTCACGATCTCGACGGTTCCGTCGAAGCCGTTCGGGTCCGGTACGGACAGGCTGCCGTCCGTGCCGTGGACCTCGATCCGCGGCAGCCGCCCGGCCCACACGTCGAACGACATCAGCACCGTGGTCAGCGCGCCCGACTCGTGCTCCAGCACGCCGGTCACGTGGGTCGGCACCTCGACGTCGAACACGGTCCCGGCCCGCGGCCCGGTGTGAATCTTCCGCTGCTGCTTCGCCCGGCCGGCGCGGGCGGTCACCCGCACGACCGGCCCGAGCAGCGTCACCAGGCTGGTCACGTAGTACGGACCCATGTCGAGGACCGGGCCGCCGCCCGGCTGGTAGTAGAACTCGGGCGCCGGGTGCCACAGCTCGTGGCCTGGCGTCACCATGAACGCGGTCGCCGCATGCGGGGCGCCGATGTCACCGCGGTCGATCACGGCCCGGGCAGTCTGGGTGCCGGTGCCGAGGACCGTGTCCGGTGCGCAGCCGATCCGCAGGTCGTTGGCGGCGGCGTACTTGAGCAGCGGCTCCGCCTCGGCGCGGTCCATGGCCAGCGGCTTCTCGCCGTACACGTGCTTGCCGGCGGCCAGCGCGGCCTGGTGCACAGCGGCGTGGGCTGCCGGGATGGTCAGGTTGAGGACGATGTCGACGTCGTCGGCGGCGTACAGCTCGTCCGGCGTCAGCGCGCGGATGCCCTCGTTCGTGCCGGCGATCGCCTCGGCGCGGCTGCGGTCCAGGTCGGCGACCGCGACCACGTCGACACCGGGGAGCTTGCCCAGGTGGTCGAGGTACGTGCCGGAGATGACGCCGGTCCCGACGATGCCGACGTTGGTGGTCTGCCCTGTCACTTGCTCGCCCACAGCAGCCCCCGCTCGATGATCGTGCGGACCTCGGGCGTCTCCAGGTCGTCGAGCTTGTGACCGACCGTGCAGACGAAGACCTTGCCCGCACCCCAGGTGCGGGTCCAGACCGCCGGCATCACGGCGCCCTCGATCCACGGGTAGTCCGGGTGCGCCTCGAACGTCGTCGTGGCCAGGACGTTGTTGGTCGGGTCGTAGTGGATGTAGTACTGCTCGGTGTGCACGTCGAAGTGCGTGATGCCCTCGACGATCGGGTGGTCGGCGACCACGTCGACGCGGTAGTCGGTGAAGCCGTGCGGGTGCGAGATGAACTGCCCGCCGGTGATGAAGCTGTAGTCCACGTTCTTCCGGAACGAGTCGGCGATGCCGCCGTGCCAGCCGGCGAACCCGGTGCCGCGGCGGATCGCCGCCTCCAGGCCCTTGAAGTGGTCCTGCTCGATGTCGCTCATCGTCACGCACTGCAGGACGAGGTCGACGCCGTCCAGGTCGAGATACGCGGCGGTCGTGTCGGAGACCGTGACGTCGAACCCGTTCTCCTTGAGGAACGGGATGAACAGGTCGGTCGCCTCGACCGGCGAGTGCCCTTCCCAGCCGCCCCGGACCACCACAGCACGTCGTGTCGTCACACCGGCCACCCTTCGAAAGTTTCGAGATTCCGTTCGGAACAGTTGCGACTCTAGGTCCCGATGAGAAGGGTTGCCAACCATTAGGCTCAAGGGATGGGCTGGAAGTTCTGGAAGCGGGAGAATCCGATGGATCCGCAGGAGATGCTCGCGCGCGGGCATGCGGAGGCCAACAGCTTTCCGGCGCCGCCGCGGCCGCAGGACACGTTGCCGGTGGGCTCGTTCGGGATGACCGTCGAGGACGTCTTCTCGATCACCGGCCGCGGCACCGTGGTGACCGGCCGGGTGCAGGCCGGGACTGTCTCGGTCGGCGAGCAGGTGCTGCTCACCCGCGCCGGGCAGCCGATGCTGCAGGTCGAGGTGACCGGCGTCGAGATGTTCCGTAAGACGGTGCAGACCGCGAAGGCCGGCGACAACGTCGGCCTGCTGCTGCGCGGTGTCAGCCGGGACCAGGTGCTCAAGGGCGATGTGCTGAGCAAGTAATCTCGACGGCATGAGCGCTTGGGCCGAGATCGGCGATCGCACCTGGGTCCGCCGGTACGACGAATGGGACCTGAACGTCGGCCTGGTCGTCGGCGCCGACGGCGCGCTGGTGATCGACACCCGGGCCACCACCGAGGAGGCCGAGCAGCTCCGCGAGCACATCCGCGAGCTGACCGATGCGCCGGTCACCTGGGTCGTCAACACCCACGCCCACTTCGACCACGTGGCCGGCAACAGCGTCTTCACCGACGCCACCGTCTACCTGCACGAGAACGCCGCCGCCGAGGAGGACCTGGCCGGTACGACGTTCGCGGCCGCCAAGGTGATCGACCTCGGCGACCGCCGCGTCGAGCTGCTGTACGTCGGCAACGGGCACACCTCCGGCGACACCGTGGTCGCCGTACCCGACGTGGACGTGTTCTTCGTCGGCGACCTGCTCGAGGAGTCGGCGCCGCCGTCGTACGGCGAGGACTCGTTCCCGCTGGAGTGGCCGGACACGATCCAGGCCGTGGTCGGCATGATGCCGCAGGACGTGAAGATCGTCCCGGGCCACGGCGCGGTCGTGGACCTCGAGTTCGCCCATGACCAGGCGATCGAGCTGGGCAAGGTCGCCAACACGATCTCCACCCTGCACCACGCCGGCACCCCGCTCGAGGACGCGCTGAAGCACACCGAGGACTGGCCCTGGCCGGTCGACAAGCTCCAGGAAGCGATCCGCCGCGGCTACCACGCTCTCGGCACGCCGCAACGCCCTACCCTGCCCCTGGTCGGCCCTGGTTAGACCATTCGGGTAGTTGTCCGTTGACACGACGTCATCCGGTCGCGCAACTTGTTCGGAACGGACAACGCCCGACCGGATGAGGTGGGATCAGATGGCCCAGCAAACTGTTCACCCGGACGGACGAGTCGAACTGGCTGATCCCGACGTGCTCGCGGACAGCCCGTACGCGAACGCCGAGCTCGCCCCGACCCGGCTGCCCGAGCGCACCTGGACGACGTACAACTACGCCGCGCTGTGGATGGGGATGGCGCACAACATCCCCAGCTACCTGCTCGCGTCCGGCCTGGTCGCGCTCGGGATGAACTGGCTGCAGGCGTTCCTGACGATCACCCTCGGGAACCTGATCGTGCTCGTCCCGCTGCTGCTGAACAGCCATGCCGGGACGAAGTACGGCATCCCGTTCCCGGTGTTCGCGCGGGCGTTCTACGGCGTCCGCGGCGCGAACCTCCCGGCGCTGCTGCGGGCCTTCATCGCGTGCGGCTGGTTCGGGATCCAGACCTGGATCGGCGGGCAGGCCATCTACGTGATCGTCGGCGAGCTGTTCGGCAAGGGCTGGACCGACGCGCCGGCGATCGGCGGGCACCCGTGGACGATGTGGCTGAGCTTCGCGTTCTTCTGGGTGCTGCAGATGGTGCTGATCCTGCGCGGTATCGAGGGCCTGCGCCGCTTCGAGAACTGGGCGGCCCCGCTGGTGACGGTCGCGTTCGTGGCGCTGATGGTGGCGATCCTGGTGAAGGCCGGCGGGCTCGGGCCGATCCTGTCGCAGCCGTCGAAACTCGGCTGGGACGCCGACTTCTGGAAGATCTTCGCGCCGTCGCTGATGGGCATGATCGCGTTCTGGGCCACGCTGTCGCTGAACATGCCGGACTTCACCCGGTTCGGGAAGGGCCAGCGGCAACAGATCTGGGGGCAGATCATCGGCCTGCCGACCACGATGTCGTTCATCGCGCTGGTCTCGATCATCACCACGTCCGGCACCGTCGTGCTGTACGGCTCGGCGATCTGGGACCCGGTCGAGCTCACCCGGCGCTTCGAGAACCCGGTGATCGTGACGATCGGGCTGATCATGGCGATCCTCGCGACGATGTCCTGCAACGTGGCGGCCAACGTCGTGAGTCCGTCCTACGACTTCGCGAACGCGTTGCCACGCTGGCTGAACTTCCGGACCGCGGGCCTGCTGACCGGAGTGATCGGCGTCGTGATCCAGCCGTGGCGGCTGATCTCGGACCCGTCGATCTACATCTTCGTCTGGCTGTCGTTCTACGGCGGGCTGCTCGCCTCGGTGGCCGGCGTCCTGATCGCGGGCTACTGGGTGCTCGACCGGACGAACCTGGCGCTCGCCGACCTCTACCGGCCCGGCGGCCGCTACTGGTACAGCGCCGGCTGGAACTGGCGCGGCGTCGTCGCCACACTGTTCGGATCGCTGCTCGCGGTCGGCGGCGCGTACTCGAACCCGGGCGCCGGCCCGTTCCCGGCCGACGGCCTGATCCCGTTCCTCAAGCCGCTGTACGACTACTCGTGGGCGGTCGGGCTGGTCGCCGGGTTCCTGGCCTACTACGCGCTCACGCTCACCGCGCCGAGCCGGGCGTCAACACCGACCACGACCGCTCCCAGTTATTAGCATTGGCGCGTGGCTGACAGGTATGGGAACGACGTACTCGCGGGTGACTGGCGCAAGCCCAAGAACGGGCGGACCGTCGAGGTCGAGATCGAGAAGGGCATGGTCGTCGAGGAGCCGAGCTCGGGCTTCGTCGGCGCGATCGTGCGCTGGGAGCACGGCGTCGTCGACCTCGAGGACCGGCACGGCAAGATCCGCACCTACCCGCTGGGCCCGGGGTTCTGGCTCGACGGCAAACCGGTCAGCCTGAAGCCGCCGAAGAAGGCCGGCCCGGCGAAGAAGACCCGGACCGCGTCCGGATCGGTGGCCGTCGACAACGTCCGGGCCAAGGTCGCACGGGCCAGCCGGATCTACGTGGAGGGCCGGCACGACGCGGAGCTGGTCGAGAAGGTGTGGGGCGACGACCTGCGGATCGAGGGCGTCGTGGTCGAGTACCTCGAGGGCGTCGACGACCTGGTCCAGATCGTCAACCGGTTCCAGCCCGGGCCCGGGCGGCGGCTCGGCGTCCTCGTCGACCACCTGGTCGAAGGGTCGAAGGAGTCGAAGATCGCGGCCCAGGTGACGGACCGCTACGTGCACGTCGTCGGGCACCCGTTCATCGACATCTGGGAAGCGGTCAAGCCGTCGTCGGTCGGTATCAAGGCGTGGCCGCGGATCCCGCACGGCCAGGACTGGAAGAAGGGCGTGCTGCAGGCGTTCGGCTGGCCGGCCACCGACCAGGCCGACGTCGCCGCGGCCTGGAAGCACATCCTGTCCAAGGTGAACAGCTTCGCCGACCTCGACCCGGCCCTGCTCGGCCGCGTCGAGGAACTCATCGACTTCGTGACTCTGGACTAAGAGGTCCCGCCAAGAGCTGACCCCTGCTACGCGTCGGGGTGGGGGCTGGGGGGGGGCGGAGCACGGGGGGCGACCCCCCGCGGGCCAGGGCCGGA
>NZ_JBFAJQ010000005.1:0-457277 GCF_040655315.1 Kribbella sp. NPDC050459 | reverse complement strand
ACACCACCATCAACCAGCCTCAGCAGACACCCCAACTCCTCCGACAACGACACGGTCCCCGCAACTCCTCAACTCGAGGTGTTGCGAGGACCGCGGGGACTATCTCGCTAACGGTGTTTCCGGCGGTGTTCTTCAGTAGGTTTCGGCTGCCGGGAATCGGTCGCCGAAGGTGATCGCGAACGCGTTGAGCGCTGGTTTCCACCGCATGGCCCATCGTGCCCGGCCGGTGCCGGTGGGGTCCAGCGAGCGGGTCACGAGGTAGAGACACTTCAGCGCGGCTTGTTCGGTCGGGAAGTGGCCGCGGGCCCTGATCGCGCGCCGGTAGCGGGCGTTCAGGGACTCGATCGCGTTCGTGGAGCACAGGACCCGGCGGATCTCGAGGTCGTAGTCCAGGAACGGAATGAACTCCTCCCAGGCGTTGTCCCACAACCGGACCACCGCCGGGTAGCGCTGTGCCCACTTGCCGGCCAGCTCGTCGAACGCGGCCCGGGCGGCGGTGGCGTTGACGGCGGTGTAGATCGGCTTGAGATCGCGGGAGATCTCCGGCCAGTACTTGCGGGAGACGAGCCGGATCGTGTTGCGGATCAGGTGGATGATGCAGGTCTGCACGATCGCCGGCGGCCACACGTTGGCCACCACCTCGGGCAGGCCCTTCAACCCGTCGCAGACGACGAAGAACACGTCCCGCAGGCCGCGGTTGCGCAGGTCGGTCAGCACGGTCATCCAGAACTTCGCGCCCTCGCCACTGCCCGCGGTGCCTGCCCACAGCCCGAGCACGTCGCGTTCGCCGGCCAAAGTGACACCGATCGCGGCATAGAACGGCCGGTTGGCGACCTGCCCGTCGCGGACCTTGACCACGATGGCGTCGATGAACACCGCCGCATACACCTCGTCCAGCGGCCGGCTCGCCCAGCTGGTCATCTCCTCGATCACCTTGTCGGTGATCCGGCTGATGGTCTCCTTGCTGACCGAGGCGCCATAGATCTCGGAGAAGTGCGCCGAGATCTCACCGGTGGTCAGGCCCTTGGCATACAACGACAGCACCACCTCGTCCACACCGGACAACCGGCGCTGCCGCTTCTTCACGATCTGCGGTTCGAAGGTCCCGGCCCGGTCCCGCGGCACGTCGAGCGCGACCGACCCGGAGTTCTCGGTCAACACGGTCTTCGACCGGGTGCCATTGCGGACGTTGCCCGAGTCGGCCCGGCCCCCCTTCTCGTGGCCCAGGTGCTCGGTCAACTCCTCGTTCAACGCGGTCTCGAGCACCATCTTGTTCAACTGCTTCAGCAGCCCGTCCGGGCCGGTCAGCGACAGCCCCTGCTCCTTGGCCAACCGCACCAACTGAGCCGCCGCCTGCTGCTCGGCCGACTCCCTCATCTGCTTCTTCTTGCCTGCCACATCCGGCAGTGTCGCGGTCATCGCCGCACCTTCCCCGCCAACCCTCACAGTCGGCGCGTCGGGCCGGAAACACCGTTATGCGGACAGTCCCGGACCGCGTGAACCCGCCGTTGCCGGGGCCTTTCGTTTGTGTCTGGAACTTGGGTGAGGGCTATTCAGAAAGGCTCTCGAATCCGCGACTTCGTCGGTTGACTGCGGCGTGCCACCGGCGAATCTCCAGCACTCACCAAACGCGTCAATCCGGCCTCGCCAACTACCTGCTGAGCGCGCCGCATCACCGGGCGGGAAGGTTGATGAGTGCTGGACGTCCGAGGATGGAACCGCCGGCCTGCCGACGGTGGGGTCAGCACGGCGGTCGAGGTCAGGAGACGAGCGCGTCCGCCAGGCGCTCGACGGGGCTGAAGGCGACATCCAAGCCGCCGGCGCGGGCTGCCGGGATGCCGTACGGGCCTGCGAGTACGGTCCGGCGAGACGTCCGAATAACCCTCTGTCTAGAAGAAGACGCTGCGGCGCTGCATGAGCAATGCGTAGAGCGTCTGCTGGATGGTCTCGCGGACCTGGTCGGTCACGTTGAAGACCAGCATCGGGTCGTCGGCGGCCCCGTCGGGGAACTCGTCGGTGCGGATCGGCTCGCCGAACTCGATCAGCCACTTGGACGGCAGCGGGATCAGGCCGAGCGGCCCGAGCAGCGGGAAGAACGGCGTGACCGGGATGTACGGGACGCCGAGCAGCCGGGCCAGCGAGGCGATGTTCCCGACCAGTGGATAGATCTCCTCGGCGCCGACGATCGAGCACGGCACGATCGGTACGCCGGTCCGCATCGCGGCGCTGACGAAGCCGCCGCGCCCGAAGCGCTGCAGCTTGTACCGCTCCGAGAACGGCTTGCCGAGTCCCTTGAAGCCCTCCGGCCAGACCCCGACCAGGTTGCCCTGCCGGAGCAGCCGCTCGGCGTCGTCGTTGTTGGCCAGCGTCGCGCCGCCCTTACGGGACAGCTCGCCGACGAACGGCGTCTGGAACACCAGGTCCGCCGCGAGCGTGCGCAGCGGCCGTCCGGTGTGGTCCGCGACGACCACCTGGGTGACGAGCCCGTCGAGCGGCATCGTGCCGGAGTGGTTCGCGACGATCAGCGCGCTGCGGTCGGACGGGATGTTCTCGATCCCCCGGACCTCGACCCGGAACCACTTCTCCACCATCGGCCGCAGCATCGGCAGCAGCACCTGGTCGGACAGGTCACGGTCGTATCCGAACTCGTCGAGCTCGTAGTCGCCGGTCAGCCGCCGGCGCAGGAACGCCAGCCACTCGGCGACCCGGCGCTCGCCGTCCTCGCCGAACAGCCCACGGACGGCCCGCTCCAGTCCCGCGAAGTCCAACGGCGGCAGCTCGGGTCCGTCGACGTCCGGTACGGCGCCGGCCGGCTCGCCCTGGAGCTCTGCCGCCCGCGAACCCGCGGCGACGTCGTCGGCGCTCTTGGTGGCGCGGCCCTTCTTCGCTCGGCCGGCCTGTCCGGCGAGCGCCCGCGCCGCGGCCGAAGGCGTCGTACGGCGTCCGGTACCCCGGCCCGGGCGACCGCCGGAGCCGATCGGGATCACGTCCGCGTCAGCCACGCAGCGCCCCCAGGCCCGCGGTGAGCAGGCTCGACACCCGCGTCGTCGCGCCGGTCCCGAGCGACCGCCGGAAGTCGTCGAAGGCCTCCGCGGTCGTGTACTTCGGCTCGAACCCGAACTCGGTGCGCATCCGCGTGGTGTCCACGCCGCGCCCGAAGGTGAGGAAGGTGATCTGGTCCGGCGAGAAGTCCGCCAGCCGGGTCCGCCGGACGGCGGCGGCGGTGCCGGACGCGGTGAACGAGGGCATCCGCAGCGTCGGGCGGCCGAGCCGCCGAATCGCCTGGGACAGCGAGAGGACGCCGTCACCGGCCAGGTTGAACGTCCCGGGCAGGTCGTTCACGGTCGCGTGGTGGATCGCCTCGACGCCGTCGTCCTCGTGCAGGAACTGCAGGCGGGCGTCGTACCCGAGGACGGTCGGGACGACGGGCAGGCCGAAGTACCGCGTGATCGGAGAATCGGTTTTGGGACCGATCCAGTTCGCCATCCGCAGCGTGCTGACGCAGACGTCGGGACGGCGCCGGGCGAAGCCGCGCACGTATCCCTCGACCTCGACCGCGTCCTTGCTCAGCCCGTGGTGATGGATCGCCCGCGGCGCCATCTCCTCGGTGAACATCGCCGGATCCCGCGCACCCGCGCCGTACACCGTGGTGGACGACTTGACCACCAGCTTGGCCACGCCGGGCGCCTTCTGGCAGGCGGCGAGCAGCTGCATGGTGCCGATGACGTTGATCTCCTTCATCGACGACCGGCCGCCGGCGCTGCCGGGAGTGGCCACGACGCCGGTGTGGACGACCGTGTCCACGGCCTCGGCGGCGATCACCTTGGCGATCACCGGGTTACGGATGTCGGCCCGGACGAACCGGACCCGCCCGAGCTCCGCGCGCGGCGGAACCACATCGATACCGAGAACGGTGCCGATCGACGGGTCTTCGGCCAGTCTGCGGGCACAGCGAGCGCCGGCGTCTCGCGAGACGCCGGTCACCATCACCACCTGTGCCACGGGCAACTCCCAGCCGACCGGGCGCGGCAGACCTGCTTACTTACCGAGCTTGCGGCGCTGCACCCGCGTCTTCTTCAGCAGCTTACGGTGCTTCTTCTTCGCCATACGCTTGCGGCGCTTCTTGATTACGGAACCCACGGTGGACCATCCAAACTCAAAGAGAACGTCGGCAAAGCTTACCCGCAGGTCGCTTCCCCGACCTAAAGCAGGCTCCGTAGGTAGGGTGGACAGGGACCTGGGGAGGCTGGATGAAGGCCCGGAAGACTGCGCGGTACGACGGTCTGGCGGAGTGGTACGACGAGCGGTTCGTGGTCGACGCGGAGCCGCATCAGCCCGGTCTGCTGGACCTGCTCGGGCCCGGATCCGGGCCGTGCCTGGACATCGGCTGCGGCACCGGACGCAACCTCGGCACGATCCGGGTCAGCGGCCGGACCCCCGTTGGGTTGGACTACTCGATCGACCAGCTCGGCCGTGCCCGGACGCGCACCGACGGCCCGCTGCTGCACGGTGACGCCGCGGTCCTGCCGTTCGCCGACGCGTCCTTCGACACGGCGGTCTCGATGTGGATCTCGACCGATGTCGACGACTTCGGCGCCGTCCTGCGGGAGGCGGCCCGGGTGCTGCGGCCGGGCGGCATCCTGGTCGCGTACGGCGTGCACCCCTGCTTCAACGGACCGCATGTCGTCTACGAGGACGACGGTCGCCGGACCGTGCATCCGACGTACCGCCAGTCGGGCTGGCACACCGACATGCCGTGGTGGGGCGAGGACGGGATCCGCCGGCGGATCGGCATGTCCCACCTCACCCTGGCCGACTACCTGAACGCCGTCGTCGACAGCGGTCTGGTCATCGAGCGCTTCGAGGAGCCCGGCGGTTACGACATCCCGCACGCACTCGCGTTCCGGGCGCGGAAGGCTGAGGACCTAGGCCGCCTTCCGGATCGCGACCGGGGCGATCGGTTCGGTCAGGACGGCCAGGTGGGGTGTGGCGGTCTTGGTGCTGGTGCTCGCGTAGGCGGCGGGAGTGAAGGCGACGGCGGCCAGGCCCAGGGTCGCGATGGTGCCTACGGCAACGCTCTTGACGAAACGGATCGGCATCGGGAGCCTCCTTCAGGTTGGTGATTCCATCCTGGTCTCGCGGCCTGCGACGGTGCTGCGAGATTCCTGGGAGGTCCCTGGGAGGTCCGGGTACCGTGGCGGCATGGCGTACGTCGCGTTTCTCGCCGGGCTGGCGGCGGTGCTCGCGGGGCTGACCTGGTTCGCCCGGTGGGCCAAGCGCCACGGTCGCGGCTCCGGGGTGGCCGGCGCGCTGGCGGCGTACGAGGAGGCGTATCGGACGACCGCGCACCAGTCGCACCACGAACTGCGCCGGCAGGCCGGCCGGAAGTCCGAGTCCGGCTCTCCGGACGACCTCTAACTGAGGTAGCCGGCGATCGGGCCGAGGGTGAGCAGGCCGCTGCCGGCCGCGTGTTCGCCGGCCGCCGGAGCGAGAGCAGCTCGCGCTCTCGCCAGCAGCTCGGGATCTCTCGTGTTGTGGGCGGTGAATGCCCAGTACGCCTCGAACAGCAGCCCAGGCGGCGGATCCGGCGATCCGTGCACCCACGGGGCGTGCGGTCCGTAGTCGGCCTCGGGGATCGGTTCGTCATGCCGTACGGCGTGCGCGGCCAACGCCAGCGGGAGAAGCCCCTCGCTCAGGCCGGGCATGCCCGCGCCGTCGAGCAGCGCGGCGGCGGCGCGGTAGGACTCCGGGGTGTCGTCGCGCAGCGCGGCGTACCAGCGGGTGAAGACGGCGACGAGCGGCAGCTCGTGCCGGGCGGCCAGCGCGTCGGCGGCTGCGGCGTGGTCGTCGGCCGCGGTGTGGTCGGCTCTCGCGCACGCGGACTGCAGACGGATCAGATGGCCGAGAACCTCGTAGGTGAAGAGGTTGTGGCGCTGCGCGAGTGTGATGAGTTCGGCGCCGATCGTGTCGCGTTCGGCCGCGAGGCCGGCGCGGTAGCAGGTCTGCATGAACAGGCCGTTCAGCGCGAACGCGAGCAGCGCGGGATCGTCGAGACCGCGGGCGAGTTGCTCGGCCTCGAGCGCTGCCTCGCGGGCCCGCGGCGACCGGGAACCGCGGGACTCGAGCGCGATCGTGGCGAGCAGCCGCGCGCGGGGGCCGGCGTGATCCTGTGTCGGCAGCACCCGTTCCGCCGCCGCGACGATCGCGGCCGCCTGCGCCTCGTCGTCGGAGCGGGTCCAGATCGCCGGTACGTCGTACGCGCCGATCACGCGCGCGGTGAGATCGGGGTCGCCGAGTTCCGCGGCCGCCGAGATGGCGGCGAGGCGATGCCGGCGGGCCGCTTCCAGGCCGCCGCCTCCGGTGACCGCGAGGTTGCGCAGCAGGCCGACCGTCGACTCGATCCGCGCGCGGGTGCCGCCGACGGCACGGTCGTACGCGGCGGTGGTCTCGGCCCAGACGGTGCCGGCCGGCGTCAGATGCGCCGCCTGGTTGAGGATGTCGCCCTCGAGCCGGCTCAGCGCGGGACCGGGATCGACGCCGAGCTGATCCACCAGGGTCTCCCGGGCACGGCGCAGTACGGCGAGAGCGTCGCCCTGGCGCTCGCTCCGGTACAGCGCGAGCGCCAGCAACCGCCACGCGTCCTCGCGCCACGGATGCTCGGTGACGTGTGCGTCGAGATCCGGCACGGCCTCGGCCGCTCGTCCCAGCTCCAGCCGCGTCTCCGCGACCCGCTCGACCACCTGCAGCCGCAGCTCGGTCAGCCGGGCACGCTCGGCCGACGCCCATGGCTCGTCCACGAACTCGGCGTACGCCGGCCCTCGCCACAAGGTCGATCCGGCCAGGAGTTCCGGCAGGAGCTGTTCCGGGGGCAGCGAGGCCCTGGCCGAGGTCTCGAATCGCCACGCGTCGACGTTGTCGGTCTTCAATGCGTAGCCGGGGCCGGACGTCACCAGCAGCCGGGCGGGTTGCCTGGGCGCTCGGTCGGGCTCGATCGCGCGGCGCAGCGCGGCCACGAACGTCCGCACGGCGCTCAGGGCGCCGTCGGGCGGATCGGCCCACAGATCGTCCACCAGCACGCTCGCCGGCACGACCCGCCCTCTCGCCACGATCAGCCGCGCGAGGACCGCCCGGTGCCGCCGGCCCTTCAGCTCGACCGGTCTCCCGTCCCGGGCCACCACCGGCCCCAGCACACCGAACTCCACGCGGCCACGGTAGCGCTCATCCGTTGCTCATCCGGATCCACGACGCTGGTCGGCATGTTGATCGAGGGTTTTGAGTACCAGCAGGTCGAGGGCACAGACGGGGTCGACCTGAACGTCGCCGTCGGCGGATCGGGTCCGCCGATCGTGTTGTTGCACGGGTTTCCGCAGACGCACCTGATGTGGCGGCACGTCGCTCCGGCGCTGGCCGCGAATCACACCGTGATCTGCCCGGACCTCCGCGGGTACGGCGAGAGCGGCAAACCGGCCGACGGGTACTCGAAGCGGGCCATGGCGGCCGATATCGTCGCGGTGGCCGGTCGGTTGGGTCATCGGCGGTTCGCCCTGGCCGGGCACGACCGGGGAGCGTTGGTGGCGTTCCGCGCGGGTCTTGATCACCCGGATGCCGTCTCCCATCTGCTGTGTCTGGACGTTCTGCCGAACCTCGACATGTGGGACGTCATGCAGGGAGCCAGTGCTGCGGTCGGCTTCCACCTCTACCTGATGGCACAGCCGCCCGGCCTGCCGGAGCGGATGATCGCGGCCAGCTCGGACGAGTTCTTCGGATACTTCCTGGATCAGTGGGTCAACGATCCCGCGGCGATCCCGTCCGACGTCCGCGCGGCGTACCTGGAGGCCTGCCGGCGCGCAGTGCCGTCGATCGTCGCGGACTACCGCGCCACGGCGACCGTCGACATCACCCACGACGAGCAAGACCTCGCCCGCGGCACCAAGTTGCGAATGCCGGTGACCGTGATCCAGCAGGACTGGGGCGCCGCCCTCGGCTTCGACGCCGCCGCCCGCTGGAAGACCTGGACCACCAACCTCCACCACCAAACCACAACCTCTGGCCACTTCATGGCCGAGGAATCCCCCACCGAGATCACCACAGCCATCCGGACCCTTCTCAACCGCTAGACGGTTGCCCCCTCGAGGTACGCCGCGGACTCCGCGAGCTCGGACAGGGCGTCTGGCAGCGATGTGCTGATGATGTGGCCGTGGCGCTTGACTGGGGTGCCTGCGACCAGGACTGTATCGACGTTGCCGGGGTGGGCGGATGTCACCACAGTGGCCACTGGGTCGTGTAAGCCGCCGGCGAGGTTGAGGTCTGTGGTGCGTAGCAGGATCACGTCGGCCTGGTTGCCGATCGCAAGCGATCCTACGTCGGGCAGGCCCAGTGCACGCGCGCCGGCGGATGTCGCCAGCTGCAGGATCTCGGCGGAGGAGAAGGTCTGATAGCCGAGGGAGAGCACCTCGTGCATGGCGCGGAACATGTCGCCGCCGGCTGTTGTCACGACGTCGACACCGAGGCTGAAGTCGACGCCGGCTGCTCGCAGGCGGCCGGCTAGTGGCTGGCCCATCTCCATGCGGGCCTCGACGGTCGGTGTCGCGGAGACGGCCGCGCCGGTCTCCGCGATCACCTTCAGCTCGGAGTCCGGCAGGTTGTTGCCGTGAACGTACAGCGTGGTGGGCCGCGCCAGCCCGGTGTCCCGCAACCGCGTGACCGGATCGGGCACGTCCGAACTGCTGCTGATGTGTACGACGACCGGCACCCCGAGAGCATCCGCGAGCCCCCAGTCCGCCCGCACGGTCTCGAACGGCGCGAACGACGGCCCGATCGCCGCCACCGCGACCCCGAGCCGCCCGGAGCGGCGGGCCAGCACCCGGCGCATCTCCCCCGCATCCACGGCGCCGCCGCTCAACGGCGACGGCCCGTAGCCGAAGACGGCCCGGATGCCGCTACGCTCCAGCGCGTCCAGCGCCGCGTCGGCGTGGTCGGGGGTGCGCTGGACGTGTGAGTAGTCCTGCACGGTGGTGATCCCGGCGTCCAGGCACTCGAGCGCGCCGACGAGGTTGCCTGCAGCAACGTCCTCCGGCCGGAACCGTGACCCGTGGGCGCCGAGCACCCGCTCGAAATAGGTCCCGAGCCCGGCGTCGACCGCGATCCCCCGCAGCGCCGTCTGCCACAGATGCCGATGGGTGTCGACGAATCCGGGCAGCACGATCCGCTCCCGCGCGTCGATCACCTCCGCGTCGACCTCCAATCCCGGCCCGACCGCGGCGATCCGTCCGTCCTCGATCAGGACGTCGGTGTCCCGGCGGACGACGACCTCCGGGGAGGTGTCGATCACCGTCCCGCCCTTCAGCAACAGCCTCACGAGCATCTCCCTCAGTAGAAAGCTTTAAGGAAAGCTATCATCAAAGAAAGCTAGGCTGTCAACCGTGACCGACGACCCTGTGGACCGGGTGATCGCCTCCTGGGAGCACGAGCTGCCCGAGGTGCTCTATCCGACCAGCGAGCTGACGAAGCGGATCATGCTGCTCGCCGGCGAGCTGAACTCGGCGACCCGGCGGGTGCTCCGCGACCTGGAGCTGACGATGGCGGAGTTCGACGTGATCGTCTCGCTGCGCCGGTCCGGGGCGCCGTACCGCCAGAAGCCGTCCGACCTGGTCCGGATCCTGTTGCTGTCCTCCGGCGGCACGAGCAATGTGACGAACCAGCTGGTCCGCCGCGGCCTGGTCGTCCGCGAGCCCGACCCGGACGACGGTCGCGGGACGCAGGTCCGGCTGACCCCGGAGGGAATCAGCCTCGCCGAGCAGGCTGTGAAGGCCAGCTCGGCCGCCCACGCCGAGCTGTGGGCCGACATCCCGGCCGACACGCTGGAGGCGGCCACCGCCGCGCTACGAGGCCTGTCCGCCCGCCGCCGGTAAACCCCGCGCGGACAGACAACGAGGCGGCCCGACCCCTCAGGGCCGAGCCGCCTCGTTCTCGTTGTTATCCGGCTT
Source organism: Kribbella sp. NPDC050459 (assembly GCF_040655315.1). Taxonomy (NCBI): domain Bacteria; kingdom Bacillati; phylum Actinomycetota; class Actinomycetes; order Propionibacteriales; family Kribbellaceae; genus Kribbella; species Kribbella sp. NPDC050459. Next base: position 447,291 of record NZ_JBFAJQ010000005.1, on the reverse strand, counting down.
GAAAGAAGGCGCCCTTGAGGTAGTCGTGCACGGCGTCCTCCGACACCCGGAACGAACGACCCACCCGCACCGCGGGCAGCTCACCGGAGTGCACCAACCGGTACACCGTCATCTTGGACACGCGCATGGCCGTGGCGACTTCCGCCACGGTCAGGAACTTCACCTCGGCGAGCGGCTGCTCACCACCGGACTTCTTTGATGCCATTGCGCACCGCACTTCCAGCACGGATCGTGCGCCGGCTTCCCCTCCGGCACCTCCGTCCGTGCATGTCACGAGCCTAGTGGCTGTTGGTACGAATGGGAAAGAGGGGGACTCGTGTGACTCACCAGCTCGGGTCGAGACCGAGCAGCGGGAAGCTCGCGTCACGGGTCGCCTTGATGGCGCGGTCCAGCCAGGTGTCGGGGTTGTAACCGTTCGACCAGTCGACGTACGACGCGTCGCGGCCGTCCGTCATCCGCAGCGGCGCGACCCGCCCGAACCGCAGCTGGACCTCCTCGCGCCAGGCGTCCGGCACCGGCGTCGCGGGGTCGATCGGCGTACCGGCGACGATCGCCAGCAGATGCGTCCAGGCCCGCGGCACGACGTCGATGATCGCGTACCCGCCGCCGCCCGTGGCGACCCATTTCCCGTCCGCCACCTCGTGCGCGAGGTCGTGCAGCGCGACGTACGCCGCCCGCTGCCCGTCGATCGTCTTCGTGAGGTGCGCCAACGGGTCCTCGACGTGCGAGTCGCAGCCGTGCTGCGTGACCAGCACGCTCGGTCGGAACGCCTTCACCACGTCGGGTACGACGGCGTGGAACGCGCGCAGCCAGCCCGCATCCCCGGTGCCGGGCGGCAGCGCGACGTTGACCGCCGTACCCTCGGCGTCCGGTCCGCCGGTCTCACCGGCGCTTCCGGTGCCGGGGAAGAGTGTGGTCGGCGACTCGTGCAGGCTGACGGTCAGCACCCGCGGGTCGTCGTAGAACACGGTCTGTACGCCGTCCCCGTGGTGGACGTCGACGTCGACGTACGCGACCCGCTCGGCGCCGTGGTCGAGCAGCCACCGGATCGCGATCGCCGGATCGTTGTAGACGCAGAATCCGCTGGCCTGGTTGGGCATCGCGTGGTGCAGGCCGCCGGCGACGTTCGCGGCGTGCAGGACGTCCCCCTCCCAGACCGCGCGGGCGGCCTCCACGGTCGCGCCGGCGATCCGCGCCGAGACCTCATGCATGCGCGGGAAGCAGTACGTGTCCGACGTGCCCAGGCCGTGCACCGGATCGGCCTCGTCGGGGTGGTCGCCGGCCGCTTTCACCGCGGCCACGTACTCGGCGGTGTGCACGGTCTCGAGCAACGCGTCGTCGGCGGTCGGCGCGGGCGCGACCTTGAGATGGTCGAGGACGCCGAGCTCACGGGCGAGCTTGATGGTCAGCTCCACCCGGATCGGACTCATCGGGTGTCCCCGGCCGAAGTCGTACGCCGTCAGCCCGTCGTCGAACACCAGCAACGCCTCACCGCTCATGCCCTCGACCTTAACCGTCGCGCCTGCGCAAGCGCGGGTCCGAAGCCGCTCCAACCGGGTTGAGCGGGGTCCGGGCTCAACAGGCACGGACGGCGCGACACCCCTCCCTGGCCGCGCCGGCCCCGCCAGCGGTCCAACAGTCGATTCATCGGCGCCGGACTGCAAAGCGTTACAGATTTTGCCGTCGGAGGCGCAGAAACCGCAGATTCTGGGTCCGCCGCGGCATCGGGCGACTGCGGACAGTGAGATTCGGACTTGCGAGTACCCTCGGTCGGCCGCCACAGTTCTCCGGTGAGGCAAATGAAACCCAACCGGCGGCAGATCTTTACAGTAGGAGCGGCGGCCGCGGCCGCCGCGACGGTGGCCGCCTCGACCGAGACCGCATCCGCCACCACGTCGTCGGACACCGGGCCGTACGGCTCCGGCGTGCTCGGCTCCTGGGCCAGTGCGACCCGTGCCATCTCCACCGCGGCGCAGTTCCAGCACACCCGTGAGACCAACGGCGTGTTCATGTTCGGCGACAGCATCTCCGTGCAGGACGGCAAGGCGCTTGCGATCCGGCTGCAGGACCGCGACGGCAGCCAACTGGCCGTCAACAACTGGTCCAGCCGGCCGACCTCCGGCGCGGTCGACGCACTCCAGCAGTGCGCGTCGGCGTACGGTCTGCCGCGGCGGGTCCTGATGGCGAGCGGCTCCAACGACATCTTCGACCCGCCGAAGTTCGCCGCCCAGGTGGCCCGGGCGGTCAGCATCGTCGGCCAGAACCGGATCCTGTACTGGGTCAACATCCAGGTCGTCCGCAAGAGCGTGACCTCGACCGTGCAGCTCGCCGACCAGCGGAACAGCTCGTGGCTCAACATGCAGCTCTACGACCAGCAGGAGAAGTACCCGAACCTGCGGATCATCCGGTGGGCCGAGTGGCTCTGGGTCAAGCCGTACCGGCTGCTCAACTACCTGCGCGACGGCGTGCACCCGACGGTGCCGCTCGGTCAGGACGCCCGCAACGAGCTGATCGTCCAGTCGCTCGTCCAGCGTTGAGTTATGCTGAATCCGTGAACACGAACTTGCAGCTGTGGTGGGCCGCCTAGGGCGGTCCACCCGGCGTGTTCGCACGCAGCCACTGAGGCCGCCTCGCCGAGGCGGCCTTTTTCATGTCCTCGGTGGGGCCTCACACACCACCGAAAGGGCACGATCATGACCTCGCTTTCCGGCATCACCCCGTCCGGCCGGCTGACGCTCGGCAACCACCTCGGCGCGCTGCGCCGGTTCACCGACCCGGACGGTTTCTACTTCGTCGCGAACCTGCACGCGATGACGACCAAGCACGATCCGCGAAGACTCGCCGCGCTGACCCGCGAGTTCGCGACGCTGATGCTCGCGGCCGGTGTCCCCGAGGGCACCGTCTTCGTCCAGTCCGACGTCCCCACGCACGCCCAGCTCGCGTACCTGCTGGAGTGCACGTCGTACGTCGGTGAGCTGTCCCGGATGATCCAGTACAAGGAGAAGGGCAAGGGCCGCCCGATGACGCGGGCCTCGCTGTTCACGTACCCGTGCCTGATGGCCGCGGACATCCTGCTGTACGGCGCGGAGCAGGTCCCGGTCGGCGGCGACCAGGACCAGCACGTCGAGCTGGCCCGGGACATCGCGATCCGGTTCAACCGCGAGTACGGCGACACGTTCGTCGTACCGCAGCTGAACAAGGCGGCGCTCGCGACCCGGGTGAAGGACCTGCAGAACCCGACCGCGAAGATGAGCAAGTCCGACGCCGACGACGCGATCGGCACGATCCGGCTGCTGGACCCGCCGGACGTCATCCGCCGGCAGATCATGCGCGCGGTCACCGACTCCGGGAACGAGGTCCGGCACGACGAGGCGGACAAGCCGGGTATCACGAACCTGCTGGAGATCCTCGCGGCCTGCACCGACGGCGATCCGGTCGAGCTCGCGAAGTCCTACGCATCGTACGGCGCGCTGAAGCAGGACGTCGCGGACGCGGTGCTGGCCGTCATCGAGCCGCTGCAGAAGGAGTACGCGCGGCTCACGACCGACCGCGGCGCGATCGAGGATCTGCTCGCGCAGGGCCGGGACCGGGCGCTCGAGGCGAGCACACCGCGACTCCGGGCGGCGTCCCGCGCGATGGGTTTGGCAGGATCACCTGTATGAAGATCCGCGCCGCTTCGTTCAACATCCGCAACTCCTCCGCGCCCGACGGCGACAACGCCTGGCCGGTCCGGCGGAAGGCGACGGTGGCGGCGATCGAGCACCTGGACCCGGACGTGGTCGGGCTGCAGGAAGTGCTGCCCGACCAGCTCGACTACCTGCGCTGGCGGTTCCCGAAGCACGAGCTGGTCGGCGCCGGCCGGGACGACGGCATGAGCGCGGGCGAGCACGCCGCCGTCCTGGTCCGGCCCGGCGACTGGCGGATCGAGCGGCACGAGACCCGCTGGCTGTCCGACGACCCCGGGACGCCGGGATCGATCGGGTGGGACGCCGACCTGACGCGGGTCGCGACCCTGGTGTGGCTGCGGCACCGCAACGGTACGACGGTCGGCCTCGTCAACACGCACTACGACCACGCGGGCGAGGTCGCGCAGCTGCAGTCGTCCCGGCTGATCGCGCGCTGGATCACCGGGTCGCTGCCGTGGATCGTGATGGGTGACCTGAACGCGACACCGGACTCCCCGCCGCTGAAGACGCTGGTGGACTCCGGGCTGCGCCTCGCCGTACCGGCCGCGGCGGGCGGCAGCTGGCACGACTTCACCGGCGCGACCGACGACGACCGCATCGACCACATCCTCGTCACGAAGGAGTGGACCGTGACCGAGGCGGCCGTCTCGCACTACCGCCCGGACGGCCGCGTGCCGAGCGACCACTGGCCGTTGTTCGCGACGCTAGAACTTCAGTAGGACCTCTTCGCGCAGCCGTTCCAGCGCGTCGAACCGCCGGTTGCCCTCACCGAGGAACGCGTCCGGGACCAGCAGTTCGTCGATCCCGGCCGCCGGGTACTGCGCGACCACGTCGAGCACCTCCTGCGCCGACCCCATCACCACATGGGCCCCACGCTGCTCCAACCGGGCCTTCCGCTCGGCTGCCTCGGTGTCCCCCGGGTCGACGATCTCGAGGAAGGTCTGGGCCGACCGCCTGACGGTCCGGGGATCCCGCCCCACCCGCTCGCAGTGCTGGGCGAACACCTCGCCCTTCTGCGCCGCCAGAGCGGGACGTCCCCAGTGGTTCCACTCGTCCGCATACCTGGCAACGATGCCGAGGGCAACCTTTTCGCCGGACGCGCCGATCAGGATCGGGAGCTGCGCCGGTTTCGGCTCACAGGGCGCGTCCGACAGCTGGTAGTACTTGCCGTCGAAGGTCGTCCGCTCCTGCGTCAGCAACCCCTTGATGACCTGGCATGCTTCCTCGAAGCGCTTGAGCCGCGGCTCGATCGGCGGCAGCTCGATGCCGTACGCCGCGTGCTCGTTCACCTGCCAGCCCGCACCGATGCCGAGCACGAACCGGCCGTTCGCCATTTGGTCGATGGTCGCGGCCGCGCTCGCCACCACGGCCGGGTGCCGGTAGGTGTTGCCGAGCACCATCGTGCCGACCCGGACCCGCTCGGTCCGCGCGACGATCCCGGCGACCAGCGCCAGCGCCTCGTTCACCGGGACGCTCAGATCGTCCCCGTTCTGCAGGAAATGGTCAGCGATCCACACGCCGTGCCAGCCGGTCCGCTCGGCGTACTCGGCGCCGTCGAGCACCGACTGCCAGTCCCGGGAGGCCGCAGGCCACAAAGAGAAGTCCATGCCGTCATCCTCTCTCCTGCGCCTCCAGCACCGCTTCGCCGTTCTCTTCTGCCCACTCTGTGAGCAACCGGACCGGTCCCATCAGCGTGCGTCCGAGTTCGGTGAGCGCGTACTCGACCCGAGGGGGTACGCCGCCGTGGTCCGTACGGGCAACCAGACCGTTGGTCTGCAGGCGGCGCAGCGTCTGGGTGAGCACCTTCTTCGAGATGCCGCCGATCAGTTCGAGCAGCTCGGAGTGCCGTCTGGCGTGATCGTTGAGACCCCACAGCACCACGACCGCCCACTTGTCGGCGATCACCTCGACCGCGAGCCGGGCCGGGCAGTCGGCCAGGAAGACATCTCCGGGTTCCACTCCGTGCACAGCGGTCAGGGTACCCAGAGGTTCCCACGGCGCTGTCTAGCGTCTGCCGCATGAGCAGACTTCCCGAGAGCAGCTACCGGCTCTTCGACGAGCCGAAGGACGTCACGATGATCACGATCGACCCGGACGGGTCGCCGCAGGCCGCGCTGGTGTGGGTCGGGCGGGACGGCGACGACCTCCTGATCGGCGTCGAGGAGAAGCACCGCAAGACCCGGAACCTGCGCCGGGACCCGCGGATCACGTTGCTCGTGCAGGACGACCGGATCAGCCCGCGCGGCCTGACGCAGTACCTGGTCGTGCGCGGAACCGTGCAGTTGGAGGGACCCGGCAACCCGGCGTACAAGACGCTGATGGACCGGCTGGCGCGGAAGTACCTCGGCCAGGAGACGTTCCCGTTCGGCAGCGAGCAGGTGTACGCCGGGGCGACGGTCGTGCGGGTGCGGGTCGAGAAGGTGACCGGGGAAGGGCCGTGGGCGGTCAGATGACGATGTGCCAGCGGAGCAGGAAGGCGCCGATCGAGAGCACGACGTAGAGCAGGACGAGCGCGGCGCCGATGCCGGGGCGCGGGCGGTGGCGGCGGACCGGGGTGGTCAGGGAACGCTCGCGCAGGGCCTCCATCACCGCGGCGACCTCGGCGGTGCGGTCGGTGGGAATGCCGTTGATCTCGTGCTCGTCCGGGCCGCGGGTGAGCACGACGTTGTCGTCGCCGACCTCGATCTTGCCGACGTCCTGCCAGGCCAGGCTGCGGATCAGCATGCTCGTCCGCGCCTTCAGGCCGCTCGGGAACAACTCGACGCGGTACAGCACGACGCCGCCGGCGACCCGGACGACCGACGCGCCGATGATCGTCAGCAGCCCGACGGCCAGCATGTCGCGGGCGCCCATCCACAGCCACGAGTTCAGCGCCGGCACGACGACGAACGGCAGCACGAACAGCGTCCAGGCCCACCACGGCGCCGGGTCCAGCGGCACTCGCCACGGGAGCGGCGGCACCTCCTGCTGCGGCGCAGGCGCGGCGACCGGCTCGACCGAACCATTAGTCATGGGCGGACTCATCCCTCGAACATGGTGGGAAACCTCGGCGCCCACCTTAACGCCACCCGCGCGAGAGGTGTTACTCGGCGGCCAGGGCCCGTGACCGGTTGCGAGCGGCCTCGATCGCGGACAGGAACGCGGCGCGGACCTTGTGGTCCTCGAGCTCCCGGACCGCGGCGGCCGTCGTACCGCCCGGAGACGTCACACGCTCGCGAAGCACCGTCGGGTGCTCGCCGGTCTCGCGCAGCAGCTTCGCGGATCCGACCACGGTCTGCACCACGAGCTCGGTCGACGTACCGCGCGGCAGGCCCATGTGGACGCCGGCCTCGATCATCGCCTCGACGACGAAGAACAGGTACGCCGGACCGGAGCCCGAGATCGCGGTGACCGCGTCCTGCTGCTTCTCCGGCACCCGGATCACCCGGCCGGTCGCGGCCAGCAGGCTCTCGGCCAGCTCCAGGTGGCTCTCGTCGCAGTGCGCGCCGCGGGAGATGGCGGCCATCCCCTCGTCGACCAGGGCGGGCGTGTTCGGCATCACCCGGACGACGGCCACGCCTTCCGGCAGCCGCGACTCGACGAAGGTGGTGGTGATACCGGCGGCGAGCGAGACGACGGTCTGCGACGGCCGGACCGCCGGGGCGATCTCGGCGAGCAGGTCCGGCATGTCCTGGGGCTTCACCACCAGGACCAGCGTCTCGGCCTGCTTCGCGGCCTCCACGTTCGACACGACGTCGACGCCGTACCGCTCACGCAGCTCGGCGGCACGCTCCTCCCGGCGCTCGGTGATCAGGAGGTCCTCCGGTCGCCGCCCGGCCCGAATCAGCCCGGACAGCAACGTCTCCCCCATCACCCCGGCCCCGAGAACGGCCACCTTTGCACTCATGCCCACAGACTACTGACGAACTGCTCAGATCCCGGTCCCGCTGCCCACCAGGCGGGACATAGGCTCTCCTCTCCCACTCCTCCGCCCCGAGAAGAGACCGCCCATGCGAATGCTGCGCGCCCTCGCCGTCCCCGCCGCCGCTCTCCTGCTGGCCAGCGGCCTGACCCAAGTCACCGCCGCCACACAAGCCGTGGCCGCCTCCGGAGCTGCCGCTGTCGTGCAGGCCGCCGACACCGACACGGATGACGGCGACACCGGAACCCTGACCAACCCGACCATGGCCACCGTGGTCGCCCCCGCGGCGATGTCGACGGCAGGCTATTCGTACACGTCGCCCGTCGACCACTGCATCCTCTACGGCTACGAGATCGGCGCCACTTGCTACCAGTGGGTCGGTGACGACCAGTGGGTGGTGGACGGCATCGCCAACGGCTGGGCCGCCGTGGTGCACGTACAGACCAACTACGGCAAGGACCGGTACTGCCAGGCGCTCCCGTCCGCTGACGGCTGGGGGAAGTGCAACTACGACCACGTCGAAGGCAAGTGCGTCCGCTGGCAGATGTACGAGCTCAAGGACGGGGACACTCGGAACTTCACAGGCTGGAGCGCCTGGTACGGCACGCAGTACGGCTATCCGTGCTGATTACTTCTTGGTGATCAAGGAGCGGGCGAAGAACTGCAGGTTGGCAGGGCGCTCGGCGAGGCGCCGGACGAGGTAGCCGTACCAGTCCTCGCCGTACGGGACGTAGACGCGGACCGTGTGGCCGAGGCCGGCCAGCCGGAGCTGCTCCTCAGGGCGGATGCCGTACAGCATCTGGTACTCGTAGCTGCCCGGCTTGCGCCGCGCGCGGTCGGCCAGCGCGCCGGCGATCCGGATCAGCCGCGGGTCGTGCGACGCGATCATCGGGTAGCCCTGGCCGTTCATCAGGATCTTCAGGGCGCGGACGTAGGCCTTGTCGACCTGGCGCTTCTCCTGGAACGCGACCGACTCGGGCTCCTTGTAGGCGCCCTTGCAGAGCCGGACGCGGGAGCCGGCGTACGCGAGGTCGCGGCAGTCGGCCTCGGTACGCCGCAGGTACGCCTGCAGGACCGCGCCCGTCGCCGGGAAGTCCTGGCGCAGCTCACGGAGGATCCCCAGCGTCGAGTCGGTCGTCGTGTGGTCCTCCATGTCCAGCGTGACCGTCGTCCCGGCGTTGCGGGCGGCGAGGCAGATCGTCCGCGCGTTGTCGAGCGCGATCTTCTCGCCGTCACCGGGCAGCGCCTGCCCGACCGCGGACAGCTTCACCGAGACCTCGGCGTACTTCGTCAGGCCGGCCGCGGACAGCTTCTTGAGCAGCTCCAGGTACGCGTCGGCGGTCGCGGTCGCGGCGGCCGGATCGGTGACGTCCTCGCCGAGATGGTCGAGGGTGACGCGCAGCCCGTTGCTGACCAGCTTCTCGGTGGCCAGCACCGCCTCCGGAGCGGTCTCACCGGCGACGAAGCGCGCGACGATGCCACTGGACACCGGCAGCGACGCCACCGCCTTCTTGATCTGGGGACTGCGGGACACACCCAGCAGCATTCGCCGAAGCACTCCGTGTTCCTCCTCAACCAGGGGTCACTGGTTCGATAGTCGCACCCCTGCTTGTTAGAGGATGCGCCTATGCCCATCTTCAAGCGCCGCCGCCGGAACGCTGTGGAGGCCGACCCGATCGGCGCGTTCTGGTCCTGGTGGTCGAGCGCCGGAGCCGGCGGCGTAGCGGACGCCGTCAGCCGCCGGGAGCCGACCGGCGCGAACGCGGAACTGAACGAGCGGGTCGCCCGCATCCACCCCGACCTGGAGTGGGAGCTCGGTCCCGGGCTGCACGCCGAGCACGTGCTGATCGTCACCGCGGCGGGCAACCCGGCGCAGCGTGCGATCGCCCGCCGCTGGCTGCGCGCCGCCCCGCCGTCCGACCATGTCTGGGAGTACGCCGACCTGCGCCGCCCCGGGCCCGCGGTGACGCTGCAGTTCGACGGGCTCCCGCCGGTCGCGATCGACGAGTCGCTGGTCTCGATCGAACCCGACGCGGCGGCGGTGCACGTCGGCGTCCACCACCCGGTGTTCTCGTCGCTGCCGGTGGACGCGCAGCGGCGGGTGACGTTCCTGATCCTCGACCTGGTGCTCGGCGAGGAGATGGTGGAGACGTGGGTGGGCGCGATCGACACGCTGCCGGACGCGCCGCAGGACGCCGTACCGGTGACCGAACTGCTGCCGGCGGTGGCCGGGTTCGCCGCCGAGCACACGCTCGAGGACGGCAGCCCGGCGTGGAAGATGCTGGAGGGGACCCGCGACGGGCAGCGGGTGATCGCGACCGCCGAGTACCCGCTGCGGTCGATCCGCCGGCCGCATCTCGACACCCACGTGGCGGTCGCCATCCACTATCCCCTGGTCCGCGAGGACGGGCTGCCCGAGTCCGAGATGCTCGACGAGCTGCGGGCCTTCGAGGACCACCTCACCGACCGCCTCGGCGGCTCCGGCAACCTGCTCGCCCACGAGACGTCCGCCGGCGTCCGGATCCTGCACTACTACGTCGACGGCACCACGCCCGCCGACGCCCAGCTCCAGGCCGCCACGACCGGCTGGCCGCACGGCAAGGTGGCGCTGACCGCCTCCCCAGACCCCGCCTGGCAGAACGTCGCGCACCTGTCGGGGTGATGCAACCTGGGAGTCCGGGCTTTTCGTCTTGAGGGGGAGATGGAGAGTGGAGGCGCGGATGGCGGAGCGGGACCGGGAGTTCGTCGAGTTCGTCGAGGGAGCCGAGGCGGCGTTGCGGCGGACGGCGTTCCTGGTGTCGGGTGACCGGCACCGGGCCGACGACATCGTCCAGGACGCGCTGTACAAGCTGTACCTGGCTTGGCCGAAGGTACGGCGGGTGGGCAACCCGTTCGCGTACGCCCGCCGGACGGTGGTGAACGCGGCGTACGACGGGAAACGCCGGCCGTGGCGCCGGGAGGTGGCGATCGCCGACGTACCGGACCGGGCCGGTGACGACGACTTCGCGGTCGGGCACGCCGACCGGGACGAGGTCCTGGCGGCCCTGCGATCGCTCGGTCCGCGGCAGCGCGCCTGCGTCGTCCTGCGGTACTACGAGGACCTGTCCGTCGAGCAGACCGCGGACATCCTCGGCTGCTCCACGGGCACCGTGAAGAGCCAGGCGGCACGTGGTCTCGAAACTCTCCGACGAGCCATCGACCAGCGGCGGACGAGCCGGGCGCTGTGAAGGAGAACGAGATGGAAGACGTACGAGAGATCAGCGCCGAACTGCACCGGCTCGCCGAGTCGGAGACGATGCAGCCGCTGGACACGACCGAACTACTGGCCCGCGGCCGCCGCACCAGGCGCCACCGCAAGCTGCTGGGCGCGGGCGGTGCGGTCGCAGGCGTCGCGGTGATCGCCCTCGGCGCCAGTCTGCTGCCCAACCTGAGCTCGGCCGACAACCAACCGGGGATCGCCGGCAACCCGCCCCATCGGTTCGAGGCCGTGCCGGGAGTGCCGCGCGGCGAGGCCGGCGCGGACCAGCGGATCACCATGGCCGAAGCGCAGCGCCGCTGTGAGCTGCGGAATCCGGACGAGAAGCGCAAGCTCGTGGACACCAAGGGAGCCCGGTCCGGCCACCTGGCGCTGTACGACATGAAGGTCGGCGACAAGAAGAACAAGTGCATCGTCCCCGGCGGCGACAAGCCGTCACCCGAGTTGGTCGCGGCGGCAAACAAGGATCCGATGCCGAAGAGCATCGCCGGCAAGCTCCGCAACTGTTCCGTCCTGGCCTGGGTCGACGTGACCGGCTGGCAGGTCGTGGCGTCCGACGAGTCGAAGCCTCTCGGACAGGCCGAGGTGGTTGTGATCTCCCCCACCGGCCACAAGGTCATGGAGTGCTTGCTGCAAACGAACGTCCCGTTCGAGACCGGCCTCCAGGGCAATACGAGGTTCGCGACGCTGACCAACCTCACCAGCAGCGACCCGGTGCTGAACCCGGCCGACAAGTCCGCTCGCACCGATATGTACGTCGGCGGAGGCGGCAGCGGGCCTTGCACCGCAGGGATCTGCAAGGGGTGGGGAATGAGCGGCTGGGGCCGAGTCGGCTCGAAGGACGCCGTCACGGTCCGCCTGCAGATCGCGAACGGCCCGGCCTACCAGGTCCCGGTCGGCGAGGGCGGCTGGTTCGCCTTCACCTGGAAGAACTCAGCGGTCCACCAGCAGAAGACGTACCCGAAGGTCGCGGCGTACGACAAGGCCGGGAAGATCGTCAAAGTCTTCGAATAGTTATCAACCGAACGGCGGCCTCGTTGGTCTTACCCATCGAACTTTTCGAAGGGGGAGACATGGGGAAACTTCGTACGACCTTGACCTTGCTCGCGGCGGCCGGACTGGCCGCCGCGGGCGTGAACACCGCCGTCGCCGGGACGACGGCAGCCACCGCGTCCTGCGGGCTGAACCTCGGCTCGGTGACGGCGGGTGGTGATCAGACACTGCAACGGCTGACCGCGTCGGCACCGCCGGCGGCCGGCGCGCGGAGCGTCGTACCGAACGTGTACGCCGACGGCGCGGCGCGGATGGTCGCGACACTCGTCAACGAGGCGACGGCGACCGGCAGTTCCCGGTCCGGGCGGGTCGTGCTCGGGGACTCGATGTACCAGCACTGGCTCGAGCTCGACAAGAGCGGCAAGGTGACGTCGTCGGAACTGGCCCGGATCGGCGGCGGATGGAGCAGGTTCGTCGACCACGAGACGTCGGTGTTCAACGACGACCCGGCGCACCCGCGAACCTACGAGTACGCGCTCCGCTCGGACGGCGTGCTGTTCCGGTGGGTCGTCGGCGACACCGGCGCCTGGAAGGCGTACGGATCGGCGTCCGGGTTCGCGGCGGTGAAGTCGATGACGCTGATCAGCAAGGCCGCGGCGTACGACACGTTCCTCGCGAACACCCGCGGCGGCGCGCTCTACACCATCCGCATCCCGGTCAACTCCCAACTGCGGCCGGTCGTCACCAAGGTGCGGTCAGCGACCTGGCAGGGCTTCGAGACGCTCGTCGCCGGCGGTTGTGGCAACTACGGGACCGTTGTCGTCGGCATCGACAAGGAGACCAAGTCGGCGTACCTCTACACCTTCGGTCACGCGGACGGGGCGAAGACGTCGATCACCGGCCACGGAAAGGTGCCGGGCACCTTCGCCGACCCCAGCTACTTCCGCTGGGCCCCGCCGGTGAAGTCCGACTGGCTGTTCGGCGAGTAGGACAGGTCTGGCGCGCGCACCCCACGGCGCGCGCCAGATCCCCTAAGCCGTACGGCGTCTGAGGGTTGCCGCACCCAGGCCCAGAGCCGCCAGGATGAAGGCGACGACCACCAGCGTGTCACCGCCGACGCCCGAGGTGAATCCGTTGCCTGCGGCAACTCCCAGGACGGCGTCGACGGCGTAGGACAGCGGCAGGACGTCGCTGATCGCGTGCAGGACCGTCGGCAGCTGGTCGCGGGGAACGAGCAGGCCGCACAGCAGGATCTGCGGGATCATCACGGCCGGCATCATCTGCACGGCCTGGAACTCGGTCGCCGCGAACGCGCTCGCGAACAGGCCCAGCGCCGTACCGAGGACGCCGTCGAGGACCGCGACCACACCAAGCTGCCAGGCGTCGCCCTGGATGTCCAGATCCAGCAGGTACAAGGCGATCGAGACGACCACCAGCGCCTGGACGACGGCGATCAGCGCGAAGGCGAGCGCGTACCCGAGCAGGAAGTCCAGCTTGCCCATCGGCATCGTGAACAGCCGGGACAGGGTGCCGCTGGACCGTTCGCGCAGCGTCGCGACCGACGTGACCACGAACATGACGATCGACGGGAAGACCGCGAGCAGCGGTCCGCCGATCCGGTCGAAGACCATCGGGGAGTCGGTGAACATCCACCACATCAGGCTGACGAGCAGGGTCGGCAGCACGATCAGCATCGCCACCGTCCGGTGGTCCCGGCGCAGCTGCGCCAGCACCCTGGCCGCAACGGCGAACGTCACCCGCGGGGTCATCGCGCACCAGCCTTCCGGTCGATCAGGGTGAGGAACGCCTGCTCCATCTCGCCGGCGCCGGCCGACGCGAGCAGCGCCTGCGGCGTGTCGTCGGCCAGCAGTTCGCCCTCGCGCATCAGCAGGAGCCGGTCGCAGCGGGAGGCCTCGTCCATGACATGGCTGGAGACGAGCAGCGTCGCGCCGCCGTCGGCGAGCCGATGGAAGAGCGCCCAGAGATCGCGCCGCAGCACCGGGTCGAGCCCGACCGTCGGCTCGTCGAGCACCAGCAACTCCGGGTCACCGAGGAGCGCGGCGGCCAACGAGGCCCGCGACTGCTCGCCGCCGGACAGGCGGTCGACACGGACGTCCGCACGGTCGGCGAGGTCGACAGCCTCGATCACCCGTTCGACGTCGCCCGACGCGACCCCGAGGACCGCCGCGAAGAAGCGCAGGTTCTCGGTGACGGTCAGATCGCCGTACACACTGGGCTCCTGCGTCACGTAGCCGATCCGCCCGCGCAGCTTCGGCGCGCCGGCCGGCAGCCCGAGGACCGAGACGTCGCCGGTCACCCGCGCCTGCAGGCCGACGATCGCGCGGATCAGCGTCGTCTTGCCACAGCCGGACGGCCCGAGCAGCCCGGTCACGGTCCCGGCCCGGAGGTCGAACCCGACCCCGTGGAGGACCTCCCGGTCGCCGCGCACCACGACGACGTCACGGCAGCTCACCGCGTTTTTCATCATATGATGAATTTAGCGCGAACCAGGACCGACGGCAACAGGGAGATTCAGACGACGGCGTACCCGGTGGCCCGGCTCAGCGCGTCCAGTGACGGGTCGCCGTACCGCTCCCGCAGCGCCGCGAAGCGCGTCACCTTGTCCGCGCCGAACCGGCCGACCTCAGCGGCGTAGGTGTCACCGGAAAGGAACACCGGCGGCCGCCGCTTGCTGTGGAACTTGTCCGCGTACAGGACGAGTTCCTCCTCGGGCGTCCGCGGCAAATAGTCGTCGACCGGGATCGGCAGCGCCTGCCGTACGACGTCCTCGCGCGTGATCCCGACGCCGGTGTGACACGACGCGAACCGGCAGATCTCGACCGGGAACCCCAGCGACGCGAGCACTGCGTGCCCGAGGACGCCATGCCGCACGTATGCCGTCGAGTCCAGGCGGTAGACCCCGATGTCGTGCAGCAGAGCGCCCGCCCGCACCAGGTCGGCGTCGATGTCCAGGCCGGCGAAGAACTGCGAGGCGACCGAACAGACCAGCCGGCAATGCTCGTACACCAACTCGAACGACGACCGGCTCGGCGCGTGGTCGCGGTGCAGCGCGCGGATCTCCCGATCGGTCGGGATCTCCATCAGCCGGAGACGTACTGCTGGATGGCCGGCGCGATCCGGTCGACGAGGGCGTCCAGGCCGGCCGAGGCCACCGGCTCGAGCTCGACCACGTAGCGGGTCAGCGCCAGCCCGATCAGGTGGCTCGCGATCAGCGCGACCCGCAGCTTCGCGTCCGGGACGTCGATGAACCGCGAGACCGGCTCCAGGATCATCCGGGTCATCCCCTCGCGCATGATCCGGGCGACCTCGTCGCTGGTCACGACGCTGCGCAGCATCGCCTTCATCCGCTGCTGCCCCTCGTCGGACTCCCAGACGCCGAGGAACACCGTCGCGATCCGGCGGCCGAGGTCCTCGCGGGAGCCGTCCAGGATCGCCGCGGCCACCTGCCGCGGATCCAGCGGCAACGCCATCGCCTCGATGAACAGCTCGTCCTTGCTGTCGAAGTAGTGGTGGACGAGCGCGGCGTCGACACCGGCCTGGCGCGCGACCGCACGGATCGAGGTCGCCGCGAATCCCTTGTCCGCAAAGGATTCCCGGGCCGCCCGGAGGATCTCGCCCCGGGTGTCGGGCCCGCCCGGACGGCGTCCCGGCGTACGGCGGGCGACCGTCACGGAGTCAGCTCCGAGATCTCCCCCTCGGGGGTGACCGCGAACGGCGTCCGGCGGGAGACCGCCTTCACGAAGTGCTTGCGGGTGAACTCCAGCGACTCGACCAGGTCGATCTCGCGCTCGGACCGGCTGGCCGCGCGGCGAGTGTTGATCTCGATGACGATGTGACCGCGGAAGTCCTGCTTGGCCAGGGCGGTCAGCAGGTCCGCGGCGCGCTGCGTGCCGCGGCCCGGCACCAGGTGCTCGTCCTTCGCGGAGCCGGTGCCGTCGGTCAGGTGCACGTGGGTGAGACTCTTGCCCATCGTCGCGGCCAGCTCGACGCAGTCCTGCTCCGCGGTGGACGCGTGCGACAGGTCGAGGGTGGTGTGCGCGTAGCTCTGCTCGGTCGGGTCCCAGCTCGGCGCGTACGCCTGCAGGCCCTTGCCCGGCGCCCGCCACGGGTACATGTTCTCGACCGCGAAGATCACGCCGGTCTCCGCCTCCAGCCGCGCGATGCCCTCGACGAACCCGCGCGCGTACTCCCGCTGCCAGCGGAACGGCGGGTGCACGACGACCACATCGGCGCCGAGGTCCTTGGCCGCCTCCGCGCTGCGCTCGAGCTTGCCCCACGGGTCGGTCCCCCAGACCCGCTGGGTGATCAGCAGGCACGGCGCGTGGACCGCGAGCACCGGCAGCTGGTGGTAGTCGACGAGGCGCTGGACCGCGTCGATCTGGGTGCTGAGCGGATCGATCCCGACCATCACCTCGACGCCGTCGTACCCGAGCCGGGCGGCCAGTTCGAAGCCGCTGGCGGTGGACTCGGGGTAGACGGAGGCGGTGGACAGGCCGATCTTCGCGGTCGTACGGGGGTTCATTCGTTCACCGGGGTTGCAGCTGGTCGAGCCGGGACAGGATGACGCCTTCACGCAGGGCCCACGGACAGACCTCAAGCGCGGGCAGGTCGAAGAGGTCCATCACGGCGTCCGCGACCAGCGCGCCGGCGGTCAGCTGGGAGGCGCGGCCGGGCGAGACCCCGGGCAGGGCGGCCCGCTCGGCGGCCGACATCTTGGTCAGTTTCGGGATCCACTCGTTCAGATCGTCGCGGTTCAGCGTGCGCGGCACGTACGGCCCGTCGGCGGACGGGGCCGCGCCGGCGATCCGGGCCAGCGAACGGAACGTCTTGCTGGTGGCCACGGAACGCTGCGGCTTACCGGCCCGCAGGACCGGACCGGCGACCGCGGCCAGCTCGAGCCGGATCCGGCGCCGCAGCGCCCGGACCTCGTCGCTGTCCGGCGGATCCGTGGTCAGCCCCTCGCGGGTCAGCCGGCCCGCGCCGAGCTGCACCGACTCCGCCACGGTCGGCTGCTCGTCCGACCCGGCCGCGATCTCCAGGGATCCGCCGCCGATGTCGAACACCGCGAGCCGCCCGGACGACCAGCCGAACCACCGCCGGACCGCCAGGAACGTCAACCGGGCCTCGTCCTCACCGGTCAGCACCTCGAGGTCCACGCCGGTCTCGTCGCGGACCCGGCACAGCACCTTCTCGCCGTTCGGCGCCTCGCGCAGCGCGGACGTCGCGAACGAGAGCACCGACTCGCAGCCCTTGTCCTCGGCCAGCACGACGGCTTCCTTGGTGAACGCGATCAGCCCGTCGACCCCGGACTCGGCGATCCGGCCGTCCTGGTCCAGGTGCTCGGCCAGCCGCAGCTCGGTCTTGTGCGAGTACGCCGGCAGCGGCGCGGCGCCACGGTGCGCGTCCACCACGAGCAGATGAACGGTGTTGGATCCCACGTCGAGTACGCCGAGCCGCATACCCTCACGCTACTGGACAACCGGAGAAGCGGTGCATTCACGGATGCGGGGGTTCGGCGCGTACGCTTTTCAGGTGCCTGAGGTTTCTCTCGATTTCCCCCGTGCCTGGGTCGAGTTCACCGACCCCGCCGACCCCGACCAGGTCTTCCGCTGCGACCTGACCTGGCTGACCTCCAACTGGAGCTGCATCTTCGGCGGCGGTTGCCAGGGGATCTACAAGGGCCGCCCGAACGACGGCTGCTGCACCCTCGGCGCGCACTTCTCCGACGCCGACGACGAGAAGCGGGTGAAGAAGTACGTCAAGGAGCTCGGCAAGGAGGACTGGGAGTTCCGCAAGGAGGGCCGGAACAACGGCTGGGTCGAGACCGACGACGAGGGCGAGCGCAAGACCCGGGTCTGGGAGGGTGCGTGCATCTTCCTGAACCGGCCGGGCTTCCCCGGCGGCGCCGGCTGCGCGCTGCACGGGCTGGCGCTGAAGCGCGGCATCCATTTCGTCGAGACCAAACCGGACGTGTGCTGGCAGCTGCCGATCCGGCGGACGTTCCGCGAGGTCGAGCGGCCGGACGGTACGACGTACACCGAGGTCGGCATCGGGGAGTACGACCGCCGCGGCTGGGGTCCGGGCGGGCACGACCTGGACTGGTACTGCACCGGTAATACCGAGGCGCACATCGCCGTCGAGCCGGTGTTCGAGTCCAGCAAGGTGGAGCTGCAGACGTTGATGGGCGTGAAGGCGTACGACGTCCTCGCCGACCTGTGCCGGCAGCGCCTGGAGGCCGCGCGGCCGTTGCTGCCGCACCCCGCCTCGAAATAGCGCCGACACACCCTGGGTGTGTCGGCTGTCGGTGCGAGACGTAACAATGACTGACATGCGTCTGGATCATCTGTCGTACGCGTGCGGACCCGATGGCTGTGCGGCCACGGTCGAGCGGCTGTCCGCGCTGCTCGGCGCCGAGTTCCTGGACGGCGGGGTGCACCCGCGGTTCGGCACCGTCAACCACATCCTGCCGCTGGAGAACGACCGGTACATCGAGGTGGTCGACGTGCTCGACCACCCGGCGTCGGACAAGGCGCCGTTCGGGCAGGCGGTCCGGGCCCGCAAGGAGCTCGGCGGCGGCTGGCTGGGCTGGGTGGTCGCGGTCCGCGACATGGAAGCGATGGAGAAGCGCCTCGGGCGGCAGGCGGTGCCCGGCAACCGGCACCGGCCGGACGGGGTGAACCTGACCTGGCGGCAGATCGGCGTGAAGGGCCTGATCGCGGACCCGCAGCTGCCGTTCTTCATCCACTGGGACGACCTCGCCGAGCACCCGTCGATCGGCGGCAAGGACCTCGAGCTCACCGGCCTGGAGATCGCCGGCGACCCGTCCCGGGTCACCGACTGGATCGGCCACTCCGCCGACCATCTGCTCGACGACCTCGACGTCACCTGGGCCGGCCCGAACGGTCAGCCCGGCCTGGTCGCAGCCACCTTCAGCACGCCGAACGGCCCGGTCCGCATCTGAGTCAGTGGAGGATCTCCAGGTCGACCAAGGAGGTTTCCAGGTGGCCGAGCAGGCGCTGCAGGTGCGGGACGGTGCGGCGGCAGCCGACCAGGCCGAAGTGCAGCTCATGCGCGTAGCTGGTGACGCTGATGTTCAGCGCCTGGCCGTTCAGGACGATGCTCGCCGGATACATCCCGAGCAGGCGTGAGCCGTTCCAGTAGAGCGGGCTGTCGGCGGGGCCCGGCACGTTCGAGATGACCACGTTGTACGGCGGCGTCGTGCGGCCGGCCACTCCGGGAAGGATCGCGGCAGGACCGGCGACGCCGAAGCCCAGCGCGCCGACGATCAGGTTCTGCAGCGGGCTGAGGCCGGACAGGACGCGCTTGGCGTGCGCGGTCGACGCCATGATCCGGTGGATCCGGCGCTCGGGGACGGCCTCGTCGGTGGCGAGGTCGGCGATCAGGGTGGCGAGCGAGTTGCCGCCTCCGGGGGCGTCGTCCTTGGTCCGCAAGGAGACCGGCACCATCGCCGTCAGCCCCTTGTCAGGCAGGGCGTTCTGCTCGAGCAGATAGTTGCGCAAGGCCCCGGAACACATCGCCAGCAGGACGTCGTTGAGCGTCGCACCGGTGATCGCCCGGACCTTCTCCAGCCGCTCGATCGGCCACGACTGCGCCGCGAACCGGCGCGCGCCGGTGATCGGCTGGTTGAAAATCGTCCGCGGCGCCTGGAACGGCACCGTCGACTCCAGCAGCCCTTTGAGTCCGGCGGCGGGGAGTCCGGCCAGTTCCGCCAGCAGGTGCCCGGCGGCGCCGGCTCGCTGCGCAGCGGCACCGAGCGTGCGCCCAGGCACGCGACCGAGAGCAGCAAGCAACCCCGCAGGATTCGGCAGCCCACCCAACGCCCCTCCTGTGGCAGCACCGAGCCCGGGGCGGGCCGCACCAGGCGCGACCCCGTAGCCGACCCTCGGTCCGGCGCCTTCGCCGCGGACCGGCTTCTCTCCCCCGGCCGGCAGGGCGTAGGTGGCCGGCATACCTGTGCGGGTCGGGTCGGTGGTGAGGGTGTCCTGCATCCAGCACAGTGCGGTGACGCCGTCGATCATCGAGTGGTGGATCTTGCTGTAGATCGCGAACCGGCGGCTCTCGACGCCGTCGATCAGGTGCATCTCCCACAGCGGGCGGTGCCGGTCGAGGAGGGTTCCGTGCAGGCGGCCGGTGAGTTCGAACAGCTCGCGGAACCGTCCGGGCCGCGGCAGCGCGGACAGCCGGACGTGGTACTCCAGGTCGATCTCGTCGTCCTGCTCCCAGGACCAGTAGCCGAGGTCGACGGGCCGGTTCCGCACCCGGCGGGCGAACAGCGGGTTGACCTCCGGCGCCGCCACGATCTCGTGGTACAGCCGCGACACGAAGTCCCGCGACGACTCCGGGAACACGTGGTCCCGCCCGGCCCCCTCCGGAAGCTCGAACAGCATCAGCCCGCCGACATGCATCGGCTGCTCCCGGGTCTCCCCGCCAAGGAACATCGCATCCAGCGGCCCCACCGCGGTCATGCGCCCCTCCGCTCCCGATCTGGTCCCCCCGACCCATCGTCGCGGCCGGGCCCCACCCCGTCCACACCCCACCCCGCCCGACAACAATCCGCTCGATCCACCACCTTGTGCACCAGATCCGCGCCCCCCGCCCCGAAAACCACGGATCGGGTGCACAAAGTCGCCCTGGCGGGGCGGTGGGTGGTGGGGTGGCTAGTCGAGGGGGCGATGGTTGAGGCCGAGGGCCTCGATGCGCTTGAGGTGCGGGCGGAGCCGGCCGAGGAACTCGTCGTACGAGACCTTCGGGGAGCCCCAGGCGCGTTCGGCGAAGGCGGACAGCCGGGGCAGCAGCATGTAGCCGACCTGCTCCGGGCCCTCCATGTACTCGGTCCAGATCTGGCACTGGGTGCCGATGACCAGCGCCTTCTCCGCGTCGGACAGCGCCGCCGGGATCACCTCGAAGTCGTACACCTTCTCCAGCGGGATGTTGCCGCCGATCGCCAGCGGCTCGGTCGCGGGGTCGCCCTGGTAGTAGTCGAAGTACACCGACTCGCACGGCGCCATCACGACCTGGTGCCCGGCCTTCGCCGCGACCTCGCCGCGCTGGGCGCTCCGCCACGCCATGATGACCGCGTCCTTGGGGCAGTCGGTCTCGACCATCTCGTCCCATCCGACCAGCCGGCGGCCCTCCTCGGCCAGGACCTCCGCGACCTGCGCGGTGAACCAGCCCTGCAGTTGCCCCGGCTCGTCCAGCCCCAGCTCGGCCTGCCGCTTCTGCGCCTCGTCCGACTCGGCCCACTGCACCGACGGGCATTCGTCCCCGCCCAGGTGGACGTACTCGCCGGGGAAGATGTCCAGCACCTCACGCAGCACGGTCTTCACGAACTCGACCGTCGCGTCGTTGACGTTCAACACGTCGTCGCTGATCCCCCAGACCTGCCGCACGGACAGCTGCTGGTCGGGATGGTTCCCCAGCTCGGGGTACGCCGCGATCGCGGCCTGCATGTGCCCCGGCAGGTCGATCTCGGGGACGACGGTGATGCCGCGCTCCGCGGCGTACGCGACGATCTCGCGGAGGTCGGCCTTGGTGTAGAACCCGCCGTGCCGCGTCCCGTCGTACTCGAACTCGGTCTGGCCGGGCGACATCCTGCCGACCATGCTCTCGGCCCGCCACGCGCCGACCTCGGTGAGCCGCGGGTAGGCCTCGATCTCGACCCGCCAGCCCTGGTCGTCGGTGAGGTGGAAGTGCAGCACGTTCAGCCGGTGCAGCGCGAGGACGTCGATGATCTGGAGCACGAACTCCTTGGGCATGAAGTGCCGCGCGACGTCGAGCATCATGCCGCGCCAGCCGAACCGCGGCGCGTCCGCGACGTGCGCCAGCGGTACGGCGACCTGGCCGCCGCCGGCCGGCTCGGCGGCCTCGACGAGCTGGGCGTACGTCGTCTCGGCGTGCCGCAGTGCGTCCTCGGAGCCGGCCGTCAGCCGGGCGCCCTCGCCGGTGATCTCGATCCGGTACTCGGCGGCGCCGAGGTTCCCGACGACGTCCCGGACGGCCTCGCCGAGCGGGTCGGCGGTCACCCAGCGGCCGTCGTGGACGGTGAGTTCGCGCGGGGCAGGAACGATCGCGATGTCGGACATCCGGACTCCAGGGGGAAGCAGCGCGGGTCGATTTATGTCAGGACGATCCTATAAGCGGCTTCCCTGTCAGGTTCATGAGAGGGTTTGCCCGTGACGAGCGAGCAGCAGCGGACAACTCTCCGGGTCCTGGTGGCGAGCAACGCGCTCGGCGGCGTCGCGACAGCCAGCGGTTTCGCGGTAGCCGCGCTGCTGGCGGAGAACGTCTCCGGCTCGACGTCACTCGCGGGCCTGGTCGCCACCTCGACCACGCTGGGCGCAGCCGTCCTGGCGGTCCCCCTGGCCGGCCTTGCCCGCACCTCCGGCCGAAGGGTCTCGCTGTCGCTCGGCTACCTCATCGCGTTCGTCGGCGCCGCGCTGACGATCGTCGCCGCGCAGATCGGTTCACTCGCACTGCTGCTGGCTGCCGGCTGTCTGTTCGGCAGCGGCTCGGCTTCCAACCTGCAGTCCCGGTACGCCGCAACGGACAACGCGGAGCCCAGCCGGATCGCCAGGTCGCTCGGACTGGTCGTGTGGGCAACCACGATCGGAGTCATCGTCGGACCGAACCTGACCGGTGTCGGCGGCTCGGTCGGGACGTCGCTCGGCATCCTGGCGCTGGCCGGGCCGTACGTGTTCTCGGTCGTCGCCTTCGGCCTCAGCTCAGCCACGGTGTGGGTCGGGATGCGCAGCCAGGTGCGGCCCGCCAAGGTGGAGCGTCAGCCCCTCGGGGACACGTTCCGCCAGGTGTTGAGCATCCCGCACGCGCGGCTGGGCCTGCTGGCGATCGCGACGGCGCATGCGGTGATGGTCGGCGTGATGTCGATGACGTCGGTGCACCTGCGCCACCACGGCGCCTCGCTGACCATCGTCGGCTTCGTCATCAGCGGTCACGTGGCCGGCATGTACGCCCTGTCGCCGCTGACCGGCTGGCTGGCGGACCGGCTCGGCCGGATCCCCACGATCGGCATCGGCCTCGGCGTACTGGCCGTGGCGATGATGCTGGCCGCGGTCGCGCCGGACGATGCGCATGCGCTGACCGGACTCGCGTTGTTCACGCTGGGTCTCGGCTGGTCGGCCTGCCTGGTCGCCGGGTCGACGCTGCTGTCGCGGTCGGTCCCGGACGACATCCGTACGTCGGCACAGGGCCTGTCGGATCTCACCATGGGCGTCCTGGCTTCCCTTTCGGGCACGGCTGCCGGCCCGGTCCTCGCCTATCTCGGCTTCCACTGGCTGGCGGTCTTCTGCGGCATCCTGCTCGTTCCGGCCGCCCTGCTCGCCGCGACGACCAAACAGGCAATGGCTAGGGTCTAGCGGTGTGAGCATCGCGGAAGGCGGGATCCCGAGCCCGAACATCTGGCACCACCCGAAGGTGTACGAGGTCGAGAACCGCGCGGTCGACCCGAACGGCGTGATCGAACCGGCGATGCGGGCGATCCGCGACTGGGCCGGCGCGACCGTGCTCGACATCGGCTGCGGCACGGGCTTCCACCTGCCGATGTTCGCGGCGACCGCCGCACGCGTGATCGGCGTCGAGCCGCACGGAACACTCGCCGACGCGGCCCGGCGGCGGGCGAGCGCGCTGCCGAACGTCGACATACGGCAGGGTACGGCGCAACGCCTGCCGGTACCGGACTCGTCGATCGACGTGATGCACGCGCGCTGGGCGTACTTCTTCGGGCCGGGCTGCGAGCCCGGGCTGGCCGAGCTGGACCGGGTGATGCGCCGCGGCGGGACCGCGTTCGTGATCGACAACGACGGGAGCCGTTCGACGTTCGGCGAGTGGTTCAGGACGTCGTACCCGATGATCAAGCCGCCCGAGGTGGAGCGGTTCTGGGCGGACCGCGGCTGGCACCGGACGGCGCTCGACATGGGCTGGCGGTTCGAGACCCGCGCCGACCTGGAGGCGGTGGTGAAGATCGAGTTCACCCCGAAGGACGCCCGGCGGATCCTCGCGTCGCACACGGGCGTCGAGGTCGACTACGCGATCAACCTCTGGAGCCGGAGCTACTGACGACACTCGGGCGCCTGCGCACGGACCTCGCCGCCTCATAGGGTTGACGAACCACTGGACGGGGCTTTCTGGGGAGGCGCCAGGCACGGATGGACGGACTGCTGCTCGAACGGGTGCCTGGGTTGCCGGAAAGGCTCCGGGTCGATGTCGGTGAGCAGCGTGCGGTGGTGGTGCCTCAGGCAACCGACCGTCGCAGGCTGGCCGATGTCGTGACCGGACTGGACGAACCACCGCCCGGAGCGCTGGTCCTGGCCGGCGGAGCGGTCCGGCTGGTGCCCGCGGAAGGCGGTCTGCTCCCCCACCTCACTGTGCTCGACAACGTGATGCACGGACACCGCACCTCGCAGCAGGTCACCAAACAAGCTGCCCGGGAAGCGAGTCTGGTCAAGGCCGTCGGCTGTGGTCTCGAGGACGTCCTGGACCGCTACCCGTACGAGATCACGCCCGGCCGTCGCCGCCTGGCCGGAGTGGCCCGCGCGCTCGGCGCGTACCCTCGCGCGATCGTGCTGGAGGACGCGAACGGCCTGCCGACCTGGGGATCCCTGCTGTCGCTGCGGCCCAACCCCGACCTCGCCTCAGCCGCTCTGCTGCTCATCACGACCAGCGCGGCGCGTACGGCGGGATTCGTCGATGCCGAGTAGCCGCCGAGTGTTCCTGGGGGCAGCGGCAACGCTTCTGCTGACCGGATGTTCGAGCGACGTACTGGGACTGCGGCGCGCGGTCCGGGTGGCGGTCAGCTGGAGCGGTGAGGAGCTGCGCGCGTTTCACCAGGTGTTGGACGGCCTGGGTGCGTTGGACTACCCGGTCGAGGTCGTGCCGCTCGGCGACGACATCTCCACCGCCTTCGGCGCCCGCTCCACCCGCAGACCGGACATCGTCATGCTGCCGCAGCCAGGTCTGGTCCCGCGGCACCTGGCCGACCTGGAGCCGGTCCCCGACGACATCGCACAGCTCGGCCGCGCACGCCTCTGGAAAGAGCTCCTGGTCCACGAGGGAACGACGTACGGCGTGCCGTTCAAGACGGCGCACAAGTCAGCGGTCTGGTACCGGCCGTCGGTGTTCCGCCAGGCAGGCGTCGAACCGCCGCGGCTGTGGAGCGAGTGGCTGACGCTGAACCAGACACTGATCAAGGCCGGTGTCACACCGTTGTCGCTGGCCGCAGGTGACGGATGGGTGCTGACGGACTTCTTGGAGAACATCCTGCTGGGTAACGCGCCGTCCGTGTACGCCGGACTCGCGACAGCGACCGACCCGCGTCCGTCGCAACACCCGGAGGTCGCAGCGGCGCTCCGGTTGCTGGGCACGATGTGGTCGGCGCCCGGTGTCCTGGCCGGCGGTGTGAAGGAGTCGCTCGTCCAGCAGTTCCCGGATGCACTGGTGGAGGTCTTCGGGCATCGCAGGGCCGCCATGGTGCTCGCGTCCGACTTCGCCGAGCCGGTGGTGCGCTCGTTTGCCGCAGACTCTGACGACATAGGGCTTTTCACGTTCCCTCCCATGACTGCAGGAGCTGCGGCCCCTGTGGTCGTCGGAGGTGACGTGATGGTGCTGCCGAAGCCGACCACGGAGGACGCCCGCGACCTGGTCCGCCGGCTGTCCGCGCCGACCGCGGCAGACCCCTGGATCGCGGAGGGCGGGTTCCTGATCGACGGCCGGACCAGTGGATACTCCCCCGAGCTCACCCGGCTGGCAGAGCAGCTCACCAAGCCCGGAGAGCAACTGCGGTTCGACCTGTCCGACCAGCTCGGGCGCATCGGCGACATCAACGGTCTGTGGCGCGTCCTGACCGACTTCCTGATCGCGGTCGGCCGGCCCGGGGCCGTCGTACCGGACGCGGTGGACGACGCGATGGCCGAGCTGCGGAAGGTGGAGGAGAGCTGATGGGCCTGCACACCAACGGCCTGTCACTCGAGGTCGTCGGCCGGGAGATCACCGGCCGGCCGGTCCAAGGCAGACCGCGCCGTCCCGCCGGCCCGTATCTCTTGGGGCTGCCGGCGTTGTTGCTGAGCTGCCTGCTGCTGATACCGATCGGCGTGACCGTGGTGACGGCGTTCCGGACCGACGGCGGTTTCGGTCTCGGCAACTTCGCGGTGATGGGCGACCCGTCCGCCTTGCATGCCGTTGGCAACAGTCTGTTGTGGATGCTGGTCGCGTTCGGGACGGTGGGCGTCGGGTTCCTCCTGGCCTTGTTGAGCTATCGGCTCCCGGCGGTCACGACGTTCCTCCAGCCCGCGCTGGTCATTCCGTTCGCCGTGTCGATCCTGGTGTCCGGTGCGACCTTCCGGCTGATCTTCGACCCGACTCCGGAGCGCGGGACGATCACGGCCGTCGCGACCCGGCTGTTCGGCTCCAGTCCGGTGTGGTTGGGCCCCGGCCTGTTCTGGCTGGTCCTGGTGTCGGCGTTCGGCTGGACATGGCTCGGGTACGTCGTCTCGCTGTTTCGCGCCGGCCTGGACGCGATCCCCGACGACGTGACCCGCGCGATCACCGCTGAAGGCGTGCGCGGCTGGCGACGGGTGCGGGCGTTGGAGATTCCGCTGCTGCGTCCCATCACCGGGGTGATCACGCTGACGCTGGTCATCGCGGCGGTGCGGGTGTTCGACCTGGTGCTCATCGTCGTACCGGGATCCATGCAGAGGTCGGCCGACGTGCTGGGGCTGAACTGGTGGCGGGCCACCACCACAGGCGGCAATTCCGGGCGTACGGCGGCCCTC
Source organism: Kribbella sp. NPDC050459 (assembly GCF_040655315.1). Lineage (NCBI taxonomy): Bacteria > Bacillati > Actinomycetota > Actinomycetes > Propionibacteriales > Kribbellaceae > Kribbella > Kribbella sp. NPDC050459. The sequence goes on along the minus strand of NZ_JBFAJQ010000005.1, from coordinate 420,630 downwards.
GGCGTCGTCCTGTTCGCGATCGTCGCGGCGGTCGGGCTGATCGGCGTCCGCGGGCTGCGGCGGCGCCGGTGGGCGATGCCGGTGACCGTCGTACGGCCGGATCCGTCGCTTGGGCGTCCGAAGCCCACCAGGGTGGTGCGGCGGTTCGGGTGGTTCATCGGGTTCGCCGTCGCGCTGGTGTGGATCTTCCCGGCCGTCGTGCTCGTCGCCACGGCGTTGCACTCGCCACGGGAGGCAGGGCTCCACGGCTGGTGGTCGTTCTCGGGTCTCGGGTTCTCGTCGTTCGGAGCAGCGGCGAACGTCGGGCTGTTCCGGGCGCTGCTGTCCACGCTGGTCATCGCGGCCGCGGCGACAGCGGTCCTGCTCGTGATCGCCGTACCAACGGCCTATCTGGTCGCGTGGGGCGGTCTGCCGACGCGGCTCGGGCGGATCGCGATGGGCGTGTTCGTCGTACTGGCCGTGACACCGGTGCAGATGTACGCCGCACCGCTGCGGGACGCGATCGACACAGCCGGCCTGGCTGGGTCCCGGGTCGCGCTGGCCCTGGTACATGCGGCTGCTGGTCTGCCGTTCGCCGTACTGCTGTTGAGGTCCGCCTTCGCGTCCGCACCGCCCGCACTGGTGTCCGAGGCGTTGCAGGGTCCAGCGCGTCAAAGCGCCGTACTGGCGACTGTGCAGCGGACATACCGGCCCGCACTGGTTGCTGTTGCGGTGCTGGAGTTCGCGCTGGTGTGGAACGACTTCATCGTCGGGTTCCTGATCAGCGGCCCGGGCACGACGCCGCTGTCGCTGGTGCTGTGGGGTGAGGCGCGACAGTTCTCCACGTCGAGCGGACCGGTCGCCGCTGCAGCTGTTGTCGCGTCGGTCGTCCCTGTGGTGCTGATGTTGTCGTTCTGGCGGATCGTCGTCCGCGGGCTGACGACAGGGAGCCGCCCATGAGCGAGGAGAAGGAGCAAGACGAGCCGTCGCGGATCCAAGAATTCTCCCTCGTGGTCGGCGGTGTGGCGTCCGCGCTGCTCACCGACCTCACCTCACAACTGCTGAACCAGAGCCTCGGGCAGCGCGGCATCGTCCAGTGGGTCGGCTACTCCGTGGCTGGTCTGCTCGTCGTCATCTCCTACCTTCGGCTGCGAGCGCGCCGTCGACGCGCGCACCAGCGCCGGCAGCAGGCCGCGACCCCGCTGCACGCGGCCGCCGAAGAGGCCGAGCAGTGGATGATCGCGCTCGGGACCGACGCCGGCGGCATGGCCGCGGCCGAGTGGTTCACGCTGCACGAGGACGGGCTGCGTGAGCTGCTCGCCAACGAGAAGGCGCAGAACGCGGCCGTCGACGACTTCGCCCGGATCTGCGACGCCCTCGAGGCCTGGTACGTACGACGCCCCGATCCGGACGCGTTGCTCCAACTGAGTGAGCTCCTCACCACGACGGCCGAGGCCAGTGGCCGCCGTGGTCTCGCCGAGCTGGCAGCGGCGCGCGCCGCGACGGCGTACCGGATGCTGGGCGACCTGGACGCGGCCACCACCCGCCTGGGCGTCTCGAGCAACATCGCCGCCCACGGCCGTACGGCGGCCGCGCTGAAGATGCGACGCCAGGTCGAACGCGCCCTGCTGCACCTGGCGCGCGCGGATCGCGCACCGGCCGGGAGCGACCGCGACGAGGCCGTCCTGAACGCCCGCGACCGGCTCGACGACGCACGGCTGACCCGCCCCGGTCCGGACCTCGCGGCGGACGTGGCGATCGCCATCAACCTCGCCGTCGTCCACCTGTACCAGTACGACGGCGAGGGTGCCCTGGAACAGCTGCGGCCGGCCCTCGCGCGCGCGACCGCGGCCGGCGACCTGAGCGGCCAGGCGCACGCGCTGGAGCTGATGGGCGTGGCCGCCTGGATGCGGCGCAACCCGCACGAGGCCGGCAGTCGCTGGGAGCACGCCGCCCACCTGTACGCCGAGGTCGACGAGCGCGACGGCCACGCCCGCTGCCTGCAGCACCTCGGCTCCGCGGCCGTGATCGCAGGCGACCTGGACAAGGCCCTCGACCTGCTCGAACAGAGCTCGATGCTGCGGGCGTCGGAGAGCGAGATCCTGACCAAGTACCTCGACGCGGCCCGGCGCACCTCGGAACTCCCGGTCGTCCCCGACGACCCGCCCCGCCGGACGCCGCGCACCTGGCTGCGCCGCGCCTTCAGACGTTTTGTCGGCGGGCTCAAATAGGTTGGACCTATGGCGAAGGCGGCGACTCAGGCGAAGAGCAAGGCGGCGTACGCGTGCTCCGAGTGCGGTTGGACCTCGGCGCGCTGGATCGGCCGGTGCGGCGAGTGCCAGGCCTGGGGCACGGTCGCCGAGATCGGTGCGCCGAAGGCCGCGCGGATCACCGCCGGCCCGGTGACGTCGCCGGCGATGCCGATCGCCAAGGTGTCCGCGATCGAGGCCGAGTCCCGGCCGACCGGGATCGGCGAGCTCGACCGGGTGCTCGGCGGCGGTGTCGTGCCGGGCGCCGTGATCCTGCTCGCCGGTGAGCCGGGCGTCGGCAAGTCCACCCTGCTGCTGGAGGTCGCGGCGCAGTCGGCCCGCGGCGGTCAGCGCACGCTCTACGTGTCCGGCGAGGAGTCGGCCGCGCAGGTGCGGCTCCGGGCCGGCCGGACCGACGCGCTCGTCGACGACCTGTTCCTGGCCGCCGAGACCGACCTGGGTGCGGTGGTCGGCCAGGTCGACGCGGTCGAGCCGTCGTTCCTGGTGATCGACTCGGTGCAGACCATGGCGCACCCGGAGGTCGACGGCGCACCGGGCGGCGTGACGCAGGTCCGCGAGGTCACCGGCGCGCTCGTCCGGCTCGCGAAGGAGCGGCACATCGCGGTCGTGCTGGTCGGCCACGTCACGAAGGAGGGCGCGATCGCCGGCCCGCGGATGCTCGAGCACCTGGTCGACGTGGTGCTCGCTTTCGACGGCGACCGGCACTCCGGGTTCCGGATGGTGCGCGCCACCAAGAACCGGTTCGGCCCGTCGGACGAGGTCGGCTGCTTCGACATGGTCGACACCGGCATCGTCGAGGTCACCGACCCGACCGGGTTGTTCGTCTCCGAGCATGCCGAGCCGGTGGCCGGCACCTGCGTGACGGTGATGATGGAGGGCCGCCGGCCGCTGCTGGCCGAGGTGCAGGCCCTGGTCGGCCCGTCCGCCGCACCGCAGCCGCGCCGGACCACGTCCGGGCTGGAGTCGTCCCGGGTCGCGATGGTGCTCGCCGTGCTCGGCAACCGGGCCGGCCTGAAGCTGGCCGACCAGGAGGTCTACGTGGCCACCGTCGGCGGCGTGAAGATCACCGAGCCGGTCGCGGACCTGTCGGTCGCGATCGCGGTCGCGTCCTCGGTGATGGACAAACCGATCCACCCCGGCCTGGTGGCGATCGGCGAGGTCGGCCTGGCCGGTGAGGTGCGGCGCGTCGGCGGCCTGGAGAAGCGGCTCGCGGAAGCGGCCCGGCTCGGGTTCACCAAGGCGATCGTCCCCGCCGACATCCCGAACCGGAGCAAGGACGTGAAGCCGATGGACATCCAGAAGAAGTACGGCCTGCGCACCTTCGCGGCCCCGGATATCCGCTCCGCCCTGATGGCCGCGGGTCTCGCCTGACGTCCTGTGGTGCGCGCCACAGGTGAGATGGGGGATCACCAGCCGCTGGTCCGGGAACGTACGCTGGGGGCGCCCCTCGCCGGGTTCAGTGTGGAGCACCGGCGTACGTCGATGACCGCAGGAGACCTGATGACCGGATCCAGAGTTGTCGCGCTCGGCCACTACCAGCCGGAACGGGTGCTCACCAACGACGAGCTCGCGACCATGGTCGAGACCAACGACGAGTGGATCCAGAGCCGGGTCGGCATCCGCGAGCGCCGGATCGCGGCCCCGGACGAGCAGGTCGACGAGATGGCCTGGCGCGCCGCCGACAAGGCGATCGCGAACGCCGGCCTGGACATCACCGAGATCGACTACGTGGTGGTCGCCACCTGCACCGCGATCGACCGGTCGCCGAACATCGCGGCCCGGGTCGCCGCCCGGCTCGGCCTCGGCAACCCGGCCGCCATCGACCTGAACACCGCGTGCTCGGGCTTCGCGTACGCGCTGGCCACCGCCGACCAGGCGATCCGGGCCGGCGCCGCCTCCAAGGCGCTGGTGATCGGCGTCGAGAAGCTGAGCGACTGGACGGACTGGACCGACCGCACCACCTGCGTGCTGATCGGCGACGGCGCGGGCGCCGCGATCCTGGTCGCCGACGAGGACCCGGGCGTCGGTCCGGTGGTCTGGGGTTCGGTCCCGGAGATGTCCGACGCGGTCCGCATCGAAGGGCGCGAGGGCCCGTTCCAGCAGGAGGGGCTGAGCGTCTTCCGCTGGGCCACCACGCAGCTGCCGGAGATCGCCAAGCAGGTCTGCGAGAAGGCCGGCCTGAAGCCGGAGGAGCTCGGCGGCGTCGTCCTGCACCAGGCCAACCTGCGGATCATCGAGCCGCTCGCCAAGCGCCTCGGCGCGGTCAACGCGGTGGTCGCCAAGGATGTCGTGGAGTCGGGCAACACCTCGGCCGCGAGCATCCCGATCGCGTTGTCGAAACTGGTCGAGAAGCGCGAGATCCCGTCCGGCGCGCCGGTGCTGCTGTTCGGATTCGGCGGCGGCCTGTCGTACGCCGGTCAGGTCATCCGCTGCCCCTGACGTGACAGGCGTCGGCTTTCCGACGCCTGATCCACGCGGGAAACAGGGACTGCACGGTCCGATGCACGGGCGGGTGCACGCGCATTCGCGGCCGCTCGCCGATTGGCGGCGGCCGGACCGGACGAGCCTGCGGATATCGGCGCGTCGGCACGCGCCGGACCGCATAGACTCAGGTTCCGTGGCGGCGAACACGGACAAGAACAGCACCGGCGCCCGGCTCCGCGCGACGCTCGCGGCAGTGGCGCCCGGTACCGAACTACGCGAAGGCCTGGAACGGATCCTGCGCGGCCGGACCGGCGCGCTGATCGTGCTCGGACACGACAAGGCCGTGGACGCGATCTCCACCGGCGGCTTCGAGATCGACGTCGAGTTCACCGCGACCGGGTTGCGCGAGCTCAGCAAGATGGACGGCGCGATCGTCCTGGACCGGGACGCCACCCGGCTGATCCAGGCGGCCGTGCACCTGATGCCGGATCCGTCGATCGTCACCCAGGAGACCGGCACCCGGCACCGCACCGCGGACCGCGTCGCGCGGCAGACCGGGTTCCCGGTGATCTCGGTGTCGCAGTCGATGCACATCATCGCGCTGTACGTCGACGACCAGCGGTACGTGCTCGAGGACTCCGGCGCGATCCTGTCCCGCGCCAACCAGGCCCTGGCCACCCTCGAGCGCTACAAGCTGCGCCTCGACGAGGTGTCCGGCACCCTGTCCGCGCTCGAGATCGAGGACCTGGTCACGGTCCGGGACGTGGCCGCGGTCGCGCAGCGGCTGGAGATGGTCCGCCGGATCGCCACCGAGATCGACGGGTACGTCGTCGAGCTCGGCACCGACGGCCGGCTGCTCACTCTGCAGCTCAACGAGCTCGTCGCGGGCGTGGCCGGTGAACGTGAGCTGGTCGTCCGCGACTACCTGCCGCCGGCCACGGGTCGCCGGCCCAAGACCGCGGACGACGTCCTGCTCGAGCTGGACGCCGTGAGCCCGACCGACCTGCTGGACATCGGCCAGGTCGCCCGGGCGCTGCAGCTCGGCGGCGCCGAGCAGCTGGACGCGGCGGTCACCCCGCGCGGCTACCGCCTGCTGGCCAAGGTGCCGCGGCTGCCGGGCGCCGTGATCGACCGGCTGATCGACCACTTCGGCCACCTCCAGAAGTTGCTCGCGGCAAGCATCGACGACCTGCAGACGGTCGAGGGCGTCGGCGAGAACCGGGCCCGCACGGTTCGCGAGGGCCTGTCCCGGCTGGCCGAGTCCAGCATCTTGGAGCGCTACGTCTAACCACTGACTGTCACTCGACGCCTCCGGTTCGTGAAAGAACCGGGGGCGTCTTGCATTCCTGCCCGCGGCGGCGAATACTCCACATGGAACATTCCGTTTGGAGGATAATGCCCGAGCTGACGCCGTTGGCGATCTCCGTGCTGGCGCTGCTGAACGAGCGGCCGATGCACGCGTACGAGATGTACCAACTGCTGCTGAGCCGCCACAACAACCGGATCGTCAAGGTCCGGCCCGGCTCGCTCTACCACACGGTCGAGCGGCTGGCCGGGCAGCAGTACGTCCGCGCGACCGGCACCGAGCGCGCCGGGAACCGCCCGGAACGGACGACGTACGAGATCACCCCGGAGGGGAACGCGGCGCTCACCCGCCGGGTGGAGAGCGGGCTGGAGAGCTTCGTCTACGAATACCCGCTGTTCCCGGTGGTACTGAGCGAGGCACACAACCTGGAGGCCGACGACGCGGTGCTGCGGCTGCGCCGGCGGGTCGAGGACCTGGACCGCTGGCTGGCCGATGTCGACGAGGCGGTCGGCCTCGCGCGGTCCTCCGGCGTACCGGAGCGGTACTGGATGGCCGCGGACTACGTCCGGGGCCAGATCGCGGCCGAGCGCGAGTGGCTCGCCGGCACCGTCGAACGCATCGAGAGCAAGGACTTGGAATGGCTATCCCGCAAGACTCAGTGAAGCCCGAGATCCGGCCGTGGCCGGCGTTGTGGGCGCTGGTGCTCGGCTTCTTCATGATCCTGGTCGACTCCACCATCGTCTCGGTCGCGACCCCGGCGATCCTCGAGGACTTCGGCTCCGACGTCGGCACGGTCGTCTGGGCCACCAGCGCGTACCTGCTCGCGTACGCCGTACCGCTGCTGATCACCGGCCGCCTGGGCGACCGGGTCGGCCCGAAGAAGCTGTACCTGACCGGGCTGGCGCTGTTCACGCTGGCGTCGGTGTGGTGCGGCCTGACGAACACCATCGAGCTGCTGATCGTGGCCCGCGTGTTCCAGGGCCTCGGCGCCTCGATGATGACGCCGCAGACGATGGCCGTGATCACCCGGATTTTCCCGCCCGACCAGCGCGGCCGGGCGATGAGCCTGTGGGGCGCGACCGCCGGCGTCGCCACCCTGGTCGGCCCGATCCTCGGCGGCGTGCTCGTCGACAGCCTCGGCTGGCAGTGGATCTTCTTCATCAACGCGCCGGTCGGTGTGGTCGGGTTCGTGCTGGCGCTGCGCCTGGTGCCGGACCTGCCGACGCACCAGCACAAGTTCGACCTGATCGGCGTCGTGCTCAGCGCGGTCGGGTTGTTCCTGCTGGTGTTCGGCATCCAGGAGGGGCAGAAGTACGACTGGGGCCAGATCAAGGGCCCGATCACGGTGTGGTCGCTGATCATCGCCGGGCTGGTCGTCCTGGCGGCCTTCGTGTTCTGGCAGTCCCGTACCCGGGGCGAGCCGCTGCTCCCGCTCGGCCTGTTCAAGGACCGGAACTTCTCGCTGGCGAACGTCGCGATCACCACGGTCGGCTTCGCGATCACCGCGATGGCGTTCCCGTTGATGCTGTGGGCGCAGGCGGTTCGCGGCCTGACCCCCACCCGGTCGGCGCTGCTGCTGGTCCCGATGGCGGTCATCTCGGGTGCGCTGGCGCCGTTCGTCGGGCGGCTGGTCGACCGGACGCCGCCGCGGTTCATCGCCGGGTTCGGGCTGCTGTGCTGCTCGACGTCGCTGTTCTGGATGAGCCAGGTGATCGAGCCCGACATGCCGATCTGGGAGCTGCTGCTGCCGATCGCGCTGCTGGGTGTCGCCAACGGCTTCATGTGGGCGCCGATCGGTACGACGGCCACGCGGAACCTCCCGCTGCACCAGGCCGGCGCCGGGGCCGGCGTCTACAACACGACCCGGCAGGTCGGCGCGGTGCTGGGCAGCGCGAGCATCGCCGTACTGATGGAGTCGCGGCTGGCGCACAACCTGCCGGTGGCGGCCGGCGGGACACCCGCGGGCGAAGGGTTCTCGGCCGGACAGCTGCCTGCGATGATCCGGCCCGGGTTCAGCGACGCGATGGCACAGTCACTGGTGCTGCCGGCACTCGTGCTGCTGATCGGCCTGGCCGCCGCACTGATGTTCACCGCACCCAGCCACCTGAAGAAGCAGCCCGCCGAGTCGGCGCAGCCGGCTGATCAGACCACCTGAAACGCCTGCAGGCTCGACAAGCGGCCGTCGTACTCGGCCTTGACGACATAGGTTCCAGGCTTGGCGACCGGTTGACCCGGAAGGCAGCCAGGCCTGGATCGACGTCCGTTCCAGGGCACAGTGACGGCCACTTGTTTGCCCTTGGCAACGACGAGGGTGGCGGTCTGGATCACCTTGTCGCACTGGGTGGTGCTCCAGATCAGGTCCTGGCCGGACGTCACCGTGACCGTCAGCTTGTCGGCGTTGACGGTCGCCTTGCAGCCCTCGTCGACCGGGTTCAGCTGGACGACGAAGTTCAGCACCGAGCCGGAGACGATCTTCCGGTTCGCGGGCAGGGCCGCGACGGTCAGGTCCGAGCCCTCACAGGGCTGGTCGCCGCGCGGCGTGGTCTTCGTCGGCTTCGGCGTCGGGGACGCCGTCGTCGTCCCGGACTCAGTGCTCTGCCCGGTGCTCTGCCCGGTGCTCGGCGTCGGCGTCGGCGTCGGCGTCGGGGTGGAAACCGGCGCGGCGCCGGTCGGGTTCGGTTGCGGGTCCGACGAGGCGGCGTTCTTGGTGTCGTCGCCACCGCCGGCGAACAGCCGGGAGATCACGACGACCAGGACCACGACGACCGCGAGCACAAGTCCGCGCCGGAACCAGTAGACGCTGGCGGGCAGGTGCCCGACCGGACGGAGCAGGCTGCTCATAAGCGCACTCTAATATCGGCCTTGTGCAGGACCACTCAGGCTCGCCGTCGGCCATCCATGACCCAGTGCTGCGCTGGTACGACGCGAACGCGCGGGATCTGCCGTGGCGGGAGCCCGGCGCCGGCGCGTGGGCCGTGATGGTCAGCGAGTTCATGCTGCAGCAGACACCGGTGACCCGGGTGCTGCCGGCGTACCGGCGCTGGCTGGAGCGGTGGCCGAAGCCGGTGGACCTGGCCGCAGAGGCTCCTGGTGAGGCTGTGCGGGCCTGGGACCGGCTCGGCTACCCCAGGCGCGCCCTCCGCCTGCACGCGGCCGCTCAGGCGATCGTGGAGCGTCACGGCGGCGAAGTGCCGGACGACCACGACGCCCTGCTCGCCCTGCCCGGAGTCGGGACCTACACGGCGGCCGCGATCGCGTCGTTCGCGTTCGGTCAACGGCACGCGGTCGTCGACACGAACGTCCGCCGGGTCCTCGCCCGGGCCTTGACCGGCGTCGCCCAGCCGGGCATCTCCCCCACCGCGGCCGACCAGCGGCTCGCCGTCAGCGCCCTGCCCGCCGACCAGGCCACAGCCGCGCGGTGGGCGGTGGCGTCGATGGAGCTCGGCGCTCTCGTCTGCACCGCCCGGACGCCGCGCTGCGCCGACTGCCCGATCCGGTCCCGGTGCGCCTGGGTCCTCGCCGGAAGCCCGCCGTACGACGGCCCGCCGCGGCGCGGCCAGACGTACGAAGGCACCGACCGCCAGGCTCGCGGCCGGCTCCTGGCCGTCCTGCGGTCCGCGTCGGCGCCGGTACCGAAGTCCGACCTGGACGCTTCCTGGCCCGACGCCGCCCAGCGCGAACGCGCCCTCGACGGACTGGTTGCCGACGGCCTCGTCGAGCCCCTCGCACGCGGTCGCTACCGCCTGCCGGGCTGACACACCAAGAAGCCGGCTCGAAGGTCTCGAGCCGGCTTCTTGAATGGTGGTACTTCAGTTCTTCTTGCTGCCGGTGGTGGCGTCCTGCTCGTCGTCGGCCAGCAGGTCGAGCGGCATCGCCGGCTGGCCGGACAGCGTCGCCAGCATCTGGCGGACGTTGGTCAGCTGCGCGTTGATGCTGTCCCGGCGCTGCGTCGCGGCCGCGAGCTCACGCTCGGACTCGGCACGGATCCGCTCGGCCTTGTCCTTCGCGGCGGCGACGATCTCCTGGGCCTGCCGGTTCGCGTCGGCCAGCTGCTGCTGGGACAGCCGCTCGGCCTCGGAACGCGACCGGTCGGCCTCCCGCTGCACCTGCGCGGCGCGGTCGGTGACGGCGGCCAGCTGCTGCTCGGCCAGCGCCGTGCGGGCGGCGAACTCCTGCTCGACCTTGCCCCGGCGCTCGGCCAGGGTGGTCTCGAAGGCGGCCGCGGCCTGAGCGGACTTGGCCCGCTCCTGCTCGTACAGCGCCTGGGCCTCGCTGCGGCGCGCGGTCGCGTCGCGCTCGGCCTCGTCGCGCATGTCGTCGGCCTGGGTCCGGGCCTCCTCGAGGATGCGGGCAGCCTCGGCGTCGACCTCGCTCTTCCAGTCCAGGGAGTACTGCTCGGCCTCCTTGCGGACCTTCTTCGCGTGCGCCTCACCGTCGGCGACGATCGCCTCCGCGTCGGTGCGGGCGCGGGTCACCAGGTCGCGGGCCTCGTCGTCGGCCAGCGACAGGATCTTCGCGACCCGCTCGCCGAACTCGGTGAACGTCGGCGCGCGGTCCTTGGAGTCCTCCTGGGCGGAGATGACGGCCGCCTCCGCAGCGTCCGTGCGGGACTGCAGCTCCTGGACGTGCCGCTGCAGCTGCTCGGACTGCTGCTGCAACGCGGTCAGGGAGGTGGTCAGCTCACGGATGTGCTGGTCCACCTGGGCAGGCTCGTAGCCACGCAGAACGGTACGGAACGGGGTTGGGCTTTCACTGCTCATGTTTTCCGATGCTCACTTCGATGGGTGGGTGGATCACACATTGTCACTGACAAGGATCTGACTGTCACGTCCTCATCCTGATTCCCCCGTGGAACCCTCACTGGAAGACATTCCACCACCTGGGCGGAACCCCGGTACAGCGAGTGCCTCGATCACACCCGAAAGCTGGGTGAGCTCCTTGGTGATCTCATCACGGCGCTGGTTCAGCGCCGCGACCCTCGCCTCGGCGTCGGCGAGAAGTTTTCGGGCCTGCGCACGCAGCGTGTCGGCGTGCTCGCGGGCCTGGGCCTCGAGCTGCTGGGCCTCGGCGCGGGACTTGCGGATCAGCTCGTGCGACTGGCGCTGCGCCGCGGACAGGTCGTTGGCGGCGCGCTCCCGCAGGACCTGGGTGCTCGCCTCCGCCTCGGCCTCGCGGCGGTTCGCCCGCTCGATGATCTCCCGCGCGTCCTGCGCGGCGGACGTCCGCAGCCGGTCCGCCCGGGCCTGCGCCTGGGAAGTGACCTTCTCGGCCTCCTGCTTGGCCGAGGCCAGCGTCGACTCGGCCTGCTCGCCGGCCGAGTACAGCGTGGTCTCGGCGAGCTGGGTCAGCTCGGCGTTCTCCCGCGCGATCGCTTCCTGGGTCTGCTTGAGCCGGCTGGTCGACCGGCCGACCACGCGCCGCAGGTGCGCGCGCTTCTGCTTCAGGTACTTGTCCGCGTCGGCGGCGGCCTGCGCGCGGATCGACTGCGCCTCGGACTCCGCGGCGGCGATCAGGTCGTCGACGGTCTTCCGGCTCCACAGCGTCTGCTTCTCGGCCTCGGCCAGCGCCGCCTCGGCCGCCTTGTTCGCCTCCTCGACGATCCGGTGCGCCTCGGCCGCGGCCGTCCGGCGGTCCGCCTCGATCGAGTCCACGACGAGCTTGGCCTGGGCCCGGGCGTCGGCCATCAGCCGCTCGTTGCCGGCCTCGGTCTCGGCCTTGCGCTCGGCGATCTCCGCGACCGCCTCGGCCCGCAGCTTGTCGATCTCCAGCGAGATCGCGGCCAACTTGGCCCGCTCGGTCTCCTCCAGCTCCGCCGTCCGGCGTTCCAGCTCGGTGCGGTTCTCGCCGCGCAGCCGCTCGATCTCGGCATGGGCCTCGGCGATCTCGATGCGGGACCGCTCGCGAGCCGTCTCGACCTCGCGCTCGACCGCGGCCCGCAGCTCGCTCGCCTCGGTCTCGGCCCGGGCGATCAGATCGGCCTCGTTGCGGACGGCGGCCTGGGACACCAGAGCGGCCTGCTCACCGGCGTCGGCGACCAGTTGCTGCGCCTCCCGACCGGCCCGGTCGACCATCGCCTGCGCCGACTCGCGGGCCAGCTGGGCCTCTTCGAGCAGCTCGTCGGCCTCCTCCCGCAGCCGGGCGGCCTCGCTCTCGGCGGCCGCGAGCCGCCGGTCCACCGCCGCCTGGGACTCGACCCGCAGCTTCTCGGCGGCCGCCTCGCTCTCGGCGCGCAGCCGGTCGGCCGCCTGCTCCGAGTCGGCGCGGCGCCGGGCCACCTCGTCGGCGACCGACGCCCGGAGCTGCTCGGCGGCGGACTCCGACTCGACCTTCAACCGCTCCGCGATCGCGGCCGCCTCGCGGCGCACCCGCTCGGCCTCGGCGGTCGCCTCAGAGGTCAGCTTCTCGGCCGCGGCGGCGGCATCCCGCCGGACCCGCTCGGCGTCGGCGGTGGACTCGGCGCGGAGCCGGTCCGCGGCTTCCTCGGCCTCGGAGCGGACCCGCTCGGCTTCGGCGGTGGACTCGGCACGGAGTTGCTCGGCGGCCCGCTCGGCGTCGTTCAGGACGCGCTGGGCGGCCGTCATCGCGTCGGTCCGGAGCTTCTTCGCGGCGGCCTCGGCGTCGGCCTTCAGCCGCTCGGTCTCGGTGCGGGTCCGGCTCGCCTCGTCGCGGGCGAGATCGTTCTCGTGCTCGGCCTGCTCGCGGAGTGTGTCGGCGATCCGCTGGGCCCGCTCGAGCACCCCGCCCGCCTGCCGCACGCCAAAGGAACCGGTGTCGGCGACCGGTTCCTGGGTCAGCGGCAGACGCGGCGCGTCCATGCGACGAGATGATTCCATTCCCGGCCCCCTTTCCGACAGTCCGGGTCCGAACAGCGTGCTCACAGGGTTAACAACGCGGTAGACAGGCGGTAGGTAACTGCTTCATCAGCAGTCGCGCGATCTTCCCATCGAACCGAAGGCAGACGGAAGCCATCTGGGCACCGAAATGATCACGCTCCGCAGGACGATACGACCAATCAGTAGCATCCACGCAACTCAGGCGTGTCTTCCGTACGCCGGACCCCACCGCAGTACTCCACCACCGCTCCGCCCCCACTCACCCCCGCCCCGCCCCGCGCTCGCCGAGTCGTGGCAATCGGCGACCCCCCGCGCCGCCGAGTCGTGAATATTGGCTGCTCCGGACAGCCGATATCCACGACTCGGTGCCACACCCCCGAGCCATTCGCCACGCCTCGGCGAGCGGGTGTGGACGTGCGAGACGCTCGGGCGGGGGTGCCGTCCGAGCGTCTCGTGTGGTGGTCGGTGTGGGGTTAGGTGTCCTGGAGGCCGGTGCTGCCGGTGGAGCCGCCGGTGGTCAGGTCGGTGAGCTCCAGGTCGGACGTCGAGGACTTCTGGTTACCGGTGAAGGTGAAGTACTCGGTCAGGCCGTCGTCGTTGACCGTGCCTTCCGGCGCGGCGTCGACGAGCACGATCTGGCCGGGACGCAGGTCCCCGAACAGGATCTTCTCGGCCAGCACGTCCTCCACGTCGCGCTGCAGTGCGCGGCGCAGCGGGCGGGCACCCAGGACCGGGTCGAAGCCGCGCTTCGCGACGAGTTCCTTCGCCGCCGGCGTGAGCTCGATGCCCATGTCCTTGTCCTTCAGGCGCTGCTCGATCTGCGCCACCATCAGGTCCACGATCCGGACGATGTCGTCCATCGTGTGCTGGTGGAAGACGACGATCTCGTCCACGCGGTTCAGGAACTCCGGCCGGAAGTGCTGCTTCAGCTCCTCGGTGACCTTCGCCTTCATCTTCTCGTACGAACCCGCGACGTCGTTCGCCTGGGAGAAGCCGAGGGAGACCGACTTCGCGATGTCCTTCGTGCCCAGGTTCGTGGTCATGATGATCACGGTGTTCTTGAAGTCGACCACGCGGCCCTGGGCGTCGGTCAGACGACCCTCGTCCAGGATCTGCAGCAGCGAGTTGAAGATGTCCGGGTGGGCCTTCTCGACCTCGTCGAACAGCACCACGCTGAACGGCTTGCGGCGCACCTTCTCGGTGAGCTGGCCGCCCTCTTCGTAGCCGACGTACCCAGGAGGCGAACCGAACAGCCGGGAGGCCGTGTGCTTCTCCGAGTACTCCGACATGTCGAGGCTGATCAGCGCGTTCTCGTCGCCGAACAGGAACTCGGTCAGCGCCTTCGACAGCTCGGTCTTACCGACACCGGACGGGCCGGCGAAGATGAACGAGCCGCTCGGGCGACGCGGGTCCTTCAGGCCGGCGCGAGTCCGCCGGATCGAGCGGGACAGCGCCTTGACCGCGTCTTCCTGGCCGATGTAGCGCTTGTGCAGCTCCTTCTCCATGTCCAGCAGCCGCGAGGACTCCTCCTCGGTCAGCTTGAACACCGGGATGCCGGTCGCGGTGCTGAGCACCTCGGCGATCAGCTCCTCGTCGACCTCGGCGACGACGTCCATGTCGCCGGCCTTCCACTGCTTCTCACGCTCGGACTTCGCGTTGATCAGCTTCTTCTCGTCGTCGCGCAGCCGCGCGGCGCGCTCGAAGTCCTGCGCGTCGATCGCCGATTCCTTCTCCCGGCGCACGGTCGCGATCTTCTCGTCGAACTCGCGCAGGTCCGGCGGCGCGGTCATCCGGCGGATCCGGAGCCGGGCGCCGGCCTCGTCGATCAGGTCGATCGCCTTGTCCGGCAGGAACCGGTCCGAGATGTACCGGTCGGCCATCTGCGCGGCGTTCACCAGCGCGGCGTCGGTGATCGTCACCCGGTGGTGCGCCTCGTACCGGTCGCGGAGGCCCTTGAGGATCTCGATCGTGTGCGCGATCGAGGGCTCGGCCACCTGGATCGGCTGGAAACGGCGCTCCAGCGCGGCGTCCTTCTCGACGTACTTGCGGTACTCGTCGAGGGTGGTGGCGCCGATGGTCTGCAGCTCACCGCGGGCCAGCATCGGCTTCAGGATGCTCGCCGCGTCGATCGCGCCCTCGGCCGCACCGGCCCCGACGAGGGTGTGGATCTCGTCGATGAACAGCACGATGTCGCCGCGGGTGCGGATCTCCTTCAGCACCTTCTTCAGGCGCTCCTCGAAATCGCCGCGGTAGCGCGAACCGGCCACCAGGGCGCCCAGGTCGAGGGAGTAGATCTGCTTGTCCTTCAGCGTCTCCGGGACATCACCGCGGACGATCTGCTGGGCCAGACCCTCCACGATGGCGGTCTTGCCGACGCCCGGCTCACCGATCAGGACAGGGTTGTTCTTGGTCCGCCGGGACAGCACCTGCATGACCCGCTCGATCTCGGTCTCGCGCCCGATCACCGGGTCGAGCTTCGCCTCACGAGCGGACTGGGTGTAGTTCCGGCCGAACTGGTCGAGCACCAGGGAGCTGCTGGGCGCGCCCTCGGTGGGCGCACCGCCGGCGGCGGTGGTCTCCTTGCCCTGGTATCCGCTCAGCAGCTGGATGACCTGCTGCCGGACCTTGTTCAGGTCCGCACCGAGCTTGACCAGGACCTGCGCGGCGACACCCTCACCCTCGCGGATGAGGCCGAGCAGGATGTGCTCGGTGCCGATGTAGTTGTGGCCCAACTGCAGGGCCTCACGCAGGGAGAGCTCCAGCACCTTCTTGGCGCGGGGGGTGAACGGGATGTGCCCGCTCGGTGCCTGCTGCCCCTGGCCGATGATCTCCTCGACCTGGGAACGAACGGCCTCGAGCGAGATACCCAGGCTCTCGAGAGCCTTGGCGGCGACACCCTCACCCTCGTGGATCAGGCCGAGCAGGATGTGCTCGGTCCCGATGTAGTTGTGGCTGAGCATCCTGGCCTCTTCCTGTGCCAGGACGACTACCCGACGGGCGCGGTCCGTAAATCGTTCAAACATCGCCAAAGCGCTCCTTGCCTCAGAGGAGTCGGACGTGCCGTGGTGGCCGACCCCCGTACATGCATGCTAGTCCCCGGTGCCGACAGGCTCGCTCTCGGCGAACACCCGATCACGCGTCCATCGGCCTCAGGTCGGCATCACAAGGGAACAACCGCACTGATCACCAGCGTGTTCCCGGTTCACCGTGATCCGACAGCTTGTTCGCCACCAGCGAATTCCGCCGAACTACCTGCCGACTCAGCAATCGCATCCGACACGCCGTGTCCCACTCTGTGAAACAACCGGAATGCGGACGGTCCCGGCACCCGAAGCGGGTGCCGGGACCGGCGGCAGCTGGAAATTACTTGGCTTCGTTGTACGCCGCGCGCACCTCGGCCGAGATCCGGCCGCGCTCGCTGACCTCGTAGCCGTTCTCCTTCGCCCAGGCCCGGATGTCCGCGGAGTCCGAGGCCGACCGGCCACGGCCCCGCGCCCGGCCGGTCGCGCCGCGGCGGCCGGCCACCCGGCGGCCGGAGCCGACATACGCGGCGAGGGCGTCGCGCAGTTTGGCGGCATTCTTCTTGGACAGGTCGATCTCGTACGTCGTTCCATCCAGCCCGAAGGTCACGGTCTCGTCGGCCTTACCGCCGTCGAGATCGTCCTCGAGAACCACCTGCACCCTTTGCGCCATCGATGACAACCTTTCCGCGCCCGCCATCGGGCACAATCCCCCTGCCGAATTGTTAGCACCTGATTTGTACCGCACAAACCAGGCACTTGTCATTCATCGACGCTGCGCATCCTCGGTTACCTTGAGTATTCGCCCGGTTCGAACCGGCCCGTCCGGAATGAATTCGGACCCTGGATTTGCGAAGGCCGTCCGTTGTGCTACGCAACGACCTGCACGGGGATTGCCGGAATCACTCCGGACGGAGCAACGGGAACAGAATCGTCTCCCGGATACCCGTCCCGGTGAGCAACATCACCAAGCGGTCCAGGCCCATCCCCATCCCGCCGGCCGGCGGCATCCCGAATTCCATCGCGCGCAGGAAGTCCTCGTCGAGATCCATCGCCTCCGGGTCGCCCGCGGCGGCCAGCAACGACTGCTCCACCAGGCGATCGCGCTGGATCACCGGGTCGTTCAGCTCCGAGTACGCGACCCCGAGCTCGACGCCGTTGAAGAACAGGTCCCAGGCCTCGACCAGCCCCGGAATTTCCCGGTGCGGCTTCGCCAGCGGCCGTGCCGACTCCGGATAGTCGCGGACAAAGGTGGGCTGGATCAGCGTGTGCTCGCAGAGCTTCTCGAACAAGTCGACGGCGATCTCGCCGGCATTCCGGCCCGGCTGCAGCTCGACGTCGTGCTGCTCGGCCAACTTCGTCAGACTCGCCAGGTCGGTGCTCGCGTCGACACTCTCCCCGACCGCTTCCGAGAGCAGCCCGAAAAGCGTCGCGTGCTGGAACGGCTGCTCGATGTCGATGACCGATCCGTCGCGCCCGGTGACCGTCGTCCGGCCGATCGCGCGGCCGGCGTTCCGGATCAGCTCCTGGATCAGCTCGGCCATCGTGTCGTAATCGCCGTACGCCTGGTACGCCTCGATCATCGAGAATTCCGCCGAGTGCGTGGAGTCCAGCCCCTCGTTGCGGAACGTCCGGCCGATCTCGTAGACCCGGTCGACGCCGCCGATCATCGCCCGCTTGAGATCGAGCTCGAGCGCGATCCGCAGCTTCATCTCCTGGTCGAAGGCGTTCAGGTGGGTCGAGAACGGCCGGGCCGCGGCGCCGCCGTTGGTCAGCTGCAGCACCGGCGTCTCGACCTCGACGAAGCCGCGCTCGTCGTACGTCGCCCGCAGCGCCTTCAGGACGGCCGCCTTCGCGCGGACCATCTCGCGCGCCTCGGGCCGCACGATCAGGTCGACGTACCGCATCCGGACACGGGCCTCTTCGCTGAGCGGCTTGTGCTCGTTCGGCAGCGGGCGGAGCGTCTTCGCGGCCATTTGCCACGTGGTCGCCTGCACGGACAACTCACCGCGCCGGCTGGTGATCACCTCGCCCTGGACCGACAGCAGGTCGCCGATGTCGACGAGCTGCTTGAACCGGGCCAGCTCCTCCTCGCCCAGGTCGGCCAGCGACAGCATCACCTGCAGCTCGGTCCCGTCACCCTCGCGGAGCCGGACGAAGCAGAGCTTGCCGGTGTTGCGCAGGAAGATCACCCGGCCGGCCACCGAGACCTGCTCACCGGTCCGCGTGTCGGGCTCCAGGTCCTGCGCGTCGTACTTGGCCCGCAGGTCCTTCAGCAGGTGCGTCCGCGGCACCGAGATCGGGTACGGCGGCACTCCTTCCGCCAGCAGCCGGTCACGCTTCTCCCGGCGGACCCGCATCTGCTCGGGCAGGTCGTCCTGCCCGCTGTCGGGGTTCACCGGGTCCACGTGTGCGTCAGTCATGCCCCAAAGGCTAGTGACTGACCGCCTCCAGCTCCGAATCCTTTGTTCCGGCCGTGCTCCGGGCGACGAGGGCGCCGACCACCGCGGCGGCCGCCGCGCACGCCAGTCCACAGGTGACGAACGTGCCTCGCGGACCGAGCACCGCACCTGCCAGACCGCCCAGCAGCATCGCGAGAATGCTGAACGACCGGACCGTGCCGTTCAGGGCCGCGATCACCCGGCCGCGGACCGTCTCCGCGGACCTGGTCACCACGAGCGCGCTGGCGGCCGCGTTCAGCAGCCCGCTGCCGACGCCGATCGCGGTGGCGCCGATCATCAGCGTGACGAGGTTCCCGGCCAGCCCCATCAGCACACTCGACCCGCCGATGGCCGCCATCCCCACGACGACTCCGGCGGCCCTGGACCGGTCACCGTTCAGCCGGCCGCTGTACCAGGCGCCGAGGATCGCCCCGGCGCCGGTCGCCGCGCCCGCCGCGCCGTACAGGGACGGCCCGAGACCGAGTTCGCCGGTGATCAGGAAGACCTCCACGACGTTGACCGCCTCGCCGGCGACCACGAACAGCCAGATCGCCGGCACGAGAACGCGCAGCAGGTCGTCACCGAAGATCGCGCGCAGGCCGGCCGACACCCCGCCGCCCTCGTCGGCGCTGCCAGGCTCCGGCCGCCGACGGGTCTGGACCAGTTGCGCGACGAGCACCAGGACCAGGAAGGTCCCGGCGTCGACGAGCAGGGCGCCACGGGTCCCGGCCCAGCCCACCAGCACACCACCGGCCGCCGAACCCGCCAGCATCGCGACCCCGATCAGGGCCTGACTCGTTCCGGTGGCGGGACCGACGAGATCCTCGCCGACGATCCGCGGGATCAGCGCCCCCCAGGCGGGCCCGGCGACAGCTTGGCCGACCTGCAGCACACAGACCAGCGCCAGCGTGTGGACCAGGTCGTGCACGAGGGCCAGCCCGACCCCGGCCACCACTTGCAGCAGCCCTGACCAGACCAGAACCTTCCGCGAGTCGAAGCCGTCCACGATCCGCCCGGCGAACGGGATCATCGCGACGGTCGGCACGGCGAACGCGAGCAGCAGGGCGGTGATCGCGGCCGGGCCGTGACCTTCGGAGACGCGCAGCATCAGCGCGATCAGCGCGATGGAGTCACCCGCGAACGACAGCGCGCGGGCGGGCAGTACGAGCCGGATGTCCCGGTGCGACCAGATCGAGGTCTGAAGTATTTGCTTCATAGTTATGAAGTTAATGCTTCACGTTTTCATCCGTCAAGGGGTTCGCTACGCTGACGTCGTGGCCAAGCAGAAGCCCGCGGTGGTGATCACCGATCCGCACGCGATCCGCGCCCTGGCGCACCCGGCGCGGCAGCGGGTCATCGACGAGCTCTACAACGGCCAGGTGCTGACCGCGACCGAGTGCGCCGAGATCGCCGGGCTGACGCCGTCGGCGATGAGCTACCACCTCCGCGCGCTGGAGAAGTGGGGCATCATCGAGCGCGCCGAAGAGACCGCCGACGGCCGCGAGCGGCCGTGGCGGGCCCGGGCGGCGAGCCTGCGGATCGACTCGCAGAGCGGCGGCGCCGGGCGACTGGCGGGCCAGGCGATCATGCGCACCGCCGTGGACGGGGTCCTCGAGCAGTTCGCGGAGATGGCCGAGGACGATCCGTGGGACGACGTCAGCTCGCTGAGCCGCTCCCGGTTGTGGCTGACCCACGAGGAAGCCCAGCGGTTCGGCAAGGAACTCAACGACCTGGTCGACCGGTACAAGGAGAACCGGACGCAGACCGATCGTCCGGCCGGTGCGCGCCAGGTCAGCTCGCTGATCGCCGTCGTACCGATCGGGAAGGCCCCGAAGGGCGACTGAACCGTTAGCTGCCTCCGGGCGTATCCAGGAGTACCTTCGAAGCAGAGGGTTGTCTCCGCCGGGTGGTCGTCATGCAGTCCTGGGTCCTGTGGTTGATCGTCGCCGCCGTCCTCGGCTCGGCCGAGTTGATGACAGCGACCTTCGACCTGCTCCTGCTCGCGATCGCCGCGCTCGCCGCGGCCGGGATCGGCGCGCTCGGACTCGGCATCGGCTTCCAGGTGCTGGCGTTCACCGTCACCGCCGCCGCGATGGTCACGCTGGTCCGCCCGATCGCGCGCCGGCACCTGACCGGTCACCCGAAGCTGCGCACCGGCGTCGCCGCGCTGATCGGCCGGGAGGCCGTCGTGCTCGCCGCCTGCGACCGGGACGCCGGGCGGGTCCGGATCGGCGGCGAGGAGTGGAGCGCACGCTCCTACGACCCGCACCTGCACATCCCCGCGGGCACCCGGGTCGACGTCTTCGCGATCGAGGGGGCCACCGCCCTCGTGCATCCCCAGGAGGAACCATGGCCGAACTGATCATCGGACTGGTCGCCGCACTGCTCGCCGTCGTCCTGGTCCTGCGGACGGTACGGATCGTGCCGCAGGCCCGGGCCAGCAACGTCGAGCGCCTCGGCCGGTACCTGCGCACGCTCGAACCCGGGCTGAACATCGTGATCCCGTTCGTCGACCGCCCCCGGCATCTGATCGACCTGCGCGAGCAGGTGGTCTCGTTCGAGCCGCGGTCGGTGATCACCGAGGACAACCTGGTCGTCCACATCGACACGGTGCTGTACTTCCAGGTGACCGATCCGCGCGCGGCGGCGTACGAGATCTTCGACTACATCCAGGCGATCGAGCAGCTCACCGTGACCACGTTGCGCAACGTCATCGGTTCGCTGGACCTGGAGAAGGTGCTGACGTCGCGCGAGCACATCAACTCGACACTGCGCGGCGTCCTCGACGAGGCGTCCGGCAAGTGGGGCATCCGGGTGAACCGGGTCGAGCTGAAGGGCATCGAGCCGCCGGCGTCGATCAAGGAGTCGATGGAGAAGCAGATGCGGGCTGAGCGCGAGAAGCGGGCTGCGATCCTGGCCGCCGAAGGCCAGCGGCAGTCCAAGATCCTCACCGCGGAGGGCGAGCGGCAGGCCGCGATCCTGCGCGCAGAGGGGCAGGCGAAGGCGATCGACACGGTGTTCGAGGCGATCCACCGCAACGACCCGGACCCGAAGCTGCTCGCGTACCAGTACCTGCAGATGCTCCCCGAGCTCGCCAAGGGGCCCGGCAACACGTTCTGGGTGATCCCCTCCGAGGTCACGACCGCACTGCAGAACGTCACCAAGGCGTTCAACGGCGAGGTCCCCACGGTGGCGCCGCAGGTGCCGCCCCAGGTGCCGCCTCAGGTGCCGTCCGAGGTGCCGTCGGACAACGGCCACAACCCTGAAATCTCCCGGGGATAGTTGCCCGGTCACCAAATCGGTTGTCCCACGATGTCACTATGGGTGCATGGGGGAACCTCTGCTGATCGCGCAGGCGATCGCCATTCCGTCCGGGGTGGCCGTCCTGGCGTACCTGGTGGTCGGACTTGTCATCGGCGTGGAGAGCATGGGGGTGCCGCTGCCCGGTGAGACCACGCTGATCGCCGCCGCGCTGCTCGCGTCGCAGCAGCACCATCTGAAGATCGAGTTCGTGATCCTGGCTGCGGCGGTGGGCGCGATCGTCGGCGACTCGATCGGCTACTTCATCGGCCGCAAGGCCGGCCGCCGGCTGTTCGAACGGCTCGGCCGCCGCTTCCACCACTTCTCCGAGGACCGGATCGTGCGGGCCGAGAAGTACTTCCACAAGTACGGCGTCTGGACGGTGTTCTTCGGCCGCTTCGTCGCCCTGCTGCGGATCTTCGCGGGCCCGATGGCCGGCATGCTGCGGATGCACTACCCGCGGTTCCTGGCCGCGAACGCCGCCGGCGGCATCGCCTGGGCGACCACGATCGGCGTCGTCGCGTACAAGATCGGCGACAACGCCGACCGGATCTTCGGCCGGGTGTCGGTCGCCGCGCTGATCGCGGTCGGCGTCGCGGTGGTCGTGCTGTACGTCGTCCGCAAGGTCCGCAAGCGCCGCCGGGAGCAGACCGAGGCGCTCGACGTCGCCCCGGCGGTCGAGTCAGCGGACGTGTAGCGCCAGCTGCGGCGTGGTGGTCCCGTCCATCGGCCGGCCGAACATCATCGCGCCGGGGATCACGAACCGGTAGACGAAGTCGCCCGGCTGCGCCGCCTTGAACGCCAGCGCCGCCTGGCCGCGGCGCATCGGCAGCGCCTTGGAGTCCACCCACCGCCGGGTCTGGCGGTTCCACGCCTGCAGCATCACGGTCGTGTTCATGGCCGGCTTCACCGCCACCGACACGG
This sequence comes from Kribbella sp. NPDC050459, assembly GCF_040655315.1. Lineage (NCBI taxonomy): Bacteria > Bacillati > Actinomycetota > Actinomycetes > Propionibacteriales > Kribbellaceae > Kribbella > Kribbella sp. NPDC050459. Next base: position 398,133 of record NZ_JBFAJQ010000005.1, on the reverse strand, counting down.
TCACCATCGAGCCGCGCGCGACCGCGGTGTCGCCGCCGGCGAAACCGGCCGACGCGACCCGGACGACGCTCTTCGTGTACGCCGGCCTGCTGGTCGACGTCCCGGTCAGCATCCCGCCCTTGACGTACTCCGGAACGATGATCTTGTACGGGCGGCTGCCGCCGGTCGGTACCGCGATGTCGTAGTACCCGCCGCCCGTCGTCGACCCGCGCGCGGCCGGCGTCCACCGGGCACCGGGCGCGACCTGGGTCAGCACCACGACCGGCACGCCGGCCGGCGTCGCGCGCTTGCTCGTGCACGGCGACTCGAGGTCGCAGCCGACCTGGTGCAGGATGACCCGCCCGCGGATCCGGATCGGCACACTGAACTGGGCCAGCGCCGGGACGGCCGCGTTGATCGAACTGGTCAGCCCGAGCACCTGCCCGCCGGCCCGGGTGCTCCACTCGTTCTGGGTGCGCAGCTGGAAGACGTACGGCGGTTTGACGCTCTTGACCACCTGCCGGTTCGCGGTCGTCGCCGGGCCGATCACCTTGAGCATCTGGCCGGGCCGCCCGATCATCGGCACGTACCGCTGGGTCTTGTTGCCCTTCACGTCCAGCGGATCGTTCGGGGTGAAGTCCTGCGGCGCGGCCGGCACCGACCACCTGACCAGGATCCCGCGGCCCTGCGGCGCCACCGCGGCCGCGGTCGGCAGCACCGGCCCGTCGGTGTCGAACACCGGCGACCTGGTCAGATCGCTGGTCACCCCGCCCTGGGACGTGCCGGTCGCCACGGCGATCTTGTAGTTCCCGTCCGGCGGAAACGCCGAGGTCGGGATCTCCCACCGGTTCGGATCGCCGGCCGGGATGTACTTCACGTACGACGGGCTCTCGCTGAGCACGCCCTCGATCGTGATCCGGTTCGGCTGGGCGGTGTCCTTCCAGGTCACCACCACCGCCGGCCGCCCGTTCGGCGCCCACGCGACGGCGACGTCGGTCGGCGCCGGGTCCGAGGCGCAAGCCGTCAGCGAGACGGCCCCGGCCACCATCGCCAGCGCCACGGCGAGCACCCGCCGCATTCCGCCCATCCCTCGTCTCCTCACGACCGACCGGGTGAACCATACCCAGTCCCAGGTGCCCTTTCCCCAGGACCGTTGCCGGATCGGTACCCCCCATTTACCGTGAGGTAGAGGTCGGGCGGCGAGCTGGCGCCGTCGCGAGCGTCGTCCCGCGGAGTGCTGGGCAAGGCGGAGGAGGGAGACGGGACGGAGTCCCTTCGACCGACGACAACGCCGCCCAGTGCCCGCGGGGCGGCGCGCAGCAGGCGTCAGCTCGCCGCCCGACCTCTAAGCCACTGAGGGGGAACCACGATGGCATTCATCGAGACGCCGAGCGATCCGGAGCTGTTCGAGGCGAACCGGGCGCCGGCGGGGCACGTGCCCAACTACGTCCACGCGTTCGCGGCGCGGCCCGCGGTCTACGAGGCCTGGAAACAGCTCAACGGCGCGATCAAGGAGTCCATGGACCTGCGCCGCTACGAGCTCGCCACGCTGGCCGCCGCGACCGCGCTGAAGTCGAGCTACTGCAGCCTCGCGCACGGGCAGGTGCTGGCCGACAAGTTCTACACCGCCGAGGAAGTCGTGGCGCTGGTGGAGGAGCCTCCGAACGACCCGGTCGACCGCGCGGTGATGGCGTTCGCGCGGAAGGTCGCGCTCGCCGCCGACACGGTCACGCAGGCCGATGTCGACGAGCTGCGGACGCTCGGCCTGTCGGACGCAGACGTGCTCGACGTCGTCCTGGCCGCCGCGGCGCGGTCCTTCTTCTCCAAGACCCTCGACGCCACCGGCACCCAGCCGGACTCGGCGTTCAACGGCCTGCCCGACACTCTGCGTGCGGCGCTGACGGTCGGCCGCCCGATCTACTCGGGCTGATTGTCCGGCGCGCCGCCGAGGTGGTACCCGGTCGTGACACCGGCGTACATCAGGTGCGTCACCAGGCCTTGCGCGGCGTGCGGGAGGTTGTGGCAGTGGTCCATCCAGATCCCCGGGTTGTCGGCCACGAAGGCGACCTCGTAGGTCTCCTTGTCCTCGACGTTGAGGGAGTCCGTCCACCACGGACTCCCGGTCGCGCGCACCCCGTCACGGCTCAGGACGACGACGTGATGGCCGTGCAGGTGCATCGGATGGACCTGACCGGAGGTGTTCGCGATCGTCATCCGGACCACGTCGCCCTCGCTGACCACGAACATCGGCACGTCCGGGAACTGGTGCCCGTTGATCGTCCACCACAGCCCGGGCTTGCCGTCGAAGAACCCGATCCGCCGGCCGATGCCGTACCGGAACGAGCGGGTGGCCTGCGCCGGATCGAACCCGAGCGGTCGCGGCGATCCGTAGCTCAGCAGGTCGACCCGCTCGCGCGGCTCGGTCCCGGTCGGTGCGTCGCCCTCCCCGATCACCAGCGTAGTCGGTCCTCCGCCGAGGCCGATCCGGACCGCCTTCGCCGTCGGCACCTCGAGGTCGATCCGGCCGCCCGCGGTGACGAGCACCGACTTCCCGCTCACCTCGGTCGGTCCGTTCACGTCGGTCCCGTCGACCGCGACCACCTTGTACGGCGCGCCGTCGACCCAGACCGCCAGCGGCCCGTTGTCTGTGTTGATCAGCCGGACGCGTGCGATCGGGCCCGGCGCCTGCACCCGCCGTTCGCCGTACTCGCCGTTGACCGTGCGGACCTTGTCGTAGGTGTGGACCGCGGCGACCACGTCCGTCGGCGTCGGCTGTACGACCAGGACGCCGTACAGGCCCTTCCGCACCTGCTCGTGCGACACCTGGTGCGAGTGGTACCAGTACGTGCCGGCGTCCTTCGCGACGAAGCGGTACACGAACGACTGGCCGGGTCCGACGGCGTCCTGCGTGACACCCGCGACACCGTCCTCGGCGTTCGGTACGTCGACACCGTGCCAGTGCAAGGTGATGCCGTCGGCAACGTTCTCGTTGCGCAGCGTGACCTGCACCAGATCGCCGTGTTTCGCGACGATCCGGGGACCGGGCGATGTGTGGTTCAGCGTGTACCCGTCCGTGGACCCGCGACCTGGGATGTCGAAGCGCTCCTGGCGCGCCACCAGATCCACGACGACGTCGGGCTTGTGGTCCACGGGACCCGTCAGCTGACGAACGTCCGTGCCGTGATGGTCGTGCGCGGTCGCCGGCCCGCCACCGTAGTCGGCGTACCCCATCGCCATCGGCGAGAGGTCGTTCGGGACCAGGCTCCGCTGCCAGAAGAACCCGAGCGGCGCGAGCACGACGATCGTCGCGACGATCGCGATCAGCGCACGACGAGGCGGCCGCCGCAGGGTCACGGCCGCCGCCCGTCAGTTGCCAACGGCATCTACGGCGTGGTCTCGGTGGTCGTGGCCGGAGCCTCGGCGGCCACCGGGCCGGGTCCGGCCGCGCGCCGCGAGGCCAGCCCCGCGACCGCGAGCAGGGCGAACGCGTTCAGCCCGTGCAGCGCTCCGATCACCGGTGCGCCGAAGGAGGCGGCGGCCAGCCCGAACTGCAACGCGACCAGGCCGAAGACGTAGAGCGCCCACCGGACGCCGCCGTCGACCTTCGCGAAGAACGAGACGATCAGCAACAGGATCGCGAGCAACGGGATCACCGCGCTGCCGACGATGGTGTGGATCATGTGCCCCGCGTTGGCGTCGGAGTCCTTCGTGAACACCAAGCCGTCGTCGACGTCCTTGATGACCGTGAACCACGCGAGGGCGATCGCCATCGCCTGGACCACCACACCGATCGCCACGAGCCCGGCCAAGACACGGTAAACAGACCTCATACTTCCCCCATCCCCCTGAACTCACCCTGGGCTCATAGTGAGCCAGGTCACGTCAAGGGCACAAGAGGTTGTCGGGGTCAGCCGTGGTTGCGGGCGAAGGCCTGATACAGGCCGCGCAGGGTCAGCAACGGTTCGTCGCGGACCGGCGTCCCGAGCTGGCCGGCGAGCAGCGGCGCGAGCGCACCGGTGAGGACGACCGGGAGGTCTTCGTCGAGAGACTGCTCGGTCCGGATCCGCGCGACCATGCCGTCGACCAGCGCGGCGAAACCGTGGATCGCACCGGACTGCAGGGCCTCCACGGTGTTCTTCGCGACCACCGAGCGCGGCCGGACCAGCTCGACGCGGCGCAACTGCGCGGCCGCCTCGCCGAGCGCGTCGGTCGCGGTTTCGATGCCCGGGGCAATCACTCCGCCGACGAAAGCGCCGGCCGGGTTGACCACGTCGATCGTGATCGCCGTACCGACGTCGACGACCAGGCAGGGCGCGCCGTACAGCGTCACCGCCGCCAGCGCGTTCGCGATCCGGTCCGTGCCGACCTCGCGCGGGTTGTCCACCAGCACCGGCAGCCCGGTCTTCACGCCGGGCTCGACGACGACGCTCGGCACCCCCTGGTAGTAGCGCGCCACGACGTCGCGTAGTTCGTGCAACACGTGCGGTACGGCGGAGGACACGGCGATCCCGGACACCGGCAACTCACCCGTGAGCAGGCCCTGCAGCAGCACGGCCCACTCGTCCGCCGTCCGCCGCGGATCGGTCCCGACCCACCAGTGCCGCTTGACCGTGCCCTCGAACACCAGGCCGACCAGCGTCCTGGTGTTCTCGACGGCCACGGCCAGCAACATCAGGACTCCTTCAGGTCCAGCGCGATGTCGAGCACCGGGGCGGAGTGCGTCAGCGCGCCGATCGCGAGATAGTCGACGCCGGTCCCGGCGACCGCGCGCGCCTTGTCCAGCGTCAGCCCGCCGGAGGCCTCGAGCTTCGACCGGCCGGCCACCTTCTCGACCACCTCCCGCAGCAGCGGGACGTCCATGTTGTCCAGCAGGATCAGCTCGGCGCCGGACTCGACCGCGATCAGGGCGTCCTCCACCGAGTCCACCTCGACCTCGATCGAGATCTCCGGGTACGCCTTGCGCACCAACCGGAACGCCTCCGCAACGCCGCCGGCCGCGATCACGTGGTTGTCCTTGATCAGCGCGGCGTCGGACAGGCCCATCCGGTGGTTCTTCCCGCCGCCGCAGCGGACGGCGTACTTCTCCAGGGACCGCAGCAGCGGCATCGTCTTGCGGGTGTCGCGGATCACCGCGCCGGTGCCGTCGACCTCGTCCACCCAGCGCCGGGTCAGCGTCGCGACGCCGCTCAGGTGGCAGAGCAGGTTCAGCGTGGTGCGCTCGGCGGTGAGCAGCTGCCGGGTCTTGCCACGCACCGTCATCAGCGCGTCACCGCGCCGTACCGAGGCGCCGTCGCGGACCGTGAACTCGAGCTCGATCTCGTCCGGCGCGGCGACCTGGCGCAGCACCAGCTCCGCGATCTCCAGACCGGCCACCACACCGTCGGCACGGGCGACCAGCTCGGCGACCGAGACCTGATCCGGGTCGACCGTGGCGGTGGTCGTCACGTCGACGCCTCCGGCCAGGTCCTCCTCGATGGTGGCCCGCACGAGGTCACCGACCCACTGGCGGTCGACTGTCTCATCCATGCCGGTCATTCTCCTCGGATTCGCGCGGAACAAACGTGGTCCGCGGCACAGCCTGCTCGGCCACCGCCGGCAGGGTCAGGTCCAGGCTTCCGGACCAGTGCAGATCATCGCGGTCCGGGTGGTCCTCCCGCCAGTGCGCGCCGCGGCTTTCTTCGCGCGCGGTCGCGGCGGCGATCAGGGCGGAGGCGACCGTCACCAGGTTCGTCGCCTCCCAGCCCGGGGTCCCGGGCTCGCCGGCCGGCTGCTCGATCAGCTTGCCGATCACCGCACCTGCCTCGGAGAGGCCGGCCGCGCTCCGGATCACGCCGGCGCCGACGGTCATCGCCCGCTGCACCTCAGGGACGGCGTCCGCGTCGACGAGCCCCGCCGTACGGCGGTCCACGACCGGCTCGCGCCGCGCGGGCAGGCCGTCGGCGAGGTGCGCGGCGATCCGGCGGGCGAAGACGAGCCCTTCGAGCAACGAGTTCGAGGCCAGCCGGTTGGCGCCGTGGACGCCGGTGCACGCGACCTCACCGCACGCGTACAGGCCGGGCACCGAGGTCCGGCCGTTCAGGTCGGTCCACACGCCGCCGGACGAGTAGTGGCAGGCGGGCGCGACCGGGATCAGTTCGCGGACCGGGTCGATACCGTGCGACCGGCAGGACGCGAGGATGGTCGGGAACCGCACCCGCCACTTCTCGTCGCCGAAGTGCCGGGCGTCCAGGTACACATGGTCCTTGCCGGTGGCAAGCATCTGGCGCATGATCGCCTTCGCCACGATGTCGCGCGGCGCGAGGTCGGCGAGCTCGTGCCGGCCCTGCATGAACCGCTTGCCGGCGTGGTCGACGAGGAACGCACCTTCACCGCGGACCGCCTCGGACACCAACGGCTGCTGGCCTTTCGCGCTCTTGCCCAGCCAGAGCACGGTCGGGTGGAACTGCACGAACTCCAGGTCCCGCACCTTCGCGCCGGCCCGCAGCGCGAGTGCCATGCCGTCGCCGGTGGACACGCTCGGATTGGTCGTTGCCGCGTACAACTGCCCGAGTCCGCCGGACGCGAGGATCACCACTCTGGTCCGGATCGCGCCGACACCGTCGAGCTGGCCTTCGCCCATCACGTGCAACGTGACGCCGGCGATCGCGCCGTCGGCCGCGGTCAGCAGGTCGAGGACGAGGGCGTGCTCGATCAGCCGGATGTCCTTGGCGCGCTTGACCGCGGCGACCAGGGCGCGCTCGATCTCGGCGCCGGTCGCGTCGCCGCCGGCGTGCGCGATCCGGTTGCGGTGGTGGCCGCCCTCACGGCCGAGCGAGATCTCGCCGTCGGCCATCGTGTCGAAGCGCGCGCCCAGCTCGATCAGGTCGCGGACGGCGTCCGGGCCCTCGGTGACGAGCACCCGGACGGCCTCCGGGTCGCTCAACCCGGCGCCCGCCACGAGCGTGTCCTGCAGGTGCTCCTCGGGCGAGTCCTCCGGGTGGAGGGCGGCGGCGATGCCGCCCTGCGCCCACTGCGTGGAGCCGGAGGCGACGACGTCCTTCGTCACCACCAGCACGGAGCCCAGCTCGCGAGCCTTGAGCGCGGCGGTCAGTCCGGCGACCCCGGACCCGATCACCACCACGTCGACGGTGTCCGTCCAGCCAGGTTCGGGCGCGGCGAGCCGTTGCGGGACTGCGGGTCCGGTCACGGGGCCTCCCGCCCTGGACTGAGGAGCGCAGGGAGCGAAGCGACCGGAGCGACGAGGGAAGGGCGGGAGTTACAGCCCCGTGACCCGCCGCGCCGGAGGCGTGGCATCAGCACAGTCATTCAGGGACCGTATCAACCGATTTCATCTGAGGGTGATGGAAATGTTGTCGATGAGACGGGTCAGGCCGACGCGGGCGGCGATCAGCATCCGGGCCTCGCCGGGGCCGATCACCGGGCCGAGATCGGGGGCCCGCAGCGCGAGATAGTCGATCTTCACCGACGGCACCGCCTCGAGCTCGGCCTGTGCGGCGGCCATCACCGCGTCCGGCCCGTTCATCCCGGCCTTCGCGCCGGCGCTCAGTGCCCGGTACAGCACCAGGGCCTCGTCACGCTCGGTCTCACTCAGGTACCGGTTGCGTGAGGACAGGGCGAGACCGTCCGCCTCCCGCACGGTCGGCACCGGCACGATGTCCACGTCCATGTCGAGGTCGCAGACCATCTCGCGGATCAGCGTCAGCTGCTGGTAGTCCTTCTCGCCGAACAGCGCCAGGTCCGGTGCCGTGAGGTGCAGCAGCTTCGACACCACGGTCAGTACACCGGAGAAATGACCGGGCCGGAACACGCCTTCCAGCTCGTCCGCCAACGGACCGGGGTGCACGGTGATCGACGGCTCGTTCGGGTACAGCTCGTCGCGGGACGGGTTGAAGACAAGGTCGACGCCCTCGTTCTTCGCGATCGCCAGGTCGCTGGCCAGCGTCCGCGGGTACCGGTCGAAGTCCTCGGTCGGCCCGAACTGCAACGGGTTCACGAAGATCGTCAGGACCACGCTGCCGTCCGGTCCGACCCGTTCGCGCGCCTCGGCCAGCAACGCGGCATGGCCGTCGTGCAGAGCCCCCATGGTCATCACGACCGCGCGCGGCCGGATCGCGGCTGCCGCCCGCAGCTCGGCCTTGGTCTGGGTGAGTCTCATCGAGGTGCCTCCCCTGTCGGATCTGCCTGGTGCCCGTCCAGTACCTCGGTCAATCGGCGGACTGTCTCCGCGTCCAGCCGGCCGTCCGCCGCGGCCAGCTCGGCCGTCGCGCGGGCCAGCTCGGCGTACGTGCTCGCGATCCTGCGCTGCGTGCTGCTCCCCGTACTGCCTCGCAGTGCTTCCAGATGTGCTGCCACCGTGTCGGCATCGCCCCGGGCGATCGGCCCGGTGAGCGCATGATGACCGGATCGCAGCGTGTTGTCGAGGGTTGCGACCAGCAGCGGGCGCAGTGTCGCCGCCGGATCCGACACGCCCGCCTCCCGCAGTACGGCGACCGCCTGCGTGACCAGCGTGGTCAGGTGGTTCGCGCCGTGGACGAGACCCGCGTGGTACCGCGCACGCTGCTCGTCGGCGACCCACTGCACCTGCGCGCCCAGCGCCTTTACCAGTCGCTCGACGAGCGACCGGGCGGCGTCCGGGGCGGTCGCGGTGAACATGACGCCGTCCAGCTGCACCGGGCCGCCCGGAAAGGTCATCGAGGGGTGCAGCGCGACCGGTGTCGCGGCGAGGCCCGCCAGCGGGGCCAGACCGTGCGCCCCGGACAGATGAACGACGTACTGCGCGCTGGTCAGCGGCAGTGTCTGCGCCACGTCGCGGATCAGGTCGTCCGGTACGGCGACCAGGACGACGTCCGCGCTCCTGGTGACCTCGTCAGGGGTCAGCACGGGCACAGCGGGCAGAAGGCGGGCGGCGCGTTCCCGGGACGCGTCCGACCGCGCGGTGACTCCGACCAACCGATGTCCGGCTGCCGCCATGGCTGCTCCCAGGGCGGTCCCGGCCCGGCCGGCTCCGATCAAGCCGATCCGTTCCATCACTCACTCTCTTCTCGTTCCAGTCCCGCGGCGGGGTACCAGACGATCTACTTGTCAGAGTAGGTGATGAGAGCATTGCGCAGTGAGTGATGCATGGGCAGCTGGCACCGAATTGACGGCGATTCTGATCACAGTCCCGGAGCTCGCGGCGGCCACGGACCGCTGGCGCTCGGTGTCCCGGTCGACGGCGCGCCCGCAGGTCCCGCTGACCGAGCTCATCCCGCCGCACGTGACGGTGCTGGTGCCGTGGGTCGCCGAGCCCACCGACACCGACGTGGACCGGCTCCGGTCGGCCGTGGCGGCCGTCGAACCGTTCGAGCTCAGCTTCCCGACGGCCGGCCAGTTCCCGAACGGTACGGCGTGGCTGCGCCCGGAGCCGTTCGACACGGTGCGCTCGATCCTGCTGTCCGTGGTCGCCGCGTTCCCCGAGTGCCCGCCGTACGGCGGTGAGTTCCCGGACCCGCATCCGCACCTGACGATCTCGTCGTCCGCCCAGGGCGGCCCGGCCGTGGTCGCCGAGGCGAACGCCGCGCTGGCCGCGGCCCCGGCGCCGACCGTGCAGCTGACGGAGCTGGGGCTGTGGCGGGAGGACGCTGCCGGTGTGTGGGGCCAGATCGGTGCCGTGCCGCTGGGTTCCTGATGACCGAGACGTACCGCGCGGCCTGGGAACGGGCGCTCTACGGACCTGACGGCTTCTACCGCCGGGAGCGCCCGTCCGCCCATTTCCGTACGTCGGTGCACGCGTCCGCGCTCTTCGGACAGGCGATCGCACGGCTGGCCCGTCAGCTGGAGGTCACCACTGTCGTCGACATCGGCGCCGGCTCCGGCGAACTGGGTCAGGTCCTGCGTGCCGAGGGCCTGAAGGTCCTCGACATCGAGCTCGACGACGCGCTGCCCGACCGCCTGCACGGCCTGGTGGTCGCGAACGAGTGGCTCGACAACGTCCCGTGCGAGGTCGTCGAGTGGGACGACGAGGGCCTTCCCCGCTATCTCCTCGCCGACCTGACCCCAGGACCGGTTGTAGAAGGCAACGATCTCCGCTGGCTCGAGACGTGGTGGCCAGGCGAGCCTGGTGATCGGGCCGAGGTCGGAGTCCCTCGCGATCAGTCCTGGGCCGACGTGGTCAGTCGCCTCACTGCGGGAAGTCTCGCGATCGCCATCGACTACGGGCACGTCAAGGCGTCCAGACCGCCGTACGGGACCCTGACCGGCTTCCGCGACGGACGGGAATGCGACCCGGCACCCGACGGGACCTGCGACATCACCGCGCACGTGGCGCTCGACTCGCTCGGCGGCACCATCCTGAGCCAGCGCGACGCCCTGCGTGCGCTGGGTGTCAGCGGGGCCCGCCCGAGCCTGGAGCTCGCTCAGACGGACGCCAGTCGCTACCTGTCCGAGCTGTCGTCAGCAGGTGAGGCGGCCGAGTTGCTCGACCCGTCTGGACTCGGCGGGTTCGGCTGGGTCTGGACCGCGGCGGACGCGGCCACCGTACGGCGTGCCTCGCGCGCCCTGTCCGCCTGAGCCTCCACAAGCGCCGCAGCCTCCACCTGATCGCGGTGGAGCGCCGTGGCGTCGGTCGGCCCCACTGGTGTGTCGACGTGAACGTTGGCGAGTCCCAGACGCCGCTGCAGCGGCCCCTGCTCCAGCCGGACCGACTGCGTCTTGTGGTGCAGCACGATCGACGTACGGCGGCTCACCCAGCCACGCGTGGTGACCATGACCTGCCCGTCGACGCCGTACGCCAAGAACCGCCAGCCGATCGGCCGCAGCCATTTTGCGCGCTCCGGAGCCGGGTGCATCTGGATGCGGCTCAGATCGAGGCCAGGCAGTACGCGGGCGAGTACATACGCCACCTCGGCGCGCTCACCCACCGGCAGCAACTGTGCGCCCTCGAGCAGGTCGTCGCCGTCCTCCCGCTGGCCGGCGACGCCGGCGATGTCCAGCTCGACGCGCGACCAGCCGAGCAACCGCCAGATCAGCGGCTCGGTGATCAGCAGGCCCTGCACCCGGCCAGGCGGAACGGTCTGCCGCTGGACGTCGAACAGGCCGCGCTTGGTCCGCAGTCCGTGGCTGGACTCCGACAGCGTGAACCCGTGGTTCCCCACGACCTGCTTCCAGATCGGCTGCACGACACCCAGCAACAACGGTAGACCGGCCCACAGACCGATGTGGAAGTCCAGCACCATCGTCGCGACGATCAGCCAGATCAGTGCACCGGCACTGGCGACGACCGTGGACGACAACAGCGTCGCACCGAGCAGGCGGCTCGTCGGAACGGTCAGCAGCGGCGGAGCCACCGCCTCGGCCTGCTGCTCGTGGGCCTGCTGCTCGGCGGCCTGCTCGCCCTTGGCCCGGACCAGCAGGATCGTGCGGAGCTGCTGCGCCTCCTCGTACCGGAAGAAGCTCAGCTTCCCATCGCTCTTGCCGCCGCCGGCCACATCCATCCGCAGCTCGGCCATGCCGAACAAGCGGGCGACGAACGGCTGCGCCACGTCGATCGCCTGGATCCGGTCGAAGCGGATGATCCGGGTCCGGCGGAACAGGAACCCGCTGTCGACCCGGATCGCCTCGGCGGTCAGCTGCCACTTGGTGAACCACCAGGACAGGGCACCGAGCAGGATGCCGCCGACGAGGACCGCCGCCAGGCCGATGCCCGCGATCGTCAGGTTGGTCCGCAGGCCCTCGTTGTTGACCAGCGCGAAGGCCGCGACGACGAAGTACCCCCAGCCCTTGACGAAGGGGGTGAGCGGGTGAAGCCGTTGTCCGACGACCTCGGCGGTCTGCTCGGTCACAGGCCCCACGCCTGCGCCTGGCCGAGGGCGGACAAGCGGTCACGCAGCCGGCCGGCCTCGTCCGGGTGCAGCCCGGGGATCTTCGCGTCGGTCGCCGGCGTCGCCGTGTGCAGCTCCACGGTGGCCATCCCGTACGCACGCTCCAGCGGCCCGGCGGTGACGTCCACGAACTGCATCCGGCCGTACGGTACGACGACCAGCTCGCGGAACATCACCCCGTGGCTGACCAGCAGCTCGTCCTCGCGTTCGGCGTACCTCCAGGACCGCTGGTTGCGGCCGATCAGCACCCACGACCAGCCGAGGGCCAGCACGATCACCACGACCGCGAGCAGGCCGTACTGCCAGCCCACCGTCAGTCCGAGCGCAAGCAGCGCCGCGATCGCGGTCAGCCCGGCGACGATCGCCGCGTTCAGCCGCCGCAGCGTGGCCAGCTTCGGCGAGACCGGCGTCCAGCTGACATCCGAGGGTGCGAAGAGGTCGTCCACAGGTAAAGCCTGTCACGATAGTGGTCATGAGTACGGAAAGAGTCGTGGGAGTCGGAGCGGGAGCCGCCGGATTCGACCCTGCTTACGAGCGGGGCGGGACCGGGAGCGGTTCGGAGCTGGCCACCACCGACATGGTGCTCAACATCGGGCCCCAGCACCCGGCGACGCACGGCGTGCTGCGCCTGCGGCTGACCCTCGACGGTGAGCGGATCGTCGGCTGCGAACCGATCATCGGCTACATGCACCGCGGCGCGGAGAAGCTGTTCGAGGTCCGCGACTACCGGCAGATCATCGTCCTGGCGAACCGGCACGACTGGCTGTCGGCGTTCGCGAACGAGCTCGGCGTGGTGCACGCGGTCGAGCGGATGATGGGCCTCGAAGTTCCCGTCCGGGCCGTCTGGCTGCGGACCCTGCTGGCCGAGCTGAACCGGATCCTGAACCACCTGATGTTCCTCGGCTCGTACCCGCTGGAGCTCGGCGCGATCACGCCGGTGTTCTACGCGTTCCGCGAGCGGGAGACGATCCAGGCGGTGATGGAGGAGCTGTCCGGCGGCCGGATGCACTACATGTTCAACCGGGTCGGCGGCCTCAAGGAGGACCTGCCGTACGGCTGGCTCGGTCGCGCGGCCGCCGCCTCCGCCGCGGTCCGCACCCGGCTGCCCGACATCGAGGAGATCATCCTCGGCAACGAGATCTTCCGCGCCCGCACCGTCGGCGTCGGCAAGCTCTCCCCGGAACTGGTCGCGCAGTACGGCGTCTCCGGCCCCATCGCCCGCGCCTCCGGCGTGGACGCCGACCTGCGCCGCGACGAGCCCTACCTGGCGTACGGCGAACTGCAGGACGTGCTGCGCGTCGTGACCCGCCCCGACGGCGACTGCTTCGCGCGCTTCGCCGTCCTGCTCGACCAGGTGAAGGTCTCGCTCGACCTGGTCGACGCCTGCCTCGACAAGCTGTCGACGCTGCCCGCCGGACCGGTCAACGTCCGGCTGCCGAAGATCCTGAAGGTCCCCGAGGGCCAGACGTACGCCTGGACCGAGAGCCCGCTCGGCATCAACGGCTACTATCTGGTCTCCCGCGGCGACAAGACCCCGTGGCGGCTGAAGCTCCGCTCGGCCAGCTTCAACAACATTTCCGCACTGCCGGCCCTGCTCCCCGGCACGATGATCCCCGACATGATCGCGATCCTCGGCAGCATGTTCTTCGTCGTCGGCGACATCGACAAGTAACGCGTCAGACGTCGCGCCGGGCCACCGGCGGGCGATGGGCGGCGGCGATCAACTGCACGAGCCGGGCCACCGGCAGCGGTTTCCCCGGATCGGGGTGCTGCTTCGCCTTGGACAGGTACGGCGTCACGTACGCGGCCGTCTCCGGCTCGAACCGCCAGCTCTCGCTCAGCGGACCGACGTCGACCACGTCGAACCCGAGCGTCCGGATCAGCTCCGTGGCCGCGGCCTTCGCGTCCGCGTCGTCGCCGGCGATCGGCAACGCGCTGCGATCCGGCGCGTCGGCGGGCCTGGCCAGTGTCACGATGTTCCGCGCGGCGATGTTGTTGAACGCCTTCACCGTGTGGGCTGCGGGCAACCGTTCCTGCAGGAGCTGTGCCGTTGTCACCACCTCGCGGTCGAGCCGGTCGATCCGGCCGTCACGCCGCGGGTAGTAGTTCATCGTGTCCAGCACGACCTTGCCCGCGAACGGCGCCACCGGCAGCTCGGCGTACCGTCCGAGCGGGATGCTCACCAGGACCCAGTCCCCCGCCCGCGCGGCCTCGTCGACGGTCCCGGCCCGGATGCCGAGGGTGCGGGCCTTGTCCGCCAGGCTCTCCGGGCCGCGCGAGTTCGCCATCACCACGTCGAGGCCCGCGCCGACGGCGAGCCACGCCACCACCGACCCGATGTTGCCGCTGCCGATGACCCCGAGCGTCGCCACGGTGCCTCACTGACCTCGCGGCGCGGCGAGCAGCTCCTGCAGCGGTTCGCGGATGCCGTCGGCGACCGCGAAGACGCCGCGGGACTCGGGCGAGTGGCCGGTGCGGTCGAGGTCCAGGACGGTGACGCCGGCCTCGCGGCAGATCGCCACGCCCGCCATCGTGTCCCAGGGCTTGTTGGAGAACATGATCAACGCGTCGAAGTACCCGTTCGCCGTCCAGGTCAGCGCGGTGGCCGCCGTACCGATCATCCGGAGGCGCTGCACGCGCGGGTACAGCCGCTGGGTGAGGGCGATCCGGTCGGCGTTCACCTGGTCCGCGTTCGGCCCGACGGCATAGTCGCCGACGGCAACCAATGCATCGGACAGGTCGGTGCACTCGCTGCCCCGGATCGGCTTCCCGTCGCGGGTCGCGCCCAATCCCTCGGCGGCCGCGTACGTCGTACCGAGCGCCGGGTGGTCGATCACGCCCGCGACGGCGCGGCCCTCGTGGATCAGGCCGAGCGAGATCGCCCACAGCGGTACGCCGTGGATGAAGTTCACCGTGCCGTCGACCGGGTCCAGCACCCAGCGCGTGCCGTCGGTGGCACCGCCCTCCTCCTCGCCCAGGACGCCGATCTCCGGCGTCTCCCGCTCGAGGAAGGCCCGCACCTCCCGCTCCACCGCGAAATCCACCTCGGAGGCCATGTCCCGGTCCCCCTTGACCGTCAGCTCTCCCGGCGCCATCCGCTCGGTCACCTCCCGCCCACGCTCGACGGCGGCTTGGGCAACCTTCAACAGCTTCGCAAGATCCACACCCACGAACTTACGCGACGTGCGCCTACGCACCCCGCGGTCATGGGTCAGGCGATGCCGAGGGCGCGGCGCCGGCGGCGCCAGGCGGCGGCTGCCGCTGCTCCGCCGATGGCCAGTGCGCCCACGGCGGCTGCCTTGCCGAACTGGATCGGGCAGCCGGACGCGCAGTCCGGGATTTCGTACGGCTGGCCGGGGTTCAGCTCGTGCGTCTCGTCGGCGGAGACGTACGCCTCGTCGGCCGGGAACGGAAAGCCCTCGGGGTTCAGCAGCCGGTACCAGTACAGGTCGTCCCAGGCCTTGCGCCGGCACGTCACGTTCACCGACGGCGACTCGTACGGCGTCGGCCCCAGCTGGCCGATCGGCAGATGGTCCTCGTTGTAGACCGTGACGTGCCCGTTCGGGTCGTTCATCGTCACAGCGGGATAGCGTGCGTCCAGCCCCATACACCGCAGTATGGGGGCGGACTCAGGACGCGGCCAGGCCTCGGAGCTTGAGGTCCACGACGGTCGGCGCGTCGGCCTGCGAGTGCTTGTCGCCCGCGGCGACGACGGTCGCGACCTCCTGGTCGATCTTGTCCAGCCGCTGGTCGATCTTGTCCAGCCGGCGCTGCATCAGGTCGACGAACTCCGCATTCTCGACCACGCGCGCGCTGGTGATCCGCGAGTACTCCTGCGCGACCTGTGCGCGCTCGTCGGAGTGGGCCAGCCGCTCGACCAGCAACTGGTGGCGGAACAGGAAGGCAGCAGCGATCGCGACCAGAGCTGCACCGACTGCGGCGGCCCGGAGGATCCAGGCATTCTGCGAGAAGAGCGCGATACTCACGCCCAGGCAGACAACGATCAGCGATGCGTTGGCGACGGTGAGAACTGTGGTCCTGGTTCGACGGCGGCTACCCCTTGACCCCATGGGTCGTCATGTTAAGGGGTCTCGTCGGGGTCCTCGGGAATCCGACACGCGCGTTCGAGCAACAATCCGGCCGTGACGACCAGCACCGAGATCACCGCCGCTGCTCCGGCCATGATCACCCGGTTACGAGGCCCCGAAGAGCCCATCGCTTGCAGGAAGCTTAACGCGAACCCTGCGTACACACCGGTGCACAACGCGCCGACAAACGCGCTCGCCTTGCCGATCATCAACAGGAAGACCGCACGCGACGGTTCGATCCGCTCCCGGCGCACCTGGATCCGCTGATGCGTGTTGCGCGCAGCGGCGAACAGCAACGCGGCCAGGAACGCCCAGGCGATCAGCGTCAGCCACGACACCGCGGGCGCGACCCCGCCGCCGGACTCGATCGCCTTCACCAGCGTGACGCCGACCGCGACGCCGAGAACGGCGATCGCGACCAGCAGCCGCCGTGACGTCGGCCGCACCGAACCCGGAGGCGGGCCCTGACTGTCGTCCCGGGGCGCCCGGCCGGGCTCGGTACCGCCGGACACCACTACTGCAGCTCGATGTCGAGCTTGGTCACGCCGTCGGTTCCGACCTTGGCCAGCAGGTCCGCGACCGGGCCGTGGCCCGGCAGGACGGCGTCCCGCTCGATGTCGAGCCAGGGCGCCAGCACGAACGCGCGCTCGTGCGCCCGCGGGTGCGGGATGGTCAGTTCCTCGGTCTCGATCGTCTTCTGCCCGTAGGTGATCAGGTCGACGTCGAGGGTCCGCGGCGCGCCCGGGACGCTGCGCTCGCGGCCGAACGCCTGCTCGACCGCGTGGGCGCGCTCCAGCAGCAGGTCGACGGCCAGCGTGGTGTCCGCGAGCAGGACGATGTTCAGGTACGGACCGGACTCGTCCGGGCCGCCCACGGGTTCGGTCTCGTACACCGGCGAGACCTCGACCACCACGACGTCAGGGGTGTCCCGCAGCGCGTCGACCGCGCCCTGCAGGTTCGCCTCACGGTCGCCGAGATTGCTGCCGAGCGACAGGATCACCTGGCGGATCGGCTTCAGGCCGCCGCTCAGGGTGTCCGCGTCGATGACGTGGGGACTAGGGGTCTCAGTCACGAGGATTCTCCGGCTCTGCGCTGCACGGTCAGGACAACGTCGTCGAACGGCACCGTGATCGGCGCCGAGGGTTTGTGGATGGTGACCGCCGTCGCTGTCACCCGCTCGTCGGCGAGACAGAGATCGGCGATCCGCTGGGCGAGGGTCTCGATCAGGTCCACCGGGTCGGTCTCGATCGCCTGGTGCACCCGCTCGGCCACCACCCCGTAGTTCACGGTGTCCGCCAGGTCGTCGGAAGCCGCCGCGGGCCGGGTGTCCAGCTCCAGCCGGACGTCCACGACGAACTCCTGCCCGTCGGCCCGCTCGTGGTCGAACACCCCGTGGCGCCCGAAACCGCGGATGCCCCGGATCTCGATCACGTCAGGAGTCACGGGACCGCTCATTCCGCCTCCTCCTGTCGGCCCCCAGACGACAGTACCGGTGAGGCATGGTGGATCCACAACCGCCAGCCGCTGGAAGTTCTGCGGAAAACGTTGGTCGCGAGCGCCTTCCCGCCCGCGAACCCCTCCTCCGGGGCGCCCTCGCCGGAGGACAGCACGTTCTCCGTACACGTGACGTAGGCCACGTCGCCGTCCACCCGCACCTGCACGTCGGTGAGGAAGAACTGGATGTACGGCGTGTTCGCGAAGATCATCGCCCAGGCCCGCATCATCTCGGCGTACCCGGAAATGGCCGCGTTCCCGGGATGGATGCACACCGGGTCCGGCTCCGGCAGCCAGACGGCCGCCATCAGGTCCAGGTCGCCGGCCTCGAACGCGTTGTAGAAGGCGGTGTTGGCCTGCAGCACGACGTCCTCCACCGTGGCGCCGGCCGGCCCCTTGGGCGCGCCGTCCTGCCGCGGTCCGTCCGTCATACGGTTCCCCATCTCTTCGCCACCCGGACCGCGTCCGCGCTCGGTGCCACCGCGTGGGCCCGGACACACCAGGCACCCGCGGCGGCGGCCAGGGCGGATACGGCCACGCTCGCGTCGTCTCGTCGTACGGCCGGTCTGGGTTCACCGGTCTGCTCGTCGGCGAGCAGCCTACCGAGGAACGTCTTCCGGGACGCACCGATCAGCAACGGTCTTTCCAGGACGGCGAATTCCCGCAACCGGCGAAGAATCTCCCAGTTGTGCTCCGCGTTCTTCGCGAAACCGAGGCCGGGGTCGAGGGCGACCCGGTTCAGGTCGATGCCCGCGCGGCTGATCACGTCGAGACGTTCGCCCAGCTCGGCGATCACCTCCGCGACCACGTCGGCGTACTCGGCCTTGTTCTGCATGTCGATCGAGTGCCCGCGCCAGTGCATGCACAGGTACGGCGTACGGCGCTCGGCGACCAGCGGGAGCATGTCCGGATCGGCCTGCCCGCCGGACACGTCGTTGATCATCGTGGCGCCGGCGTCGAGGGCCAGCTCGGCGACGTTCGCCCGCATGGTGTCGACCGAGATGATCGCGCCTTCCGCGGCGAGGGTCTCCACGACCGGGATCACCCGGCGGATCTCCTCCTCCGGCGACGGCCGGACCGCACCCGGGCGGGTCGACTCACCACCCACGTCCAGCAGGTCGGCGCCCTCGGCCAGCAACTCCCGGCCGTGCTTGATCGCGGCACTCGGCTCGAACCACTCGCCGCCGTCCGAGAACGAGTCCGGTGTCACGTTCACCACACCCATGACGAGGCACCGGTCCAGGACCGGCAACCCGTCGACGTGACCCCACGGCTCAGTTCTCACCCACACACCGTAGTAGCCCCCGCCCCCAACCGGACAACCAGCCGCGTTTCCCCTCCCCAACCCATTTGGCTGGCTACCCAGCCACCTGGCGGGTTCTGCACCCTCATTCCGGGTGACAAACCCCCCATTTGGCTGGGTAGCCAGCGAAATTGGGGTGCGTCAGTCGGCGAGGATCAGGCGGGACTTCGTTGCTTGCAGGACGGGCGTGATGGGTTGTGCGTACGACTCGTTGGTCTGGCCGTACTTCTCCAGGCACTTGCCGTCGATCAGGGCCGCGCCGCTGGTGATGCCCTGCGCGTAGTTCCCGGTCATGCTGGCGCCGCCGGAGTCGCCCGCCTCGACGCAGGCGGTGTGCTGGAACAGCCCGCGGACCACGCGGTTGTTGCCGTAGTTGACCGTCACGTTCCGCGCGACGATCCGCCCGCAGGTCCACCCGGTGCTCTTGCCCGACTTGCACAGCGTCGAGCCGACGGTGGCGTCCGCGATCCCCTTGACCGCGACGTTGCCGTTCCCCCAGCCCTCGACGTACCCCTGCTGGTCCCAGCCCTCGATCACGCCGACGGACCCGAAGTCGTGGCCCGGGAAGCTCGAGGTGGAGGTGTTGCCGAGGATGTACCCGTTGCGGGAGAACGACGGCCGGCCGGACGTGCAGTGCCCCGCGGTCAGGAAGATCCGGTTGCCCTTGCGGGTCTTGGCGTTGAACCCGAGCGAGCACACGTACCCGGTGTTCTTGTCGACCTGGACGCCGCCGCGCAGGCCGAAGTCGTCCGCGGTCGGCCGGACCGAGCCGGACACCCGGCGGACCGTGACCCGGTCGCCGTTCGACTCGGCGCGGGCCAGGAAGCGGTTGGTGATCGAGTCGTGCGCGGTCCGCGGCACCGACACCACCACGGTCCCGGAGACCGGATCGACGTACCAGGACCGGACCTTGCCGGCGCTGGACCTGGTGGCGAGCTGGTTCAGCTCGCCCTGGACGGCGTTCAGCTGGCGGGCCGTGTACTTCACCAGGCGCGGGATCGCGCCGATCTGCCGGACCAGCTCGGCCGTCGACAGGTCCGAGACCGCGACGACCAGCTCGCCGCCGTCGTCGTAGTAGCTGCCCACGAAGCCCGCGTCGGAGCCGAGCTCGGACTGCAGGGTCTCGGCGATCAGCGGGTCCACAGTCGGCTTCGCGGCCTGATGACCGGCCTTGGCCCGCGTGTCCGCGGTGGCCCAGTTCGCCGCGACCAGTCCGCCTGCCGTCAGGACAGCGACCCCGGCCAATGCGGCGCCGACCCGGAAACGCCCCGACATCCTGTCCTCCTCACACCGGCACCTGGTCCCCGTTGGCCACGATGCCACTACGGAAAGTAAACGCTCAGCAACAGAATGTCCATAGTGCCGGACTCTCAAACTTCAACGAAGTCACGGGTCGCGGGGCTACGGGCGTCAGCCGACGATCAGGCTCATCGCCTCGGCGCGGGTGACCGGGTTGCGGAGCTGGCCGCGGACGGCCGACGTGATCGTCTTCGCACCCGGTTTCCGGACGCCGCGCATCGTCATGCACAGGTGCTCGCACTCGATCACCACGATCACGCCGCGCGGCTGCAGGATCTCGACCAGGGACTCGGCGATCTGCGTGGTCAGCCGTTCCTGGACCTGCGGCCGTTTCGCGTACACGTCGACCAGCCGGGCGAGCTTCGACAACCCGGTCACCCGGCCTTCCCGGCCCGGGATGTACCCGACGTGCGCGACCCCGGTGAACGGCACCAGGTGGTGCTCGCACAGGCTCCAGACCTCGATGTCCTTCACCAGGATCATCTCGTCGTGCTCGAGCGCGAACGTGGTCGTCAGCACGTCCTCGGCGCCCTGCCCGAGACCGGCCGTGATCTCGGCGTACGAGCGGGCCACCCGGGCCGGTGTGTCCTGCAGACCCTCGCGGTCCGGGTCCTCGCCGATCGCGAGCAGCAGCTCGCGCACGGCCCGTTCCGCCCGCTGGTGGTCGAACTTCGGTGACGTCATCCCTGGAACGCTACCGGCACCGTGAACGGCGAACGCCGCCACCCGGACGGGTGGCGGCGTTCAGCTCACTACTTGCTGGTCACTTGCTGGACGGCGGGGTCGGACCGCTGCCGTACTCCGGCGGGCGGATCGCCTCGTCGGGGCCGACCGAACCGCCCGGCAGCACGTCGGACAGCGAACCGTTCTGCTCGGCGTGCGACCCGTTGACCGGCATCACCGGCGGCTGGTCGGACGGAACCCGGGTGGACGACCCGGTCCAGGCCGGCCGCCGCTCCCGCTTGATCACCGGCTCGAACACCCGGGCGATCTGGTTCTTGTCCAGCGTCTCCTTCTCCAGCAACTCCTCGACCAGGTGGTCCAGGACCGCGCGGTTCTCGACCAGGATGTCGAAGGCCTCCTGGTGCGCGTTCAGGATCAGCTTGCCGACCTCCTCGTCGACCGCGGCCGCGATCTCCTCGGAGTAGTTCCGCTGGCTGCCCAGGTCGCGGCCCAGGAACGGCTCGCTGCCTTCCTGGCCGAACTTGATCGCGCCGAGCCGCTCGGTCATGCCGTACTGCGTGACCATCGCACGGGCGAGCCCGGTGGCCTTCTCGATGTCGTTGCTGGCGCCGGTGGTCGGGTCGTGGAAGACCATCTCCTCGGCGGCGCGGCCGCCCAGCATGTAGGCCAGCTTGTCCAGCATCTCGGACCGGGTGGTCGAGTACTTGTCCTCGTCCGGCATCACCATCGTGTAGCCGAGCGCCCGGCCACGCGGCAGAATCGTCACCTTCTGCACCGGGTCGGAGTGCGGCAGCGCCGCGGCGACCAGGGCGTGACCGCCCTCGTGGTACGCGGTGAGCACCTTCTCCTTGTCCGACATCAGGCGGGTCCGGCGCTGCGGGCCGGCGATGACCCGGTCGATGGCCTCGTCCAGCGCGCGGTTGTCGATCATCTGCGCGTTCGAGCGGGCGGTCAGCAGGGCCGCCTCGTTCAGCACGTTGGCCAGGTCGGCGCCGGTCATACCGGGCGTCCGGCGGGCGACCGCGGTGAGGTCGACGTCCTGGGCCATCGGCTTGCCGCGGGCGTGCACCTTGAGGATCTTCTGCCGGCCAGGCAGGTCCGGCGCGTCGACGGCGATCTGCCGGTCGAACCGGCCGGGCCGCAGCAGCGCCGGGTCGAGCACGTCGGGCCGGTTGGTGGCCGCGATCAGGATCACACCGCCGCGGACGTCGAAGCCGTCCATCTCGACGAGCAGCTGGTTCAGCGTCTGCTCGCGCTCGTCGTGACCGCCGCCGAGGCCCGCGCCGCGGTGCCGGCCGACGGCGTCGATCTCGTCGATGAACACGATCGCCGGCGCGTTGGTCTTGGCCTGCTCGAACAGGTCCCGGACCCGGGAGGCGCCGACACCGACGAACATCTCGACGAAGTCCGAACCGGAGATCGAGTAGAACGGCACCCCGGCCTCGCCCGCGACCGCACGGGCCAGCAGGGTCTTGCCGGTACCGGGCTGGCCGTAGAGCAGCACGCCCTTCGGGATCTTGGCGCCGACGGCCTGGAACTTGCCCGGCTCCTGCAGGAACTCCTTGATCTCCTGGAGCTCCTCGATCGCCTCGTCGACGCCCGCGACGTCGGCGAACGTGGTCTTCGGGGTGTCCTTGGTGACCAGCTTGGCCTTCGACTTGGCGAAGCTCATCACCCGCGAGCCACCGCCCTGCATCGAGTTCATCAAGAAGATGAACACGACCGCGATCAGCAGGAACGGGATCAGCGTGGAGAACACCTGGCCGATGAAGCTCGGCTTCGGGTTCTCGACGTCGTACCGCTCGATCTTGCCGTCCTGGAACAGCGTCTGCAGGTCGTTCCCGAGCGAGCTGCCCTGGCCGTCGACCCAGTGCG
This sequence comes from Kribbella sp. NPDC050459, assembly GCF_040655315.1. Lineage (NCBI taxonomy): Bacteria > Bacillati > Actinomycetota > Actinomycetes > Propionibacteriales > Kribbellaceae > Kribbella > Kribbella sp. NPDC050459. Next base: position 375,553 of record NZ_JBFAJQ010000005.1, on the reverse strand, counting down.
CCCGGAGTTTGGTGCCGTCGGTCTTCTCGACCCGGATCTCCTGGTCCGGGTCGATCAGCGTCACCGTCTTGATCGTCTTGTCGCTCGACGACTTGGCCTGCTGGATCAGCTGCACGACCTGGCCGGTCGGCTCGGTCTTGTACCCGGTCGAGCCGGTCAGGAGCTGCCCGATCACCAGCACGCCGAGGAAGGCGACGACGATCCAGAACAGGGGTCCGCGGAAGATGCGCTTCACGTCCATGATCGGGGCCCAGGCCCCGTCCCTCCTAGCTCGGCAGGCCCGGGTGTCGCGGGCTTGTGACGGTAATACCAGTCCAAGTGTCTCGTGCCGCACAAGACAACACAGCACGAGGGTCACCAATGGACAGTACGACCCGTTGTACAGGCCGTCACCAAGTCTGCCCTGAAGGGTGGATCAGGAATAGACGTGTGGAGCCAGTGTGCCGACGCAGCGCAGGTTCCGGTACTTCTCGGCGTAGTCCAGCCCGTACCCGACGACGAACTCGTCCGGCAGCTCCAGGCCGACGTACTTCACCGGGACCCGCATCTTCGCCGCGTCCGGCTTCACGAACGCCGTGCACAGCTCCAGCGAGGCCGGCTTGCGTGACTCCAGGTTGCTGACCAGCCAGCTCAGCGTGAGACCGGTGTCGATGATGTCCTCGACGATCAGCACGTGCCGGTTGGTGATGTCGGTGTCCAGGTCCTTCTGGATCCGCACCACGCCGGACGACTTGGTCCCGGAGCCGTACGACGAGATGGCCATCCAGTCCATCTCCACGTGCCGGCTGAACGACCGGGCCAGGTCGGCCATCACCATCACCGCGCCGCGCAGGACGCCGACCAGCAGCAGGTCCTTGCCCTCGTAGTCGGCCTCGATCCGCGCTGCGAGCTCGCGCAGCTTCGCGAGGATCTGCTCCTCGGTGTAATGGATCTTGGTCAGGTCCTTCTCGATGTCCGCCGCATCCACGCGGCTCAGCCTGTCACATCCGGGCCGAGGATGATGAATCCGCCCTTGCGGATCGCCCGGACGCCCTGGGGCAGATCGATCCAGCGCTGGCCGCGCCAGTCGGTCACCAGCGCGTCGACCGACGCCACATGGCCCGCGGTCAGGTCGGTGGCGCGGCAACCGGCTTCGAGCGCGGCCTGCCGCAGGACTCGCGTCCGGATCGCGGCGGGTTGGTCCTCGAGTACGCCGACGTCGCTGCGGACCTCTCCCTCGGCCCGGCTCAGCGCGGTCTCGGCCACCTCCGCGGCGAGCTGATCGAGCGCATCCGCGTCCGCCCGGAGCAGTCCCGCCGTACGGGCCAGCGCCTCGACCACACCGGGCCCCAGCGCCTCCTCCAGCACGGGCAGCACCTCGTGACGCACCCGGACCCGCGTGTACTGCGGGTCGTCGTTGTGCGGATCGTGCCACGGCCGCAGCCCCGAGGCGATACACGCAGCAGCCGTAGTGGCCCGCGGCACCTCCAGGAACGGCCGCCGCAACAACCCCACCGCCGGGGCCATCCCCGCCAAGGACCGCGCTCCTGACCCGCGGCCCAGCCCGAGCAGCACGGTCTCAGCCTGATCGTCACGCGTGTGGGCCAGCAGCACGACATCTGCGGCCAGCTCGTCCGCCACATCCCGCAGAGCGTCGTACCGAGCCGTCCGAGCAGCGCCCTCCGGTCCGCCCTCGGTACCCACCTCGACCTCACGGACGAGAACAGGGTCGAGCCCGAGCCCACGGCACTGCTCAGCAGCTGTCTCAGCGACGTGCGACGAGTCCGGCTGCAGCCCGTGGTCCACGATGACCGCCCCGGCCCTCAGACCGAGCTTGGGCGCCTCGAAGGCGGTAGCGGCCGCCAGCGCGAGCGAGTCAGTCCCACCGGAGCAGGCGACCAGGACCGTCGTACCTTGCGGCAGCTCGGCCAGCGTGGCTCGGACGGCTTCCCTGGAACGGGCAACGGCCGGGTGCAGTTTCCCCCGCCGCTGCTCGACCAGGTGCTCAGCCGTGAAGTCGGGCGATCCAGGCATCGGGGTTCGCGATTTCGTTCTTGGTCGGCAACGTGTTCGGGCCGGTCCAGACCCGGTTGAAGCCCTCCATCCCGACCCGGTCGACCACCCGGCGGACGAACGCGGCACCGTCCTTGTACTGCCGGAGCTTCGCGTCCAGCCCGAGCAGCCGCTTCAGCAGCTGGTCCACCGGGTTGCCGCTCGCGCGCCGCGACGTGAACTTGGACCGGATCGTGTCCACGGTCGGGATGACCGACGGCCCGACCCCGTCCATCACGAAGTCGGCGTGGCCCTCTAGCAACGACATCACTGCAGTCAGCCGGTCGAGCACGGCGCGCTGCTCCGGCGACTGCATCAGGTCCACCAGGCTGAGCTCGGCCTCACCGCGCACTGACCTGCCCAGCCGCTGCACCGCTTCCCGGAACATGGCGGCGTACGCCGAGGCGTCCAGCTCGGCCTGGTCCAGGAACAGGGCGATCTCCGAGCGCAGGTGATCCCGCAGCCAGGGCACCGCAGTGAACTGCACCCGGTGCGTCTCCTCGTGCAGACACACCCACAACCGGAAGTCCCGCGGTACGACGCCCAGCTCGGACTCCACGTGCATCACGTTCGGCGCCACCAGCAGCAGCCGACCGGTCAGACCGGGACGGTCCGGGTCGGGCTGCGCCGGGTAGAACGGGTCGAACTGGCCGAGCACCCGCGACGACAGGAAGGCCAGCAGCGCGCCGGCCTCGATCCCCGTCACCCGGGAACCGACCGCGGACGACAGGCCGGGAGTCCGGTCCGCCTTCTCGCGCAGCTTGTCCGCGAGCGGCTGCAGCACGGTCCGGAAACCGTCCGCGTTCGCCTGCACCCAGCCGGGCCGGTCGACGATCATCACCGGGGCCGTGGCCGAGGTGGCCTGCAGCCCGGTGAACTCGCGGACGTGGCCCTCGGACTCGGCTGCGAACTGACGCAGCTCGGCGACCACCTGGTCCGCCTCCGCGCGGCTGACCGCCGGGCCCGGGCGCAGCAACTTCCGCGCCACGCCGGTCGCCAGCTGCCAGTCGACCATCTCGGCCGTGGTCCCGCCTTCCGCCGTACTCATACAAAGACCCTAGTGGTATGTCCCAACATGCGCCCCCGATCAGCAGCCGCAATTGGCCAGCGCGGCGGTCGCACGGTCCAGTGCGGCGCGGGCGTCCAGCGTCTTCGGGACCGGCACGCTGTCACTGGCGATCGCGAACACCAAGAGCGTGCCGGAGCGGTCACGGGCGTAACCAGCCAGGCTGTGGACCCCTGTGAGCGTTCCTGTCTTCGCGCGGACCATACCGGTCCCAGTGCCCGTCCCTGCGGTGGTGAATCGCTCCCGGAGGCTCCCGTTGAAGCCGGCCACCGGTAGACCGCTCAGGAGGTGCCGCAGTTCCGGGTGGTCCTTGGACACGGCTACCCGGACCGCACCGGCGAGCAGGTCGAGCGGGACCTTGTTGGCGCGCGTCAGCCCGCTGCCGTCGTAGATCCGGGCCTTACTGACATCCAGGCCGAGCTTGGTCAGCGTGGCGCGGAGGCCCTGGACGCCGCCGGCGTACGAGCCGCCGTTGCCGGTCGCGATGCCGACCTGCCGCAGCAGGACCTCGGCACCGTCGTTGTCGCTGTGCAGGTTCACGTACTCGACGATCTGGCCGAGCGTGGGCGACTTGACCTGTGCGAGCGGCTTGGCAGCGGCGGGCGCCTTCGTGGCCTTCGTGGTCGCCGCGACCTTGATGCCGTACTGCTGCAGGAGCTTCTGGAAGGAGGTGGCGGCGGTCTGCGCCGGGGAGGTCGACCGCTTGGCCATGCCCGGCGACAGGCGTCCCTCGTTCACCCAGAGCGCCGAGGTCGGGGCAGCGATGCCCTCGGGGACGTAGTTCGCCTCCCAGTTCGCGTTGACCGCCGGCCCGGAGAACAGCGACGCGTCGTACCCGAGAGTCACCGAGGCGACGCCCTGAGCCTTCAGGGCCTTCGCCGTGCTCGCAGCCAAGGCCTGGAGGGTGGCGCGGGCGGGGAAGCCGTCGCTCGCGGAGGGCTTCGCGGCCAGCAGCGGGTCACCGCCGCCGACCAGGACGATCGAGCCCTGGCCCGTGCTCACCACCTTGGTCGTGAAGGTGTGCTCCGGTCCGAGGTTCGCCAGCGCCGAGACCGTGGTCAGCAGCTTCAGCGTGGAGGCCGGTGTGTACGGCGTGGCGGCCCCGACCGAGAACACCGGCTTGCCACGCGACGCGTCGTACACGTAGATGCCGTGGTGCGGGCCGAGCGACGGGTCCTTGAGGACCGCCGCGAGCGCCTTGCCGACGCCGGCCGCGGTCGGTGCGGCGCCTTCGGTGGTCGCCGGCACCAGAACGGCCGGTGCCTGCGCTGCGGCCTGCCGTGTGGTCTGCGCTGATCCGGGGACGGCGCGCGCGCTGCTCATCAGACCGGCGCAGAGCGCCGTGGCGAGCAGCGTGACGAATGCCGCACGGGCAGGTCGGGCCACCGGGCTGCTCCTGTCATTCGGTCGGTCGGAACCGTGACAGTATCTGCCGTATGGAGTTCGACGTCTTCATCGAGATCCCCAAGGGCACCCGCAACAAGTACGAGCTGGACCACAAGACGAACCGTCTGCGGCTGGACCGGACGCTGTTCACCGCGACCCAGTATCCGTCCGACTACGGGTTCATCGAGGACACCCTCGGACAGGACGGCGACCCGCTCGACGCCCTCGTCCTGCTCCCCGAGCCGACCTTCCCGGGCTGCCTGATCCGCTCGCGCGCGATCGGCATGTTCCGGATGACCGACGAGAAGGGCCCGGACGACAAGGTCCTCTGCGTCCCGGCCGGCGACCCGCGTCAGGAGCACCTGCGCGACATCCACCACGTGCCGGAGTTCGACCGCCTCGAGATCCAGCACTTCTTCGAGGTCTACAAGGACCTCGAGCCCGGCAAGTCCGTCGAGGGCGCCACCTGGGTCGGCCGCGCCGACGCCGAGGCCGAGATCACCGCCTCCTTCGAGCGCCTGAAGACCGAGGGACACTAATCGCCTGAGACGCGGCGGAGCAGGCTCAGCAAGGTCTTGCGCTCCGCCGCGGTGAGCGGCTTCAGCAGGTCCGTCTCGGCGGCGTGGATGAGCTCGTCCATCGCGGTGAGCTGCCGCTCGCCCGCCGGGGTGATCGCGACGATCTTGCGTCGCCGGTCGGCGGGGTCGACCCGCCGCGCCAGGAACTCCAGCTCCTCGAGCTCGTCGAGCAGCGTGACCAGATCGCTGCGATCCAGCCCGATCCGGTCCGCGAGCGTCGCCTGCGCGGCCTCGCCGTCGTCGGCCAGGCTCGCCAGCACGTGGTAGTGCTGCGTCCGGACGCCGGCGTCGGTCATGTGCTGCCGGACCAGCCGTTGCGCGTGCTGACTCGCCCGCCCCAACGCCCAGAGCGCGTGGTCGGACAGTCGGTGGCTCGGCGACTTCTTCACCGCACCAACTCTATTGGCACCGGCGACGCGCGGCGCTATCGTGGGAATCTCCCATTATTTATGACTCCCACGATATGGAGTACCCACCATGCGCGCAGTGCGCTTCCACCGCCACGGCGGTCCCGACGTCCTCCAGCTCGACGAGGTCGCCGTCCCCGAGCCCGCCGCCGGTCAGGTGCTGATCCAGGCCGAGGCGATCGGGGCGAACGCGATCGACACCGTGCTCCGCCGCGGCAACTCCCCCTGGGACCGCCCGCTCCCCGGCACGCTGACCGGCGATGTCGTCGGCCGCGTCGTCAAGCTCGGGCCCGGCACGCCGCCCGCCCTCCTCGGCCAACGGGTCAGCGGTCTATCGGAGGACGCGTTCGGCGACTACGCGGTCGCCGACGCCGCTTTCCTCGCGCAGATCCCCGACAACGCCGACGCGGCCGAGGCGACGATGATGTCGATGACCGCCCCGCTCGCTCTCCGGCTCCTCGAAGCGGGCCGCCTCCCGGCCGAAGGCACGGTCCTGGTCCATTCGGCCGCCGGCACCGTCGGCCACCTCGCGGCCCAGCTCGCCCGCTCCTACGACCCGAAGACGATCATCGGTACGGCGTCCTCCCCCGCCCGCCTCGACTTCATCCGCGACCTCGGCGCGGAGCCCGTCGACCTGACCGACCCCGCGTGGCCGGACCGGGTCCGCGCGATCGCCCCCGACGGCCTCGACACGGTCCTCGACGCGATCGGCGGCACCGTCTTCGCGCAGGGCCTCGACCTGGTGAAACCTCTCGGCACGATGGTGTCGTACGGCGCGATCAGCACCGAGGTGCCGATGATCCCGGCGCTCGGCCTGCGGTCGCGATCGGTGACCGGGGTCTCCCTCTACGGCTGGCAGCAGGCGCGACCGGACGAGGCGCGTGCCGACATCGCCGAGGCCACCCGGCGCTGGCAGACCGGCGAGCTCCGCCCGGTCGTGCACGCGACCCACCCGCTCGCCGACGTCGCCCGGATCCACGAAACCCTCGACGCCCGGGCCAATCTCGGTCGGCTAGTCGCGACCCCCTGAATAGAATCGCCCGGTGGAGCTTCGGCAGCTGCGGTACTTCGTCGGCGTCGCCGAGGAGCTGCATTTCGGCCGGGCCGCCGAGCGGCTGTACATCTCCACCCCGACCCTCAGCCAGCAGATCAAGCAGCTCGAGCGCGAGGTCGGCACCAGCCTGCTGATCAGGCACAGCCGCGGCGTCGAGCTGACCCCGGCCGGGCAGGTCTTCCTGGCCCGCGCCCGGGAGACCATCCAGGCGGCCGGCCTGGCGCTGAAGGACACGCGCCGGGCCGCCGGCCTGGACGAACCGATCCTCCGGCTCGGCCTGCTGAACGGAATCCCCGGCTGGCTTCCGGCCGCCCTCGAGCAGCTGGCCGCCGAACGCTTCCCGGCCGGCACGGTCACGCTGGAGGCCGGCACCACCACCGACCAGCTCCGGATGCTCGGCGCCGGCGAGATCGACCTCGGCCTGGTCCGCGCGCCGGTGACGTTGCCGCCGGCCATGACATCGGAGCAGCTCGCCGACGAGGAGCTCGGAGTCCTGCTGACCGCGACCCATCCGCTCGCCGCCGAACCCGAACTGACGCTCGACGACCTGGCGGGGCTCGAGCTGATCTGGATCCCGCGCGCCGCCGCGCCCGAGTTCTACGACGACGCGCTCCGCCGGATCGGCACCGGCGTACGGCTGAGCGACATCAGCATGAGCCACTCGCAGCTGCGGTCGGCCCTGCTCGTCCGGCGCTCCGCGATCAGCCTCGGCTCCCGCCGCGCCGCCACGCCGGACATCGTCTGGCGACCGCTCGCGGGCCGGCCGCTGATCGCCCGGTACGCCGCCGTGTGGCGCACCGACTCGACCAATCCCGTACTCCGGGCGATGACCGTTAGTCCCGGCCTAACGGTCGTTAGGCAACACGACGTGGCGGACTGACTCACCCGGTGGTTGGCTCGAATCGTCAACCACCGAAGGAGAAACAGTTGCGGGAACACGTCGTGATCGTCGGCGGAAGCTCCGGTATGGGCCGCGCCCTCGCCGCCGAACTCGTTGCCCAGGGCAGCGAAGTCACCGTCGCCGGGCGATCGGCGGACAAGCTCGCCGACGTACGCCGGGAGCTCGGCGTCCGTACCGTCGCCATGGACGTCGGCGTCGAGCAGGACATCGAGCGGCTCTTCGCCGTCACCGGCACGGTCAGCCACATCGTCACCACGGCCGCCGACGTCGGCGGCGCCTACCAGCCGATCGCGGCGTACGACGTCCGCGCGGCCCGCTCCGCGGTCGACTCCAAGCTGCTCGGACCGTTGCTGCTCGCCAAGCACGGCGCGCCGCTGCTCGAACCCGGCGGCTCGATCGTGTTCACCTCGGGCATCGCGGCGTACCGGCCGAGCCCCAGGGCTTCGTTGCTCGCGGCACTCAACGGCGCACTGGCCTCGCTGGCCGCGGCGCTCGCGGTCGAGCTCGCGCCGTTGCGCGTCAACGTGGTCTCACCCGGCTGGGTCGACACCCCGATCTGGCAGGACGTCGCCGGCGACGCGGCGCCGGAAACCCTGGCCGCGATGGCGGCCCGCCTCCCGGTCGGCCGGATCGGCCGGACCCAGGACATCGCCGCGGCGATCATCGCCCTGCTGCGCAATGGTTTCATCACCGGCACCGTTCTGCACGCCGACGGCGGACACCGGCTGGCCTAGAAGAACTGTCCCCGGCAACGGCTCGTTGCCGGGGACCGCTGGATCAGGGGCGACCGAAGAAGTCCGGGGGCTCCCAGTAGTACACGCTGTCGATCTGCACCGGCTTGCCGGTCCGCGGCGCGTGGATCATCCGCCCGTTGCCGAGGTACATCGCGACGTGGTGGATGGTGCCCGGGTCGTTGGGGTCCAGCGACCAGAAGATCAGGTCGCCGGGCCGCAGCTCGTCCTCGTCGATGTGCCGGATCTGTTCGTACTGCGCGACGCTGTAGTGCGGCAGCTGGACGCCGGCCTGCTCCCACGCACCCTGCGTCAGCCCGGAGCAGTCCCACCGGTTCGGGCCGGTCGCGCCCCACAGGTACATGTCGCCGAGCTGCCGCATCGCGAAGTCGATCGCGGCCTGCGCGCCCCTCCGCGTGCCGTGGCTACCGCCATCGTTGCCGCCGTCGTTGTCGCGCGGCGGGGTCGGCTTGTGGCGCTTCGGCGGGTTCTTCTTGCCGCTGTCCTGGTTCTGCTTCTGCTGCTCGCGCTCCTCGCGGGCCTTCTGCGCCGCCTCGCGGGCCGCCTCGGCCGCCTCCCGCCGCCGCTCGGCGGCCTCCCGGGCGGCGATCCGGCGCTTCAGCTCGGCGGCCTTGCGCGCGGCCAGCTCGGCGGCGCGCTGCCGGGCGAGCTCCTCGAGCCCGCGCTGCCGCTGGGCGGCGACCTGGACCGAGATGTTCTGCAGGGTGGCGAGCTGCGCGATCGACTGCTTGCGCTGGACGCCGATCGCGGTCACCGCCGCCGACTGCGCGGCCTCCGCGGCCTCCGCCGCCTTCTTCGCCTTGGCCGCCTCGTCGGTCGCCTTCTTCACCTTCACAACGGCCTGGTCGGCCTGCACCTTGAACAGGTTCGTCATCACCTCGGTGGCGGTGAACCGCAGGTAGGAGCCCTGCATCGCCGCCGAGACCGAGTGCGCGGTGCCGGCCGAGTCGAGGAGCTCCTGCGGGCCCTCCGCGGTGAACAGCGGCGCGAGCTTCGCCACGTCGCCCCCACCTTGGTACGACGCGGCGGCGAAGCGGCCGATCTGCTGCCGCTGGGCGGCCAGCGTCTTCTGGGCCTCGGCGGCCCGGGCCGCGGCGGCGGCCGCCTCGGCCTTGGCCTGCTGCAGCCGGTAGACGGCGCCGTTGTACGCCTCGTCGGCGATGCCGGACTGGACGCCGAGCTGCTCCAGCCGCGCGGCCGCGGCGGCGAGCTGGCGCTCGATCGCGCCGACCTGGGCGGCCTTGGAGGCTGCGGCCTGCTTGGCACGCTCGACGGCGGCCTTGGACGGAATCACCGGCGGCTTCGGCTTGGCGGCTTCGGCCGGGAGGGTGGGCACGGCCATGGCACCGGCCAAGCAGATCGCGAGCACCCCGGAGAGCAGCACCTTGCCTGCTCTGCCGGTCTTCCCAGCACTCGTGACCCGCCCGCCGGACGTGGCCCTGAGGGGCGTCCGCATCGGGATGGTTCCTTCCGCCGGTCACGAACCCCTTCCCCAGAGTTCGTGAACTTTTGGTCCTCCTGGACCACATACGTGACACTAGTTGCCTGTAGCCCCATTGGGAACAGCTTTCACACAAGTATCTTTGTTTCACCCGTGTGTCGACTTGACAAACTACAAGCTTGTAATTCCGCGAATCCGCAGGTGAGCGCACGAAAACGCCCCTCCGGCCGGCGCCGGAGGGGCGTTTCTGCGAGCTGCTGGGTTCAGCTCAGGACGAACGAGGCGACCACCGGCAGGTGGTCCGAGGCCGGCGTCACGGGGACGGCGGCCTTCGTCGGGCGCAGGCCCGCGCTGTGCAGCTGGAAGTCGATCCGCTTGGTCGGGTTGTCCGCCTCGATCGTGTAGCCGGGGCCGCTGCCGACCTCGTCCCAGGTGTCGGCGTACACCGCGGTCAGCGTCTTGATCTCGGGCTTCTCGGGCGTCGCGTTCAGGTCGCCGACGAGCAGCGTCGGGGTCTTGGAGCCGCTGAGCAGCTCGACCACCTGCTGCGCCTGCTCGAGCCGTTCGGCGTTGTTGTTGCTGGTCAGGTGCGTGTTCGCGAACCGCAGCTTGGCGCCGCGCACCGTGATGTCCGCCACGGCCAGACCGCGCTGCTCGCCGGTCGGGTAGAGCGGCAGAAGGGTGTTCTCGAAGTCCTGGATCGGGTATTTCGACAGGATCGCGGTGCCGTACTGACGTCGCGGCTCACCCGGGTTCAGCGGCGGCAGGTCGAGGTTCGCGGCGTACGCGTAGTGCATCTTCAGGCGCTGCGCGAACCAGGCCGGCTGGTCGACCCAGTTGCTCCGCTCGGCCCAGTGCCGGTCGACCTCCTGCAGCCCGATCACGTCGGCCCCGGACTGCTCGATCAGGGCGGCGATCCGCTCGAGATCGAGGACGCCGTCGATCCCGGCGCCGTGGTGGATGTTGTACGTCATGACGGTCAGCGGCCGGCCCGGACGACCCGCGTCGGGCTGAGCCGCGGCAACGGTGGGGACCACCATCAGCAGTCCGGCGAGAACGGTCAGCAATTTACGCATGACCACATCCTTCCGGAAAACCGGCGACACCCGCGCGACGAACGGGTGTCGCCGGTCTGAACGTGGGAGGGCAGCTGCGGACCCTGCGCCGTAGATGCCCTCCTAGTGCACGAGCCGGCCGACCGCGCCGTTCGCACCGGAGGCCCAGCAGCCCGCGTTGACACCGTGGCCGGCGCACTCGACGCTGTCGAAGCTGCCGTCGTAGAACTGCTTCCAGCTGCGGCCGCCGTCGAAGCTGACGTCGCTCCCGGACGGGCCGACCGCGAGCACGGTCGTCGGCGACCACGGGACGAAGTGCGACCCGCTCCGGTAGCCCTTCGGCGCCTTGTCCGCCGGCACCAGCTGCCAGGTCCGGCCGCCGTCGGAGGTGACGGACGCGGCCTTCACGGCCTCGGTCGGCTTCAGGAAGTCACCACCGACCGCGACGCCGAACAAGCTGTTCCGGAACGCGAGGCTGAAGATGCCGGCTGCTGCGCCGCTGGCCATCGGCGAGTCCGCGACCGTCCAGTGCCGGCCGCCGTCGACGGTCCGGAACACCCGCGGCCGGTCACCGCCGCCGCTCGCGAACCACGCCGTCCGGCCGTGCCCGGCGACCAGGCAGGTACCGCTCGCCGCGAACGCGAATTCACCGGCGAGCGCGGCCGGCATCCCGTCGCCCGGCTGCACCGTCCAGGACTTCCCGCCGTCGGACGTCGCGGCGATCCGGAACTTTCCGTCCACCGGGTCGCTCAACGCCAGGCCGTGCTTGTCGTCGTTGAACGCGATGCAGTCGTAGAACGCGTTCGCGTCCGTGTTCCGGAACGTTTCCGTCCAGGTCTTTCCGCCGTCGGCCGTGCGGTACACCCGGGAGTCCTCGCCGGACCCGATCGTCAACGCGACCGCGCGCCGCGCGTCGAACGCCTCGACATCGCGGAACTGCAGCGCTTCGGCGCCGGCCGGGCTGACGTTCTGCCAGTGTTTCCCGCCGTCGACCGTCCGCAGCACGGTCCCGCCCGACCCGCCCACCCAGGCGACGTCCTTGCTGACCGCCGCGAGTCCACGGAACTGCGCCGTGGTCCCGGTCGGTGTCAGCTCCCAGCGGTACGACGATCCGCCGTGAGCCTGGGCGGGCACGACCTGACCCATCAACAACAGACCTCCTGCCGCCAAAGCGGCCACACGCAGGATTCTCATGCGCCGCAATCTAACCGCAGCTCACGCTGTCGTCAGCTGGAAAGACTGAGCAGTTCCTCCGTTGCAGGTGAGTTGGACGAGTTGGGTGCTGTCGGCGGTCGAGCCGTTGGGGACGGTCAGGCACTTGTTGCTGAGGCGGCTGACGAAGTGAAAGTAGCCGCCGCCTTCGGAAACGGCCTGCCACTGCTGATTGTTTCCGCCGCCGTACGTCCACAACTGCAGCCCCGCGTTGTCCGCCGCGGAAACCCCGGTCACGTCGATCACCTTGGTGGCGTCGTTGCGGTTGTTGACCCGCGTGAAGCCGCTGGACGTCGGCTGGAACTGGAACTGCTGCGCCTGCGTGCCGTTGCAGCTGTACTGCTGGATCACGGTGCCGTTGGTGGTCCCGGCCGCGCGGGCGTCGACGCATTTCCCGTTGGCCTTGTTCGCGATCGAGTACCACGAGGTCGGCGACGGCTGGTCGGCCGGCGGCGTCGTACCGGCCCCGCCCAGCCACTTCAGCGCGTCCATCATGAACTGGTTCTGCGCCGGGCTGTCGAAGGTCGACGAGAGCCGGGTGTTGGTCTCGTAGTTCATCGCGTTGTGGCCGAAGTTCGCGTAGATCATCTTGTAGTTCTTGTTGGTCCAGATGATCGGGTAGTAGCCGCTGTACCAGGACTGGTTCGGGTCGGTGCCGACCGGGAAGCTCGAGGCGTCGATCGACGCCAGGATCTGGATGTCCGGGTTGTTCCGCAGGTCGTCCTGCCAGCTGTACCACTCACTCACCGAGGAGCGGAACGTCGCACCGGTGTTCACCAGCGCCGGATGCGAGCGGTTCTCGGTCCGCAACGTGACCGCGGTCGGGCCCCAGGTGTTGGACTGGAACCGGCCGGTGCCGAGCAGCGTGTTGTTGAACCACGGCCAGCCGCCGCTCGCGTCGTTGTACGCCGCGACGTGGAAGCCGAAGAACGCGCCGCCGTTGTCCATGTAGTTCTTGAACCCGTTGCGCTGCGCGTCGGTGTGCGGCGAGTCGTCGAGGAACATCACCACCTGGTACTGCGCGGCGGTCAGGTTGTTGAGCTGGTCCCAGTTGTTCGTCGCGGTGTAGGTGAAGCCGTTCTGCGCTCCGAACTCCGGAAAACGCTGGTTGGCCTCTTTCTCGAAGTCGATGTGGGCGGCGTCCCAGGTCCCGCTGTAGAAGGCGAGCACCTTGAAGGTCGCCTGGACTCCGGCGACCGCGGTCGAGGTCAGGCCGCTGATCAGCAGCACCAGGGCGAGCAGGAATGCGGACAGGCGAAATCGATCGGAAAGCATGGGGGCGGACCTTTCCGTCAGAACCTTATGAAATTTCAATCCTTAAATTAACTCCCGATCAAAGCCCTGTCCAGAGCTCATCGCCTGGCTGCCCAGAACGCCCAGCAAGCGCAGCTTCTCGGCGCTCTCGCTCCCCGGCTCCGCGGTGAACACGATCAGCGTCTGCTGCTGGTCCCGGTTGTCGATCAGCTCGCAGTACAGCTCCAGCTCGCCGACGACCGGATGCCGGAACCGCTTGGTCCGGCTGTGCGCGACGACCACCTCGTGCGCGTCCCAGATCTCGGAGAACTCCGGGCTGAGCTTGCGCAGCGCGCGGACGATCGAGGCGGCGTACGACTTCGGCCCGTCGACCGTCGCGACCGTGCGGAGCATCGAGACCAGCAGGCGGCTGTGCGTCGACAACTCGGGTTCGGCGTACAGCGCCCGCGTGTCCGGATGCACGAACCAGCGGTAGACCTCGCTGCGCTCCATCCCGTCGAAGTTGGTCAGCTCGCCGGCGAACGCGACGTGCGCCGGCGTCTGCGCGACGACCTCGCCGCACCGGTTCAGCAGCAGCGCGGGCGTGTCGTGCAGGCGGTCCAGGATCCGCAGCATGCCGGGGTCGACGTGGCAGGCCCGTGTCGCGCGCGGCGGCGTACCGTGGCCGGCCAGCAGGAACAGGTGGTCGCGCTCCTCCAGCGTCAGGCGCAGCGCCCGCGCGATCGCCCCGAGCATCTCGACCGACGGCTGCGGGCCGCGGCCGCCCTCGAGCCGACTGTAGTAGTCGGCCGACATCGACGCCAGCGCCGCGACCTCCTCGCGGCGCAACCCCGGCGTACGGCGGCGGCGCCCGCGGGGCATCCCGACGTCTTCGGGCTGCAGGGCCTCGCGGCGTTTGCGCAGGAAATCGGACAGGTCGGCGTACTCCATGTCTCCAGTGTCCACGGGCCCCGGCGGTTAACCACTGCTTGCCGAGCAGGGGCTGACCGCAGCCTGGTTGCCCGCGGCATCCGCTTCCACGCTGGAGGCATGAGAACAACAGGAAACACGATTTTCCTCACCGGCGGCACGTCGGGTATCGGTCTCGAACTCGCCCGGCGGTTCCGCGACCTCGGCAACACCGTGATCATCAGCGGCCGCCGCAAGGACCTGCTCGACAAGATCACCGCCGAGGACGGCATCGAAGGCGTCGAGCTCGACGTCGCGGACCCGGCGTCGATCACCGCGGCCTACGAGACCGTCACGACCAAGCACCCGAACCTGAACGTGCTGATCACCATGGCCGGCATCATGCAGGTCGAGGACCTCCGCGACCACGACCTGGCAACGGCCGAGCAGACGATCACCACCAACCTGCTGGGCACCATCCGCACGGTCACGGCCTTCACGCCGCATCTGCTTCAGCAACAGGACGCGGTGATCATGACGGTCTCCTCAGGTCTGGCCTTCGTGCCGCTGGCGATGACCCCGACGTACAGCGCCACCAAGGCGGCCGTCCACAGCTACACACAGAGCCTCCGCCACCAACTGCCGCTCCAGGTGATCGAGCTGGTCCCGCCCGCCGTACAGACCACGCTCCTCAACCAGGAGAACGACGAGCGCGCGATGCCGCTGGCCGAGTACGCCGACGAAACGATCCAGCTGCTCCAGAACCACCCGGACGCCGAGGAGATCCTCGTCAACCGCGTCCATTTCCTCCGCGACGCCGAGCGGGAGAACCGCCACGACCAGGTCTTCGCGGCCCTGAACTCAGTCGCCTAACGCCTGCTCGATCCGCTCCACCTTCGCGGTGAGCTGGCCGGTGTAGCCGGGGCGGATGTCCGCCTTGAGTACCAGGCTGACCCGGGGCGAGACCGCGGCGACCGCGTCCACCGCCTGCTTCACCACCGCCATGACCTCGTCCCACTCGCCTTCGATGTTCGTGAACATCGCGTTGGTCTCGTTGGGAAGACCGGAGGCGCGAACGACGCGGACGGCCTCGGCCACCGCTTCGCTCACGCCTCCGGTCTCGTCACCTGCTGACGGGCTGATGCTGAATGCGACGATCATGCATCTAGCGTCCCACTGGCGACGTCGTTTGCACGATGGCGGTGTCCAGGTGCGTGCATCGCAAGGCGGAGGAGCGTCCTCGATGCGGGGTTCATCGTGGACGCTCCTCCAACGCAGCGAGGTGCGTGCCTGGGCGCCGCCAGCGTGTGAAGGACGTTGTCAGTGGGACGCTGGGATGTCAGGCTCCTCGGCAGCGCGGCGCTCGGCGCCGGAGGTGGTGAGCAGGGCTTTCTCCTTGATGAACAGGACCGCGACCAGGGCGAGCACCGCGAACGGGACCGACATCATGAACAGGTCCGCGGTCGCCGCGCCGTACGCGTTCTCGACGATCGTCCGGATCTCCGGCGGCAGCTCGGCGATGTTCGGCACCGCGTTGCCGGCGCCGGACGAGGCGCCGCCCGGGTTCAGCGTCTCGGTGACCTTGTTCGCCAGGATCGCGCCCAGGACGCTGACGCCGATCGTGCCGCCCATGCTCCGGAAGAAGCTGACCGCGGACGTCGCCGCACCCAGCTCCCGGGCCGGTACGTCGTTCTGCGCGGCGAGGACCAGGTTCTGCATCACCAGGCCGATGCCGACGCCGAGGACGAGCATGAAGCTCCACAGCATGTACTTCGAGGTGTGCGCGTCGATCGTGCCGAACAGCGCCAGCCCGATCGGCAGCAGCACACTGCCGACGACCAGGTAGATCTTCCACCGGCCGTACTTCGTGATCAGCGCGCCGGCGATCGTGGACGCGACCATCATGCCGAGGATCAGCGGCAGGCTCATCAGGCCGGCCTTGGTCGGCGTGTAGCCCTGGGCGATCTGGAAGTACTGCGCCAGGAACACCGAGCCGCCGAACATCGCGACACCGACGAGCGCGCTGGCGACGATGGCCAGCGTCACCGTGCGGTTGCGGAACAGGTCCATCGGGATGATCGGCTCCGGGTGCCGGCGCTCCACCAGGACGGCCGCCGCGAGCGCGACCAGCGCGACCGCGACCAGCCCGAAGCTCCACCCGGAGACCCACTCGAACTTGTTGCCGGCGAACGAGGACCAGACGAGCAGCGTGCTCACGCCGCCCATGATCAGCACCGCGCCCCACCAGTCGATCTTCACGTCCCGGCGGACGGTCGGCAGCTTCAGCGTGCGCTGCAGCAGCACGATCGCGGCGAGCACGAACGGCACGCCGACCAGGAAGCAGGCCCGCCAGCCGAGCGGCGAGTCGACCAGGAAACCGCCGAGCAGCGGCCCGCCGACGGTCGCCGACGCGAAGATCGCGCCGAAGATGCCGGAGTACCGGCCGAGCTCGCGCGGCGGGATGATCGCCGCCATCACGATCTGCACCAGCGCGGTCAGACCGCCGGCGCCGAGGCCCTGGAGGACGCGGCTGCCGAGCAGCACCTCGATGTTCGGCGCGAAGCCGGCCACCAGGGAGCCGATCACGAAGAAGCCCAGCGACAGCTGGACGAGCAGCTTGTTGTTGTAGAGGTCGGCGAGCTTGCCCCACAACGGCACGGTGGCCGTCATCGTCAGCAGCTCGAGCGTGACGACCCAGGTGTACGACGACTGACTCGCCCCCAGGTCGTGAATGATCCGCGGCAACGCGGTCGACACCACGGTGCCGGCCAGGATCGCCACGAACATGCCCATCATCAGGCCGGAGATGGCCTGGATGGTCTGCCGCGGCGTGAGTGTCGGTGCGGTGCTGACCTCAGCCACGGGTTCCGGTGTGGATGACGAGGTCGTCGTCATGAGTGACCTTTCTGGTGGTGATCCGGCCCGAAGTCGGGATCGGTGCCTCGGGCAAGTAGCTGGAAGCCTTCGTCGAGCAATTCGCGGATCGGCCGGTCCGGGGCGGTCTTGTGCAGCTCCACCGCGACCCGGCAGGCCGTGCCGGCGGCGCTGACGATCAGCGCCGGCCGGATCGACCCGGCCGGTTCGCCCATCCGCTCGCGGAGTGCGGCCGTCAGCTGCCGCTCGTCGTCGATACTCGACAGCATCAGCTGGTACAGCAGGCTCGGTGAGCTCATGATCAGCTCACCCCGGCGCGACAGCTGCCCGTCGCTCTCCAGGTCCCGCAGGACCTCGTGGACGATGAACCACATCGTGGTCAGCGGCGACTCGCCGGCCGGGGCCGTCCGCAGCCGCTCCAGCGCCGCCTCGAGATGCTCGGGGTTGCGCGCGAGGATCGCGTGCTCCTTGTGCGGGAAGTAGTTGAAGAAGGTCCGCACCGAGACGTCGGCCGCCTCGGCGATCTCCTCGACCGTCACCTGGTCGGGCCCCTTCTCCAGCGCCAGCCGCAGCGCGGCCTCGGCCAGAGCCGCCCGCGTCTGCTGCTTCTTGCGCTCCCGCAACCCACCCTCGACGTGCATCACGCCGTCCAGGCTACGGACAAACTTGCAGTCACTGCAAACAATTATTCCCTGCAACTTTGCAGCCGTGCAGGTTACCCGCCTAGCGGCGCCGCGGGATCCAGGCCGGGACGGTCCGGCAGTACTCCTCGTACCGGCGGCCGTACCGCGCCCGCAGCGCCGGCTCCTCGTACCACCGGACGAACGACGCCATCACGGCCCAGGCGAGGACGCCGTACGCCAGCACCCGCCAGTCGAGGAACACGAGCGCCTGCCCGAGGATCGCCGCGACCACGCCGACGTACATCGGGTTCCGCACGAACCGGTAGTCGCCGCCGACCACGAGCTCCTCGGTCGGCGCGACCGGGGCCGGCGTACCCCGCCCCTCGCGGACGAAGCGCACGAACGCCCGCAGTACGACGAACGCACCCGCGGCCACGATCACGAACCCCGGCCAGAACCGCGGCGCGGCCCACCCACTGACCCACCACGGCAGCACTCCGCCGACCACGCACGGGGCAGCGAAGAAGAACACCGTGCTGCCGAGGATCGCTTTGATCATTGGGGATCCCTTAGAATGTAGGCAGAGCCTCCGGCACGGATTCCCGTGTGCGGAGGCTTTCATGTATGACGACTCTTCTCTACAAGGCCGCGGGTGACATCCACGGTGACGACATCCTGCCGCTCAACCAGTTACGGACGCACTACCCCGACATCTACGCGCGCGAGCTCGGCAAGTACGCCGCCCGGCTGGAGACCCTCAAGAACCCGGTCTACCCGCTCGGCTGCTGCTGGGCCGACGTCGTGTTCCTGTCCCCCGTCCACCCGGCCCCGATCTTCGCCGCACTCCAGCAGTCCGGCCGGATCGGCCCCGTCGTCATTGACTACTGGACGCTCGACGCCGCCCTGCTCGACCCCGCCAACACCTGCATCCTGCTGAAACGCCACGACCCCGAACTCCGCCCGCAACCACCCGAGGACTTCGTGCCGTACACCCCCGAGGCCGCGGCCGCCCTCTCGACGCCGTCCGACCGGGCCCTCGACCGTCTCCGCAACCTCAACCCCACGGAGCCCCTCTACCCCTGGGCCGACATCCCTCACGTCCTGCACCGCGGCCCGATCCCCCTGACACTCTTCCGAACCTCAGGCGGCGGACCAGTCGAACGCTGACCTCGGTGGCGACCCGGGTACGGCGCGATCAGCCGAAATCCTGGCTTCCGAGGCCGGCGTCGCGGGCGCGGGCCACGGCTTCGGCGCGGCCGGCGACGTGGAGTTTGGTGAAGATGTTGGAGACGTGATTGCGGACCGTCTTGTCACTGACGACCAGCTGGCGCGCGATCGCGGCGTTCGTCAAGCCTCGGGCGACCAGGTCGAGGATCTCACGCTCGCGATCCGTCAACTCGGGGAACGGCGCGACTTCCGGCCCCGGCCGGCCGGCGGCGAAGTACGCCAGCACCCGACCGGCGATCGCCGACGAGAACACCGCCTCGCCGTGCGCCACCCCGTCCAGCGCCCGCCCGATCTGGGCCCGGTCGGCTCCCTTCAGCAGATATCCACGCGCCCCGGCCCGGACAGCGGCGAAGACCGACTCGTCGTTCTCCAGCATCGTCAGCACGAGTACGGCGATGTTCGGATGCCGCTGCGTCACCCGCCGGGTCGCCTCCACGCCGTTCAGCACCGGCATGTGCAGATCCATGACCACGACATCCGGTTCCAGTTCCTCGGCAAGCCGGACCGCCTGCTCACCGTCCGCCGCCTCACCGACCACTTCCTTTCCCGGCATGGTCGAGATCGCGGTGACAAGGCCCTCGCGATACAACGGGTGGTCGTCGACCACCAGCACTCGCACCGTCATACCGCCTCCTTCGGCAGCAGCGCGGTCACCGTCGTACCGAACGGGCCGGATTCGATCTGCAGCTGACCACCGAGTTCCTCGGCCCGCTCGCGCATGGACGCCGTACCGACGCCCATTCGCGGTCGATCGGGCAGCCCGCGACCGTCGTCGGCGACCTCGATCCGCACGCACTCGTCCGCGTCGCACACCCGGACGGCAACGGCCCCCGCACCAGCATGCCGGACCGCGTTGCCGGTCGCCTCACCGGCGATGTGGTACGCCGCGACTTCAACAGCGGCAGGCAGTCCCGGGATCTCGTCCGCGGTCACCCGCACCTTGGTCGTACCTGTGGACAACCGGTTCCCCAACGCGCGCACCGCGGCCGCCAGCCCGAGCTCGTCCAGCATCGGCGGCCGGAGCTCGTGCACCAACGCCCGGACGTCCGCGACCGCCGCGTTGAGCCGCGGCACCAGGCGATCGAGCAGCTGCCGGGCGGCGTCCGGATCGTCCGCCGCGAGGTCGCGCGCGGTCTCCAGGTGCAGAGCGAGAGCGGCCAGCGACGGCCCCACGCCGTCGTGGAGGTCGCGGCGGAGCCGTCGCCGTTCCTCCTCCCGCGCGACCACGACGGCCTCGCGCGCACGCTGCGCCTCGCGGGCCAGCAGGACGGTGTGCGCCGCGACGGCGGCCTGCACGGCGAGTTCGTCGAGAGCGCGCAGCTCGTGCCGGTCGAACTCCGACGACCGCGCGACCGTGAGCTCACCGAGCGACTCGCCGGCGTACATCAGCTCGACGGTCGTGCCACCACTCGGGCCGTCGCCGTACGACGTCACCGAACCGTCCCGCAGCTCGAGCGACGCACGCGCTGCCCGCAGCGACCGCGCCACCCGCTCGACCACCGACGGCAGGACCCGTTCGGTCAGGTCGTCGGGTGTGGTGGCCGCCGCCAGTCGCCGGCCCAGTCGCGTGAGTACGGCGTACGGCTCCTCGACATCGCCGTGCACCAGGCGATTGACGTGCCGCTGAAGCCAGGAACGCAGGGGCAATGCGGCCAGCGCAACCACGGTTGTCGCGAGGATCGGCGTACCGGTCGTGGTGCCGAGTCCATCGCCGACCAGCCACACGGTGCCGGCATACAGGGCGACCACGAGCGACGACAGACCGCCGTACACCAGTGCTCGCGAGATGACGACGTCCACGTCCCACAAGCCGTGGCGTAGCACCGCGATCCCGATCGCGATCGGCAGTGGGAGCATCGCGAGAGCCGCGACCGGACCGGTCGCGGCGGCCGGGAGCAACCTCGCGATCCCGAACAGGACGAGCGTGCAGGCATACCCGACAAGGACCCATTTGAGCTGCTGTCGCTCGAGATCCGCGGCCGCTCGCCATCTGGTGACCAATGAGACGAGGCCCACCAGGACCGCGACGAGAAGCAGCAAGCCGGTGACCGCACCGGCGATCGGGCCGCCGACGGCCGCGACGGCGAGTGGGTTCGTCGCACCGCGGAGGGCCTCAGGGAAGTCTTGAGAGTCGTACGGCGTGAGCGCCCAGACGAGCGTGATCGCGGCAACTGCGGCGACGTTCACCAGGAACGCGAGCCGGGACCGCGCGCGGCCGTCCGGCAGCAGCACCGGGAGCAGTACGGCGATCGCGACGTACCCGGGCGCCCAGAGCCAGGCACCCAGCCAGGTCGTCCAGTCGTCGCCGGTGAGTGCCCCGAGCTCGCTGCCGAGCAGTGCGAGACCTTGGGTGAGTGCAATCGCTCCCAGCACGAACTGGATCCGGCGGGCGCCGGGAGAGCGCAGGAGCAGGGCCGCGAGCCCGTACGCGACCGCGGCCGCGAGCTCCATCAACCAGAACGACGGCCCCATCGCGCGGCCCGCGGCGGCGTTGACCGCGTGGACGCCGGCGCCGAACAGTCCGGCGAGAATCGCGAGTATTCCGGGAACTACCCCCATGAAGGCATCATCGCCGCCGAGGTGTCCCGGCGTCACGGGACAAGAAGTCCCGAGCCGGAACGTGATGCCCACCCCTGCCCGCCGGGACACACCGGCCGGGACCGTGGAGCGCATCAACTTCTACCGAGGAGACACCGTGACAACCACACCCGGCACCACTGGCACCACCACCGACCTCACCACCGATCCCACCACCGGCCATCGGCGGCGGCCCGCGGCGGTTGTCGGGTCGGTCCTGGTCGCCCTGATCGCGGCGGTCGGCGGATACGGGGCGATCTACTTCACCGGCCTGGAGGGCTGGGACGGGATCGGGGTGAGCTTCGTGGTTGCGTACGAGTTCCTCAGCCTCATCGGCCTGCTGGCAGCCGTCGCTCACCTCCGCGGTCACCGCCTCGGGCGCCCGGCCGTCATCCTCTACGCCACCTGGATCATCTACTTCACCCTCTACAAACTGATCACCTTCCAGGAGCTCCAGGCCATCCCCTTCGGCGTCCTGGCGGCGATCGCTCTCGCCTGCGTGATCCGCCCGCCGGCCCGCTGACCCTCGTTCGGGGATCTACCCTCGTCGGGGGAGGGCGTTGTGTGGATTCGGTTGCTCGGCGGATTCGGTGTGGAGCGGGCGGGCGTGCCTCTGGACAGCGGGGGCTGGCGGTTGCGGAAGGCCCGGACGCTCGTGAAGATCCTGGCGCTCGCCCGCGAGCAGCGGTTGCATCGGGACGCACTGGTCGAGGCGCTGTGGCCGGATCGGGCCCCGGCGTCCGCGATGAACAATCTGCACCAAGCGTTGCACGTCGCTCGGCGGGTGCTCGCCGGTGACGAGTCGAGCACCGGTTGGCTGGAGTTGCGGGACGACGTCATCGCGCTGCGGTCGGACGGACTCGTCGAGGTCGACGTGCGAACTTTCGAACGACTGGCGGCCGCGGGCCGAACCAGTGGCGACCTCGCCGAGCTTCGCTCGGCAGTTGCCGCCTACACCGGCGATCTGCTGCCCGAGGACCGGTTCGAGGACTGGGCCGCGCGGCCGCGGGAAGAACTGCGGGAGGCCTTCTGCGATCTGCTCGTCGACTTCGCGGACGCGGCCGCGGCGAGCAGTTCCGAGGTGGAGGCGCTCGACGCGCTGCAGCGCGCACTCGCCATCGATCCGCTGCACGAGCACGGCGTTCGAAGCCTGATGCGGCGGCATGCGGCCATGGGCCGGTTGTCGGAGGCGCTGGCGCAGTACGAACGGCTGCGCGGTGACCTGCGTACGACGTACGGCTCCGACCCTGATCCGGAGACGCAGCGGCTGTACCGCGACCTGCTTGCCGGGAGCACGGAGGAACCCCTCACGACGCCCCGGCACAACCTCGCGCCGGGGTTGACGAGCTTCGTCGGCCGCGAGCGCGAGATCGCGGATGTCCATCGCCTGCTCGAGCGCGGCAGGCTGGTCACGCTCACCGGCGTCGGCGGTGCCGGCAAGACGCGGCTGGCGGAGGAGGCCGGGCGCAGACTGCTCGACTCGTACGCGGACGGGATCTGGATCGCGGACCTGGCACCGGTGGCGGATCCGCACCTGGTCGCTGACACCGTTGCCGCCGCACTGGGGCTGGATCCAGCGGCCGGCTCGGACTCCCTGCGGACCTTGCTCACCCGCCTCGCCCCTCGCAATCTGCTGCTGGTGCTCGACAACTGCGAACATCTGCTCGCCGCCTGCTCCGGACTGGCGGGCGCTCTGCTGCGCGGTTGCCCCGGAGTCAGCGTGCTGGCGACCAGCCGGGAACCTCTGCACGCCGAGGGCGAAGTGACGTTCCGGGTGCCCTCACTCGAACTGCCCGAGGCCGGCGACGCCGCGGACGTGGCCCGGCTCGGGACGTTGGCTTCGGCGCGACTGTTCGTCGAGCGAGCCCAGGCCGTCCGTCCCGGCTTCGTCCTCGATGCGGACAACGCCACGGCCGTGGTGGAGATCTGTCGCTGCCTCGACGGAATCCCGCTCGCACTCGAACTGGCGGCTGCTCGTGCCTCGCACCTGGAGCCGGCGGAGATCGCGGAGCGCTTGAGTGACGCGCTGGCGCTGCTCGGCCGACCGGGTGAGCTCACTCGGCACGCGACGTTGCGAGCCGCGCTCGAGTGGAGTCATGCCTTGCTGTCGAACGACGAGCAGGTACTGCTGCGCCGGCTCGCGGTCTTCGCCGGCAGCTTCGCGCTCCCTTCGGCGGAGCGCGTGTGCGCGGACGAGCACCTTCCGGCGACGGACGTGCTGGACTGCCTCGGCCGCCTGGTCGACAAGTCCCTGCTGCTGGTCGATCATGACGGTCCTCGCTCGCGCTATCGCCTCCTGGAGACCATTCAGCAGTTCGCCCGGGAGCGGCTCGTTGCCGCCCGGGAGGTCGAGCAACTGGAGACCGCACACTGCCGGCACTTCCTGGAACTGACCCTGAACCAGGACCCGGAACGCGCCGGCGTCGTCGTCGAACGTCCACAGCTGCTCGATCTCGATCACGACAACCTCCGTGCCGCGCTCGGATGGGCGCTCCGCAACGATCGCGAGCGGGCCTTGCTGCTCGGCGTGAACCTGGCTCAGTACTGGCTGGCGCGGGGACACTTCGCCGAGGGAGCGGGCTGGCTCGAACGCATTCTCGCGGTGGCCGTCGAACCGTCCCGGGAACGGGCGCGGGCGATCTTCGCACTCGCGGTCCTCGACGCCCGGAGCGGTTTGAGCGACAGATTGCCGGGCCTCGGAGACCAAGCCGTTGCGGTCGCCGAACAGTCCGGCGATCCCACCGACGTCGTGTACACGGAGGTACTGCGCGGCACACTGCTGCTGGGTAGCGGTGACCTCGACGAGATCGAACAGACCGCCGCGCAGGCGCTCGTACAGGCCGACGCCCTCGGATCCGCACCAGTCGCCGCCACCGCCCAAGGGCTGGCCGCGATGGTCGCGTTGTTCCGTGAGGACGTCGTGCCCGCGCAGCAACGATTCGCCGAATGCCTGCGGCGACTGGAGCTGATCGACACGACGGCTGCGCCGTTCTTCCCGGCGGTGACGATGTGTCTGCCCCTCGCGCCGGTCGGCGGGTCGATGGTCCCGGTGTTCGAGGAGACGTTCCTGCTCGGCCGCCGGGTCGGTGCCGTGCGGGCCCGCGGCTACGCCCTGTCCGCGTACGCCGACGCGCAGCGGCTGGCGGGCGACCTGGACGGCGCGCTCGACGCCGTACGACGCTCGGTCGACACGTTCGCCGGAATCGGCGACGGGTCCGGGCTCGGCCATGCGCTCAACCACCAGGGCTGCATCGAACGCGACCTGGGACTGTTCGAACCGGCCGAGAAGCATCTTCGTGACGCGTTGCGGATTCGTGAGCAGCTCGGCGACAGGCGTGGTGAGAATCTGACGCTGGCCAACCTCGGACTGCTGGCCGCGGCGGCCGGTGACCCCAGAGCCGGACGACGCCTCGCGCGGATCGCCCTCGACCGCGGCGACGCGGTCGACGACCGGCCGGCGGCCGCGGGCGCGTTGCTGAACCTGGTCGTTGTCGAGCTCTTCGCCGGCGAACGTCGCGCCGCTCGAGCGCTGTCCGAACAGGTCGTCGAGGCCTTCCGGCCGCAGGGCTACCTGCGACTCGAGGCCTGGGGCCGGCTGGTCGCCGCCGAGCTGGCCGCGGACGACGGTGACGCTCAGGCAGTCGCCGGACACCTCCGAGTGGCATCCGAGCTCTTCGGGAAGCTGGGTTGCCGCATCGGCACCGCCCGCGTCGCCGCCCTGTTGCCGCACGGCTGACAGCAAACGCTGACCGCGGGCTAAGTCACGCTAAGTCGCTGCGAAGGCGGCCTTCCTAGCGTCGTTCCCGTCCAGGAGAGCCTGGCAGGACAACTAGGAGCGGAAATGACCACAACGCAAGCGCGGCAGGACGCACTCGGGGAGGCCACGCTCGGTGAGTTCGCCGAGGGACTTCGTGGCGAGCTGATCCGGCCGACCGATCCGTCGTACGACGAGGCGCGGTCGATCTGGAACGCCGCGCATGACAAGAAGCCCGCGCTGATCGTGCGCTGCCACGGCGTGGCCGACGTCATCAGGGCCGTGGAGTTCGCGCGGAGCGAGGGGTTGGCGCTGGCCGTGCGGGGCGGCGGGCACAGCATCCCCGGCTTCTCCACGACCGACGGCGGACTGGTGATCGACCTGTCGCCGATGAACGCCGTACGGATCGACCCGGACCGGCGCCGGATCGTCGCGCAGGGTGGGTGCGTGTGGGGAGACGTCGACGCGGAGGCGCAGGCCTTCGGGCTCGCGGTCACGGGCGGTCTGGTGTCGACGACAGGGGTCGCCGGCTTCACGCTGGGCGGTGGGATCGGCTGGCTGGTCCGCCGCGCCGGACTCGCGTGCGACAACCTCGTCGGGGCCGATGTCGTCACGGCGGACGGCCGATACCTGCACACGAGTACGGACGAGAATCCGGAACTGCTCTGGGCGTTGCGGGGTGGCGGCGGCAACTTCGGAGTGGTCACATCGTTCGAGTTCAAGGCCCACGAAGTCGGTCCGACGGTTCACGCCGGACTGGTCTTCTACCCGGGCGACCAGGTGGCTGAGGTACTGCGCGGCTTCGGTGCGGCGGCGGGATCCGCACCGGACGAGTTGTCGCTGGCACTCAACCTGACCACCGCGCCACCGCTGCCGTTCCTGCCGGCGGAGGTGCACGGCAAGCCGATCGTCGCCGTACTCGGCATGTATTCGGGGCGGACCGAGGACGGGGACGCGGCGACCAGGCCCTTCCGTGAGCTGGCGCCGGTGGTGGCCGACCTGTTCGGACCGATGCCGTACACCGCGATGCAGACGCTGCTCGATCCGCTGTTCCCGCGCGGCATGCGGAACTACTTCCGCTCGGCGTTCTTCCACGATCTCGGACCGACGACTGTCGACGCGCTCGTCACGGCGCACGCCCAGGTGCCGAACGGCGTCTCCGAACTCCACATCCACCATCTCGGTGGCGCGATGGGCCGGGTGCCGGCGGACGCCACCGCGTTCGGCACGCGGGACCGCGAGTACATCCTCAACGTCGTCGCCAGGACGCCGGATGCGCACGGGTACGACGAGGCGGTCCGGTGGGCTCGCTCGTCCGCGGCAGCGCTCGGCCCGGACTCGGCGTCGTACGTGAACTTCACCGGCGAGACGAACGAGGAGATCGTCCGGGCGTCCTACCCGACGGCAACCTACGACCGGCTCGTCGCCGTGAAGAACACCTACGACCCCACGAACCTGTTCCACCTGAACCAGAACATCCCCCCGAGTGGCTAGCGAGGTGTGCGGAGATCCCGCCGGGAGCTGACGCCGCGCTTGGCGAAGATGTTGCGCAGGTGGTACTCGACCGTCTTCGGCGTCACGTGCAGCCGGTCGGCGATCTCGCGGTTGGTGAGACTCCGGTTGACCAGGTCGACGACCTCCTGCTCCCGCTCGGTCAGTCCGGTCGCGCCGCTACCGGTCAGCCCGGCAAGCTCGGTCGCTGCCCGGAGACGGTAGGGCGAGGCGCCCAGCGCTGTGAAGCAGGCCTCGGCCGCCGTCAGCCAGTGGGTGGCAGAGGTGGTCTTTCCGAGTGAGAGCAACTGGAGGCCGTGGGTATGGAAGAGCCGGCCGTCGGCCAGTCGCGGGCGTGCCTCGACGAGGGAGGCCAGGTAGTCGTCTGTGCGTTCGACAGCCTCGAAAACCTTGCCCTCGGCCTCCAACTGGCGAGCGGTCAGCCGGGCGACCGTGCTGCCCATGATGTCCATCCCCCGAGCTCTGGTCCGCAGACTCGACAACTGCTGGGCTGCCTCGGCAAGTTGCCCGCTGTGCTGCAGGGCGTCGACCAGCAGCGGGCCCCACCACAAGCTCCACCACTCGTGCAGTCCGTCGCCGGGTGATCGCAGGCCGGGCACCGAGTCAAGGGCACGCAGGATGCCGTCGTTGTCGGCTCGCGCCTGGCAGAGCAGGCCGGCCGCGATCGCGGCGTACCGGAGGTCTTGTGGACCGCCGATGCGCTGAGCGGCCGTTGCGGCCCGGCGTACCAGATCTTCGGCGATCTGCCAGTGGCCGCGGGCCGAGGGAACCAGGGAAGTCGCCAGGTAGCGCAGTACCTCGTTCATCAACGGCCCGTCGTCATCGGCGAGCAGCGAGGCGCCCCGCATGGTCTGCACGCTCTCGTCCCAGTCGCCGCACTGATACTGCACCGCGGCGAGGTAGCAGTGCGGCTGAACCCCGGACAGCATCGGTACGCCGGTCAGCTGGCGCCTGACCACCTCGGCAAGGTCCGCGCGTGCCTCGTCGGCCAAGCCCAGCTGGGCCCTGATCGCGCCGCGGCATGCCAGCGACTCCAGCTCGTGGTTGGCGACGTCCGAGGCGTGGCCGGACAGGAACGCGAGCTCGCCCAGCCCGGCGGCCAGCCCATCACGCCGGACGCGCAGTACCGCCAGCAGGCACTGCATGTAGTCGCGCTGGGGAGACGGTACGCCGCACGCCTGGAGGGTGACGCCCGCATAGCGCAACGACTCGTCGAGGTCGCCACGCCAGGCGCAGATGGTGGCCAGACCGGAAGCGGCCGAGCCACGAATCCAGCAGGGCATCCCCGCGCTGCCGGCGACTTCGTAGGCCTCCGTCAGGTGTTGCTCGGCCAGACCGCGCTCACCGACCAGGTAGAGCTCGCACAGCCCCAGCGCCAGCGATCGCAGGGCGGAATCGGGGCAGCGAACGGCCCGCTCGTAGTCCTTCCTGGCCCGGCCGCGGGTCGCGCTGAACATCAGGTGGATCATCGAGGTGAGGAAAAGCCGCTCACGCTGCCGCCGGTGAGGCCTCACATCGGCTGCCCAGCTCAGCAGGGTGGCCGAGGTGCCGTAATGGCCCTGCTCGGCTTCGTGGCCGGCGGCCTGCTCGAGCTCAACCGCCAGTGCGGGGTCAGGCGAGCTCAACGCCGCGACTCGGTGCCGCCAGGCGAGCATGTGGTCCACAGTCGCCGCGGCGCGCTGGTGCAGCCGGTACCGGCGGACCGGATCGAGTGCGGCATAGATCGTCTCGCGTTGCAGGTCGTGGCTGATAGCGACCGGGCAGGCAGGCTCTGCCGGGTACCAGGTGGCCAGGCCGGCCTCGATCGCCGGGCCGAGTGCCTCGGGCGCGGCATCGAGACCGGCGACTTCCGCGACCTGGGCGAGAGCGGGACGGCCGCCCAGGACCGCGAGTGCTTCGAGCAGCGAGCGTGACGCCTCGGGGAGCTTGTCCAGCGCGCGCTGGACTGCGGAGCTGACCGACGGCGGCACGGCCAGCCACCAGTCGGAGGTGGTGAAGCGTTGCGAGAAGAGCTCGGTCAGCAGTGTGTGCAGGAGCAGCGGGTGGCCACCGGTGTAGGAGTGCAGTCGCCGAGCGGCACCGGTCGGCAGCCGGGTGCCGCAGACCGTTCGGGCCAGGTCGGCGACATCGACCAGCTCCAGCCCGGTCAGGTCCAGCCGTAGATCGGTGGGGATCCCGTGGACCAACTGCTCGACCTCCGGCTCGGCGGAGCGCCCGGCGAGGACCACCAGGAGTTGTTCGGACCACATCCGGCGGAGCAGGTAGCGCAACGTCTGCTGGGAGGCCCGGTCGGACCACTGCAGGTCGTCGACGACCAGCGCGATCGGTGATCGCTGCTGCAACTCACCGATCAGGTCGAGGAACTGGCTGCCGACCGCGACCGGGTTGGCCTCCGGGGGAAGACCGGCACCCAGCGACGGCGTCCGGAGCCGGAGGTCCGCGGGCACCCGGGTCAGCAACTGGTCGACCACCCCTAGCTGCAGCATCTGCTCGGCCGGGTCGCCCGTCGCGACCAAGACGGCGAAGTCCGGCAGGGTGGCGACGAAGCGGCGGATCAGCCCCGACTTGCCGATCCCCGCGGCTCCGCGCAGCACGGCGGTCTGGTGCTGGCCCGCGCGCACCTTGGCGGCCAGCTCTCCGAGCTTGGCGAGTTCCGTGGCCCGTCCGACGAAGTCGTGCTCCGTAACAGAACCGGAACTCATAGGCGCCTCGACTCCAGGAGGGCGACCTTGATCGATCGCCGCGACGGCCGGACCGGAGGGTCAATCGCTTGCTGCGATTATCCGGACCGGCCATCGCGACGGCGCCCGCGATCAGCCAGAAGTTACGGAGCTGTGATCACGGACCGTGATCGGTTCGGTGGTCGGAGTAGCCGGGTTGAAGGAGGCGTCCGAGACCGAGTAGCACAGCTTCCACGGCTCGGACCGCGCGTCGATCATCTCCATCAGATGTTGCTGCTGAACCCGCTCGTCGTGGTTGGCCGGCCAGTCCTCGGTGATGAGTCCCCTGCGCAGGTCGGAGGCCCATTGAGAGCTCTCCTTCAGCAGGTAGACGCGGTAGCTGTAGCTGGTGAACGCGCCGGGCGCCTCGGAGTTGCCCCGCAGCCAGACCTCGCTCCCGACCGAGATGCCGTTGGCGTCCTTACTGGTCCAGCTCATCTCCAGCTCCGTCTTGAGCCCGCCGCCGATCGACGCCTCCGCCTTGTTGCCGAACAGCTCGGCCTCCGCCCCGGCGCTGAGCAGCAGGTCCAGGCCGGCCTTGAAGCCGTGCTTGATGCTGCGGGTGTCGGTCGTCGCGAAGGTCGCAACGGTCTTGGTGTCGTAACCCCAGGCGCCGGTCAGGTAGCCGGTACCGTCGCCGAGGTCGATCTTGGAGTCGTGTTCGAGCGCCTTGTGCTCGTCCTGGGTCAGCACGTAGCTGGACAGCCGGCCGGGGACCGGGTCGATCGACGGGTTCATCAGGTACGGCACCGCTTCGAGCGAGACGTTGGTCGGGTCGATCTCGGTGCTCGTGAGCGAGCCGTCCGCCACGTTGCCCTGGTGGTCCAGGTAGGAGTACTGGTAGGCGGTCCAGTCGGCGGTCTGGAAGACCAGCACGCCCGCCGGCTGGACGGCGTACAGGTTGCTGTCCGATCCGTCGCCCTCGATCTCGGAGCCGGCCGTGATGGTCGCGACGGACTGTTGGGTGGTGGTGCGGCTGTAGGCACCCTTGTACGCGGCTTGCAGGGAGAACTCGGCCTTCGCCCAGGCCTTGGCGCTGAGGGCGAACGCGTTGAAGCCGAGGGTGCCCTTGACCGACCCGGTCACCACGGTGCCGACCGACCAGCTGATGTCGAACCCGTCCTCCTCGGTCCGTGAACCCGCGAACACGGACTGGGAGTAGCCAGGGCCGTTGAAGTAGCGCAGCGGGTCCCACTTGTCCTTCATGTTGAGGTTCTCGTTCGGGATCGGTGGCGGGCCCTCGATGATGCCGACCAGCAGTTGCTTGCCCGGCACCACCGGGCGGGCCGTGCGGGTCAGCTTGCGCCACAACTGGGTGGACCAGATCTCGTTGATCTGGCCGTTCCAGTTGTAGAAGAGCAGGCCGGCGTACATCGGGATCGCGGCGTCGGTGCGGGCCGGGTTGAGCTTGCCGGGCGACTCCTCGACGGGCTCCGAGCGGATCACCAGCTGCGAGGCGTTGCCGCCGTAGTGGATGTGCTTGTTCTTGCCCTTGCTCAGCTGGTTGATGACGGCCAGCGAGTCGGCCAGATCCCAGCCCTGCAACCAGTACTGCGGTACGACGTCGTTGGCCGGGTTGTCGGGGTCGGTGTAGCCGAGCAGCCCGGCGTTGGTGTTCGTGTACCACTGCGCCTTGCCGTGCTCGTCGATGTAGTAGGCCAGCGCGGTGTTGTCCGGCAGGACCTGGATCTTGGGGAAGCTGATCTCTTTGCCGGTCCAGTGCTGCAGGTGCTCGGTCAGCGGGCCGACCGTCAGGGCGTCGCCGATCGGTGCCAGCCAGCAGCCCAGCCGCCAGGTGTCGCGATCCTTGCGTTTGGCGATCAGCACCAGGGTGGGATCGCCGTCACCCGCCGGCAGGATCACGTCGCAGCACACCTCGCAGCCGTCCTCGTCGAGGCTCCCGGCGCCGGAGTCCGTCGAGAGCGGCAACGGGACGGTGGAAACCCGCACGCCTTTCATCCAGGTCTGCTGGGCGAGCGCGGTCCACGGGATGGCGACGATCCGCAGCGCGGCCTGCTCGTTCGGTGCGGCGCCGACGAGCAGCAGGCCGTCGGCGAGCGCGACCAGGCCGAAGGTCCGCCGTACCTGGATCGGGTTCTCGCCGAGTGTCAGCTGCCGGACGGAGAGCTTGCCGTCCAGCCCGTCGGGATGACCGTCCTCGGCGTACCAGATGTTGTCGGTCCGCGGCTGGCGGTAGAAGACGTGCCGGACCTGGTCCATCCCCTCGGCGCGGTTGACCCCGACCTGGACCGGACGAGAGGAGTCCGGCGTGGCATGGTCGGTGGTGAGCTTCGTCCGGACGCCCTTGCCTCCGTCCTCCGTGCCGTTGGCGTGGTAGCGCCACAGGCACCCCTCCCCGCAGATGTAGCCGTAGATCGCTCCGTCGGGCATCGTCACGGCGCTCACGTTCGAAACGGGCATTCGGACCACCACTTCCGTTGTCGGTACTGGTGTTCTTCACGGTCCGCGATCGCGCCGTCACCCGCCCTAGGGTGTGTCCCTAGGGCCGTCCCCAGGTCCCTGATTCAGATGGTTCAAGGCCGGCGCTCGGGACCCCCGGCCCGCCGAGTGCCGGAGTACGGCGGGCCGCCGCGCGCCGAGTAGCTGC
This sequence comes from Kribbella sp. NPDC050459, assembly GCF_040655315.1. Taxonomy (NCBI): domain Bacteria; kingdom Bacillati; phylum Actinomycetota; class Actinomycetes; order Propionibacteriales; family Kribbellaceae; genus Kribbella; species Kribbella sp. NPDC050459. The sequence goes on along the minus strand of NZ_JBFAJQ010000005.1, from coordinate 343,633 downwards.
CCCAGCCGGACGTCGCCCGTCCGGGTGAGGCAACGCCGCCGAACGACACTCTTCTGGCGAAGTACTGACCGGCGACGGCCCGGCCCTCCTCGAACGCCTTCCGGCCGATCGCGCAGGACCGGCTGAAGATCAGGTGGGACCCGAGGCCGGACAGGTCGGGGAGCTTGCCGAAGTGCTGCCACATCGCGTTCGTGATCCGGCGCTCGGCGACCCCGCGCTCCTGGGCGAAGCGCGGGTCGCCGAGGCCGTAACGGTCGGCGATGACGCCGGTCGCGACGGCCCACTTGCCGGTCGCGTTGACGATCGCCATCCTCCGCAGCATCTCGAGACGATCGGCGTTGTCGAGCCCGCCGAGTTCGTAGGCCAGCGTCTCGGCCGCGGGAGTGAACCGCTCGTAGGCGGGGAACGCGACCACGTTCTTGATCCCCGGGGCCACGAGCTCGAGCTGGAACTCGTCGACGTAGTCGTCCAGGGTCTCGTGGCCGTAGCTCTCGGTCACGCCTTCCTCGAGCGCCCGCACCGCCGCGATGCGGAAGTCCTGTTCCGCGTCCGCGTGCTCGGTGCCGCGTCCGGCGAGCAGGTGCAGGTTCTCGTGGTACACCACGGCGAGCGCCTCCCGGTACCGCAACAACGTCGCATCGTCCTGCAACTGCCCGGCCTGCAGGAACATCTGCCGCAGCGGCCGCAGGACCCGCTCCTCGTCGTACCGGATGACGTGATCCCAGCCCGCCGAGCCGAGCACCCGCAGGCCGTCGTCGGTCAGCTTGTAGGGCTGCACCTCCCACGTCCCGTTCCAGCTCGAGTGGTCGGCGCCGCTGACATTCACCGCGCCCACGTGCTGCAGCCGCATGAACTCGTCGAACGTGGCGGGTTGTCGCAGTGGCATCCTCAGTCGCCGACGTCCGCTCGCCAGCTGTTCGCGAGCTGGGCCAACGGCTCGTTCAACGCGAGGAGGGCGTGCTGCTCGAACTCGTCGGCCGTCTCGCGCGAGACGGCCGTGATGCCACGGATCCCCTGCTCGAGCCGGGCCACCCGCTCGCGCGCGTCGCCCGCGTCCAGCTCCGCTTCGGCGGCGATCCGTTGGGCACGCTCCATCCGCTCCCGGGCGTCGGGCGACAACTGCGCCGCCCACCGCTCGATCAGGAACTCCGCGGTCTGCCGCAGCCGTGCGTCCTCGATCTCCGGTACGACGCCACGCAGCGCCGTGAGCGCTTCAGCTGCGTCGACAGCACCGAGCCGCCAGCCGCGCTGCGCCGCCTTGTAGCGCTCGAGGAATTCGTCGTACGGCACGCGGTCACTGTAATTCAATCTGGCCGGACCGGTTGGTGAAGGCGCCGCTCCCCGGATGCCGGAGTGACAGGACGTCGCGCGCCGGCCGCGGGCGTACCGTGGTGGGGGTGGGTGGTCTTGGGGGTGGGGATTCGGGACCTGTTCGGGGGGAGCCGCGGTGGCCGAGTGTGGCTGCCGTGGTGCTGGCGATGTTGTTGACGTTGGTTCGGCCCAGGGACCTACGGCTGCTGCCGGCGTGGGTGCTGCCGGTGGTCGAGGTCCTGCTGGTGACGGTCCTGATCGTGCGGGATCCGGGGCGGATCGACAAACGGTCGGCGTTCTTGCGTGGAGCGTCGATCACGGTCGTGACGCTGCTCGTGCTGGACGCGCTGGTGGCGACCGTACGGCTGATCGCAGCGCTCATCCATGGCGGGTCGATGACCAACTCACCGACCAAGCTGCTCGCCGCCGGTGCCGTCGTGTGGTTGTCGAACCTGCTCTCGTTCGCGCTGCTGTACTGGGAACTCGACTCCGGCGGCGCCGCCAACCGCGCCCATCGGATACCGCGGTACCTCGACCTCGCCTTCACGCAGCAGGTCAGCCCGGAGCTCGCCCGGCCGAACTGGCGCCCGGGCTTCGGCGACTACCTCTACCTGTCGCTGACCACCTCCATCGCCTTCAGCCCCACCGACGTGATGCCGCTCGCGCTGTGGGCCAAGCTGGCCATGGGCCTGCAGTCGATGATCGCGCTGGCCGTCGTGGGCCTCGTGGTGGCCCGAGCCGTCAACGTCTTCACCTGAGCGGCGGCAGGGCGGCCGACAGCTCGGATCTGGCGAATCTCGACAACCGGCGCGGCGTGATCTCGTTCACTTCCGTGGAGATGCATAGCATTGCTATGTATATTTGCGGGTGTGACAACACGAGATCTGACCGGCCTCGGCGAAGACATGGTGGTGGCGACGACGCGGCTGTCGCGGCTCGCCACCCGGAACGTGAACACGCTGCCGCACGCCGCGATGCGGGTGCTCGGGCGGCTGGACGAGCTCGGGCAGGCGCGGATCAGTGAGCTGGCCAAGGCCGACCGGTGTTCGCAGCCGACCATGTCCAACCTGGTGCAGCGGCTCGAGGACCAGGGGTGGGTGCGGCGCGCCCAGGACCCGTCCGACTCGCGCGCCAGCCTGATCAGCCTCACCGACGCCGGCCTCGCCGAGCTGCGCAGTGCGCGGCGGCAGGCCGGGGCCGCGCTGGCCGCACGCCTGCGCCAGCTCCCCGCCGACGACCTCACCATCCTGGAGGCCGCCGTCGCCATCGTCCACAAGCTCCTCACCCTCGAACCTTCGGAGGCCACGCCCCGGTGAGCACGTCGTCGTTCCTGAAGCAGCCCAAGTCCGTCTGGGCGGTCGCGTTCGCCTGCGTGATCGCGTTCATGGGCATCGGCCTGGTGGATCCGATCCTCAAGCCGATCGCCGAACAGCTGCACGCGAGCCCGTCCCAGGTCTCGCTGCTGTTCACCAGCTACATGGCGGTCATCGGTGTCGCGATGCTGATCACCGGCGCGGTCTCCAGCCGGATCGGCGCCAAGCGCACCTTGCTCATCGGTCTGGCGATCATCGTCGTCTTCAGCGCACTGGCCGGGCTGTCCAACAGCATCGGCGCGATCGTCGCGTTCCGGGCCGGCTGGGGACTGGGCAACGCGCTGTTCATCGCGACCGCGCTCGCCACGATCGTGAACTCCGCCGCCGGATCGGTCGCCGAGGCGATCATCCTCTACGAAGCCGCGCTCGGCGTGGGCATCGCGGCCGGACCGCTGGTCGGCGGCGAACTGGGCACGATCTCCTGGCGCGGCCCGTTCTTCGGCGTCGCGGTCCTGATGACGATCGCGCTCGCCGCGACCGCGTTCCTGCTGCCCGCATCGCCGCCGGAGGCACGGCGTACGTCGGTCGTCGAGCCGTTGAAGGCACTGCGGCACCGGTCGCTGGCAACTGTCGCGGTCACCGCACTGCTGTACAACTTCGGGTTCTTCACGCTGCTCGCCTTCACCCCGTTCCCGCTGGCGATGTCGGCACGGGAGATCGGGCTGATCTTCTTCGGCTGGGGTATCTGCCTGGCGTTCACGTCGGTGTTCGTCGCGCCGCGGCTGCAGCGCCGGTTCGGCACCCTTCCGGTGGCGATGACCGTGCTGCTGCTGTTCGGCGCCGATCTCGCGGTGATGGGCGTGTACGCGCACCACAAGCCGGTGCTCGCGGCCGGCGTCATCGTGGCGGGCCTGTTCCTGGGCATCAACAACACGCTGATCACCGAGGCCGTGATGGCCGCCGCCCCGGTCGAGCGCGGTACGGCATCCGCGGCGTACTCCTTCGTCCGCTTCTCCGGCGGCGCGGTCGCTCCTTGGCTGGCCGGCAAGCTCGGCGAGGAGTTCAACATCCAGCTCCCGTTCTACGTCGGCGCCGTCGCCGTTCTGCTCGCCGTCGCCGTCCTCGCGACCGGCTGGAAGCCCCTCTCCCACCTCCGCGTCCCCACGACCCACTCGGAGTCGGAAGCCGAAGCCCTCACCGCCGCCGACGCCTGACCCTTCAACCCGACCCCGCCGGAGCCTTCTTCCGGCGGGGTCGTCATGTTGAACGCGGATGGTCGGTGCCGCAGGTGATGCCGTCGTGTGCAAGTCGACAGGAGGTATCGGGTCCTCGGGTAGTGCACCTGAGCGTGCACCTGCCCGCGCGTACAGCGTCTCACCGGTGCACTACCTGTCGACCTTGCACACCCCGCGTGGCCGGCCAAGCGCCGCGCGAACATACCAAACGGTATGGTATGGTTTTCCAGTGTTGAGTCGCACCGAGTGGTTGGATGCCGGGCTCGAGTTGCTGGCTGGTGAAGGGGCGCCGGCGGTGACCATCGAGCGGCTGACCAGTGCGCTGGGGGTGACGAAGGGGTCGTACTACCACCACTTCAAAGGCGCTTCCGGATACAAGGCGGCGTTGCTGGAGCACTTCGAGGCGCAGTACACGACCCGGCTGATCGACACCGTCGAAGGCGATCGTGATGACGGAGAGAAGCTTCGGCATCTGCTGCGGCTGGTGCTGGCTGATCCGGACAGTGCTGCGCTCGAGATCGCCGTCCGGGCATGGGCACTGCAGGATCCTGAGGTTCGGGCTGCACAAGAGCGGGTGGACAAGGCGCGGACGGCGTACCTGGAGAAGTTGTGCCGGGGGCTGGGCATGGACGTCGACCCGGACCGGTTCGCGCAGCTGCTGTACCTGATTCTGATCGGCGCCGAGCAGGTGGTGCCGCCGATCGGGAAGCAGGACCTGCGGGAGATCTACGACCTGGTCCTCCGCCTCATCGACTAGAGGAGTGCTCATGCCGACCACCCTGCACGAACTCGACGACCTGGTGCCGGTCGTGGACGAGATCGACGTGAAGACGGCGCACGGCGACGTCACGCTGCGGGAGTTCATCGCCGGCTCGTTGGGGCACAGCCCGTTGTGGATCAAGGGGTTGTTCGCCGTCCGGATGGCCGTCGCCGCCGTGCTTCGCCTCGAGACGACGGGGATCCCGGACACGCGGCGGCTGCGGCCCGAGACTGTGAGTTTCACGCCGGGCGAGAAGGACGCGTTCTTCACCGTCGTGCGCGGCGAGGAAGACCACTACCTGCTGCTGAAGGTCACCGACAACCACCTGATCGGGTACCTCGCGTTCATCACCGACAACGAGCGGCCGGCCACGTTCAAGGTCGTCACCCTGGTGCAGTTCCTGCGACCCGCGGGGCGGTTCTACTACAACCTGATCCGTCCGTTCCACCATGTCGTCGTGCTCAGTATGTGCCGAGCCGGCGAGACGTCGCGCAATAGGCAGTGAGCGCTGCCGCGATCCCGACAACGGCCAACGCCGACACGAAGATCAGGCCGAGCAACCGCCACGGAATCGCCAACGCTGCCAGGCCGTAAGGCCCTGCGGCGATCCCCGCGAGCGCCGCCGCGGCGACCAATGACCCAAGCAGTACGCCGACCACCACGACTGTCACCGACTCCACCAGGGCCACCGTCACGACCTGCCCTCGTGTCAGCCCGGCCAGCCGCGACAACCTGAACTCCTGCCGCCGGTCCGCCGTCGACATCACCACGGCGTTGACGACCGCGACCGCGGTGAAGATCCCCGCCAGCCCCATGAGCGCGGCGAACAGCCCGGAGTTACTCCGCTGCTGCGCCTCACCCCGCGCCTGCGCCCATTGCTCGACGGTCTGGCCGTCCATCGTGGCGCCAGGTGCGAGCTTCACCAGGGTCTCGGTCCGGCCGCCGGCCGGCAGCAGACCCCGCGGGATGAAGAAGTTCTCGCTCACGTCGAGCGTCTCGGGCATGATCGCGACGACCTTCACCGCGACCGTTCTGTTGCCCAGCGCAACCTTGAGGGTCGATCCCAGCTTGTAGCCCTCGGCCGCCATTCCGGGCCCGATCGCGATCGTCCGGCCGGTCAGCCGGTCCAGCGATCCCTTCTGCGGCCGCAGTTCGTGCGTGCGCTGGTACGCCACCGGGTCGATCCCGATCGCCTCGGAGTACACCGTTTTCCGAAAACGTGTGACGGCGATCGGTACGGCGGTCTGCACCGAGGCGGCCGCGATCCCCGGTCCCGGCGGCACCGCGTGATCCGTGACGACATCGGCCGTGATCAACCGCTGCTGCTCGACCCCGACTGCCTTCGCCAGCGACCCGAATGTGCCCCACAGCCCGACGACCAGTCCGACGAGCACGATCAGCGGCGCCGCGGTCGCCGCGCTCCGCCGTACGGCGTGCAGCACGCCGGCCCGCGCGAGGTCGGCGATCACGTTGCCTCGGACAACCATCGCGGGCAGCCGGCCGACCAGTGGGACCACGACCGGGCTCAGCTGGCTCAGCGCCACGGCCCCGCTGATCATCACCACCAGCCCGATCATCAGCCCGGCCACGAGATCCCGCGCCGCCTGCGCCGCGATCACCAGCAGCACCGTGCCGGACGCGGCCGACAGCCCCCAGAACCACCGCCATGCCGTCATCACCCGCCGCGCGGCCTGTCCCTCGACGATCGCCTCGAGCGCGTTGACCCGCGACGCCCGCCAGGCCGCGGCGAGCACGCCGGCCAGCGCGGTGCCGACGCCCACGATCATCGCCGCCCACATCGCGCCCTGATCCCAGGGCGCCTCGAACCACTCCGGCAACATCCCCAGCCGGACGAGCAACCACGACTGCGCCCAGGTCGCCAGCACACCCACCGGCACCCCGGCCACGCTGCCGACGGCCCCGAGCAGGCCGGCCTCGGTCACGACCATGAAGCACAGGTATCCGCGCTGCGCCCCGACCAGCCGCAACAGCCCGAACTCGCGCCGCCGTTGCACGGTCATGAATCCGAACGTCGTGCTCACGATGAACACGCTCAGGAAAACGGCCAGCATCACCGACATTCCGAGCAGCGTTGCGGCACCGACGTAGCCTTCGCGGACCTTTGCCCGCTCGAACGCCGACAACCCCGCGGGCAGCACCGGCCGATCCGTCGCAGCCAGCATCTGCAGCCCGGACAGCACCAAGCCGACCCCGAGCGCGACGGCGACCACCGCACCGGCGAACAGCTGCCACCTGGTCCGCAATGCCCCGACAGACAACCTCAGCATGCACCCAGCCAACCGGCCCGGACGCCGCCGCGCCCGGGCTCCAGCACCCGACCCCGGGTAGCTCGGGCGCTACCTGGCCGACAGCAGCAGATCGACCGTGCTGTGGTTGGCCAGGCCGCCGAGCGCGCCGAGAGCCCGGAAGGTCAGTGTCACGTCGACCACGGTCGGCGCGTCGAGCCGAACCCGGAACACGGTTTCTTGTCGATGCTCCCCGGTCAGCTCGTGTGCCGGCACCTCCAACTGGAGCCCGCTGACCGGTTCGGACTCGACGACCAACGGCCCGGTGACGAAGCCGTCGTTGACGACCGTCACGGCGATCGGGTGCCACTCACCCGGCGTCAAGGTGCCGATGGGCGCACCGCTGCGGGCAACGTTCACCCGCGCCTCCGGATTGATCGTGACCGCGATCGGCGCGTTGGTCTCCACCGGCCCGCAACACCCGATTGCAGGTGCGTGGTGAGTCATCAGTCGACCTCGCATTCCTCGAGCCGCGAGAGGTAGACGGCCTGCGCCTCGTCGTACGCCTGCCGCGCCGCGTCCCGCTCGCTCTCGCGGATGAACCCGGACTTCGCTTTCCACAGCTGGTCGACGCAGTCGTGCAGCCACTGCGCACTGCGGCGTGACGCCCGGACGGGCCGGCCGCCGACCTCGAGGAAGATCGGTTGGGTGTGCACGCTACGCAGGATCCGCAACGCCAGCCAGGACGAGCGTTCCACCGTCACGTCGAAGGCGATTTCCTGCTCGATGCCGTCGGCAACCACTTCCTGGGAGGCCACTGCGAAGCCGTTCACCACCAACTCGACGACGACCGAGCGCGACGTACCGATCCGGGCGCGCTCGAGGTGCCAGCCGACCGGCGCGCTGTACGCCGGACGCCCCGCCGGCGGTGGTGGCGGCTGCTCGGGCAGCCAGGCGGCCACCGTCGCGCTGACCCGCACCTGCCCGGGCGCGTCCAGCTGATGCTCGCGACCGACGTCACCGTCGACCGCCAGGTCGAAGACGTGACTGCGGCCGTCACCGAAGTACGACGCTTTCTCGCGGAGCCCGGCGATCCAGGCCTCGATCGCCTGCGGCCCTGACGGCGGATCGGTCAGTCGCACATACGTGCGGCCGACTCCGGGGCCCTCGTCGTAGATGCACGGATAGTCGGTCTCGCCGAGCATCAGCGTGCGATAGCCGACGCTGAGCAGGTGGTACCAGATGTTCAGCTCGGACGCGGGCGCGAACTCGGCGCCGCACTGGAAGTCGGCGGCCCCGAGCGGTACGTCGACGACGATCTCGTTCGAGCCGATGCTCTGGAACGACGGCACGACGTAGTTGGGCAGCTCTTCGGTGCCGACCGCCAGACCGAGCCCGCAGTGCGCGTACCCGACCAGGGCGTTCTGCGCCTTGCCCCAGCGCATGACGGGCAGGTTCCACGACGGCCAGTCCTCGATCAGCGACGTCCCCGGGTAGTCCTGGTCGGACAGCCCGAGCAGGATCACGTGACCGGAATGGCTGGACGGAAAGCCTGATACCTCGACGTCGTACCGCAGGGCGCTCTCGCCGTCGCGGTCCGTCGGCCTGGGTGTCCACGTCATGCCTTGTGCGGCTTGCATCTCCGGGTACTCGAGGTCGGCCGCCGGGCTGATCGACTCACCGCTGAAGAACTGTTTCTGGTGGTAGTAGCACGGCGCCCAGGTGAGCACGCTGCCGAGCCACAGTCCTTCGCCGCGGACATGCCGGATCATCGTCTCGGGTGTGACGCCTTCGCTCGGGACGTTGTAGTGCGAGCATCCGCCGGCATGGATGTGCGGGTCGCCGGAGTAGTACCCGCGGCTCGCCGGATCGACCCAGCGGTCGAGTGTGATCGGAATGCTGTCAGTTTCCGCGCCGACCTCGGTGTCCAGCACCACCGTCCGGTACTCGGGCCCGCGGATCGCGGAAACCCGGTACTTGCCTTCGGGCAGCCGGACCACCTCGCCGGTCGCCCGGTAAACGTGTTCATGGAAGAACATGTCCGGCGCCAGACGCATCGCCTTCGACGGGTACGAGCGACCTTGCCCGTCCTGGATGGTGATCGCGGCCATACAGCTGCGGCCGTCGGGCTCGCGGATGTCGAGCTGGATCTCTCGCGCCGGCGCGCAGTCGAACTCGAACGAAGCGCCGTATTCGCGGGATTCGAAGCCCGTCCGCTGGCCGGCGATTCGCAGCGGGGACCGGCTCAGACTCCTGTGATTGTGCTCGTCCGCAGCGAACAGCATCACTCCACCCGAGCGAACACCGTCGTCGCGGGCGTAGAGGCTGATGACCTTGTACTCGACCTCGAGGCCGGACAGTTCACCGGGCGCGGCGAGCTTCGTGTCCAGCCACGCGTGCTTGATCCGCGGGACGACCGTCAACGTGTCGTGCAGCGCGATCCGCGCCGAGTGGCTCTGGTGATCGATCATTCCGTACGTGCCGCCGTCGAACGTCGCCAGCTCGGCTTCGATCCGGTGCGGATTCGCCACCCGCACAAGGAAACTCCGCCAGCCGTGCTGGACCAGGCGCGGCGGTGCGGCGCCCGGCGCGCAGAGGGCCATCCCCTGCTCGTCGATCGACACGTCCACCAGGACGAACGGCCGGAGAAGGGTTTCGAGCTGACTGCGCCGGTCCGCCACACTCAGCGAACTGCTCTCCAGCTTGGACAGTTGGGTGACAGCGTCGGCCGGTAGCGGATCGCCGAGTTCCTGCAGTTTCCGGGCGGCGCGGACCGCGGACGCGAACAAGGGCTGCACTGGTGGCTCTGACACCGAGGGACCTCCCTGATGGCGAGTTCCTTCGCGACCCTACTCGGCACCGGCTACCTCAGCACCTCCAATAACGCGGCGACGTCCGCCTGGTCCAGGTCGCGGGCACCGATCAGGGCCTGCATCAGCAGACCGTCGAGCGCGGCCACCAGGAGTCTCGCCCTCTGCGGATCCGCCGTGAAGGCGCGGGCGATTTCCGTCAGCGGCTCCAACCACGCCCCGGCCGTCTCCCGCAGATCCGGCCGCCGGGCCGCGAACAGGTACAGCTCGTACAGCGCCAGAGTCCGCCCACGGCGCCGTACGACGCTGTGCTCGATCAGCCTGGCCAGCTCGTCGGCCGGCCGCGCGCCCAGCTCGCTCCCGCGGCCGTGCAGCTCGGCGGCGAGGTCCTCGGCGGCCGACTGCAGCGCGGCGACCAGCAGGTCGTCCAGTGTCGGAAAGTGATAGGTGATCGACGCAATCGACACGTCCGCCACGGCGGCCACCGCGCGATGGCTGACACCTGCGACTCCGTCGCGTTCGATCACGGTCAGCGTCGCCGCGAGCAGCTCGCCGCGGCGCTGCTCACCGCGCACCCGGCGCCCGTCGACACCCCGCCTGACCTGCACGAACAGCAAACTATCAGGACGTTCGTACGGATTGATTTTGCTCTCCGGAATCGCGGGATCCAGCGTTTTCCGCGACTTAGGCTCGGATCTCGTGGCCCCCTCAGAACTGACGACAGCGATGCGGCGCGCGCTGAAGCGCGCGGACGACGGCAAGACCCTCGACCCGGCGGAGGTGGAGGTGCTGCTCGGCGCGAGCGGTGACGCACTGACCGCGCTGATGGCGACCGCGGCCCGGGTCCGCGACCAGGGCCTGGCCGACGCCGGCCGGCCCGGCATCATCACGTTCTCGAAGAAGGTCTTCATTCCGCTGACGCGGCTGTGCCGGGACCGCTGTCACTACTGCACGTTCGCGACCACGCCCGGCCGGGTGCACGCGCCGTACCTGTCTCCGGACGAGGTGCTGGAAATCGCGCGGCAGGGTGCCGCACTGGGCTGCAAGGAAGCGCTGTTCACGCTCGGCGACGCCCCGGAAGAGCGGTGGGACGCGGCGCGGACGTGGCTCGACGAGGCCGGGTACGACAGCACGCTCGACTACGTCCGGGCGATGGCGATCCGGGTGCTCGAGGAGACCGGCCTGCTGCCGCACCTGAACCCGGGCGTGATGTCGTGGCAGGACCTGCAGCGGCTGAAGCCGGTCGCGCCGAGCATGGGGATGATGCTGGAGACCACGTCGCGGCGGCTGTTCGAGGAAAAGGGCCAGCCGCACTTCGGGTCACCGGACAAGGACCCGGCGGTCCGGCTCCGGGTGCTTGAGGACGCCGGGCGCTCGAACGTGCCGTTCACGACCGGGCTGCTGATCGGCATCGGGGAAACGTTGACGGAACGTGCCGACTCGATCTTCGCGCTGCGGAAAATCGCCCGGCAGTACAACGGCATCCAGGAAGTGATCATCCAGGGTTTCCGGGTGAAGCCGGACACCGCGATGCGCAACGACGCCGACGTACCGCTGGACGAGTGGCTGGCCGCGATCGCCGCGACGCGGATCGTGCTCGGGCCGCGGGTTCGTGTCCAGGCGCCGCCGAACCTGGTCGATCTGGCCGAGTGCCGGGCGCTGCTGGACGCGGGTGTCGACGACTTCGGCGGGGTGTCGCCGCTGACGCCGGACCACGTGAACCCGGAGCGGCCGTGGCCGCAGATCGACGACCTCGCCAAGGTGACCGCCGATGCCGGATTCGCGCTGCGCGAGCGGCTCACCGCGCATCCGGAGTATCTGCGGGAGCCCTGGCTCGATCCTCGGCTGATCTCGCACGTCGAGGCACTCGTCGACCCGGCCACCGGTCTGGCGAACGAAGACGCGAAGCCGGCCGGCCTCCCGTGGCAGGAGCCCGACGGCGGGTGGGACAGCGTCGGCCGCACCGACCTGCACACCGCGATCGACACCGAGGGCCGGCGCACCGAGACCCGCTCCGACTTCGACGCCGCCTACGGCGACTGGGACGTCCTCCGCGAACAGGTCGCCGAACGCCGCGCCACCGAAGCGCCGGCAACCACGCCAGGCATCGGCGAGGTGCCTGGCTCCACCGCACCTGAGCGGATCGATGCCGATGTGAAGGCGGCCTTGGCCGCTGCCGAGCGTGACCCGGCGGGGTTGTCGGATGCGCAGGCGTTGACGTTGATGACTGTGACCGGGCCGGCGCTGGATCAGCTCGCGCGGATCGCCGACGACTTGCGGAAGGCAACGGTCGGCGACGACGTGACCTACGTGGTGAACCGGAACATCAACTTCACCAACGTCTGCTACACCGGCTGCCGGTTCTGCGCGTTCGCGCAGCGCCGCACCGACGCCGACGCCTACTCCCTGTCGATGGACGAGGTCGGCCAGCGTGCCGAGGAAGCCTGGGTGATCGGCGCGACCGAGGTCTGCATGCAGGGCGGTATCCACCCGGACCTGCCGGGTACGGCGTACGCCGATCTGGTCCGCGCGGTGAAGGACCGGGTGCCGGACATGCACGTCCACGCCTACTCGCCGATGGAGATCGTGAACGGCTCGGTGCGGACCGGCCTGTCCATCGAGGAGTTCCTGATCTCGGTGAAGGAGGCCGGGCTGGACAGCATCCCCGGCACCGCGGCCGAGATCCTCGACGACGACGTCCGCTGGATCCTCACCAAGGGAAAGTTGCCGACGGCAAGCTGGATCGAGGTGATCAGCACCGCGCACAAGGTCGGCCTGCCGTCCAGCTCGACGATGATGTACGGCCACGTCGACGCGCCGCACCACTGGGTCCAGCACCTGCGCACGATCGCCGCCGTCCAGGACGAGACCGGCGGCTTCACCGAGTTCGTCCTGCTGCCGTTCATCCACCAGAACTCGCCGATCTACCTGGCCGGCGTGGCGCGGCCCGGCCCGACGTACGACGAGAACCGCGCGGTGCACGCGATGGCGCGGATCATGCTGCACGGCCGGATCGACAACATCCAGTGCTCGTGGGTGAAGCTCGGCGTCGACGGCTGCGTCGCGGTCCTGAACGGCGGCGTCAACGACATCGGCGGCACGCTGATGGAGGAGACCATCAGCCGGATGGCCGGGTCCAAGCACGGCAGCCGCAAGTCGATTGCCGAACTCACCGCAATGGCAACCGCCGCCGGCCGCCCGGCCCGCCAGCGCACCACGACGTACGGCGACGTCCCCGCCCGCCCGGCCACGGAGCTCGAACTCGCCTGACGCTCCTCCCTCCCGGAGCGCCAGGCGACCGGTCACTTGACCGGGTCGAGATCGACGGCCCGGTTCCGGCGCTTGTTGCCGACACGATGCCCGAGGGCGACGAGCAGGTTGCCGATGACGTAGATGCCGCCGGTGACGACGAGGTACCCGAACGGCCAGGCGTTCGGGTCCGCCGGGAACGCCTGCGAGTGGTCGCCGACCCAGCTGCGCATCAGGTACACCAACTGGAACGTGAAGCAGTAGCCGAAGATCGCGATGTACGCGACGTACGCAGTCAGCCGGTTCCGCAGGAAGAAGCCGAGCGGAAACGCGAACAGAACGGTGGCGATGGCAATCACGGGAAGTCCCCTCCTCGAGTAAACGACTCCTCCACGATCGCGTCGGCGGGCGCTGCGCCGCATCGGTGCTGTCGCCGGATCACGGTCCGCGCAGGCCACTAAGTGCTGGCACGGGTGCGCGAACGGCCGCCCGAGGTCATCATGTGGTTGTGCTCCGGCCTTGGCGTCTGGTCGTCGCCGCGACGGTCCTCTTCGTCGCGGCCGCCGCCGTACGGGCGGTGCTCGCCTACGGACCGTCGTCGATCGGGGGCCCGGCGGACTGGCCTGTCACCACCGCCCTTCTGTTGCCGGCCTTCCTGCTCAGCTGGCTGGTCGTCGTTCGAGTTCCTTTGAGTCCGATCGGACCGGCGCTCGCGCTGACCGCCACGATGCCCACACTGGTGTTCGTCGTGGAGGACTGGGGCGCGACGGCACGAACCCCTCGACCGTGGCCGGCGGCGTCCGCCCTGGACGCGATCGCGGACGGCACCTGGCCGTGGATCTTCCTCGGCTTCGTCACGCTGGTCCTGCTCTTCCCGGACGGGTTGCTGCCCGGCCGGCTCTGGCGGTGGGTCTTGGTGGCGATGCCGGTTTCGGCGACTCTCGTGACCTTCGTCGTCGTCCGGGAGGGCGCCGCGCGGACGAGTCCTACGGCACCGCGCGTACTGCTGATCGTCGTCGCCTTCGGCGCGCTCCTCGCAACCTTGCTCGCGGCCGCGTCCAGCCTGGTCGTGCGCTACCGGCGCGGCGATGAGCTCACCCGGCAACGGCTGCGTTGGCTGATGGCCGCGGCCGTCGCGGTGCCGATCCTGCTCGCCGCGAGCTGGCTGGCGACCGCGCTCGGCGTACCGGGGACCCTGGCCTACACCTGGTTCCTGGTCGCCATGTTGTTCCTCGTCCCCGGCGCGATCACCGTGGCGATCCTGCGTCACGACCTGTTCGACATCGACCGCCTCCTCGGTGCGACCGTCAGCTGGGTCGTGACCTCCCTGCTCTCGGCGGGCGTGTTCGCAGCGGTGGTCCTGGTGGTCGGCGGCTACTTCCCCGACCGCGTCGGCGTCACGACTGCCGCGTTCGTCACTGCTCTCGTCCTGCTCCCGCTCTACCACTGGATCCACCGGGCGATCGGCCGCTTGGTCGACCCGGACCGGACGGTCGCGCTGACCCGGATCCGCACCTTCGTACGACGGGTACGCGACGGCGAGGCCGAGCCCGAACAGATCGAGGCAGTACTACGCACCGCGCTCGACGATCCCGGCCTCCACGTGCTGCTCCGACGCCCCGGAGCGGAACTCGACGTACCCACCGGGGCGATTGCCCTGCAATCCGGCGACTCCGTGGTCGGCGCGTTGGTCCTCGGCACCACGTCGGCGCGCCGGGTCCGGCGCGCGCGTGAGGCGGTCGTCGAGGCCCGGCTGCCGATCGAGGTCAGCCGCCTGCGGCTGGAACTGCGGGAGGCGCTGGCCGAGGTGCGCACGAGCCGGGCCCGGTTGATGGACGAGGTGAACGCGGAGCGGCAACGCCTGGAGCGGGATCTTCACGACGGCGCGCAGCAGCGGCTGATCGTGATCGGGATGCGGCTGCGGTCGGTGCAGTACCAGTTGTCGCCCGGCGTACCGGCGTACCGGGAGCTGGACGAGGTGGTGGAGACGCTCGAGCACACGGTCGCGGAGCTTCGCCGGATCGCGCACGGGGTGCGGCCGAGTCGCCTCGACGACGGACTCGCGGTCGCGCTGCGGCATCTGGTCGCGGACAGTACGCTGCCGGTCGATCTCGTCGTACCCGAGCTCGAGATCGGTGAGAGTGCCGCGACGACCGTCTACTTCACGGTCGGCGAGGCGATCGCGAACGCGCTCAAGCACGCGCGGGCAACCCGGATCTCGATCTCGGTCGGTCTGACGGACCAGGTCCTGCGTGCCGTGGTGCGCGACGACGGCGTGGGTGGCGCCAAGGAGGGGTTCGGGTTGACGTCATTGCGGGACCGGGTCGCGTCCGTGGGTGGGGAGTTCACCGTCGACAGCCCGCCCGGGGCCGGCACCTCGATCACCGTGGAGATCCCGTGCGCATCGTGATCGGCGAGGATTCCGCCTTGTTCCGCGAGGGTCTGAGCCGGCTCCTGACCGAGAACGGTCACGTCGTCGCCGGTACGGCGGAGTCCGCCGAGGCGCTCGTCGACGTCGTCCGCGCGGTGGATCCCGACCTGACGATCATCGACGTCCGGATGCCGCCGACGATGACGGACGACGGCGCGCGGGCGGCCGTGACACTGCGCGCGGAGCGGCCGGACCGTCCGATTCTGATGCTGTCGCAGCACATCGAAACCCGGCACGTGGTCGGACTGGTCGGCACCGGCGGGTTCGGGTACCTGCTCAAGGATCGCGTGCTGCGCGTCGGTGACTTCCTCGACGCGATGCGCCGGGTCGTGGACGGCGGGTCCGCGCTCGATCCGGCGATCGTCGCCGCGCTGGTCACACCGGCGCGCCCGGGGAATCCGCTGGCCGCGCTGTCCGCGCGTGAACGCGAAGTGCTGGCGCTGGTGGCGGAGGGTCGCTCGAACAGCGCGATCGCCGCGCACCTGGTGCTCGCCGAGCGGACCGTCGAGAGCCACATGCGGAGCATCTTCCAGAAGCTCCGGATCGACGACGCCCCGGACAACCATCGGCGGGTGCTCGCCGCGCTCACCCAACTCCAGCAGTGAGTCTTGACAACTGGTTAGTTGTTGCGGCAGGCAACATTTGCACGGAAAGTGAAGGAAGTTTTACTGAGCGTTGCTTACTTCAAAGGCAATGCAAATGTTTGAACCCGAGGATTCCCGGTACGCCGGGCGCCGTGACAACGTTCAGTTGTCGGCGACGGACGGGTCGCCGGCGCAAGGTCCAGGTGGTTCCCGCAGCACTCCCGTCCGCGACCGGACTGTACCTCCCCTGCCGGTCACGGAATGAGACGCGGGTCCGCCCTCCTTCGGGCCACTGCCCTCTCGGGGCAACAGCAGGACGCCGGCCGTGTCGGTGGGGTGTTGGTCGCCAGTGAGGTGGCGACCAACGCCCGGCACGGTCGGCGTTTCTTTCTGGAGGCTGCCTTGCTGTACCGGTGCTGCTGGGGACCGGTACAGCGGGCAGCTTTCTGGTGCGTGCAGACCTTCTAGTACGGGTAGGTGTCGTCGCGGCGCGTCGGGTCCAGGTCCCACAGGGAGAACTGGACGACCTTGTGCGACTCCTCGCCGCCGCCCGGGACCAGCCCGAACGACTCGTACTCCTTCGAGCCCAGCCCGTCGAGGTAGCAGAGCAGCTCGAAGGCCGACTGCGCGTCCTCGATGTCGTCGATGACCTCGTCGTTCTGCGCCTCGTCCGCGCGGCTGCGCACGTACTGCACGAAGGCGTCCGGGTCCGTCACCACGTAGTCGTAGCGCGCCTGGTAGCTGAGCCGGACCCCGTTCTCCGGGACCATCGGCTCATCGAGCTCCTCGAGGTCGTCCAGCGGGCTGCCCTCGACAATCTCCCGGTAGTCCGCGGGGTCGTCGAAGTCGTCCGGTCCCAGCGGCAGGTCGTCCAGCTCGTCGGGGTCGTAGGAGTCGATCCCGAGGAAGATGTCGCCCCAGCCTCGTTCGTGGACGGCGTCCGCGAGCGCCCGGGCCTGGACCCGGACGTTCTCGATCGCGCCGGTGGCCCGCAGGTCGTGCAGATCCAGAGCGTCAGCCTGCTCCAGGAGCACCCGGGCGAGTTCACGGGCGGCCTCGGCGGCCGAGGCGGGTTCGATCGGCTCACTCATGCTGTGACGGTACAACCATGGGCACCTCCACTGCCGAGCCCGGTACTCCGAACGCGTCGACGAGCTCCACCGCCGCCGGCCGGACCGCCGCGCACAGCTCGTTGACCAGCGCGGTGATCGCCTTCGACCGGCCGGGCGACAGCCGCCCGTGCTCGAGATACCACGCGCGCTCCGCCTCGATCGTGGCCAGCGCGTGCAGGTCGTACAGCTCCTGCAGGCGCGGCCGGATCTCGTCCGGCGCATTCCGCACCGCGGACTGGAACGCTTCGAGCACGACCCGGTCCACATGGGCGCGACCGGCCGCGATCACATGGTCCTGGCACCGGTTGAAGACGTCGAACGGCTCGTCCCCGGCATCGATCCCCGCCTTCAACCGCCGCGCCACCCCGGACAGCATGTGCTCCTCCCGGAACCGCAGCAGGCCCGAGTGGTACGCGTCATCGCGCAGCCCCGCGTCGGGGTCGGCGGTGTCGCTGCGATTCGGTACGGCGTCGCGCAGCCGCTCGATCAACGGTCGCAGCGCCGCCTTCTCGACTGCGATCTCCACGGCCTGCGCGGCGACGAACCGCGCCGTGCCCAACGGGTCCAGCTTGCCGAAGGACTCGCGGTAGTCCGTCAGCAGGCCCTTCGCGACCAGCTGCAGCAGGACCGTGTTGTCGCCCTCGAAGGTGGTGAACACATCGGTGTCCGCCTTCAGCGTCGCCAACCGGTTCTCGGCCAGATAACCCGCGCCGCCGCAGGCCTCCCGGCACATCTGGATCGCCTCGGTCGCATGCCACGTCCCGAGCGCCTTCGTCCCGGCCGCCTGCGCCTCCAGCGCGCGCCGGTCGTGCTCGTCCCGGTCGTCGCTGAACACCCGGACGAACTCCTCCACCAGGTCGGCCTGCGCGAAGTGCAGCGCATACGTCCGCGCGAGCAGCGGCAGCAGTCTGCGCTGATGCATCCGGTAGTCGAGCAGGAGCGCCTCCTCGTCGCTTCCCGGTGCGCCGAACTGGCGCCGCTGCGCGGCATACCTGATCGCGATGGTCAGGGCGACCTTACTCGCGTTGATCGCGGCGCCGCCGACCGAGACCCGGCCCTGCACCAACGTGCCGAGCATCGTGAAGAACCGGCGGTCCGGATTCTCGATCGCACTGGTGTAGTTGCCGTCGGCATCGACCTGGGCGTAGCGGTCGAGCAGGGCGTCCCGCGGGACGCGGACCTGGTCGAAGACGATCCGCCCGTTGTCGACGCCGTTCAGCCCGAGCTTGGGACCGCAGTCCGACAACGTCACGCCCGGCAGCGCCGAACCGTCCACGCCCCGGATCGGCACCAGCAGGCAGTGCACCCCATGACGCTGCCCGCCGACGACCAACTGCGCGAACACGGCCGCCATCCGCCCATGGCGCGCCGCGTTGCCGATGTAGTCCTTGCGCGCCGCCGCGGTCGGCGTGTGCACGACGAACTCCTCCGTCGCCTCGTCGTACGTCGCCGTCGTCCCGAGGGCCTGCACGTTCGACCCGTGACCGGTCTCGGTCATCGCGAAGCAGCCGAGCAGCCGCCCGCTGATCGCGTCCGCGAGATAGCGCTCGTGATGCCTCTTCGTCCCGAGGTGCAGGATCGCGCCGGCGAACAGGCCGAACTGCACACCGGCCTTGACCATCAGCGACAGGTCACCGAAGGCCAGCATCTCGAAGGCCGCGATGAACCCGCCCAGGTCCGCCTCTCCGCCGTACTCCTTCGGGTAGCCGCGCCCGGGCAGCCCGTCCGCGGCCGACTCCAGCAACAGGTCCAGGATCCGGTCCCGGTACTCGTCGCGCGGCAGCCGCACCGCCAGCTCACCCAGGTCGGCGTGCGCGGCCAGGCCGGCTCGCACGACGTCCCGCGCCGCCTTGTGCGGTCCGTCCAAGTAGTCCCGCATCGCCGATGTGCTCATGTCCTCTAACTTACGAGGAATCGCCGCTACTTTCCGCCACCGTTCTCCGACTGTGGAAAAGCTGGCATGAATCCGCATCTACGGCGGTACGCTTTCTCTCGTGCCGAATTTGCGGATCAGTGAGGCGGCCGCGCTCTTGGGCGTCAGCGACGACACGGTGCGGCGCTGGATCGAGCAGGGCCGGTTGGCGTCGAAACAGGCGAGCGGGCGGATGGCCGTCGACGGGCAGGCGCTCGCCGCCTTCGCCCAGGAGCTGGCCGACTCCCCGGAGCCGGGTCACACGGCCGCGGCCTCGGCGCGGAACCGGATGCGGGGCATCGTCACCCGGGTCCTCAAGGACGGCGTGATGGCCCAGGTCGAGATGCAGGCCGGGCCCTTCCGCGTCGTCTCGCTGATGAGTCGTGAGGCCGCGGACGAGCTCGGCCTGGAGCCCGGCGTGGTGGCCGTCGCCTCGATCAAGTCCACCCACGTCGTCGTCGAGATCCCGGAGGCCTGATGGTCCGCCGTACCGCGTTCGCCGTCCTCGCCGCGTTCGCCGTCCTCGCCGCGGTCGCCGCGCTCGCCCTGGCAGGGTGCGGCGACGACACCCCGGCCGCGTCGTCATCGTCGGGCAGTTCGGCGACGCCGACGGTGTCCGGGACCGTCGAGGTGTTCGCCGCCGCCTCCCTGACCGGCACGTTCACCCAGCTCGGCAAGGACTTCGAGGCCGCGCACCCCGGCGTCAAGGTGCACTTCAACTTCGCCGGCAGCTCGGCGCTCGCCAAGCAGATCAACGAGGGCGCGCCCGCGGACGTGTTCGCCTCGGCGGCACCGAAGAACATGGACGACGTGAAGGACAAGGGCACGCCGACGACCTTCGTGAAGAACACGCTGGAGATCGCCGTGCCGAAGGGCAACCCGGGCGGGATCACCGGGATCAAGGACTTCGCGGACAAGGACAAGAAGATCGCGATCTGCGCCGCGCAGGTGCCGTGCGGAGCGGCTGCCGAGAAGGTGTTCAAGGCCGTCGGAATCACCGCACAGCCCGACAGCCTCGAGCAGGACGTGAAGGCGGCGCTCACCAAGGTCGGTCTCGGTGAGGTCGACGCGGCGCTCGTGTACAAGACCGACGTACTGTCCGCCAAGGACAAGGTCGAGGGCATCGAGTTCCCGGAGTCGGCGAAGGCCGTCAACGAGTACCCCATCGCCGCGCTGTCCGAGGCTCCGAACCCGGACGGGGCCAAGGCCTTCGTGGAGTATGTGCTGTCCGACAAGGGCAAGGCCGTGCTGACCGCGGCGGGCTTCGACGCGCCATGAGTCGTCGGAGCAGGAGTACGAGCGGGCGCGTCCCTCTCGTGCTCTTGCTGCCTGCACTGCTCGGGTTGGCGTTCCTGGTCGTTCCGTTGATCGGGCTGCTCGCCAAAGCCCCTTGGTCGACGCTGCCGGGGCAGCTGTTCAGCGCTGAGGTGTGGCAGGCGCTGAGGTTGTCGATGGTCTGCGCGACTGCAGCGACTGTTGTGTGTTTGCTGCTGGGCGTCCCGCTCGCATGGCTGCTCGCTCGTGGCGGACTGCCCGGCCGGAGCGTGATCCGGGCGTTTGTGACGGTTCCACTGGTGCTGCCGCCAGTAGTCGGCGGTGTTGCGCTGCTGCTGGTCCTGGGGCGGCGCGGTCTGATCGGTCAGCACCTCGATGCCTGGTTCGGTATCTCGTTGCCGTTCACGACCGCCGGTGTGGTCGTCGCCGAGGCGTTCGTGGCCATGCCGTTCCTGGTGATCTCCGTCGAAGGTGCACTGCGTGCCGCCGATCCGCGATACGAGGAGGCAGCCGCAACACTCGGTGCTGGACGGTGGACCACCTTCCGGCGTGTCACGCTTCCTTCGATCGCGCCAGGGATCGTTGCCGGCAC
This sequence comes from Kribbella sp. NPDC050459, assembly GCF_040655315.1. Lineage (NCBI taxonomy): Bacteria > Bacillati > Actinomycetota > Actinomycetes > Propionibacteriales > Kribbellaceae > Kribbella > Kribbella sp. NPDC050459. Next base: position 322,803 of record NZ_JBFAJQ010000005.1, on the reverse strand, counting down.
GGTTCTGTGCTGGGCGCGCGCACTGGGCGAGTTCGGCGCCACCATCACGTTCGCGGGCAACTTCCCCGGCCGTACGACCACAATGCCGCTGGCCGTGTACCTGGCGCTGGAGACAGACCCCGACGTGGCCGTCGTACTGAGTCTGGTGCTCCTGCTCGTTTCTGTCGTCGTACTGGCTTCTCTTCGCGAGCGCTGGATCGGTGGACTGCGGTGACCCTGTACGCCGACCTACGGGTGAGCCGCGGCTCCTTCGGTCTCGCGCTGGACCTGACGGTCGAGCCGGGCGAGGTCGTCGCCCTGCTCGGGCCCAACGGCGCCGGCAAGACCACAGCGCTGCGTGCGATCGCCGGACTGCTCGCGCTGGACAGCGGCCGTATCGCCCTGGACTCCACAGTGTGGGACGAGCCGCCGGGCGTCTTTCGTACGCCGGACCGCCGGCCGATCGGCGTCGTGTTCCAGGACTACCTGCTCTTCAACCACCTGAGCTGCTTGGAGAACGTGGCCTTCGGTCTGCGCGCCCGCGGTGTCGAGAAACAGACCGCCCGGGTGGAGGCTGCGCGTTGGCTCGAGACCGTCGGCTTGTCGCAGTACGCCCGTACTCGTCCCCGCGCGCTGTCCGGCGGCCAAGCCCAGCGGGTCGCCCTGGCGCGAGCACTGGCCACGGACCCCGAACTCCTCTTGCTCGACGAACCGCTCGCCGCCCTGGACGCGAGCACGACTCTGCACGTCCGCGCCGAACTGGGTCAGCACCTGAGGCGCTTCGAAGGGCGCACGTTGCTCGTGACGCACGACCCGCTGGACGCCATGGTCCTGGCCGACCGCCTGATCATCATCGAGAACGGCCAGGTCGTCCAGGAAGGCAAGCCCACCGAGGTCGCCCATCGCCCGCGCACCGACTACGTAGCTCAACTGGTCGGCCTCAACCTCTACCGCGGCGACGCATCCGGCACCACAGTCACCCTCACCGAGGGCGGCATGATCACCCTCGCCGAACCGGCCACCGGTCCGGTGCACGTGGCCTTCCCACCCGCAGCCGTCAGCTTGTACCCCGAGCACCCGTCCGGCAGCCCCCGTAACACCTGGCCCGCCGTCGTCACCGGCATCGAGCAGCACGCCCACACCGTGCGCGTCCGCCTGAACGCGGCCCCCGCCGGCCCCGCCGACCTCCTCGCCGACATCACCACAGCCGCGGTCGCCGACCTCCACCTCACCCCCGGCCAACCCCTCCACACCACCCTCAAAGCCACCGAGGTCCACACCTACCCGGTGTGAGCACGACACATCAGGCCTGAGGTTACGGGCCGTGACGGGGTTGTCGTGGATTGACATGGTGTTGCGGGACGATTCACGCTTGCGGCGCGCAGTACTGTAACGAAGAGTGTTTACGTACTCACCCGTAGTGTGTGGGTTCTTCACACGAGAGTGATGACATCGTGCACTACGCCGATCCTGCTCCGGGCGCCCAAGATGTGGCGGGCACCAACGGAAAGGGGGGTCGGACAGTCATGCACGAGAGCTACGAGTTCTACTGCCTTGCGGATCGGCGGTTCTACGAGACGCCGGCCAACCGTGGTGCCCAGCATCCGGATTTCGCGATCACCCAGCGGCCGGTGCCAGGCGGGTGGCGGCACGTGCCGGGCGAGCAGTGGATGCACTACGCGCCGGAGAATCTCCAGCTCCCCCTGCAGGGCTGGAAGGTTCACGTCTCGGCGCGGCTCCAGGACGTCGAGCGGACGCTCGACGCCGTGTGGGAGTACTGCGTCCCGCGCGGCATCGCGTTCAAGTACCTGCGCAACGAGGCCGTCCTGGTGATGGTCAACTCCAAGGCCGCTCCCCGCGGGTCGAGCGGCAAGCTGGTGACGATCTACCCAACCGACGAGGCCCAGCTCGAGCTGGTGCTGAAGGAGCTGAACGAGGTCCTCCAGGGCGTCGAAGGCCCTTATATCCTGAGCGATCTGCGCTACGCCGACAGCCCGCTGTTCGTGCGGTACGGCGCCTTCGTCAGCAGGCACTGCCTCTCGCCGGCCGGCGAGCGCGTGCTCGCGATCGAGGACGCCAACGGCACCCTGGTCCCGGACCATCGCGGCCCGACCTTCGTCACGCCGCCGTGGGTCCATCTGCCGGACTTCCTGCAGCCGCATCTCGACGCACGCAACGCGGTCACCACCAACGACCTCGTATACACGATCGACGGCGTCATCCAGTTCTCCAACGGCGGCGGTGTGTACCTCGGCCACCACAATGAGACCGGCGACCGCGTCGTCCTCAAGGAGGGCCGTCCGTACGCCGGGCTCGACATGTCCGGGCGGGACGCGGTCGCGCGGATCGCCCACGAGCGCGACATCCTCGAGCAGCTCGCCGGCCTGGACGCCGTACCGAGGACGCACGACTACCTCCAGCTCGGCGACCACCACTTCCTCGTGCAGGAGCACATCGACTCGGTGTCACTGCAACGCGAGCTGGTCCGGCGGTATCCGCTGACGCACCCGGACGCAACCGAGGCCGACAAGGCCAGGTACGCCGAGTGGGCGACCGCGATGATCGCCAAGGTCGGCGAGGCCGTCGGGCAGCTGCACGAGCGCGGTGTCGTGTTCTGCGACCTGCACCCGGACAACCTGCTTCTCGATGTGAACGGCAAGCTCACGCTGATCGACTTCGAGGTCGCGACCAGGGCCGAGGACCAGGCCCGCTCGACGCTGGCCCATCCCGGGTACGCCGCTCCGCAGGACCGGAAAGGCGTCGACGTCGACCGGTATGCCCTGGCCTGTATCGCGCTCGGCGTCTACGCGCCGCAGGCAACGATCCTGCTGAATCTCCATCCTGGTAAGGCGGTCCAGCTCGCGGACATGATCGCCGAGACGTTCCCCGTGGCGCGCGACACCCTCGATGACGCGGTGCGTACGATCGTCGGCGCCGACGCGACCAACGAGCTGGACAACATCGCACTCCCTGGCCGGGCCGGCTGGACCGACGTACGTGAGGCGCTCACCAAGGCGATCGTCGCGAGCGCGACACCGGAGCGCACCGACCGGCTGTTCCCCGGCGACATCGCGCAGTTCCGCGACGGCGGTGGTATCGACCTCGCGACCGGCGCCGCCGGTGTCCTGTATGCGCTGGCCAAGACCGGAGCCGGCCGTTTCCCGGAGTACGACGACTGGCTGCGCAAGCAAGCCGTCAGCACCGCGACGGGCCCCGGGCTGTACGACGGTCTGCACGGCGTCGCCCATGTCCTCGACGAGCTGGGCTACCGGCAGGAAGCACTTGACCTGGTCGACCGCACTCTCGTCGACGACTGGAGCTCCCGCGAGCTCGGGCTGCACTCCGGCCTCGCCGGCATCGGCCTGAACCTGCTGCACTTCGACACCGAGCCGGCGCTCCGGGCGAAGGCGGTCCGGGTCCTCGACCTGGTCGCCGACCGGCTGGAGACAGATGTATCGGAGATCAGCGGCGGGCAGCACGCACGTGCCGGCCTGATGTACGGATCGTCCGGCCCGGCGCTGCTGTTCCTGAACGCCTTCGAGCAGCTCGGCGACACCGGTCTGCTCGATCTCGCGGAGATCGCGATCCGGCAGGACCTGAAGCGCACCGTGCTCACCGAGGACGGGATGCGCCAGGTCAACCAGGGCTGGCGAACCCTCCCCTACCTGGAAGAGGGATCCGTCGGCATCGCGCTGGTGCTCGAGCGCTACCTGCGCCACCGTCCGTCCGACGAGCTGAGCGCGCAACTGCAGGAGCTCAAGCGGGTCACGCACTGCGACTACTACGTCCAGCCAGGGCTGTTCATGGGCCGCGCCGGGATTCTCCTCGCTGCTGCCGCGCTCCAAGACCAGGTCGACGACCTGGTGCACGGTCTCGGCTGGCACGCGATGCCGTTCGAGGGCGGTCTCGCGTTCCCGGGCAACCAGTTGCTCCGTCTCTCGATGGACCTGGCGACCGGATCGGCCGGCGTCCTGCTGGCCCTGGGCACGGCGCTGCACGACGCGCCGGTGTCCCTCCCGTTCCTCGGACCTCCCCAGTGGTCCGAGTTCCCATCCCGACGAACCGCACCGAAGGAGGTGTAAAAACATGGCACTTCTCGACCTTCAGGGTCTGGAGACCCCGGGTTACGGCCACGGCGGCCACCACCACGGCGGCTCCACGCTGACCGTGCTGGGCTGCGCTTCGCAGACCCCGAGCAACCTGAGCCTGCTGCTCTGCCACTGATACGGCACCTGTATTGCCAGGTAGTAAGCGGTCGCGCGGACAGGTGGTGCCGTCGCGAGCGACGTCCCGCGGAGTGCTGGGCAAGGCGGAGGAGGGAGGCAGGACGGAGTCCTGTCGACCGACGACAACGCCGCCCAGTGCCCGCGGGGCGGCGCGCAGCAGGCGCCACCTGTTCGCGGGACCGCTCGGGCCCTGGGTGGTGACCCCACCCAGGGCCGACCTGTAGCCCCGGGCCTGCCTGCTCGTTGTGTTGGTGGGACAAGGGGAGAGTGAGGTGATCGACCCGTGCGGTCTTATCCATGCGCCGAGCGTCTGACGCTCGTGGAGCAGGTGCACGGTAGTGACGTCGCGGATCCGTACCGCTGGCTTGAGGACTCCGTGGCCGCGCAGACCGTGCGATGGCTGCGGGACCAGGACGAGCTCTGGCTGACGTACGCCGCGTCGCTGACCAGCCGGTTCGGCTGGAAGAACCATGTCCGGCGGTTGTCGGACGTCAGTAGCGTGTCCACGCCCGTCTGGCGCGGAGACCGCTGCTTCACGCTGCGCCGCGCGGCCGGGCAGCAGCACGCCGTCCTGTACGTCGACGAGACGCCGCTGATCGATCCGAAGCAGCTCGACCCGACCGGCCTGACCACGCTCGACGCCTGGCAGCCCTCGGCGGACGGCACGAAGCTCGCGTACCAGCTGTCCCGCGGCGGTGACGAGCGCTCGTCGCTGAGCGTCCTCGACATCGCGAGCGGCCAGGTGGTCGACGGGCCGATCGACGGCTGCCGTTACTCGCCCGTCACGTGGCTCCCCGACGGAAACACCTTTTACTATGTGCGCTTCCGGCAGGTGCGCCGTCACCGCCTGGGCGACCCCAACGACGTCACGGTCCTTGCCGACAAGGCGTCGTACGGCCTGGAGATCAGCGCCGACGGCCGCTGGCTGACGATCTGTACCGCGGCCGACGTGTGGCTCGCCGACCTGACCACCGACGCACCGCCGCGGCATCTGCCGCAGGACGCGACGACGATCATGTCAGTGGGTCCGGACGGCCGTCTGTACGTCGTCACCGCGCAGGACTCGCCCACCGGGCGGATCTGCGTCGGCGACCCGACCGAGCCGACGCTCTGGCACGACTACCTCCGCCCGGACAAGCCGCTGACCGGCCTAGCGATCCTCGACGACGTGGTCCTGGTCAGCACGACCAACGAGATCACCGTGCACGACCGGGAGAGCGGCCTGCTGCAAACGACCCTGGACCTCCCCAGCAGCGGGTCAGTGGGTGCGTTGACCGCCCGCGGCAACCGGGCCTGGTTCAGCTACACGGACAGCGTGACGCCGCCGACTGTCTACTGCTACGACGCGAGCACCCGCACCACCACCGGAGACGTCGCCGCGCGGGAAGCCACGATGCGCCGGCTGACGACCAGAACGGGTGTCGAGCTGCAGGTGATCGGCGAGCCGGGGCCGCGTCCGACGATCCTCTACGGGTACGGCGGATTCGGGCAGTCGCTCACGCCGGCGTACTCCGCCTTCGCGCTGGCCTGGGTCGAGGCAGGCGGGACCTTCGTGACGGCGACCGTTCGCGGCGACGGCAGCTCACACCATGCCGGAACGCGCCACCACAAGCAGAGCGTCTTCGACGACTTCATCGCCGCCGCCGAGCACCTGATCGCCGACGGCTGGACCACCGCCGACCAGCTCGCCATCTGCGGCGAGTCCAACGGCGGCCTGCTGACGGCGGCCGCGCTCACTCAACGGCCAGAGCTGTTCGCCGCCGCAGTCTGCTCGGCCCCGCTGACCGACATGGTCCGCTACGAGCTCTCCGGGCTCGGCGAGCGCTGGACCGCGGAGTACGGCACGGTGCAGGACGCAGACGACTTCGCGACCCTGCTCTCCTACTCGCCGTACCACCGCGTCGCCGACGGCGTGAAGTACCCGGCCGTCCTGCTGACAGCCTTCGGGAACGACACCCGCGTGGATCCCTTGCACGCAAGGAAACTGTGCGCGGCGCTGCAGCACGCGACGGCCGGCAGCCGACCGGTCCTGCTGAGGTTCGAGCCGGACGCCGGGCACACCACCGGCGGCATCGGCCTCGCCGCCGACATGCTCGCGTTCGTCGCGGACCAGACGGGCCTCCGCCGATGATCACCTTCAAGGAGGTGGCCAAGCGCGGGCGGGGCTGGTTGCCGCTGATCGGAGTCAACGCGCTCATCGGCAGCGCCGTCACGCTCGCGCTTCCGGCGATCCTCGGGCGTTCGGTCGACTCAATCGTGGCCGGCGCCGGGTACACGCGCTGGCTGGTCGTCGCGGCGTCGCTCATCGGGCTCGGCATCGCGGCCAGCATCATCGACGCGTTCGCGGGCGCGGCCTGCGTCGCCGAGACCACGGCCTGGCTCCGCCACCGGCTGGTCCGGCACGTCGTCCGCGGCGGCCCCGGCGGCACGCGCGACTTCGAGACCGGCGACCTCGTCACCCGCGTCTCGGCGAACGCGACCGACGCCGCCCAGGCCGGCCCGGCCGCGGTGACCGCGATCGCGGCGGTCGCTCCCCCGCTCGGCAGCCTCGTCCTGCTGGCCGTGATCGACCCGTGGCTGGCGGCCGCGTTCTTCGGCGGCGTCCTGCTCGTGGTCCTCGTGCTCTGGACCTTCGCCATGCGGACCGCCGACGTCAGCCTGGCCTATCAGGAGACCCAGGGCCGGATCGCCGCGCTGCTGTCGGAGGCGCTCACCGGCATCCGCACGATCACCGCCGCCGGTACGACGGAGCGCGAGGAGCGCCGCATCCTCGGGCTGTTGCCCGAGCTGCACCGCAACGGCGTCGTCACCTGGCGGATCCTGGCCCGCTCCGGCGCGCAGGCCGCGGTCGTCGGCCCGCTCGTCCTGGTCGCGGTCCTGGCCGTCGGCGGCATCCAGCTCGTCGGCGGCGACGTCACCGCGGGAGAGCTGTTCGCCGCCTCGCAGTACGCCGTGCTCGGGGCCGGCCTCGGCAACCTGACCGGCGTGCTCGGCGAGCTCGCCCGCGCCAGGGCCGGCGTCCGGCGGTCCGCCGAGGTGATCGCGGTCGAGCCCGTCGCGCACGGCACGTTGACGCTGCCGTCCGGCCACGGACAGCTGACGTTCGACGGTGTCAGCGTGGTCGCCGACGGGAACGTCCTGCTGGACAACGTGAGTCTCGAGCTCCCCGGTGGCCTGACGGTCGCGGTCGTCGGCCCGAGCGGCGCCGGAAAGTCCGTGCTCGCGGCGGTCGCGGCGCGGCTGCGGGACCCGTCGACCGGCCAGGTCTCGCTGGACGGCGTACCGTTGCAGGCCGTCAGCCGGCATGCGCTGCGGAGCGCGGTCGGGTGTGCGTTCGAGCGCCCGCAGCTGGTCGGCCGGACGATCGGCGAGGCGATCGACCCGCACGCGGTCAGCCCGGTCCGCACGCTCGCGGCCGCCCGCGCCACACATGCCCACGACTTCGTCAGCCGGCTGCCCGACGGGTACCTCACTTCGTTGCGCAAGGCACCGATGTCCGGCGGCGAACGCCAGCGCCTCGGCCTGGCCCGGGCCTGGCCGGCCCGCCGGCTCCTGGTCCTCGACGACGCCACGTCGAGCCTGGACACCGCCACCGAACGCCAGATCAGCCGCACCCTCACCGAGGACCGGCACCGCCGTACCCGCCTGATCGTCACACACCGGCCAGCCACCGCGGCCCGCGCCGACCTGGTCATCTGGCTCGACCACGGCCAGGTCCGCGCCATCGCCCCACACGCCGACCTCTGGCACAACACGTCGTACAGGGCCGTGTTCGGGTGAAACAAGAGCTGTCGTACGGCGCTGCCGCGCTACGGAAGCGGGCCACGGTCAGGTTGATCGGGTGGTCGGTTCCGGAGATTCTGCCGACGGCGGTATACGGGATCGCGGTGGCGCGGGCGACGGACAGCTTTCTGCGTGGTCACGCGTGGCAGGGAATCGCCTGGCTGGGCGGGCTGGTCGCGACCGCCGGTCTGGGCGCGGCCGGTGCGCGTCAGGTGTACGGACGGCTCGGGGAGCTGGTCGAGCCGTTGCGCGACGATCTGGTCCAGCGGGTCGTCGGTGGCGCGCTCCGGACCGCGGACGACGGCGCCGTCGCCCGCCTGAACCGGCAGGTCGAGATCGTCCGGGACACGTTCGCGGGTCTGGTCCTCGTGCTGCGCAGTTTCGCGGTCACGCTGTTCGGCGTCCTGACCGGGTTGCTGTCGCTCGCTCCGCTCGTCGCCGCCTTCGTCGTACCGCCGTTCCTGCTGGGGTTCGCGTTGTCGCTCGCGGTGCTCGGGATGGCAGCTGACCGCGTGCGTGCGTCACTGACCGCGGACGAGGACCTCGCGGCCTCGGCCGGGATGGTGTTCGGCGGCGTCCGCGACATCAGCGCCTCCGGGACCGAGGAGTACGCCGAATGGCTGGCCGGCGTGCCGATCGAGGCGCACGCGGCAGCGGAACGCGCACTGGCGAAGGTCTCCGCGCTACGGACGCTGTGCTTCGCCGTGGGCGGCTGGCTGCCGCTGCTGATCCTGCTCGCGACCGGACCGTGGTTGGTGGGCCGCGGCGTCAGCACGGGTACGTTGCTCGGCGGGCTGACCTATGTCCTGATCGGCCTGCAACCGGCGCTGAACACGGTGACGAACGCTCTCGGCGACAGCGGTCTGCGCTACGTCATCACGCTGGGCCGGATCCTCGACACGTCGACCCCGACCGACGCGCCGCGCACCGTCGACGTACTCAACGGCTACCAGGTCCGGCTGCGCGGGCTGACGTTTGCGTACGGCCCCAAGGCCGAGCCCGTGCTCGACAAGCTCGAACTGACGATCCCCGAAGGCGAGCATCTCGCCGTCGTCGGCCCTAGCGGTATCGGCAAGTCGACGCTGGCCGGGCTGGTCTGCGGCATGCTGACTCCGACCGACGGCCACGTGCAGCTCGGCGGTGTTCCGCCGGCCGATGTCAGCGTCGAGCGCCTCGCGCAGACCCGGGTCCTGATCCCGCAGGAGGCGTACGTCTTCAGCGGCACCGTGCGCGACAACCTCGCCTATTTGTTGCCCGGCGCAACAGATCATCAGTTGGAGGTCGCCGCGAAGACCGTCGGCGCCGAGCAGCTCGTCGAGCGTCTCGGCGGCCTGCACGCCACGGTCCGTCCGGGCGAGCTCTCCGCCGGCGAGAAGCAGCTGCTCGCGCTGGTCCGCGCCTACCTGTCGCCCGCGCCGCTCGTCGTGCTCGACGAGGCGACCTGCTTCCTCGACGCGGAGGCCGAGCGCCAGGCCGAGGAAGCCTTCGCCAAGCGCGAGGGGACGCTGGTCGTCATCGCGCACCGGATCAGCTCGGCACTGCGGGCCAGGCGGATCCTCGTGCTCGACGGCAACAAGGCCACCCTCGGGACACACGCCACGTTGATGCGCACGTCCCGGATGTACCGCGACCTGCACGGCAACTGGACGCCCGGCCCTCAGATCCAGCCCGCGTCCTGAGCCTTCCGGATCGCCTCGATCCGGCTCCGGGAGCCGGTCTTGGCGAGGATCCTGGACAAGTAGTTCCGCACGGTGCCCGCGCTCAGGCTGAGGGTCCGGGCAACCTCCTGCGCGGTCGCGCCGGTGGTGACCTGGCGCAGCACCTCGCACTCCCGGTCGGTGAGCGGGTTGTCGCCCGCCTTCAGCGCGGCCACCGCCAGCCGGACGTCGACCACCGGCAGCCCCTTCGCGACGTCGCGCACGGCCTGCACCAGTTGGCCGGTCGTCGCGTCGGTCGCGATCAGGCCGATCCGCGGCGCCTGCTTCACCAGCGCCAGGCTGGTCGCGGCGATCGCCTCATGGTCGATCAGCACCAGCACGCCGCGCCCCGCGAGCTTGCGGCAGAGCTCCTCGATCCGGATCCGGCCGGGCAGCTGCGGGTCGAGCAGGAACACCTCCGGACGTCGCCCCGCCACCTGGAGGACGTCCTCCGAGCGGTCCAGCTCGGCCACCACGTCCAGGTCGTTCTCCCTTGCCAGCACCGCGGCCAGTGCACCACGCACCAACGTGCCACGATGGCCGAGAGCCACTCGGATCACCGCTTCTGCCCCCATCACCGTCTGTCGCCTCACCACCCCCAGCGGTGAAATCCAGCTGCCGGACGGCGGTTGCCCGTGTTTCGATCAACGAGTGAACGCACCGAATGGCACGCACGAATCCACGACCTGCCCCGGCTGTGGCACCGTACTGCCGGTTTCGCAGTGGCCCGGTACGCCGAAGTACAACGCGTCCGGCGCGTGCGCGGAGGTCGCCGGGGAGCTGCTCGGCTTCGAGGTGCAGCACGCGACCCGGCTCGGATACCTGCACCAGCTGCGGATCGACGCGTACGGCGCGCAGCACGTCGCCCCGGCCGCGCCGCGGATCGGGCCGGTGTTCGCGCTCAACGGTCTCTACATGTTCTTCGAACGCGGCTCGGGCAACATCGACGTCCGCACCGCGCACGGGATCATGGCGAACTCATACGCCGCCTGGCCACGCCTCGTCCCGCCGGCCCGCGTCGGCGAGCTGACGGCGTACGACGTGCTCACCGCGGGCGGCGTCGACGAGGTCGAAGCGGCACTGCTCAAGTGGGCCCGGGAGGTCTGGGAGTCGTGGCCGGACGAGGACCGGGAGACCATCCGCGAACTGACCGTTCGACTCGTCCCGGAACGCTGGTTCAAGCGCTGAAAACTGATCGGTTCCCAGGCGTGCAGCTCGGCGTGTCGCGGCCCGGAAACCGTTCTGTTGTTGGGCTTTCGGAAGTTCAGGCTCCGGAAAAACTTCGGGGCAGATCACGGATTGGTCTTGCGTTTCGGGCGATCCTCACACAGGATGACTCAGGTCGCGTCGTTACCGTGGCGTGACCATTCGGACGCTGTCCCGTGACCTGGTCGGCGACGCGCCCGGGTGCCTCCCCTGCACGGTGCGTTCCACCATGCCCAAGCTCACGAGGAGCGCTTTCCAGATGTCCAAGGCCCGACATGCGCGCGCCCGGCGAAGCACTCGCCGGGTGGCCCGAACCATCTCCATCGCCGGTCTGGGAGCCGGTATCACCGCCGCCGGCGCCGCTTCGGCGTTCGCGACCGACTACAAGGTCAAGTCCGGCGACACCCTCTCCGAGATCGCCCAGGCCAACGGCGCCGACTGGCACGAGCTGGCCCGGATCAACAACCTGAAGGACCCGAACCTCATCCTGATCGGGCAGACCCTCACGCTCGACGGGGTGCAGAAGGCCGCCGCCGACCCGGCGCCGCGGACCACCCAGAAGAAGGCCGAGAAGGCCGAGACGAAGAAGAGCTCGAAGCCGGAGCGCAAGGCGAAGACCAGCCGGTCCGAGGACCGCCCGAAGAGCAGCGGCAAGGCCAACCTGAGCGGCGCCTGGGCGAAGGTCGCGAACTGTGAGTCCAGCGGCAACCCGCGCGCTGTGAATCCGGCCGGTTACTACGGGCTGTTCCAGTTCGACCTGCGGACCTGGCGTAGCGTCGGCGGCTCCGGCAGCCCGGCGAAGGCCTCCGCGGGCGAGCAGCTGATGCGCGCGAAGAAGCTCTACGCGCAGCGCGGCGCTTCCCCGTGGCCGGTCTGCGGTAAGTACCTGCGCTGAGCCGGACCCGGCCGGGCGGGCGACGGTAGACCGTCCTCACACGCTCGTCCGGCCCACTGGACCGCTTCCCGCCCATCGTGACGGGTCAGTGGCGCACTCATCCGTGAGCGCGATGGGTGGGAAGCACCAGAGGTCAGCTGCGCGTGATGACCAGCATCTGGTCGGCGCCGACCTGGAACTCGTAGGGCACCTTGCGGATCTCGTAGGTGACGCCGTCGAGGGACTCCAGCAGTTCCGGCAGCCACGGGATCGTTGCCCCGGCACCCTGTTGCACCAGCGGGAAGATCCGCACCTCGGAGTTGCTGACCCGGATCAGCTCCCGCAACGCGGCCTCGTGCCAGTCCCGGTCGTACTTGCCGGACCAGGTGAACAACAGATGTGAGCACAGCACCATCTCGAACCGGCGATCCCCGAACGGCAGGTCCGGCAGGCCCGCGGCGACGTACCGCTCCGGCGCCGCCTCGACGTCCTGCAGGAACCGGTCGGCCGCCTCGATCCGGTACTGGTCCTTCCGCTCCGGCGACCCGTACCAGTGCCAGACGAAGCTCCCCGCATGCTCGTCGACGATGCCCGACGTCGCCGGCAGGCTGCGCCGGACGCTGTCGACGAGCTCGGCATGGTCCAGCTCGTACGCCGGATCGGCGGCGATCGCGTCCACACCACGGGCGGCAGCCTCGGCCGTGAAGCCGGCACCGCCCGCACAGCAGTCGAGCACGGACTCGGGGAGTTCCACCAGGTCGAACATCGCTTCGTACTCGGCGTACGAGCGCGAGGTCACCAGCACGGGTCTACCTTTCGACGGTTGTCTTCCGGCGCAACCGGCGGTCGAGGGTGGTCGCCCCCGCCGCCAGAGCCAGGAACAGTACCGCCACCAGCAGACAGTTCAGTAGCACCCGCCCGTACCCGTGCTCGTCGACGTTCACGAACGGGTACGGATAGAAGTGCACGAACTCGCCGCGGATCAGCGTGAACGCGAGCCACAGCAGGGGGTACACGATCGACCACCCGACGATCCGCCAGTCGGTCTGACCGCGCGGCCCGAACAACAGCCAGCCGAGGACGCCGGCAATCGGGGCGGCAGTGTGCAGCAGGAAGTTCGACACCCAGGCCCACCCGCTCAGCTCGTCCAGCCCGGCCAGCACCGCGTGATAGACGATGCCGGTCACCGCGATGCACAGCACACCGTTGAGCCGCAGTGTCTTGAACACCGCGCCCCGGGTCCGGTCCGGCCACAGCGCGAGCACGAGCACCGTGCCGCCGAGCAGCAGGTTCGACTGGATCGTGAAGTACGCGAACACGTTGAACAGGCGTTCGGGCGCGGTGGAGAAGAAGCCCTCCTCGTTCTGCGCCGACAGCGGCAACTGGATCACGATGCCCGCCAGGACCACCGTCACGGTCAGCCAGGTCCAGATACGCCCCGTCGTCGTCATGAACGCAATGTACGACGACCACGAGGCGTACGCCGGGACCTCAGACGGACTCCTTCTCCCGATCCGGCGCCTCGGCGCCCTCGAAGGAGTAGCTGAAGGACACGATCGCGTCGATCACCAGCACGATCGTCCAGGTCCAGGCCGGCCCGAGTGCGGCGTCGTACCCGCGCCCGGAGAGCAGGCCGAGGCCGATCATGACGCCGACGCCGACGACGTACGCGAGCAGGTGCCGGAACCAGCCGGCGCGCTCCCGGCGGGCACGCTCCGGGCCCTTCTTCGGCGGCTTGACCGGACGCGGGGCGCCGGCCATGTAGTGCGCGGCCCACTTGTCCGCCCACTTCAAGGTCTGGTGGCCGAAGCCGACGCTGACGCCGATGAAGATCGCTGCCAGCGAGTGCTTGAACGACGGCTCCGCTCCCCGCTGGATGTCCACAACACTCGCGACCAGCATCACGACGTCGACCAGCGGCACGCCGGCCAGGAGCACCAGACCGATCTTCGGCAGCCGGAGCAGGTAGCGGGCCGCCAGGCCTGCGGCGAGCAGGACCCAGAACCCGATCTCACACGCGGCGATGACAGCAAGCAGCACGGTGTTCCCCTCCCGAGTTTAAGTACGACCGTGTTGTAAAACGAGACTAACACAGCTGTGCTAAAAAGGACCACATGCCGAAGATCGTCGACCACGCCGCCCGCCGCGAGGAGATCGCCGAAGCGCTGTGGCGAGTGGTCCGCCGGGACGGGATCCGGGCGGCCTCGGTGCGCACGATCGCCGCCGAGGCGGGCTGGTCCGCGGGCGCGGTGCGGTACTACTTCCCCGACCAGGACGGGTTGCTCAGCTTCGCGATGGATCTGGTGTCGCGCCGGGTGACCGAGCGGGTCGCCGCGATCCAGCCGAAGGGCTCCGCGACCACGATCGCGCTGCGCTACCTCGAGGAGGCGCTGCCGCTGGACGCCGAGCGGCGCGCCGAGTTCGACGTCTGGATGGCATTCATGGCGCAGGCCCAGGCCGAGTCCGGAGCCGGCGGCCTGCGCGCGCACGTCGACACCGTGCACGACGGTCTGCGGCAGCTGTGCGAGTCGCTGCTGAACGCGCTCGCCGAGGACGGCGCGCTCCGTGACGATCTCGACGTACGCCGGGAAGCCGAGCGGCTGCACGCGCTGATCGACGGCCTCGCTCTGCACGCCGCCATCCAGCCCGACCGCACCAGCCCGGCCCGGGTCCGGCAGTTGCTGCGCCACCACCTCGAGACGCTGGTGGCTCGGCAGTAACCCCTTGCAAACCTGGGTTTTCGGACAAGAATCGCCGAGACCGGTCTAAAACCGCGCGGCACGTGGCACGATCACCGCATGGAGTCCGAGGGGGTGATCGTCGTCAGTGGAATCATGGCGGCGGGGAAGTCGTCGGTGTCCCAGATGCTCGCCGAGAGGTTCCAGTACGGCGTGCATCTGCGGGGGGACGTTTTCCGGCGGATGATCGTGAGCGGGCAGGCGTCGATGGCCGACGACGTGCTCGCCGCACAACGCCAGCTGCAGCTGCGCTACCGGCTCGCCTGTCAGGCCGCCGACGAGTACGCGAAAGCCGGCTTCACCGTGGTCCTGCAGGACGTGGTGATCGGCGAGCTGCTGCGCGAGTTCCTGGACGGCATCCGGACGCGGCCGCGGTACCTGGTCGTGCTGACGCCCCGGCCGGAGGTCATCTCGACCCGGCTCGGCGGCGCGCACCATCTGGTCGACGAGCTCGACTACGAACTGCACGCATTCAGTCCACGGCGCGGGCTCTGGCTCGACAACTCCGACCTGTCGGTGGGCGAGACCGTGGACGCGATCCTCGGCCGGCTCGACGAGGCGCGCTTCGACTGATGCGGCCGTCGCTACCCGGGGGTAGTTTGAGTGGATGACCGTACGGCGGACGTCCTGCAACCTCTGTGAAGCGATCTGCGGCGTGCTCGTCACCGTCGAGGACGGCCGGGTCACCGACATCCGCGGCGACGAGTCCGACCCGCTGTCCCGCGGTCACATCTGCCCGAAGGCGGTCGCGCTCCGCGATCTCCAGGAGGACCCCGACCGGCTGACCACACCGGTCCGGCGGACGGCCGACGGCTGGCAGCAGATCGGCTGGGAGGCGGCGTACGAGCTCGTCGTCGGCAAGCTCACCGGGATCCAGCGTGAGCACGGACGGAACGCGGTCGGGGTGTACCTCGGGAACCCGAACGTGCACAGCCTCGGCGCGCTCACCCATCTGCCGACGATGGTCCGGCAGTTGCGGACCCGGAACCGGTTCAGCGCGACCTCGATCGACCAGTTGCCGCACATGCTCGCGTCGTACCTGCTGTACGGGCACCAGCTGATGATCGCGGTGCCGGACATCGACCGGACGTCGTACCTGTTGATGCTCGGCGCGAACCCGCTGGCGTCGAACGGGAGCATGATGACCGCACCCGGTTTCGGGAAACGCCTCAAGGAAGTGCGGAAACGCGGCGGAAAGGTCGTCGTCGTCGATCCGCGCCGGACCGAGACGGCAGCGGTTTCCGACGAGCATCACTTCGTCCGGCCGGGGACCGACGCCGCCTTCCTGCTCGCACTGATCCATCAGGTGATCTCCGACGGTCACGCGCGCGTCGCGGCGTACGTCGACGGTCTCGCGGCCGTGGAGGCCGCGGTGGAGAAGTGGACGCCGGAACGGGCGGCGGACATCACCGGAATCCCGGCGGACGCGATCCGACGGATCGCGCTCGAGTTCGCGACGGCCGAGCGGGCGGCCTGCTACGGGCGGGTCGGGGTGTCGACGCAGCAGTTCGGGGCGGTCTGCCAGTGGGCGATCCAGGTGCTGAACATCATCACCGGGAACCTGGACCGCCCCGGCGGGACGATGTTCCCGCGGCCGGCGGTGAACGCGTTGCTCGGACTCGGGCGCGGGCACGTCGGCGCCTGGAAGAGCCGCGTCCGCGGCCTGCCGGAGTTCGGCGGCGAGTTGCCGGTGTCGACGATGGCCGAAGAGATCCTGACGCCGGGCGAGGGGCAGATCCGGGCGATGGTGACCGTCGCGGGGAACCCGGTGCTGTCGACACCCGACGGCCGCCGGCTCGACGAGGCATTGGGGTCGCTCGAGTTCATGGTTGCGGTGGATCCGTACATCAACGAGACCACGCGGCACGCCGACGTGATCCTGCCGCCGGCGCCGCCGCTGGAGCGGGACCACTACGACGTGATCTTCCACCAGCTCGCCGTCCGGAACACCGCGCGGTGGAACGACGCCGTCCTGCCGAAGCCCGTGTCGGCGCGGCACGACTGGGAGATCTTCCGGGACCTGGGGCTGGCGCTGGTACGCCGTACCCCGTGGAGCCGGCGCCGCGTACAGACGACGGCACGGCTGCGGTTGTCACCGCGGCGGATCGTCGACGCCGGGCTGCGGATCGGTCCGTACCGCTTGTCGGTCGGGAAGCTGCGCCGGTCACCGGGCGGGATCGATCTCGGGCCGTTGCAGCCGGCGCTGCCCGGAGCGCTGCGCCGGACGTCGAAGCGGATCGACCTCGCCCAGCCGATGATCCTCGACGATCTGCCGCGGCTGGATGCGCTGACGACCGTCGCTCCGGGCGAGTTGCTGCTCATCGGCCGCCGGCACCTGCGCAACAACAACTCCTGGATGCACAACTCCGCGCGCCTGGTGAAGGGCAAGCCGCGGCACCAGCTGCTGATGCATCCGGGCGACCTCGCCGACCGCGACCTGACCGACGGCCAGCTGGTCACCGTCACCTCGGCGGCCGGCGCCGTCTCGGTTGAAGTTGCCTCTAGCAACGACATGATGCCCGGCGTGGTCAGCCTGCCGCACGGCTTCGGCCACAACCATCCCGGCGCGCGGCTTTCGGTCGCGAGTCAGGTCCCCGGTCCGAGCGCGAACGACATCACCGACACGGCCTTCGTCGACGCCGTCGCCGGCACCTCCGCGGTCAACGGCGTACCCGTCACCGTCACCGCCGGCTGAGCAGCTCCGACACACGCGGGGTTATCCCCGCCTGTTGGGGGTTCTTCGTTGGCATACCGACGAAGAACCCCCAAGGCGAGGGGTTATCCGTTCGCGCGAGGTGGGGGGCCGGAGCTGTCGCGGATGAGCAGGAGGGGCGTCGAGTAGAGGTGGGATTGGGGTTGGGCGCCGGCCAGGAGGTCCAGCAGGCGGTGGGTCACCTCGGTTCCGTAGCCGACCACGTTGTGGCTCAGGGCGGTGAGTGTCGGGTGGGTGATCCGGCACAGCGGCGAATCGTCCCAGGCGACCAGGGTGATGTCGTCGGGGATGCGGAGGTCGAGCGCCTGGACGACGGCCAGTCCGGCCACCGCCATCAGGTCGTTGTCGTAGACGATCGCGGTCGGGCGCGGGGTGGCGGCGAGGACCTCGCGGGTCGCGTCGGCACCCTGCGTGGCGGTGTAGTCGGTGTGATGGGTCGAGGCCGTCAGCCCGAGCCGGCAGGCAGCCATGTCGTACGCCTGGTCGCGGATCCAGACGTCGCCGAACTCCGGCGGACCGGCCACCCGCGCGATCACCCGGTGGCCGAGCGACGCCACGTGGTCGAGCGCCGCGGTCATCGCCGCGGCGGCGTCCGTCCAGACACACGGCATCCCGTCGGCGAGTGCGGGATCGCCGACCAGGACGGCCGGCAGACCGAGCGTGCGCAGCACCGGGATGCGGGGATCGGCGACCCGCAGGTCGACGACGATCACGCCGTCGACCCGGCGCTCCGCGGCCCACTTCCGGTACGTCGCGATCTCGTCGTCCAGATTCGCGACGACCTGGAGCGCCAGCGAGTACGACTTCTCGGCCAGCACCGCCTCGATCCCGCCGACGAAGCCCATGAAGTACGGCTCCTCGCTCAGCGTCTGCGCGGTCCGGGCCAGGACGAGCCCGAACGTCTCGCTGCGCGCCGCGGACAACTGCCGGGCGGCGCGGTTCGGCGCCCACTGCATTTCCGCGGCGACTTTCAGCACTCGCGCCCGGGTGGCCTCGGACACCCCGGGCCGATTGTTCAGGGCGTAGGACACTGCGCCTTGTGAGACACCGCAGCGCCGTGCGATCTCTTTGATGGTTACGTGCGACACGATGGGACTCCTCCCCAGCGACCGGACCGCTGACGAGCGATCCGGACACTCACAGTGTCCTCCGTCACGCACACCATGTCAGGATCTCCGCACAGAAAGTGACCTCCCCGGGACCACCGGGGCTGAGCGGCCTGTCAGGTGACCGCCCAGTCGTTGGGCGGAGGGTGGTGTGGACGGGGCCGATTGGGATACGGTTTGCGTCGTTACTTAACCGGTTCGGCTTATCAGTCGGCGCCAACCCCAGGGCAGCGGGTGCGGTGCCGCCGACAAGGAGAAACCATGGTCGCAAAGGACCACCTGTCCCTCCAGCTGTACACGGTCCGGGGCAAGCTCGAAGAGGACTTCGACGGCACCCTGGCCCGCATCGCGGAGATCGGCTACACCAAGGTCGAACCCTTCGGTGTGACCGCCTTCGCGGACCGTCTGGCCGACGCGCTGCCCAAGCACGGACTCTCGGCCCCGACCACGCACGCCGGCCTGCTCCGCGAGGACAGCGCCCCGATCCTCGCCGCGGCGCAGCGGCTCGGCATCACCACGGTGATCGACCCGCACACCGACCCGGCCCGCTGGCAGGCCGCGGACGACGTCAAGGCGATCGCCCAGGGCCTGAACGAGGCCGCGAAGGTTGCCGCCGACCTCGGCATCACGGTCGGCTACCACAACCACCAGTTCGAGCTCGAGTCGACGATCGGCGGCGCGCACGCGCTGGAGATCCTCGCGGACAACCTGTCCGACGAGGTGATCCTCGAGGTCGACACGTACTGGGCCGCGGTCGGCGGCGCCGACGTACCGGCGCTGCTGAAGAAGTTCGGCGAGCGGGTCACCGCGATCCACGTCAAGGACGGCGACGGGACCCTGAACAACAAGGCCCAGGTCGCGGTCGGCGACGGCACCATCGCGGTCCGGGACATCCTGGCCGCGGCCCCGCAGGCGCTCCGCGTGGTCGAGCTGGACGACTTCACCGGCGAGATCTTCGACGCGGTCGAGGGCAGCTACGTCTTCCTCACCGGAGAGGGCGCACCGGCATGAGCGCTGTCGGTGTAGGTGTGATCGGCGCCGGGGTGATCTCCGACGCCTACATCAAGAGCATGCAGAGCTTCCCGGACCTGAAGGTCGTCGCGATCGGCGACCTGCGGCCGGAGGCCGCCAAGGAGAAGGCCGAGCAGTACGGCATCGAGACCCACGGGGGTCCCGAGGCGGTGCTGAACAACGCCGACGTCGAGATCGTGGTCAACCTGACCATCCCGATCGCGCACGTCGAGGTGGCCCTCGCTGCGGTCGCCGCCGGTAAGCACGTCTGGAGCGAGAAGCCGTTCTCGCTGGACCAGGAGAGCGGCCTGAAGCTGCTGGCGACGGCCCAGGACGCGGGCCTGCGGCTGGGCTGCGCCCCGGACACCATCCTGGGCCCGGGCCTGCAGGAGTCCCGGCGGATCATCGAGCGCGGTGACATCGGTACGCCGCTGACCGCGCTCACCCTGATGCAGTCCCCCGGCCCGGAGTCCTGGCACCCGAATCCGGCGTTCTTGTTCTCCGACGGCGCGGGCCCGCTGTGGGACATCGGCCCGTACTACCTGACCACGCTGGTGCAGCTCTTCGGCCCGGTCGCCGCCGTCGCGGGGATCGGCTCGAAGTCGCGGGACAAGCGCACGATCGGCTCCGGTCCGCTGGCGGGGACCGACTTCGACGTCACCGTGCCGACGCATGTCAGCGCGATCGCGAAGTTCGAGTCGGGGCAGTCGTCGCAGAGCATCTTCAGCTTCGACTCGCCGCTGCCGCGGGCCGGGTTCGTCGAGATCACCGGTTCGGACGCGACCCTCGCCGTACCGGACCCGAACGGGTTCGACGGTGCGATCAAGATCCGCCGGCGCGGCGCGGAGGACTGGGAGACGATCGCCGAGACGAAGGCGGTCGCACAGCGCGGGACCGGCGTCCTCGAGATGGCTCGCGCCATCCGGGCCGACCGGCCGCACCGGGCGACCGGCGCGCTGGCGTTCCACATCGTCGACGTGATGGCTTCCATCACCGACTCGATCGACACCGGCGCGTTCGTGGACGTGGCGAGCACGGTCGAGGTCGCGCCGATCCTGCCCGACGACTGGGACGTCACGGCGGCCACTCTGTGAGCATCCTTCTGGATCCCCGGCGGACCGTCGTGTTCGCCGGGGACTCGGTGACCGACTGCGGCCGCCGTACCGATCCTTCCGGACTCGGTGACGGCTACGTCCGCGAGCTGTCCGACGAGCTCGGCGAGCGCCGGCCGGCGATCGTCAACGCCGGTATCAGCGGCAATCGGGCGGCCGACCTGGCTGCCCGGTGGTCCGCCGATGTGCTGGCCCACGACCCGTCGCTG
This sequence comes from Kribbella sp. NPDC050459, assembly GCF_040655315.1. Taxonomy (NCBI): domain Bacteria; kingdom Bacillati; phylum Actinomycetota; class Actinomycetes; order Propionibacteriales; family Kribbellaceae; genus Kribbella; species Kribbella sp. NPDC050459. The sequence continues at coordinate 302,149 of NZ_JBFAJQ010000005.1, read as the reverse complement.
GTGTCGATCCTGATCGGGATCAACGACACCTGGCGGCGGTACGACGAGAACGACCCGACGACCCCCGAGGACTTCGAGGCGTCGTACCGGTCGCTGCTCGACCCGCTGTCGTGCCCCGTGGTCCTGATGGAGCCGTTCCTGCTGCCGGTGAAGGACGGGCAGGAGGAGTGGCGCGAGGACCTCGACCCGAAGCTCGAGGTGGTCCGGAAGCTGGCCGTCGAGTACGGCGCGATCCTGGTCCCCACCGACGTCGAGCTGACCAAGCAGGCCGCATCGGCCGGTGCGGCGACGCTCGCCGGCGACGGCGTACACCCAACCGCTGCCGGACACCGCGCCCTCGCCGATCTGTGGCGACGGTACGTCCTGGACGCCTGACGTTCCCCTGCTTCCGTGTCTGGCGGGAGCAGCGCGGTTCTACTAAACCGGTTCACCCCTGGAGCCCGACTGTGACATCACTCAAGACTCTCGACCTGACGACCGACGGCGGTGCTGCCTGGACCGTGCATGCCGTCGAGGGGCCGGCGCCCGACGGCCTGATCGGCCGCGCCGTCGCCGCGACCGTGCCGGGCGAGGTGCACACCGACCTGCTCGCGGCCGGCGAGATCCCGGACCCGTTCGACGGCGACAACGAGTCGCAGCTGCACTGGATCGGCCGCACCCGCTGGGCGTTCCAGACAACGTTTTCCTGGGTTGCTGACGGCAACGACCGGCAGGAGTTGGTGGCCGAGGGGCTGGACACGGTCGCGACGGTGACGCTGAACGGCCAGGAGCTCGGCCGGACCGCGAACCAGCACCGCTCGTACCGGTTCGACGTCACCGGCGTTCTGGTGGCCGGGGACAACGAGCTGACGGTCGAGTTCGAGGGACCGGTGACGGCCGCCGAAGCGGAGCGCGCGAAGGTCGGCAGCTGGCCGCACACCAACCTGCACCCGTACAACGAGCTGCGGAAGATGGCGTCGAACTTCGGCTGGGACTGGGGACCCGACGTCGCGACGGCCGGCATCTGGCGCCCGATCCGGATCGAATCCTGGTCCGATGTCCGGATCTCCTCGGTCCGGCCGCTCGCCCGGGTGGACGGTTCGGACGGCGTGCTCACGACGCACGTCGAACTGGCCTGGGCCGACGACGCCGCCGGTGAGGCCACCGTGACGGTCGAGGTCGGCGGCACTCAGCAGTCGGCGACCGTCAAGCCCGGCACCGACACCGTGAAGCTGGTCAGCACGGTCGCCGACGTGGACGTCTGGTGGCCGCGCGGGTACGGCGAGCAGCCGCTGTACGACGTGACCGTGACGCTGAACGACGACGACTGGCACGCTCGCGTCGGCTTCCGGAACGTCACCGTGAACGTTGCCCCGGACAACGACGGTACGCCGTTCGTGCTGTCGGTGAACGGCAAGCCGATCTATGTGCGCGGCGCGAACTGGATCCCCGACGACGCGTTCGTCACCCGTCTGAACGCCGACACGTACCGGACCAGCGTCGAGGACGCGGTCGACGCGGGCATGAACCTGCTGCGCGTCTGGGGCGGCGGGATCTACGAGAGCGAGCTGTTCTACGACGTCTGCGACGAGCTCGGCATCCTGGTCTGGCAGGACTTCCTGTTCGCGTGCGCGGCGTACTCGGAGGACGAGCCGCTGCGGAGCGAGGTCGAGGCGGAGGCTCGCGAGGCCGTCACGCGACTGAGCCGGCATGCCAGTCTCGCGGTCTGGAACGGCAACAACGAGAACATCTGGGGGTACGTCGAGTGGGGCTGGCGGGTTCCGCTGGCCGGCCGGCCGTGGGGCGCGGGGTACTACCTCGACCTGCTGCCCCGCGTGGTCGCGGAACTCGACCCGCGAACGCCGTACTCGGCCGGCAGCCCGTACTCGTTCGACCAGTTCATCCACCCGAACGACGACCGGCACGGCACCATGCACATCTGGGACGTCTGGAACCAGGTGGACTACACGACGTACCGCAAGTACAAGCCGCGGTTCGTGTCGGAGTTCGGGTTCCAGGGGCCGCCGGCCTGGTCGACGCTGACGTCGGTGGTGCACGACGTGCCGCTGGATCCCTACGGTTCGCAGATGCTGGTGCACCAGAAGGCGTTCGAGGGCAATCTCAAGCTGGAGCGCGGCCTGGGTGAGCACCTGCCGGCCTGGAAGGACATCGACGACTGGCACTGGACAACGCAGCTCAATCAGGCGCGCGCCGTTGCCTATGGCATCGAGCACTTCCGCTCACTGTTCCCGTTGAACACGGGAGCAGTTGTCTGGCAGCTCAATGACAACTGGCCGGTGGTCTCGTGGGCAGCCGTCGACGGGCACGGGATCCGCAAGCCGTTGTGGTACGCGTTGAAGCGCGTGTACGCCGACCGGCTGCTGACTGTTCAGCCTCGGGAGGACGGCCTGATCGTTGCTGCGCACAACGACACCGACGCGGTGTGGTCGACCGAGGTCACCGTCACGCGACGGTCGACGCTCGGCGACGGGGTGCTCGCCCGGGAGACGTTCGCGGTGGCGATCGCGGCCCGCTCGGCGGTGGTGAACGAGCTGCCGTCGTCCGTCGCGGTCGCCGGGAAGCCTGCCGCCGAGTACCTCGAGGTGCGCGGCGCGGACGGCGTCACGGCGTACTGGTACTTCGTCGAGGACACCGAGCTGCAGCTCGCGGGTGACGCGTACACGGCCACGGTCACGCCGACCGAGGGCGGGTACGACGTGACGGTCAGCGCGACTGCTCTGGCGAAGGACCTGGCGCTGTTCCCGGACCGGCTGGACGCGGCAGCGCGAGTGGACTCGTGCCTCGTCACGCTGTCCGCGGGCGAGAGCCACACGTTCCACGTCACCGGCGCCGACGCTCCGGCCGAGATCGCCGTGCCGGTACTGCGATCGGTGAACGACCTGCTGAACTGACTTACGTCGAGACCTTGACTAATGGGGCGGCGGGACCGCTACTAGGGGATGAAACCCCTTGGTCCCGCCCCACCTCGGAGGTCTTGCCGTCATGCGCGCTCTCGCCGTCGTCCTGCTGAGTTTCGCTTCCCTGCTGGTTGCTCCGGCCACCGCGTCCGCGGCCCTGCCGGCCTGTCAGCACTTCTACACCGGGCCGATCCCCGACCGGCCGGTCTCCGGCGGGCACGGCAACGGGACGACGGCGCCGCCGTACGACGTCAGCGGCCGGCTGCCCGCACCGAGCGGGATCAACGGCGGCCTCGGTGCGGACGGGAAGGTGACGTTCACGTTCAACCGGGTGGCCGGCGCGAAGGCGTACCGGGCGTTCCGGAACGGGCAGGCGCTGCAGTGGGTCAGCGACTGGGGTCAGCCGACGCTGCAGGTCACTGACACGAGCCCGTGCGACGGCGCGCACTACCAGGTGTACGCGATGACGGCCGAGGACACAGCCGCGTCGTCGATCGGCCAGATCAGCACGTCGTACCGGCTGGACTCCTCGAACCGCTTGGCGGCGTACCGGGTGCCGGTCGGGACCACGCTGAACTATCGCGTGTCGGCATACAACGACGTCGCGCAGACCGCGCTCGGCTACAACGCCGGCACCGGGATCTGCGCAGTGGACGCGCGGATCATCCCGTGGGGTACACGGCTGTACGTCCCCGGCTACGGGCACTGCTACGTGGCGGACATCGGCAGCTGGATCAAGGACGACATCGTCGACGTCTGGTTCCCGCCGGGACCGGACGCGGACAACTGGGGCATCCAGCGCCTCACGCTGACCGTAGAATGATCCTTTGTGACCTGGGGGAAACGCGTTGCGGTCGGTGTGTTGCTGCTGACTGTTGCCGGATGCAGCGACACCACACCGACCGCCGGAGTCGTCACTGAGACACCACAGACGCGTGCTCCTGCTGCACCGGTACGCACGGTTCGCCCCACGCTTGTACCGGTGCATGCCAGACCAGGTGCCTCGAGCAACGTCAAGCTGATGCCGGTGCTCGACCATGGGCCGCGGGACCGGAAGCTGATCGCGTTGACCTTCGACGCCGATCTGACCGCGCTCATGCGGCGACGGCTGGTGTCGGGGCAGGTCAAGTCGTACTACAACAAGGCACTGATCGACGAGCTCCGGGCACTGCATGTCCCGGCAACCATGTTCCTGACGGGGATGTGGATGGAGCAGTACCCGCAGGTGGTGAAGGAGCTCGCTGCGGACCCGCTGTTCGAGCTGGGGACACATACCTACGACCACCGTGGTTTCACCAAGCATTGCTACACGTTGGGGACCGTGCCGCGTGCGCAGATGCTGACCGACGTACAGCGCGCCGTCGTACAGCTGGACCAGCTGGATCCGCACGCCACCAGGTGGTTCCGGTTCCCCGGCGGCTGCTACGACACCACCGCACTGCACGAACTGGCCCCGGCCGGCGTCACGGCAGTCGGCCTGGACGTGCCAGGCGCCGACGGCTTCGCCAAGTCCCCGCAGCCGATCATCAAACAGGTCCTCGACCACGTCCAGAACGGCTCGATCGTGGTCCTCCACATGCACGGCGGCGACAACGCGCCGTACACCGCCCAAGCCCTCGGCCAGATCGTCCGAGAACTCCGCGCCCGCGGCTACGAACTCGTCACCGTCACCCAGCTCGTCAGTCGACGTTGACTGCGACGTACTTGGTTTCCAGGTATTCGTCGATGCCGACGGTGCCGCCTTCGCGGCCGAGGCCGGATTGTTTGACGCCGCCGAAGGGGGCGGCGGGGTTGGAGACGATGCCCTGGTTGAGGCCGATCATCCCGGCTTCGAGGCGCTCGGAGACGCGGAGGGCGCGGCTCAGGTCCTTGGTGAACAGGTAGGACACCAGGCCGAACTCCGTGTCGTTCGCCATCCGCACGGCCTCGTCCTCGGTCTCGAACGCGGTCAGCGGCGCGACCGGCCCGAAGATCTCCTCCTGCTGCAGCCGGGCACTCCGCGGTACGTCGGCCAGCACCGTCGGCTGGAAGAAGTACCCGTTGCCGTCAGCAACCGCTCCGCCGGTGAGCGCGCGGGCGCCCTGCGCGATCGCGTCGGCGACCAGGTCGGCCACCTTGTCGCGCTGCTTGCCGTCGATCAGCGGGCCGACGTCGACGCCGTCCTCGGTGCCGCGGCCGACCTTCAGCCGGGACATCCGCTCGGTCATCCGGGTCGCGAACTCGTCCATCACCGACGACTGCACGTAGATCCGGTTGGCCGCCGTACAGGCCTCGCCGCCGTTGCGCATCTTGGCCAGCATCGCGCCGTCGACGGCCTTGTCGAGGTCGGCATCCTCGAACACCAGCAGCGGAGCGTTCCCGCCGAGCTCCATGCTGGTCCGCAGCACCTGCTCGGACGCCTGCTCGAGCAGCGCACGCCCGACCGCCGTCGACCCTGTGAACGAGAGCTTGCGGGCGCGGCCGTCGCGGATCAGCGGCTCCATCACACCACCTGCGTCGTGGGTCGTCACCACGTTGAGCACGCCGGCCGGGAGCCCGGCCTCGGTCATCAGCTCGGCCAGCTTGAGCATCGACAGCGGCGTCTGCGCGGCCGGCTTGATCACCATCGTGCAGCCCGCCGCGACCGCCGGGCCGATCTTGCGGGCGCCCATCGCCGCCGGGAAGTTCCACGGCGTGATCAGCAGGCACGGACCGACCGGCTGGCGCATCACCAGGAACCGGCCGGAGCCGTTCGGCGCGATCTGGTAGCCGCCGTCGATCCGGACCGCCTCCTCGGCGAACCAGCGGAAGAACTCGGCCGCGTAGGCGATCTCGCCCTTGGACTCGGCGACCGGTTTGCCCATCTCGAGCGTCATCAGCAACGCGAGGTCGTCGGCCCGCTCGGTCATCAGCTCATAGGTACGGCGGAGGATCTCGCCGCGCTCCCGTGGCGGCGTCGCGGCCCAGTCGGCCTGCGCGGCCACGGCGGCGTCCAGCGCGGCCTTGCCGTCGGCCGGACTCGCGTCGGACACGTCGCAGAGCGCCGTCCCCGTGGAGGGGTCCTCGACGGTCAGGGTCTTGCCGCTCTCGGCCGCCACCCACTTGCCGCCGATGAACAGCTCGGTCGGACAAGCCTCGACGACTTCCCGCTCTCGTGACATGAGCCTGCCTTTCGCCTAGTCGGGCAGTACCCAGATTAGGCGGTCCGGATGAGCGCCCCGAGAGGTACGCTCGCCACAGCCGAGAGCTCACTCCGTGGCCGAGTAGCAGCGGCCACGGCCTGGCTCCCGGCTCCCGCACAAATGTGGGTGCCGATCCCCCATGCGCGCCCTCGCCCTGGCTGGCAACCTGTCAGTGTGCTCAACTCAGCGGTGCGCCGGGACAGCCTCGCGGCGGAGTCCGACTGCGAGGTGTACGAGCTCGACGCGCACCGCCCGGACCAGGCCGAGGAGCTGACCAGCCGTCAGATCGCGATCGGCCGCCTGATGTCCACCGGCCTGAAGGACGCCGCGGTGGCCCGCGAGCTCGGTCTGTCGCTGCGGACCGTGCGGGCCGAGATCAGCGCGATGGTGGCCGCGCTCGGCGCCAGGTCCCGCTTCCAGGCCGGCTGTTTGCTGACCCGCCGCTACGGCTGAGCCATGTCCTGACCTGCGGCGCCGACGCGCCGTCGTTACAGTTGGCTGCCATGCAGCCCCGTTCGCCCGCGGTGGTCGGCAGACACCGGGAGATCGAAGGTCTTCACCGGCTGCTGGCCGATGCTCGCGGCGGGCGTGGCGGCGCGGCCTTCCTGGCCGGCGAGCCCGGGATCGGCAAGAGCCGGCTGGCCGCTACGGCAACCTCCCGCGCACTCGACGACGGTATGGCGGTCCTGCGTGGCCGGGTCGGCGCGATCGGCACGATGGTCGCGTTCCGGCCGTTCACGGAGGCGCTGCTGTCGTTGGTGCGGCGCGGCGGGATGCCCGCGACCGAAGCTCTCGGACCGTACCGGCGCGTGCTGGGGCGTCTGGTCCCGGACTGGGACGACGGTACGTCGCACGACACCTCTGCTTCGCCGGTCCTGCTCGGCGAGGCCGTACTGCGGCTGCTCGCGCTCGTCGGGAAGGACCGCGGCTGTCTGCTGGTCCTGGAGGATCTGCACGGTGCCGACCCGGAGACGCTGGCGGTCGTCGAGTACCTGCTCGACAACCTGGACGGGCAGCCGATCGCGCTGGTCGCGACGACGCGGGACGAGGTCTGTCCGGCGTACGAGCTGGCCAGCTCGTCGGCACAGCGTGGCGCGGCCGGACTGGTCGCGTTACCGCCTCTCCAGCGCCATGACGTGGCTGAGCTTGCCGCAGGCTGCCTAGAGGTTCCGGTTGACGACGTACCGGAGCGACTTGTCCATCAGTTGTGGCAGGACAGCGTCGGAAGCCCTTTTGTTGTTGAGGAACTGCTGCAGGAGGCGGCCCGCTCCGGCCAGCTCGTGACAAGCCCGGACGGCCGCGTGCAGGTGGCCGATGACCTGCGCGGGAACGTGCCGGACGCAGTAGTGCGCAGCGTCAACAGCCGGACGGAGCAGCTCGGGCCGCAGTCGCAGAACATCCTGCTGCTGGCCGCTGTCATCGGGCACCGGTTCCCGTTGAGCGTCGTACGCAAGGCCGCCAGGGTGGACGAGCGCTTGCTCCTGACAACGCTCCGGGCCGGTACGGCGGCGCAGCTGGTCGAGCCGGACGAGCCGGCGCCGGACTGGTACGCGTTCCGGCATCCGCTCACCGCCGACGCGTTGGTGACCGGTCTGACGCCGACGGAACGGTCGGCGCTGGCCCGGCGCTGTGCGGACGCGGTCGAGGAGCTGTACCCCGGACTGCCCGGCGAGTGGTGTCCGATGGTCGCGGAGCTCGCCGAGAGGGGCGGGGACCGCGGCCGCGCCGGGCGACTGTTCGCGCTCGCGGGGCGTCGGTCGTTCGACGACGGGTCGGCCGGCTCGGCGGTCAATCTGCTCGACCGCGCGAACGCGCTGCTCGTGGATTCCGACGTCGTCGACCGGGCCGACGCCCTCAGCTCGCTGCTGCTCGCCCTCAGCGCGACCGGCCGGCTGGAGCACCTCGCCACACACGCGGAGACAGTCGACGAGCTCGCGGACCGTAACCTCGACAGCCGCAAGGTGGCCGCCCTGCACGTCCAGCTGGCGAACGCGGAGATGATCGCGGGCCGCTGGGCGGACGCGCTGACGCACGTGGCAACCGCCCGCTCGCTGCTCGGCCCCGAGGCGGACGATGCCGATCTCGCACCGGTCGACGTCGTCGCGGCGAACCTCGAACTGGCCCGGACGAGCCCCGATCGGATCGAGACCGCCAGCGCACTGGCCACCCGGGCCGTCGCGGCCGCCGAGCGTGCCAAGCTGCCCGAGGTGGCCTGCGAGGCCCTGGACCTGCTGGGGATCCTGGCCCGGGAGCACGACCTGGACCGGTCGATCGCCTATTTCCACCGCGCACGCCAGGTGGCCGAGGACCACTCGCTGGCGTTCCAGCGCGTCTGCTCGCACATCTTCCAGGCGGGCACGATCTGCCTGGCCGACGGCGGCGTCCGCGAGCTGGAGCGCGCCCGGCAGCAGGCCCTGCGGGTCGGAGCGATGCCGCTGGCGTACGAAATCGACGGCATCCTCGGGCAGCAGGCGGTCCTGCGGTCCGAGTACACGCTGGCCGCCGAGCTGATCGACGAGTGTCTCGAGGTCACCCGGCGGCTGCGGGTCGGCCGCTCGGCGACGTACTTCCTGGCTACCAAGGCGATGCTGGAAGCCCACCAGGGCCGACGGTCCGCGATGGAGGCGGCCCTGGCCGAGGCCGCGAACTGGGGCGGCGAGCGGGCGTCGTACGAGCTGCCGTACTCGTACGGTCTGGCGAGGACGTTCTGCGCACTCCTGGAGGAGGACCGTGAGCTGGCTGAGGCCGACATGGCACAGGCGCTCGAGTACGACGAGCAGAACCCGACCACGCTGCACATGGTGGGTAAGAACGGTCTGGGGCTGCTGCTGGACGTACTGTCCGGCCGGAGCGGCTGGGCGCAGTTCAAGACGGTGACCGCGACCGCTGCGAGTGGGATGCGGTGGAACAAGCAGTACGTGCAGCTGGCGCACGCCGTACTGCTCGGACGGGACGGCCAGGTCGAGGCGGCCAACGCCGCTGTGCTCGCCGCGGTCGACACCGCCTCGCTGTACCCGATGGCGAGTCAGCTGGGTCTGCGGCTGGTCGCGGAGCCCGCTCACGCGGACGGGTGGGGTGAACCGGTCGGGTGGTTGCGGCAGGCTGAGGAGTACTTCCACAACGCCGACATCCCGGCGGTGGCCAGCGCCTGCCGCGGTCTGCTGCGGCAGTTCGGTGCGACGGTGCCGCAGCGGCGGAGCGGCTCCGAACACGTACCGGCGTCGCTGCGCCAACTGGGCGTCACCGCGCGGGAGTACGAGGTGTGCCGATTGCTCCTGGACCGGATCGGTAACAAGGCGATCGCAGCCCGGCTGCACATCTCGCCGCGAACCGTCGAGAAGCACGTGGCCGGGCTGCTGACGAAGACACAGCAACCGGACCGCGACGCGCTCAGCAGTTTCGTCCGGAGCGTTCTTCGGAACTGAGCAGTGCCGATTCCGGGCATGGATGCGTGTGCAGAACGCTCCGGGACCTCTCGGGTGATAGTTGTCGACTCACGCACCGGTGTCCGCCAGTCGGCGCGCGCAATGGACAGTATTTACGAACGCTCGCTATCTATACTGTGCGAGTGGCAGGCAAGGGGTCGGACATGAGCAAGGGAACGGTCGGCGGCGGCGGCACGACGATGCTGCGGCGGATCAACGTCGCCTCGGTCCTGGATGCGGTCCGCCGATCCGCGCCCGCGCCGCTGCGCGTCGCCGAACTGGTCGAGCGCACCGGACTGGCGAGGCCGACGGTCGCCCAGGCCGTCGACGAGCTGCTCGACGCCGGCTGGCTGCAGCAGCACGGCCCCGACTCCGCGGACCGCTCGCTCGGCCGCCCGGCCATCCGGGTCTCGCTGCGCGGGCGCGCCGCTCCCGTGCTCGGGCTCGACGTCGGCCCGCACCGGGTCACCGTCGGCGTCTCCGACCTGGCCGGCCGCAAGCTGTCGCTGGTACGGCGCTCCGGGCCCGGCTGGACCGCGCAGGAACTCCTCGGGGTCATCAGCGAGGTGATCAACGAGGCGCTCGCGGAGGCCGAGGTACCGGCCGAGGACATCGCCGCCGCGGTGGCGGCGAGCCCGGGCATCGTGGACGAGCACACCGGCCGGGTCCAGCTGGTCCCGAGCGTGCCGGGCTGGTCGGCGATCGACCTGATCAAGCACGTCCGCGGCCTGCTCGACTGCCCGGTCATGCTGGACAACGACGCCAACCTGGCCGCGCTGGCGATCGCGGCCGCGCGCGGCGGGACCGGCACCCTGCTGGCGGTCCAGTGGGGTGAGCGCCTCGGCGCCGGCATCGTGATCGACGGCCGGCTGCACCGCGGCACCGGCGCGGCCGGCGAGATCGGCTTCATCGCCACCGACCCCGACGACGTGATCAACCCCGACGACAGCCGCGGCCCGCTGGAGCGCGCGGTCGGCTCCGAGGCGATCGCGGCGCTGGGTCGTCAGGCGGCGCTGGACAACCCGCAGTCGCGGCTGGCCGAGCTCGGCGGCGAGCAGCTGGACACCGCGGACGTGTTCGCCGCAGCGGCGGAGCGTGACCCGGTGGCGCAGGCCGTCGTACAGCAGGTCGCTCGGGCGTTCGCGCGGGCGTTGGCCCCGTCTGTCCTCGTGCTGGACCCGACGGCCGTCGTGATCGGCGGCGGTGTCGCCCGCGCCGGCGCCGTACTGCTGGACGCCATCTCGGACCAGCTGCGCCTGCTGACTCTCAACCACCCGAAGCTGGAGCTCTCCGCACTGGCCGAAGACGCGGTGGTGACCGGCGCGATGCGCATGGCCCTCGACGAGGTCTGGCAGCGCAAACTCCCGACACCAGCAATGACCAGCACTACTTAGGCCCCTTCACCAGCTTGGTACCGGGCGCGCCGCACCAGCAGGTGTAAGCGAGCTCGTACAACACCTGCCCCGCCAGATCCACCCGGCGGTCCAGGCCCGTCACCATACTCATCGGCAGCAACATGCGCCGGTCACACGCCGCACAGGTGATGACGATCATCGCGCTCGCCAGCCGTATGCGCGGCTCACGTACAAGCGGTGAATCCGCCGCCAGTGCGCCTGAACATCGTCGACCCACCACTTCCATCGCACCATCCGCGCACCTCACTGCAGAACGTAACTGCCACGACTGTTTCAGTAGATTGAGCGTACGACAGTCGCCGGCGGAGTGGAAGTAGCCGGGCCCGCTACACGAAAGCCGATCAGGAGGACTCCAGCCTGTTGTCGAAGGTCCCAGCGGCGGATGGCGGCCTGGAGTGGGACGCGAACAGTCAGCGGGTGACCGTCAGGCTGGTCGGCGCTCTCGACGAGACATCGTCAATCGTCGACGTTGTGAAAGCGTCGGTTCTGACCACAGCGCAGAGCTTGATGGCCAGAGGCTTCACCGTTGAGTTCCAATCGGTCCGCTATTCGCGGGCCGAACTGGAACAGCTGGCGATCCGGCTGTTCGCCACCGTGGAGGAGTGGGCGCCGGGCCTGACGACGTACTCCAGCCGGACCGGCGCCCGCACGGGCCTCGGTGGAGGCTGGGACGCGGAGAAGAACCGAGTGGTGCTCGAGGTTCCGCACGACGAGAGCCAGGCATGGATCGAGCAAGTGAGTGCGCTGAACGACGACCGAATCACGGTCGAGACCTCCCTGCCGACACCCGGCGGCATCGAGTCAAGGCGCCCGAGACTTTAGCCCAAGCCTGGAGTCGATCGTCCGGAGACCGCGGTGGCGATGGCGTCGGGGCGGTCCAGGTGGACGAGGTGGGCTGAGTTGGGGAGGACCTCTACTGTTCCGCCCAGGCGGTCGGCCAGGCGTTGCTGGCCTGCCAGCCAGCGCTTGGCGGTGAAGCGGGAGGTGCCGCCGGTTGCCACCAGCACGGTCGTGGGAGCTATGGGGTCCACCGGATCAGCGACCAGTTTGGCGACCTCGGCGGCAAGCTCCCAGCTGCCGGCCAGTTCGTCCCAGAACAGCAGCCACGAACTCTCCCCGCCGTACCTCGCCCTGGCCGTTGCCTTGGACAACAGGTCGTGGTTGGACATGCTGCCGAGTCGCACGATCAATCGCCGGACGGCGGGACCGAGCAACCGCGGTACGCCGACCCGCCCGAGGAACCGCGCCGCCGCCCGCATGGCCCGGTCCCCGCGCTTCCCGGGGTAGAACGCGCGCAGCCCCGTCTCCGAGGTGAGACTGCTGTCGACCAGCACCAACCTGGTCACCTCGTACGGCCGCGTCAGCGCCCACCGCAGGACGGCCAGTCCCCCGATCGAGTGCCCGACCAGCCCGATCTCCGCGTCAGGCTGTACGCCGGCGGCCGCGCGCAACGCGTCCACGCCGGACGAGATCGGCGTCCGCCACGGATCGATGACGCGCACGTCCTCCCCCGGCAACAACTCCACCACCCGACCGAACTCCTCCGGAGTCTCAGCCAGGCCAGGCACCACGATCCATGTCACGGTCATCGAGGTAAAGCGTGCCTCAGACCTGGTAGCAATGTCCCCAGCATTACGCAGACGAGCAGTACCGCTACGCGTTGGAGGATGCCTGGAGCGTGCAGGTCGTTGCCGGTGACGACGTCATAGCCGGTCTGCAGGCCGAGCCAGATCTGCGTCACTACGACCCCAAGAGCGAGTACGCCGACCGCCCTGCCTCGGGCTCCGCCCCAGCCGGACCGGCGGAGGACCAGGACCGCGAAGACGCCCATGGCGATGCTGCCGAGGCCGGCGAGTGTCGAGGTCACCTCATGGAGGACCAGCGCCACCCCGACCTGGCCGTTCGCCTCAGCTGCGCGGCACGCGGCACTGGCGGACGGTGCGCAGTCCATCGGCGAGAACGAGTCGAACAGTGTGCCGAGGCCGAAGACCGCCGTACTGGTCAGCAGACCGGTCACTTCCCACCGGAACCGTGCTGCCGGTCTGGCCAGCAGTACGGCGACCAGCAGCAACACGCCCGTCGCCAAGTCCGTAACCCGTGCGTACAAACTCGTGGGCTGGTCCCGCGCGCCCAGCTCACTGAGGAACGAGTGCTGGACGTCGAGCGGAAAGCCGGCCGCCGCCTCCAGCAGCAGGCTGCAGTACAGCACACCGGCAGCGAGCATCAGGTTGCGGATGAGGCGGTAAGGGAGGGCGGCCATGGCAACACCGTGTCATGTCAACCTAAGTATTGACTGTGGCGTCAGCTGTACTGTCGAGGTAGTGCTAGGTCGACCGAAGTCACAGCGAACTAGTGGGATGATCGGCTGGTGCGGTCGGAACAAGCAGCAGTGATCCCGGCGTGGCAGCACCGGGCCGCGGTCTGGGTGGGCCGCGTCGTCGTGCTTGCCTCGGTGTGGTCGTTCATCGCCATCCCGTTGCACGTCGCCGCCCCGAAGCTCGTCAAGCACGTCGACTTCGCGTTCGACTTCGTCGGGATCCCGGCCGGGCACACGATCTTCTCCGCGGTCTACCTCGCGGTGGTCGGCAGCGCGTTGCTGCGCGGGAAGCGAGCCGCACTGCTCTGGGTGCTGTGGGTCTTCGAGGCGCTCTGGTTCCTCGCCCAGGTCGCCGGGATCGCGTTCACCAGCGTCCGGCTCGCCAACCCGACCGACGCGGAACTGCTGCGCGACTTCGGTCCGGCCAGTGTCCAGGATCTGGAATGGGGCATCGTCCAGGCGATCGTGGTGGCCGCGATCGTCGTCCTGCTGTGGAAGATCCGAGGCGCCTTCCCGGCCCGGCTCGCGCCCGGCAGCCGGCGGCTCGCGATCGGCGCGCTGGTGTTCGGCATGCTGATCTCGATCGCGGTCAGCATCACGCTCACGCAGCTCTTCCCGCGCACGCTCGTCGGGCAGCGGCAGAAGATCGGCTGGGCCGTGATCGCCGCGCTCGGTCAGTCCCGCAGCAAGATGGGCGGTCACGAGGGCCACGGCTGGATCGGCCTGACCGTCGGCGCGATCTCGGCGGCCTCGCTGGTGATCGCATTCTGGATCTTCCTCCGCTCGGTCCAGCGCGTCCGGTACCTGACGCAGCCCGAGGAGCTCGAGGTACGGCGCCTGCTCCTGCTACACGGCGAGCGGGACTCACTCGGGTACTTCGCGACCCGCCGCGACAAGGCCGTCGTGTTCGCACCGGGCAACGACGCCGCGATCGCCTACCGGGTGGTGAACGGCGTCAGCCTGGCCAGCGGGGATCCGCTGGGCGACCCGGTCGCCTGGCCCGCGGCGATCCAGAGCTGGCTGACCGAGGCCCGCCGGTACGGCTGGTCGCCGGCCGTCCTGTCGGCGAGCGAGGAGGCCGCCCAGGCGTACGTCGACGCCGGGCTGCGCGCGTTGTCGATGGGCGACGAGGCGATCATCGACGTCGCGGACTTCACGCTCGAAGGCCGGACGATGCGGCCGGTGCGGCAGGCGGTGACGCGGGTCCAGCGGGCCGGGTACCACGCCGAGGTCGTGCGGCACGGGGACCTGTCGCCCGAGGCCCTGACGCAGTACGTCCAGCTCGCCGAGCAGTGGCGCGGGGCCCGGACCGAGCGCGGGTTCTCGATGGCGCTCGGCAGGCTCGGCGATCCGGCCGACGCGCGCTGCGTGATGGTGATCGCACGGGACGCCGAAGGCGCCGTCCGCGGGCTGCTCTCGTTCGCTCCGTGGGGTGTCCGGGGCGTGTCGCTGGACCTGATGCGGCGCGATCCCGAGTCCGTGAACGGCTTGATGGAGTTCATGGTGACATCGCTGGTCGACGCCTGCGTCGACCTCGGCGTGCACCGGATCTCGCTGAATTTCGCGATGTTCCGGGAGATCTTCAGCGATGCCGAGCGGGTCGGCGCCGGGCCGGTGCTGCGGCTCACGAGCGCGTTGCTGACCGCCGGTTCACGCTTCTGGCAGCTGGAGAGCCTGTACCAGTCGAACGAGAAGTACCTGCCGCGCTGGTCGCCGCGGCTGATGTGTTACTCGCGCGGTGCGTCGCTCGCGCAGGTCGTGTTCGCGGCCGGTACCGCGGAGGGCTTCCTGCCCGCGCCGCGGCCGTGGACCCGCGTCGACAGCGTCGACACGGCCGAGCGGCACGCGATCATGGCCGCGGACGGCCGCGCGTTCGCGACCGCCGTGCACGAACAGGAAGAGGAGTTGCTGCGGCCGGCGCTGCCGACCCGCAAGCTCACCGAACAGGAGCAGATCCGCCGGACGAAGCTCGCCGAGCTCGTTGCCGCAGGCATCGACCCGTACCCGGTCGAGGTGCCGCGGACGGAGACCCTGGAGCAGGTCCGGGAGCGGTACCCGAACCTGCCGCCGGACCACCACACCGGCCACACCGTGTCCGTGACCGGCCGCGTGCTGCGGATGCGGAACCACGGCGGCCTCGCGTTCGCCCAGTTGCAGGACGGGCTCACCCAGCTGCAAGTGATGCTCACCGCCGCGTCGTGCGGCGACGTACCGCTGGACCGGTGGCGGCGGCTCGTTGACATCGGCGACCACGTGAGCGTGACCGGCGAGGTCGTCACCAGCCGCCGCGGTGAGCTGTCGGTCGCGGCGACGGACTGGGTGATGGCGGCCAAGTGCCTGCACCCGTTGCCGGACAAGCGGAAGGGGTTCACCGATCCCGAGGCGCGGGTCCGGCAGCGGCACCTCGACCTGGTGATGAACCCGGACTCGCTGCGGATGATGCAGCAGCGCAGCGCCGCCGTCCGCGCGCTGCGCAACGGGTTCGAGAATCGCGGGTTCATCGAGGTGGAGACGCCGATGCTGCAGGCGGTGCACGGCGGCGCGAACGCGCGGCCGTTCGTCACGCACATCAACGCCTACGACACCGAACTGTTCCTGCGGATCGCGCCGGAGCTGTTCCTGAAGCGGCTGAGCGTCGGCGGGATGGGCAAGGTCTTCGAGCTGAACCGGAACTTCCGCAACGAGGGCGCGGACGCGACCCACAACCCGGAGTTCACCTCGGTCGAGGCCTACCAGCCGTACGCCGACTACCACGTGATGCGCGAGCTCACCCGCGAGCTGCTGATCGAGGCCGCCACCGCGGTGTGGGGCAAGCCCGTCGTCCGCCGCGACGGCGAGGAGATCGACATCTCCGGGGAGTGGCCGGTCGTCACGGTCCACGACGCGGTCGGCCGGGCGGCGGGTACGGCGATCGACTCGGAGACGCCGGTCGAACGGCTCCGCGAGCTGTGTGTGGAGCACGACGTCCACACGACCTTCGAGATGTCGGCCGGCGAGCTCGTGCTCGAGCTGTACGACGAACTCGTCGAGCCGGCCACGACACTGCCGACGTTCTACACCGACTTCCCGCTCGAGACGTCGCCGCTGACCCGTAACCACCGCACGAATCCGCGCCTCGCCGAACGCTGGGACCTGGTCGCGTTCGGCGCCGAGATCGGGACGGCGTACTCCGAACTCGTCGACCCGGTCGAGCAGCGGCGCCGCCTCACCGAGCAGTCCCTGAAGGCGGCCGCGGGCGATCCCGAGGCGATGTCGCTGGACGAGGATTTCCTGTCGGCACTGGAGTACGCGATGCCGCCGACCGGCGGTCTGGGCATCGGCGTCGACCGGGTGATGATGATGCTGACCGGCCAGAACATCCGCAGCACGCTGGCGTTTCCGTTCGTCCGTCCCGCACCACGGGACTGATGCTTTACCCTGGACAGCTCACGGGTTGGGGAGACCCTGGGGGTGGGGATGAAGCGCTGGCTTGCGCTCGGTATCGGGGTGTGTCTGGTTGCGGGCTGCGGCGGGAAGCCGGAGGCCGCGCCGAGCCCTGGCACGTCGGCTTCCAACAGCGCCGTGCCTGCGCCGGCGTCATCGGTACCGACCGCCGGTCCGTTGGATACGGCGGCTTACCAGGCCGAGCTGACCCGCATCGACCAGGTGCTGGCCGGTCCGGCGCGAGCGCTGACCCGGGTCCGGACGGCCGAAGGTTTGAGCGAGGCGATGAGCACGCTCGCGGTGTCGCTCAACACGGTCGGGGTCCGGCTCGCCGCGCTGACGGTGACGTCGCGGCTGACCGGCGCCCACGCCCTGCTGCAGGAACGCATCGGCGTCGCGGCGACGCGGCTGACGAGTTCGGCGCAGAAGACCGAGGAGGACGCACGCTGCGGCGGCACCGCGTACACCTCGCAGAAGGTGCAGCGACAACTGCGCACCGACCTCGGCACCGCGCTCGCGCAGCTGCAGCGACTCCGGCTGACGTTCGGCAAGACGCTCCCTGATCCGGGTCCGGCGCCGGAACAGACACGGCCCGACAATGGCGACGTGCTCGTACGGCGCGGTGCGAACGGAATCGGCCGGCTCAAGATCACCAACGGTACGTCGAAGGACGTGGCGATCTCGATCGTCGGCGACGGGCAGCCGCCCGGCAGTCCACAGGTGATGGTCTACCTCCGGGCGACCCAGTCGGCGACCGTGAACCGGATCTCCGGCGCGTACCGCCTGTACTTCAAGAGCGGCACGGACTGGGACGCCGACCACCGCAGGTTCCTCGCAGACTGCGCGTTCAAGAAGTTCGACCAGACCTTCGGCAAGAACCAGGCCTGGCAGGTCAATCTCCAGCCCCGGCCGGGCGGCAACGCCGACACCACCGAGGTCGAGGCCTACTAGAGGCCGAGCTTGTCGAGCAGGTGGCCGAGGATGCCGCCGAGGCCCCCGGAGGGCTGGTCGGGGTTGTCAGGTGTCGACGGCGGAGTGCTCGGCGTGGTGCTGGTCGGGGATGCCGTCGGGCTCGTCGACGTGCTCGGACGGCTGGTCGGCGTCGTGGTCGGGTCGGTGGACGGCGGCGCGGTCGGTACTGTCGGCGGCCGTTTCGTCGCGACCGGGATGGTCGGCTCGGTGGTCTGCACGATCTGCGGCGTCGGCGTGCCCTCGGCGGGCGTGGGATACGGCGTGCTGAGACCGACCGGCACCTGGACCTCGCCCGTCTTGGTTGCGCTCGGCAACGGCGTCGGCACCGCGGTCGGCGTGACGCCGGGCGTGGCCGCCGGGGTCGTGCTGGTGTGGGGCGGGAGCACAGCGACGTTCAGCGTCGGCTCGCCCGGCTGCGGGCCGGCGATCGGCGCGGCCGGCTCGGGCCCGGCGCCGGGCAACGGCAGGAAGCCCGCACCGATCCGCGGGCCGCCGAGCAGGGCGACGAGAACCAGCGCGAGGTAGCAGAACAGCAGCAGGCCGGCGCCGGTTGCGACCTGGCGGCGACGTCGCGGGTTCTGCCAGGGCGGACGGCGGGAAGCCGTGGCAGAAATTGGATTCACAAGTCCCGGAGGGTATCGGTTGACGAGTAGTTTCAAACAGTAGGTGGAAGAAATTCCACGGAGAAACTCAATAGTCTAGTAATTCTGAACCACTTACGCATTCGTAGGAATGCGCTGCGTTAGCTGACAACGCGCCGATCTGCACCACACCAGCCGTTTTCCTCTGCCAACCTGCTCTCATGAATCTGGTGTTGCTGCACGGTCTGGGAGCCAACGGCCGGGTCTGGGAAGCCTGGCCGGATGCCGAGTACGCGCCCGACCTCCCCGGCCACGGCTCAGCGGCCGCGCTCCCGTCGTACACCTTCGCGGCCATGGCCGCGGCGATCGCCGCGGATCTTCCGGTACGCCGGGACGTCGTCGTGCTCGGTCATTCGCTCGGCGGCGTGATCGCACTCGAGCTGGCGAGCGGCAGGTACGACGTCACGGTGAGCCGGGTCGTCGCGCTCGGAGTGAAAGTGAGCTGGACGGCCGACGACCTCGCGCGGGCGAACGCGCTGGCGCAGAAGCCGGTTGCGTGGTTCGAGAGCCGCGACGAGGCAGCCGCGCGATTCCTCAGGGTCTCCGGCCTCCAAGGACTCGTTGACCCGGCCGACGCCGTCGTGGACCACGGTCTGCTGGAGGACGACGGCCGCTGGCGTCTCGCCCTGGATCCCGGGACCTTCGGCGTCGGCGCGCCGGACATGCCCGCGCTCATCGCGGCGAGTCAGGCCGAGGTGGTGCTCGCGCGCGGCGAGCGGGACCCGATGAACAGCGACGCCGAACTGCACGCCCTGCACGACCAGGTCGTCACGCTGCCCGGCCTCGGGCACAACGCGCAGGTCGAGGACCCGACGGCGGTGGCGGCGCTGCTCAGGTAAGGGCCTGCAGCCCGATCACCGACAGCAGGCGGAGCTTCTCGGCGGCTTCGCTGTTGGGCGCGGCCGTGTAGACGACGATGCGCAGGTCGCTGCCCGGGACGGCGAGCACGTCGCAGTCGATGTCGAAGGTGCCGACGTCGGGATGCCGGATGGTCTTGCGCTCGGTCTGGTGGAAACCGACGACGGGCTGGTCCCACAGCTGCGCAAACTCGTCGTACCCGGTCCAGAGCTCCTCGATCAGCGCCGTCAGGTCCGGGTCGTGCGGGTAGCGGGCGAGGGAGGCGCGCAGGTCGGTGACCATTGCGACCCGGAAGTCCCGCTGCTGGTCGGCGGTCTGCACGACGCGGTCGCCCGAGCCGGCGAAATGCAGGTAGATGATGTTCCGCCACCGGCCTTGCCACGTCGACGGGTCGCCGATCATGGCCGCGAACAGCGGGTTCCAGGTAATGATCGTCCAGGCGGCGTCGCAGACGCACAACGGCGCGCCTTCCAACTGGTCGACGATCCGCTGCACCCCCGGCGGGATGTACGCCGAGATGCGCCCGGGCGACGGCTCGACCTCGCCCGCGAGCACGAACAGATGGTTGCGCTCGGCATCGGACAGCCGGAGCGCGCGGGCCAGCGCGGTCAGCACCTGGACGGACGGCGACTCCGACCGGCCCTGCTCCAGCCGCACGACGTAGTCGACCGACAACCCGGCGAGCTGAGCCAGCTCCTCGCGCCGCAGCCCCGGCGCCCGGCGCTTCCCACCCGACGGCAGGCCGACTTCCGACGGCGTCACGCGATCACGCCACGCGTGCAACGTCCTGCCGAGCTCGCCCATGTCCTCCAGTATCCCGGGCCGGCGGCTGATCAGCCTGGTACTGCCATTCCCTAGGACATCGCGGGTACTACCTGCCCCGGAACACCGGCGCGAGGGTGGAGCCATGACCACGACACTCATCACCGGGGCCAACCGGGGCCTCGGATACGAAACCGCCCGCCGGCTGATCGAGGCCGGACACACCGTGTACGTCGGCGCCCGGGATCCCCAGCGCGGCAAGCAGGCCGCGGACGAACTCGGCGCGCACTACCTCCCGCTGGACGTCACCAGCGACGAATCGGTCGACGCCGCCGCGGAACAGCTCACCGAGCTCGACGTACTGATCAACAACGCCGGCATCCCCGGTCCGTTCAAGGAGGCCCGGGACCTGACGGCCGACGAGTTCCATCAGGTGTTCGACCTGAACGTCTACGGGCCGGTGCGGATGATCCACCGGTTCCTGCCGCTGCTCGAGCGCAGCGCCAACCCGGTGATCGTGAACGTGTCCAGCGGGCTCGGCTCGATCGCCGCCGCGGTGCAGGCGGACGCGATCGACACGGTGCCGGTGTGGGTGCCGGCCCCGGCGTACGGCGCCTCGAAGGCGGCGCTCAACATGCTGACGGTGCAGTACGCGAAGCAGCTGCCGAACCTGCGGATCAACGCCGTCGACCCGGGCTACACCGCGACCGACTTCAACGGCCGCACCGGCTACCAGACCGTCGAGGAGGGCGCGGACATCATCGTCCGGCTCGCCATGATCGACAAGGACGGGCCGACCGCGGAGTACCTGAGCCTGCACGGAACCATCCCCTGGTGATCAAGGGGTGATCCGGGGGTCAGCACTCGATGACGTTGACGGCAAGGCCGCCGCGGGAGGTCTCCTTGTACTTGATCTTCATGTCCGCGCCGGTCTCGCGCATGGTCTTGATGACCTTGTCGAGGGTGACCACGTGCACGCCGTCGCCGTGCATCGCCATCCGGGCCGCGTTGATCGCCTTCACCGAGGCCATCGCGTTCCGCTCGATGCACGGGATCTGCACCAGCCCGCCGACCGGGTCGCAGGTCAGGCCGAGGTTGTGCTCCATCGCGATCTCAGCCGCGTTCTCGACCTGCTGCGGCGTGCCGCCGAGGACCTCGCAGAGACCGGCCGCGGCCATCGAGCAGGCGGACCCGACCTCGCCCTGGCAGCCGACCTCCGCGCCGGAGATCGACGCGTTCTCCTTGTAGAGCACGCCGATCGCGCCGGCCGTCAGCAGGAACCGGACCGCGCCGTCCTCGGTCGCGCCGGGCACGAAGCGCCGGTAGTAGTGCAGGACAGCCGGGATGATGCCGGCGGCGCCGTTGGTCGGCGCGGTGACGATCCGGCCGCCGGAGGCGTTCTGCTCGTTGACGGCGAGCGCGAACAGGTTCACCCAGTCCATCACCTTGAGCGGGTCGACCGACCACGGGTCCTGGCTGAGCTTCTTGTGCAGCGCGTGCGCCCGGCGCGGCACCTTGAGCCCGCCGGGCAGGATGCCCTCGGTCTCGCAACCCTCGCGGACGCAGTCCTGCATCACCTGCCAGATGTGCAGCAGGCCGTCGCGGACCTCGTCCTCGGTCCGCCAGGCGAGCTCGTTCGCGAGCATCACCTCGCTGATCGACAACTGCGATTCCCGGCACCGGTCGAGCAGCTCCGCACCGGTCGTGAACGGGTACTTCAGCGGGGTGGTGTCCGGTACGATCCGGTCCCCCGCGGCGGCGTTCTCGTCGACGACGAACCCGCCGCCGACCGAGTAGTAGGTGCGCTCCCGCAGCACCGCGCCGGCCGCGTCGCGGGCCACGAAGATCATCCCGTTCGGGTGGTACGGCAGGGCCTTGCGGCGGTGCATCAGCAGGTCGGTGTTCTCGTCGAACGCGATCTCGTGAGTGCCGGCCAGCAGGATCCGGCCGCGCTCGTGGATCGTCTCGACGCGGGCGTCGACCGAGTGCGTGACCACGGTCTCCGGGTCGGCTCCCTCGAGCCCGAGCAGGACGGCCTTGTTGCTGCCGTGGCCGTGCCCGGTGGCGCCGAGCGAGCCGAAGAGCTGGGCCTCGACGGTCGCCGTCGCGGCCAGCAGGCCGTCGTCGGCGAGGCCGAGCGCGAAGGTCCGGGCGGCGCGCATCGGTCCCACGGTGTGGGAGCTCGACGGGCCGATCCCGACACTGAACAGGTCGAAGACACTGATCGCCATCGTGTGGAGGTTCCTTCCGGTCGCCGTTGACCGTTTGGTGTCCTCCCCGCTCTGTCAGGCGGATGCCTTCCAGAGGTGCCTCGCCCGCGCGGTGAAGGTGCCTGAGAGATTCTTGGGGAGAGTTGCTCCTACGGCGCCCGGTTCGTGTCCGGGTCTCTCCCGCACGGGTTCATGCGGCTGTTGAGTTTGCTGATGCTGTGGACGGTACGGGGGTCCGCGGGGCCGCGTCAATCCGGCCGGTGCGGACCGCCCAGATCTCGAAGAACCAGGTGAACAACGGGGGAACGCTTGCCGCCAGCGCGGCCAGCGTCACCGGCCAGGACCAGCGCAACGGCCCGCGCACAGCGAGCACGGTGACCACGTAGACGACGAAGATGCCGCCGTGGATCGGCCCGAAGATCTTGACCCCGATCTCGTTGTCGGACAGCACGTACTTGAACAGCATCCCGATCAGCAGTCCGGTCCACGAGATCGCCTCGGCGATCGCCACCGTCCGGAACCACACCGCATGTTTGGTACTCATCACGACCGACCCTAACAAGGCCCCCAAGCCGTGATCGGGGTCATCCGGGGCTCGTCCCCGATGCCGCCAGCAAGCGATTGCCCGAAGGATCGTCGGCATGACGTTCATCCGACGCGCCCTGGCCGGCGCGGTAGTACTCGGCGTCGCCGGCGCCGGGCTGACGGCCACCGCCTCCGCGACCAGCCCGCCGCTGCACTGGGCCGACTGCAAACCTGAGGGCAAGGACGATCCCGCGGTGGTGGCGGGTTCGCAGTGCGCGACCCTGCAACTGCCTGTCGACTGGCGGAACCCGGGCGGGCCCACCTTCGGCCTCGCACTGGCCCGGAGAAAGGCATCGGAGCCGAGCGAGCGGGTCGGGGTGCTCGTGTTCGGCCCGGGCGGCCCGGGTGATTCCGGGGTCGACCGGATCAAGACGGGGATCAACCGGTTCAGCACGGACCTGCAGGACCGCTTCGACATCGTCAGCTTCGACCCGCGCGGTGTGGCGCGCAGCAACCCGGTGAAGTGCTCCGCCGACCTGCTGAACAAGCAGCCGTCGCCGATCATCAGGAGCGCGGCCGAGTTCACCGCCACCATCAACTACAACCGGCAGCTCGCCACGGACTGCCGTGAACACACCGGCCCGCTGTACGACCACATCGACACCTGGCAAACGGTGCGCGACGTCGACGGCGTACGGCGGGCGCTCGGCGAGTCCACGATCTCGTTCCACGGCAGCTCGTACGGGACCCTGCTCGGAGCGCAGTACGCCGAGACGTACCCGCACCGCGTCCGCGCGATGGTGCTGGAGAGCGTCATCGACCACAGCTCCGCCCCGACGCGTGACTTCCTGGACGAGCAGGCGTCCGCGGGACAGGACTCGTTCGACGAGTTCGTGAAATGGTGCGACGCGACGACGAGTTGTGCACTGCACGGCACCGACATCCACGCGCGCTGGGCGGACCTGCTGGCCACGTCGCCGGATCCGTTCACCTTGAGCTACTCGGTGTTCCGTGCGCTCTACGAACCGAAGTGGGCTGCACTGGCCGAGCTGCTGAAGGCCGGTGTGACTCCCCCGAAGCCCACGCAGACCGGTGCGTATCCGCTGGCCGTTTTCTGCCAGGACTGGAACCTGCCGGTCCGCGACTACCGCGAGTACGCCGCACATCTGCAGCGGCTTGCCCGCAACAACCAGGACCTGCGCTATCCCGGTCAGCTCATGGCAGTGTCGATCTGTCTCGGCTCGCCGCCCGCGAACAACCCGCAGCACCAGCTGAAGGTACGTGGGCTCAAGACACCGGTGCTGCTCGCCAACGCGATCCACGACCCGGCGACCGGCTACTCATTCGCACAGAGCGTGGAGCGCCAGCTCGGGCGGAGCGGTGTACTGCTGACTTACCAGGGCTGGGGGCACGGCAGCTACACGAAGAGCCCGTGCATGCAGAGCACAGTCGACGACTACCTGATCGCGAAGGACGTACCCGAGCGCGGCAGCAGCTGCGCCGCCGTACCACCGGCGGGGTAGCGGGTCAGACCGGCACGCCGGTCACTTCGAGGACCCGGTCCAGGTGATCGCCGCGGACCAGTCGCCCCGCCATCAGCCGGAGCTCGGTGCAGGCGCTCTCCAGCGCCTGCGCCTGGGTCCGGCAGTTGTCGACGTACCAGAACGGGTCGTCCGGTTGCGGATCGTCGGCGTCGTCGATGTCGGCGTACCAGTGCCGGCTGCCGCAGTTCACTACTCGCACACGCAGGTTCATGGTGTAACTCCCCCGTACCCAGGGATCCCGGGTTCCCCCTTTTGGCCCCAGTCCAGGGCCGACTCGGCCTGGCGTGTGATCAGAGGCCCCCCACTCCCACACGCCGGCCGAGTTCGACCCTCCCCCGCCTTCTACATCGGGGCTCCCACGGCGAACGTTACTGGCCGTAATGAGTAATTTTGATTACTTCGCCGCGAGGCGCGACCGGGTCCACTGCTCGAGACCGTCCGTGGTGATCGGCAGGTCCTCGGTGAGGATCTCCAGGCGGTCGGAGTGGACCACGACGTTGTCCTCGATCCGGATGCCGATACCGCGCAGCTCCGGCGGGACGGTCTCGTCGTTCGGGTGGAAGTACAGGCCCGGCTCGACCGCGAGCGCCATCCCGGCCTCGATGGTGCCGGCGAAGTACGCCTCCGGCCGGGACGCGTCGCAGTCGTGCACGTCGAGGCCGATGTAGTGCCCGGTCCCGCAGACGATGTACCGCCGGTGCTGCTGCCCGTCCGGGCCGAGCAACTCGTCGATCGACGCGTCCAGCAGACCCCAGTCGCGCAGGCCTTCGGCCAGCACCCGCAGCGCCTCGTACTGGAAAGCGCGGTACGGCGCACCGACCTTGACGGCCTCGAGCGACGCGAGCTGCGCCTTGTGCACCAGGTCGTGCACCTGCCGCTGGGCCGCCGTGAACTCGCCGGTGGCGGGGAAGGTCCGGGTCACGTCCGCGGTGTAGAGGGTGCGGGTCTCGACGCCGGCGTCCAGCAGGATCACGTCGCCCTCGTTGACCGCGCCGTCGTTGCGGACCCAGTGCAGCACCGGAGCGTGCTTGCCAGCGGCAACGATCGACGCGTAGCCGACGCCGTTGCCCGCGGTCCGCGCGCGGCGGTCGAAGGTGCCCTGCAGCCAGCGCTCGCCGCCGCCGCGGATCGCCTCCGGCAGCTCCCGCGCCACGTCACCGAACGCGAGCACGCTGGCCGCGACCGCTTCGCGCAGCTGGTCCAGCTCCCAGTCGTCCTTGATCCGGCGCAGCTCGGCGAGCGTCTGGCGCAACGCGTTGCCGTCGGTCGGCGAGGTCCGCACCAAGGCGTCCAGCATCGGCTCGACACCCGGCACCGACAGCATGAACGGGACTGCGCCGCGCACCGCCGCGGGCAGTTCCTCGAGTGGGCGGCAGGCGATCTGCAGCGCGTCCGACCAGTCCTTCAGGCCCGGCACCGGGCCGATCCACAGCTCACCGTCGCGCGCGTTCGCGAAGAAGTCCGCCTCGTCCGGGCCGGCCGTCTCGCGCAGGTAGAGCGTCGCGTCGCCGTCCCCGGAGATGACCAGGACGGCGCCTTCGGCCTGGCAGCCGGTCAGCCAGACGAAGTCGCTGTCGGCGCGGAACTGGTAGTCGGTGTCGTTCGACCGGACCGGCGCCCGGCCGGCCGCGAGCGCGATCCGGCGTCCCGGCAGCGCGGCGGCGAGCTTGCGCCGATGCTCCGCAGCCGCCTCGGCGAGCCCCTCCGGCACCGTCACCGAGCGGTCCACCGGCCCCCAGCCGCGAGAGATGAACTCCCGGAACCCCTTGGCGTCGATCGGGCGGTAGGACTTCGGCGTCTGGTCGGTCCGGGCGTCATCGGTCATGAGCTGAGCTCCCCTTTACAGCTGTCAGTGTCAGCTCATCAACTCAGGTCTGCGCGGGCCCGCGCAAGCCCTTATCCCGGAACGCGGCGAGGATGCCGGCCTCGGAGTCGAGCAGGTACTGGTGCAGGTCCGCGGCGGCCTGCTCGTACTTGCGGGCCTCCAACAGCTCGAACAGCCTGCGGTTTCGCGCGATATAGGGCTCGTGCAGCTCCCGCGGCGTCGCGATCACGTGGAAGACCAGCCGCAACTCGGCCTGCAACTGACTGGTGATCGCGTTCAGCCTGGCGCTGTCGGCGAGCCCGATCAGGTGCTCGTGGAACCGCATGTTCGCGGTGCCGACCGCCGGCCAGCGATCCGCGAGCGCCGCCGCCTCGGCTGCCTCGACATCGTCCAGCAACGGCTCGAGCCGACTCGCAGGCACCTCTGGGTCGCGCTCACCCAACGCCCGGACGACGTCCACCTCGAGCACCCGGCGGAGCCTGTACAGGTCGACCACGTCATGCTCGTCCAGCTCTGGGACGAACACCCCGCGGTGCAGCTTGTAGACCAGCAGACCCTCATGAGTGAGCAGCCGGAACGCTTCCCGCAGTGTGTTCCGGCTGACCTCCAGGACCTCGGTCAGCTCGATCTCGGACAGCTGCGCACCGGGCGGCAGGGCACCCTCCGTGATACTGCGACGGAGAATGTCGGCCGCACGCTCGGCCGAGCTGCTGCGGTCCAGCCGCGCCACGTCGGCCGCGACCCCTCGCAGCCAGGCCTGCCGGCCGTCGTCGTCCGTCTCACCCGTACCCACCCCTGCATCATCGCCCACGCCGCGCGCAGCGGGGAAATCTGGTGGAACGAACCTCTTGCAGGATTGTTGAACAATCCCTACTCTCGGTGGCACGGAACGCAGGCGAAAGGCGGGATCGCGTGGCAGCGAAGTGGGAGTTCTGGATCGATCGTGGCGGCACGTTCACCGACGTCGTCGCCCGGCGACCCGACGGCACAGTGGTCGCCCACAAGCTGCTGTCCGAGAACCCCGGCCGCTACCGGGACGCAGCCGTCGAGGGCATCCGGCAGCTCCTCGGTGTGTCCGCCGGCGAGCGCCTGCCGACCGACCGGATCGAAGTCGTCAAGATGGGTACGACCGTTGCCACCAACGCCCTGCTCGAGCGCAAGGGTGAGCCGACGGCGCTTGTCATCACCAAGGGATTCCGGGACGCACCCCGGATCGCCTACCAGAACCGCCCGCGGATCTTCGCCCGCGAGATCGTGCTGCCCGAGCTGGTCTACTCCCGGGTGATCGAAGCGGACGAGCGCGTCGCGGCGGACGGCGAGGTCGTCGTCACGCTCGACGAGCAAGCAGTGGCACGGGACCTGCAGCAGGCGTACGACGACGGCTTGCGATCAGTCGCCGTGGTTTGCGTCCACGGGTACCGCCACACCCGGCACGAGGTGGCGATCGGTGAGATCGCGCGACGGATCGGCTTCACCCAGGTCTCGCTGTCCCATGAGTGCAGCCCGTTGATGAAGCTCGTGTCGCGCGGTGACACCACGGTCGTCGACGCCTACCTCTCGCCGATCCTGCGCCGGTACGTGGATCAGGTGGCGGCCGAGCTGGACGGCGTACGGGTGATGTTCATGCAGTCCAACGGCGGCCTGACCGAAGCACATCTGTTCCGCGGCAAGGACGCGATCCTGTCCGGCCCCGCCGGCGGCGTCGTGGGGATGGCGCGCACCACCACGGCGGCCGGGTTCGACCGGGTGATCGGATTCGACATGGGCGGCACGTCCACCGACGTGTCGCACTACGCGGGTGAGTTCGAGCGCGAACTGGAGACCCTTGTCGCCGGAGTCCGGATGCGGGCGCCGATGATGAGCATTCACACGGTGGCGGCCGGCGGCGGATCGATCCTCAGCTTCGACGGCAGCCGGTACCGGGTGGGACCGGACTCGGCAGGCGCGGATCCCGGCCCGGCGTCGTACCGCAAGGGCGGTCCGCTCACGGTCACCGACGCGAACGTCATGCTCGGCAGGGTCCAGCCGGACTTCTTCCCCGCGGTCTTCGGCGACCACGGCGATCAGCCCCTCGACGCGGACGTCGTACGCCGGAAGTTCGCCGAGCTGGCCGAGGCGATCGCCGACGGACGGAGCCCCGAGCAGGTCGCGGCCGGGTTCGCCGACATCGCGGTCGCGAACATGGCGAACGCGATCAAGAAGATCTCGGTCCAGCGCGGGTACGACGTCACCCGGTACGTGCTGGCGACGTTCGGCGGCGCGGGCGGCCAGCACGCGTGCGCCGTCGCCGATGCGCTGGGCATGACCGAAGTACTGATCCACCCGCTCGCCGGGGTTCTGTCGGCCTACGGCATGGGGCTCGCCGACGTCGCGGCCCTCCGCGAGCGGGCGGTCGAGGCGCCCCTGAACGACGCCGTACTCCCGGAGCTCTCGAAGGTCCTCGACGAACTCCAGGCCGACGCCGCCGCCGAGCTCGAGCGCGAAGGCGTCCCGGCCGAACGGATCACCGCGATCCGCCGGGCCTTGCTGCGCTACGACGGCACCGACACGGCGGTGGCCGTGTCGACCGGCGACGTGCATGCGATGGTGACGGAGTTCGAGGCCGCCTATCGCCGACGGTTCTCGTTCTTGATGCCCGGCAAGCAGATTGTCGTCGAAGCGGTGTCACTCGAACTGCTGGGCGCGGCCGGAGACAGTGCGGCGACCTGGGACCAGCGGACCCGCGAGGACAGCGCCCTGCAGGCGGTAGCGAGCGTGCCGATGTTCTCGGCCGGCTCATGGACGGACGTGGACCTCTACCGACGCGCCGAAATCGTTCCCGGCGACGCCGTGGACGGGCCGGCCATCATCGCCGAGGACAACGCGACGACCGTGGTCGAGCCAGGCTGGCGTGCCGAAGTGAACGACCTCGGCCACCTGCTGTTGAGCCGGGTGACCGCCCGGCCTGTCCAGCGAGCGATCGGGACCGAGGCCGACCCCGTGATGCTGGAGATCTTCAACAACCTGTTCATGTCGATCGCCGAGCAGATGGGTGTGCGGCTGCAGAGCACCTCGCAGTCGGTGAACATCAAGGAGCGGCTGGACTTCTCCTGCGCACTGTTCGATGCCGAGGGCAACTTGATCGCGAACGCCCCGCACATCCCCGTCCATCTCGGTTCGATGGGCGAAAGCATCAGGATGGTCATTGCCGGCAACGCCGGACAGATGGCGCCGGGCGACACCTACGTGCTCAACAACCCGTACCGCGGCGGCACCCACCTTCCCGACGTCACGGTGGTGACCCCGGTCTTCGACCGGGCCGGACGGGAGATCCTGTTCTACGTCGCCTCCCGCGGCCATCATGCGGAGATCGGCGGGATCACACCGGGATCGATGCCCGCGGACAGCACGCACATCGACGAGGAAGGGGTGCTGATCGACAACTGGCTGCTCGTCTCCGGCGGTGTACTGCGAGAGCCCGAAACCATCGAGCTGCTCGGCTCCGCGGCGTACCCGTCACGCAATCCCACAACGAACATCGCCGATCTGCGCGCTCAGGTCGCGGCCAACGAGAAAGGCGTCGAAGAGCTCCTCGCAATGGTCGACCACTTCGGACTCGACGTCGTGTCGGCGTACATGGAACACGTCCGCCGCAACGCCACCGAAGCGGTCCAGCGGGTCATTCCGACGCTCCGCGACGGCCGGTACAGCTACGAGCTCGACTCGGGCGCGCGGATCGAGGTGTCGGTCCGCGTGGATGCCGGCGCGCGCACCGCCGAGATCGACTTCACCGGCACCTCCGCACAGCAACCGAACAACGGCAACGCGCCGTCGTCGGTCGTGATGGCTGCCGTGCTGTATGTGTTCCGCACGCTGGTCGACGACGAGATCCCCTTGAATTCGGGCTGCCTGGAGCCGCTGCGGGTGATCATCCCACCGGGCTCGATGCTGTCGCCGGAGTACCCCGCGGCGGTTGCCGCCGGCAACGTCGAGGTCTCGCAGGCGGTCACCGGCGCGTTGTATGCCGCACTCGGTGTCCAGGCGGAGGGGTCCGGGACGATGAACAACGTAACGTTCGGCAACGAGCGCTACCAGTACTACGAGACGGTGGCCAGTGGCTCCGGCGCCGGCGAAGGCTTCGACGGCGCCGACGTGGTGCAGACCCACATGACGAACTCACGGCTCACCGATCCCGAGGTGCTGGAGTGGCGGTATCCGGTACGGCTGGAGAGCTTCGAGATCCGCGAGGGCAGCGGCGGCGACGGCCGGTGGCGCGGCGGTGACGGCGGCCGCCGCATGCTCCGCTTCCTGGAGCCGATGACCGTGACCACACTCGCCAGCCACCGCCGCGTACCGCCGTACGGAATGGCCGGCGGCCACCCGGGGAGCCTCGGCCACCAGTGGATCGAACGCACGGACGGCACCGTGACCGAGATGGACGGCTGCGACTCCGTTCAGTTGTCCACCGGCGACATCTTCGTCATCGAGACCCCAGGAGGCGGCGGCTACGGCCCGCCGTCCAGCTGAACTCGCCGGCCGTCTTGCAGTTGCTCAGTTCTTGACGCGGCTGTTCATCTCGGCGGCGAAGGTGTCCTGGGCGATGCGCATGACGGCGAGTTCGTCGGGGTCCGCGAAGAGCTCGCGGGCCTTGCTCTCGGGGACGTCCTCGACGTGGGTCTGGAGCCACCAGATGTTGCCGATCGGGTCCTTCACCCGGCCGCCGCGGTCGCCGGTGATGCCGGAGTACATCAGCTCGGTGACCACGGTGGCGCCGGCGTCGAGGGCCCGCTGATAGGTGCGCTCGACATCGTCGACGTACACGCTCAGGAAGCTCGGGGTGTCCGGCCAGTCGGCCGCCGCGTCGAAGGTCATCAGCACCGATTCGCCGACGGTGATCTCGGCGTGGCCGACCGTGCCGTCCTGGTTCGGGAACCGTCCGCTCGTCTTGACCTCGAAGGTGCGCTCCACGAACTCGAGGAAGGCGTCCGCACCCTTCGCCACGATGTAGGGGGTGATCGTCGACTT
The DNA here is from genome assembly GCF_040655315.1 of Kribbella sp. NPDC050459. Taxonomy (NCBI): domain Bacteria; kingdom Bacillati; phylum Actinomycetota; class Actinomycetes; order Propionibacteriales; family Kribbellaceae; genus Kribbella; species Kribbella sp. NPDC050459. The sequence continues at coordinate 271,170 of NZ_JBFAJQ010000005.1, read as the reverse complement.
ACCGTTTGGCCTGTTCATACCTCGAGTCTGACGACAGTAGCGGACGGGTTCTGTCCTCTTCCTCGTCGGATTGTGCGGCCTGGAAGCGGCGGCGGTACTCCGTCGGCGTCGTACCGAGATGGCGTGCGAACGCCCGGCGCAACGTCTCGTCGCTGCCGAGCCCGCTGAGGCGTGCCGCCGTGGTGATGCTGTGCCCGTCGAGCAGGAGCTGTTGCGCCCGGTCCAGCCGTACACGCTCGACCCACCGGCCGGGCGTCGTGTTGAACTCGCTCTGGAACAACCGGGTCAGATGCCTCGGACTGACCGCGGCCGCGGCGGCCAGGTTCGGCAGGCTGTGGTCAGCAGCTGGGTCCGCGACGACGGTGTCGGTGATCGCCCGCAGCAGATCGGTGCGCGGCGGCGGGGTCGCCATCGCGGTCGAGAACTGCGACTGACCACCGGGGCGTTGCATGAAGACGACGAGTTCACGCGCCACGGCTCGGGCCGTCTCGGAGCCGTGGTCTGCTTCGACCAGGGCGAGTGTGAGGTCGATGCCGGCGCTGATCCCCGCCGAGGTCAGGTACCGCCCGTCGCTGACGTGCAGCGCGTCCGGCAGCACCTCCACCTTCGGATACTGGCGCGCCATCGCCGCCGCATGCCGCCAGTGCGTCGTCGCCCGCCGCCCGTCCAGCATCCCGAGCGCCGCCAACACAAACGCCCCACTGCACACCGACGCCACCCGCCCGGCCCCGTCCGCCAACATCGCCGTCACCTGAAGAACCTCGTCCGGCACCCCGCGTACAAGGTCATCTGCCCCAGCCACCACCACGGTGTCGACCACTTCCACCTCTGCGGCACGGACCACTCCCGCCAGCACCACACCTGAGGCAGCAGTCACCTCCCCACCACCCGCAGACACAAGCACCGACTCGTACCGCACCCGCCCACCCCACCGATCGGCCGTGACCAGGTTGGCCTGGTGGAGGACTTCCAGCGGCCCGGTCACGTCGAGCAGCGTCACCCCGTCGTACACGACGAACGCGACCCGGTGTGTCCGAATCTGTGGTTCGCCTGGCGATTTGGACATGGCGTCAGCGTACCCCGGACCGCGAACCTGAACGCATGACCGAAACCATCGCCGGCATCCAGATCCCCGACAGCGCCCTCGCCCGCGAAGCGACCGACCTCGTCCGCGACGCCGCGTCACCCCTGCTCTTCGACCACTCCCGCCGCGTGTACCTGTTCGGCTCCCTCCGCGGCCGGGCGCAGGGTCTCTCGTTCGACCCGGAACTGCTGTACGTCGGCGCGATGTTCCACGACCTCGGCCTGACCGAGCGCTACCGCCGGACGGACCAGCGCTTCGAGATCGACGGCGCCGACGAGGCCCGGAGCTTCCTGCGGCGGCACGGCATCAGCGACGACGACGCCGACCGCGTGTGGACGGCCATCGCGCTGCACACCACCCCGGAGATCCCGCGGCACCTGTCCGCCGAGATCGCCCTCGTCACCCGCGGCGTCGAACTCGATGTCCTCGGCATCGGGTACGACGCGGTCACCGACGCCGAGCGCGACGCCGTGACCGCCGCGCACCCGCGTCCCGACTTCAAGAACCGCATACTTGCCGCGTTCACCGAAGGTATCCAGGACCGCCCGGCGACCACCTTCGGCAACGTGAAGGCCGACGTACTGGAGCACTTCGTACCGGGCTTCCACCGCGGCGATTTCGTGGACGTCATCAAGAACTCGTCCTGGCCCGAGTGACCGCGGACGTTGCTTGTCCGGGAGCCGGGGACAGGTGAGGATGTCCGGTATGACGGACAGTTCTGGAACGCCAGGCATCGACAGCACAGTTCCCCCGAGCGGCACCGGATGCGTCGAGTGTCTGCAGGCCGGCGGCTGGTGGTTCCACCTCCGCCGGTGCGCGCAGTGCGGTCACATCGGCTGCTGCGACTCCTCCCCCGCCCAGCACGCTTCCGCCCACGCCGCCGAGAGCGGCCACCCGATCGTCCGCAGCTTCGAGCCCGGCGAGGACTGGTTCTGGCACTACGGCGAGTCCCAGTACTACGACGGCCCAGACCTCGCCCCACCGGCCGCCCGCCCCGAAAACCAGCCGGTCCCTGGCGGCAAGGTCCCCACCAACTGGCAGTCCCAACTCCACCGGTAACGCCTGCACCCAGTCAGCGTCGTCCGTTGGCGAGAGCCAGCGCCGCCGGCAGCCGACGCAATCGCAGCATGGCAACCGTTCCGAGCAGCGGCCCGATCGCCAGTGGCAGCAACGCATAACGCCAGCCGGCAAGGCTGACGGCGAGGGGCACGAGCCGGATGCTCACGATGGTGAGCGTGAAGCCGAGGGCGAGCTGCAGCGCGAGCACCGAACCCGCGTAACGCGGCTCAGCCAGCTCCGTCACGGCTGCAGAGAACTGTGCGGAGTCGGCGATCACAGCCGCACCCCAGATGAGCAGAACCACCACGAGCACCGGTAGCGCCGCGCCGTAGATCAGTGGGCTCGCGAGGCAGCACGCGGCGCTGAGAAGCATCGCCGCGCTGGTGATCGTGGTGCGCCCCAGTCGGTCGGCGAGCCGTCCCGCCACCACAGCTCCGAGCAGCCCTGCCACCCCGATCGCAAGGAACGTCACGACTCCGGTCTGAGCAGGACCAGGTCGTGAATCCGCCCTTGCGGCAACGAAGAACGCGGCCAGCCAGCTCCACAAGGCATAGAGCTCCCACATGTGCCCGAGATAACCCATCGTGGCCAGCCGCAGCGGTCGCTCACTGGCGAGAGCCCGGACCGCGGCGCCGACATCGAGCGGAGGGGACGATACGGCCGCCGGCCCGGAGCGCACCGTCGAGACCGCTACTGCGGCCAGGCCGGCGAGAACGGAGGTGACGGCGATCGTCACCTGCCAGGGAACGTAACCAAGGCCCCGCACCAGGTGCGGAGTCCCCGACCCCAGGGTGAGCCCGCCGACAACCACACCGGTCGCCACGCCACGCCCGCGCTCGAAGTGGGTAGCGACCAGCCGCACGGCAGGGGCATAGACCCCTGCCAGCGCGATGCCGACCAGCAGACGGATCGGCAGGGCGAGAGCCAGCCCATGTGTCAGCAGCAATGCCAGGTTGCACAGTCCGGCGGCAACCGACGAACCGGCGATCAGCCAACGCGGCTGCAAGCGGTCGGGAAGGTTGAGCATCGCCGCGCCCACGCTGCCGGTCACGAAACCGATCTGAACGACGACCACCAGCCAGGCGGCGCCGTCTGCGGTCAGGTGCCACTGGTCCTCGAGCGCCGGCACGATCGCGGTCGCACTGAACCACGAGGCGTTGGCCAGTACTGCTGCCAAAGCCACGAGACCGAGGGCACGGCGTTGCTCTTTGGTCGTCATCTCAGCCCTCGTGGGCCTTCAGATAGCGGAGGAAGCCGATGACATCGTCCGCGACCAGGCGACCGATGGCCTCGCTCGAATACACGGCCGTGATGAGGTTCCCCTGGGGATCGAGGACGAAGCCGGACGACTGCAGGTAGCGGTGATCGGCGCTGACGTACGCACCCGTCGCCTTCGACACCGTGTCGGGGTCCGCGCTGTGTGCCACCGGGAACGTCAACTTGTGCTTCTCGACCAGGGCGGCGCTGGTCGACCCGTCGTCCACCGACAACGCGACAACCTTGGCGTTCAGCTCCGCGAGCGTCTCGGACGCACGTGAGAACGCGGCGAGCTGCGCATTGCAGTACGGGCACCACGAGCCGCGGTAGATCAGGACGACGCCGAACGAGCCGGCGAGATCGTCCGGCAGGGAGACGGTTCCACCGCCGACGGCGGGGAGCGACAGGGACGGGAAGTGCTGGCCATTGTGCAGACGAGACACGGTATTCCTCTCTGATGCCCGAAATTGGACTGACTGGTCCATGTTCATGGCACAGAATTGGACTATCAAGTCCAATTGGTCGTACGCTGCGGTCATGGCGACGAAGATCCACCGGGGTACGGCGCGCCTGACCGCGCGAGGCTCGCTGACGCGCGCGCGGATCATCGCGGGCGCGACGGACCTCGTGTACGACCAAGGCGTGGCGGGCACCAGTCTCGACGACATCATGGCGGCGACCGGCACCAGCAAGTCGCAGCTGTACCACTACTTCGCCGACAAGGACGCGCTCATCCTGGAGGTCATCCGCAACCAGCTCGCCAAGATCATCGCCGGGCAGGGAACAGAGTTGCGTGCAGCGCGGTCGTGGGACGGTCTGCAGCGGTGGCGCGATCACGTCGTCGAGAGCACTCGCGCCACCGGCGGAGTGGGCGGCTGCCCGCTGGGCTCGCTGTCGAGCGAACTCGCTGACCGATCGGAGTCGGCCCGTCGAGTGCTCGCGGCGTGCTTCGCCGAGTGGGAGGAGTACCTGCTCGACGGGTTCCGTGCGATGCGCGCCGACGGCGAGCTGTCCCAGGACGCCGACCCGCAATCGCTCGCGACCACGGTGATGGCCGCGCTACAAGGCGGCCTGCTGCTGTCCCAGGCCACGCATGATGTCCAACCGCTGGAGCTGGCACTCGACATGGCACTGGGCCACGTCCGCCACTATCGCCCTGAGGACTGACAGCGGCGGCCGCACCTTCGACCGCGACTACAGCACGAAGCCGGTGGGGAAGGGGTCGTCCGGGTCGAGGAGGTAGTTGGCGGTGCCGGTGATCCAGGCTCGGCCGGTGACTGTGGGGACCACGGCCGGGTACGGACCGACCGTGGTTTCCTCGACCAGGCGGCCGGTGAAGCGGGTACCGATAAAGGACTCGTTGACGAAGTCGGTGTCCAGGGCGAGCTCACCGCGGGCGTGGAGCTGGGCCATCCGCGCCGAGGTCCCCGTCCCGCACGGCGAACGGTCGAACCAGCCCGGGTGGATCGCCATCGCGTTCCGCGAGTCGGCGCCGGCGAGACCCGGCGCGGTGAACTGCACGTGCTTGCACCCGTTGATGCCGGGGTCGAGCGGATGCACCGGACGGTCGGTGGCGTTGATCGCGTCCATGATGTCCAGCCCGGCCTTCAGGATGCGGTCCTTCTCCGCGCGATCGAACGGGATGCCGAGCTGCTCGATCGGCAGGATCGCGTAGAAGTTCCCGCCGTACGCCAGGTCGTACGTGACCTTGCCCAGCCCGGGCACGTCCACCGAGGCGTCGAGGGCATGCGCGTACGACGCGACGTTGCGCAACGTCACGTGCTCGGCGCGGCCGTTGCTCACGGCAACGTCGACGACGACCAGCCCGGCCGGCGTGTCCAGCCGGACCTTCGTCACCGGTTCGGTCACCTCGACCATGCCGGACTCGACCAGCACCGTGGCCACGCCGATCGTCCCGTGACCGCACATCGGGAGCAGGCCGGAGACCTCGATGTACAGCACGCCCCAGTCCGCGTCGGACCGCGTCGGCGGCTGCAGGATCGCCCCGCTCATCGCAGCGTGACCTCGCGGCTCGTTCATCAGGAACAGCCGTAGGTCGTCGAGGTGCTTGATGAAGTACTCGCGGCGCTCCGCCATCGTCGCGCCCGGCACCACGCCGACCCCGCCGGTGACGACGCGGGTCGGCATGCCCTCGGTGTGCGAGTCGATGGCGGTGATCGTCCGGACGGACCTCATACGAGTGACTCCACTGCTTTCTTCATGTCCTGCTCCAGTTGCGCGATGTGCTCGGGGACGAGCGGTCCGCGCGGCGGCCGGCACGGACCGCCGAACCGCCCGACGTAGTCCATGCCGTACTTGATCGCCTGGACGAACTCGGTGCGCGAATCCCACCGGAACGCCGCGACCAGCGGCTCGTACAACGCGCGGGCCTCCTCCAGCTTGCCTTGCGTGGCGAGCTCGAACAACCGGACCGATTCCTTCGGGAACACGTTCGGGAAACCGGCGAACCAGCCGGTCGCGCCCATCAGCAGCGCCTCGAGGGTGAGGTCGTCGGCACCGGCGATCACAGCCAGGTCGGGGGCCAGCTCGCGGATCTCGAGGATCCGCCGGACGTCACCGGAGAACTCCTTGACCGCGACGATGTTCTCGATCTGCGCGATCTCGGCCAGCAGGTCCGGCGTCAGGTCGACCTTGGTGTCCAGCGGGTTGTTGTAGACCATCACTGGCAGTCCGGCCTTCGCGACCTCGGTGAAGTGCGCGATCACCTCGCCGCGGTTCGCGCGGTACATGGTCGGCGGCAGACAGAGCACGCCGTCCGCACCGTCCTCGGCCGCCTTCTCCGCCCAGGCGCGGGCCTGGTGCGAACCGACGCCGTGGACGCCGACGACCACGAGACCGTCGTTGCCGACAGCCTCGATCGCGGTCTTCGCCACGGCCCGGCGCTCGTCGTCGGTAAGCGACGAGTACTCACCGAGCGACCCGTTCGGCCCGACGCCGCGGCAGCCGTTGTCGACCAGCCAGCGGCAGTGCTCGGCGTACTTGTCGAGGTCGGGGCGCAGCCCCGCCGGCGCCGACGCGTCCTCGGCGTACGGCAACGCAGTCGCGACGATCACGCCGTCCAACTTCTCGCTCATGGTTCCTCCCTGGTTTCCGGTGATGGCGCGACCTCGGCCGCCGCCAGATCCCGCAGCCTCACTGGTACGGCGATCGGTCTTCTCATGCTTGGTTGCGGTGCGTCGCCCGGCTTGGCCAGCAAGGCGGCGACGGTGCGCGAGCACACCCGCCCCTGACACATCCCGAGCCCCGCGCGACTGCTCAGCTTCATCGCCCGCCCGTCGTCGAGCCCCCGCTCGTCGGCGGCGGTCTCGAGCTGTCCCCGGGTCACTTCCTCACACCGGCAGACGAGCGTGCCCGCGTCACTCCAGCTCTTCCAGCCGTCCCGCACGGGATAAGCCTTGGCCAGGGCAGCCGCGAACCGCCGCCCCTTCACAACAGCAGCCACAGCCGCCGCGGACGCCTCGGTGGCGGAGGGTGGGGTGGTGATGGTTTGGGTGTAGTGGGCCGCTGCGGTGCCGGCGAGGGTGCCTTCTGCGGTGGAGAGGGCGGCGCCGCCAATGCCGGTGAGTTCGCCGGCTGCGAAGACGCCAGGGGTGCTCGTTTGCTGACTGGCGTCGACGGCTACGGCTGGGCCGCCATCGGGGCCGGTGGTGATGGTGCAGCCGGCTGAGACCGCCAGCTCGAGGTTCGCGGTGAAGCCGAAGCCTACGCAGATCGCGTCGACGTCGATGCGGCGTTCGGTGCCGCGGATCGGGCGCCAATCGCTACTGAGGCGGGCGATCGTCGCGGAGTCGACGTGGTTCGTGCCGTGGGCGGCGATCACCGTCCAGCCGTGGCGGGGCGGGATCCGGTGACGGGCGAGCAGGGCGCCGTACCCGACGGCCTCGCGAAGCTTGCTGCGGGCAACCAACGGGTCGGTGGACCAGCCCTTGCGGACCGTCGTCAGCGTGTTGGCTTCGAGGAGCTCGACGACGTGGGCACCGACGCCGATCAAGGACTCGGCGACCGGCAGCAGGAATGGACCTGTGCCGGCGACCAGGACGCGACGGCCGACGGCGATCCGCTGGCCCTTGGCTAGGGCTTGGGCGGCGCCGGCTGTGTATACGCCCGGTAGATCCCAGCCGGGGAAGGGCAGTACACGATCGAAGGCGCCGGCTGCCAGCACGACGGACTTGGCGTCGATGGGGAACGGCTGTCGGCCGCTCGCGTCTGCCGGTCCGGTCTGCGCCCAGAGTCGGAGACCTTCCACCGCCCATACCGAAGTCTCCGGAAGGTAGGTGATCCGTGGATGTCCCTGCAGCCTGTCCCGCTGGCGCGCGAACCCCTTCCATTCGTGCTGCAGGCGATCCGGTCGCTGCGCTGCGAACTCGGCTGGGAGCTGCCGGTTGTACTGTCCGCCGACGGCTCGCCCGCTGTCGACCAGCAACACCTCAGCCCCGGCATCCCCCGCCGCAAGCGCAGCCGCGATCCCAGCCGGCCCCGCTCCCACCACCACAACCTCAGCCACCCGGACCACACCACCACCACCAGAACCCACCACCCCCGAAGGCGCGGTACCCGAAGCCGCGGTGCCGGAAGGTGTCGCGTCGGATGGCGTTGTGCTCGAAGCCGGTGCGCCCGAAGGCGCCGTACCCGAGGCCGCCGTACCCGTGAGTGTTGTGGCGGGGAGGGCTGCGCCTTGTTGGGTGGTGATGGTGTCGCCGGGGGCGACTGTGCGTTGGCAGGCTCGGATGTCGGGGAGGCCGTTGATGGTGATCAGGCAGTCTTGGCAGGCGCCGATTCCGCAGAAGATTCCTCGGGGGCGGTCGTGGAGGCGGGTGGTTCGCCAGGTGTCCTGGCCGTTGGCGAGGAGTACGGCGGCGACCGTTTGACCGGCGCGCGCCTCGACCGGCTTGCCGTCGATGGTGACGTCCAGCGTCGGCGGCGGGCCGATCTCGGCCGGGTCGCCGGATTGTGGGCGCAGGTAGGCGGTCATGACGCACCGACGCGACGGAGTGAGGAGGGCTTGCGGTCGGCTCCGGGTGGGCTGCGGTGGAGCTGCGGCGGAGCGAGTGAAGGCCGGACGGTGCCGCGCGCACCGTCGTAGCGCGGGCTCGGCTTGATCATGGTCATGCGGCGATCACCGCCGGGCGGTCGACGCGGAACGGGGACGGGTCGAGGTGGGGGGCCAGGCCGAGGAACTGTTCGGTGACGAGGCGGCCGGTGGCGGGGGCGAGGCCGATGCCGGCGCCCTCGTGGCCGGTTGCGTGCCACAGGCCGTGGACGCGGGGGTCGGGGCCGATGACCGGCAGGTGATCCGGAGCATACGGCCGGAAGCCGCCGTACGTCCGCATCACCGGGACGTCGCCGAGGAACGGGAACAGGCCCATCGCCTTGCGCGCGAGCTCCCGCAGCACCAGCACCCGGATCGCGTCGTCGAAGCCGATCCGCTCGCGGCTCGACCCGATCAGCACGGTGCCGGCTCGCGTCGACTCGACCACGGTGGAGGTCTGCAGCTCGGCGTCGCCGCTGCCAACCGCGCCGACGTAATCCGCGTCATACACCTTGTGGCGCACGCAGTCTGGCAGCGGCGCCGTCACGAGGATCATCCCGCGCCGCGGCAGCACCTCGATCGGCGCACCGGCCGCGGCGGCGAACGCACCGGCCCACGGCCCGCACGCGTTGAGCACCGCACCGCAGGCGATGTCGCCGTCGGACGTGTCGACGCCGACGACCCGGCCTCGGGACTGCCGGATCCCGAGCGCGGTGACCCCCGATCTGACCTCGCCGCCGCGCTCGCGAACCGTTGCCAGTAACGCCGTCGCCGCCAGCACCGGCTGCACCTGGGCGTCGTCCGGATAGTGCACACCGACGGTGACCCGCGGCGTGATCAGCGGCTCGAGCTCGAAGACCTCCGCGGGCGTGATCACCCGCGCGGCGACCCCGGCCTCACGCTGCTTCGCCGCGAACGCGGTCAGCGGCTCCGGGTCTCCGGTCGCCACCACGACGCCGCCCTTCGCCTCCCACTCCACGTCGGCGACCCGCTCGAGCAGCCGCGCGCGGACCACGTCCCACTCTGCGCGTGACGCGACGGCGAGCTCCAACTCCGGCCCCGGCTCCTTGTCCGACACCAGCACGTTGCCCTCACCGGAGGCCGTCGTCCCGGCCGCGGGACCGTCGCGGTCGATGACCAGGACCCGCACCCCGGCCGCCGACAACGCCTCCGCGCACGCCGCCCCGACCATGCCCGCGCCGACCACCACCACATCGGGTGTCGCGGACCGGTGCATGACGGACCTCCTCGGCAGGCGTTCGCTAAAATGAACGATACCGAGACTACGCGCGCCTCCGTCGACCGGTCAATGCACCCAACCGGACCTCTCCCGGACCTTTCCCGGAACCCAGCCGGCAACTAGACCGGCAGATGCGGTCCGCCGGCCGCCGTCGGGTACACGTCCGGCGGGTACTCGAGCAGCAGCACCGACCGCACCGGCCCGTCCACCGCCTCGTACGAGTGCGGCCCGGCGGCCCGGAACGCCAGGTAGTCGCCCGGCCCCAGGTCCGCGCTCTGCCCGTGAGCATTGATACGTAAGCATCCCGTCAGGACGATGTGATGCTCGGTCCCCGGGTGCCCGTCGGAGTGCTGGACCGCGTCCGGCCGGATCTCCTGGTTGTAGATCTCGAACAGCCCGCCGGGGTGCTCCAGCCGCCGCAGCATCCGCAGGTCGATCGCGTCGCCGGACAGGACGTCGACGTCCGCGGACCGCACGAGCACCACGTCGGAGGCTGGTGAGTCGGCCAGCAGGGCCGAGACCGGCACACCGAGAGCGTTCGACAAACTGAACACTGTCTCGATCGTCGGGTTGCCGGCCCCGGACTCCAGTTGCGACAACGTACCTTTCGCGATCCCGGACCGCCGGGCGAGTTCGGACAGCGAGATGCCTTGCTCGTCCCGCCGTGCCCGCAGGTTCGTCCCGAGCAGCTTTCCCGCACCCATCGCCGTCACAGCCCGGAGCATGCCACATCCGGCGGCAACCGCGGATCCGTCGCGCCACCAGGAGCCGGGCCGGGAACCGTCACGGAATGATCCGGCGCCGCCGCAGGTCCGCGAAGATGCCGTAGAACATCTGCTCGGTGTCGACGTACTCGTGGAACCCGGCCCGCCGCGACTTCGACGCGTCGGCGAAGAAGTCGTAGTCCCAGCCGAACACGAAGTCGGCGAACGGCCAGGACGACACCTCGGCGAACGACGTGGCCTCCAGCCCGTGGGCGGCCTGCAGCTGTTTCCAGGCCGGCTCCTTGTCCGCCATCACGTCCTGCAGGGACAGCTGCAGCGGCGGCGCGACCTCGAGCCCGAACCACGCGCCGAGCTTGGGCCACAGCTCGCTCCAGCGGAACAGGTCGCCGTTCGTGATGTTGAACGCCTGATTCGCCGCGGCCGGCGCGGTCGCGGCCCAGACCGTTGCCTTGGCCAACAATCCGGCGTCGGTCAGCTCCAGCAACGAGTGGTACGCGCCGGGCTTGCCCGGGAACCGCAGCGGTACGCCGAGTTCTTTGGACAGCGACGCGTACACGGCGATCGCGACCGCGAGGTTCATCGGATTGCCGAGCGCGGATCCGCCCACCACGGACGGCCGCAGCGCCGACCAGGTCCACGCCTTGCCCTGCTGGCGTTCCTCGAGGAAGCGCTGCTGGTCGACGTTGAACTCCGGCGGTAGGTGCGGCGGGTCGTCCTCCCGCGCCGGCGTCTTGAACGGCCCGAGATGCGCGCCGTACACCTTGTAGCCCTGCATCAGGCTGACGTGCTGCAACTGACGCGCGACCGGTTCGATCGCGTCGACGACGTTCACCAGCATCGCGAGGTTCGGCGCCACGAGCTCCGCCCAGGTCGGGCGGTCCTGGTACGCGACGTAGAAGACGTGCGTCACGTCGGTCAGCCCGGACAGCTTGTCCCGGGTGTCGTCCGGGTCCAGCAGGTCGACGGCGACGTGCCGTACCCGGCCGGGTACGTCGATGCCGCCGCGGCGCGACAGCCCGATCACCCGCCACTCGGGCAGCGACGCCAGATGCTCGACCAGATTCGTCCCGATGACTCCCCGGGCACCCACCACCAACGCGACGTTCTCCATACCGAACAGCCTTGCTGACCTGCGCGGATAAATCCAAGGCATAGTTTTCACTGAACCCATAAGCTGAAGACATGGCAACGCTCCGGCAGCTCGAGTACCTCGTCACCGTGGTCGATCAGGGCTCGTTCACGAAGGCCGCCGAGCTGCTGCACGTCACCCAGCCCGCGCTCTCCCACCAGATCCGCACCCTCGAGCGCTCCGCCGGCGGACCGTTACTGGAGCGGCTACCCCGCAGCATCCGTCTGACCCCGACCGGGCGCGCGATGCTTCCGCACGCCCGCGCGACCCTGGCCGACGCGGAGCGGGCGCGCTGCGCTGCGCGGCAGGCCGCCGGACTCGAGGTCGGCGAACTGCAGATCGCGACGCTCTACTCGATCACGCTCGGCGTGCTGCCGGCCGCGCTCCGAGCCTGGCGGCAGACCCGTCCGAACGTCGGCATCCGCCTGTTCGAGCACCGCCATACCGACGAGCTCGTCGACGCGATGCACTCCGGCCAGGCCGACCTCGCCGTCGGCCCCGAACCGGCGGACTGGCCAGGTGTCACCCGCGTCCTCGGCACCGAGGAACTCGTCGTCGTGGTGGCCGCCGACGATCCCGTCGCGTCCAGCGACACCGTCAAGCTGCACGACCTGGCCGACCGCGCCTGGGTCCACTACGCACCGGGGCACGGCCTCGCGGACGTGCTCGACAAAGTCTGCGCACAGGCCGGTTTCGAGCCGCGCATCGCCGTACGCACCGAGCAGACCGCTGCCGCGCCCGCGCTGGCCGCGGCCGGCCTGGGCCCCGCCCTCGTTCCGGACAACATCCTCCCGAAGGACTTCGACGGTCGCGTGCTGCACCTGGAGCCCGCCGTACGCCGCACGCTGACGGCGTACACCCGCAGCGAACCGGATCCGCTCGCGGCCGCGTTCGTCGACGTGCTGTTTCGATCGGCCGGGCTGCGGGCACGCGAAGGTGATGCCTGACGAAGAGTCGGACGCGACAGTCCTCCTGGCCGGTACGGCGAATCTCGCGATCGCGATCGCGAAGATCGTCGCCGGCCTGCTCTCGGGATCCACCGCACTGCTCGCCGAGGCGGCGCACTCCGTCGCCGACACGCTGAACCAGGTGTTCCTGCTGACCGCGCTGCACCGCAGCCGCAAGCCCGCCGACGCGCGCCATCCCTTCGGCTACGGGATGGAGCGGTACTTCTGGGCGCTCCTCGCCGCAGTCGGCATCCTGGTGCTCGGCGCCGGCTTCTCGATCACCGAGGGGCTGCGGTCGATCCTCGCGCCCGAGCCGATCGCCGCGCTCGCGGTCATCTATCCGGTGCTCGGGATCTCGTTCGTGTTCGAGGGCGCTTCCTGGCTGCGTGCGATGCTCCAGCTCCGGCAGGAGGCGCGGGCGGCCGGCGTACCGCTGCTGCACCAGCTCCGTGCTGCCGAGCCCGCGGTCAAGACCGTGGCACTCGAGGACTCTGCCGCGCTGGTCGGCCTACTGATCGCCGCGATCGGGGTGACGCTGGCGGTCGTCACCGGCGAGCATCTCTGGGACGGCGCCGCGTCGATCGCGATCGGGCTGCTGCTGATCGTCGTCGCGTTCGTCCTCGGTCGCGACAACAAGGCGATGCTGATCGGGCGTGCGCTGCCGACCGACACCCAGCGCGAGATCCGGGCGATCATCGCGGGCGAGCCCGGGATCGACGAGGTGCCCGAGCTGCTCAGCCTGCGGCTGGCGCCGGAGCAGGTGCTGGTGGTCGCGACCGTCGACCTGGACGATTCCGAGACCACCGGGGCTGCCGTCGAGCAGCTCGCGGAACGGATCGACAAGAAGGTCCGCGACGCGTTCCCAATGGTGCGGCACCTCTACCTCGACCCGACCCCGGCGGATACCCGTCAGCGTTTGTCGTGACCCGAGTTCGCGATGATCGCGGCGGTCGGGGGCAGGACGGCGGCGACCGCGCTCATCCCGATCGCCACCGGGATCGAGAACAGCCGCACCACGAACCAGGCCAGGATGATCAGCGTCAGGCAGCTGCCCATCAGCAGCACGTACAGCTTGCGGTTGTCGTAGCGGCGAGCCATGTCACACCGTCAGCGGGAGCTTCCCCAGCGCCTCGACCAGCGGGGAGAGCTCGGGTAGCTCGGAGGCCTGCTGCAGCGCCGACGTCAGGACGGCGTCATGGGTGGGCTGGGCCTGGTCCAGCAGGTCGCGGCCGGCCTTGGTGACCTCGGTGTAGATGCCACGGCGGTCGGTCGGGCACAGGTAGCGCTGCAGGAGCTTGCGGTCCTCCAACCGGTTCACCAGCCGGGTTGTTGCGGACTGACTCAGCACCACGGCGTTCGACAGCTGGTTCATGCGCAGGTGGTAGTCGTCCTGCCGCGCCAGCACGTCCAGCACGCTGTATTCACTCACCGACAGCCCGTGCTGCTTCTGCAGCGCGCGCTCCAGCTCGTCCTCGATCCGGGCGTGCAGCGCCGCCAGGGTCCGCCACCCCTGCGCCCGCGCCTCCGCGGCGTCATCCGGTAGTCCCACGACAACCTCCACTTGAACTTCGTTCTTGCATGCGCAATCATAGCGCTTGTGCAATAGCCCGCGTGTGCAACTATCGCGCACGCCGGTAACAGTCATAAGACTACATATGAGGGAGAGAAGAACCCATGCCCGCGGCCTTGCTCGCGCTCGCCATCGGCGCCTTCGGGATCGGGACGACCGAGTTCGTCATCATGGGGCTGCTGCCCGAGGTCGCCACCGACTTCGGCGTCAGCATCCCGTCCGCCGGACTGCTCATCTCCGGCTACGCGCTCGGCGTCGTGGTCGGCGCCCCGCTGCTCACCGCGATCGGCTCCAAGGTCTCCCGCAAGACCGTGCTGATCTCGCTGATGGGCGTCTTCATCGCCGGAAACCTGCTGTCCGCGCTCGCCCCGTCGTACGGCGTCCTGATGACCGGCCGGATCGTGGCGGCGCTGTCACACGGCGCGTTCTTCGGCGTCGGCTCGGTGGTCGCGGCGTCGCTGGTCCCGAAGGCGAAGCAGGCAAGTGCGATCGCCCTGATGTTCACCGGGCTGACAGTGGCCAACGTGCTCGGCGTGCCGGGCGGGACCGCTCTTGGTCAGCAGTTCGGGTGGCGGTCGACGTTCTGGGCCGTGACTGCGCTCGGGGTGATCGGACTGCTCGGCATTGTGTTCCTGGTGCCGCGGCAGGACACAGCGGAAGGTCCGGGGCTGCGTAGCGAGCTGGCCGTGTTCAAGAGCCTGCAGGTGTGGCTGGCACTGGCCATGACCGCACTGGGGTTCGCCGGCGTGTTCGCGTCGTTCACCTACATCGCACCGATGATGACCGAGGTCGCGGGCTTCTCTTCCGGAGCTGTGACCTGGCTGCTGGTGCTGTTCGGCGGAGGGCTCGTCGTCGGCAACCTGCTGGGAGGTAAGGCAGCGGACCGGTCGCTGATGCCGAGTCTGTACCTCATCCTGACGCTACTGGCCGCCGTACTGGTCGTCTTCGTCTTCACTGCGCACGCCAAGCTCCCGTCTGCCGTGACGATCGCCCTCTTCGGGGCTGCCGGCTTCGCCACTGTCGCACCGCTGCAGAAGCGCGTGATGGATAAGGCAACGGGTG
This sequence comes from Kribbella sp. NPDC050459, assembly GCF_040655315.1. Classification (NCBI taxonomy): domain Bacteria; kingdom Bacillati; phylum Actinomycetota; class Actinomycetes; order Propionibacteriales; family Kribbellaceae; genus Kribbella; species Kribbella sp. NPDC050459. The sequence continues at coordinate 256,047 of NZ_JBFAJQ010000005.1, read as the reverse complement.
CTCCGGCGCTGGCCTCCGCGGCCAACATCGCTGCGTTCAACCTCGGCAACGCCGCCGGCGCTTACCTCGGCGGACTCACCATCGAGCACGGACTCGGCTACACGGCGCCCAACTGGGTCGGCGCCGCGCTGGCCGTCACCGGCCTGCTCGTCGCACTCATCTCGGGCCTGCTCGACCGCACCCGGGTCTCCGCATTAGCCCTTGAAGGAAGCCACTGATGATCCCCACGGTGAAGCTCAACAACGGCGTCGAGATGCCCCAGCTCGGGTACGGCGTCTTCCAGGTCCCGAACGACGAAACGGCAACCGCCGTGACGCACGCGCTCGAGGCCGGGTACCGCAGCATCGACACCGCGGCGGCGCACCAGAACGAGGCGGGTGTCGGTCAGGCGATCAGTGCGTCCGGGATCGACCGCGGCGACCTGTTCATCACCACCAAGCTGTGGAACGCCGACCAGGGCTACGACTCGACGCTGAAGGCGTTCGACCAGAGCCTCTCGCTGCTCGGCCTGGAGTACCTGGACCTGTACCTCATCCACTGGCCCACGCCGGCCCGTGACCTGTACGTCGGCACCTGGCGCGCACTGGAGAAGCTGTACGCCGACGGCCGCGTCCGCGCGATCGGCGTCTCCAACTTCCGGCCTGACCACCTGGACCGGCTGCCCGGAATCACACCGACGGTGAACCAGGTCGAGTTGCACCCGTACCTGCAGCAGGCCGACGTACGCGCCTACGGCCGCGACTTCGGCATCCGCACCGAGGCGTGGAGTCCACTGGCCAAGGGCGGCAGCCTGCTGTCGGAGCCGGTCATCGAAACGCTGGCCAAGCAGTACGAGCGCACACCGGCGCAGATCGTGCTTCGCTGGCACCTGCAGCTCGGCAACATCGTCATCCCGAAGTCGGTCACCCCATCTCGCATCCGCGAGAACGTGAACGTCTTCGACTTCGCGCTCACCGACGAGGACCTGGCCGCGATCGGCACGCTGGACCGCAACGAACGCACCGGGCCCGACCCCGACACCTTCAACGTGGCCTGACGACGGTCCCGGTCAGGTCTTGGGGATGGCGACAACCACGGCGTTGCTGAGGTACGACGTGCCGTCCCAGTCCTCGCAGGTGACCAGGACGAGGCGGCCGGGGACCGATTGGTCGAAGACCTTGGACGCCGCCTTCGCGAGGGCTCGCTTGCGGTAGACCGTGACCGTCGTGACCACATAACTGATCGCGCCGCGTCTGGTCGTCACCGAGACCGTGTCACCCGCGGTCAGGCGGTCGAGATCGTCGAACGCGCCACCGCCGGTATGCACGGTGTGGCCGGTGATGATCGCCGAGCCCTTGGCGGCGCCCGGTCTGGCTCCGTCGGACCACCAGCCGACGAGCAGAGGATTCGACGGCGGTACGAGCGTGCCACCGCGGGCCCGGATGCTCAGCACCCGTGCCGAGACTCCCAGTCGCGGCACGGAGACCCTGATCGGATCGCCCGGCTGGGGCCGCGCCGTACTGCGGACCTCCGGGGGCGGCGCGCTCTGCCGCGGAGCCTTGGACTGCGCGCCCGTCGGCAAGGACCCGGTGCTCTGCGTCGGCGCGGTCGCGCTTCCGCTCGACGACTTGCCGCCCGGGCCGCTGACCGCGGACGTGCCGGCGCCGGCCTGCGGACGGCTCGTGTCGTCCTTCGGCCTGAACTGTATGTATGCGCCGGTCACGAGAAGTGCGACGCCGGCCGTCCAGGCCACGAGCGCCCATGATGAGCGTGCGCGGACTGGACGGCGACGTTTCGGCATGGCGTCAGGCAGAGTGCTGACCCCGACGCTGCAGGGTCTTCGCGGCACCCGCGATCAGGAGCACACCACCGAGGCACAGCAGGGCGATACCCCAGGTGCCCTGGGTGCTCGAGAGCGCAGACGTGCTCTTCGCGCCACCCGACAGACCGGCGTCAATCGCGGTCGGCACGCCGGCCGGCGTACTCGCACTGCCGGTCGCCGACGGGCTCTCCGACGGAGTCGTGCTCGGCGTCTCCGAGGGGGTCTCGCTCGGCGTCTCGGAAGGAGTCTCGGAAGGCGTCTCGCTGGGGGTTTCCGAAGGCGTCTCGCTCGGGGTCTCGGAAGGCGTCTCGCTGGGGGTCTCCGACGGGGTCTCGCTGGGGGTCTCCGAAGGCGTCTCCGACGGCGTTTCGCTCGGCGTCTCCGACGGGGTCTCGGAGGGGGTTTCGCTCGGGGTTTCCGAAGGCGTCTCGCTCGGGGTCTCCGAAGGCGTCTCGCTCGGCGTCTCGCTCGGCGTCTCGCTCGGCGTCTCCGACGGGGTCGTGGTCGGGGTGTCCGTCGGGGTCGGCGTCGGCGTGGTGCCCTGTCCGACGCAGAAGCTCACGTGGCTGAGCCCGTAGTACTTGCCATTGTTGGGGTTGACCGGGGTGTGCAGGCCCGCGCCGACGATGGTGCCGCCCGGACGGTAGTCGTAGAAGTTCGCGTTCGGGCCACCCTTGATGATGGCGCCGAGCACCGTACCGCCGGTGGCCGTGAAGTTGATCAGGTCGCCGGTCTTCGCCCACGTGACCGTGACGCCCGCTCCCTCCTTGGCGCCCGGGGTCGGCGGGTCGAACTTGATCTCCGTGGAGCCGGGGATCAGGTCGGCGCACTTCGGGTTGCCCGGGACCACGGTCACCTCGTCCGCGGACGCCGACGGCGCCGTTGCGAGGGTGACACCTCCCACGGCGAGTGCGAGCGCGCCCGCGCTTCCGAGTAGCGCGATTACGCGTGAGTTCTTGAAGCGCCCCCGCGCATTCACCGATGTGTCGTTCACTGTCTTCCCTAGGTCTGGGCCGGTCTCTCGACCGGCAGATCGTCGGCGGCCCCGACGGCTTGCGCCGGAATCGGCCAGGCGGTGAAAGCCATCTACCCAGAGCTGCGAGCCCCCGGCAGGTCGAACTCCGCTCCGGTGGACACCGGCCCGCCCCCACGGGAGGTCGACCCTCGCGATTGTGGCGACACCGCCCGCACGGCGCAAGTTTCCGCGGCGCGACTCGCCGCCCTCCTTACGTTTCGGAACACAGGGTCCCCGGCCTCGACCGAGAGTAGTTGCTGTTCGCTACTAACACGCTGTTTTAGCTCCTGAGACGCTGTATTAGCTATGCTCCGGCGGGTGGCGCGCGAAGCGGATCGGAAGACGGTGCTGGGATCGGTCTGGCTGCGGGAGGAGCCGTCGCCGACCAGGGCGCCGCTGAGCCGGGAGGACATCGTCCTGACCGCGATCAAGCTGCTCGACCGCGAAGGCCTGGACGCGTTCTCGATGCGGATGATGGCGGCCGAGCTCGGCACCGCCGCGACCTCGGCGTTGTACTGGCGGATCGCCACCAAGAACGACCTGCTCGAGCTCGTGGTCGACGAGGTCTTCGCGCCCGCGCTCGAAGCGCGGGACGAGGGTGACTGGCGGGACCAGGTGACGAGCGTTGTCCGAGCGGCTTATCAGGCGTTGTCGGAGCATCCGTGGGCGTGCCAACTGCTGGCCTCGCACGCCGGGCTCGGGCCGAACTATCAAGGGCTGACCGAGCGCCTGCACACGATCCTCAGGTCGGCGGGCTTCCGCGGCACGCACCTGGTCGCGGCGGTCTCGGCCGTCTTCCAGTACCTGATCGGCTCGGCCGTCACCGACGCCGCCTGGCTCTCGGTGGTACGGCGCAGTGGGCTGAACGGATCGCGCTGGGCGTCCGAATCGGCCGGCCGGATGGGAGTCGACGCGGAACATCTCACGGCGTACCTGGACCGCGAGAGCCACGCCGGCCCGGAGGCGCGGTTCGCCTCCGGGCTGCGGGTGATCCTGGTCGGACTGCGGCCGCGGCAGATTTCCTAGAGATCGGCGAAGGCGGACGCGGGGTTCTCGAAGGCGTCGGCGACGAAGCGCAGGAACGCGGCCGCGGTCCCGCCGTCGCAGACGCGGTGGTCGAACACGAGCGACAACTGCGTGAGCTTGCGGATCGCGAGCTCGCCGTCGACCACCCACGGCCGGTCGATGATCCGGCCGACGCCGAGGATCGCGACCTGCGGGTGGTTGATGATCGCGGCGCTGCCGTCGACACCGAAGCTGCCGTAGTTGTTCAGGGTGAACGTCCCGCAGGTCAGCTCCTGCTGGGTCAGCCGCCCGTCCCGCGCCGACTCGGTCAGGCGGCGGATCTCCGCATCCAGACCGCGCGTCGTCAGTGCGTGCGCACCCGCGACGGCCGGGACGACAAGGCCGCGGTCCGTCTGCGCGGCGAGGCCGAGGTTCACCCCGTCGTACTGCACGAGTTCCTCGCGCTCGGTGTCGACGTACCCGTTCAGCTCCGGGTACTTGAGCAGGCCGGCGACCACGAAGCGGGCCATCAGCGCGAGCAGCCCCGGGCCGGGGTCCGTTGCCGATCGCAACGATTCCCGGAGCTCGACCAGTGCGGTCGCGTCCACGTCGACCCAGGTGGTCGCCTCGGGAATCTCCGCCCGGCTCCGGCTCAGCGTCGCGACGACCGCCTTGCGGAAACCGCTCATCGGAACCCGCCGCAACTCCGGTAGCCCGGTCCGCGGAGCCACCGGCTCCGACACGGCCGGCCTCGGTGCGGCGACCGGCTCCTGCGTTGCCGCGACCCGTGCGGCGATCGCCTGCTCGACATCCCGCCGGACGATCAGACCGCCCTCGCCGGACCCGGTCAGCTCGCGAAGATCCACCTCCGCGTCCCGCGCCAACCGGCGTACCAGCGGGGAAATGACCAACGGAACCTTGTTTTCCGGAACGTTCCGCGCAGCCGGTGCAGTTCCGGAAACCCGCGGTTTCCGCCGCCGGCCGGACGCCGCGGCGTGCACCGTGCCGTAGCCGACCAGGACATTGCCGGACCCGGCGCGCTCCTCCTGCCGGTACGCCGCGCCGTCCGGGTCGCCGACCGTGATAAGCGGTTTCCCGACCGGGACCGTGGTGCCGGGTTCGCCGTGCAACTCCTCGATGACCCCGGCGTACGGCGACGGCAGCTCGACGATCGACTTCGCCGTCTCGACCTCCGCGATCGGGGTGTCGACGGCAACCACGTCACCGACCTTCACCAGCCAGCGCACGATCTCCGCCTCGGTCAGGCCCTCGCCGAGGTCGGGGAGCAGGAACGTGTTCACGAATCCTCCCACTGCAGGTCGTCGACCGCGTCGAGGATCCGGTCCACGCTCGGGAGCTGGTGCTTCTCCAGCTTCGGCGGCGGGAACGGGATGTCGAACGCGGTCACCCGCCGCACCGGCGCGGCCAGCGAGTGGAAGCACTTCTCGGTGACCCGGGCAACGATCTCCGACGACACACTGGCGAAGCCGCTCGCCTCGGCCACGACGACAGCCCGCCCGGTACGCCGGACCGCCGCGCACACCGTCTCGTCGTCGAACGGCGCCAGCGACCGCACGTCCACCACGGTCAGCTGCCGCCCCTCGGCCGCGGCGACCTCGGCGGCCTCCAGCGCGACTGGCACCGCGGGACCGTACGCGATCAGCGTCGCGTCCGCGCCCTCCCGCCGGACGACGGCCTTGCCGATCCCCGGCTGCGACTCGGTGAGGTCAACCTCCTCCTTGGCCCAGTAGAGCTTCTTCGGCTCCATGAACACGACCGGGTCCGGGAAGTCGATTGCCTTCCGCAACAACGCGTACGCGTCCGCGACCGTCGCCGGGGTCACGACGGTCAGCCCGGGGGTGTGTGCGAAGTAGCTCTCCGACGAGTCACTGTGGTGCTCGACCCCGCCGATGCCGCCGCCGTACGGGATCCGGATCACCATCGGCAGCGTGACCCGGCCGCGGGTCCGGTTCCGCATCTTGGCGACGTGCGACACGATCTGCTCGAACGCCGGGTACCCGAACGCGTCGAACTGCATCTCGACGACCGGGCGCAGGCCGTTCATCGCCATCCCGACCGCCATCCCGACGATGCCGGCCTCGGCCAGCGGGGTGTCGAAGCACCGCTGCTCGCCGAACTCCGCGGTCAGCCCGTCGGTGATCCGGAAGACGCCGCCGAGCGCGCCGACGTCCTCACCGAACATCACCACGGTCTCGTCGGCGGTCATCGCGTCGCGCAGGGCCTGGTTGAGCGCCTGCGCCATCGAGATCTTCGTGTGCGTCATCAGGCCTCCTCACGGGCGAGTTCGTCGCGGAGGAACGCGGCCTGCTCGCGCAGCTGCTGCGTCTCCTCGGCGTACAGGTGGGCGAACAGATCGGCGGGGTCGACCGACGGCTCCGGCATCAGCCCGTCGCGCAACTGCGCGGCCACCTCGACCGCGCCGGCCTCGGCACGCTGCTTCACGTCGTCGTCCAGCCAGCCCTGCTGCTCGAGGTACGTCGTCAGCCGCTCGATCGGGTCGCGCTGCAGCCACGGCGCGACCTCCGCGTCCTCGCGGTACCGGGTCGCGTCGTCGGCGTTGGTGTGCGCCTGGACCCGGTAGGTGTGTGCCTCGATGAGCTGCGGCCCCTCGCCGGCGCGGGCCTTCTCCACGGCCGGTCCGAGGACGGCCAGCAGCCCGGCGAGATCGTTGCCGTCGGCCCGTTCGCCCGGGATGCCGTACCCGATGCCCTTGTGCGCGAGCGACGGCGCGGCGCTCTGCCGTGCGAGCGGGACGGAGATCGCGTACTCGTTGTTCTGGATGAAGAACACCACCGGCGCCTGGAACACCGCCGCGAAGTTCAGCGCCTCGTGGAAGTCACCCTCGCTCGTGCCGCCGTCGCCGACGAGCGCCATCACGACCGTGTCCTCGCCCTTCAGCCGGGCCGCGTGCGCGACCCCGACCGCGTGCGGGAGCTGGGTCGCGAGCGGCGTCGCCTGCGGCGCGACCTTGTGCTCGTACGGGTCGTAGCCCGAATGCCAGTCGCCGCGGAGCAGCGTCAGCGTCTCGATCGGGTCGACGCCGCGGCTCATGATCGACACCGAGTCGCGGTACGTCGGGAACAGCCAGTCCCCCTCGCGCAGCACCATCGTGGCGGCGAGCTGACAGGCCTCCTGGCCGAACGACGACGGGTAGACCGCGAGCCGGCCCTGGCGGACGAGCGCACTGGCCTGGTCGTTGAACCGGCGGCCCTTGATCAACTGTGTGTAGCCGTCGAGCAGCGCCTCTTTGGAGGGCAGCCCGTACGACGGGTGGTCGTGCGGTACGCCGTACTGATCGATCAGACAGACGGGTTCCGCAGAGGGGAGCAACTGCTCCTCGACGGTGGCCATGAACCCTCCAACGCAGGAGACGGACGGTAGCCACATCGTCGTCCCTCCTGGCCAAGTTGAGCCATAGCTGGGAGAATCGCGAGACGTTTGGTGCGCGATGGCAGATTGGAGCCACAAAATGTCCGACGAGGTGATGGTCCACCGGGCCGGTCCTGGACAGATTGTCGTCGCCCCGGCGCTCGACGAGATCGATCGGCAGATCATCGAGGCCCTCGGACGCGACGGACGGCTCTCGATCCGGGCTCTTGCCGACGAGGTGCACATCTCCCGCGCGAACGCGTACGCCCGTGTCGAGCGGCTCACGAACACCGGCGTGATCACCGGTTTCACGGTCACCGTCGACCCGCTCAGACTCGGCCTCGCCACGTCGGCGTACGTCACTCTGAGTCTCCGTCAGAGCTCCTGGCGGACGCTGCGCAAACAGCTCCAGGCGATCCCGGAGATCAAGCACATGGCCCTGGTCGGCGGCGACTTCGACGCGATCCTGCTGGTCCGCGCGGCCGACAACGAAGGCCTCCGCCGCCTGGTCCTCGAGAAACTCCAGGCGATCCCCGAAGTCCTCGCCACCCGCACCGCTCTGATCTTCGAGGACGTCGGAACGCTCTAGCAGCCGCAGGATCTCCGCAGGATCAGCTCTGTCGGGACGGTGAGGGCGTCCACCGATTCCTCGCCCTCGATCAGCCGGCGGACGGCCTCGCGGGCGAGTTGTTCGACGGGCTGGCGTACGACGGTGAGCGGCGGCCAGGTGTACTCGGTCTCGGGTGTCCCGTCGAACGCCGCCACCGCAACGTTGCCGGGCACGTCGACGCCCGCCTCGTGGAGCGCCCGCAGTACGCCGATGGCCTGCAGGTCGGAGCTGGCGAAGATCGCCGTGGGCTGCGATTCCAGCAGCGTCTGCGCGGCCCGGTAGCCGCCCTCGCGCGAGAACGTCGCGCGCGCGATCGGTCCCTCGGCGAGCCCAGCGGCCTGCAGCGCGTCGCGCCAGCCCAGCTCGCGCTCGGGATGGCCGGCGCCGCCGATCACCAGGCCGATCCTGCGATGACCGTGGGAGATCAGGTGCTCGACACCGAGCCGCGCGCCCTCGCGGTACGCCGGGCGCACCGAACTGACCGTCGGCAGCACCCGGTTGATCGCGATCACCGGGACCTCGACGTCGTCCAGCGACGGATCCGCGGTCGGCGCGACCAGCAGCAACCCGCTGACCTGGCGGGTCAGCAGCTCCGCGATCTTTGCCCGCTCGGTCACGGGATCGCCGTCGGCGCTGGTCTGCAGGACGACGTACCCGCGAGCCGCCGCCTCCCGGTCGATCGCCTTCGCGAGCTCGGCGAACAGCGGATTGCCGCCGTCCGGCGTGATCAGGCCGAACGTCCGCGTCGTCCCCATCCGCAGCGCCCGGGCGGTCGCGTTCGGCCGGTACCCGAGCGCGCGGATCGCGTCGAGCACCCGCGCGCGGGTCTCCGGCGCGACCTTCCGCGGGCCCTCGTTCACGACGTAGCTGACGACGGCCGTGCTGACCCCGGCGTACTCCGCCACGTCGTTGCGAGTCACCGGGTCCTTGGGCATGAAGCGATGGTACGACGGTTGACCGCCACGGAAAGCGATTGCTAGCGTCGGTGTCTACACGAGTAGAAGGAGTCCACCGTGGCCAGACGGTATGCAGTCGCCGGGACCGGTTCGCGCGCGCAGTCGTACATCCGCGCGATCCTCCAGGACCACCCCGAGGAGGCGGAGCTGGTCGCCCTGCTCGACCCGAACCCGGGCCGGCTGGCGTTCCACCAGCGCTTCGTCGCGGAGCTCGGCGGCAGCGAGCTCCCGCAGTACGGCGCCGACGACCTGGAGCAGATGGTCAAGGAGCAGTCCGTCGACCGCGTGGTGGTGACGAGTCCCGACTACACGCACGCCGCGGTCGTGTCGCGGCTGCTGCGCGCCGGCGCCGACGTGATCGTCGAGAAGCCGCTGACCATCGACGCCGACGGCACCCGGCAGATCGTCGACGCGATGAATGAGTCCGGCAAGTCCGTGGTCGTCACGTTCAACTACCGGTACTCGCCGCGGAACAGCGCGCTGCGGCAGCTGATCCAGGACGGCGAGATCGGCGAGGTGACGAGCGTCGAGTTCCAGTGGGTGCTCGACACCCGGCACGGCGCGGACTATTTCCGGCGCTGGCACCGCGAGAAGAAGAACTCCGGCGGTCTGCTGATCCACAAGGCGTCCCACCACTTCGACCTGGTGAACTGGTGGATCGCCTCGTCGCCGAAGCGCGTGTTCGCGTCCGGCGGGCTGGCCTTCTACGGCTCCGACAATGCGGCGGCTCGCGGGCTCGGCGAGCGCCCGGAGCGCGGCACGATCGATGGCTCGGCCAACGACCCGTGGCTGCTCGACCTGCGCACCGACGACACGAACCGGCAGTTGTACTACGAGGCCGAGAAGTACGACGGGTATCTGCGCGACCAGGACGTGTTCGGTCCGGGGATCACGATCGAGGACAACATGTCGGTGATCGCGGAGTACGCGAACGGCGCACGGCTGAGTTACTCGCTGAACGCGCACTCGCCGTGGGAGGGGTACCGGGTGTCGGTGAACGGCACGCTCGGGCGCGCGGAGCTGGAGGTCGTCGAACGAGCCGCGGTCGTCGACGACCAGATCGACCCGAGCTATCCCTCCGGTCGCGTGATCGCCGGTGATGTGCGGACGAACGGTGAGCGGCTGGTGCTGCAGAAGCACTGGGCTACCGCGGTCGAGGTCGAGATCCCCCGTGGTGAAGGCGGCCACGGGGGCGGCGACAAGCTGATCTACAGCGACCTCTTCGTTGGCCCGGGCAATGATCCGCTGGGACGCGCTGCCGACGTCCACGACGGTGTGCGCGCGGTCGCGGTCGGGATCGCCGCCAACCAGTCACTGGCCTCCGGCCAGCCGGTCGTCGTCGCCGACCTGAACCTCGGCGGCTGGTCCTCCTAGGTCCAGTGCCAACTGTGCTACCGGCCGGGACGGTGCGTGCCGAAGGTCCACTCGTAGCCCTCGGGGTCGGCGACCCGGAAGCGGTAGTTGCCCCACTCGGTCAGCTCGGGCTTCCACACCACGTCCGCTCCGGCAGCGGTCGCCTGGGCGAACATCGCATCGACTTCGGCCGGGGTGTCGAACGCGACGTACATCCCGTGGCCGACGGTCTCGCCCTTGCGCGTCGGCCGGTCGTACCCCTGCTCGTCGGTGAAGAGCGTGAACGCGACACCGCCGTACCGCATCTCGGCGTGCATGATCCCGCCCTTGCCGTCCGGAACCTCCATCGAGGTCTCGAAGCCGAACGCCTTCTCCAGCCAGCGGAGTGCGGCGACGGCGTCGCGGTAGCCGAAGTACGCGTGGAAGGTTGCTGTGGTGGTCATACGCCTAGCATCCGCTGGGTAGCGGCCGGGAGGTGGCCGCTACCCAGTCCGGTTTCTACTTGCGGAAGTTGCCGGGCCCGAGCACCTGCCAGCCCTTGGCCGCCGGTGTCTGCAACGAGTTCAGCGGCATGCTGAACGTGTGGACCTGGCGGTTCGGCCGGCTGATCGCCCAGAAGGTCGGGTGCCGCGGGTCAGAGCGGTCCCAGGCGATGCCCTGCCCCTGGACGTCGGGCAGCTGGACGGTGGCGATCCAGCGCAGCTCGGAGCCCGCGACCGGCAACTCCATCACGTACGCCTCACCGAGATCGTGGCCAGTGAGCCACAGCCGCCCGTCGGGTCCCCAGGAGCCGCCGGAGTTCGACATCGGCTTGAAGCGGTCCAGGATCTGCTTCGGGATCGTCCACGACGCGAGCGGCTCGAACTTGTCGTTCAGCTTCACGATCTGCGTGCGTAGAAGGCCTTCGCGTCGACCGCGATCGCCTGGTTGGCATCGAACGCCGGGTACGACGTCAGCGGGGTCGCGTCGTACGTCGGGGGCGTCGCGGCCGCCATGCCAGTCGCGGCCGCCGTGCCAGTCGCGGCCGCCGTACCGACAGCATCCAGCCGCGCCGGGACGGCCGAGGCGGGCGACAGGACGACCGCGGCCAGCACAGCCGTCGCGACGACGAGGGCGGGGAGCTTACGCATCACTACCTCCAGGGGAGTGGTTCCTGCTCCCGACCCTGCGATCGCCGTCGGAACATCGCGTGAATCCGGCCGGTCAGGCAGCTTGCCGTCGGGCTGCCCGCTGACGGCGGAACCAGATCGCCAGCGCGATGCACGGGACGAGCAGCCCGCCGATCCCCAGCACGAGGAAGTCCCACTCGGCTCCGATCCGGTCGACCAGCCAGCCGAAGTTCTGGCCGAAGAAGCCGGTGACGAAGGTCAGCGGCAGGAAGACCGTGGCCAAGATGGTCAGCTGCTCGATCGTCGCGTTCTGCCGGACGCTGACCTTGGTCTGCTCGACGCCGATCACCGCCATGTTCGCCTCCAGGACCGTGGCCAGCAGGTCACGCTGGGCGGCGACCTCCTCGTTCACGAGCACCAGATGGTCGTGCACGTCCCGGAAATAGGGCAGGAGCGGGGTGGAACGGGCGTCGCGCTCCAGCGTGGCGAGCACCGCGATCAGCGGGTGCACGGCACGGTAGAAGTCGGTCACCTCGCGGCGCAGGAAGTAGATCCGCTCCGTAGGCGCGACGGAACCCGCGAAGACGGTCCGCTCGACCTCCTCGATGTCGCGCTCCAGCTCCGCGACCACCGGACCGTACCCGTCGACGACCTGGTCGAGGATCGCCCAGAGCACCGAACTGGTGCCGCACTCCAGAAGTTCGGGCCGTTGCTCGAGGCGGATCCGCGCGCCGTGCAGGTCGCTGGCCACGCCCTGGCGGACCGTGATCACGAACGACGGCCCGACGAAGACGCTGACCTCGCCGAAGTCGACCTCCTCGCGCTCGTCGTCGTACCGGGCGGTGCGCAGGATGACGAGCCGGATGTCGCCCTCGTACGGCTCGACCTTGGGGCGGAGATGGAACGTTTGCGCATCCTCGACGGCCAGCTCGTGCAGGCCGAAACTGTCCCGGACCTCGGTCAGTTCCTCGGGGCTGGGCTCGTGCATGCCCAGCCAGACGAAGCCGCCGGCCCGGCAGGCCGCGGCGGCGTCCGCGACCGACATCGCCTCGACGTGCTGGCGGCGTCCGTCCCGGTAGTAAGCGCAGTCGATGATCATGATGGCCTCCTGTCCCGATGGTCGCCGCTCGGGACGCCGGGGCAACAGGGTCCGGGCGGAACTTCGGGTTCCGTTCAGATGCTGGTCGGGTTCCTGGCACCGGTCGCGGCCGTCGACAAGGATGAGGCCATGGGACTACCAGTCGTGCTGATGCCAGGACCGATGAACGACGCCGTCGCCGCCGGGTTGGAGGGTCAGTGCGAGCTGATCCGGCTGTGGGAGGAGAGCGACCCGGACGCCGTCCTCGCGGCCCGCCGGGACGAGATCGTCGCCGTCGCCACCGGCGGTACGGCGATCGACGGGCCGTGGCTCGACCGGCTTCCCGCCGTACGACTGGTGGCGAGCTTCGGCGTCGGGTACGACCGGATCGACGCCGCGGCGGCCGCCGAGCGCGGCGTCGTCGTCACGAACACGCCGGGCGTCCTGGACGACGAGGTCGCCGACACCGCCCTCGGGCTGCTGCTGATGACGGTGCGCGAGCTCGGGCAGGCCGAGCGGTACCTGCGCGACGGCCGGTGGGCCGACGGCCGTCCGTACCCGTTGACCCGCGCAACGATGCACGGCCGCCGGATGGGCATCCTCGGCCTCGGCCGGATCGGGCAGGCGATCGCCGACCGCGTGCAGCCGTTCGGCATCACCGTTGCCTACCACAACCGCAACGCCAAGGACGTCCCGTACGAGTACTACCCGTCGCTCGTCGACATGGCCGCCGCCGTCGACATCCTGATGATCGTCATCCCCGGCGGCGACAGCACCCGCCACCTGGTGAATGCCGACGTACTCGAGGCGCTCGGGCCCGAAGGCATCGTGATCAACGTCGCCCGCGGCACGGTGGTCGACGAGCAGGCCCTCGTCGACGCCCTCCGCACCAACACCATCCACGCCGCCGGCCTGGACGTCTTCGAGCACGAGCCCAAGGTCCACCCCGACCTCCTCACGCTCCCGAACGCGGTCCTCCTGCCCCACGTAGGCTCCGCGACCATCCCCACGCGGAACGCAATGGCCGACCTGGTCGTACAAAACCTCCTCACCTACTTCTCCAAGGGCACCCCACTGACCCCCGTCCCCGAATCCGCCCACCTGTGAATCAGGACCCACGGCAGTTGGTGGTCGCTGCTGTCACCAACCTCACGGCCGGCCTGACGTCGAACGGACACGGTCGAGAAATCCGTTGGCCGGAGGTGGTTGCGGCGGCTTAGCCTGCTGGTTGACGAAGGGTGAGCGCCATGTACGAGGTCGTGGTTCCCTTGACGATTCGCGAACTGGTGCCCGAGGATCTGCCGGCGCTGGGAGAACCTCCGTCGAAGGTCGTTGCCATGCGCAAGGAGTTGGAGCGGGCCGAGCGCGGCGAGATCGTCTATCTCGCGGTGTGCACGCCCTCGGGGCGACCGGTGGGATTCGGTGCGGTCGACTTCATGAAACCTGCGGGTGGAGCGACGGTGTACCAGCTGACGGTCATCGAGCCCTTGCAGTCGTGCGGGATCGGGACCGTCCTCATCCAGGCGCTCGAGGAGCGGATCCGGGCCCGTGGGATCCTGTTCGCCGAGTTGGGCGTCGACGACGCGAGCACGCGGCCGCAGCGGTTGTACGAGCGACTCGGGTACGTCGTCAGCGGCAGTGAGACCGGCGCGTGGGACGTGGACACCCCGGACGGATCGGTCACGCGGTACGAAACGACGATCACCCTGCTCCGCAAGCAGCTGTAGCCGCAGCAGGAAAGTCACGCGCCAAGCGTGCCCCGTCCGGCTTAGGGTGCCTGGGTGTCTGGTCATGGTCAGGTGTTGCCGCGGTCTTCGCCGCGGGGGGCGGGGATGTCGGCTCGCGCGGTGGGTCTGCTGCTGGATCGGCTCGAGGAGCGCGTCGTCGAGTGCCACTCGATCATGGTCGTGCACCGCGGGCACGTCGTCGCCGAGGGCTGGTGGGCGCCGTACTCTGCCGAGCGCCAGCACCTGCTCTACTCGCTGACCAAGTCGTTCACGTCCATCGCCGTGGGACTCGCGATCGGCGACGGACTGCTGTCGCTCGACGATCGGGTGGTCGACGTACTGCCCGACCGTGTTCCGGACGGTATCTCGGAGCGGGCGCGCCGCCTCACGGTCCACCATCTGCTCTCGATGACGGTCGGGAACCATGAGGACAGCCTGACCGAGGCGTGGCAGCTGGAGCCGGACGATCTGGTGAAGGGGTTCCTCAGGACACCGTTCCCGGACCCCGAGGGCACCCGGCATGTGTACGACAACTCGACCACGTACGTCCTCGCGCGAATGGTGGAGAAGGTCACGGGCCGCGACCTCCCGGGGCTGCTCGACGAGCGGCTGTTCAGGCCGATGGGGATCGACCACGCCGAATGGGACCGGGTGGCGAGCGGGGCCGCGTTCGGGTTCCACGGGCTGCACCTCACGACCGAGGCCGTCGCCGCGTTCGGCGAACTGCTGCTGCGCGGCGGCCGCTGGGGTGACCGTCAGCTCGTCCCGCGCGATTGGGTGGACGTCGCGACCAGCCGGCACATCGAGACCCTGCCGCTCCCGAACTGGTCGCAGAACCCCGATTTCCTCCGCGGGTACGGCTACCAGTTCTGGATCTCGCGCCACGGCTACCACGGTCACGGCTCCTACGGCCAGTACTGCGTGGTGGTCCCGGAACACGATCTGGTGATCGCCGCGACCGGCGCCGTCGACCCAACCGACGCGCTGCCGGGCCTGTTCTGGGAGTGCCTGTTCCCGGGCCTCGACGATCCGGGAACCGTCGAGGACGACGAGCTCCTCGCCGAGCGCCTCCGACAGCTGTCCCTCCCGCCGGTCACGGGATCGGCCGGCCCCGGGCATCCCGTCGAGGCGAAGGCCGACGGCTCCGCAGGCGAGTCACCGCTGACCGACGGCACCGCGGTGCTCGTCGAGCCGCTCGACGGCGGTTGGCTCGTACGCCTCGGGGACGCGCTCGAGATCGCGGTCGGCCACGGCGAGTGGCGGGAGAGTTCACCCCTCGGCCGCCCGATCGTCGCAACCGGCGCCTGGCAGGACGACAGGTTCGTCGCCGACATTTACGTCATCACCACTCCGCACCGCGTCCGGCTGGTCGTAGAGGCCGGTACGGCGGTCGGCGCCTGGAACGTCGTTCCGCTGACGGGCCCCAGCCTGGCATTGCATGTCACCGCACCGCTCATGACCCGCCCCGACGTCAGTTAGCGGGTCAAGAAGGTCTCGTCAGTGAGGTGGGACAGCTTGGCAGGGTTGCGGACGGCGTAGAGGCCGGCGATCTTGCCGTCCTCTACGTGCAGGACGGTGACGGTGTCGACCTCGTCGGTGAAGCGCAGGACGAGCGCCGGCTGCCCGTTGATTTGCGTTGTCTCCAGCGAGCCTTCGGCCAGGCGTTCCACGGCCAGGGCGAGCAGGCGGGCCACCTTCTCGGCGCCGACGACCGGGCGCGGGAGCGCCTGGACGACGCCGCCGCCGTCGCCGAGGAAGACGACGTCGGGCGCCAGGATGTCGACCAGGCCCTGCAGGTCGCCGGTGTTCACAGCGCGCTGGAACGCGTCGATGGCCTCGCGGGTCTGGTCGGCGGACACGACGCCTCGCGGGCGGCGGGCGGCGACGTGGGAGCGGGCCCGGTGCGCGATCTGGCGGACGGCCTCAGGGGTCTTGTCGACGGCTTTCGCGATCTCGTCGTAGTCGAGGCCGAACACCTCGCGGAGGACGAAGACCGCGCGTTCGGTGGGTTTGAGGGTCTCCAGGACCAGCAGCATCGCCATCGAGACGCTGTCGGCGAGCTCTACGTCCTCGGCGACGTCCGGCGCGGTGAGCAGCGGCTCCGGAAGCCACGGTCCGACGTACGACTCCTTGCGGCGGCCGAGCGTGCGCAGGCGTTGCAGGGCCTGGCGGCTGGCGATCCGGACCAGGTACGCGCGCTGGTCCAGCACCGTGTCGAGGTCCACACCGACCCACCGCAGCCACGTCTCCTGCAGCACGTCCTCGGCGTCCGCGGCGGAACCGAGGAGCTCGTAGGCGACGGTGAACAAGAGGTTGCGATGAGCAACGAAGGCCTCGGTGGCCCGGTCGGTACCGGTCATGGGCTGGACTCCCTCGTACGCACGGATGACACCCACCAGATGCCGCCCGGCCGGATCCTGTGACAGCTGCGTCCGTATGGCGCTCGTCACGTCGGCGGACCGTCACAGGGACCGGGCCCGCGGCATCTCGTGTTCATCCAGTAGATCCCATGAGTGAGGACGACGAACGATGGAACCCCGTATCGACCTGATGCAGAACGAACTCGGCGGCAAGCTGGCGAAGCGGCTGTTCGCCGTACACACCCTGCTGCAGCAGACCGGCCTGTCGCACACCACCCAGAACCTGGTGATGCTCCGGGCCAGTCAGATCAACGGCTGTGGAAACTGCATCGACATCCACGCCAAGGAAGCCGCGGCCGAAGGCGAGACCGCGACCCGGCTGCACCTCGTCGCGGGCTGGCGGCACTCGACCGTCTTCACCGAGGAGGAGCAGGCCGCGCTGGCGCTCACCGAGGAGGCGACGCGACTGTCAGAACTCCCCGGAGGCGTCTCGGACGAGACCTGGGCCAGGGCGAGCAAGTACTACGACGAGGACCAGCTGATCGCGCTCGTCACGCTGATTGCGATGATCAACGCGACCAACCGGCTCGCCGTGACGCTCAACCAGCTCGGCGGCTCCTACGAGCCGGGCCTGATGTCGGCGGTCGCGGCCGGCTAGACCGGCGTCTCGTCCAGGTCCCAGATCCGCCGGCTGGTCCAGGCGTACTCCCAGGCCTGGATGTCCGGCGGCTCGATGCCGAGGCCGGTGAGGATGGCGCAGACCTGCTCGCGGTGGTGGTTGGCGTGGTTGATCGCCTGCGCGACGAAGACGCCGGCCCGCGTGCCGCGGGTGTTGTCGTCGACGATGATCACGCGTTCGACGTCGAACGGCTGGGTCAGGAAGTACTCCCAGAGATCGCCGGCCTCGGCGTTCCAGCGGGCGAGCGTCTCCAGATCGGCGGCCGGTTCGCTGTCGACGAAGTCGAGCGGCCGGTCCGCGATCCCGCGCAGGTAGCTGCCGTCGCAGCGCACGATGTGGTCGAGCGTCGCGAGAATGCCGCCGTACGTGCCGACGCCGGTGATCTGGAGCTGATCGGCGGTCAGGTTCTGCGCGCGACAGAAGTCGATCAGACTGCCTGTCGCCCAGTTGTTGTGCCGGATGGGGTCGTAGAGCACGTCGTTGAGTCCCATACCGGCCCAAGGTAGCCGCGAGGCCTCCCCGGGGACACCGGATTTCGCCGGGGAGGCCGAGCGTCAGCCCGCGGCGGCGATGTTCACCATCCAGTTGATGCCGAACCGGTCGGTGACCATACCGAACTCGTCGCCCCACATCTGCTTCTCGAGCGGGGCCGTCACTTTGCTGTCGCCGGCGGACAGCTTCTCCCAGTACCCACGCAGCTCGTCGCCCTCGCCGCTGAGGCTGATCGCGATGTTCTGGCCGGGGTTGTACGGCATGCCCTGCGGCGTGTCGGACGCCATCAGCGTGAACCCGCTCGGGGTCTCCAGCTGGCTGTGCATCAGCTTCTCGTCGTCCTCCGGACCGTGACCGGCGCCGAACTCCTTGAAGGTGTTCGCGGACAGATCACCGCCGAAGACGCTCTGGTAGAACTCCATCGCGGCGCGTGCGTCGCCGTCGAACTGGATGTACGGATTGAGCCGGGATGCCATCGGATTGTCCTTCCCCCATCTCGGCCGGCCCCTCTGGCCCGGCCCCCATGCTCCGCACAGTAGACCCGGCCACGGACAGTTCGCGACCCTTGGAAACCCGCCGTCCGGTTAAGGTCTGGCCATGATGTTGCGACATGTCACGATCGATGCCGGGAACCCGTACGAGCTGGCGCAGTTCTGGAGTACCGTGACCGGCTGGCCGGTGGCGGACGGGGACGAGCCGGGCGACACCGAGGTGCTGGTGCAGGCGCCGGCACCGGTGCCCGGGCTGCTGTTCATCGCGGTCCCGGAGGGAAAGACGGTGAAGAACCGGGTGCACTTCGACTGGGCCCCGACCGAGCGGACGCGGGACGAGGAGGTCGAGCGGATCCTCTCCCTCGGCGGCACCGTCCACGAGGACCACCGGGTCCCCGACGGCCGCGGCTGGGTCACGATGAAGGACCTCGAAGGCAACGAGTTCTGCGTCGAGCGCAGCGAGGCGGAACGGGCCGGCTGATCAGCCCGGCGGGCGGGACGGGAAGCGGTCCAGGTACGCGCGGGCGCGGGGCCGCGGATCCTCGTGGTACAGCTCCGGCGGCCGGTGGTAGTTCTGCGCACAGAAGGTGGCGAGATCGGACGTGACCGGGACGAGTTCCCAGGTCGCGTCCGGCTCGTACGCCGCGGTCGCCGCGAGCAACTCGTCCTGCAACGTCCACCCGTCGTGATCGAACGCCCACGTCCCGTCGGTCGCGATCACATGCGACGGGTTCTCCTCCCCCGCCTTCCACACCGCGCACACGCCGTACGCCGGGTTCCGCGCGACGAACTCCCACGCGAGGATGTGACAGGCGCCCGCGGCGAAGAACGCCTGGTCCGTCCGCCGCCAGGACACCTCCTGGTCGGCCCGCTCCTCCGGCGTCCGCCGGAACATTCCTGCCGGCCGGTACATCAGGTCAGCGCCGTCGCCTGGGACCAGCGGATCTGCCAGCCCGCCGTCGTACGCCGGTAGCAGTCGAGGTGCCAGGCGTTGAGCGGGCCGGGTTCACGGCCGTCGACGCCGATCTCGATCGCCGACTGGTAGCGCAGGACCGCGACCGCCCCGTCGACCATCACGTCGATGTCGGTGATCGGCTCGAACCGGCGATACAGGATCTCGCCGGTCTCGATACCGCCGAGGTACTCCGCCTTCGTCCAGGCGTGGCCGCTCGGCGTGACGATGACGAAGTCCGGCGCGTGGATCGCGTCGGCCTCCGGGATCCGGCGGGCGACCAGGTGTGCCAGGCGGGTACGTTCGAGGTCGCGGAGGAGATCGGCTTCCGGCATGACCGAAAACCTACCCACGATCCGGCTCTTCGGAGATGCTGGTCCGGGGAACCGGGGGGTTCGCTCCGAACACGTGGGGGGTAGGAGCATGCAGCGAATGCGGGGGTCGCCGCGTCATGTCAGTGTGCGGAGACGACGGAGGCTGGGGGGCGTCGCGGTGGTGGACGACATACAACAGCGGCCGAGGCACGAGCGGGTGTCCGTGCTGCGGAAGTTCCTGGGGTCGGTCGCCGCGATCGGAGTGACGCTGCTCGTGCTGGCACTGCTCGGCGCGGTGCTCGTCGTCCTCGAGCCGCGGTCGACGAGCGCCGACAGTACGGTCGGCGGTTCGTACAGCGTGCCGTCCAAGGGCCCCGGGCGCTGGGGGTCGGGGACGCTCGGTCCGTGGGACGGCCTGGCCCGCCGGATCTCCCCCGAGGACGAGATCCGCGACGTGCTCGCGTTCGACGGGATCTTCATGTTCGGCGACAGCATCGCCGTCCAGGACAGCGCCGCACTCGAGCGGCTGCTGACCGATCGCACCGGCGAGTCGATCGCGATCCACGACTGGTCCGGGCAGCCGGCGTCGGCGGCCGTCGGCGCGCTCGCGGAGTGGTCGCGCGACTACGGTCTGCCGCGGCGGATCGTGATGGCGGTCGGGACGAACGACATCTTCGACCCGCCCGCGTTCGCGGCCCAGGTCGAGCGCGCGCTCCGGATCGCCGGCCCGGACCGGACCGTGTACTGGGTGGACGTGTATGTGGCCCGCACCAAGCAGCCCGACGCCATCCGCGATGCCGACCTCGCCAACAGCACCTGGATCAACCAGCAGCTGCAGGACGCGGCGCTCCGGCACCCGAACCTGCGGATCATCGACTGGTCGGGCTTCCTGATGTCCCAGCCGGACCGCCCGGCCGAGTACCTGCGCGACGGCGTGCACACCAGTCGGCCGGCCGGCGGCGCGGCCCGCAACGAACTGATCGCGGACGCGCTCCAAAGCCGGTAAACCTCGCAGCCCGGCTCCGCGTGAAGGATTGCGAGGAGGTGGGCATGTCCATCAAGCGCTGGTCGGTCTCGGCCTTTCTGATCGTGGTCCTGACCGCGTTCCTCCTGACCCTGCTGCATCTCGAGGCGCCTGCCGCCCACGCGAAGGCGGCGCCACCGGCCGCCGACCCCGGAAGCTACGGATCCGGCACGCTCGGGTCCTGGCAGGGAGACAACCACGTCATCTCGGACAGTGCGGCGGTCCGCGAGACGGTCAAGAACGACGGCGTGGTGCTCTTCGGCGACAGCATCGCCGTCCAGGACGGTGACGCTCTCGGCCGGCTCCTCGGACAGCAGCTGCACACGTCGTTCGCGGAGTACAGCTGGGCCGGCCAGCCGACCTCCGCCGCCGTCGACGCGATGGCGGTCTGGGCTCGTGAGTACGGTCTGCCGCGGCGGATCGTGATGGCGGTCGGGTCCAACGACATCTTCGACCCGCCGGCCTTCGCGGCCCAGGTCGAGCGCGCACTCCGGATCGCCGGGCCGGACCGGACGGTGTACTGGGTCGACGTCCAGGTCTCCCGGACCGACGAGCCCGCTGCGGTCCAGGTCGCCGACCAGCGCAACAGCGCCTGGATCGACCTGCAACTCGAACAGGCGGCGCTGCAGCACCCGAACCTGCGGATCGTGCACTGGGCCGAATTCCTCGCGGCCCATCCCGAGCGGCTGCACACGGAGCTGCGCGACGGCCGGCACACCACCGTCCCGGCCGGGCAGAACGCGCGAAACACCCTGATCCTGCAGGCGATCCGGCACGGCTGACGCTGCCCGTGCGGGCAACCGGAACCGAAGTCGGCGATCCGAAGCAACTTTTCCGGCCGCTCGCGACATCTATGAGGTAGAGGAACCATTCCGACCTCGGGGGGAACCGATGGCGACGTACCTGACAGGAGCCGGCCGGCCGCAATTTTGATGCCGGGCGCAACCTTCGACGAGCTGCCGCACGTTTCCGAGGTACCACGCACACCACTCGACCTTGTCCCGGGGATCGCCCCACCCGAATTCAGGTCTATGCCAGAATAGGCATGCCTTCGGGCATGCGGGGAGGACCCACGATGCCCGCGAGACATCTGCGCACGACCGGTGCGACCCTGCGACTCACGATCACGCTCCTCGTGAGTGCTGCGGTGCTGGGCGCCGTCCTGGTGATCCCGTGGGGCGGTTCCGAGCCCGAGGCAGCGCCGGACCCGACCGTGAGCCACACCCCGGAGCCGCCGACCCCGCCGCCGGCACCGGCGCGGCAGAACGTCTACACCTGCCCGGCGTACAGCGGGATCGACTCCGCGAACCCGGTCGCCAACCTCGCCAAGGACACCTTCACCTGGGGGACGACGCCGCCCACCAAGGTCGGCGACGGCAAGGGAAACGTCGACTGGCGGATGAACCCGGCCAACAACCCCAGCTGGTACATGTGGCTGCACTCGCTGCGGTGGCTCGGGCAAGGGATCAACGCGGCCGCGAAGGGCGATAAGGCCGCACTCCAGCGGGTCAGCGCGATCGCCCGCGACTGGGTCAACGACAACCCGTACTCGTGGAAGTCGGACGTCGGTGCGTACGAATCGACGATGCACCGCACCAACGTGCTGATCTGCCTGCGGCAGGCGGTGCTGTCGGGCCTGCGCGTGAGCAAGCTGCCGACGACGTACGCCTGGCTGGACAAGACGCTGCTGCAGCACGCCTGGTTCCTGCAGAAGAACTACAGCGGCGACTGGAACCACGGCACCGACGAGAGCCTGGCGCTGTTCGGCGTCGGCTGCACGTTGAAGCGGGACGACCTGAAGAAGGTCGCAACCGACCGGCTGACCAGCGCGATCAAGACGTCCATCGACACGCAGGGGTCGACGAACGAGCAGTCGACGGCGTACGCGCAGTTCAACTACGCGCTCTGGGGACGGGCCATCGACGTACTGCGCAAGTGCGGGGCCGACCCCGGTACGACGATCACGGCGCGCCGGCGGGAGCTCGCGAAGTGGCTCGCGCTCGCGACCAACTCGCTCGGGAACCTGCCGCAGATCGGCGACTCCGAGGTGGTCCGCACGGTGGCCGTCACCGGGACGGTCCTGGAGTACGCCGGGACGCTCGGCGCGCGCGGGATCCGGCCGACACAGCGGATCGGGATCTTCGACGCCGGGTACATCTTCGGGCGGACCGGCTGGGGCGAGAAGCGGCCGTTCACGCAGGAGTCGACGTACAGCATCCGGTTCGGGCCGGCGCGGAAGCTGCACGGGCACGAGGACCACACGTCGATCACCTACACGTCGCGCGGGCGGGACATCCTGATCGACGGCGGGCACTCCGGGTACAAATGGGACGACTGGCGGAGCTGGGCGAAGAGCCAGTTCGCGCACAACGAGCTGACCGTCGCGTCGACCGCCGCCGAGCACCCGGACACCAAGCTGGTGCGCTCGTCGATCAAGGACACGTCGGAGTTCTACGAGCTGAAGGACAAGCTCGGAGCGGTCGACCGGACGCGTGGCGTGCTGGTGCTGAAGGACCCCGATCTGATGGTGGTGCTGGACCGCGGGACGTCGGGTTCGGACCAGCAGTACTCGACGCTGTGGCACCTGCCGGCGGACCAGAAGGTGGTTGTCAGCGGCAATGATCGGGTGGTGGCGGCGCGGCCCGGCGAGCGGGTGAAGACCACACTGCTGCAGATCCCGTTCCAGCAGGAGACCACGCCGATCGAGGTGACGACCGGGCAGCAGACTCCCGTCCAGGGGTGGCACTACCTGACGATCGACAAGCGGGTGCCGGCGCCGGTGGTGAAGTTCAACCGGGCCGGGCACGACGCGAACATCCTGTCCGTGATCGCACCGAGCCGCGCCAACGCGGCGGTGTCGTACACGACGTCGTGGCAGGGGTCGCGGATGATCCTGAACCTCACCGTCGACGGCGTCACCACCACGGTCGGGGTGTCCGAGGACGGGACGCTGCAGCGGATCAAGTAGGTGCGGCGGATCTCCAGCACTCATCAATCGCCGGTTTCGGCCCGCGCTGAGCGTGGACAGCGCCGAAGAAGGCGAGTTGTGTAGTGCTGGAGATCCGCTCAGGCCCTCTTGGCGCCGACCGGTTGCCAGTCGCGCGGCGGGTCCTCGCCGACCCGGCCGTCGACGGCCTCGCGGATCAGGTCGGCGTGGCCGGTGTGGCGGCCGTACTCCTCGATCAGATCGCAGACGAGCCGGCGCAGACTGGGGTGCCGGCCGTCCGGCCAGCTGATGTGCGCCGGCTGGCCGAGCCCGCCGTCCGCGATCGCCGCCGTCAACGTCTCCCGCGAGCGGGCGACCGCGCCGTCCCAGAGCGCGTACAGCTCCTCCGGGGTGTTGTCGACGGCGGAGTTGAACTCCCAGTCGTTGTCGTCCCGCCAGCCGTTGTCCAGCCACGGCCCACCCATCGGCTTGCCACGGAACTTCACGTCGAACATGTAGTCCTCGTTCGCCGCGAGATGCTTCATCAACCCGCCGAGCGTGATCGACGACGCCCCGATCCGCGTGTTCAGCTCGTCCGCGTCGAGTCCGTCCACCTTGTACCGGAACGTGGTACGCAGCCGGTCCAGCGCCCCGACCAGATGCTCCGCCTCACTTCCCGCCAACGGCGGCTCCCACCACGGCGAAACCCACTCATCCTCAGCCATACCTGCACCGTAAACCTCATTCCGGACGGTCTCCTTCCGGAACTAGTCGCCGACAGCGCGAGCCTCACGGTCCAGCCGGCGAGCGGTGCGTACGCCCCAGATCACCATGCCGACGACGAACGCCATGCCGGCCACCGACACCGCCCTGATCGGCCAGTCCGGGATCGAGATCGCTGTCCAGCCGAGGGCTGCGAGCACCGCGAGAGTCATCGCACCGCCGAAGACCGCACTCAGCACAACCCGCGCCTTGGTCCACGGCTGGGGCCTCGGCGGGTTCTGCGCCAGCCGGTAGGCGCCGAACGCGAAGGCCACGGCAAGGACGGCCGGCAGGACCGCGCCCAGCGCGTCACCTGCCAACCCGTTCGCGACCGCCGCAACGACATTGCCCGCCACGGCCACCCACAGCAGAACCGCCAGTCCCCTCATGAGCTGATGGTAGGCGGCGGGACGCTCACAGCGTGCGCCGTACGACGACGTTGCGTCTGGCCGTGGTGCGGTTCTCGGCGTACGGCGTGAAGCCGGCGCCGAGGAACGTGCTGAGTACGCCGCGGCCTGGGTCGCCGGGCATCGCCTTCACTGGGTAGGCCTCGACGATCCGGGCGCCTGAGGTCCGCGCGTACTCGACGGCCGCGTCGATCATCGGCGCAGTGAGGCCGCGTCCGCGATAGCCGCGCTTCACGAACAGGCAGTTGATCGCCCAGATCGTCTCATCGCCGGGGTCGTCGATCGGCAGCGTCCGCGAGTGCATGATCGCGTAGTACGCCGTCCGCGGCGCGACCGCGCACCAGACCGCCGGCCGCGCGTCGACGTACCCGATCAGCCCGACCGGACTGCCCGCTTCGACGAAGCTCTGCAGCGCGGCGCGGTTCTCGGCGTTTCCGTTCGCGGCAACTTGTGCGGACGGCAACCGACGCGCCATGCACCAGCAGCCGCGCGTCCCGCCGCTCGGCCCGAACAACTCGAGCAGGTCGCCCCACCGCTCCTGATCAACTACCCGAGCCACGAACTCCATCGGGGCACTCACCGGCCGGGAGCGAGGCACAGATAGAGGTCGCGGAGCAGGCAGATCTCGGCGCCGTGGTGGATGAGTTCGACGTTCGAGTAGAGGATGACGCGCGCTATCGGCTTGTCGGCGAACGCGGGCGGGGCGGTGGGACCCTGCGGCTGGGCGAGGCCGTCGTCACCGAGGCGCCGTACGCCGTCGAGCCACCGCGCGTACACGTCGTCGAGTTGCTGCAGCGCTCCATCGGCGGTCCCCGCGAACTCGAACGTCGCGACATCGGCCGGCGGACCGCCGAACCGCTTCGCGTTCGACTCCGCGAATCCCTGGATCAGATGTCCGAGCCGCCAGGCGATCGTGGTGACCGGCTCCGGATCCACGGTCTCGCCGTAGTCCCAGGTGAGCTCCCCCGCGCCGAACGACAGCTGTGCACGGCTCGTGCCCCGACGGCTGAGTGTCCAGCAACCGTCGACCGGCTCCCAGAAGTACTCGTCGTCGGTCAGCCCGTCGAGCCTCGGCCGCAGCCGGGTCTGCCAGTGCGCGTCGATCTGATCAGTGACCTCGGCATTCCAGTCCACACCGGATGGTATTCGCGGCTAGTGTCCTCAGGCATGAAAACCGAGCTCGGATCCGTCGCCTGGCCGCCCGACTCGATCAAGACCGAGCGTCTCGTGCTCCGCGAGCCCGAGGCCCGTGACCGTACGGCGCTCATCGAGCTGCTCGCCTCGCCGCAGGTCGGTACGTACATCGGCGGCCCGCAGCCCCGCGACGAACTGGAGCGCGCGATCCCGGCGGCGCCCCGGCGCCGCGCCGGCCTGTTCGCGGTCGACCTCGACGGGTCGGTGATCGGCACGGTCACCCTCGACGAGCGGGAGGTTCGCCCGGACATCGCGCCCGTCGAACTCGGCTACCTGTTCCTCCCGTCGTCCTGGGGCCACGGCTACGCAACCGAAGCTTGCTCCGCCGCGCTCACCTGGCTCAGCGCCGCCCGCCCCGGCACCGCAGTGGCTCTCACCACCCAGACCGCCAACGTCGCGTCGATGCGCCTGGCAACCAAGCTCGGCTTCACCGAGCTGGAGCGCTACGAGGCCTGGGGCGCCGACCAGTGGCTGGGCGTCTGGTCTCCCCCTGCTTGAGCCAGATCAATGTCAAAAGCTGCAATTTGCCGCGGATCTGCAACCATCTCCCGCTCTCACGACATCTAATGAGGTGTAAGAGGTCTAGTCCTGATCTCCTGCAGGGGGAGCAGGAGCGCGTGGGGGGAACACCGCAGTGGATCGCAACACGAACAAGGGTCGGGCTGAGCAGGCGGCGTCGCCGGGCGGGGCGACGTCGCCACCGGGCGGGATGCCGGCGCAGGACGGGATGCCGGCGCGGCTCGATGCGCCTGTCCGGCTGCTCGTCGGGCCGGCCAACTTCGCGGGGCAGGGCACCCGCTGGGCTCGCGCGCTCGAAAGCCGGGCAACCAACACGAAAGCGACGTCGTTCGCGTTCTTCAAAGGCGTCCTCGACTACCCGGTCGACTACGGCGTTCCGGCCCGTACGTACCGGCGTAATCCCAGGTGGCGGCTGAACTTCTACAACCACGTCGTACGCAACTACACGCACGTGCTGCTCGAAGCGGCCCGCCCGGTCTTCGGCCCGTTGCACGGCCCGGACGGGTCCTTCGAGATCCCGCACCTGCTCACCAAGGGCCTGCACGTGGCGCTCATCGCGCACGGTTCCGACGTACGGATTCCCAGCCGGCACGTCGAGACCGAGCCCTGGTCGCCGTTCCCGGACCTCGAGGACGAGACCGTCGAGCTGCTCGAGCGCAACGCGACCCGCGCCGCGGAGCTGTTCACGTCGTACCCGGGCCAGGTGTACGTCTCCACGCCCGACCTCCTCGACTACGTCCCCGACGCGGCGTGGTGCCCGGTGATCGTCGACGTCGACGCCTGGCGCAGCGACGCCCCGGTGCTCGAACACGAGAAGCCGGTCGTGGCGCACGCGCCGAGCAAGTCGGCCATGAAGGGCTCGGAGCTGATCGACCCGATCATGGAGCGCCTGGCCGAGCGCGGCCTGATCACGTACCGGCGGGTCGAGGGGATCGACCCCGCGGACATGCCGGCCGTCTACCGGGACGCCGACATCGTTCTCGACCAGTTCCGCATCGGCAGCTACGGCGTCGCCGCCTGCGAGGCGATGGCCGCGGGCCGGGTCGTGGTCGGCCACATCGCGCAGCACGTACGCGACCGCGTCGCCGCCGACACGGGGCTCGACCTCCCGATCGTCGACGCGACACCCGACACCATCGAGCAGGTCGTCCTCGACCTCATCGCGGACCCGGACCGCGCCCGCGCGGTCGCCGCGCGCGGCCCGGCGTTCGTCGAGAAGGTGCATGACGGCCGCTGGTCGGCCGAGGCGCTGGAGTCGTTCGTCGAGCAGCCGGCTCCGGTGCCCGTCGGCTGGAAGCCGTCGTGGATCCGGCCCAAGGTCGTCATGATGGCCGGCAACGACATCGTGTCCGACGCCCGCGTGCTCAAGTACGCGCAGACGGTGGCCAACTGGGACCTCGACGTCACCTGTATCGGCATCCCGGGGCGTCGGCTGCGGGGCGTTCGCCAGTTCGGCAAGGTGCAGGTGATGTGTCCGCCGATCCCCTCGAAGGTGCTGCTGACCGGGTGGCGCAGGCGGCTGACGATCGTCAAGGCCAACCTGAGGCCGTGGTTCAGCACCGAGGCGGAGTACCTGCTGGCGTACAGCCGCTGGCAGTACGCCAGCCGCGAGCTCCGTGCGGAGCGAGGCCGGGACCGCCGCGATCACGAGCGCAACGAGTCCGGGCGGGTACGGCGTTCCCTGCTCGAGCGGCTGCAGCGTGCGGTGCGTTGGCGCACCCTCCGGCTGCACCGCGCCGTACTGCAGGCCCGGGCGTACTTCGTCCGCCGCCCGCAGCGCGACGTCGACCTCACCGACCTCGGGATCGGCAAGCGCCGCGCGCGGTTGCTCGCCCTGCACCGCCGCCTGCCGACGGGCCGCTGGCGACGGGTGATGCCGGAGGTGATGGACCAGGAGCTGACGCTAGGCCCGCTGCTCGACCGCCTCCTGATCGAGGTGATCCACGTGCACGACGTGTTCATGCTCGGCATCGCGGCGCGCGCGGCGCACCGGGCGGCGCTGGACGGGCGGACGGTCAAGATCATCTACGACGCCCACGAGTACATCCCCGGCGTACCGGTGGTGGCTCCGCGCCGAGTCGCGGCGTACAGCGATCTCGAGCGCGAGTTCATCCGCGACACCGACCGCGTCATCACGGTGTCGGAGCCGCTGGCCCGCTGGCTGCAGCGCGACCACAAGCTGGCCGCGCTGCCCGACGTCGTCCTCAACGCACCGGTCGAACCGCCCGCGGACGCCGAGGTCACTGGGGTGCGCGAGCTGCTCGGGCTCTCGGAGGACGTGCCGCTGCTCGTGTACGGCGGGGGCGTCAACCGGGCCCGCGGCGTCGGGACGGTCGTCGAGGCACTGCCGCAACTACCCGACGTACACCTCGCGATCGTCGCGCGGGCCAACTCCGTCACCGCGGAACTGCTGGCACGCGCCGTCGAGCTGGGTGTGAGCGACCGAGTCCACCTGGCGCCGTTCGTCAGCGCCGAGGTCGTGCCGTTGTATCTGCGCTCGGCGAGCATCGGCCTCAGCCCGCTGCTGCACGCGCCGAACCACGACATCGCGGTGACGAACAAGTTCTGCGAGTACATCGCGGCCGGCCTGCCGATCATCACCAGCGACACTCCCGCACAGGCCGATCTGGTGAACGAGCTCGACCTCGGTGCCGTCTACCCCGCGGGCGACGTGGACGGCCTCGCCCGCGCGATCAGCGCCGTACTCGCCGACCGCGACCGCATCGCCAAACGCATCGCCGACGACGCCGACCTCCTGCACCGCTTCTCCTGGTCCGCCCAGGCCGAGGTCATCCGATCCGTGTACACCGAGGTCATGGGCGAACTCCCCGCCGCCGCCTGGACGCCCACCGCCACCGTCGTACACAAACTCATCCCGGGCCCGCCCGAGCCCCCAGAAACCAGATGGCACGCCTTCCGCAAGGCCCGAGCCGAGAAGCTCGCCTCCGACGGCGCCTAGCAGGATTCCTCGACGACGACCAATGACCGTTGGTCGTCAGCTTTGAACTCAGCAGCCACGAACTCGGTGTGGTCGCCGGGCGCGCGTCCATCGCCGGCCGGCTTCAGGTAGGGCCGGATAGTCGCCATGAGGTTCACCCGCTCTGCGGTTGGCACCTCCTTGACCTCGTCGAGGTTGACATGCAGCACAGGCACAGCCGGGTCGCGCACCAAATGCTCCAGGCGGCTCCACCGCAAGTCGCCGCCCCGCATCCGCCAGAGCACGCCGCTCTCGTCAACCAACCGGCGATCCCGGATCGGCGACCAGACCTCCACCGGCTCCCCGCCGCCTTCTACGGAACCACAGACCTCCTCGACCACATCAGCAAAAGCCTGCTGTTGCTCGGTCTTCCGCTTGTACCCCATGCACCCATCATGAGGCGTCCAGCGCTCGGAGGCACCGAAGGCGATCGAGGCCGCGAATCCCCAGCACCGGAGGATGACCTCTGGCCTGGGGGCCTGGTGGAGCCGCCTGTCGGAATCGGACCGACCTTCTCACTACGAGGAGCGCAAGATTCCCCATGGGTATCCGGTGTTTCGTGCCACGCATTTCGACCATCCGGGCTCGGCTCACCCCTGGTCGGCCGACCAGGTGCACCGGGCGCCGGCCTTCTGATCCGTAGGAGCCTGCAGGTGCTCGCTGCTACCCCGCCCGAATCCCGAGAACCCCCATCGGCTTGTGGTGTGGGCGCGGCCGTGTCATCCCTCCCGCCGTGCGCGAGCGGATGCTCGCCGCGGCGCCCACCGCCCCGCCTGACACCTGCTTTGAGCACCCACCAACCAAAATCCTCGTCGAGGATTGGTTGGCGGGTGCTCAAAGTCAGGCTGGAGGGATCACGCGGGCGGCGTGATGCTCCAGATGCCGCGGCCGTGGCAGGGTCGTGGGTATCACCGAACTGAGCGGTCACCAAAAGCCCTGGCTGATCGTCCGAAGCCAGTAGCGACGTCCGGGACGACAGCGGCTGGCGCGCCAGGCGTTACGTCGTGTGCACCGTAGTGCGCGAGCGGCGCACCCTCTGTCTCCATCTCGGAGGGTGCGCCGCTGCTCAGAGCCGGAGTCGAGAACTACGCCCAGCTGGGATCACGGCCGGTGAGGCCGAGGATGCGGTCCAAGGTGGTCGCGTCGGCCGGCACCGCGACCTGCGGTCCGTACATGCCCATGTCCCGCCCCTGCTCCACGCCGGCGAACATCGTGTCGTGCAGATGCGCCAGCAGCTCGGCGGGCAGTTCCAGCCGCTGCCCGGTCGCGACCGCGAGGTCCCAGCCGTGTACGGCCAACTCGCCGATGATCATGTCGCCCATGACGGGCGCGGGCAGCGTCTGCGGCGTGCCCATGCTCGTCTCGCCGGCCCAGGCGCTCGGCGGCGCCCACGACGACGTGATGTCGTCCAGCAGCGCGAGCAGGCGGCCGCGCCAGTCGCCGGCTGCCAGGTCGACATCGGACTCGGAGGTCGCCGGCTGCGGAACGGACTCCTTGCGGCCGGCGCCGGCGAGCGACGGGCCCCAGAACAGCAGGTGGTTGACCAGGGCCCGCACGTCGTACTCCGTGCATGGAGTCTTGTTGGCGAGCTGGTCGTCGGTGATGGTGTGGGCGACTGCGGCCATAGCCTCGGCCGCCTCGGAAACGTGTGACATGGCGGCGATGCTAGGCAGCGTTGGCCGGAGGGGTATTGAACAAAGGCGACATACACTCTGCCGGGTGGGACGGGACATTCGTGAGCTGGCGAGTGCGTGGAGCAGGTATCAGCGGCACGCGTTTCATGACCCGTCGCCGGCGCTCGCGCCATGGGTGGAGCGTTACTGGGAGGCTCGCTGGGATTACGCCGAGCCCTACCGGCAGAAGATCGTGCCGTACCCGAACGTGCACCTGTCGTTCGGCGCCGGCCGCGCGGACGTCAGCGGCGTGTGCAGCGGCTACCAGATCAAGGTCCTCGAGGGCCGCGGCCACGTCTTCGGTGTCGCGTTCCGGCCGGGCTGCTTCCGCCCGTTTCTCGGTGCCTCCGTCTCGATGATCACGGACCGCGTCGTCCCGGCGACCGAGGTGTTCAGTACGGACCTGCCCACCGTGCTCGACGTGCCGACCATGGATGCGTTCCTGTTGAAACACCTGCCAGACGACGACGCCCGCGCACGCCAGGCGGTGGCCGCGGTCGAGTTGATCGCCAAGGACAAGGGCATGACCAGGGTCGAACGCCTCGCCGGCGAGCTGGGGCTGAGCATGCGGGCGCTGCAACGGCTGTTCGCGGAGTACGTCGGCATCGGCCCCAAGTGGGTGATCCGCCGCTACCGCCTGCACGAGGTGACCACACGCATGGCCGCCGACCGGCCCATCAACTGGGCCGCACTAGCGGCAGACCTCGGCTACGCCGACCAGGGCCACTTCATCCGCGACTTCAAAAACATCTTCGGCGAGCCACCGACCTGGTACGCACACCGGTATTAGCTAAGGGCGTCGAGCGCCCGCGTCACCCAGCGTCGTTCCGTCGACTGATCTGCGACACCCATCCGCCAGTTGACCTGCGAAAGCCGAGAGCGCGGATCGCGGCTAGATGAGTGCGCTACGTCTGCCATGCTCGCGGCATGACCGAGCCTCTTGTCGTCAAGATCTCCGACCTTCGACACGCGTTGAACCGTGTCCTCGACGCCACCGAGACCCTGCTCGGACCGGAAGTTGCCGTGCACACCGATTATTACTGGCATCTGCCAGTCGATGCTGCGTTCGACGTGTACACCGAACCGCAGGCGCTCACGACGGGCCAACTGAGCGACGACCTAGGAGTCGTACCCGACCGGAGCGATGGCGTCCCTGAGATGGCTTCGCACGACCTGATGCATCTGGCCGGGGTCCTTCGAGCGGTGGAGTTGGCTGTCCGAGTACGAACGTCCTGATCTCGGCAGAATCGGTAGACCTGTCAGGTGGCGGAGCCCGTGTCGGTCCAGGTTGTTGCGGGCGCGGTTGTAGCGCATGGTGGTTCGCGGATCGGCGTGGCGGGCAGCGATTTGCACATCGCGCAGGTCGACGCCGGCGTCGAGCATGGTGGTGACGAAGGTGTGCCTGAGCATGTGCGGGTGCATCCGTGGCAGCCTGACGCCGGCTTGTTCGGCGAGGTGCCGCAGTCGGCGGATGGCGCAGTACCGGTCCATCCGGGTGCCGCGTGAGGTCAGCAGGATCGGTCCGGTGGTCCGGTCGTCGATGGCGCGGCCCACGGCTGGGGGAAGCGGCACCAGCGCGATCTTGTCGCCCTTGCCGTGCACGCGCAGAAACCGGTGGCCGTGTTGTTCGTCGAGGTCGCGGATGTCGCTGGCGGTGGCCTCGAAGATCCGCAGCCCGAGCAGACCCAACATGGTGACCAGGGCGAAGTCGAACCGGTTGGTGGACTGCCTGGCCGCGGTCAACATCGCCTCGAACTGCAGGTGACTCAACCCGAGGGTCGGTGATTGGGCCGGTACATGGGGGCGGCGCACGTACTCGGCCGGCGACTGCTCGAGGACGCCGTCGATCACGCAGGTCCGGTAGAAGCCCGCGACGACCGACAATCGGCGCGACACCGTCGACGGCTGGTGCCGGCGCACCTCCTGTAACCACCGGACATAGAGCTCAACGTGTGGCCGGCCCGCTGCCAGCGGGTCCAGGCCCCGCAGCTCGCACCACACCAGATACGCCCGGAGGTCCGACTCGGTATGGATACGGGACTGGCCCTTGAACCGAGCCAGATACGCAGCGACAGCTAACCGCAGCACGCGAGACATGACGACACCGGAATCGGCGGCCCTGGCTGTGAGATCTCCATGCCCCCAGTGCCCAAGAACGTGCCAGCCGCGTCAACGCTCACAAATTCACCATCTGCGGCTAGATCCGGACGTTCCCGATGGCCGGTCGAGAGCAGTGAGTTGGCGTCGCATCCTCAGAGTCCGCAGGACGTCCGACATGGTGCCAGCACACGACAAGAGACCGCCTCATCAGCGATTGCAGTTCGTGCTGCATGATCGTGCGCATGCTGGCAGGCTCAGGGCGTGGCAATCAACAGGATCTCCTCGCCGATCGTGGCCGGCGGGATCGATGACGGGCTAGCGCGGTCCTGGCTTACCTGCGTGCATGCCGGTCTGCGCGAGGAGTACTCCAATACCCGGGTACTCAGCACGCTGAAGCCGCCGGGCCCGGGCTGGAACTACTACAGCGTCCTGGTTGGAGACCCCACGGGCGCGAGGCTTCGCCTGCTGCTCAACGCTGCGGGCCGCCTCGTTGCGGCATCCGACGACGCCGAGGTACCCGCCGTCGGTCCACTGGATTTCGTCGACGTCCCGCACCGGCAACCCTTCACAGACGGGGGCTTCGTCGTCGCGTCTGCTGAGGATTTGTGGACCGAGCTGGCTGGCGAACACCTTGCGGCGCTCTCGGCGGACGACCTGGCCGACGTGGACTACCACCGACCCGCGCGGGTTGGTGACCTGCTCTTCAACTGGTTCGACTGAGCGTCGACAGCGGCCGGCATGGTCGGACGCTACGTGCTGACTGCGGCTATGTCCGGACGTTACTGACCACTCGTCAGTTCGGCGCTGCTGGCGTCGGCGGGTACTAAGCCGTGAAGATGACGTGACGCTTACTCGTGGCGGCCTGCTGCCAGAAATCGGTGAGATCCGTGAAGTTGTCCCACGTGTAGTCGAAGTCTTCGTCTCCGAACTCCGCGTAGTCCGCGGCGTCGATCTGCTCGTAGCCTCTGCGCAGCGACTCCTGGGTAACGGACATGAGCGCGGCAGCGACAGCAGGAACTTGGTCTTTGTCGACCAAGACGACCAACTCGTCCTCGCCGCTGGTCAGCAGCTTGCCACCTAGGACGGCGAGGTTAAGTGGGCCGGAGCCGTTGTCGAAGGCAAGCCGGCCGTCGGTGAGACTTCGGTGGATCGCATCCCAGGCCTTGTCGGTCGCCACGTTGTAGTCATCGTCACGCTCCTCGATGATCTCGTGCACATACTCAGAGATCGCCTCGTCGGTGCCGTCCATCTCGAGAAGCTGCTCACGATCATCGTCGGTGATCGCAAAGTGCATGCCCAGGCTCATTTAGGTGCCCTCCCTCATCGCGGGATTCCGAGGTGCACATTGTGCCTGCTTGGCCTGCTGTCGTTCGGACAAGGCACGCACCTCCGCAATTCGGCAGATCCGCGCATTGGCCGGCCACCTCAAATTGGTCGCCAGACGCCTGGCCTGTCGCGCATCAGTTGACGGGAATCTGTCGCGGATCTATCGGCGGACCACACCAGATGAGTCAGACTGTCTGCCGCCGACGCAAGCGACATTCGCCTACTAGGTAGTCGACAGCAGATTGCGCGGTCTACGCACGGTCGTACTGGAAATCAGGTGGCAGCATTGGCGGCATGGCCAACGAGCCGACACACCGGCAGACGACTGTCAGACAGCTGATGGCTGCTTTGGAGCAACATCAGTCCGACGCGGTGGTGATCATCGAACTCCAGCCCACGACGGCTGACCTCCCACCCGGCACAGAGGAACTTCAGATCGTCTGCGGCGTCGAGATCCCGCAGCAGAGCACGACGTCGCCCGTCTTTCGGCTGAAACTTCAAGACAGACCAAGCCCTTGTTGAAATGGTGCAGACTGGCGGCTCCACGTCAGCCCACAGTTCGGCAGTACGCTCCTGGTCTCGATCACGTCCGCTGAGACGTCGAGCTGGGTTGGTGCGCAGGTCGCTGTGGCTGCAGTCCTTGCAGCGTTGCTCGCTACGTCGCGACTCTGCGTCCGATTTTGGACTACGCGATCGCTGACCGCAGGATCACCAAGAATGTGGCCGCCTCGGTCAAGGCTCCGAGCGGTGGGCGGTCGCGTCGGGGCGGGCTTCACCTCACCGTGACGCAACTTCACGACCTGGCCGCCGCTTGCCACGGACGATAGGCAGAGCTGGCCCTGGTGCTCAGCCTCGCCGGTCTGCGTTGGGGCGAGCTGGCTGGGCTGCAGGCCGGTGATCGGATCTGGGTTCCTGGTCTTGGTCTACGCCTGCAGCGGGCAGTACTCGCTAGCGGAGGTTCAGGCGAGCGATTCGTCGACACCCTGAAGAACAAGCGGGCTCGGACCGCCCCCTGGTCGACGACCTGGTCCCGATCGTGGATCAAGTCTGCGACGGCCGAAAGCACGGATCGCGGCTGTGAGCGGATTCGCTGCTATAGCAGCAGGACTGTGTTTCATGCTTCCGCGAGTGTGTCCCCTGCCCATGTAGGCGGGCCGGGGCACTCTCGGGCTAGGTCAGGAGGATGCCTTGGCGGCGTCCTCGATCAGGTCGGCGACGAGTTGCGGTTGGCTGATCATCACGACGTGGGACGCGGTCGGCGCCTCGATGACCTTGCGGAAGTTCGCCCGGCTGTACATCCAGCGCTCGGCCGCTGGTGGGATCGCCTTGTCCTTGCCTGCGACCAGACCCCACGACGGGATCGTCTTCCATGCGGCGGCCTGGGTCGGGTAAATGAAGGAGTCCGCATCAAAGGGGCGCTGCGTTGCCTGCAGGAGCCGGAACTGGGCCGTGGAGAGGTCGGCCGCGAACGCGGCCTGGCCGTCCTTGCTCAGATACAGGTCGGTTCCGTTGGTGCCGTCGGCCTTGGTGTATGGGACGGGCACGCTCACGGGCAAGACTTCGCTGCCTGGGAACTTGTTGATGAGATCCGCCTGCGTCTCACCCAAGTCGGGCACGAATGCTGCGATGTAGACCAACGCCTTGACGTTGGTCTTTCCGGCGGCAGCGTTCGTGATGACTGTTCCACCCATCGAGTGTGCGACCAGCACGACTGGCCCGCTGATGGAGTCCAGCAGACTTCCGATGTATGGGGCGTCGGTCGGGATGCCCCTCAGGGGGTTGGACCCCGCGATCGTTGTGAAGCCTTCGTGCTGCAGCTTCGGGATGACTCCGTTCCAGCACGAAGAGTCCGCGTAGCCGCCGTGCACCAGCACGATGGTCGGCTTGCCCGTCGGCCTGCTCCCGCTTGACGGAGCCGTAGCGGCGGCTGCGGCCGTTCCGAGAGGGGTAGCAGCCAGTGTTGCCGACCCGACGGCGGCAGCGCCGGCCGCCAACACCCGTCGGCGTGAGACGTTCGGATCCATGGTGGTCTCCTTGTCGAGGGTGTCAGTACTGGACGGCGTTCGCAGCCTGTTTGATGAGGTCGGCGGTCGCCTCGGGCTGGGACACGTACACCGAGTGGCTGCCGGGCACCTCGACCACGGTGGCGCCGGCGCGCTCGGACATGGCGCGCTGGGCCGGCGGCGGGATCATTCGGTCGTCGGTCGCGACCAGGTACCAGCTGGGCTTGGACCGCCATGCCGCCGTGGAGACGGTGCCGGCGAGGGCCTCAAGGCCCCACGGCACCTGGGAGTTGGCCATGAACTCTGCCAGCTCCGGCTTGAGGTCGCCCGCGAACGAGTCGTGGAATTTGGCCTTGTCCAGAGCGAGGAGCCCGTTGCGGGGCGGCAGGATGGGCGGCACGGGGGCACCGGGAGGCGGGTCGGCGATCAGGGTCTGGACAGATTCGCCGGTGTCGGGGGCGAACGCGGCGATGTACACGAGCCCGGAAACCTGAGGGTGGGTGCCGGCCTCGGTGACCACGACGCCGCCGTACGAGTGTCCGACGAGGATGACGGGGCCATCGAATTGCTCGAGCACGTGGTTGACCGCGGCTACGTCGCCCTCCAGCGACATCGTGGGGTTCTGGACTACTGCAACGTCATAGCCGTCGCGGCGGAGCAGGTCGTGGACGGGCTGCCAGCCGGAGCCGTCGACGAAGCCGCCGTGGATCAACACGATGGTCGGGGTGCTCATGATGCTCTCCTCCAGTCGGGCCCCCGGGGTTGGGGGTCGCTCGACGCTAGGAGCAAGGGGCCGGTGCGCGCGTGCGTCAAATGACTGGGTTCGGTGCCGGTCAGTCGCTGGCACTAATCGACTCAGTCGGGTGGGGGCGCGCTGGCTTTGTTTTCGCTGGCCTGCGGATGTGCTGCCAGGGCATCGCGGAGCGCGGCGCGGGAAGTGATGCCGAGCTTGGGGAACAGTTCGTACAGGTGGGTTGCGACCGTGCGCGGGGAGAGGTACAGCCGCTCGCCGATCTGCTTGTTGGTCAGTCCGGCTGCCGCGAGTTCGGCGACCTGCCGTTGCTGTGGGGTCAGAATGCTGGTTGGTTCGACCTGTCGTGGACCTGACGGTGGCGGCGGCGGCTTGGTCTTCCCGGCGGCCCGCAGCTCGCGGGCGGCCCGTTTCGCCCACGGTATGGCACCGAGCCGGTCGAATGCCTCAGTGGCATGGCTCAGCTGGATGGTCGCGGCGGCGGTATGGCGGGTGCGGCGTAGGTGTTCTCCGTACGCGAGATGGATGCGGGCCATCTCGAACGGGAACAGGCGGGCGTCCGGCGCGGCGAGCGCGGCCTCGAACGCGTCGGTTGCTTCCGCAGTTGGTGCGGTGCCGGCGGCGGCGATGGCGGCGGCCCCGAGGACCATCAGGTTCAGGCGAGGCGAGATGCGACCGATGCCGGCGTCCGTCACGGCTGCCACGTGGGCGGCGGCTTCCTCGGCCCGGCCGGAGCGGGTCGCTGCCTCGGTGAGGTCCAGGATCAGCCACATCGCGAGCGGTGTGTGCGTAGCCAGCTCCCCAGGTCGGCTGACCAGGCAAGCGTGCCAGAACGCGACGTCGTACTCGCTGCGCGCCAACGCTGCCTGGCAGTTGAGGTGGGCGATGTAGTGCTGGATGCAGCCGACGCGGCGCGGGAACCCCCACGCGGCCATCCGGTCGGTCATCGCCCGGACTGTGTCCTCGTGGCCGCGGGCGGCCGCGACCAGGCCGTGCAGGAAGTTCCCCGGCCACGCGAGCATGTCGAGCCCAAGGTTGTCGCACAGCAACAGGCCCTCACCGGCCTCCCGCTCCGTCTCGTCCCAGGCGCCGGTGAAGTAGTGGTGGTTGGCGAGCAGGAACAACGCGTCGATCGAGGAGGTGACCGCGCCACCAGCACGGCCGTCGTCGACGACGCGCCGCAGAGCCGGCAGACAGCCTCCGACCCGGTCGGTGAACACGGCGGCGATGCCGACACGGCGGATGTGGGCGGCGTTCTGTTCCTGGTGCAGCCGCGCGATGGCGGTGTCGAGGTCGTCCAGCACGTCCACGGCTCGGCGAGCCGGGTCTCCAAGCGCGGATCGGAGCAGCCTGAGGTCCAGCGGGGGCGCCGGATCGAGCCGGGCCATTGCCGTGTCGAGGGGCTCCCACAGTTCGGCGCGGCCGCCGAAGTAGCAGATCAGCAGCAGCGTGTGCAGGGTTTCGACCAGGATCTCGTTGTCGGCGCGGAATGCTCCGCGGCGCATCTCGATCGCGTTGACCAGCAGCCGGTAGGTGGTGTCCAGGTCCCCGTTCTGATTGAGCAGTTGGGCGGCCGCCGCGAGGGTGACCGTCAACGCTGCGTCCGGGTCGGCCTCGACGGCGTCCTCGTCCAGCAGCGGGGGTGCCAGGCCGAGGTCGCCGGTGACGTTCGCGCCCAGGTAGGCCGCGTGCGCCAGGCGTCGGAGCTTGCTTGAGCGCTGGGGAGTGAGGTCGGCGGCGCGGACGTAGGCCGCCACCGCGCCGACCGGGTCACCGCGGCCCGCCGCCCTGTGCGCGACCTTCTCCAGCTCCGCTGCCACTCCTTCTTCGGGCCCGAGGGCGGCTGCGGCCAACTGCCAGGCGCGGCGGTCAGGGTCGTCGGCCAGCCGCGCGGCGAGCATGGTGTGCGCCCGGCGCCGTTCCGAGTCGGTCGCCATCGCTACAACCGCAGACCGAGTCAGGGGGTGCCGGAACGCCAGGCGGCGGGTGAGCGGGTCGATATTGATGAGGTTGGCGGCCTCGGCTGGTCCCAGCGCGTCGAGGGCATCTCCACGCGATGTGTTCGCGCCCGGGTCTGTCAGAACGCGCAGGTCGCCGGTGCCGTCGAGGGCGGCGAGCAACAGCAGGTCGCATGTATCCGGGGGCAGTGAGCTGACGCGGGCGGCGAAGACCGCCTGGAGCCGGTCAGTGACCGGAAGCACGTCAGCCGCACGCAGGGACTCGGCGTGACCGAGGCTCGCCAAAGCCATCGGCAGCTCAAGCAACGCCAGCGGGTTGCCCCGGGCATCGTGGACGATGCGACGACGGGCCCGGCCGGCCAGATGAGGGAACGTCTCGTTCAGCAGCGTTTGCGCGGGCTCATCCGCCAAGGCAGCGACGGACAGTCTGGTGAGGTCGACGTCGTCGAACAGACCTGCCTCGCCGGTGCGTGCCGCGCCCAGGAAGCCGATCGGTTGCTGGGCGAGTCGGCGGCCGACGAATGCCAGGACCCGGGCGCTCGCCTTATCCATCCACGGCAGGTCGTCGACGACCAGCAGCACCGGCTGGTGCTCGGCCGCTTTCCTCAGCAGCGCCAAGGTGGCGGTGGAAACCAGGGTGGGGTCGCCGGCGTGGGTGCCGCCGAGCTGGACCGCGGCGCCGAGCGCCTCCCAATCAGCGGGATCGAGTTGTGGCATCAAACCGAAGAACGGGCCCAGCAACTGGTTGAGGGTGGCGAAGCTGACCTCGACCTCGAACTCGACACCCGCCGCGCGCACCACGTGCAGCCCCAGGTCGTACGCGTGTGTGGATGCTGCCTCAAGCAGCGCCGACTTGCCGACTCCGGGTTCCCCGGAGACCAACAGAGCTCCGCCACGGGCAGCATCCACCTGCGCGAGGAAGTCGCGCAGGGCATCCAGCTCGCCAGCACGACCGACCAGACCCCGTCCCGGGCCGCGCGGTCGCCGGGGGTCTGCCACGGCCGACCCGTGAGCACCAGCGTCAGGAGCCGGGACAGGCGACGTGCCTTCGCGTTCAGATTCCCGATCCGTCATCAAAACCCCCGGCCCCGAGAAGGCTAGGCCTCCGCCCATCTCCCGCGGTCGAAGAGCCACATTTTAGCGGAACGAACCTTGTGCCGAGCGCCCCGGCGCGATCAATAAGCCCCGTCGCATCCGTCGCGCCGAGAACTTGAGCTGGTCTGCCCGGGCAGCTAGCGCCATAGTCCGCCGGGCTTTCACGGGGCTCGCTGGTTCTTGGCAGGGGCTTGTTCCTGTGTAGTCGTGGCGGCGCAGCTGGCGAGTAGCTTGAGGGCGTCTTTGGTGGCGGAGCCGGATTCGGATGCGTAGATGGTCATGGTGAGGTCGGGCTCGGCCCGCGGACGGCGCCAGAAGCGGTCGGCTGCCCGGAGGGGGTCCATAGCCCTGACCGCTGGAGACGTTGGACCCTCGTGCACACGAGCGCGGAGCGGATGATGGCAGAAGAGATGAGCTGCCCCGTTCGCTACCGGGGAGACTCCCGGTGGGCAGGGTCCAACCGAGGGAGGTTCCCATGCGAGTACTACACACACCGAGATCCTCGAAGAAGGCTCCGGCCCGCGACGGGCCGATCTCACGGACCGCGAAGTCGACCGGCCGGTTCGGCTTCCACTTCCTGGAAATGTGCGCGGTCATGTGCCTCGGGGGTGGGGTCTTGATTGCCGTGTTCTTCGGCATCGCGTCGCTTCTCGGGTTCACCGACCTGAGACAGGACGCCCCCGCGCTGTCAGCGCTCATCTGCTCCGTCATCCTGGCGGGTGCGATGACTGGCTGGATGCGGTTCCGGCGCATGGAGTGGCGACCCACTCTGGAGATGGCCGGGTCGTCCGTGGCAGCCGGCGTACTGCTGATTGTCGGGTACTGGACCGGCATCGTGTCGCAGGAGGCACTGGTTCCGAGCGTGTGCGGTCTGGCATGCGTCGCCATGATCGCCGTCATGCTGTTCCGCCTGCCGCTCTACTCAACCGGCCACGCCGGCCACCATGGTGGTGCGACCTGAGCAACTGCCGGAGGCAGGTCCGGAGAGCGCTGACCGTCTCGTCGCGACCCCTTCACGGCGAGGGGTCGCGATCTCGGCAGGCTGAATCGAGTTGACGCGGCAGACGAGGTGCTGCGCGAGCGTTCGGCCTGGTGCCCGGACCCGAAGGTGGCTCACGCGTCCCGGGCACGCCTCGGCGACGACCATGGACCTCTACGAGCACCTGATCGAACCTCGCGGACGCCTGCAAGAGGCGCGGGGACACCACGGCGACCGAAGGCGATCGAAGGCTGGGAACGACGAACCCCCAGCGTCGGAGAGTGACCTCTGACCTGGGGGTTTGGGTGGAGCCGCCTGTCGGAATCGAACCGACGACCTTCTCATTACGAGTGAGACGCTCTGCCGACTGAGCTAAGGCGGCGTGTACCGAGGCAAGAGTGTAGCGGGAGGAGGGCGTGGATTCCGAATCGGATCCCTGGCGAGGTACACCGGGGCGCGAGCGTGTGGTCGGGGTCACTCCACAGACGGACGGCCTGGCGTGCCGCAGACGCCGTACGGCGAGCCGGCCGTTGGCGGATGGCGGGAGCACCCCACCGCGTACGACGGGGCTCACACCCATCCCGTACCGCGGGGCACACCGTCCCGAACGGCGGGGAGACACCTCCCGTACGGCGGCGAACACCGTCTCTCGGCGTGCAGCGGAAGCGCGCCTTACGACCGGGCGCACACCGTCCCGCACGGCCGGGCACGCCACCCCAATCCCGCGGGGCACCACGTCCCATAACTGCGGCGAGCGTCGTCTGTTGGCGTACGGCAGAAGCCCCCTGCTCGTGGTTTCGCTGTCCCGTGTGGTGGGGGCATGTCGCGGCGTAGGGCGGGCAGTGCGTGCTGGGCCCGTGGGCGCTGCCGGGTGGCGCGTGCGCCCTCCAGCGAGAACGCCTGTCGATTTCGGAGCCGGCCGGCGGAACTGGGTGGTGGGAGTGTGCGTCGGAGGGGTGCGGGAATGACGGGGAACAATTGTTCTGGGAAATGCGTTGACTTCACCATGAGTGTTGGGTGAGACTATTTCCCGCAAGCGACAGAACCTGAGGAGACAGATCGTGTACGGAACGCGAATCGCGAACGAAGCCTGGCGGCGCGGCCGCATGGCTTTGTCGGCGTGCCTGCGATCTGTGGGCGATGAGGCCTTCTACCACCAGCTCAGCCCGCGTTCGGGCGGTCCGCCTGGGTGATCTTCCGCTGGGGAGATCTCCAAGCGAGCCGTCTGAGCCGGGTCCCGGCAGCAGGCGGCTCTTTTCTTTTGCCCGGTAACGGGTCACGTCGGTGCGCAATGGTTGCGGACCGGATTCCAAACCCGCGTCACGAGGGTTCGACTCCTTCCACCGATGCTTTTCCGGTATTCACGGATATCGGCACGAACAATTGACAACTGGACATTCATCGCAATTTCCCCGGGGACCGCGACGCCCCGGGGAGGACCAGCTGTAGGCCAGCGGCCAGGCCACCTCATTTGGGTTGAGGAGATCGGAGGTTCGAGTCCTCCCAGCTGGACCAGGCGCCCGCAGGATGCTTGCTACCGGCCGAGCGGGCGCCACAAGCGTGCCCTCCGCAGTACATCCGGCGCAGGGCACCACGAACGCCCGTGGCTCAACCGGACAGAGCGCCTGCCTACGAAGCAGGAGGGTGCAGGTTCGAATCCTGCCGGGCGTGCTGTGTCCGAGGCAGAAGCGGGCGATGCGCCGGGATGTGGACCCGGAGGAAGCGGGTTCGAGCCCCGCCGGACACCCTGAGTGACACGGTTGCCACGCACGACGGTCGCCGTACGCAACAGAACGCAGTACCCCCGCGGCTCTGGCCCAACTGGGAGAGGCGCCTGGCTTAGAACCAGGAGGTTCAGGGTTCGAATCCCTGGGGCCGCACACTGACCGACACCGTTTTCCCCGACCTGCTGACCGCGGGTCGGGCACACTGGAGGGGAGGAGGAACCACATGAGCGGTGTGATCGTCCTGAACGCCTCGTACGAGCAGCTGCACGTCGTGTCGATCCCGCACGCCATCAAGATGCTCGTCCGCGAGGTCGCGGTCGTCGAAGAGGCCCACGACGGCGCCAGCATCGGACCGTTCCCCCTCCCGCGCGTGCTGCGGCTCGTCCGGTACGTCGTGATGAAGTGGCGCTACGCCTCCGGCCGACTGCAGTACACACGGGCCGGCGTGCTGAAGCGCGACAAGTACACGTGCGCGTACTGCGGCCGCCTCGGCGCCACCACGATGGACCACGTGGTGCCACGATCACGGGGCGGACGCGGCGAGTGGCTGAACGCCGTCGCCGCGCACTCGACGTGCAACGAGAAGAAGGGCTCGCGAACACCGGAAGAGGCCGGCATGCCGCTGTTGTGGCAGCCGTGGATCCCTTCCCGTGCCGAGTTGGCGCTCTGACGCGACACCCACCGGTGCCGCCGACGAGCGCGATGCCAGGTGGGCGACGGTGACCCACCCTCGGTTCTGACCCGAGGCCCCGCAGGTTCGAGCCCTGCCCTGGCAGCTGTACGCCGTCCCATCGGCGGCCTGGCAGAGTAAGCCGAGTTTCGGCCTAACGGCAACCGTCTCGAAAACGGTCTGTCCCTCAACGGGGCGTCAGGGTTCAAGACCCTGCTCTGCCGCATGTACACGATCAAGGAGGGTGGGGAGATGAACGTGGAGCTTCCGGTTGAGCTGAGTGGGGCGAAGAGCTCCACGCTGATGTGGGCTCAGGAGTACGACGTCGACGCGAAGGCGCTGCAGCAGCTGCGCAACATCGCGGCGCTGCCGTGGGTGCACGGTGTCCGGGTGATGCCGGACGTGCACCTCGGCAAGGGCGCGACCGTCGGGTCGGTGATCGCGATGTACCAGGCCGTGTCGCCGGCGGCGGTCGGGGTCGACATCGGGTGCGGGATGGAAGGCGTGCTGACCTCGCTGACGGCCGCTGACCTGCCAGACGACCTGTCGGCGATCCGGTCGCGGATCGAGGCCGCCGTACCGGTCGGTTTCCGGGCGCACGAGGACCCGGTCGGCGTACGGCGGCTCGGGCTCGACCCGCGGCCGTGGGACCGGCTGTGGGGCGGGTTCACGAGCCTGCACGACGGGGTGCAGGACCGGGAGCGGAAGGCCAAGCAGCAGATGGGTTCGCTGGGCGGCGGCAACCACTTCATCGAGGTGTGCCTCGACGACGAGGACCGCGTGTGGCTGATGCTGCACTCCGGCA
Source organism: Kribbella sp. NPDC050459 (assembly GCF_040655315.1). NCBI lineage: Bacteria > Bacillati > Actinomycetota > Actinomycetes > Propionibacteriales > Kribbellaceae > Kribbella > Kribbella sp. NPDC050459. The sequence goes on along the minus strand of NZ_JBFAJQ010000005.1, from coordinate 211,819 downwards.
GCCGGAACATCGGCAAGGAGCTCGCGGAGCGGCACATGCGGATCGCGCGGGCGCTGCCGCACAACGCGGATCTCCCGGATCGCGACCTGGCGGTGTTTCTGTCCGGCACGCCGGAGATGGACGCGTACCGCCGGGACCTCACGTGGGCGCAGGAGTACGCCGCGCGGAACCGGGCCGTCATGCTCGCGCTGGTGATGCAGGCGGTGCGGGAGTCGTTCGAGGTCGACGTACGGTTCGAGCAGCCGATCTCGTGCCACCACAACTACGTGGCCGAGGAGCACTTCGACGGACTCGACCTGCTGGTCACCCGCAAGGGCGCGATCCGGGCGGGGCGCGGTGACCTCGGGCTGATCCCGGGGTCGATGGGCACCAGCTCGTACGTCGTCCGCGGGCTCGGCTCGGAGCGCTCGTTCTACTCGGCCTCGCACGGGGCAGGCCGGCGGATGAGCCGCAACGAGGCGAAGCGCCGGTACACCGTCGACGACCTGGTCGCCCAGACCGCCGGCGTCGAGTCCCGCAAGGACGCCGGCGTCGTCGACGAGATCCCTGCCGCCTACAAGGACATCGACTCGGTCATCGCCGCCCAGTCCGACCTGGTCGAAGTCGTCGCCCACCTGAAGCAGGTCATCTGCGTCAAGGGCTGAGTTGTCCGGCTGCGCCGGTCGAGAGGTTCCGGACACACAGGGTGTCCGGAACCTCTCGACGCTAGAGCAGACCGGCGGCCTGGAGAATTGTTGCGTCCGCCTTGTAGGGATAACTGTGGCCGTGTTCGAGACTCTTCTGCGTCAGCTCACCGCCGACCTTGTCCACATGGAAGGTCGACCAGGCGCGACACGTCTCGCAGGCTTCGCAGGTGAGGAAGGGCCGCAACAAATGCAGTCGACGGTCGCGGTCGGCCAGGTAGAGACTTCCGGTCTCGATCTTGTTGCTCGGGTATTCCATCGTGGTCGTAGGCACCACGGGGTGATCTCCCACGAGTCGCCGGAAGCTGACGGCTGCGGTCCCCCGGAAGTCGTCCCACATCACTGAGCTCACGTGGATGAGATGCAGGTCAGCGAGGAACAGTGAGCCGGCCATCAAGCTTGCAAGATCGTCGTGTGCCTCCTCGAGGGCTGAGGGCAAGGTGACTGCATCGAGTGTCCGTCCGTGAGCCTTGTCGTTGCGTCTGGCAGACAACCGTCGCCTGGCTGCGTCTACCTCCTGCTTGCTCAGCAATGCTCCGAACTCGTGCAGCGGATGGTCGGAGGCCAGGCCACGTCGCTTCTTCGCCCCGCTGATCTCCTGCAGTATTGCTACCCATTCACCCAGTCCCGGGCCGCCCGGGCCGCCCGACAATCGGCGCCGAAGAGCTGCTACAGAGGCCAGTTCGATACCGGCGTGGTGGGCGAGGGCAGCCGCAATCAAAGCGCTGTAACCAAGCAACACCTCGGCTGCTTCAAGTACGGCGTCATACGCCGGCCCTGGGTCACTTGTGCTCAACCGGGCCTCGAGCTCCCGCCAACGCAACGCAACCGGATACGGCATTCGAGTGCGGATGATGTAGCTGGGATCATCCAGCTGCGCAGCCGCTTCGGCCCGAAGACGGCTGAGCTGTCCGATCTGGATCACGGATCTCCGAGCGCTGTCCAAGCTCACGTCGGTGTCGAATATCAGGTCGGCGACAGCCGACGCATCGGCACTCCACTTGGACATCTGCTGACTCGCTGTGTCGAGGTCTTCGAGGGCCCGTCGAGAGCGCTTCGTCGGGCGTCGGCAGCATCAAGGCCGTCAGGTCCCTGGGAGCGATTCGTGCCCGGCCGAAGCCTCCTCGAGCCAATCCGGCGACCGCTTCAGAGCGCAAGAGGGCGAGGATCAAGCGCGCATGCTCGGCCGACACTGTGGCCGTCGGGCGCAATACCAGGATGCTGCCGACGGCTGCCGCAGGCAGATCGGACTGCTCGACCCGAACTGCTTTCGGACGACCAGTGACGATCTCGGACAGCAACAGATCGCCTGCCTGCAGGTGGTAGCGGCTGGGCACATCCGTGCGCCACACATCGGCGTCCCGATCCGCCTCTGCGATCGATCCGTCGCGACCGAGGTGCTTGAGCCACAGCAGCCTGGTCGCGCCTGGTTCGTCTGGAGAACAGGAGTCCTCGGGTGCACGCGACCTGGCTGTGTAACCGCGCTGGATGGTGATGACAGAACCGAGCGGAATGCTCAGCGCGGATCGTGCTTCCGAACTGTCGGCAGCCGGCTCCGATGGCAGATCACGGACGAAGGACAAGGTTCCCCCCTGGGACAACGATGCCGGAATCCTATGCCAGCGCACGTCGCGTGACGCCGGAATGTCCGCCCGCCGTCAACAGGGGAGACGGCGGACGGGGTTGGTGAGATCCGCCTGTCGGTAGGGGCAGCGGTTTGCTAAACCGTCGGTCGGCTGACATGCCGGCCCGTGAGTTCGAATCTCACTCTCACCGCTGGGTGGCCGGGACCGACCGGCCACCCTGCCAGGTACGTGGTTGTTCGCAGTGCGGCCCGCAGCGGGTTGGGTAGTTCTTCGGAAGCGGAGGTACGTCGCCGGGATCTACGTTGAGGGCATGACGGCGCGCGAGCGGCTGCTCCAATGCCTGCCTGTCGACGAACGGCGGATCGACGTCAACGACGTCGCGACAGTCGTTCTCGAGGGCGGGGACGGACCGCCGCTCATCCTCCTGCACGGCGGTATCGAATGCGGCGGGGCCTACTGGGCGCCAGTGATCCCGCAGCTGGCGGAGCGCTACCAACTCGTCGTGCCTGATATGCCCGGGCTCGGCGAGTCCGCGGCAGTCGCTCGGTTGGACCAGCAGGTGTTCGACGGCTGGCTGCAAGCACTGCTCGAGCAGACCTGCGATCAGCCGCCGACCTTGATCGCGCATTCGCTCGTCGGGACGCTGGCGGCACGGTTCGCCGCGAGTCACGGCGACCAGCTCCACCGGCTGGTGCTGTACGGCGTACCCGGGATCGGTCCGTACCGGTTGCCGATCGGACTGCGCGTGACCGCTGTCCGATTCGCGGTGCGGCCCTCCGAGGCGAACATGGAGCGCTTCGAACGCCGCGCGTTCGCCGACCTCGATCCCGTACGACGCCGCGACCCGGACTGGATGCAGGCGTTCAGCACGTACACGCGGAGCCGCGCACGAGTACCGCACGTCGGGCGGACCATGCGCCATCTGGTCGCCACCTGCACCAAACAGGTCCAGGACCGGATCGACGTTCCCACGACACTGCTCTGGGGCGCCAAGGACCGATTCGTACCGCTGTCACTCGCGGCAGAGGCAGCCGGCAGGCTCGGCTGGCCATTACGAGTGATCGACGAGGCCGGACACGTCCCGCACATCGAGCGACCCGCCGCTTTCGTCGAGGAAGTCACTCGAACACAAGTCTGACGAGCCGTACGCAACGCGTCGCCTGAGCAGGAGCGCCGTCGTGGGAGGGGCGGGGCGGGCTGTAAACCCGTTGCCTTGGGGCCTAGCAGGTTCGAATCCTGCCTTCTGCACGTAGGACCAACAACAAACCAGAGAGGAGGACCGGCCGTGGCCGACCTCAGGAACAGGAAGCGAGTGCCTGGCGGCAGGACCGGTGCTCCGGTGCAGCAGGGTCACTCGATGCGACGTGTGCTGCTTGCCTGCGGGCATGTGCAGCGCGATCGGATCGCCCACCGTGGGGATCACGTGTGGTGTGAGGCTGACTGCTCCGACTGGATCCGCGTGGTCTCTGTCGAAGAGTAGTCACTCGATCACGCCCGCCCGGGCCAAGAAGACCCACCGCAACTTTCTCCGCCGGTTGACCATCGTGGCGGTTGTACAGGTTGTCACCGCCGGGCTGGGGGGCCGCGGACGAGTGGGTGGGGAAATGCATGATCAGATGGTTGCTGACGCTCGGCCTGGTGGCCGGCGGGCTGGCGGGTACCGGCGCGATCGCCGCGGCCGGGACCGGTCCGGGGATCGCGATCGCCGCGGATCTGCCGGAGCCGGAGGGCGCGCAGTTCATGCCGGGGGCAACGAACGTCGTCCCGGCGACCGCTGTGGCTGCGAAGAGCGCCCGAGCGATCACCACCGGGGCAGGTGGCACCTACACCTGCCCCGGTTTCAGCACGGTCGACGACGCCACGCCGGTGTCGTCGATACTCCAGGACACCTACATCTGGGGCGGATTCAAGCCGTACAAGGTTGGTGACGGCAACGGAAACGTCAACTGGCGACTGAATCCTTACAACAATCCCAGCTGGTACATGTGGCTTCACTCGCTTCGTTGGCTGGGCCAAGGAATCACCGCGGCCGCCCAGGGCGACACCGCCGCGCTCGACCACGTGACGACGATCGTCCGCGACTGGGTCCGCGACAATCCGTACTCCTGGAAGGGCGACGTCGGCGCCTGGGAGTCGACGATGCACCGGACCAACGTGATCATCTGCACTCGGCAAGCAGTTCTCACCGCCCTGGACGCCACCACGCTGCCGGCACAGTACAGCTGGCTCGACGCGGCGCTGCTCGACCACGCCCAGTTCCTGGTCAGCAACTGGAGCGGCGCCTGGAACCACGGCACCGACGAGAGCATCGCGCTGTTCGGCGTCGGCTGCACGCTCGGCCGCACCGACTACATGACGCTCGCGCAGCAGCGCCTCGACGCCGGCATCACGACCTCGATCGACGCCGAGGGTTCGACCAACGAACAATCGACCGCGTACGCGCAGTTCAACTACTCCCTCTGGGGCCGTGCCGTCGACGTGCTGCGAGCCTGCGGTGCCGACCCCGGTACGACGATCGCCGCGCGCCGCGCACTCCTGGCCGACTGGCTCACCCTGGCAACGAACTCCCTCGGCAACCTCCACCAGATCGGCGACTCCGAGGTGGTCCGTACCGCGGCTGTCGCCGGAACGCCGCTCGAGTACGCCGGAAGCCTCGGCGCGACCGGCACCGCGCCGACCGAGCGTGTCGGCATGTTCTCCGCGGGCTATGTCTTCGGCCGATCCGGATGGGGCAAGTTCGCGGACCAGTCGTCGTACAGCATCAGGTACGGTCCGACGCGGCAGCTGCACGGTCACAGCGACCACACGTCGCTCACGTACACCGCTCGCGGGCGGGACATCCTGATCGACGGCGGCCATGCCGGCTACCAGAACGACGTCTGGCGGACCTGGGCGAAGAGCCCCTTCGCCGGCAGCGCAATGACGACGCCGCTGTCGGCGGGCACGCGGCCGGTGACCAAGCTGACCCGGTCGCAGGTCAGGCCGAACGCCGACTTCTTCGAGTTTTCCGACGTACCGGGGGCCGGCATCAGCCGCGTCCGCGGCGTCCTCGTGCTCAGCAATCCGGACCTGGTCGTGACGCTCGACCGTGCGTCGTCCAAGACCGCGCAGCAGTTCCAGACGCTGTGGCACCTGCCCGCGGACCAGAAGGCGACCGTGTACTCGCGGACCACCGCCCTGGCGGCGAAGCCGGGTGAGGACACGCGGACGATCCTCTTCCAGGTGCCGTACCGGCAGGTTCTGCCGCCGGGCGCGATCCTGCTCAAGCAGGCGCAGACGAACCCGATCCAGGGCTGGACCTACCCGAACATCAACACTCGTCTCCCGGCGCCGACCCTGATGTTCGCGCGGTCCGGCACGACGGCATCGATCCTGTCGTTCATCGCGCCCGTCAGGGCCTCCGGTGGCGTCACGTACGCGACCCGCTGGTCCGGTACGACGTACGTCGTCGACCTGAGCGTGGCCGGCGTCCGCACGTCGATCGGTATCACCGCGGGCGGCTCACTCGTTCGCCTGGCCTGACCGATCCAGCAACGGGTCGAAGTGGACGCTCAGCGAGACGTCCGCTTCGGTCCGGCTGGACAGGACCCGGACGCGTACGTCGGCAGGCGTGATCGGCGCGGGCAGCGTCAGCAGGCGGCGGTGGCCGATGGTGGTGCCGTCGGCGATCTCCTGCCATGAGCCGTCGACCAACGCGTCGACTGCGAAGGATTCGACCTGCTGCCCCCGTGAGATGTCTTCCCGCAGATCGAGCACGTTCACCCGGCCGGGCAGCGTCACCGGTGTGCCGTAGTACTCGCGCACCGCCACACCGAAGGCCGTCAGCGCGGCGACGTCCGGATCGGCGAACACGCCGCGACGGTCGGGCGGGATGTTCAGCAGCAGTACGGCGTTCCGCCCGACCGACTTGCGATAGATGTCCAGGAGCTCCGGCACCGACTTCACCGCGGCGTCCTCGGACGCGTGGTAGAACCACCCGGGCCGGATCGACACGTCGACCTCGGCCGGATACCAGCGCAGCTCGTCGGCCCGGGCCAACTCGTCCGGCCCGGCGACGGAGGGCGCCGTCTGCTCGGCCACCATCGTCCCGTTCAGGAACGGTACGACGCTCCACTCGGTCTCCCGCGCGAATCCGTCCTCGTTGCCGACCCACCGCACATCAGGCCCGCCGATCGCGATCGTCGCGTCCGGGGCGAGCCGGCGGATCAGGTCGAACCACGCGTCGTACGCATAGGTCTGCGCGCTGCTCGTCGGATTCGCCCCGTCCAGCCAGACTTCGGCGATCGGCCCGTACGACGTCAGCAGCTCGTGCAACTGCCGCAGGTAGAACCGGTTGTAGTCGTCGACCACATACGAGAACTCGCCGACCTGGGACGCGACGGCCGGGCTCCCGTTGCCGTAGTACCCGCCGGGCGACTTCTCCTGATAGAGGTCCGCCGGCGACAGATAGATCCCGAACCCGAGCCCGGCGGCCTGACAAGCGATGGACAGCTCACCGACGACGTCCCGACCGTACGACGCGGCAACGGTGTGCGGCAGGTACTTGCTCGGCCACAGGCAGAACCCGTCGTGGTGCTTGGCCGTCAGGATCACGCTCTTGAACCCGGCGGCGACCAGCGTGGAGACCCACTGCGAGCAGTCGAGCGCCGTCGGTTCGAACGCGGCCGGGTCGTCGAGACCGGTCCCCCATTCGAGATCGGTGAACGTGTTCGGCCCGAAGTGCACGAACGCGGTCAGCTCCTGCCGCTGCCAGGCCAGCTGCCGCGCCGAGGGACGGACGGCGGACGGATCGATCACAGCAGCACCTTCCCTGGGTTGAGCAGGTTCAGGGGGTCGAAGGCGGCCTTGATCCGCCGATGCAGCTCGAGCCCGACCGGCCCGAGCTCGGTCTCCAGCCAGCGGGCCTTCAGCGTGCCGATCCCGTGCTCGCCGGTGATCGTGCCGCCGAGCCGCAGGCCCAGCTCCATCACCGCCCCGAACGCCTCCAGCGCCCGCGCCTCGGCGGCCGCGTCGTCGCGGTCGAAGACCACGGTCGGGTGCATGTTCCCGTCACCTACATGCCCTGGGCAACAGATGAGTACGTCGTACTTCGCGCTGATCTCGGCGATCCCGCGCAACAAGGTGACCAGCTGCGACCGCGGTACGGAGACGTCGTCGATCAAGGTGACGCCGAGCGGTTCCAGCGCCGAGTTGACCAGGCGGCGCGCTTCGAGCAGCATCCGGGACTCCTCGGCGTCCGAGGCCTCGGCGACGTCGACGGCACCGTGCTCGGCGCAGATGGCGGCGATCCGCGCAACGTCTTCGGCGGCCCGTGCTCCCCGGTCGGACTGCGCGAGGAGCATCGAGCCGACGTTCTCCGGCAGCCCCATGTCCCGGTAAGCCTGGATCGCGCGCAGCGTCGGCTGATCGAGGAACTCGAGCAAGGACGGGCGCAGGCCGGAGGCCATGACAGCGGCTGCGGCGGCAATGCCGTCCTCGATCGTCAGGAAGGTGGCGGCAGCGGTCAGTGCGGCCTCGGGGGCAGGCTGCAGCGCGAGCGTCGCCTCGGTCACCACCCCCAGCGTGCCTTCGGAGCCGACGATCAGCCGGGTCAGGTCGTAGCCGGCGACGCCCTTCGCCGCGCGGCGGCCGGTGCGCACGACCTCGCCCGACGCCAGGACGACTTCCAGGCCGCGCACGAAGTCCGACGTCACGCCGTACTTCACACAGCACAACCCACCGGCGTTCGTCGCGATGTTCCCGCCGATCGTCGACATCTCCCACGACGACGGGTCCGGCGGGTAGAACAGGCCCTTGTCCAGAACCGCGCGGGACAGCGAGGCGTTCACCACGCCCGGCTGGACGACGGCCACCTGGTCCTCGACGGACACCTCGAGGATGCGCGCCATCCGGGACGTCGACAGCAACAGGCAGCCGTCGATCGCGTTCGCGGCGCCGGACAACCCGGTCCGCGCGCCCTGGGTGACCACCGGCACCCGGAACTGGGACGCGACCCGCAGCACCTCCTGCACCTCGGCGGTGCTCCCAGGCCGGACGAGCGCCCGCGGCGCCCCCGCCGTACAGAAGGTCGCGTGATCGTTGCGATGACTGTCCAGGACGTCCGGGTCGTCGACGACGTCCTCGAGGACCGACCGGAGCCGGCCGACGAACTCATCCCTCATCTTGCTCCGCGAGCAACCGCAGGATCAGCTCCGCGCGCCGCACGCGCTCCCGCCCGAGCGCCTCCGCCGTACCGGCGAGGTGCGCGCCGACCGGGTAGATGTTCGGCGCGTTCCGCAGCCCCATCTTCAGGTACACCGGCGCCGCGGCCCGGACGACATCCGGTACGTCGTAGAAGCGGACGTGGCCGCCCTGGTCGTCGGGAACCTCGATGTACATGTCGATCGGCACCGTCGTCACCGAGCGGATCTCCGCGAGCACCGGCACCGGCAGGTCGGTCGACACGTTCAGGCTGGTCGCGCCGAGCCGCTCGTACAACCGCGCGGTCGGGGCGTTCGGCAACGGCATCAGCACGGACGTCTTCAGCACCAGGTCCGACGGCAGCTCGCCCTCGATCTTCAGCTGACCGAGGATCTCCAGCACGCCGATGTCGCCGACGAGCAGGCTGCGGACGCCGAGCTCGACCGCCCGGTACGCGTCACACAACGACGCCGCCACCTGGTCGTTGCCTCGCGCAACACCGCCGACCGCGGCCGACACCTTCGCCTGACCGCCGATGTCCCACGCGCCGCGCGGCCCGAGGAACAGGCACACCTCGACACCCGACGACGCGCCGAGCGACAGCATCTCCTCGATCTCGCCGTCGGTCAGCATCATCACGCCGCTGCCCTGCGACACCCGGTCGATCGTGACGCCGCGCTCCTTGGCCTCCTCCAGGACCGCCGTCATCACCCGCGGTCCCTCGCAGGACGGGATCTCCACCTTGTACGGCGACCCGTCGGGGAAGGTCTTCGTGGACGCCTCCCCGGGCCGGAAGCCGCGGTCGGCGAGCAGGGCACGTGCTTCGCGAAGGTTCATGTCTCGCTCCAAGGTCCGAGTCGTCCGGCCGGCGCCAGGTCCCGCGCCGTACCGGTGATCTCCAGGTCGAATCGTTCGGCCGCCTCGGTGAGCAGGGCCGGTGTCACCATCAGCTCGTTCGGCGACAGGGTGTCCTTGATCCGGGCCAGCCGGAGCTCGGACCAGTGCCGCCGTCCGCACATCGTCACGGCCGCGAGTACGGCCGCCTCGTCGTCCTCCATCACCATCGGCAGCCGCGAGCGCCGCGCCCCGCCGGCGCCCGAGGTCAGCGCGTTCACGTAGCTGGCCCGCAGGTCGATCTGCTCCAGCAGCCGTGCCGGGATCACGTCGGCCAGGCCAAGGCCGGACGCGTTGCCGTGCGACGCCGGCGACAGCGAGTGCACGCTGATCGCGGCGATCGACGGCGACTCGAACTCGGGGATGCCGTGCACCCAGCAGCGGCCGATCACGTTCGTGTCCATCCCCGCGCCGGACTTGTCCTTGCCGAGCTCGTCGACCACGAGGACGTCGAGCTCGTCGAACGGCAGCCTGCCGAGCAGGCTCGAGGCCCTTTGCAGCAGGGCGTTCTCGGCCGCTTCGGCGATCCCGTCGGCGGCCAGCAGCTCGACCGCGGCGGTCTGCTCGTGGGCGTTCTCCAGGATCGCCAGCCCGCCGAGGATCTTGCCCTGCGCAATCACCATCCGGGCCGCGGCCTCGATGTTGGCGCCGAGCGACGGGATGCCGCCGGCGTGCAGGGAAGCCGCGCCGAGGTGGTTGCCGAGCCCGATCGCGAGGATCTTCGCGATCCCGCTCTCGATCGGTCCGCGGAAGTCCGTGTGCGGCTTGATCCGGTTCACCAGCAGGACGCCGTCGGCCTTGGCGGCAATCGCGTCGTGGTGCACCTCGGTGCCGTCAGCCAAGGTGCCGATGACGACCGTCTCCATCGTCGCTTCGACGGTGCAGCCCACGGTCTCGGGAGTGATCCCGAGACTGGCGAGCATCTCGCGCTGCCCGTCGGCGGTCGCGCCGCCGTGCGAACCCATCGCCGGGATGACGAACGGCGCGGCGCCGGCGTCCCGCAGCCAGTCCACGGCCGCCTTCACCACCGGCACCAGGTCGTGGATCCCCCGGCTGCCCGCCGTCACCGCGATCCGGGCGCCGGGCAGGACCTGCTCCCGGAGCGGCTCGAGCGCCGCGCGCGCGTCGGCGTACGGGTCGGCCGACACCGGCAGATCTGTGAGGATCCGCCGGATCGGCGTCACCTGCGGGAGGGTACCCGCGGGCCGCAGCCCTCGTACCGCTTCAAAAGGTCCCCAGGACATCAGTGGCTCTGGCGGGCTACGGCGGAGCCGGTGCGGCCGATGAGGAAGTCGAGGTCGCAGCCCTGGTTGGCCTGGGTCACGTGGTCGACGTAGAGACGGGCCCAGCCGCGGTCCGACGGCGGCGCCGGCGGCTGCCAGTCCGCCCGGCGCTTCTCCAGCTCCTCGTCCGGTACGTCGAGGTGCAGCCGCCGCGCCGGTACGTCGAGCTCGATCCAGTCCCCGGTCCGCACGAGCGCCAACGGCCCGCCCACGGCGGCCTCGGGCGTGACGTGCAGGACGACGGTCCCGTACGCCGTACCGCTCATCCGCGCGTCCGAGATCCGCACCATGTCGTCGACGCCGATCTCGGCGAGCTTGCGCGGGATCGTCATGTTGCCGACCTCGGGCATCCCCGGGTACCCGCGCGGCCCGGCGTTCTGCAGCACCAGCACGGTGTCCTCGTCGACGTCGAGATCCGGGTCCTCGACCGCCTTGTCGTACTCCTCGATGCTGCTGAACACCAGCGCCTTGCCGCGGTGCCGCGACAGCCGCTCGGACGCGGCCGACTGCTTGATGACCGCGCCGTCGGGGGCCAGATTCCCCTTCAGTACGGCGGTTCCCGCGCCGCTGCCGAGCGGGTCGCCGACCGGGCGGATGACGGCGTACGTCTCGCTGCCGGGCGCCGCGCCCGGGTACACCGCCTCGATCCGCTCGGCGTTCGCGACGTTCTCGCCGATCGTCCTGCCGGTGACCGTGATCGCGTCCGGCTTGAGCAGCGGCAGGATCTCCTTCAGCACCGCGGGCAGGCCGCCGGCGTAGTAGAAGTCCTCCATCAGGTACTTGCCCGAGGGCTGCAGGTCGACCAGCCACGGGACGCCGCGCGCCCACTCGTCGATGTCGTCCAGAGTCACGTCGACGCCGACCCGGCCGGCGATCGCGAGCAGGTGGATGACGAAGTTCGTCGACCCGCCGATCGCCGCGTTCGCGCGGACCGCGTTGGCGAACGCGTCCCGGGTGAGGATGTCGCTGATCTTCAGGTCTTCCTTGACCATCTCGACGATCCGCTGCCCGGACTTCTGTGCGATCACGTAGCGGCGCGAATCGACCGCGGGGATCGCCGCGGATCCGGTCAACTGCAGGCCGAGCGCCTCGGCCATGCAGGCCATCGTGGACGCCGTGCCCATCGTCATGCAGTGGCCGTTGCTGCGGGACTGGCCCGCCTCGGCCGCCGCGAAGTCCTCGGCCGACATCCGGCCGGCGTTGAGGTCCTGCGTGAACCGCCAGACCGCCGTACCGGAGCCGATGTCGCAGCCGCGGAATTTACCGTTCAACATGGGGCCGCCGGTGACGACGATCGTCGGCAGGTCGACACTCGCGGCGCCCATGATCGAGCCGGGCGTCGTCTTGTCGCAGCCGGTCAGCAGCACCACGCCGTCGAGCGGGTTCCCACGCAGCGACTCCTCGACGTCCATGCTGAGCAGGTTGCGGAACAGCATCGCGGTCGGCCGCAGCAGCGTCTCGCCGAGCGACATCACCGGGAACTCCAGCGGGAACCCGCCGGCCTGCCAGACCCCGCGCTTCACCGAGTCCGCGAGCCGGCGCAGGTGCGCGTTGCACGGCGTCAGCTCCGACCAGGTGTTGCAGATCCCGATCACCGGGCGCCCGTCGAAGGCTTCCTCGGAGAAGCCCTGCGACTTCATCCAGGACCGGTGGATGAAGCCGTTGCGGCCGTGCTCACCGAACCAGTGGTCGAAACTCCGCCGGCCGGTCGAGGCCGGGGCCGATTCGCCGGCCAGGACGCCGCCCTCGGCCGGGTCGTTCGTCGGGGGCACATCAGTCATCGCGACACCTCACCTGTGGTCACGGTTCCGTTCACCCGCCGGCTGATCCCGGCCGGGTTCGAGTCCTTCAGTACGTCGGGCAGCACCGCGTCCGGGGCGTCCTGGTACGCGACCGGGCGCTGGAACCGCCGGGCCGCCGTCACGCCGACGCTGGTGTGGATCGAGCCGACGCTCGACGGGAACGGGCCGCCGTGGTGCTGGGCCCACGACACGGCGACGCCGGTCGGCCAGCCGTTCCACAGCACGCGTCCCGCGCGGGCGGTCAGCAGCGGCAGGAGTTCCCGGGCCAGGTCGGCGTCCGAGTCCTCCGCGTGCAGCGTCGCGGTCAGGTTGCCTTCGAACGCCTCGAGCGCCTCGACGAGTTCGTCGCGGTCGCCGTACTCCACCACGATCGAGACCGGGCCGAAGCACTCCTCGAGGATCTCGTCACGGCGGGCCAGGAGCTCGGCGACGGTGGTCTGCAGGAGCGTCGCACCGCCGGACGCCAGCACGCGGACGCCGTCCACCTTCTCCAGCCGGTCGAGGCCGGAGGTGAAGCCGTCCTTGATGCGGTCGTTCAGCATCGGCGCCTGGGCGACGCCGCCGACGGCCTCGACGAGCTGGTCCTGCAGGCCGTGGCCGGCCGGGAGGAACAGCAGCCCCGGCTTGGTGCAGAACTGACCGACGCCGAGCGTGAACGAACCGACGTACCCGGTCGCGATGTCCTTGCCCCGGGCATCGATCGCGGCCTGAGTGACGAACACCGGGTTCAGGCTGCCGAGCTCGCCGTAGAACGGGATCGGCTCCGGGCGGGTCACCGCGATCTCGTGCAGGGCCTTGCCGGCCGGGACCGAGCCGGTGAAGCCGGCGGCGGTGATCCGCGGGTCCTTCAGCGCCGTGACGCCGACGTCGAAGCCCGAGATCAGGCCGAGCGTTCCCTCCGGCGCACCGGCCGCCGTCAGCGCCTCGATCATCACCTCGGCGGTGCGGACGGACAGCTCGGGGTGACCCGGGTGCGCCTTGACGATCACCGGGCAGCCCGCGGCGAGCGCCGACGCGGTGTCGCCGCCGCAGACGCTGAACGCGAACGGGAAGTTGCTCGCGGCGAAGACCAGCACGGGACCGAGCGGCACCAGCACGCGGCGCAGATCCGGCCGCGGCACCGGCTTGGCCTGCGGGTCCGACGTGTCGATGACGACCTCGAGCAGCGCCCCCTCTTCGAGGACGTCGGCGAACATCCGCAGCTGGCCGGTGCTGCGGGCGACCTCGCCGGTCAGCCGCGCCTCGGGCAGCGACGATTCCCGCATCGCGATCGGCACCAGCTCGCCGGCCGCCGCGTCCAGCGCGTCCGCGACGGCGCGGATCCAGCCGGCCCGGACTGCCGGCGCGGCCGCGCCGAAGGCGGGTGCGGCGGCGGTGGCCGCCGCGAGCGCCTGCTCGAGCTCGGCAGGCGTGGTGTCCTGGGTCATCGCGTTCCTTCCAGGTTGTCGGTGGCCAGGAACCCGAACGGTTCCTTGCCGGTGGCGACGGTGTTGGTCAGCGTGCCGACCTCGTCGATGGTGATCGTGATGACGTCACCCGCGGCCAGCGCGAAGTCCAGCTCGGGCACGATGCCGGTGCCGGTCGCGAGGATCACGCCGTCCGGGAAGTCGTTCGGCAGGAACAGGGCGTCGATCAGGTCCTGCAGCTCGCGCACCAGCTTCTCGGTGGACGTCGTACCGCGGAACACCTCCGCGTCGCCGCGGCGGATCACCAGGTCGACGGTGAGCGCCTTCGGGTTCGCGACCTCCCACGCCGGGCGGATCCCGGACGCCAGCGCACAGCCGCCCGCGAACAGCTTCGCCTGCGGTACGTACAGCGGGTTCACGCCTTCGATGGACCGCGAGCTCATGTCGTTGCAGACCGTGAAGCCGACGATCTCGCCGTGGCTGTTCGCGACGACGGCCAGCTCCGGCTCGGGGACGTCGTGGCCGGAGTCGGAGCGGATGCCGACCGGCTCTCCGTCCACGACCACGCGCCAGGCCGGCGCCTTCTGGAACAGCTCGGGCCGGTCGGCGGTGTAGACCTTGTCGTACACCGACTGCTCGCTGCTCTCCTCCATCCGGGCCCCGCGCGACCGCTCGTACGTGACGCCGGCGCACCACACCTCACCGCGGCCGTCGAGCGGCGGCAGGAACGTCAGTCCGTCGGCGGGAAGCGTCTCGCCGACCTTGTCCACCTCCGCCTGCAGTTCGGCGAGCGGGAGCCGGAGCAGTTCGGCGAACGTGTTGACGCCCTGCAGCGACGCCACCGTGTCCCCGGTGCGCACACCGGGAATCGGGCGGCCGTCGACCGGGGACAGATAACGGACCAAGTGCATGGAAGGGCCTCTCATTCAAAAAAGCACAGCTACATCGACGTACCGAGCAGACCGCGGGTGATCTGGAAACCTACGTTGCCGGAGGCAACAGCCTTGGGGACGAGCCGGCGGGAGGCAACGGCGGCGATCGTGTCGAGCGCGGTCCGCGCCTGCTCGGCCGCGTCGCCGGTGGCCACCGCGTCCAGGTCGTCGCCGTACGTCGCGACCGTCTCCGGGTCGTTGCTGAACTCGACGACCGGTACGAACCGCTGCGCCGACAGCGTGCCGCCGGCGACGTGCGCGAGGATCTGCTGGACACCCGTCGCGCCGAAACCGGTCGCGGTCTCCATCCAGTCCGTGCCCGGCATCCGCATCACGTGCCACCCCGGCTCGGCGAGCCGCTGCCCGTGCGCGATCGTCGGGCCGACCGGGTCCGTCGACCCGAACGCCGCCGTACGGAAGCCGTCGTGGGCCAGCAACCCGCCACGCGACGACAGTACGACGGAACCGCCGGAGCCCACGATCTCGCGGCCGGCCAGCGCCAGCGCCTCGGCGGTCGCGTCCGAGAGCGGGCCGCGCGCCTCCAGCCCGATCGTGAGCGCGCCGAGGTCGCCGTCCCGCGCGACCGGTGCGGGGATCCGGAAGCCGCTGAACCAGTCCTTGACCTTGCCGCCGACCGCGTCGAGGCCGCCGTCGGCCTGGATGCTCGCCCAGCCGAAGCGGGACGGATCCGCCCCGGCCTCGACCAGCCGGGACCGGAAGTAGTCGTTGTGGGTCTTCTCGCAGCCATGCTCGAGGAGCAGCGCCATGCGGGTGTTCGGGTGCAGGAGGTAGCCGAGCATGATCCGCGCGAACGTCTCCTCGGACGCGCCGCCGCTGCTGCCGCACCCTTCGGTGTGCGGGAGCGCGACCATCCGGGTGACGGCGTCACCGGCCCATTTCTCCAGCTCCGCCTGGGCCGCGATGCGCAGCGCGATCTGGCCGGAGCAGAGGCTGGTCGGCAGGATCAGGCCGACGGCCTCGGGGACCAGCCGGTCGTCGACCTCGAGGAGCTCGGTCCGCGTGCGGCCGTCGGAGGTCAGGCCGCGGTGCGGCAGGCCGTCGAGCGGAGCGTCGCGGTCCTCGCTCGGCAGGTCGGCGAGCTTGCGGCTCATCCGGCCGTCCGTGGTGATCGAGATACCTTCGCGCGGGCCGGTCTGCTTCCAGTTCCGCCAGATCGACACCTGGCTGTG
Source organism: Kribbella sp. NPDC050459 (assembly GCF_040655315.1). Lineage (NCBI taxonomy): Bacteria > Bacillati > Actinomycetota > Actinomycetes > Propionibacteriales > Kribbellaceae > Kribbella > Kribbella sp. NPDC050459. The sequence goes on along the minus strand of NZ_JBFAJQ010000005.1, from coordinate 195,863 downwards.
GCCGGCCCGCTCGCCCGCGCTCTTCTCACCCGAGGCGACGCGGACGACCAGGTCGAAGGTCTCCGCGGTCAGGTCCGCCATCGACGTACCGGTCAGGTACTTGCCGGCGTCGACGTCCATCTCGGCGTGCAGCCGCTCGTACCTGGCGCTCGTGGTGACGAACTTCACCGTCGGCACGAACGGGAAGTTGGTGATCGACCCGTTGCCGGTGGTGAAGAAGATCAGGTTGCAGCCGCTGCCGATCTGGCCGGCCACCGACTCGAGGTCGTTGCCGGGGCTGTCCATGAAGATGTAGCCGTCGCCGGGCAGCGGTTCGCCGTAGTCGATGACGTGGTCGAGCCGGACCTCGCGCGGCAGCTTGCGGGCGGCGCCGATCGACTTCAGCACGATGTTGTAGAGCCCGCGGTACACGTTGCCGCCGGACGGGTTGCCCTCGGCGGTGTGGCCGTGCCAGCCGACGCGTTCCTTGAACGACTTGATCGTGGCCAGGAAGCGTTTGGCGGTCGCGAGGTCGCGGACGTTCTTCAGCACGTACGGCTCGGCGCCGATCAGCTCGTCGGTCTCCGCGAGCACCGCCGTCCCGCCGTGCCGGATGACCTCGGCGCTGACCTGACCCGCGAGCGGGTTGGCCGAGACGCCGGAGAAGGCGTCGGAGCCACCGCACTGCAGGGCGATCTTGAGATCCGCGAGCGGGACCTCCTCGCGCTGCTGCGCGTCGACGACCGGCAGCCACGGCTCGATCAGCGCACCGGCCGCGGTCAGGTCGTGCTCGAAGCCGCCCGCCCGGGTGAAGTACGCGTGCGGCACCTTGATCGACGGGTAACCGTGTTCGGCCATGAAGTTCTTGATCGCCTTGCCGGAGACCACGTCGCCCTCGGTGTCGATGACCAGGACGGCGCCGACGTTCGGGTTCAGCGTGAAGCCGGCCAGCGTGGCGAGCAGGAAGTGCAGGTTGTTCGGGACCTCGTCCTCGCCGCCCTCGGTGTGTGCCACCGGTACGACGCCGTCGCCGGCGGCCGCGCCGTCGAAGCGCCGGGCGAGCTCGGTGACGAACCCGCTGCTCCGCGAGCTGGTGGCCAGCAGTACGACGTGGTTCCGCGTCCCGGCCGGGCCCTGCGCACGGGGGTAGCCAAGGAAGGTCCCCGGCTGCTCGACGCTGGTCACCTGGGCGCCGAAGTGCAGCGCCGACTCGTCCAGCTCGAACGGGTCGAGCGGCTCGTTGGTCGCGCTCGGCTCCCCCGGCAGCCCGTCCACGCCGCGGGCGGTGACCGCGGCGAGGCTGGTCGGCGTACAGACGTAGTCGCCCGGGACGAGCTCCCGGGACGCCCGCGCGAACGCGGTGTTCCACGAGGTCAGCGCGGCACCGGTGGCGACCGGCGCGACCACGAACCGGTGGCCCTCGAGGACGGTGTGCGGCAGCGTGATCGTCGCACCGTCGAGCTCGACCTCGGTCCCGGCCTCCAGCCGGCGGGAAGCGATCGCGACGTTGTCACCGGGCTCGGGCAGGACGCCGATCTGTTCGAACCTCACCATTCGCGCCTTCCCTGGCTTGCTGGGGTCAGAATCGTGCATGATGCATGATTACCAGTGTTACCCTGCCGAAAACTGACCGGTGGGGTCAAGCCCGCGACCAGATTCCGGAGACACCAGATGAGCGAGTCCGTGGCACCGGTGGACCGGCGGCTGCTGCGCCGGCAGATGCTCGCCGACGACGTGTACGAGGCCATCAAGACGATGCTGATGGACCACGTCATCCGGCCCGGGGCGCGGATCTCGATCGACGGACTGGCCCGGGAGTTCCAGGTGTCGTCGACGCCGGTGCGCGAGGCGCTGGCCCGGCTGGAGTCGGAAGGGCTGGCGGTCAAGGAGCCGCTGAAGGGGTATCGCGCGACGCCGCTGCTCTCGCTCGAGGAGTTCGACGACCTCTACCGGTTCCGGCTCCTGCTCGAGCCCTGGGCGGCCCGGCGTGCGGCCGAGCTGATCTCCCCCGAGGGTGCGGAACGGCTGGGCGCCGAGCTCTCCAACGCGGTCGAGCCGACCTCGATCGACTACGCCGGCTACAAATCGCTGACCGCGCACGACAACCGGTTTCACTCGCTGATCGCGTCGTTGTCCGGCAGCGAGCAGGTTCGGCTGGCCTTCGAGCGGACCCACTGCCACCTGCACATCTTCCGGCTGCACTACGACCGCGACATCGGCCCGGAGGTCCTCACCGAACACCGCATGCTGGTCGAGGCGATCACGTCCGGCGATCCCGTCGCCGCCGAATCCGCGATGACCCGGCACATCGAGAACTCGATGACGCTGCGCCTGCGCCGCATCTACGAATGACCCGCCGCCCGTTCCCGCTCGCCGTACCCGCTGAACTGCGGCCGTACATCCTGGACTTCCACTGGGACCTCGAACTGCTGCACGGCCTCGACCTGCCCACGGTCTCGCTCCAGGTGGCCGACCTGGCCGATCACCTGGACCTCCCGTTCTGGGCGTATGACGGCCGGCCGTTCCAGGTCACGCCGCACCAGGTCGCCGCCGCGCCGGTCAGGTACCAGGAGCAGTACGCGCGGACCTTGGCCGCCGACCTCCGGCATCCGCTCGACGTCGTACGCCGGCCCGACGACAGCGTCACGATCCTCGACGGCGTCCATCGGCTGTTGCGGGCCGAGCTCGAAGGCCGGACGACGGTCGCCGGACGGGTGCTGCCGTGGAGCGAGCTGGACCGCATTGCCGTCCCTGTTTGACGCCCTCGGCGCCGGGCACCAAGGGGAGAATGGAACTGCCTGCGCCACGCCCTGTCCTGTGGCCGTTGCGTCCACTGGAATCCGCGGCCGTCTCCACCTCGTCCGACGAGAGCCGCACCCTCGTCACCATCACGCACTCACCACTCGAGCAAGTCACACCCGAGATGCTCGCGTGGTGGTACACCCATGTGCAGGGCGACATGCGGTACGCCGGCACGACCTGGCCGCGGTACCTGGTCTGGCACCCGCTCGACCACATCTCGTACGAGGCGACCACACCCGGCCGGATCGAACCGGGCGCCCGGCTGCACATCAAGGAAGCACTGGGGCGTGACCCGGCGATGCTGCTCGACCTGGAGGTCATGGTCGAGACCGTCGACAGCCAGTGCGCCGTGATCAGCAAGCGGATGCTCGGCAGCTCGATGGTCCGGCTCGAGAACGAGTTCACCCGCACCAGTTCAGGGTGCCGCTACACGACCCATCTGACGATCGGCGACACCACACCACTGGCCCGCCTGTTCCTCAACCGGACCGCCCACAAGCGCGCGTTCCCCGGCCCCAAGCTGTCCGCCTGGATCCGCCACCACGTCGAGGAGATCGGCAACCTGGAGAATTTCCTCCCGGACCTCTACCACTACCGCGCCGACCGCGAGCCCTAGCCGACCGGCGCCCCGCCGTACGAGACCTCGTTCCCGTCCGGGTCGAAGAACGTCGCATGCCGCACACCGTTCTCGTACGTCTCCCGCACCGCCGGCTCCAGACCACGCTCGGCGATCCCTTTGAGGGTGCCGTCGAAGTCCTCGACGAACAGCGTGTGCTGCGCATGCCCCGCATGCTCCGGCACCACCTCGATGTACAGGAACTGATGCTCCCCCAGTTCCCACACCGCCTCGACGTCGTTCGGCAGAAAACTCGGCGGTCCGCCCAGCAATTTCTCGTACCAGGCGACCGCCACGTCGTAGTCCTTCACGGAAACTCCGGCAAACAGATCCATACCGGATCGTAGCCGCCGGAGTCTCGTGCCCTCGGTCAGGCGGGGGCGTCGCCGTGGTCCGGGATTTCCAGCTGGACGCCGCCCTGGAGGGCGGACTGGTGGGCGTAGATGCCAGGGAGGGTGTAGCGGGCGGAGACCCAGGCGTTGATCGGCGGGAGGGTCTTGTCGGCGACCGCGCGGACGAAGTCGTCGGCGAGGAAGTGGTGGGAGCCCTCGTGGCCGTTGTGCAGGCCGGCGAACTCCTCCGGCAGGCGGGAGCGGTCGTGGACCGGGGACAGGCCGGACCGGAACGCGTCGCGCAGCGCGGGGTCGACGTTCTCGAGGTCGGCGTCGTCACCCGTCGCCTTGGTCTCCATCAGCTGCGAGACATCCTCGACGCCTTCCTTGTTCTGCCACAACGTCGTGGTGGCGAGCTGCTCGAAGCTGCCCTCGGTGCCGAACACCCGCAGCCGCGACTCGCGGATGTGCGACGGGTACCCGACACGGCGCATCTCGTTGGTCCGCATGATGCCGCCGTCGGCGAGCTTGAACAGCGCGGTCGCGTTCGAGAAGTCGTTGTCGAACTGGCTGACGTCCTTGTCGAACACACCGTCGCCGCGGTCGTCCTTGACGCCGATCGCCGACACGTGGGTGGCGTGCTGGCCGGTCACCGAGAGAACGTTGCCGACGGCATGCGTCGGGTAGAGCAGCGGCGGGAACGACGCGGTCTTCTTCCAGTCGTCGCCGCCGGAGTACTGGTACGCCGCGTAGAACCCGAGGTCCATGTCGTGGACGTAGTCGCCCTCGCTGTAGAACACCCGGCCGAACGCGCCGTCGGCGAGCTTCTGCCGGCAGTACACCGAGGACGGGTAGTAGTAGCTGGTCTCACCCATCATGTAGGTGAGCCCGGTCTCCTTGACCAGCTCGATGATGCGCGCGATCTGGTCGGCCTCGATCGCCATCGGGACCGTCGAGTACACGTGCTTGCCGGCCTCGAGCGCCTTGATCGCCATCTCGCCGTGCAGCCAGCGCTGGGTGAAGATCGCGACCGCGTCCACGTCCGACTCGAGCATCTCCTCGAACGACGTGTGCGTCACTGTGATGCCCTGCTTGGCGGCCATCTCCGCCGTGCGCTCCGGGATGACGTCGGTCAGCCGCACCTCGGACACGTCCGGGTGCGCGGACCACAGCCGCAGGAACGAAGGAGCGAACTGGCCGGCCCCGGCCACACCGATGCTGATTCCCATGCGGACTAGGCAATCACACATTTATGTTCCACGGAAGAACAAATTCGCACGTTGGAATGTGTGACCCACCTCGCATCGCCGCGACTTTGAGCACCGGTCAACCGTTTCGAGACGCTCAGGACGGTTGATCGGTGCTCAAAGTGTGGGCGGCCGGGTCAATCGCCGGGGAGGAGGTGAGGGTTGTCGGTGGTGATGCCGTCGACGCCCAGGGCGGTGGCTTCGGCGAGGGTGGCCGCGTCGGGGACCGGCCAGGCGGTGGCCAGTAGGCCGGCCGCGTGGATCTCGGCGATGCCCTCCGCGGTCAGCCCGGCGATGCCGCAGAGCGCCCACGAAGCGCCTGCCGCGCGGGTGCGGGCGATGACCTCCGCCATCTCCGGCGTCCGGCCGAAGATGTGCCCGGTCGTCACGTCCGGGAACGCCTCCCGGACGGCGAGCAGGATCTCCGGGTGGAACGACGTGACCAGGGTCCGCTCGGCCAGCGACCGGTCCGCCTTCAGCGACTGCGCGAGCAGCGGTACGGCGGCCTCCGCCTTCACCTCCGCCTGGAACCGGACGTCGATGGCGGCGACCGCCTCCGCCCAGGTCGGCACCTGCTCGCCGAGGCCCGCATCGAGCGCCCGCAGCTCGGCCAGCGTCAGCGAAGCCACCTCCCCCGTCCCGGAGGTGGTGCGGTCGACGGTGGCGTCGTGCATGATCACGAGCTCGCCGTCCGCACTCACCCGCAGGTCGAGCTCGATCTCGTCGCAGCCGTCCGCGACCGCCCGCCGGAACGAGCGCAGCGTGTTCTCCGGTTCCGTCCCGAGCGAACCCCGGTGGCCGGTGATGATCACAGAACCTTCTCCTCGTAGAGCCGTTGGACCTCGTCGCCGATCGCCTCGAGCCGGCGCGCGACCGAGGCGAACACCTTCTTCGGCTGCGCGTTGTCGGCGTAGATCTGCTGCAGCCCGGTGTAGATCTGGACGTTCGCGTTCCGCCCGTACAGCCGGATCGCGTCCTGTTGCCGGGCGTTCTCCAGTTGCGCGATCGCGACACCGTAGTTGGGCTGCTCCGCGATCAGCTTCTTCAGCTCGGCGTCCTCGCGGGCCTTGTTCACCACCGGCAGGTAGCCGGTCTGCGTCGTCCACCAGGCCGAGTTCTCCGGCGTGGCCAGGAACTGCAGGAAAGTCGCCGCGGCCTGTTTCCGTTCGGCGGAAATGTTCCGGAGCATCCCGATCCCGCCGCCGCCGGTGGCGATCCCGGCCGCGACCTCGGACGGGATGAACCCGGCGCCGACCTTGAACTTCGCCTTGTTGGTGATGGTCTTCATACCGCCGGTCGACTCCTGGATCACGCCGACCAGGCCGTTCGCGAAGTCCGTGCTCGGGCTGCTCGCCATGTACGCCGCCCCGAGCTCGTGCACCATCTCGCGCTGCCACTCGCCGGCCGCGACCGCCCCGGCCTCGTCGATCGTGACGTCGAGGCCCTTCGAGTACGCGCCGCCGAACTGCCACACGTTGCCCTGGAACTGCCAGTCGCCGTCGATCTTCGCGAACGCGATCGTCCGCAGCGACCGCCCGCCGGACTGCACCTTGGCCAGCTCGGGCACCCAGGACCGCAGCTCGCTCCAGGTCCGCGGCACCCGGTCCGGCAGCCCGGCCTTCGCGAACGCGTCCCGGTTGTAGTACATGATCGGCGTACTGCGGGCGAACGGCACCGCCCAGCTCTGCCCCTTCACGACGTACTCGCCGAACAGCTTCTGCTGGTAGACGCCAGGGCCGAACCCGTCGTTGAAGTAGCCGTTCAGCGGCTCGAGCGCCTCGTTCAGGAAGAACCGTTCCCAGGTGACGTCGGACAGGACGGCGAGGTCGGGCGCCTGCTTCGCGACCAGCGCGGCCGCGACCTTCTGCGCGACGTCGTCGTAGCTGCCCTGGAACTGCACCTCGACGTAGACGTCCTGCTGGGAGTCGTTGAACTTGGCAACGAGTTTGTCGACCGCCTTGCCATTCACGCCGCCGTACGGCGACCAGAAGACCACGCGGGTCCGCTTCTCGTACTTCGACGGCACCTCGCCGGCCGGCTGGGAATAGATCGCGTCCACGGAGCGGTAGCCGCAGCCCGCCAGGCCCAGCGCCGCGGTGACCCCGAGGAAAGTACGACGTCGCATGCTCATCCCTTCAGAGCTCCGGCCGTGATCCCGCCGACGATGTAGCGCTGCGCGACCAGGAAGATCAGCAGCATCGGCGCGAGCACCAGCAGCGTGCCGGCCATGATCGTGCCCCAGGCCGCCAGGCCTTCCTCGTCCTTGAGGATCAGCAACCCGACGGGCAGCGTCCGCATCGACGCGGTGTTGGTGACGATCAGGGGCCAGACGAAGTTGTTCCACTCCTCCACCGCGGTGATCACGACGACCGTGATCAGCATCGGCCGCGACATCGGGAGTACGACGCGCCACAAGGTGCGCAGGTGTCCCGCACCGTCGACCGCGGCCGCGTCCGTCACTTCGGTCGGCAGCGTGAGGAAGTGCTGCCGCATCAGGAACGTCGCGAACGCGGAGCCGATGCCGGGGATGATCAGCCCTGCGTACGAGTTGATCCAGCCGAGCGTCGCCACCGTCAGGTAGTTCGGCAGCAGGGTCACGTGGCCGGGCACCATCATCGCGCCGAGCACGGCGAAGAACAGGATCTTCTTGAACGGTAACCGCAGGTAGGCGAAGGCGTACGCCGTCAGCACGGCGTTGACCACCTTCAGCGCGGTCCCGATCACCGTGATGATCGTGGAGTTCAGGAAGAACCGGTCGAACGGCGCGGCCTTCCAGGCCAGGCTGAAGTTCTCCCAGGTCAGGTGCGGCCACCAGGCCGGCGGCCACTGGTAGATCTGCGTCGGCTGCTTGAACGCCGTGGACAGCAACCAGTACAGCGGTCCGAGGAACACGGCCGCCACACCGATCAGTACGACGTACTGGATCGCGCGTGTCTTCATCGGTAGTGCACCCGCCTCTCCATCACCCGGGCCTGCACGGTGGTGACGAGCAGCAGGATGACGAACATGATGATCGACAGCGTCGCCGCGCGGCCCGCGTTGAACGCCTGGAATCCCTCGTTGTAGATCGACCAGCTCAGCGTGGTGGTGGCATCACCAGGGCCGCCACCGGTCATCACCGCGATCACGTCGAAGGCCTGGAAGGTGCCGATCACCGTGGTGATCAGCAGGAAGAAGGTGATCGGCGCGAGCAGCGGCAGCTTGATCGACCGGAACCGCGTCCAGGTCGACGCGCCGTCGATCGCGGCCGCCTCGTCGAGCTCCTTCGGCAGGCCCTGCAGGCCGGCCAGGTAGATCAGCGCGGCGAACCCGATGTTCTTCCACAGGTACACGATGACGAGTCCCGGCAGCGCCCAGTCGGAGTTGTTCATCCAGTCCGGGGGCTCGGCGCCGAACGGCTCGATCAGCGCCCGCATCAGGCCGTACCCGGGGTCGAAGATGAACGCCCAGATGGTCGCGACCGCGGCGCCGGACAGGATGTGCGGCGCGAACGCGATCGTCCGGACCGCCCCGCGGCCCTTCAGCGGCAGGTTGAACAGGAACGCCAGCGCCAGCCCGATCACCAGGCTGCCGACCACGATCAGACCGGTGAACACGACCGTGATCCACAGCGTCTTGTGGAACGCCGGGTCGGCCAGCGTCCGGCCGTAGTTGGCCAGGCCCACGAACTTCGGGCGGGCGGCAATCATGTTCCAGTCGGTCAGGCTGAGGAACGCGTTGTAGATGATCGGCCAGTACGCGAAGACCGCGATCACCAGCAGGTTCGGCGCGACCAGCAGCGCGAACAGGCCGTACTCGCGCCGCCTCCGGCGCTTCCGCTGGTCAATGCCTTCGGCAATTGTTCGTTCGTCCGGATGAGTCCGGGCCGGCAGGTCTACTACCGTCATACCGACCTCCTAGTGAGTAACTCGTGAAGCGGGGCGGCCACCGAGGGGGCGGCGGCCAGGATGCCTTGTGGGAAAGCCGTTCCGGCGCCCCGTACGACGGTGGCGCCGGCCTCGCGGGCGATCAGCCCGCCGGCGGCGACGTCCCAGGGCTGGATCACGTGCTCGTAGTACGCGTCCGCCGTACCGTCGGCGACCGAACACAGGTCGAGCGCGGCGGAACCGCCGCGCCGGAGGTCGCGGACGGCGGGCAGCAAGTCTTGCAGAACGGCGGCCTGCTCGGCGCGCCGCTCCGGCAGGTACGAGAAGCCCGTGCACACCAACGCCGTCTCCAGTCGTGTCTGCCGCTCCAGGCCCAGTCGCAGCCCGCCGTACCAAACTGTTTGGTACGGCGTGCTGTCCGCGCGGTCCGCACCGGCGCCGCGGGCGGCGGACCAGGTGGTGCCTGTCCGCGGCTGGTGAACGACGCCGGCCAGCGCGCCGTCTTCGTCCTCGACGGCGATCGAGACACACCAGTCGGGGCGGCCGTACAGGTAATTGACGGTGCCGTCGAGAGGATCGATCACCCAGGTCAGCCCGGTGCTCGAAGGACGCGAAGCCCCTTCCTCACCGAGCAGACCGTCGTCGGGGCGAGCCGCGGTCAGACCGTCGGCAATCAGCTTCTCGGAGGCGCGGTCGGCCGCGCTGACCGGGTCGCTGGCCGAGCTTTTGGTCTCGACACCGGCCGCATCGATCGACAGACTCCGCTGACGGGCCAGGAGCTCCTCGCCCGCCTCGATCGCCAGCCGGACGGCCAGTTCACGCAGGTCAACGGGGTTCAGGGGAGCGGGCATGCCGGTGAAATTATCACCGAACGATGGTTACGTATAGAGAATCACTGTGATTTTCTCACGAAGATCACATCGAGAAGCAGAATCGTTGCAATCCCGCCGACCAGCAGGCCGAGCCGGTGCAGGCCCGAGTCGGTCGCCGGACCCGCGAAGACGATCGCGATCGCCGCGGCGGAGAGGTTCGCCCCGACGTACTGCGAGGTGCGGAACAGGCCCGCCGCGGCTCCGGTCGCCTCGGGCGGCGCGGCGCGGTAGACCGCCAACTGGTTGCCGAGCCCGTTGAAACCGTTGGGTATGCCGAGGATCGCGCTGATCAGCACCAACACGACGATCGGCGTACCGGCGTGGACTCCGAACGCGAGCGCGGCGCCGCCGAGCAGCAGACCGGCCGAGCCGACGAGCATGAGCAGGCGCGGCCCGTGGCGCCGGGCGAGGCGGGTGGCGATCGCGACGGTGATCGCACCGAGCGTGGCGATCGGCAGGACGACCAGGCCGACCTTCGTCGGGTCGAGACCCCGTCCCTGCTCGAGCCAGCCGGGCAGGCCGTAGAAGATCGCGTAGAACGCGACATACGTGAGCATGGTGCGCAGATAGCCGAGGGAGAGCGGTGCGCTGCGGGCGAGCAGGCGGACATCGACGAACGGCGTCGCGGAACGGCGTTCCCAGACGACGAAGACGACAGCGAGCGGGACGGCCGCGGCGAGCAGCCACCAGGTCGGGTCTGTGCTCAGCGAGAGCAGGACGAGCATCAGGCCGGTCATGGTGAGTGTGAAGAGGAGCAGCCCGACCAGGTCGATCTCGCGCCAGAGCTTGCGGGCGTCGCCCACCGGCCTGGGCGGGTCCTTGGGGACGAGACGCAGTACGGCGATGCCGGCGACCGCGGCCACCGGGAGATTGACGAGGAAGATCGCCTCCCAGTCGAAGGTGCCGACCAGGAACCCGCCGACGCTCGGGCCGAGCGCGGCCGAGGTCTGCGCGAAGACCGACAGCAGACCGAGCGCGCCGACCGCGGACGCCTCGCGGCGGTCGGCGATGCGGCGGATCATCGCGACCCCGGAAGGGAACTGCGCACCGGTCCCGATACCGAGCAGCACCCGCGCCACGATCAGCCAGCCCAGACTCGGCGCCAACGGGGCGAGGGCGGACACCAGCGCTACCAGCACGAGCCCGGTGAGGAACACGCGCCTCGCGCCGAGCAGATCAGCCAGCCTCCCGGCCGTCGGCGCCGACACCGCAGTCGCCAGGTACAACCCCGATACCAGCCACTGCGTCTCGGTCCCCGCGTGGAACTCCGCCCCGATCGACACCAGCGCAACCGCGATCATCGACGAGTTCAACGGCTGCAACAGCGTCCCGAGCCCCACCGACGCGGCGTACCTGTCCGGCACCCCCGCCACCCGAGCCTCCTCGACGACCTTCGTCACGCCGCACCGCCTCCTCCGAGGGGCACTTTGAGCACGCACCAACCATTTCGGCGGCCCGCAAACGGTTGGTGGGTGCTCAAAGACGTCATTGGGGGACCTCGGCGAGTTTGTCCATCAGGCGGGCGGCGAGGTGGAGGAGGTCCTGTTCGGTGGGAGTGAGAGTGGCATCCATGGCCTTGGCGAGGAAGGTGTCCCGGCGGCGACGGTCGTCGCGGACGAGGGTGGCGCCGGCGGCAGTGATCTCGAGGAGAACCTGCCGGCGATCGGCCGGATTATCAGCACGGCTGATCAAATCAGATGTGACCAGGTCGGCGGTCGCACGCATCATCGTCTGCGGCGTCACCCGCTCGGCAGCGGCCAGGTCGGCGTTGGTCATCGGGCCCTCGCGCTCCAGCCAGCCCAGAACGTTGAGCTGCGAGTAGCTCAGCTCCCCCTCAGGACGCTCCTGACGGAGCCGCCGGACGAGGCGGAACAGGCTGGTGCGGATCTCGTGCGCGGCAACCTCGGAGGCAGGCATACCATCAGCTTAGCTGATGACCTCAATCGTCGTCATCGTTCCGCAGCCGGACCCCGGTGACGCCGTCGAGGTCGTCGAGCGCGAGCACCAGGTTCTGCAGCGGGGCCCGCCCGGAGAATCGCATGGCCGCCCGCACCTGTGGCTGCGCCCCGTCCCGGTGCACCTCGGTCCCGAGCACCGACGCCTCGAACCCCATCGACGTGGCCGTCGCCAGGATCGACCGCAGTACGCCGGCGCCGTCGTCGTACCGCACGGTGACGATGCGACGCCGGTCCGGCGACGGCAGGAACCGCGCGAGCCGGGCGAACGGGCCGACCGCGACCAGGTGCAGGACGGTCGCGGCGACCGCGAGCACCGGCATCCCGGCGCCGCACGCCATCCCGATCGCGGCGGTCATCCAGATCGTCGCGGCCGTGGTCAGGCCGCGGACCACGTCGCGGCGCATGAAGATCACCCCGGCGCCGAGGAAGCCGACGCCGGAGACGATCTGGGCCGCGATCCGGGACGGGTCGAGATTGACCTCGGTCCCGAGGACGGCGCTGAAGCCGAAGCCGGACACCAGCGTGAACATCGCCGCCCCGGTGCCGACGAGTGTGTGGGTCCGCATCCCGGCGCTCTTCTGCCGCACCTGGCGCTCGATGCCGATCACCATCGACAGCACGAACGCGATCAGCAACAGCAGGAGTTCGGTCCAGGTGGTGGAGGTCGCCAACTTCATGATCCGTGTCCTGTTCCCCGCTCAGGCGGAGACCAGTCCGACGGGCTCCTTTCCGGCAAGGAAGGCGGCGACCGCCTCGGCGGCGATCGAACCGGCGCGGTGAGCGGTCTGCCGGGTGGCACCGGCCAGGTGCGGTGTCATCACGATGTTAGGCGCGGTCAGCAGCCGCGAACCGGCCGGGACCGGCTCGGCCGGGAAGACGTCGAACGCGGCCGAGCCGAGCTGCCCCGACTCCAGTGCGTCCACCGTCGCGTCGTAGTCGAGCAGCCCACCACGCGCTGTGTTCACCAGGACGGCGCCGCGGGGCATCGCGGCGATCTGCTCCGCACCGATCATCCCGCGGGTCTGATCGGTCAGGCGCGCGTGCAGGCTCACGACGTCCGACCGGCTCAGCAGGTCGTCGAGCTCCACCAGTTCGATTCCCGCGGGCGCCTCGTCGACGTACGGATCGGCGACCAGGACGCGGGCGCCGAAGGCCAGCAGCACGCGGGCGACCCGCTGGCCGATCGCGCCGTACCCGACGAGGCCGACGGTCGACCCGTCGAGCTCGATCCCGCACTCGTCGTACGCGTACAGGTCGGAGCGCCACTCGCCCTGCTCCAGCGTCCGCTGCAGCCGGGGAAGGTTGCGCAGGGCACCCATCATCAGCGCGACCGCGTGCTCGGCGGCGGCCACGGCGTTGCGGCCCGGCGTCGAGGCGACCGCGACGCCCCGCTCGGCGGCCGCGGCGAGGTTCACGTTCACCGGACCGCCCCGGCACACGACCAGGAAGCGCAGGTCCGGCGCGGCGTCCAGCACCCGCTCGGTGAACGGTCCCATCTGGGTGACCGCGAGCTCGACGCCGGCGAGCGCCTCGATCAGCTGGTCCTCCGCGTCGCTCGCCTCGTCCACCTCGGCCACCCGCCCGTACGGCGTCAGCGGCCAGGGCAGCGTGACCTCACCGAACTCGAACGCGACGTCCGGGATCGTGCGCAGCGCCGCGGCGAGCAGGTCGTTGCGTACGAAGTGGTCGCCGGCGAGCAGCGTCTTGACGGTTCTCATCGATCTCCTGAAAAGGTGGGTGCTGGGTCGGACCAGCGCGGGCGGGCCGACTCGATGCGGCGCAGGTAATGGGCGTAGCCGTCGGCGTAGAACGCGGCGCGGGCCGGGTCCGGGTCGATCTGACGGGTCTCGGCGATCCACTCGGCTCCGGCGCTGTCCGGATCGATCGCTCGTCGCGCGCAGATCACCGCACCGCGCGCGGCGACCTGCTCGGCCTCGGCCGTGTGCAACGGCGCGTTCAGCACGTCGGCGAGGATCTGCGTCCACTCGCTGCTCCGGGCCCCACCGCCGCACACCGTGACGCGGCCGATCCACCCTGCTGCTTCCAGGCAGTGGCGGGCGGCGTACGCGATGCCTTCGCAGGTCGCGCGCACCAGGTCGGCGGTCGTGGTGGACAGCGAGATGCCGTCGATCGTGCCGCGGGCGCGGGTGTCGACGAAGGGTGCGCGTTCACCGGCCTCGGACAGGTACGGCAGGACGGTCACGCCGGACGCGCCGGGCGGGCTGTCCGCCAGCAGGGACGGGAGTTGATCGGTGCCGACGCCGACCAGGGCCAGGACGCGGTCGAGTGCTGCCGTACCGACCATCGCGGGCATCGCGCGGAGCCAGACGCCCGGCGTCCACGTGCCGAGGAACAGGCCGGCGGGTTCGCCGTCGACGGGCAACTCTCGCGTGACGACCTGGCAGGCAAGTGTCGTGCCGACGGTCAGCAGCGCGTCGCCGGGCTCGGTCACACCGGCGCCCGCCGCCGCGGCCGGGAGGTCATACGGGCCCGCGGACACCCGAGTCCCGGCCGCCATGCCGGTCGAGTCGTCCCGCAACTCCCCCACCGGACCAGCAGCAGCAACCGGCGCCAGCAGGTCCCGCACCTCGGACAGACCGGTGGCCGCCAACGCCTCGTCGTCGTACTCCCCGGTCCTGGGATCGAGAAAGGGCGCCGAGGCATCGGAGACATCTGTCGCCCGTACGCCGGTCAGCGCCTGCATCACCACGTCCTTGCAGTACGCCGCCGTGCCGGCCCGCTCGATCACGTCGGGCTCTTCGGCGAGCACCGCGGCCAGCAACGGGCCGGACGCTCCCGGAAACATCCGGTTTCCGGAACGCCGGAACACGTGTTCCGCAACCCCGTCCGCGGTCCACCGCTCGAGGATGCCGCTGCTCCGCGCATCCAGCCACGAGATCGCCGGACGGGTCGGCGTACCGTCGGCGTCGACCAGCCACAACCCGTCACCCTGAGCGGTGATGGCGAGGACGTCGGGGCGGGCTCCCACCGCGGCGGCCAGCTCACTGACCACCTCGTTGACCGAAGCAACTATTTCCGACGTCTCGTGCTCGAACCGCCCGGTGCTGCGGTGCAACAGCCGGGTCGGCCGCGATGCCTCGGCCAGCGGCCGGCCGTCGGCGCTGAACGCGACTGCCTTCGTGACGGTGGTGCCGACGTCAACGCCAACGTCCATACACGCCCCCTCCTAGATTTTGGCGACCTCCACGGTCGCGCCGTGGTCGAGCAGCGGGTCGATCAGGTTCTTCGGGGTCTTCTCGTCGACGATCACCACGTCGAAGTCGGTCAACGGGGCCAGCCGGTGCAGGGCGGTGCGCTGCAGCTTCGCGTGATCGACGAGCAGTACCTTGGTCCTCGCCGAGCGCAGCATCGCCCGCTTGACCAGGACGATCTCCTCCTCCTGGTGGAACGCGTGCGTCGCCGACACCGCCGACACCGAGCAGAACAGCAGGTCGGTGTGCAGCGCCTCGACGGCCTCCGCGCACGGCATCCCGCCGAACGAGTCGTGGGTGGCCGAGTAGATCCCGCCGAGCGCCAGCAGCGTGATGTCCCGCAACTGGGCCAGCTTGGTGATCGCCGGCAGGAAGTTCGTTGCCACCGTCAACGGGGTGATGTCCTCGAACAGGTCCACCAGGGCCAGCGCGCTGGTCGAGTCGTCGAGCATCACCGACATCCCCGGCTCGATCATCGCGCGGGCGTGCCGGGCGATCGCGGCCTTCTCCGCGTGCGCGGTGTTCAGCCGGTACGCGACGTTGCTCTCGAAGACGCTCGTCGGCTGCGCGCTGACGCCGCCGCGGTACTTGCGGACCACCCCTTGCCGCTCGAGCTCGTCCAGGTCGCGGTGCACCGTCATCACGCTCACGCCGAACGCCTCGACCAGGTCGTTCGCCGAGACCGAGCCGTGCTTCACGACGTACGCCGCGATCTCGGCCTGCCGGCGCGCGGGACGACTCAGTTCGGTGGTGTCGCCGTCGACATCCGTTGTCATGCCAGGGTCTCCAAACGCAGAGGAGGAACGTTGTACGCCTCGAGACCCACTGTGCCGTCCTGCCACCGGAAACGCACCAGCGCCGCGGGACCGAGTGCAGGTAGCAGTCTGCGGTAGTCGTTCAGCCGCAGGCCGAGCACCCTGCACACGAGCAGCCGGATCAGCGTGTTGTGGGCGACCGCGAAGACCTTCTGCCCCTGATGCCGGCGCCCGATCTCGTCGAACACCTCGCGCACCCGATCGGCCGCCGCGGCCGGGTCCTCGCCGCCCGGGAAATGGTTCCGCACCGGGTCGAGCTCGAACGCCTTGCCCACGGCCGGCGGCAACTCGCTCAGCATCTTGCCCTCGGCAGACCCGAAGTCGACCTCCCGCAGCCGGGTGTCGACCGTCGGCTCGGCCGCGAGGGCCTCCGCGAGTGGGGCGATGGTCTGGCGGGCCCTGAGCATCGGCGAGCACCACAGCGCGTCCGGCGCGTAGCCGAGCGCCCACTCCTTCAGCTGCTGCGCCTGCTGGACGCCGACCTCGTCGATCGGGAGGTCCGTGGAACCGGTGTAGCGGTTGCCGTGATGCCAGGCGGTCCGGCCGTGGCGGGCCAGCACGATCGTGGTCCTCATCGGCGGTACCCCCTGCGGTCGAGCTCGGCGACGAATGCGCCGTACAGGTCGTCGAGCCGGTCACCGCGCGGTTCGAGGACGCGGTCCACCCGCACCATCCGGCGCGCGGTCCCGGTGAGATCGGTCCCGCCGGACGCGGCCAGAACCGCCATGCCGTACGCCGGATCCGGTACGGCGGGCAGCTCCACGGGTACGCCGAGGACGTCGGCGCGCAACTGGTTCCAGTACCCGCTCCGGGTGGCGCCGCCGGTCAGCGAGACCGAGCGGACCGGGTCGGCTCCGAGCGTCTCCAGGTGCTCGAAGGCGAGTCGCTCGATGAAGGCGACGCCTTGCAGCACGGCAGCATAGGTGTGCAGGTCGTCCGGTGTGTCTCCGAGTGTGAAGCGCTCGGCCTGCGGAGCCACGAACGGGAACCGCTCGCCGGTCTTGGTCAACGGGTAGGTGACGGCCTTGACCGGGTGGGCGGCACGATCCAGGGCGTCGAGGTCGGCTCCGGGGAGCAGCTCGGTCAGTACGCCGGCGCCGGTGCTGGACGCGCCGCCCGGAAGCCAGCCGCCGTCCGGGTGGCGGTGGCTGTAGACGGCGCCGGTGGGGTCGGTCAGCAGGTGGTCGCTGACGCCCTTCAGGACGAGCGTCGTACCGAGGACGGAGTTCCAGGCGCCCGGACTCAGCGCACCGGCGGCGATCTGAGCGGCGCACCCGTCGGTCATGCCGGCGTACACCGGGACGCCGGCCGGCGTGCGGCCGAGCTCGGCACCGGGGCGGACGACCTCGGGGAAGGCAGTGAGCGGGAGTCCGAGTTTGTCGAACGCCGCGGCCGGCCAGGCGTCGGCGATCAGGTCGTAGCCGGTCTTCAACGCGTGGCTGGTGTCGGTGGCGACCGGGTGGCCGACGAGGTGGGCCGCGACGAAGTCGGCACTGTGCACGACGTGTCGGCCGGTGAGGTCGAGATCGAGGATCTTCGGCAGCGCCCAGGTCGGCTGCATGCTCGTGGACCAGCGATCCGGATCGGCGTCCACGATCTGGTCGCGACGGGCGGCCGAGCGCGCGTCGTCGTACATCAACGCCGGGGTGACGGGGCGGCCGGTGCTGTCGGTCAGCAGGAAGGTGCCGGAGGTGGAGCAGATCGCGATGCCGTCGAGATCGGTCGCGCCGACCTCGGCCAGGACCTCGTCGACGGCGGTCAGCCAGGCCTGCGGGTCCTGCTCGTGCCGGACGCCGTCCCGGTGACTGCTGAGCGGTCGCGTTGCACGGGACACAACGAAGCCCTTGGCATCGGCCAGCACGGCCCGCACACTTTGCGTGCCGAGGTCGAGACCGATCCAGCCCACGAAGCGCCTCCCAGGTGAGTGTTATCTAGGTTGATAACATAACACCAGAAGACGGTAAGAACGCACCAGCCCCTGACCGAAGGCGGACACAAGACGGCTCCCGCAAGCCGTCGGCGTGCGGGAGCCGGTGAGAAGCAGAACTTCGGTCAGGAGTGCATGAGAACCAGCGCCGGGTCGACGGTGGCCAGCTCGAGCCGGCCGGCGTCGACAGCGCCGTACGCACCGATCGGGCCGCTGCTGTGCCGGCCGTTGCGATTGAGCCAGAAGCGCCAGCCCGCGGGCGGCTCTGGCCAGGTCGGGTCCGGCGTCCAGCCGAGCGGCGGACGCCACTCCGACGTCGGCAGCTCCGGCCAATCGGGTGGCGGGTTGAACTTCTGCACGAGCGGGTCCCTCCGGATTCCCCAGCGATCCGCTGATCGCGAACTGTCTGACAGATCAACGACCTGACGCACCGAGTGTCACGGATAAATCTTCGTAAAGTTTCATCCGGCATACGGGGACCAATCTCAGCACCGAAAACCCGCCTCGGCAACCGCTCTCTCACCAGCCGGACTGCATGTGCATCGGCATCAGCATTTGTTGCCTCGTCCACAGCGGATCCCTCGGTTGTCCACAGCAATCGCCCGTTTTCCACAGGGGCTGTTCACAGGAAGTACGGAGGGTGCCGAGGCTCGCACGCACAGACACCGTTGCCCTGGGCACCGGACCGGTCACAGGTCGTCGAGGCGGGCCCTGACCCGGTGGTGGTCGGTGAGGGAGCCGGCCAGCGTGTAGCCGAGGGAGCGGTACGCCTCGAAGTCCCATTCGTCGTAGAACTGGTCGCCGGTGGTACGCCGCGGGAAGTCGGCGTGCTCGACGGCGTACTGCTCCAGGTCCCAGTCCAGCGGCCCGGCGAGGACCGCCTTGACGAAGAAGATCTCGGTCTTGTACGGCTTCTCCTCGCCGTCCTCGAGCGGATGCGTGGCGATGCCGTACGCCCACGGGCGGTCGGCGCGCGTCTTGGCGCCGCGGACCATCGGCGACGGGTCGATGTCGATCTCGATGCCGTGGTCCATCCGGGCGGTGGCGATCGCCTCGGCGAGGGCGGTGAACCGGTCCTCGGCGTCGTTCGACGCGTCGATCGCGATCACCTGCGCGGGCTTGCGGCGCAGCGCCTCGACCAGGCCGAGGTTGTCGTAGTGCCCGCCGTCGGTCACGTAGATGCGGCGCTCGTACATCGACGGCGACCCGACCGCCTCGTGCAGCAGCCGGTACGGGCCGGGCTTGTCGATCACGCTGCCGACGTACCGCCGGACCTTGGCGACGACGCCGTGCCGGTCCGGGAACGACGCCTCGGCGTGGTTGTTCCAGTACGGGTTCGGCAACCACACGCCGAGCCGCGCGTTCAGGACGGCGAGCAGCAGGCGGACCGGCCGCGTCCTGGCGTTCACCCGGCCGGTGAGCGGGCTGAACGCGGCGCCGCTGATCGCCATCGCCGCCGGCACCGTGACCTCGCGTTTGAGGACGTCGGCCTCGCGTTCGTAGTCGGCCGTCGCGCGGCGGCCGCCGTCCGGCAGCGACCGGTCCCCGACGATGCCGATCTGCTCGGCGTCGAACACGAACGGCACGCAGTCGCGCTGCGTCGGCACGAAGTCCGGGTCGCCGACGTTCGCGACCCCGGCGATGACGAGCTGCGGCCCGCCGTCCAGCGGCTTCGCCCAGTCCGAGTACCGCAGCCGCAGGTGGTAGTCGAGGGCGACCGCGGCGCCGTTGTCCTGCCGCTTCACCAGGAACGCACGCGACAGACGCTCGCGGTAGAACGAGTGCAACGAGGTCCGGTTCGCGTCGGTGAGCACCTTGATCGCCAGCGCGATCGCGACCAGCACGAGCGCGACCTCCCAGTCCTGCTGGTACGCCGGATCGGTCGCGTAGCCGCCGGTCCAGCGCAGCAGCACGACGACGGCCGCGAGCACGATGATCGCGCTCCCCGCCCAAGGAGCGAGCTTGGTCCGCGCGAACACCAGCAGCCGCGCGCGCAGCCCGGTCGCCGCCTTGCCCTCGACGGTCAGCCCGTTCCAGACCGATTTGCCCAGCCCGATCAGGACGACCACCAGTGCACCGAACGACGCAACACCCTGTTTTGTTGGGTCTACCAACGCCAGCAGGGCCGACGGCAGGCTCGGCTGATCGGCGGAGTCACCGGGGATCTTCCCCAACAGGTACAGGCCTCCCGGCACGCCGAGGAGCAGCACCGCGACCGGTACGCCGTACCGCAGCGTCACATTGCCGATGGTGGTGAGGATCGTCCGCACGACGTCCGGCATCCGCGCCCAGCGGTCCCAGACCTTCTCGATCAGGAACATCAAAGCGCTCACCGCGAGCAGGAACACCGACATACCGACGAAGAACCAGGAATCGTCCGGCCGCCAGTCGACCTCGGGGCCGGGCGTGATCACGCCCTGGTCGGCGAGGAACCAGCCGAGCACCCACGCGATCGCGCGCAGCGTGATACCGATCAGCAGCAGGTTGACCACCAGGCCGAACAGCACCGACAGCGCGGCACGGAACATCGCCCGGCCGCCCGACAGGAGGTAGCGCGTCTGCCGGCGCAGGCGCGCGAGCTCGGGCGAACCCGGCGAGAACGGGTCGGTGCAGGTACGCCGCAGTACGTGGAACGCTGCCGCCATGTAGCCGCCACCGCTGACGCCGATCACGGTCGACGCCTTGTCGTAGAAGCCGCGCTCGGACAGCAACTGCAACGCGCCGAGACAGAACGACGCGGAGCGGATCCCGCCGCCGGAGCAGGTGATGACGAGCCGGCCGTCGTCCTTGCCGTCGCGCTGCGGACGCCGGAACGTCGCGGGCGGCGCCAGCTCCACGCCGTACCACTTCCGCTGGCCGAAGCGGCTCGTCGCGATCAGGCAGACCGCGAGGATCAGGACGCCGGCCACGAACACGGCCCGCATCAGCCAGGTGAACCATCCGGTCGAGAGGCCGGCGCACGGGCCCGACCCGAAGTCGTCCCACAGCACCACGTTCTCGGCGATGTCGAGAACGGCGGCGGCGAGGACGGTCCAGGAGCCGGCGGCCGCGATCGCCTTCCAGGACTGGCGATTCAGGTACCTGACGTACTTGTACGCCCGGTACGCCGCGTACACGCTCGCCAGGACGAACGCCGAGTCGACGAGGATCGAGAGCCGGCCGGGAACCTCGCAGCCGGCCGCCGCACCGGCCGCCTCGCCGACCGCGGCCCGCATCGGCAGCTGCACGATCGAGAGCACGACGGCGAGCTGGAGCGTCTTGGTGAAGGTCCGTCGGCGACCGACCTGCTCGATCGTGGCGTCGCCCTTGGTGCCGTCCGATTCCCCGAGCATCGCCCAATCATGCCGGGCTCGGGGTCTAAGCGACCTGCAGGTGCGCCTGGCTGATGCGGGACGGGACCGTGCCGGCGGCGATGCGCTGGTCGAGGGCGGCGAGTTCGGTGCAGGCGAGGGCGATCGCCTCGGCCTGCGTACGGCAGTCGGCGTACCAGAAGGGATCGTCCGGCTGCCGGTCGTCGGCGTCGTCGATGTCGGCGTACCAGCGATCGCACCGGTAGTGCACGACCCGCACCTTGAGCTTCATGTGCGGTACGACGCCATACCGCGTCCCGGGGTTCCGGAAGGCCACCTTTCGACGTGCGTCGACTGGCAGCGGACCGTTCGATCCTCGTGCGAACCGTTTACAACGATGGTAAAGAGACGGTACAACCGAAGGCGAGACCGGTCCGCCCCCCAGGTTTCGAGAGGTGAGTCATGAGATTCGTCCGTGCCGCCGTGATCGCCGTCCTGCTCATCGGTGTCCTGGCGCCGACCGCACCAGCAGCCGAGCTCCAGGAGAACGCGGTGACGTCCCAGACGTTTCGGAGTCCGGTGAATCCGTCCGCGGATCCGTCGCTGATGTTCCACAACGGCCGGTACTACGTCGCGACCACCCGCGGCGACCGGATCGGGATCTGGTCGTCGACCAGCCTGGCCACGCTGCTCGTACAGCCCGAGCAGGTGGTGTGGCGCGACTCCGACCCGAGCCGCAACACGCAGATGTGGGCGCCGGCGTTCCGGCGCGTCGGCAACCGCTGGTACATCTACTACACGGCCTCCGACGGCGTGGACGCCAACCACCGGATGTACGTGCTCGAGTCCGCCGGCGACGACCCGCTCGGCCCGTACAGCTTCAAGGCGAAGATCGCGGATTTCGGTGAGTACGCGATCGACGGCGAGCCGATCACGGTCAACGGGCAGCAGTACTTCGTGTGGACCGGCCCGGGCCGCGGCCAGGGCGGACCGGCGCAGCTGTACATCGTCCGGATGAGCAACCCGTGGACCGCGACCGGCGGCCGGGTCGCGATCCCGGCGGACGGCGGATGCACCGAGGTGCGGGAGGGACCGACCCCGCTGTACGGCGCGACGCGTACCTTCCTGACCTACTCGACCTGTGACACCGGCAAGCCGGACTACCAGCTGTGGATGAAGAGCATCGCGAACGGCGCCGACCCGATGGTCGCGGCGAACTGGGTGCAGCACCCGGGCCCGGTGTTCTCCCGCAACGACGAGACCGGTGTGTGGGGTCCCGGGCACCACTCGTTCTTCAAGTCGCCGGACGGGACCGAGGACTGGATCGCCTACCACGGCAAGAACACCAGCACCTACACGTACTCGTACCGCACGACGCGCGTCCAGAAGATCACCTGGAACGCCGACGGTACGCCGAACCTCGGCCGGCCGCTCGCCGCGGGCGCGACCCAGAACCTGCCGTCGGGCGATCCGGGCTCGGCGAACTACTGGATCAATGACACCGACGCGGCCGTCAGCTACACCGGCGCGTGGAGCTCCGGGTCAGGCTGTGGCAACCAGTGCTTCTGGGGCAACGACCACTGGAGCTGGGCGCCCAACGCGACGGCCACGATCCAGTTCACCGGCACCCGCGTCGCCCTGCTGAGCGTCGCGGACACCGGCAACGGCATCGCCGCCATCTCGGTCGACGGCGGCCCCGAACAACGCATCGACTACTACAGCTCGATCCGCGTCGGCGAGCAGCTGATGTACATCAGCCCGACCCTGCCGCCCGGCCCGCACACCCTGAAGGTGCGCGTGACCGGCGACAAGAATCCGTCCTCGACGAGCGCGGTTATCAGCCTGGACCGCATCGAGGTCTACTGACACGCTTGGCCCGGTGAACCGTGAAGACCTCCAGCAACTGATCGCGTCCGGCGAGCGGGTCAAGTACCTGTACTTCTGGGGCCACCAGCCGCAGCGCGACGGCAGCATCGGACCGGGCTGCCTGAGTCAGTGGTGGCCGTCCGAGTTCACCGTGGACGGTGTCATTTATGCGAGCGCCGAGCATTACATGATGGCCGCGAAGGCGAGGCTGTTCGGGGATGTCGCGGCGGTGGACCGGATCCTGGCGGCGCGGACGCCGGCCGAGGCGAAGAACCTCGGGCGTGAAGTACGCGGGTTCGACGACGAAGCGTGGGCGGCGGCGCGGTTCGGGATCGTCGTCGACGGCAGTACGGCGAAGTTCGGGCAGGACCCGGCACTGCGTTCGTACCTGGTCGGCAGCGGTCAGCGGGTGCTGGTGGAAGCCAGTCCGCTGGACCGGGTGTGGGGCATCGGGCTGGCCGCCGACGACCCGCGAGCGGCGGACCCCGCCGGGTGGCGGGGTCTCAACCTGCTCGGGTTCGCGTTGATGGAGGCGCGGGCCGCGCTCAGTGGAACGTCTTGACGACCGTGCGGCCGTTGACGAGGAGGAGGTGGCCGTCGTCGCGGAGTTGCAGGACGTTGCCGGCGCGGTGGGACTCGTACCACCAGGTGATGTCGCCGTCCTTGTTGACCGCGTAGAACGTGCCGCTCGGGCCGACCCAGGCGCGCGACTCCGGCGCGCCCTTGTCGCCGGTGCTCCACAGGACGGTGGTGCCGTTCTTCAGCAGTCTCAGGTTGCCGGTGGTCGTGAACTTGAGCGTGTAGACCCGGTTGACGGAGTACATGATCACCTCGCGTCCGGCCGGGTCCGGAGCGTGGAGATTGCTCTGTGGCATCAGGGTGCCGACCACCATGTGCCGGTTCCAGTTCGCCTTGCCACGGGTGTTATAGATCGCCAGGTTTCCGGTGTCCGGCAGCACCAGCTTGGCGCCGGCGCTCTTGATGCTCATCCACCAGATCTTCGTCCGGCCGTAGATCACCTGCAACGTTCCGTCGGTCCCCATCACCAGCACGGAACCGGGGCGCCAGGTCCCCGACCTCCACAGCGGCAGTGAGACCCCGCGCTGGAACAGCTTCGCGTCTCCGGACGAGTGCATGATCAGCGTGAAGACTCCGCTGCGCGAGCGAATGTACTGCCCGGGCAGCAATTTCTGTCCTGGCAGCAGCGTGTCCGAGACCGCCGCCGTCGTCGCCTCGGCCGGTGTGCTTCCCACCAGCACGGCCCCGCCCAACAGTGCCCCGACGGCCAGCATCCCGGCCACGAGTCGACGTACCATGCCCGCCCCCTTTGCGTTTGTGAGTGCTCAGTGTCCTGGCTGAGGAGGTCACCCCTTCAGCCCGGACGCGAACCCGCGGATCACGTAGCGCTGCAGGACAAGGAAGAGCAACAGGATCGGGAGCGCCGCGAGTACCAGTCCGGCGGCGACCAGGCCGTAGTCGGACGTGTATTCGTTGACGAAAGCGAACACCCGGACCGGGACCGTCTCCCGGCCGGACCCGCCCAGGTACAGCAGCGGGGTGAAGAAGTCGTTCCAGATGTGGACGGCGTTGAGGATGAGGACCGTGCCCGTGATCGGCCGCAGCAGCGGGAAGATCACGTGCGCGAATGCCTGCAGGTGCGACGCCCCGTCGATCAGCGCCGCGTTCGTGTAGTCGGCCGGCAGCGAACGGATGAACCCGGTGTAGAGGAACACCGTGAACGGCAGCTGGATCCCTGTGTAGAACAGGATCATTCCCTGGTACGTGCCGAGCAGCCCCAGGTCGTTGACGAGCTGGTAGAGCGGGATCATCCCGAGCTGGAACGGCAGGATGATGCCGACCAGGAACAGGATGTAGAGCGTGTAGCTCAGGCGCGTCGCCGTACGGGCCAGGAAGTACGCCGCGAGCGAGCCGAGCACGATCAGCACGAGCACACTGCTCACCGTGATCAGCGTGCTGTTCAGCAGCGCGGAGCCGAGGGACGCCGACTGCCATGCCTCGCCGAAGCTCCCGACTGTCGGCGGATCCGGCAACGACAGCGGCTTGTTGGCGATCTGGCCGGGATCCTTGAAGGCCAGCGTCACCAGGGCGTACACGGGGAAGAGAAAGGCGACGGCAGCCGCCACCATGACGACTTCCAGGACGAACGTGCGGGGCTTGTACTTCATGCCGTCGTCTCCCTCGAGCGCAGGTACCCGATCTGGATGAAGGACACCGCCGCGACGAAGATCGCCAGCACCAGGGCGACCGCGGTGCTGTAGCCGAACTTCCCGAAGACGAAGGCCTGCTTGTACAGGACCGTCGACAGCGTGTCGGTCGCGTACCCCGGGCCGCCGTTGGTCATCGCGATGATCTGGGTGAACAGCGTCAGGCCGCCGACCGTGGACAGCATCAGGTTGATCGTCACGGCCGGTGCGAGCAGCGGCCAGGTGATGTGCCGGAACCGGGCAACAGTGCCCGCACCGTCGACCATCGCGGACTCATGCAGCTCGGCCGGCACCCCCTCCAGGCCGGCCAGGAAGATGACCATCGAGTACCCGGCGCACTGCCAGATCACGGTGAACGCGACCGACCACAACGCGATCGACGGATTGCCCAGCCAGTCCTGCCGCAGCCCACCGAGACCGATCGCGCCGAGCGCCGCGTTCAACCCGGCGTCCGGCGCCGGGTTGTACACGTACTTCCACAGGAACGACACCATCACCGGGCTGACCACGACAGGCGCGAAGAAGATCACCCGCAGCACCATCCGGCTCTTGATGCCGGTATGGACGCCGAGCGCGAGCAGCAGCCCGATCCCGTTCTGGACGACGACGATCGCGACCGTGAGCAGCAAGGTGTTGCGCAGCGCGCCGAGCGCCTGGTCGTCGTGGAACAACTGCTGGAAATTGTCCAGCCCGACGAACGACCGCTGCGCCCCCACCCCGGACCAGTCCGTGAACGCGGACCCGGCCCCGGAAAACGCCGGATACAAGACCACCAGCGCATACACCAGCAACGCCGGCACCGCGAACAACCACGGAGGCCCGAGCCGCCCACCCCGCCGCCGCGGAGTCCTGATTGCGTCCCGGCGTACCGCCTGAGCTGTGACCGTCACGCGCTCTTCCGATACGCCTCGTCCATCTTCTTCAGGGCGGCGGGGACCGTGGTCTTGCCGCCGAGGAGTTCCTGGACAACGGCGAAGTGGGTCGGTTGTACTTCGGCGTTCGGCCAGCGCTGGTCCATGAACGGGACCGCCTTGTTGTCCTTCAGGTACGGCAGGAACGGCTTCAGCACCGGGTCGACCTTCGCGTCGCCCTCGGAGTAGAGCGGGACGCAGGCGACCGCCTCGGCCCAGGCGTTGACGACGTCAGGCTGACCGCAGTACTCGACGAACTTCTTGGCCTGCTCGGCGTGCTTGCTCTTCACGTTGATCCCGATGCCGACCACGACGCCGCCCGGGATCCAGTTGTCGGCGGCCACGTCGGTGGCCGGGAACGGGAACATGCCGAGGTCGTCCGGGGTCGGCGACGCCTGCCGGAAGGCCTGCAGCACCGCCGACACCTGCACCGCCATCGCGGCCTTGCCGGTGCCGACCATCGAGGTGGCCTGCTCGTACGTCGTTCCGTTCGGGTTGTCGTTGAAGAAGCCCTTCTTCTGCAACTCGAGGTACTTGTCCATCGCGTCCGCCCAGCCGGAGTCGGCGAAGGACGCGTTGCCGGCGATCATCTTGTCGTCGAAGTCCGGGGTCTTCGCGTACACCGTGCCCGGGACGAGCGCGTAGTCGATGAGCTGCGTGACCCACGGGGTCTGGGCGCCGAGCGCGATCGGCACGATGCCCTTCTTCTTCAACTTGTCGCAGGCCGACAGCAGTTCCGACCAGGTCGTCGGCACCTCGACGCCGGCGGTCGCGAACGCCTTCTTGTTGTAGATCGCGCCGAGCACACTGGTGCCGGGCGAGAAGATGAACGTCTTGCCGTCGTTCTGGAACGCGCCCTTGAAACCTGTCGGGATCTTCTGCGTCCAGGACTGGCTGCTGAGATCGGTCAGCAGGTTCGCCTTGCTGAGCTGCGCCATCGACATCGCGCTGCCGTTGCCGGGGTAGACGGCGTGCAGGTCGGGCGCGTTGCCGGCCGCGAGCTGCGCGCGGAGCGCGGTCTGCAGCTGGTCGGCCGGCGAGAACGACAGGTTGAAGTCGAAGCCGGAATTCGCCTTCTTGAAGTCGTCCAGGGCCTTGCGCAGGCCGGCCTCCTGGCTGCCGGCGCCGATCACCTTGAGGGTGCCGCCGGACGCGGAGCTGCCGTTGCTGCCACCGCAGGCCGACAGGGCGCCGGCCAGCGTCGCACCGCCGGCGAGTTGCAGGAGCCGCCGGCGACTGACGGACCGATCGAATGCCATGGGTTCCTCCTGAGCGCCGAAGTACCGGCCAAGAATGTGAAGTAACCGAAAGATCGTGTTACTTTTGTCACGCGGGACGCTACGTACGGCCCGCGAGGGTGTCAAGACCTCGTTGAAAGGATTCAGTCGGGATCGGTGTGAAAAGGCCTCCACCGGCGTTTTGGGCGGGTGCCTGCCTTGCCTGAGAAGATGGGCGACGTGTCCGTGACCGCCTCTCCGCAGCCGGCGTGTACGACGTCGTTCGTACCGCCGGCGCCGACCTGTGGCCGGGTGCGGGCGTGAGACGAGTCCTCCTGGCCGGCCTGCTGTTGCTGGCCCTGGCGCTCGGCGCCGGCGGTGGCTACTACGCGGGCGACTACCTGGACGCCCCGGAGCCGACGGCGTCCGGCACCGCCGCGCCGCTCGGCGACATCTCCCCGTCTCCCACTCCGTCACCCACCGAGCCGTCGCTCCCGGTGAAGACACCGATGCCGAACGACGAGGAGCCCCTCGAGACCGGGCTGAACTACGACGAACGCACGTTCTCGGTGACCGCGAAGGACGGGCAGTCCGTCAGGCTCTCGCTCGAGATTCCGCAGGGCTGGCGGCTGACCAGGGATCCGAAGCACACCGACCAGGTCAGGTATGTGGAGAAGGTCGAGCAACGCGGCGTGCGGGTCCAGGCGGACGAGCCGGCCGAGGAAACCCCCGAGGCCGAGATGTCGCAGCTCATCGTCGATCTCAAGAAGAGCCAGGCGCCGGAGAACGACGTCCGCATCCTCGACCACACGACGGAGGTGGTCACCGGCGACGACGGCGAACCGCGATCGGTCGCGACGCTGGTCTACACCTACATCCCGGGCAAGACCCTCTGGTACGTGATCGTCCGCTGGATCGCCGTCAACGGTGCGGACACCAACGTGGAGATGAGCGTCACCGGCCTGCCCCAGGACGCCGACGCCCTGCACGAGATCCTGGAGAAGGCCACCACATCGGTCAGCGAGGTCGGCTGACCCCTTTTCACGGAATCGTTACGCAGCTGGTGCAACCTCTCCGGGGGCTCAGGTGTCTTCTGTTAGTAGGTCTGGGGAGGTGAGGACGTGGCGAGAACGGTGACCCGGCGAGCGATGCTCGGCGCCGGCCTGCTGACGCTGGCGGGGGTCGGCGGCGCGGGCGGGTACGGCGTCGGCCTTTTCCTCACCCAGGAACCCAGCCTGGCCGGCACCGCGGCCCCGCTCGCGGTCGGCGCCGTACCGAGCTCGAGTTCGTCGACACCGACGCCGACGCCCACCGGCCCGCCGCGCAAGGTCACGTACGACGACTCGCCGGCGCTGCAGGCCGACGACCTGCGGTACGCGACCCGGAACTTCACGGTCACCGACATGTTCCGGTCCCGGATCTCGGTGCGGGTGCCGTCGGACTGGGTGTACACGAAGCAGACTCCGCCGAAGAGCGGGCGGTTCACCGACCGGACCAAGAAGCGCTGGATCCGGGTCGAGGCCGGCTTCACGATCACCCGGCCGCCCGCGGACTCCCTCGCCGCGCGGCTGAAGCAGCTCGCGGCGATCTCGAAGGACCAGATGGTGACGGTCCTGTCGCAGGAGGTGGAAGCGAACTTCGCCACGCTCGCCTACACCTACGTGCCGGACGAGGAGCTCTCCCCGGAGGGCATCCTGCGGTACGTCATCGTGCGATGGGTTGCCGATGACAGCGGCAACTGTGCCGTCGAGATGAGTTCGACCGGGCTCCCGCAGGACAAGGACGCGCTGTTGGACGTGCTGGACCACGCGGCGGACAGCGTCGAGCGGCGCGACAGCCCGCTGGGATGAGTCAGAGCAGTCCGGTCAGCGCTTCGCGGCCGGGCTCAGTCAGGTCGACGGCTCGTTGGCCCTGGCGACGGCGGAGCCAGCCGCGGGCGAGGAAGGCTTCAGCGACAGCAGAGCCCAGCTGACCCGCCAAGTGGTGGCGTTGTTCGCTCCAGTCGACGCAGAAACGCAGGAGCGGGCGGCGGGTCGGCTGAGCGCTCAGGTCGACGCCTAGGTCGGCGAAAACCTCAGCTGCCTTCGGTCCCAGGGCGTAAGGGCCGTCAGGCAGTTGCTGGGCCAGGGGGTCGTCCGGGCGACGCTCGGCCCCTTTGCCGCCGTCGGTACGTCGCAGGGCATCCCGACGTACCAGCCCTTCCAGAAGGGCTACGCCGAGGCGGCCGGCCAGGTGGTCGTAGCAGGTGCGTGCTTCGCGGAGGGCTGCGGCACGGGTGCTCTGGCGGAGCGACGTGATGGGCTGGGGCTTGGCGATACGTGCCAGGGCTTCGACAGCCGCGGCGACCTCCGGACCGGCCAACTTGTAGTACCTGTGCCGTCCGGACCGCTCGACCGTGACCAGACCGCCGTCCAGCAGCTTGTGCAGATGGGCACTCACGGTCTGCGCTGAAACACCGGCCTCGGAAGCAAGCAGCGAGGCCGGTAGCGCGCGGCCGTCCGCGAGCGCCATCAGTACCTTCGCCCGCGCGGGTTCCGCCATCAGTCCAGCGGCGCGGGCCACATCGGCGTCTCCATCCATACCTCCCATGCTCACACCGGCACACTTCGATACAACCCGAAGTGTTCCGGTGGAACCGTGGAAGGCATGCTTCTCGCCTTGCTGTGCGTAGGAATCTTCCTGGTCCAGCTCGACGTCACCGTGGTCAACGTGGCGCTGCCGACGATCCGGACCGATCTCGAGACCGGCGCAGCGGGACAGCAGTGGGTCGTGAGCGGCTACATGATCGTGCTGGCGGCGCTGCTGCTCGTCTGTGGCGCATGGGGTGACCGAATCGGCCACCGACGTACCGTGCTGGCTGGGCTGGCCGTCTTCGGCGGGGCCTCGCTGGCCTGCGGTGCAGCGCCCAACATCGAGCTCCTGGTCGCAGCGCGAGCGCTCCAGGGCGTCGGCGCCGCCCTACTGCTGCCTAGCACGCTGGCCGTCATCTCCGATCAGTACGCCGACAGGGCCGCAAAGGCGCGGGCTGTCGGGATCTGGGCGGGCGCGGGCGCATTGGCGCTCGTCGCCGGCCCGCTGTGCGGTGGCGTACTGGTGGGCGGGCTGGGGTGGCGCGCGGTGTTCCTGATCAACCTGCCGATCATCGCGATCGCGCTGCCCGTGGCCTGGAGGACCGTGCCGCGGCACCAGCCGGTCCGGCCGCAGACCAGGCGCCGGCTGCGGATCGGCGCGGACTTCGTCGGCGCCAACATCGTGGCCGGCCTGATGAATCTGGTCGGTCTGGGCACGCTGCTGGCCCTGACGCTGTACCTGCAGGAGTACCTGCATCACGACGCTCTGCGCGCCGGACTGGAGCTGCTCCCGGTTCTGCTGCCGCTGGCGGCGCTGGGGCCGGTGTCGGGTCGAATCACCGGTCGCTTTGGTCCGCGGCTCCCGATGTCGTTCGGCCTGGCACTGGGAGCGATCGGGTCCTGCTGCCTACTCGCCGTAGGTCCCGGCAGCGGCTACACGGCGGTCCTGCCGGTTGAGCTGTGTCTGGGCATCGGCATGGGCTTCCTGACGGCGGCTGTTGTCAACGCAGCGGTCGCTGCACTACCGCCGGAGCGCGCCGGGCTGGCCGGCGGCGTCAACAACACAGCACGCCAAGGCGTTGGTGCGCTGGGCATAGCGCTTTACAGCACTGTCCTTGGCCACTCCGCCGCTTTCACAAGTGGGCTGCATGTCCTGGGCTGGCTGGGCGGCACGTTCTGGGTACTGGGCCTGGGAATCACTTGGCTCACAGTGGAGTAGACCCGAGGGCCGGCCCACACTGCCGGTCCTGTCGTGCATCCGGACGTTCGACCGGCCCGGCGCGATTCCGAGCGACCACTACGGCCTAGCTGCCGACCTCGAGGAACGGTAGTAGCCACGCGAGGGTCTCGTCCGGAGCCTCTTCGGCGAGGAAGTGGCCGGCGTCGACAGGTCCGCCGGTCACGTCGTCCGCCCAGTCGCGCCAGATGTCGAGCGGATCGCCGTACCAACGGCCCACCGCGCCCTCCTGCTCCCACAGGACCAGCGTCGGGCACCTGATGCGACGAACGCCCCGGTCCGCGGCGTCGTGCCCGCAGTCGGTCGTCGCGGCCGCGCGGTACTCCTCACAGATCGCGTGAACGGTCTCGGGCTCGCGGAACTGGCGGACGTACTCCGCACGCACTTCCGGCGGAAACGCGTCGCCGCCCGCCCAGGTGTCCAGGAGGTGGTTGACGAACGCCTCGGGCGCTCCGCCGATCAGGGTCTCCGCGATGGGAGCCGTCATGAACGACCAGACCCAGTACGCGAGCGCGAAGTCCTTGTCGGCGCGGTCGAAGGCGTCTCTGGTCGGTACGACGTCCAGTACGCCGAGCTTGGTCACGACCTCGGGGTGGTCGAGCGCCGTCCGGTACGCGCAGCGGGCGCCGCGGTCGTGGCCGACGAGCGCGAAGTCGCCGTACCCCAGCTCTTTCATCGCCTCGACCTGGTGCCTGCCGAGCTCGCGCATCGACTGGTCACCGGAGGAGGTGCTGTCCCCGAAGCCGCTGAGGTCGGTGGCGACCACGGTGAACTCGCGGGCCAGGGTCGGCGCGACCCGGTGCCACATGACGTGTGTCTCCGGGAAGCCGTGCAGCAGCAGGAGCGGCGGACCGGCACCGCCCCGGCGTCCGTGGATCGTTGCTCCGGACACCGGTACGTCGAACTCGTCGAACTCGTGGAGGCCTTCGATCACACGACAGGACGTACCCAGATCCTTGACGCGTCAGTCGACCGGCCAGATGGTGCGGAAGATCTGGGAGCGCAGGCGGTAGAACCTGCGGCGGGCGGACTGCAGCAGTGCCGGCGACGGCCGGAATCGCTCGGTCGGAAAACGCATGGAGAACTTCCTAGGGGGTGTAACGCACCGAATCTGCGATCTCGGTGGCCCGGTACGGCTCCGATCCAGGCACGACGACCTGGACCAGGAGCGAGCCGCCGTCCCCGTGATCGACGACTCGTTGGAGCAGCACGATATCCGCACCGAAGCAGTTGCCGGAAACCCGGTCCGTGACCGTCTTCCCACCGACCGTGTGCGGGACGGGACTACCGGCGTTGTCGCACTGGTTGCCTTCGGGGACCGCCAGCTTCACGTTCGACACCCCGATGAAGACGCCGGGCGTCCTTCCGGACCAGTCGGCGTCCTGACTCACCCGGAAGGCCGGAGTGCCGTCGGTGCCGCCCGGCGCCGTCCAGACCGACTGGGCCATCGACCGGGCCCAGGTCTCCGGCAGCCGGACCGAGAACTGGTCCTGCGAGACGACGACCATCTTGCGGCCCGAGAGGTACCAGTGTCCCGCGTACCCGGCGCCGCCGCCGAGCAGCAGTGCAAGCATCGCGGCGACAACCCACCGGCCACGTCTGCGCTTCCGCGGGGCCGAGACGACCCCGACGGCGGCGGTCTCGGCCTCCGGGTCGGCGCTGTCCGCCGGGTCGGTGCCCGTGTGCGCTGTCTCCGCCCGGACGCCCTCCGTTGTCACGGAACTCACCGCGGCGACGGTCTCCGCGATCTCCGAGGGGTCGGCGGGCTTCACGATGGTCGGCTGGTTCTCGTCGCTGAGCGCGGTCTTGGCGTCCAGGTCGTCCGACGCGATCGTCACGGTCTCGCGGGTCGCCAGCGGGAAGTCGCGGGTGGTCTCGTCGAGCGCGCCGACGAGCTGCTTGGTGAACGTCTGGACGTCCGGCCAGCGATTCTCCCGGTCCGGGTCGAGCGCGCGGACGATCGCCGCGTCGACCTGTCCCGGCAGCTCGAACCCGAGTGAGCTCGGCGGCGGCGCCACCTTCACCCGGCTGGCGGCGCCCAGCCCGTCGACCTGGTGCGGAGACCGCCCGGTGAGGGCGGCGTACGCGACCGCGCCCAGCGAGTACTGGTCGGCGCGCTGGTCCAGCCGCTCCCCCAGCGCCTGCTCAGGGGCGACGTACGACGGGGTGCCGCCGGGCATCGTGATCCGGGACACCTCGTCGAGGGACTTGCCGAGGCCGAGGTCGGACAGCACCGCCCGCTCGCCGTCGTCGGTGCTGCGGAACAGGACGTTCGCCGGTTTCACGTCGCGGTGCAGCAGGCCGCGCCGGTGCAGCGCCTGCAGGCCGCGGCCGACTTGGACGACCACGTCGACGGCGTCGGCCAGCGGGAGGGGCTCCTTCTTCAGCCGGTCGGCCAGGGTGCCGCGGTCGGCGTACGTGAGCACCAGGAACGGCCGGCCGTCCTCGAGCTCGCCGACGTCGTGGACCTGGACGACGTGCTCGGACTCGACGCGGCGCAGGAACCGGCCCTCCTCGAGGA
The DNA here is from genome assembly GCF_040655315.1 of Kribbella sp. NPDC050459. Lineage (NCBI taxonomy): Bacteria > Bacillati > Actinomycetota > Actinomycetes > Propionibacteriales > Kribbellaceae > Kribbella > Kribbella sp. NPDC050459. The sequence continues at coordinate 162,400 of NZ_JBFAJQ010000005.1, read as the reverse complement.
ACCGCCGCCGGACCGAGTCGTCGTGCCCCCAGTTGTCGGCGAGCACCTTGATCGCCACCTCGGCGTCCAGCTGCTCGTCGTGAGCCAGCCACACCGTCGCGAAACCACCCGAGCCAAGGCGTCGGCGCACGACGTAGCGACCGAGTCTGGTTGGGACCCCCATACAGGGCATTATGGGTCATTGGAGTGTCCCTACCGGGGCCGATCGAGAAGCAAAGGCGCAGATGAGCGAGAGCACCAGTCCGACCGACGACCTTGCCACCCTCGCGGAGCAGGCCCAGGCGGGCGACAAGAACGCGATGGACGACCTGCTGCGGCAGGTGTATCCGCGCGTCCTGCGGATCTGCCGCTCCGTCCTGCCGTACTCCGCGGACGCGGAGGACGCCGCCCAGGAGGCGCTGCTGAACATCGCGACCAAGATCGGCACGTACTCCGGCCGCAGCAGCTTCTCGACCTGGGTCCACTCGGTCGCGGCGAACTCCGCCCGCTCGACGTACCGCAAGCTGAAGCGCACCGCCCAGGCCGCGCACAACCCGGAGACCATGGAAAAGCCGGACCCGCGCACCACGAGCGTGATCGCCGGCACCCGCCTGGACCTCCTGGAGGCGCTGGAGACCCTGGAGCGCGACCGACCGCAGATGGTGACCCCGCTGGTACTGCGTGACGTCTACGGGCTGTCGTACGAGGAGATCGCCGCCGAGGTCGGCGCCCCGCTCGGCACCGTCAAGTCCCGCATCCACGACGCCCGCGAGGTCGTCCGCCCCCTCCTGCGCCCCAAGGACTGAAATCGGGGCCTCCCTTTCGGCGGGCTGGTGTGCTCAGATGGGGAACATGAAGAAGCTCATCAACGACCCTGCTGATGTCGTGAGTGAGGCGCTGCGCGGAATGGCGGCAGCGCACCCGGACCGCCTGCGGGTGGACCTGGAGAACCGGATCGTCTACCGCAAGGACGCGCCGAGATCCGGCAAAGTCGGGCTGATCTCCGGCGGCGGGTCGGGGCACGAGCCGATGCACGGCGGGTTCGTCGGGCTCGGGATGCTGGACGCGGCCTGCGCCGGCGAGGTGTTCACGTCCCCGGTCCCGGACCAGATGATGGCCGCGACCAAGGCGGTCGACGCCGGCGCCGGCGTGTTGCACATCGTGAAGAACTACACCGGCGACGTGATGAACTTCGAGATGGCCGCCGAGCTGGCCGCCGCCGACGCCGGCACCGAGGTGCTGTCGGTGGTCACCAACGACGACGTCGCCGTCCAGGACAGCCTGTACACGGCCGGCCGGCGCGGCGTCGGTGTGACCGTGCTGCTGGAGAAGATCGTCGGCGCGGCCGCCGAGGAAGGCCGCCCGCTGCAGGACGTCGCGGACCTCGCCAAGCGCGTCAACGACAACGGCCGCAGCATGGGGATGGCGTTGACGTCGTGCACCGTCCCGGCCGCCGGCAAGCCCACGTTCGACCTGGCCGAGAACGAGATGGAGGTCGGCATCGGCATCCACGGCGAGCCCGGCCGGCAGCGGCTGCCGCTGGCTCCGGCCCGCGAGATCGCCGAACTGCTGGTCGACCCGGTCGTCTCCGACCTGCCCTACCAGCAGGGCGATTCGGTGATCGCGTTCATGAACGGCATGGGCGGCACACCGCTGATCGAGCTGTACCTGATGTACAACGAGGTCGCCCAGCTCCTCGACCGGGCCGGCATCACCGTCGCCCGCTCCCTCGTCGGCAACTACATCACCTCCCTGGAGATGGCCGGCTGCTCGGTGACGCTCCTGAAGGCAGACGACGAACTGGTACGTCTCTGGGACGCCCCGGTGAACACCCCCGGCCTACGCTGGAACGCGTGAGCATGGGAGTCGATTCCTTCGTCAACTGGTTGCGCGACAGTGCGGGGGTGCTGCACGAGAACGCGGCGTATTTGACCGAGCTGGATGCGGCGATCGGGGACGCCGATCACGGGATCAACATGGATCGTGGGTTCACGGCGATCGGGGAGTTGCTGGACGGTACTGAGTTCGGGTCGGCGGACGAGGTGCTGAAGAAGGCCGGGATGACGTTGGTCAGCAAGGTCGGCGGGGCGAGCGGGCCGTTGTACGGGACGTTCTTTCTGCGGTTCGGGACCGCGCTGGCCGGTGCCGACCTGACGCCGGAGACGATCGGCAAGGCGCTGCACGCCGGGGTCGAGGGGGTGCTCGCGCGCGGCAAGCCGGAGCTGGGCGACAAGACCATGTACGACGCCTGGGCGCCGGCGCTGGAGGCGTACGACGGCGCGGTCGCGGGCGGAGCGGATCTCGGTACGGCGTTGACCGCGGCGGCCGAGGCGGCCGCGAAGGGCCGGGACGCGACGATCCCGCTGGTCGCGCGGAAGGGGCGCGCGAGCTACCTGGGTGAACGCAGCGCCGGTCATCAGGACCCGGGCGCGACCAGTACGACGCTGATCTTGGAGTCCGCGGCCCGCACGCTGTCATGATCGGGATCGTGGTGGTGTCGCACAGCCGTGCGCTGGCCGACGCGGCGGTCGGGCTCGCCGCGGAGATGGTTGCCGAGGACAAGCGTCCGGTGATCGCGGTGGCGGCGGGGCTGGATGCGACGACGTTCGGGACCGACGCGATGGCGGTGTCCGAGGCGATCGGCGCTGCCGACAGCGCGGACGGCGTCCTCGTGCTGCTCGATCTGGGCAGCGCGGTGCTGAGCGCGGAGATGGCGCTGGAGTTCGTCGATCCGGAGGTGGCCGCGCGGGTGCGGCTGACGAGCGCTCCGCTGGTCGAGGGCCTGGTCGCCGCGGCGGTCACGGCGTCGACCGGTGCCTCGCTCGACGCTGTCGCGGCCGAGGCGGCGCGCGGTCTGGCCGGCAAACAAGACCACCTCGGCGATGCCCAGGCCGCCCAGGCCACACCGGTTGCCGAGGCCGATCGCACCGTGGAAGTCCTGGTGGGTAACGAGCACGGGCTGCACGCGCGGCCTGCTGCTCGGCTGGTCGGGCTGGTGAACGGGTTCGACGCCGCGGTCACGCTCACCGATCTGGACACCGGCCGTGGACCGGTGGATGCGGGCAGTTTGAGCATGGTCGCGACGCTGAACGCCCAGCAGGGGCACCGGTTGCGGGTCGGCGCGAGCGGTCCCGAGGCCGCCGCGGCGCTGGCCGCGATCGAGCAGCTGGCGAAACAGAACTTCGGCGACGAGCCGGCCGGTTCGGCGAATGTGCCGGTCCCGGCAGCTGTGTCTGCCGGCGGGTCCGGGCTGGATGTGGCGATCGGTCCCGCCGTACTGGCCGGCGACGCGGCGGACCTGGACGGATACGTTGCCGGTGACAACGAGCCCGGACGGCTGGAGGACGCGCTCCGGACCGCGGCCGACGACCTTCAGGTCCTCCGCGACGGCAGCGCGGAACACGGTGGGATCTTCGAGGCGCACCTCGCGCTGCTGACCGATCGCAAGGTGCTCGACGCCGTGCGTACGGCGATCTCGGGCGGCGAGTCCGCGCCGGTGGCCTGGAAGCAGGTGTACGACGAGCTGGCATCCACGTTCGAGGCCCTCGACGACGCGTACCAGCGGGAACGGGCGCAGGACGTCCGCGCGGTGCGGGACCGGGTCCTGCGTGCGCTGACCGGGACCTCGACGGAGGAAGCCCCGGCCGACGGCATCCTCGTCGTACCGGAGCTGGACGCGGCGACCGCGGCCACGCTGGACGCCACCCGGATCGCCGGGATCGCCGTACGGGCAGCGGGTACGACGGGACACGGGGTGATCGTGGCCCGGTCGCGCGGGATCCCGTTGATCACCGGGATCGGGGACGTCGCGGTGCCGGCCGGGACGACGGTCGCGTTCGACGCGCGGACGGGGTCGTTCGAGCTCGCGCCGGACGAGCAGGCCGTACGCGCGACGATCGCGGAGCGGGTGGGCGAGCGACGCCGGGCACTCGAGGAGGCGGACCAGCCGGCAGTCACCCGGGACGGCAGGACGATCGACGTTCTCGTGAACGTAGGTGTCCTGCAGGACGCCGTGGACGTGCGCGGCGCGGACGGTTCCGGGCTGGTGCGGACCGAGGTGCTGTTCGGGGATCGCCGGACCGCGCCGACCGTCGACGAGCAGGCCGAGACGTTCCGGGCGATCGCGCGGGCGCTGGGCGGGAAGCCGATCACGATCCGCACCTGGGACGTCGGCGGCGACAAGCCGCTCCCGTTCCTGCCGCAGGCCGCGGAGGCGAACCCGTTCCTCGGCGAGCGCGGTCTGCGGGTGTTCCGTCATCGCCCCGACCTGCTGCGCGACCAACTCGAAGCGGTGCGGCGCACGGCGGCCGAGACGCCGGTGCACGTGATGTTCCCGATGGTGACGACGGCCGACGAGGTCGACTGGGCGCTGGAGGAACTCGGCCCGCGCGACGGTCTCGAGGTCGGCATCATGGTCGAGGTCCCTGCGGCCGCGCTCCGGGTCGCGACGCTCGCCCGGGATCTCGACTTCGTCAGCATCGGCACCAACGACCTCACGCAGTACACGACCGCGGCCGACCGCACCAACGCCGCGGTCGCCCCGCTCGCCGACGGCCTCGATCCCGCCGTACTCCAGCTGATCGACCATGTCGCCCGCACCGCCGGGGTCCGTGTCGCGGTCTGCGGCGACCTGGCCAGCGACCCCCAGTCCGCCGTACTGCTCGCTGCTCTCGGCGTGACAGAGCTGAGCGCCGTCGGACCCCAGGTGCCGCTGGTCAAAGCCCGGCTACGGCAGGCCGACCTCGGACTGATCGACACTGCCGCTGTGCTGGCGGCTCGGGACGCCGCTCAGGTGCGCGGCTTGCTGTAGTACCGCAACTCGACCAAGTTGAAGCCGGGGGTGCGCTCCGGCTTCGCAGGAAGCGTGTAGGACTCTCCCGGCTCCAGGTAGGTCACGTCAGGGTGCTGCAGATCCAAGTCGACGACCAGGGCCGGGTACGGGCCCGTGTGCCAGGTGTAGGACTCGCCGGCCTCAGGGGTGACGTGCTGGACGCGGACGTCGTCCTCGTCGACGACGACCTTTGTCGGGATCTCGCCGGCCTGCTCGAAGCCTGCCTCGGCGGTGTCGACCCCGAAGTGCGGGTCGCCCGACGCCTCCTCGCCGAGGTCGAGCACCTCGATCAGGCGGTTCAGGTACAGCGCGTCGCCGTCGTTGGTCAGCATGTGCACCGGGGAGACCGGACGGTAGACCGATCCGCCGACCGTCTCGCTCAGGTGCCGTGCCGGGCTGCCGTCCAGCCAGTCCATGTGGCAGGGCGACGTCGACAGGCACAGGACGACGTACGGGTTGTGGTGCAGGTGCCAGCCCTGGGCCTCACCGGGCTGCAGGGACACCTCCCAGACGCGGACGCGTGAGTTCTTCAGCAGCACGCGGGTCCCGATCTCACCGAGAACGACCTCGGTGCCGTCAGGGGCGGTGACAGTAGTACCGGCGGTCATGCCTTCTCCTCAATTGGTCGTTCCATCGCGACACCGGCGAGCAGGGTGCCGTCCGGCATCGGCAGCTGGGCGGACTCCACCTCGGTGAAGCCGAAAGCCTTGTAGAGCGGTACGCCGGGCAGCGTCGACATCAGTGCGAGTCTGGTGAACCCTTCCGCGCGGGCCGCGTCGTTGCAGGCGGTCAGGATCGCCCGGCCGAGCCCACGCCGAGTCCAGTCCGCCCGGACGAACATCGCCCGGATGCGGGCCGGTTCGGTCGCTGGGTCGAGCAGCCGCTCGTCCGCTCCCGCCGTACTCGCATTGAACAGCTTGTTGCGCCGGCTCCACCCGCCACAGGCGACGACCTCACCGTCCGCCTCCAGCACGTAGTAGGTGCCGTCGTCGATCAGTGCCGTATCCAGCGTGGTGATGTGCTCGGCCGCACTGGCTGTCTGCCGCGCGTCGTAGTACGCCGGGAACTGCGTCTCCACCGCGGCCCGCGCCAACTCAGCCACCGCAGGCCCGTCCGCCACCACCGCCAACCGCAACACAGCCTCCACGCCCACAGGCTAGTTCACGACTTCGGGCCACCACGACGAAGATGGGTCACTCGCGGAATCGTCGTCCGCGGTACGTCCAGGCGATCTTCGCGCCGACCAGGAGCAGGAAGAGCAGCACCGTGACGGCGCTCGCGCCGGACGTCAGAGCGTGGCCCAGGATGATCGCGCTCACGACGACCACGGGCAGCGCGATCCAGAGGATCGTCGCCCAGTTGGGAGGCTGCGTCCCCGGGGGAGGCTGGTACGGCGCGGCCAGCGTGGGCAGCGGCAGGCCCTCGAAGACCGGGTCCAGGTCCGACCGGATCCGCGCGGCGTACAGCAGATCCGTCCGCCGGTCGAGCTCCGCCTGGTCGATCCGGCCGGCGGCGAACTGGTCCGCCAAAGCGGTCGTGCACACGGACCGGTCGTCGTCGGACAGCCGTAGCTTCTGCAGCGGAGTCCCCGGCGGCTGCGGCGGCCGGACGACCTGGACGGCCATCGAGCCGAACACCTTGGCCATGGTCTTGAGCGGCGACTCGACCAGGTCCTCCATGAGCTTCAGCCGGCCGGCTCCGGCCTTGGTCAGCTCGTAGTCCGGCGGGCCGGAGTCCTGCGGGCGCTTGGCGACGAACGTGCCCGTGATCAGGTCGTTCAGCGCGGCCTGCACCCGCCCGTCGCTCGCGCCGGTACGGCGGACCAGCTCCGCGCGGCTCAACGGCGCGAACCGCAGGTGCTCCAGAAGCGCGTGCTCCAGCGCCGGGTCGTTCTCCACAGATTCCCCCTCGACTGCCCCGCCTCATTGTCGCAGGCACACGCGGTCATCGAACCCACACGGAAAGCTGCAGGAAGCTGCAATCTCGCGCATGTGAACCGCTGGTGACGAGCCGCGGCGCACGCGTTGAGTACCTGACCGGGGACGGCCCGAACCTGAAGCCGCTCAAGTCCGCCCCCGGCACCTGGTACGTCCACGACACATCGACCTACGGACCGGGTGTGGTCACGCTGTACGTCGACGCCGCACCGGCTAGGTAAACAGGAGCTGGAGCAAGCCTCCGGAATACGTCGGACGCAGTACGGCCTCCACCCGGACGTACTGCGTCCGCACCGGCGTGAACGCGGTCGTGTTGAGCCGGTCCACCGCCACGTCGTACGGCGTGGAGTTCTGGACCGGCAGCCACGTCTCCCCGTCCAGCCACAGCACCCGCCACGACTGCGGCACGCGGCACTGGCCGGAGCCGGTGTCGTCGAACCAGTACGCCGACGCCTGGGACAGCTCTCGGACCGAGCGCAGGTCGTACTCGATCCACTCCGTCGTACCGCGCCGGTCCCACCAGGTGAAGCGCGGGATCGACGTGTCCGCGGAGGATTGCGGCGTACGGCCGGAGTCCGGTGCCTCGAGCGAGTCACCGTCGTTCACGTGCGACGCCGTGATCCTGGTGCGATAGCTCCACTCCTTGCCGTCAGGGGCGACCTGCGGGAAAGACGTGACCCGCAGACAGGCCGCACCCATCGGGATGAGGGTCACGGTCTCCACAGGCTCGTCCGACCGGGCCGGACTCGGTTGCAGCAGTCCGACGACGTCCTCGGTGTCTGTCTCCCACTGCGGGATCCGCCGGGCCTGTGTGGTCAGCGCAAGCGGCACACCGTCTGTCGTGAAGGGGTTCTCGCCCGCCTGCCGCCGTACGACGTCGAAGGACGCGCCCGCGACCAGCCCGTAGTTCCACGGCGACTCCGGATAGACCGAGAGCTCCGGCCACTCGTCGGTGCCGCCGATGCGTTCGTAGCGTTCCTCGATCTGCAGCGAGTAGGTCAGCGGACCACGGTCGACGGATACCGAGTGCTGGTTGTCCTCCCACACCCGTGTGGTGGTGCGCATCGGCAGGGTGAGCTCGACACGATCGCCGGCCTGCCAGGTGCGGTCGACCTTCATCCAGTCGCCGGACGTGCGTACCGGCTGCCCGTTGACCTTCACGGTGGCGTCAGCTGTCCAGCCAGGACGCCTTAGATAGAAGGGGAATCGGACCGGTCGCGCAGTCTGCACAGTGAACGTGATGGTGTCCGAGAACGGATACTCCGTGTCCTGTACGACGGTAACCGTCTCGCCCGCGCCGACTCCGACCGTCGCGGTCACCTTGCTGGCGGCGTACATCGACGCAGCCAGGCCGTTGTCCGTCGTGGCCAGCCACAGCTCCTGCACGTAGTACGGCCAGCCCATGCCGTAGTTGTGCGGGCAGCAACGGTACTGATGGACGCCGTACTTGTACGCCTGCATGGCGAACGGGTTCTCGAACTGCCCGTGCTTGCGCCCGTCGTCGAGCTGCACGCTGTTCGCGCAGGTGATGTAGTGCATCACCTGCTGCCGCGGATCGTACGACGCTGTCAGCGAGTTGAACGCCAGCTCCTCGCACCTGTCCGTCCAGGCGATGTCACCGGTGAAGCGAGTGAGCATCTCGCAGCTGTGCATCAGCTCGACGATCCCGCACGTCTCGAAGCCCTGTCGCGGGTCGACGAACCCGGGCCGCGAGTTCTCGTCGCCGGCGAAGCCACCGCCCGGGAACTGGCCGTACATCCCCATCACGGTCGAGTAGTTCCGGTACGTCGCTGCTCGGTGCTCGGCCTCACCGGACAGCAGCCAGTACTGCAACGGCTCCCGGAACCCCTGTGCCAGGTTGACGTTGTGCCAGGTGGGGATGCCACCGACGTAGTCCGCCGACCCGCTGTGCATCTTCGTCACCAGGTCGAGCAGCCACGGCTCCCCGGTGCGGTTGTAGAGCCAGTACGCGCTGTCGATGTTGTCGCCCCAGCGGAACGCGCCCCACGAGCGGTTGAACACCTCCGCCGGCTGCGTGTTCTGGAACCCCAGGTACTTCGTCATGAACGGAATGACCCGCTCGTCGCCGGAGTACTCGTACCAGGACCGGAACGCGGCCAGCAGCGGCATGCCCGGCCAGAAGTCCGGCCCGTTCTCCAGCGAGGTCCGCAGCCGCTCCGGACCGAACCAGCCGTCGGGCGCCTGGGTGGCGAGGATGCCGTCCATCCATCGCTGCATCCTGGTCAGTACGCCGGTGTCGCCGGTGACGTACCCGAGGTCGCCGAAGCCGCGCAGCCAGTACGGCAGCTCCTCCCACGCGCTCTGCGCCGGGTCGACCCAGCCGTTGCCTTCGTACACCAAGAAGTCCGAGATCTCGTCGTACCGGCCGCAGAGGCCGTTGACCTGCAGGTCGAGCTGCTGCGCGAGCCAGCCGCGCGCCTCGATCGCGCCGGGCGGGAGCTTCTGGAACGGGACCGGCCGGAGCGGGGCGCGCTGCGGGACGTAGTGCCCGCCGCGGCCGGCCGGCGGCCCGGACGGATGCGCGGCCTCGGCCGGGGCCGGATCGACGGCGGTCATGACAGCCGCCGCGGCGAGGGAAACACCAAGGAAGTCACGTCGGGGCATTCCTTCGGGAGTGGGTTCGGGCATGGGTGTGCCTTTCGGGTGACGGGGGCGGACATCACACCGACGGAAAGGCCGCACACGTTTTCCGTCGTTGACAACGTAGGACTGCAGATCGCGCCGGTCAAGATCAAAGCGCAGGTCAGCAGGGTTGTCCGCGGGATCCTGCTAGGCTTCGGCGCAGGATCGGAAGGAAACCTGATGAAGAGGCCAGCGGTACGGATGGTGGATGTCGCCGCGCTCGCCGGCGTCTCCGCCGGAACCGCGTCGAAGGCGCTCAGCAACACCGGGCAGCTGAGCCAGGAAACCCGAGACCGGGTACGCCGGGCCGCGGCGCAGCTCGGGTTCACACCGGATGCCCGGGGCCGTGCGCTCTCGTCCGGCCGCACGTTCACCGTGGCGCTGCTGACCACCGACAGCTCGGGCCGCTTCAGCATCCCGATCATGCGCGGCGTCGAGGACGTGCTCAGCGCCGGCGAGCTCGCGACCGTCCTCTGCGACACCCGCGACGACCCGTTGCGGGAGCAGACCTACCTGCGTTCGCTCGTCGCGCGCGGCGTCGACGGCATCGTCGTCACCGGCCGACGTACCGAGCCGCGGCGGCCGATCGACGTACCGCTACCGGTCGTCTATGCGCTGGCCGCCTCGACGAATCCCGCCGACGCCTCGGTGATCGTCGACGACGCGGCCGGGGCCGCCGCGGCCATCACGCACCTGCGCGGGATCGGCCGCACCCGCATCGCCCACATCACCGGCCCGGCCGATCACCGCTCCGCCGCCGAGCGCGCCCAGGCCATCGCGGCCGATCTGTGCACCGAACCGCTCTTCGGCGAGTGGAGCGAACGCTGGGGCCGCCAGGCCACCGACCTGGTACTGCGTGAGCGCCCGGACGCGATCAGCTGCGGCAGCGACCAGATCGCCCGCGGCGTCTGCGACCGGCTCCGCGAACTGGGGCGCACGGTCCCCGAGGACATCGCCGTCACCGGCTACGACAACTGGCCCGTCATGGCGCTGGCCAGCCGCCCGCCGCTCACCACCGTCGACCTCCGCCTGGAAGACCTCGGCCGCCGCGCGGCGACGCTGCTGCTGGAAGCCATCGCCGGCAAGCCGCATCACGGCGTACTGGAGCTCCCGGCCCAGCTGGTCACGCGGGAATCGACGCTAGGTGCCTGAGCGCCGACGCTCCTCGCGCTGCGGCCGGGACGCCCAGCGGTAGGTGAAGAACACCCACGCGAGCGCGGGCAGTCCGAAGATCGCCGCCGCGACCTCGCGACCGAACACCAGGAACACCAGCCCGAGCAGCGCGAACGGCAGCGCCACCCACACCGCGCCCACGAACGCCGCCCACCGCCACCGGCCGGGCTTGCGCGGCGCCGGCTTGTACAGCGACGGCGTCGGCAGACCGGCGAACACCGGCTCCAGGTCCCCGTGCGTGACGGCGTCGTTCAGCAGGTCGACCCGGCGGTGCAGCTCGGTCTCGTCGAGCCGGCCGATCGCGAACTGTTCGGCCAGCTCGTCGGTGCAGACGCGCCGTTCCTCGTCGGTGAGCCGGATATTGACCATCCGGCGCCGGGCCGCGACCTCCCGCGCCTCCTGACCGGCCGCCGTCGCGTACCCGATCAGATCGCCCGGTTTCACCGGCCGCCGCTCCGCCATCCGCCTCACCTCACCTCGTCCCTTCGAGTGTGCCAGACGCGCCGGAAGGCGTCGTCTGACGTCGCACCGGAGTGCTTGGTTGGCGAGACGCTGATCACAAGAACGGCACTCAACGTCGTCGCGGCATCGAGTCATCTCTGATCTCGACGGGCCGAACGGAGCCCCCTTGACGATGGAGAAACAAACATGAAGAAGACGCTCACCGCTCGCGTTCTGGCCGGCGCCGCGATCATCGCCGCCGCGGGGCTGTTCGTCGGGATCGCGCCGAGCGACGCCGCGGTTCCGGCTCGCACCGCCGCCGTCACCGCGCACGCCAAGCCCGCGCTGAAGGCGTCGAGCCTGCACTTCGGCTACAAGTGCTGGGGCCGCGTGGGCAACTGCAACGTCGCGGTGTACGCGCCGACGGGCTGGAAGTTCACCCAGCTCAGCCGCGAGCAGGCGAAGTTCACCGACAGCTCGAACACCTGGATGCTGCGCGTCAACGGCGGCCTCGGCGGCAAGGTCAGCACGACGCGCGCCGCCGACCAGCGCATCCACGCGCTGCGCAGCGTCGCCGGCTTCAAGCTGGTGTCCCGCACCAACGGCACCGCACCGTCGAAGGTCGGCTGGTCCGCCCCGCGCGTCGCCTACACGCAGATCACCTACACCTACCGCGACGGCGCTCGCGGCCAGCGCTGGGTCACCACCCGCTTCGTCGACACCTTCGAAAACGGCCGCCGCGCCTACATCGAGCTCACCGTCGCCGGCCGCCCCCAGGACAAGGCCGGCCTCACCAAGGTCCTCACCGTAGCCACCGAGCGAGTGGCGCTGGTCGGTTGATGCAGCCCGCGGAGCGGCGTACGTAGTCGGTCGCCGCTCCGCGATCCCGTCGCTCGTTCAGCTCATGGGAAGAAGCATGCGATTCCGTAGCCGGGTGAGCTGGTCGTGCGTCAGCCCGTTGGACGCGAGGAAAGCAGTGACGTCGACCGACCTGAGGAACGCGACCAGCTCGGCTCGAGCGGTCGCACAATGCTTCTCCAACGCCTCCGCGGAACGTCCCGCTTCGCCGGCACCGGGGTCCTGCTGGTAGTAGGTATTCATGGTGCGGACGGCCAGCTCGTAGTCGTCGACGATGCAGTCCACCGGCGTACCAGCCACCGACAAGAGCATCGCGACAATCATGCCGGTGCGGTCACAGCCCGCCTTGCAGTGCACGAGCACCCCGCCGACAGGGGCGTCCGCGATCCGCGCGAACACGCCGGTGACCAACTCCGGCCACCGTCGTAGTACGTCGCCGTAGTACGCCGGGCTGTCCAGCCGCAGCCCCCACTCGGCCATGAAGACTTCGTCGTGCGGATCCTCGATCGGATGGTGGTGCTGGGCCACGGCGTCGATGACCCGGACCTCGAGCCGCTCGGCGTCGTTGCGGAGGTCCACGACGGTACGGATCCCGGCCTCGGCCAGTTGCCGCCGACCGAGGTCGCTGAGCCCGTCAGGCCGCGCCGACCGATAGACGCGGCCCGGCTGGATCTGTCCCGAACCCGCGGGCAGGCCACCGAGATCGCGCGTGTTGACCGCACCGTCCCAGACCTGCTCGCGGGTCATCGCGAGGCGGCAGTCAGTTGAGAACCGACGGCAGTGTGGAGGTCCAGGCCTCGCGCAGTTCGGTCAGGGGGATCTCGAACTGGTCCTGGACGTCGAGGGTGTCGCCGGTGATCACGCCGATCTTCGCGTGCGGGAAGCGGCGGGCGGTGCACATGTCGGTGAACCGCACCTCTTCGGTCCGCGGTACGGCGACGACCGCGCGGCCGGCCGACTCCGCGAACAGGAACAGGAACGGGTCCAGCCCGTCCGGCGCCCACACCCGCGCGCCGACGCCGCCGCGCAGCACCGACTCGGCCAGGGTCTGCGCGACACCGCCGTCACTGACGTCGTGCGCCGCGTCGATCAGCCCGTCGCGGGACGCGTTGATCAGGATGTCGGCCAGCTGCTGCTCCGCCGCCAGGTCCACCGCCGGCGGGCGTCCGCCGAGGTGCCCGTGGATCACGTGCGCCCACTCGGACCCGGATAGCTCCTCCGCGGTCTCGCCGAGCAGGTACAGCTGGTGGCCCTCCATCTCGGCCGTGAACCCGATCGGCGTCCGGCGGGTGACATCGTCGATGACCCCGAGCACACCGACGACAGGGGTCGGCAGGATCGCGGTCTCCCCGGTCTGGTTGTAGAACGACACATTCCCGCCGGTGACCGGGATGCCGAGCGCCTTGCATCCGTCGACCAGGCCGCGGATCGCCTCGGCGAACTGCCACATCACCGCCGGGTCCTCGGGCGAACCGAAGTTCAGGCAGTCGGTGACCGCGACCGGGCGGGCCCCGGTGGTCGCGACGTTCCGGAACGACTCGGCGAGCGCGAGCTTCGCGCCGGTGTACGGGTCGAGCTTCGCGAACCGGCCGTTGCAGTCGGTCGACACCGCGACCCCGAGGCCGCTGGTCTCGTCGACCCGGATCATCCCGCTGTCCTCGGGCTGCGCGAGCACCGAGTTGCCGAGCACGTACCGGTCGTACTGGTCCGTCACCCAGGACTTGTCGCAGAGGTTCGGCGAGGCGACCAGCGTCAGCAGCGTGTCCCGCAGCTCCGCGCCGCTGCTTGCCCGCGGCAACTTCTCGGCGCCGTCGGCCTGCAGCTCGTCCTGCCAGGAGGGACGCTCGTACGGCCGCTGGTAGACCGGGCCCTCGTGCGCGACGGTCCGCGGCGGTACGTCGACCACGCGCTCACCGTGCCAGTCGATCTCCAGCCGCCCGGTGTCGGTGACCTCACCGATCACATCGGCCTGGACGTCCCACTTGGCGCAGATCTTCAGGAACGCCTCGACGTTCTCCGGCGTCACGCACGCCATCATCCGTTCCTGCGACTCGCTCATCAGGATCTCTTCCGGAGCGAGCGACGCGTCCCGCAGCGGCACCTTGTCCAGCGACACCCGCATCCCGCCGTCACCCGCGCTCGCCAGCTCCGACGTCGCGCAGGACAGGCCCGCACCGCCGAGGTCCTGGATGCCCTCGACGACGTTCGCGGCGAAGAGCTCGAGCGTGCACTCGATCAGCAGCTTCTCCATGAACGGGTCGCCGACCTGGACCGCCGGCCGCTTGGTCGGGCCGCCCTCCGCGAAGGTCTCCGACGCCAGCACCGACACCCCGCCGATCCCGTCACCGCCCGTCTTGGCGCCGTACAGGATCATCTGGTTGCCGACGCCGGTCGCGTTCGCGAGGTGCAGGTCCTCGTGCCGCATCACGCCGACGCAGAGCGCGTTCACGAGCGGGTTCCCGAGGTACGTCGGGTCGAAGACGACCTCGCCGCCGATGTTGGGCAGGCCGAGGCTGTTCCCGTAGCCGCCGACGCCGGACACGATTCCCGGCAGCACGCGCTTGGTGTCCGGGGCGTCCAGGGGGCCGAATCGCAGCGGGTCCATCACGGCGACCGGGCGGGCGCCCATCGCGATGATGTCGCGGACGATGCCGCCGACGCCGGTCGCCGCGCCCTGGTACGGCTCGACGTACGACGGGTGGTTGTGCGACTCGACCTTGAACGTGACCGCGTACCCCTCGCCGATGTCGATGACGCCGGCGTTCTCACCGATGCCGGCGAGCATCTTGCCGGCCGGGGTCTCCTGCGGGATGTCGGCGAACTTGCGCAGGTGCACCTTGGACGACTTGTACGAGCAGTGCTCGCTCCACATCACCGAGTACATGGCCAGCTCGCAGCTGGTCGGGCGCCGCCCGAGGATGTCCCGGATGCGCTGGTACTCGTCCGGCTTCAGCCCGAGCTCAGCCCACGGCTGCTCGACGTCCGGCGTGTTACTTGCGTTGCTCACAGTGTCGGTCGACAACTCAGGACTCCTGCACTAGGTGGGACTCAGGTGAAACGGTAGCTGGCTGGTGGGAGGCCATCAGATGGGCCACCAGGAGCGGGAGGGCGAAACCAACCATGATCGCGGGCAGTGCGACACCGGCGTCGTTGAGGAGCATGCCGACGAGGCCGCAGGTGGACAGCGCGAGCAGCGTCGGCCGGACCATCGGGAAACTGTCGTAGAAGGCGCGGTACGACTCCGACGGCACACGCTGCGGGAGGACCGTGGCCAGCATGCAGGCGATCACGGCGACGAGCATCGCCCAGCCCGACGGTCCGGTGAAGAACTGGACTGCCATCTGCAGCTTGCGGATCAGTACGTCGCTGACGTCGCCGTCGAGGAGGCGAGCGACGAACGCGCCGAAGTGGCTGCGCTGGTCCGGCGGGCGCAGGTAGTCGAGGAACGCGACCGCTGACACGGCCAGCAGACCGGCCACGCCCACACCGATCAGAGCGCGCAGTGAGATGCTCCCGCGCCAGGTCAGCCACGCCATGAGCAGCACTGCCGGGGTCAGCGCGATGATGCCGCCGAAGTCCGTCCCCCAACCGGGCCTGCCGTCGACGACGATCGCAGCGCCGCCGATGACGAGTACGGCGACCGCGGCCTGCACCCTGCTCTTGCTGAGGAGCTTCTGCGCCGCCCAGCCCGCAGTGACGAGTGCACCGAACGCGAGCGTCGCGAAGGTGGAGTTGCCGAAGCCGTAGAACCGCCCACCGATGACGGGCCCGTCCGCGAACATGCTGCCGACCTGGAGCGGCGTACCGAGCACACCGTCGACCAGCAGGATCACGTACGCCGCCAGTGCGAGGCCGAGGAACGCGTACCGCTTCAACAGCGCCTGCGCCAGCGCCGCCGACAGCGCACTGATCCCGAGAACCACGCAGTACAAGGAGAATCCGGGGGACGGCCAGCGCCACCAGACGGTCAGCGTGGACAGGAAGACCGCCAGGTAGAACCCGCCCTGCATCAGCAACGTGAACACCGCGGTACGCCGGGACGCGGGCGAGCGCCGGAACAAGAACCAGAGCAGCGCGAGCACCTCGGCCGCGACGATCGTCAGCGCCACCGCGAACAGCATCGGCCGCGGCTGCTCGAACCGCTCGTTGGTGTCCAGCCGGTCCTCGATGACAGCAGCCGCGTCGGTGTGGATGTCCCCGGTGAAGTGGATTTCGTTGCCGTCCAGCGGACCGGCCTTGGCGGACCCCGCCGGGTCGACCTCTGCCGCGTCCCGCCCCTTGAGGATCGTCGCGGTCACGTCGGTGAGCTGGATCAGCCCCGGCCGACGGGTGCTGTCACTGGTCAGCCAGCGTGGCCCGTTGTCCGGCGGCAGCTGCATGGCGACCAGCGGCTGCTGGTGCGCATTCGCAAGCTCCTGGCTGACACCGACCAGCAGCACCCAGCCACCGGCCGCGCGTGCCTGCGCGACCAGATCGGCGACCTTCTGCCGCGCCTCGGCCCGGCCTTCGCGCGGGGGCAGCGCACCGGCGTCGACGATCGCGTCACCGCAGTCCGGCTTCGCCAACTGGGACGCGTCGAACTCCGGCTGCCAGTGGCGGACGGTGCCGTCCGTGCGGGCCAGGGCGATCGCGGCGCCCGGTCCGAAGCCGCAGATGGGGTACCCGGTCTGGCCGAGGCGGCCGATCGGCGCCCCGGTGTGGTGCTCGGCCTGACGATCGACGTACGCCTGCCAGTCGGCCACCTTGCCGTTCGCCACCGCGGGAGCGGCACAGGGCTGGTCGGGAACGCTCCCCCAGGCCCGGGTGCCCGCGCTGATCGTCAGCCACCCGTCGACCGGGCAGGTGTGCGGGCCCGCCGTCTTCACCGAGATCGAGCCGACGTGCGACTGGTTCACCAGGGCGGTCAGCTCAGGCGACGCCTTCACGTCGTTCCAGGTCAGCCCGGGCACGCCGATGACCACGACCTTCGCGAACAGACCGGCAGGCTGCGCCGACGCCGTACCGGTGGTCAGCAGCAGGACCGCCGCCGTCAGCAGGACGGCGCGGACCAGCCTGGTGAACCTCATCAGGACGCGACGACGGCCTTCAGCACCGAGGTGAAGAAGCCCAGGCCGTCCGTGGTCGGGCCGGTCAGTGTCTCGACGGCGTGCTCCGGGTGCGGCATCAGGCCGACCACGTTGCCCCGCTCGTTGGTGATGCCGGCGATGTCGCGGTAGGAACCGTTCGGGTTGCCGAGGTAGCGGGCCACCACCCGGCCCTCGCCCTCCAGACGGTCCAGGGTGGCCTCGTCGGCGACGAAGGAGCCGTCCTGGTTCTTCAGCACGATGGTGATCTCGTGGTTGGCGTCGTAGTCGCCGGTCCACGCGGTGCGGTTGTTCTCGATCCGCAGCCTCTGGTCCTTGCAGACGAACTTGCGGTGGTGGTTCTTGATCAGCGCGCCCGGCAGCAGGTGCGACTCGCACAGCACCTGGAAGCCGTTGCAGACGCCGAGCACCGGCATCCCCTCGCCGGCCCGCTTGATGATCGTGTCCATCACCGGCGCGAAGCGGGAGATGGCACCGGCCCGCAGGTAGTCGCCGTACGAGAAGCCGCCGGGCAGGACCACCGCGTCGACCCCGTGCAGGTCCGCGTCGCCGTGCCAGAGCGCGACCGCCTCGGCGCCGGCCACCGCGGCCGCGCGGCGCGCGTCGGCGTCGTCGAGCGAGCCCGGGAAGGTGACGACCCCGATCTTCACTGGTTCTCCACGTGCAGCGTGTAGTCCTCGATCACCGGGTTGGCCAGCAGGGTGTCCGCGGCCTTCCGGATCTCGGCGACGCGCTCCTCGGTCGCCTCACCGTCCAGGGTGATCTCGAAGCGCTTTCCCTGCCGGACGTCGGCCACGCCGTCGAAGCCGAGCCGGCCGAACGCGCCGTGCACCGCCTTGCCCTGCGGGTCGAGGATCTCGGGCTTGAGCATGACGTCGACGACAACGCGAGCCACTGACTACTCCAGGTTCGTTGCGGGGTGACGCCTGAATCCTACCGACCGAGGCCCGGAATGCCGCATCCTGGACTATTCACTCAGTACATACACGCAGTGTATAGTTCCGGGCATGGCCACTGCTGAGCTCGTTCTCGGGCTGCTGTCCGCGGGCCCGGCGCACGGGTACGACGTGAAGCGTGGTCATGACACCTGGTTCCCGGACAGCCGGCCGCTCGCCTTCGGGCAGGTGTACACGACGCTTGGGCGACTGGAGCGCGACGGACTGGTCGAGGTGATCGAAAAGACCTCCGGCGGCGGTCCGGACCGGACGGTCTACGCGCTCACCGGCAAGGGCCGCGACCACCTCAGCGAATGGCTCACCGACCCGGTGCCGCCGGCCTGGGGCAGCGCCGACGA
Organism: Kribbella sp. NPDC050459; assembly: GCF_040655315.1. Classification (NCBI taxonomy): domain Bacteria; kingdom Bacillati; phylum Actinomycetota; class Actinomycetes; order Propionibacteriales; family Kribbellaceae; genus Kribbella; species Kribbella sp. NPDC050459. The sequence continues at coordinate 144,160 of NZ_JBFAJQ010000005.1, read as the reverse complement.
GGTCCTGCGCAAGCTCGTGGCGGCGATCCGGACCGGCGGCGACGCAGCCGGATTCCTTGCCCGCCAGCGCGCCAGTCACCTGCGCCGGATCCGTGAGCTGCGCGAGACGCCGGCCGACGACGACCCGACCTCACCACTGGTCCGCGAGTACATAGTGGCTCACCTGGACGCCGACCTGCGCTGGCTCGACAGTGCCCTTGACCGCATCTCCGAGCAGAGGGGAGCTCGCTGATGAATGCCGTTCTGGAGCTGGAGAAAGTCGAGTACGCGTACCGGCGCAACACCGCGCTGCGTGGTGTCAGCCTGCAGCTCAAGCCGGGCGAGGTGGTCGCGGTGACCGGTGCGAGCGGTTGCGGCAAGTCGACGCTGCTGCACTGTGCGGCCGGCATCCTCACCCCGGACGCCGGTGTGGTGCAGGTGGACGGCCAGGACCTTGCAGAGCTGCCGGAAGAGCAGCGTGCGGCGCTCCGTCGGACAAAGGTCGGCGTCGTGCTGCAGTTCGGCCAGCTGGTGCCGGACCTGCCGCTGGTCGACAACGTGGCGTTGCCGCTGCTGCTGGGCGGGCATGAGCGGGGCGAGGCGCACCAGGCCGCCAGGCGATGGCTGGACCAGGTCGGCATTGCCGAGGACGCTGACGCGGTTCCAGCCGAGCTGTCCGGCGGCCAGACGCAGCGTGCCGCAGTAGCGCGTGCGCTGATCACAGGTCCGTCTGTCGTCCTCGCGGACGAGCCCACCGGCAGCCTGGACAGCAGGGCCGGCCAGGAGCTGCTCGACGTACTGCTGGAGGCCGCCCGCTACCGCGGTGCCGCTCTGCTGATGGTGACGCATGACAACCTCGTGGCCGCATCGGCGGATCGCGAGATCAGGCTGCGCGACGGCCTGATCCAGCATGAGGTAGCGCTCTGATGACACTCGAGACGCTGGTCCAGCTGGCACGCTCACGGACACCGGCGGACCGCAGCCGGGTCCAACTGGCCACCGCGGCACTCGCATTCAGCGGAGCACTGCTGCTGGGCGCGCTCCGCATCGCCCGTCTCGGCAAAGGCGAGCTGGGCAACGACATCTACAGCAACTACATCGCCGAGAGCGGTCTCCGGTCAGGGCTGATCGCGATCTTGATCATCCTGGCCGCACTGACCGGCGGCCTCGCAGTCCAGGCGCTACGGCTGGGCACCGCGGCTCGCGAACGCCGACTGGCCGCGCTGCGACTGGCGGGTGCCTCCCGCAAGCAGCTGCGGCAACTGACCGTCGCCGACGCGGCCATTGCTGGTCTGGCCGGCGGACTGCTCGCCGGGCCTGCCTATCTGGTGCTCAGTCTGCTCTTCGGCGCGCTCCCCCGGATGGCGCGGATCCTGCCCGGTGCGGAGCCGATCGACGCGCTCCTCTGGATCCCGGTCGTGGTGATGATGACAGCAGCGGGCGTGGTGATCGGCAGCTTGCTGCACCGCGACGGAACGGCCGCACCGCAACCACAGTCCGCGACGCAGCGTCATACCGGCATCGTTGCCGGACCGGTCCTCATCGCACTCGGGCTCCTCACGTCGCCGTACATGGGCTACGTCGGGTCCACGATCGCGCTTGCCGGGACGGCGTTGCTGTTCCTGAGCACCTCAGGCCTCTGGATCCGCTGGCTCGGGCGGCGACTGCAGCGGTCCGGCGATCCGGCCAGCCTGCTCACCGGCGTCCGCCTGATGACCGACTCACGGCCCAGCTCCCGGATCTGCATGCTGCTGGGCAGCTGCGGTTTCCTCGTCGGCTCGATGGCGAACGGGATCGCGAGCGTCGTCGCCGACGAGACGGTGACCTCGGCGAGCTTCTACACCACCGGATTCGGCCTGACGATCGCCGGCCTCGTCCTGATCGTGCTGACCGCGATCGCCGCCCTGATCGTCGGCGTCGCCGACCAACTGGTCGACCAGCGTCGTCAGCTCGCCAGCCTGACCGCGCTGGGCGTGGACCTGCCGTTTCTCCGTCGTGTCATCCGCCGGCAGCTGACCGTGGTCGCCGCTCCCGCGCTGGCCGCCGGGCTGCTGTTCGGCACGGTGATCGGCATCAACCGCGTTTCCGGCGGCGCGGTCGGCCCGTTCGATCCGGGCACGCTGCTGCTCGCAGCGATCCTGACCGCCGCGGGCTGGCTGTTCGGTCACCTCGGCGCCGCCGCCGCGGGACTCCTGCTTCGCAACCAACTGCGGGACGCACTCGATCCCGAGAATCTGAGGGCAGCTTGATGACGTCAGTTCCGTTGGTGGTCCGGCCCGCCCTGCTGCTCGGGGTGCCGAACCGGATCACACTGGCCCGGACCGTGATCGCGATGGTGGTCGCGACCTACGCGTTCCGGACCGGCGAGCTGACCTGGCTCGCGGTCGGGTACTTCACCTACTGGTTCGGCGACAGTCTCGACGGCTGGGTGGCTCGCCGGCGCGACGAGGAGTCACTGTCCGGCGCGGTGTTCGACATCGTCTGTGACCGGGCCTGCTCGTTCCTGCTGGCGGCCGCGTTCATGGCGACGTACCCGGGCACGATCGGTCCGCTGGCGATCTACCTGATCCAGTTCGGCGTGCTGGACACGATGCTGACGTTCTCGTTCCTGCTCTGGCCGTGGATGCTCAGCCCGAACTACTTCTACAAGGTCGACCGGCCGATCTACGTCTGGAACTGGTCCAAGCCGGCCAAGGCGCTGAACACCGGCGCCGTGGTCGTCTCGCTGGTCGTCGCCGGGCAGACCGGAGCCCAGTGGCTGCCGTACGCAGTCGCGGTCGCGGCCTGCGTCGTGAAGGTCGTCTCCTCGTACCGGCTGGTCATGATCCTCGTCGGCCGGCAGGCCGCCGCTCCGGGCGAAGCCGCATGAGGCTCAGGTGTGACCCTGGTCGCTCCCCGAAGTGGTGCTAACCCCCGTGGCAAGGGCCTTCATCGCGCATAGCCTCGAGGTCATGTGGGTTTGGCAACTGGTGCTCGCGGTGGGCTTCGGTATCGGGTCCGCCGTCGTACCGTTCCTGAACGCCGAGGCGTACGTGCTCGGCGTCGGTGTCACCCATGCCCTGAACCCGGTGGTCGCCGCGGTCGGCGTCGCGGTCGGGCAGACCATCGGCAAGGTCGCGATGTTCCTCGCCGTCCGGTACCGGCCGGGCTACGCGGCCCGCCAGACCAAGGAGACCAAGGCGGTCGACCTGGACACCCGCTGGGGCCGCTTCGTCCAGCGCAACCGTGACCTCAGCAAGCGTCTCCTGGACGCGATGAGCGACAGCCGCTGGGGCATGCCGGTCACCCTGCTGAGCGCGTTCGTCGGCATCCCGCCGCTGTACGGCGTGGCGCTGATCGGCGGCGCCTCGCGGATGCGGACCGCTGTCTTCACCCTCGCGGTCCTGCTCGGCCGCGGCGGCCGCTTCGTCCTGCTCGCGCTCGGCGTGGGCCTGTTCTAGCCGTCGAACTTCCGGCCGGTCAGCTGCTCGTAGGCCGCGATGTACGACGCGCGGGTCCGCTCGACGACCTCGTCGGTCAGCGGCGGCGGCGCCTCACCGGACGTCCGGTCCCAGCCCGACTCGAACTGCAGCCAGTCGCGCACGATCTGCTTGTCGTACGACGGCTGCTGCTTGCCCGGAGACCACTGGTCGGCCGGCCAGAAGCGGCTCGAGTCCGGGGTCAGCACCTCGTCGGCCAGCACCAGCGTCCCGTCCGCGCGGGCGCCGAACTCGAACTTGGTGTCCGCCAGGATGATCCCGCGCTCCTCGGCCATCGCCCGCGCGGTCGTGTAGATCTCGAGCGTCGTGTCGCGCAGCACGGCCGCGGTGTCCGCGCCGACGGTCGCGACCACCGCGTCGTACGACACGTTCTCGTCGTGCTCGCCGAGCTCGGCCTTCGAGGCCGGCGTGAAGATCGGGGTTTCGAGGCGTGACCCCTCGACCAGACCGGCCGGCAGCGGGATCCCGCAGACCGCGCCGGTCGCGTTGTAGTCGAGCAGGCCGGTGCCGCTCAGGTACCCACGTGCCACGCACTCGACCGGGTAGATCGCGAGCTTCTCACACACCACGGCCCGGCCCGCGACCTCGGCCGGGACATCGGTGGAGATGATGTGGTTCGGCACGTCGAGCTGCTCGAACCACCACAGGCTCATCGCGGTGAGCACCTTCCCCTTGTCGGGGATCACCGACTCCAGGATCCAGTCGAACGCGCTCATCCGGTCGCTCGCGACCATCAGCAGGTCACCGGACTCCAGCTCGTACAGGTCCCGGACCTTGCCGGAGTGGAGGTGCTTCGCACCGGGAATCTCGGGCGCCTGCGGAAGTGTGGTCACGGCGCCGATTCTTCCATCCGCCTACTTGCGGGCGCGCAGGGCCACCAGTTTGCCGCCGACCGCGAACAAGCCGTCGCGGATCGTGCACACGATCGGGTTCTCGGTCTGGGCGAGCCGGCCGAGGCCCCGCGATCGCTTCACCAGCTTGGTCGTCGCCGGCCGCCGTTCCGCGTCGTACGCCGCCAGCGCCGTCTGCAGGTTGGCGCTGGTGAGGTGGCGGCCCAGCGCGCCGGCGTCCTCGATCGCGGAGCACGCGCCGCGGCCCAGGTTGGGCGTCATGGCGTGCGCGGCGTCCCCGAGCAGCACCACCCGGCCCTGCACGAACGGCACCAGCGGCAACGTCAGGTCGTAGATGTCGTTCTGCAGGATCTTCTCGCTGCCCGCGATCAGCCGCGGGATCGGGTCGTGCCAGCTCTCGAACACGCTCGGCTCGCTCGTCGTACCGGCCGGCTGGTTCGCGGTCCCGTACCAGTAGAACCGCCCGTCGATGAGCCGCGCGAAGCCGAACAGTTGCCCACGGCCCCATGTTTCGCCACCGCCGTCGTCGAGGTCGACCTCCGCGATCCCGCGGTACGCCGTGAAACCCGAGTACCGCGGCCCCTTGTACTGCGGATACAGGGCACCTCGCACCGCGCTGCGGATCCCGTCCGCCGCGACCAGGAGATCGGCGCGCAGGTCGTCGTTGACCGTGACGCCGCCGGCGTCCTGGGTGATCGTGCGGACGTCGTACCCGGTCCGGACCGTCACCGCCGGGCCGAACTCAGCCGTGATCAGGTCGTGCAACTGAGCCCGGTGGATCATCACCGGGAGCTCCATGCCGAGGTCCGGCGCGCCGACGACCCAGCGGCCGTCGGGTCTCCGCATCCCGGCGGGCCGGGACTGCACCGAGGCCTTCTCGACGCCCTTCACCCCGAGCTCCTCGAGCACCGCGACCGCCGACGGCCACACCGAGATGCCGGCGCCCACCTCGCCGAGCTGCGCAGCGCGCTCCAGAACCGTGACCTGCCAGCCGCACCGCTGCAGCGCGACAGCCGCCGTGACCCCGCCGATCCCCGCTCCCACCACGATCGCCGTACTCATGACCTCGACTCTACATCTGTAGAGTTTGGTTGGGAAGTGCGAGACTGTGCCGCGTGACGAAGGAGCGTTTGCGCGGCGCGGACCGGCAGGACGCCATCGCGGACGCCGCGATCCGGCTGGTCGCGACCCGCGGGCTGCGCGGTCTGACCCACCGCGCGGTCGACGCCGAGGCCGGCCTGCCCCCGGGCTCCACGTCGTACTACCTCCGCACCCGGAACGCCCTGCTCACCGCGTGCGTGAACCGGATGCTCACCCGCGACGTGACCGGGATGCCGCCGGCCGGGACGGATGCGATCGAACTGATGGTGGCCATGACGACCGGACTCGCCCGGGACCGGCCGGAGGACCTGGTCGCCCGGTACGAGCTGTCGCTGGAGGCGAGTCGTCAGCCGGAGCTGCGCGCCGCGATCAACGCGGGCGGGCAGCAGTTGCGGGCGATGCTCGCGCAACTGCTCGCCGGTCTCGGCGTCCCCGACCCGGACGCCGCGGCGTGGCCGGTCGCCGCGATGATGGACGGGTTGATGTACGACCGGGTCGCCGGGGCCGGGGGCACGCTCTCACCAGAAGCGTTCGAGGCCGCCGTACGACGCTCCGTCACGGCACTGATCGCCGGACTCAGAGACGGTCCGTGACCGCGACGAAGGTGAAATAGCAGACGCCGAGCAACATGCCGACGTGGCCGAGCACCGACAGGCCGGCGCCGGAACCCCAGGAATCACTCTGCGCATCCTCGGAATGCTTGCCGCCGCTCGGCAACCAGCGGGCGAGAAGCAACAAACCGACCGCGGTCAGCAACCACCAGCCGGCCAGGATCACCAGCGCGATCCCCTGCCGACCGGTGACCAGGGCAACAACCCAGCCGAGCAGCGTGATCACACCGACCAGCGTGTGCATCCGCAGGAGGGTCGCGGAGTACCCATGCCGGCCCGCGCCGTGACCGGTGCCGTCGACAACAGTCCCCCCGAGCCGGACACGCGTGATCAGCACGACGACCGCCCCGAGCGCGGTCAGGAACCAGGTGACGTTCGACCATTCCACGTCCCGATCATTACCCCACCCCACACCCCCACGAACCCTCCCGCGTGTCATCCCATCCCTTGACGCTCGTCAAGCCAGCCGATTTCACGCCAACTTTGTGCACCCACCGACCGTTTTCGCGCGGCCGAAATGAGCGGTGGAGGCACAAGGACGCCCGGCGGGCCGAGTGTCCGCTCGAGGCCCGCCGGGCTGCTTGGTCAGCTGGTGCGCGTCTGGCCGGGGACCTGCTGCGTACCGGTGCCTTGGCCTTGCTGAGTTCCCTGGCCTTGCTGAGTCCCCTGGCCTTGCTGAGTTCCTTGGCCTTGCTGGGTGCCCTGGCCTTGACCTTGGCCCGGGACTGTGCCTTGGCCGAACCCGTTGCCCTGGCCGGTTCCCTGACCGTTGCCTTGGCCCGTGCCCTGGCCGTTGCCTTGGGGGAAGCCGCCGCGGAAACCGCCGCCGGGGCCGCCGAACTGGCCCTGCTGGTTGCTCGTGCCGTCCCACGAGTGCCCGACCGCCATGCCGCCGAGGAAGGCCAGCACCGCGAGGATCGAACCGGCGCCCGCCAGCATCAAGTTGCTCGGGCGTCCGCCCTTCGTCCCTTCGGGCCTCGCCGCTTCGGGCGGCGCCGGGGAGTACTGCGCCGATGGCTGCTGACCCACAGGCTGCTGGGGCGACGTAGCCGGGTTGTTCTGGGCGGCCTGCGCCGCCTGGAACTGGGCTTCTGTGGACTGACTCATTTCTCAGGCTCCTGTTCCGGTGGAGAGGTCGTAGACGGTGGCGTTGCCGACGGTTTGGGACTGGAAGTTTTCGCTGACCCAGGTGGCGATCTCGCTGGAGGTGCCGTCACGGCCGCCCATCATTCCGCCGCCGCCACTGCCGATGAAGTAGTGGATCTTGCCCTGGGCAACCAGTTCCTTGAACTCCGCGAGCGACGGCGCCGGGTCGGTCCCGTTGAATCCGCCGATCGCCATGATCGGCTCGCCGGACGCGATCTGCAGCGGCGCGGCCCCGTTCGCGGTCACCGACGCGGCGGCCCAGGTGTAGCCCTTCGCCCCCTGCTGCAGCAGCGTCACGAGCTCACTCGAGACACTGCTGATCCCGCCGCCACCAAGGAATCCGCCGACACCGCCAGTCCCACCCTGCTGCTGCGCAGTACCAGTTCCAGTCCCAGGCTGCTGCGCCGTACCGCCGGGCGGCGTACCCATCCGCCCGCCGCCGAACCCACCACGCCCGCCGCCCATCATCCCGCCGGAACCCGACGGCCCGGCGGACGGCAGTGCGCCGGCATGCGCCGCACTGATGGTCTCGACCGAGTACGCCGTCGGCCCGGCCAGTGCGCTCACCGTGAGCAGCGTGGCGGCGAACAGCCCCGCCCGCCGAGCCGCCGTACGACGCAGCTTCAACTCCGGCAGCAGCATCAGCAACCCGGCCGCCACCACACCGGCGGCAAGAACCACCCAGCGCAGCCACGGCTGCCACGAAGGCGTCGGGTTCAGCAGCGCGAAGCTCCACCCGGCCGTCAGCACGATCCCGCCGGCCAACGTTGTCCGCGGCAACCATTCCGCCCGGCGCCGCCACAGCACCGCCATCGCCGCCCCGATCAACGCCCCGATCGCCGGCGCCAGCGCGATCATGTAGTAGCTGTGAATGATGCCCTGCATGTAGCTGAACACCAACCCGGTGACGACCAGCCAACCACCCCACAGCAGCGCGAACGCGCGCTTCCGGTCGGTCCGCGGCGCCTTGCCCGCGGCAACGACGAGCACGACGGTCGCGATGAGTGCCGCCGGTAGCAGCCAGGCGATCTGCGAGGCGAACTCGCCGCCGAACAACCGCTGTACGCCGGCCGCGCCGCCCCAACCGGGGTTACCTGCACCGCCGCCGACAGAGCCGGTCTCGTTGCCGTTCAACCGGCCGAGCCCGTTGTAGCCGAGCGTCAGCTCGAGAATGCTGTTGGTCGACGACCCACCGATGTACGGCCGAGCCGAGGCCGGCAGCAACTCGACGATCGCGACCCACCAGCCGGCGCTGACGATCAGCGACACCGTCGCCAGCACGAGATGCACCAGACGCTTCCCGAGCGCCGGCTTCCCGGCCACCAGATAAGCAATCCCGAACGCCGGCAGGATCAAGAACGCCTGCAGCATCTTCGTCAGGAACCCGAACCCGACCAGCGCACCGGCCAGCATCATCCACCGCGCTGCGTGCTTGGTCGAGTCGATCGCCCGCGTCACGGCCCACGCGCCGGCGCACAGCAGCAGGATCAGCAGCGCGTCCGGGTTGTTGAAGCGGAACATCAGTACGGCGACCGGTGTCAGCGCGAGAATCGCCCCGGCCAGCAGACCGGCGTTCGCGGAGAACCAGCGCCGTACGGAGACGTACACGAAGCCGACGCTCGCGACGCCCATCAGCGCCTCGGGGACGAGCATGCTCCAGGTGTTGAACCCGAAGATCCGCCCCGACAGTCCCATCACCCACAGCGAAGCGGGTGTCTTGTCGACGGTGATGAAGCTCGAGGAGTCGAAGGACCCGAAGAACCAGGCCCTCCAGCTCGTCGACCCGGCCTGTACGGCGGCCGCGTAGTACTCGTTGGCGTACCCGTTCTTGGACAGGCCCCACAGATAGGCGATCGCGGTCAGCGCGAGCAGACCGCCGTACAGCATCTTGTCGCGACTCAACGTGTACGGCGTACTGATCGCGCGAGGCTTGGTGGCCTCGACGGGATCGGACAAAGTGGTCATGTCAGTTGCTCCGGGTGTTCTCGAGAACCGGCGGTTCGAAGGTGGGCAAGGTAGGCGCGTCGTCGTCGAACACCCACGTCTGGAAGAGGCTGAACCGGACCACGGTGGCGGCCAGGTTCGCGATGGTGAGGACGGTGATCTCCACCGCCTGGTGCGGCGCGGAGACCGCGGTGTGCAACAGCCACAGCGACGCGGCGGTCAGGCTCCAGCCAATGCCGAAGGTGACCAGGCCGCGCAGCTGATGCCGCCAGCGGCCTTCCACCCCACGCACCCCGAACGTGATCCGCCGGTTGAGTGTGGTGTTGCCGACCGCGGTGATGAGCAGCGCCAGCAGGTTCGCGACCTGGGCCGGCATCCCCTGGCGCAGCACGAGATAGAGCAGCGCGTACGCCGCTGTGCTCAGCACCCCGACCGCACAGAACCGCAGCACCCGCGCGGCCATCGCCGTCCGCGGATCGAGGATCCGGGGCCGCCCGTACTGCTGCCGGATCGGCTCCAGGTCGACGCGACTGCGCATCAGTCTGGCGATCCCCCGCAGATCCTCGCCGACCGTCTTCGCGATCGCGACCCGGGAGTCCAGGTCGTCCACCCAGTCCACCGGTACCTCGTGGATCCGCAGACCGGCCTTCTCGGCCAGCACGAGCAGCTCGGTGTCGAAGAACCAGCTCGTGTCCTCAACGAGCGGCAGGAGCTCCTGCGCCACGTCGGCCCGGATCGCCTTGAAGCCGCACTGCGCGTCCGAGAAGTGTGCGCTCAACGTTGCCCGCAGCAACAGGTTGTACGAGCGTGAGATGAACTCCCGCTTCGGCCGCCGGACCACCCGGGAGCTCTTCGCGAGCCGGGTGCCGATGGCAACATCACTGTGCCCGGCGAGCAGCGGCGCGACCAGCGGCAGCAGGGCGTTCAGGTTCGTGGACAGGTCGACGTCCATGTAGGCGAGCACCTCGGCGGTGCTCGCGGACCAGACCTGTTTCAGCGCCCGGCCGCGCCCGGACTGCTCGAGCCGGACCACCCGGACCCCGGGCAGCTCGGCGGCGAGCAGCGCGCCGATCTCATAGGTCGCGTCGGTACTTCCGTTGTCCGCGATGCAGACCTCGGCCGGAAACGGGAAAGCGGTGTCGAGGAACTCCCGCAACCGTCTGATGTTCGGTCCGAGGTCGTTCTCCTCGTTCTTGACGGGTACGACGATCTCGACCCGAGGGTGACCTGGAATCTGCATGCCACCGATGCTGTCCGGCCAAGCTGAGCCAGCCCCTGTGTGTGGCTGGCAGTTTGCTGGGAGTTACCGGGTGCGACGGAGCCAGAGCAGGCCGAGTACGGGCAGGAGCAGCGGGACGAAGCCGTAGCCCTGACCGAAGTGCGACCACACGGTCGCGTCCGGGAAGTCGTCCGGTACGGCGTAGCTGAACGCGCCGATCGCGATCACCCCGATCAGCTCGATCGCGATCGCGGCCGTGGCGACCTTGCGGGACACCGGTGTCGCCTTCGCCAGCGCGAACGTCGCGGCGCAGTAGATGACCGCGGCAACGGCCGACAGCAGGTACGCGATCGGCGCCTCGTCGAACTTGGTCGCGATCTGTACGCCGGCGCGCGCGGTCGCGGCCAGCGCGAACACGCCGTACACCGCGATCAGGATCCTCCCCGGCCCGTGCTTCGTGGCCGCCGGATCCGTCACCTCAGACCGCCCACAGGTCGTGCAGCCGCAGCTCGAGGATCGGGATCACCAGACAGGCGATCGCCAGCGCACCCGCGCCCCACCGGCTGCTCTCGGCCAGCGCCCAGAACGCACCGATCGGCAGGATCAGCAGCGACCCGATCAGGTACCCGACGAAGAACGGCCCGGACACGTCCCGGTCCGTGCCGCTCAGCTGCACGATCCCGACGACCAGTTGCGCGACCAGCAGGACCTCGACCACGCCGAGCACGCCTAGCACGGTCCAGTCGATCCGCTTGTTCCGCGCGGCCAGTACGAGGGCGTACACCATCGCAGCGAGCGACAATCCGACGAGAGCCCAGGTGAGCGGTGCGAACACGCGTTAGAGGATGTCACACCCCACTGGCGACCCCAGCCTCGGCAACACCTCGGCGGCTACCCGCTGGATCTGCACGGACAGCCGGTCCGGTGGAAAGAGCCACAATCCAAGGGAATCCGCGCCCGCGTCCAGCAGTGCCCGCAAGCGATCGGCGACCTGATCCGGTGTCCCCGCCGCGGCGAACTCGTCCACCCAGCTGTCCGGAACAACCAACGACTCTCCTGGCGCCAACGCGTCGACCGCCGCGAGCACCTCGTCGGCGTACTGCGAGCGCGACACCAGCGCCGAGCGCGACTCCGCCACCAGGAAGAACCCGACCGCAGCACGCACAGCCTCACGCGCCACCGCAGGATCGTCGTCGACAGCCGCCAGAACGTACGCCGTCACCGGCACCGATCCCGTCAGCTCGCGAGCCCACCGGAGGTAGCTCGGTCCGGCCAGCACCGACAGCAGCACGCCGTCTGCCACTTCGCCACCGGCGCGCAACGCCCGCTCGTTGACAGCTCCCAGCCAGATCTCCGGTACGTCGGCCGGCGGCAGATCAAGCGTGATCCCGTGGAACTCGTGTGCGGCCGTCCGCCGATCAACCGTCTTCCCCGCGAGCAGATCGCGCAGTACGGCGATCGTCTCGCGGACGGCGGTCAGCGGGCGGTCGGGCATCAACCCCATCTGCCGCACCCACGACTCGCTCCCGAGACCCACGGCCACGCGGAGCCGTCCCGGGTGCATCCGCGCCAGCCCGGCAATCTCCATCGCCAGCACAGCTGGATGCCTGGTCATGACGCTGACCAGGCCGAGACCGGCCTGGACTCCGGTCGTCGATGCCAGGAGTTGTGCCACCCCGGACAAACCGCCGCTGAAGAAGCAGTCCTCCGAGAACCACTGCTGCGTGAACCCGGCCTCCTCCGCAGCCCGAGCACCTGCGGCCAGCTCCTCGGCCGGCGTCAAGCTGCCGAACACGACACCTACCCGCTGCATGCCACACCTCACTAACCGGACTATGGTCCACTCAACTTAGTGGACCACGGTCCGGTTATCAAGAGCGGTGCGTCAGAGGATGTCCCCCGGGGTGTAGGCAGCCGCCTCCGGGTAGCGCTTGGCGAGCTCGTCGATCTTGGCGACGACCGCGCCGACCTGGGCGACGGCCGCGCCGGTGAAGGACAGCGGCTCGCCGACGATGCCGACGATCTGCTCCTCGGTGAGACCGAGGCGGCCGTCGGCGCCGAGGCGGTGGAACAGGTCGTTCGCGGCCAGACCCTTGCGCAGGTCCAGCGCGGTGGCGACCGCGTGCTCCTTGATCACCTCGTGGGCGGTCTCGCGGCCGACGCCGTTCTTCACCGCGGCCATCAGCACCTTGGTCGTGGTCAGGAACGGCAGGTACCGCTCGAGCTCACGGCTGATGACGGCCGGGTACACCCCGAACTCGTCGAGCACGGTCAGGAACGTCTCGAACAGCCCGTCCAGCGCGAAGAACGCGTCCGGCAGCGCGACCCGCCGGACGACCGAGCAGAAGACGTCGCCCTCGTTCCACTGGTTGCCGGCCAGCTCGCCGGCCATCGACGCGTAGCCGCGCAGGATCACCGCGAGCCCGTTCACCCGCTCGCAGGACCGGGTGTTCATCTTGTGCGGCATCGCGGAGGAGCCGACCTGGCCCTCCTTGAAGCCTTCGGTGACCAGCTCGTGCCCGGCCATCAGCCGGATCGTGGTCGCCAGGCTCGACGGCCCCGCGGCCAGCTGGACCAGCGCGGACACGACCTCGTAGTCGAGCGACCGCGGGTACACCTGGCCGACGCTCGTCAGGGTGTGGCTGAACCCGAGGTGCTGGGCGATGTCCTGCTCCAGCTCCTCCAGCTTGGCCGGGTCACCGCCGAACAGGTCCAGCATGTCCTGCGACGTACCCACCGGGCCCTTGACGCCGCGCAGCGGATACCGCTCGATCAGTTCCTCGAGCCGGGCGATCGCGACCAACAACTCGTCGGCTGCCGAGGCGAACCGCTTGCCCAGCGTCGTCGCCTGCGCGGCGACGTTGTGCGAACGCCCGGTCATCACCAGCGCCGCGTGGTCGGCGGCCAGCTGACCCAGCCGTACGGCGGTCGCCACCGCGCGGTCCCGGATCAACTCCAGGCCGGCGCGGATCTGGAGCTGCTCCACGTTCTCGGTCAGGTCACGACTCGTCATCCCCTTGTGGATGTGTTCGTGCCCGGCGAGTGCGCTGAACTCCTCGATCCGCGCCTTCACGTCGTGCCGCGTGACCCGCTCGCGGTCCGCGATCGAGGCCAGGTCGACCTGGTCGATCACCCGCTCGTAGTCCTCGACGACCCCGTCCGGCACCGTCACTCCGAGCCGGCTCTGGGCCTTCAGGACGGCGACCCAGAGCTTCCGCTCGAGCACGATCTTGTGCTCCGGCGACCACAGCTCCGCCATCGACGGACTGGCGTAGCGCGCGGCGAGAACGTTCGGGATCCGGGGTTTGGTCACGAACCCCATTCTCCCAGATGAGCTCTAGCTGACGGTCACCAGACCGCACAGCAGCGCACCGGACAGCGTGCAGACTCGGTACGAACCGGCGGGCAGGTTCTTCGGCATGGCCAGCGTGTACGGGCCGGGGCCGTTGTACGACGGCATCGCGATGCCCATCTCGCCGCCCATCCGGATCGCGTACGGCGTGGTGGCGTCGCCCGGGATCTTCGCGACCAGCGTGTACAGCGCGACGTCCGGCTTGGACGCCGACGACAGCGAGAACGTCGCGGCGCGGACCTGCTTGTCCGGGAACGTGGCGACGAACTGCCCGCCGGCCGCCGCGACCGTGGACTTCAGCCCGAGCGCGCCCGCCTTCGGGGACGGCTTGGTGGACGGGATCGTCTCGACCTTGGGCGGGGCGACGGCGTTCGTCGGCACCGGGCTCTCGGCCACGGGCACGTTGTTCGCCGCCGGACGGAGCGTGGGGACGATCGCGACGGCGCCGACCACGGCGGCCGCGCCGATCACGGTCAGACCGGCGGTCCGGCGGCGCTTGCGCGTCCGGGCCGTGGTCAGGACGGAGTCGAAGTCTCCGGTCGACTCGGCGGCGCGGCGGTCGGCCAGCGCCTGCAGGTCGTCCTGCAGATCAGGCATGGTCGTCACTCCTCAACAGCAATGAATCGGACAGGGTGTCCCGGGCGCGGGACAGGCGCGACTTCACCGTGCCTTCCGCGATCCCGAGGGCGTCGGCCACCTGAGCCACGCTCAGGTCACAGACGTAATGGAGGACGACGACCTGCCGGGTCGGCATCGGCAGGCCGGCGAGAGCCTGCTCGAGATCACCGGAATACCGGTCGGCGGGGTCCGGGACGTGGTCGGCCGGCAGCCGGTGGAACAGCTGCGTGAACCGATTGCCGTCCCGGTGCCGGTTGGCGGCCAGCCGCAGCGCGACCAGTCGCACCCAGGCTTCCGGAGCCTCGTACCGCGACACCTTCTCCCAGCGGGGCACGAGCCGGACGAACGCCTCCTGGACGATGTCCTCGGCCTCGGCACGTGACCCGGTCAGCAGCGAGATCACGCCCACCAGCCGCGGCTGATGAGCGCTGTAGAACTCCCGCAGCCCCTCCGTCTCCATACCCACCTACACCCCCGAGCCGCCGATCCGGTTCCCTGAATTCGTGACCCTATCCAAAATCACTCTGGGTACATGACCCAGTGGACCACGGACGAGGCCGCTTGGCTCCTCCGCGTCGGCAGGGCCCGGTGGGATCGGGTCCATGGACCTGCCGATCAGGGCCGTTCGGTGCCTGTTCGCGGTGGGGTGCGCGGGCGAACACTCGGAGTGCAGATCAATCACACTCCGCGGCCCCGAGGACCGCGGCCCGAAAGGAACCCGCCATGCGCCGCAAGACTTTCGACGCGCTGCTCACCTCAGCCGGACTCGTCCTCGCCATCGTTCTGGGCGCTGCCGGCGGACTGTTGCTGTGGGCGCACAACTTCGTCGACGACCAGGTCCACAGCCAGCTCGCCGCCCAGCAGATCTACTTCCCGAAGGCCGGCAGCGAGTCCATCGAGGACCCGGCCGTCAAGCCGTACCTGTCCAAGTACGCCGGTCAGCAACTGGTCAACGGCGCGCAGGCCGAGGCCTACGCCAACCACTACATCAGGGTCCACATCAACGAGATGGCCGGCGGCAAGACCTACGCGCAGCTGTCCGAGGAATCGCGGGCCAACCCGAACGACGAGAAGCTGGCCGGCCAGGTGCAGACCGCCTTCCGCGGCGAGACCCTGCGCGGCCTCCTGCTGAACGCCTACGCCTTCTGGAAGATGGGCCAGATCGCTCTGATCGCCGCGATCGCCGCCTTCGCCGCGGCCGGCATCCTGCTGATCCTCTCGATCCTCGGGTACGCCCACCTGCGGACGGTTCCCGCCGACGCCGAGGTCCTGCCGAAGCTGGCCGGCACGACGCCGCACACCGCCTGACCTCCACGACAGACAGAGCCGCCGGCCGCGCCTGGGCCGGCGGTTCTGTCGCGTCCGGACCTCAGACGGTGATCTCGCCGCGCTCGGCCTTCAGCGCGATGTCGGTGCGGTACTGGGAGCCCTTGATCCGGATCTGACCGACCGCGGCGTACGCGCGCTGCCGGGCCTCGGCGAGATCCTTGCCGACGGCGCTGACCGCGAGCACACGGCCCCCGGCCGTCACCAGCTCGTCGTCCTCGAACGCCGTCCCCGCGTGGAAGACGCGGACCGTGTCGCTCTCGGCCTGCTCGATCCCCGTGATCACGTCGCCGTTGCGCGGGCTCGACGGGTACTTCTTCGCAGCGACCACCACCGTGACCGCGGACGCGTTCCGCCAGCTCAGATCACCGTGATCGGCGAGCTTCCCGGTGGCCGCGGCGTACAGCAGACCGCCGAGCGGGGTCTTGAGCATCGGCAGCAGCGCCTGCGTCTCCGGGTCCCCGAAGCGGCAGTTGAACTCGATCACCCGGACACCGCGGGACGTCAGCGCGAGCCCGGCGTACACCAGGCCGCTGAACGGCGTACCGCGGTGGCGGAGCTCGTCGACGGTCGGCTGCAGCACGTTCTCGAGGATGTCGGCGACCAGGTCGTCCGGCGCCCACGGCAGCGGCGTGTAGGCGCCCATGCCGCCGGTGTTCGGGCCCTCGTCGTTGTCGCCGAGGCGCTTGAAGTCCTGCGCCGGCTGCATCGGCAGCACGGTCGTACCGTCGGTGATCGCGAACAGCGACACCTCCGGGCCGTCCAGGAACTCCTCGATCAGCACCTGGTCACACTCGGCCGCATGCGCGAGCGCCGCCTCGCGGTCCGACGTGACCACCACGCCCTTGCCCGCGGCGAGCCCATCGTCCTTCACGACGTACGGCGGGCCGAACGCGTCGATCGCCGTCGCCGCCTCCTCGGCCGTCGTGCAGACGTACGCCCGGCCGGTCGGCACACCGGCGGCGGCCATCACGTCCTTCGCGAACGCCTTCGAGCCCTCCAGCTGCGCGGCCTCGCGGGACGGACCGAAGACCGCGATCCCGGCCTCCCGGAGCGGGTCGGCCAGGCCGGCCACCAGCGGCGCCTCCGGGCCGACGACCGCCAGGTCGACGGCCAGCTCCCGCGCCAGCGCGACAACCGCGTCGTGGTCGGACATGTCCACCGGGCGGCAAACGATCGTTTGCCCTTCGTACGCCGGGCGCAACGCGGCGATGCCAGGGTTGCCCGGGGCCGCCACCACCTGCTCGACCTCGGAATCCTGGGCCAGCGCCCAGGCCAGTGCATGCTCGCGGCCACCCGAGCCGATCACCAAGACCTTCACGGGCGCTCAGCCTAGCGTGCCCTCGCGGTGAAGGCCCCCGGCGGTGTAAGACTGCGCTCTTACTGGAGGTAAACGATTGACTACAACAAGGTTACCGGTGGGTGCTCGCCGCCGTCCGACCCCGGCTCCGCCAGGTCCGTCAACGCCAGGACGAGGCGCCCGTGCGTCCCTGCTGTCCTGGCTGATGCTCGTGCCCTGCCTGGTGGTGTTCGCGCTGTTCATCATCTGGCCGCTCGGCAAGTCGGTGTCGCTGTCGCTGCACGGCTCCGACCTGTTCGGCCGGCCGGACGCGTACGTCGGGCTGCAGCACTACAAGGACCTGCTCGGGTCCGCCGAGTTCCGGCACATCCTCTGGGTGACGTTCGCGTTCGTGCTGCTGACTGTCGTCCCGGGGGTCCTCGGCGCGCTCGTCGTCGTGCTGCTGCTCGAGCAGCACATCAAGGGCATCCGGATCTTCCGGACCGCGTTCGCGCTGCCGTTCGCGTTCTCGGTCGCCAGCGCGTCGGTCATCTTCGCCACCATCTACAACCCGGCGATCGGGCTCGCCAACGGCCTGCTCGGCCGGTTCGGCGTCGACCGGATCGGCTGGCTGACCGACCCCTCGTGGGCGCTGATCAGCGTCTCGATCACCACGGTGTGGATGAGCGTCGGGTACAACGTGCTCGTCCTGTCCGCCGGCATCGGCGCGATCCCGACCGAGATCAACGAGGCCGCCACACTCGACGGCGCCGGCGGCTTCCGCGCGGCGCGGTACATCACGATCCCGTTGCTCGGCCCGCAGCTGTTCTTCCTGGTCGTGATCTCCACGATCCAGTCCCTGCAGGGCTTCGGGCAGATCAAGATCCTGACGCCCGAGGGCGGCCCGGAGCAGTCGACGAAGACGCTCGTCTACTCGATCTACCACACCGCGTTCGCGAACAACGCCAGCGACTTCGGCGCCGCGTCCGCGCAGGCGATCGTGCTGCTGGTGATCCTGCTCGCCTGCACGGCGATCCAGTTCGGCGTCCTGGAGAGGCGGGTGCACTACAAATGAGGCCGGGTCGTGTCGTCACCTACGTGGTCCTGATCGGGGCCGCGCTGCTGGTGATCTTCCCCGTGTACTACGTGATCGCCGGGTCGGTCATGGCGCCCGGGCAGATCTCGTCGTACCCGCCGGACCTGTTCCCGCACGGGATCTTCACCGGCAACTACCAGGGCGCGACGTCGTCGGGGACGCCGATCGGGCAGCAGTACGTGAACTCGATCCTGCAGACCTCGATCATCACGCTCGCGCAGCTGATCACGAGCGTGCTCGCGGCGTACGCGTTCGTCTTCATGAAGATGTGGGGACGCAGCGTCCTGTTCGGGCTCTTCCTGGCCACGCTGATGGTGCCGTGGGAGTCGATCGTGCTGCCGAACTACCTGACCATCACCGGCTGGTCGATCGGCGGCGAGCGGCTGACCGCGTCGTACGCCGGGACGATGATCGCGCTGGTGCTGCCGTTCCTGGCGAACGCGTTCGGGGTGTTCCTGCTCCGGCAGTCGTTCCTGCAGTTCCCGGCCGAGCTGCGCGACGCGGCCACGATCGACGGCTGCGGGCACTGGCGGTTCCTGCGGCGGATCCTGCTGCCGCTGAACAAGCCCGCGCTGATGGCGGTCGGGCTGTATGTGTTCCTGTCCGCGTGGAACCAGTTCTTCTGGCCGTTGCTGATCGGCGACTCGGCGTCCCGCCGTACCTTGCAGATCGGCATCAGCCAGCTCAACGACGCGGAGGCCGCCGACCCGGGACTCATCCTGGCCGGCGTCACGCTGTCCATCCTGCCCACGCTGGCCATCGTGGTCTTCGGCCAGCGCTTCATCGTCCGCGGGCTGACCGCGGGTGCGATTCGCTGAGAAAGGTTGATGCTGATGCGATCCGTCCTCCAACGACGTACGGCGGCCGCTGGATCCCTGCTGGCGGTGCTGGCTCTGGTCGCCGCCGGTTGCGGTGGCGACTCCTCGAATGACGACTCCGGCAGCGGGGCGCTGGACGCCCCGGACGCGAGCGCGCTCGACAAGGCGAGCGGGGTCACGAAGGTCACCTTCTGGCACGGCATGAAGGGCGCGAACGGCGCCGCCGTCGACAAACTGGTGAAGGCGTTCAACGCCGCGAACTCCGGGAAGATCGAGGTCACCGCGGTCTACCAGGGTGACTACGACGACACGATCACGAAGTACAAGACCTCGGTGCAGCAGGGGAACACGCCGTCGGTCGTGCAGATCTACGACATCGGGTCGCGGTTCATGATCGACTCCAAGCAGACCGTGCCGGTGCAGAAGTTCGCCGACAAGGACGGCTACACGCTGGACTCGATCGAGCCGAACATCGCGAACTACTACTCCATCGACGGCAAGTTGAACTCGATGCCGTTCAACACCTCGATGCCGTTGCTGTACATCAACAAGGAAGCCTTCGTGAAGGCCGGCCTCGACCCGAACAAGCCGCCGTCGAACCTCGACGAGATCATGACGGCCGCGAAGAAGCTGACGATCAAGCAGGGCGGGAAGACCGTCCAGTACGGCTTCAACGCGGCGATCTACGGGTGGTTCATGGAGCAGCTGATCGCCCAGTCCGGGACGACGTACTGCGACAACGACAACGGCCGCAAGGACCTCGCGACCAAGGTGAACTTCGCCGACGAGCAGGGCGTCAAGGTCGCGACCTGGTACCAGGAGATGGTCAAGCAGGGCCTGATGCCGAACACCGGCAAGAAGACCGACGACGCCCAGGCCGTCTTCAAGTCCGGTACGTCGGCGATGCACCTGGAATCGACCGGATCACTGCGCGGCTACCTGGACGCGGCGAAGGGCAAGTTCACCGTGCTGACCGCGCCGTTCCCGCACCTGACGGCCTCCGACACCGGCGGCCCGATCATCGGCGGCGCGTCGCTGTGGGTCGACGGCCCCGGCCACTCGGACGCCGAGAAGCGCGCCTCGTGGGAATTCGTGAAGTTCGCCTCGTCCCCCGCCCAGCAGGCGGCCTGGCACACCGGCACCGGCTACTTCCCGATCAACAAGAAGGCCCTCGACGAGCCCGAGGACAAGGCCTGGGTGGCGCAGTACCCGCAGTTCACCACCGCGATCACCCAACTCCACAACACCAAGCCCACCAACGCCTCCTCCGGCTGCATCCTCGGCGTCATGCCCCAGGCCCGCAAGGCAGCCGAAGACGGCCTGGAAAAAGCCGTCCTAGGCACCGACCCGACCACCGCCATGAAGGCCGCCGCCGACTCCATCAAGCCCCAAATCGATCAGTACAACAAGACAGTCAAGAAGTAGCTTCTACTGATTGCAGCCGCCCGGAGCCACCTTCTCCGGGCGGCTGTTGTCTGCCCACGCGTGCTACGCAGGCGCTTACTTCGTCGCTCCGCTCCGCACCGCACCCGCTCCGCGCGCTCCCACCCGCCCCCCGCTTGGCGCGGTGCATCTGCTTCCGGCTGGCTAGGAGCGTGGGAGGCAGCACTTCTTGTACTTGGTGGCCGAACCGCACCAGCAGGGGTCGTTTCGGCCGGGTGGCCAGTTGACCTCGGCGGAGCCCGCCTGGACGAGAGAATCGCTGTAGGCCTGAACGACATCTCCGTCTAGCTGCACACTGCCGGTTGCCCTGGCGAATGCCGCGAGGCCATCGGCCGAACCAACCACGGCCGCCAAGCGGACCGCGCCGTGCTCCGCGAAGGATGCGAAGTCTCGCTCTGTCATTGCTCGATGCTCGTCCCACGTCGCGCCGCAGTCGGCGGCCAGTTGCGGCCAGCGGCTGAGGGCTTCGTCGTACTCCGGCTTTGGCAAGAACATCAAGACCGGCCCGTCGTCCGGCTCCTCCAGCGCATCCAGCAATTCGTCCGCCAGGTCGTCGTGATCGTCGTGCGGCAGTTCAAGCTCGTGCCGCACAGCATGGCGCGCCTGGAGGAGTTCGAATGCCACCATCGCGACCTCGTCGGACGCCGAGGCGGAAGGTTCGGAGTCCAGTTCGTCGTGACGCCGGAGAGCAACGCCGAGTGCCTCCGTCAGCCATGCCTCGGCGGTTTCCGCTCGACCGTTCGACACGAGTACGTCGCTGAGAAGAGTCGCTGCCTCGGAGTCCTGAGTCAGCTGGTCACGCAGAAGCGAGAGTTGCGTCATCGCCTCCTCGTCGCGGCCGGCGAGAAACAGCACGTCCGCGCGAACCGCCATCGGGTAGCACGCCGACTCGTTGCCGGATTGCTCGTAGGCTTCGATACCGCGCTCTGCCAAGGCGATCGCGGCATCTGGCTGGCCGGCATCAGCGGTGATCTCGGCCGCGACGATCAGGGCATAGGAGACATCAGCATCGTCTTTCAACCGGCCATGCTCTACGGCATCGACCAGGGAAGCCGCGAGCAACTCGGGCGACTCGCTGTCGATCGCCTCCTCCGCGATGCGATCGATGTCTTCCGTCGACAACACGCCGTTCATGCGCACACCCCACGGTATCAGCGCAGGACGATCCCGGCTGGACCTACTGCGAGGACGACGAGCAGAAGGTCAGTAGTGCCAGTAGTTGCGGCCGTCGGCGTTCCACTCCAGGGGGACTGTGGTGCGGTTGGTGAAGGCCATGCCAAGGCCCTTGGCGAGCTCGACTGTGCGGGTGAGCTGTAGGGAGAAGGCATGTTGGTTGTCGTCCCACCACTGCTCGTACTGGGTGATGCAGGTTCGGCCGGCGTAGTACGGATTGGAGCAGGGATGGGACGGTAGCCACTTCTGGAGGTGTCGGAAGTTGACGGTGGTGGAGCCATCCGGTGGCTTGATGATGCCGGTGGCATCCAGGCAGTAACCGGTGGTTGGGATGGTCCACTTGACGTAGTGCTGGCGGCTGCCGTCGGACGGGAGGGGCTGCAGGTTGGTGCAGTTCGTGTCGCCGAGGGATTCAGTGGTGACACGTTGGATCTGGGTGAGTGGGCGGCCGGCGCCGTCGTTGTAGCCCTCGAGGAAGACCCAGTCGCCGTCGTGGACGAAGTGTTCCGCGGAGGCAGGCGGCCAGGCTTTCGGGTCGCCCCAGGAGATGTCGGACTCGGTCGCGCTCAGCGGAGTCCAGGCCCACTGCCCGGCCGCGGTGCCGCCGGCGAAGTACTGGCCGGCAGCCTTCTCGAACATCAATGAGTACTGCGCATACGTTTCCGGTGCAGGCACCGTCAACAAACTGACTACCAGAACGAGCGCTTTGATCACAGAGCGCTACTTTAGCCGAGCACCTCGCGGAGCTTGGCGGCGAACTCGTCGGGCTTGCCGGGCTGGCCGTATTCGTTGCCGAGGAAGCCGCCGTGGTTGCTCGGGAACACGACGGGCGTCAGACCGAGCCGCTCGGCCGCCGCCTTTCCGCCGCGGCCCGCGAGGGCGTTGTGCGACTCCTCGCCGACCCCGACCACGATGCGGTCCCGGACCTTGCCCAGGGCGTCGAAGTCGGGCTGGTACGACGTACAACCGCGCAGGTTCTGCCCGAGCAGCGCATCCGTCCGCGACCCGTCGTCCTCCACGGGCAGGCCGAACATCGCGGGATCCGGCGCGGGCTGCTGGGTGTAGTCGACGGGGATCTCGCCGTCGTACATGACCAGCGCGATGAACTTCGCCATGCCCGGCCCGAGGCCGTCGCGCTGGTAGGTCTCATACATGTCCGCGATCGCGGCCTGCGCGCTCTGGTGGTCCGGGATGATCCCGGCGAGCGGCGGCTCGTGCGCGACCAGCGTGTTGATCAGGTCGGGGCGACGGGCGGCCAGCGCCAGTGCGTTGACCGCGCCGCCGCTGCTCGCGAAGATGTCGACCGGCCCGACGTCCAGGTGGTCGATCAGCGCGGCGAGGTCGGCCGCGTGATCCTCCGGCGACAGCTCGGTCAGCTCACCGTCGCGGACACTGCGCTCGACGCCTCGCGGGTCGTACGTCACCACAGCCCGGTCCGCGAAGTACGACGCCAGCGTCGGGAACCCACTGGCCGCCATCGGCGACCCGATGGTCAGCAGCACCGGCCGCTGCGCCAGGTCCCCACGAACGTCGTACGTCAACGTCGCCCCAGGTACGTCGAGTGTCCGGGTCACAGGCTCCGTCATCACATCTCCCCAAAGGTCCGGCCCACCCCCATTGGTCGGCCTACCGGGAGCCTAAACCGTCCGGATCGCCCGGGACACAAGGCTGATCCGTGAAAGCGAACTGAAAGCCGGTGCGCCTTTACTGCGATGGACATCCAACTCGGGAGGGATCAATGCAGACCACGACGAAGCACCGCGGAACCGCACGCGCATTGGCCGCGGCAGGGGCCACCTTGGCCACCTCAGCGGCTGTCGGCATCGCCACGGCACCTACGGCCAGCGCAGCCACCTGCAATGCCGGCAGCGCCTGCGTCTACCAGACGCTGTCCAACGGTTCCAGCAGTCTCCGGTACCAGAACGCCGGCAACGCGACCATCTCGCTCACCACCGGCCCCTACGGCGGCTGGGTCTGGAACAACGGAGTCCGCTACCCCGGCGCCGACCACATCACGCTGACCACGACGTACGGGGGCTACCGCTGGAGGATCTGCCTGCACTACGGTCCCGCCGACCAGAACCAGGGCACCGGCAAGACCACCGCGGCCGCGCTCCAGCCCGGTGAGGTCGTGACCGGTTGGCGATGGCGAGGCGAGTGCGCCTCCGGTGAGGACATCTGGCGCAAGTACTGACGGACAAGCCCGGTGGTTCCGCCCACAGCGGAACCACCGGGGGTACGTCGGCGGTCGGGGGCCGGTCTGCTTAGCTGGGGGTATGACTGAGAAGCCAGAGATCGACTTTCCGGACGGTCCGCCGCCGGCGGATCTCGAGATCACCGACATCACCGTGGGCGACGGCGACGAGGCCAAGGCCGGTTCGCGGGTGAATGTGCACTACGTGGGCGTCGCCCACTCCACCGGCGAGGAGTTCGACGCCTCGTACAACCGCGGCGCCCCGCTGGCGTTCCAGCTCGGTGTCGGCCAGGTCATCCAGGGCTGGGACACCGGTGTCCAGGGCATGAAGGTCGGCGGCCGGCGCAAGCTCGTCATCCCGCCGCACCTCGGGTACGGCGACCGTGGCGCGGGCGGCGCGATCAAGCCGGGCGAGACCCTGATCTTCGTCGTGGACCTGATCAGCGTCAGCTGAGCACAAAGACAACAGCCGGCAGTGACCTCCTGGGTCGCTGCCGGCTGTCTCATGTCGTCACCGGATCGCGGCCGCCCGGATCACCTCCTGGCTGACCTTGTTGCCGGCGTCGTCGGTCGCGGTCGCCCGCAGCGAGAGGTACGACGCGCCCTTCGGCAGCCGTACGTCGGCTGACCAGTCGGCGCCGGTCCGCGACAGCGGCGCGGCCTGCCAGCTGGCGCCGTCGTCGTACGAGATCTCCAGCGTCGCGGCCTTGACCTTCCCCGCGCCCTCCACACCGGCGAGGTGGAACGCGGACAGCCCGATGTGCTGCTTGCTACCGCCCGCGAACGCGCCGTTCAGGTCCGTCGCCAGGTGGTAGTCGAGCTGGATCAGCGGCAGGTACACCCAGTCGCTCGAGTCCGTCGTCTGCGCCCGGAAGTCCCACGCGCTCGTCGTCCGCGTACCGAGCTTCCAGCTCGCCGGCCGGG
The DNA here is from genome assembly GCF_040655315.1 of Kribbella sp. NPDC050459. Classification (NCBI taxonomy): domain Bacteria; kingdom Bacillati; phylum Actinomycetota; class Actinomycetes; order Propionibacteriales; family Kribbellaceae; genus Kribbella; species Kribbella sp. NPDC050459. Next base: position 119,607 of record NZ_JBFAJQ010000005.1, on the reverse strand, counting down.
TGGTGTCCATCTCGAACCGGTAGTCGGCCCAGCCGGACGTCGCCGGTACGCCGGTCTGCACCGCCTGGAACGAGCTCTTCCGCACCAGCGTCCCGTTCTGGAACAGGCGCGTCTCGACCGTCGACTCGTCGTCCATCGCCCCGGTGACACCCTGGTCGCCGCTGCTCGCGGTCGGCACGTTCACCGCGAAGAAGTCGCCGCTGCGGCGCGGGTTCCAGTACCCCGAACCGACGCGCGGCCGGGCGGCCGGCGCGAACCAGGAGTTCGTCTGCACGGACAGCGGCTTGTAGGTGTGCCGCTCGCCCCGCTGCTCCCAGCCCTGCGGGTGGTTCGTCTGCTCGTACCAGTCGGTCCCGGCCTGCGTGGACACGAAGTCGACCCGCTGGGTCCCGAGGTGGATCGGCTCGGTCACCTGCAGGCACGGCGGCCAGAACCCGATGCGGCAGTCGGCCCGGCTCTCGAACGCGAGCTCACCGGTCGGCCCGACGAACCGGTTGACGACCGTGGCCAGCTCCTCGGCCCGCGGCGCGTACCGCAGGTCGGCCGGGATCGCACCGGTGTAGGCCTTCACCAGATCGTACAGGTACGGCGGCGCCTCGGTGCCCATCACTCGCAGCCGAACGTTGCCCCCAGCACCGATCCGCTGGATCAACGGGCCACCCTCGGCCGCCGTCAGCGAGTACACGGGCAGGTCGGTCCCGCCGGCGAGGTCGTAGTACTGACCGGCACCGCTGTTCACCACGACGAGCAACCGCGCTCCGGCGTCGCGCGCAGCCGTTGCCCGCGCGCTGGGCGTCACAGCACTGCTAGCCGTCACGAGCACGGCCTTGCCCCGAACGTCCTTGCCCACATAGTCCGCGGCCGCACCGGCCCCGGCGTACGCCGCCGTCAACGTCGCCTTGCCGTCCCACCGCTTCGAGCCGCGCTGGAGCAATGGGTGCAACTGCGTCAGGTCGACGCTCATCGACACCAGCGGCGACGTACGACGCCAGCGGGACGAGAAGTCGAACACGCCGCCTGCCACCGCGCCGGTCGGAGCGGCGTAGACCTTGGTCACCACCGGCGTCGGCACGTACTGGCTGAGGAACGTCGCGTACTGCCCGCCGATCCCGGAGTCGTGGTACCAGCCCGACCGGCGGTAGACGTCGTCGCCGGGCAGCGGTGTGCTGAGCGTGATCGGGTTCGCCTGCCGCGCGTCGAGAGTGAGGTCGGTGTTCCGCCCGACCACCAGGTGCGGGTTGCCGACCAGCGCGACACCTTCCGCACCGTCGACAGGCAGCCAGGAGTACGCCGCGTACACGCCGGGCTCGAGGCGCTGTTTCGAGACGGTCCCGGTGGCCGGGTCAATCTCGAGCGTGGTGACGAACTGATCGCCGTATTTGTACAGCGTCAGGAACCCACCCGCCGGCTTGCCGTCGCGGCCGACTGCGTGCACGTTGAGGTCGTACCGCTCGCCCTCCATGACCAGGCCGATCGCGGTCTGCGCGATCTGCTTGCCGTCCTGCTTGGCGATGACGGTGCCTGAGTACGACAGACCCGGCGTGGCCAGGTTCGGCGTCGCGGTCACGGTGACCGAAGCGGTGCCGTTCGCGGGCACGGTGACCTGCGCCGCGCCGAGCGTGAACAGTCCGGCCCGCGCGGGCGTCGTACCGTCGCTGGTCACGTCGGTCGACAGGTCGAGCGTGGCGGCGGTGTTGCCGAGGTTCGTGTACGTGACGGTGCGCTCGACCGGCGCGTCGTCACCGTGCGGCCAGGCGTGGAACCCGAACTCGCGCGTCGCGGTCGCGGTGATCTTCCCGAACGCGGCCGCCGGTACGTCGAGCCGCCCGCCGCCGACCTGGTACGCCGTCTCGCCGGCCAGCGGCTTCGCGGTGCTGACCAGTGCGGACTTGACCTGCTCCCCCGTCCAGTCGGGGTGCTTCTGGACGAGCAGCGCCGCGGCGCCGGCCACGTGCGGCGTCGCCATCGACGTACCGCTGAGGGACTTGTAGAACCCGCTGCCCGACGACTTCGCGGCGCGCGCCGCGAGCACGGACACGCCCGGTGCCACGATCTCGGGCTTCACGGTGGCGTCGCCGAGCCGCGGACCCATGTCCTGGAAGTACGCCCGCTCGTCGTTCTTGTCGACGGCGCCGACGGTCAGCGCGGACGCCGCCGCGCCCGGCGAGCCGATCCCGCTGACCCGGCCGTAGTTGCCGGCGGCAATCACGAACAGGGCGCCGGTCTCGGCGCTCAGCTGGTCGACCGCGAGCGCCATCGGGTCGGTGCCGTCGCTGGCCTCGGTGCTGCCGAGGCTCATGCTGACCACCTTGGCGCGGTGCGCGGCCCACTCCATCCCGTCGATGATCCAGGACGCGGCGCCCGAGCCGCCGTCGCTGAGCACCTTGCCGATCGCGAGCTGCGCGGCCGGTGCGACGCCCTTCTCGACGCCGTTCGACGCGGCGCCGGTGCCGGCGACCGTGGACGCGACGTGCGTGCCGTGGCCGTTGATGTCCTCGGTGGTCTCGCCCGGGACGAAGCTCTTGGTCTCGACGATCCGGCTGGTCACGTCGGGGTGGGTCTGGTCGATCCCGGTGTCGAGAACGGCGACCGTCGTACCCGTGCCGTCGAGGCCCTGGGCCCAGGCGCCCGGTGCGCCGATCTGGGCGACGCTCTCCGCCAGACTGGCCTCGACCTTCTCGTCGAGGAAGACCTTCTGGATCCCGGCGCCGAACTGCCCCGGCGTCGCGGACCTAGCAGTGCTAGTGGTGATGCCGGACCAGAACTGCCTGGCCTCGGCCTTGCGCGCGGACAGCCCGATGCCGCTGATGCTCTCCAGCGAGGCGCCACGATCGGCGTGCTGCGGGGTCGCCGCGGCGGCGCGCAGTCCGGCGCGGTACTGCACGATCAGCGGGATCGACTTCACCGACGCATCGTCGTACCCCTGGTCGACGAGCGATGTGACGTTGAACAGCTCGGGGTCGAGACGGCCCGAGGCGAGGTACGGCAGCGCGACGTCCGGTACGACGTGCAGGTCGTCGCCGACCTGCTGGATCTGGACGCCGCCGGCGTTTCCGGCCGCCTGCTCGACGGAGGCGGTCGGCGGGCCGCCGGCGGTATCGGTCAGGGTCACCACGTCACCTGTCACGAGCGTGACGCGGTGGGTGGACCCGGTGGCGGCCTGGATCGGTGGAGCGGCATCAGGTACGGCAGCGCCGCCGGCCTGCGCGGACGTCGTCGTCACCGCGGCCAGAGCCACGAGTGCGGCGAGCCCACCGGCGACGGCACGGGCGGATCGGGACATGGGCGGACCCTTCCTGGGGAGGACCTGGGGAACGGATGGCATGAACATGTCACGCCGCCGTAGACTGCTCAATGGCGGGATTACGGCATGACAGGTGTCCGCCACGCCGGACACCACCGGAGGGCCCTCGAAGGAGCGCACGATGCTCGACGTGCTGGGACTGGATGCGATCGAGGAAGGCGCCTACCGGCGGCTGATCGCGCTGTCGTCGGAGTCGCTGGAGACGTTGGCCGCCGCGATGCGGGTCGAGGTCGCCGACCTCGCCGCGGCGCTCGACGGACTCGAGGAGAAGGGCCTGGTGGCGCGGTCGACTGCGATGCCGGGGCACTTCGTCGCGTCCCCGCCGGCGCTCGCCCTCGGGTCGCTGATCGTGCAGCGCCAGGAGGAGATCCGGCGCGCACAGCTCGAGCTCGGGCGGCTCGCCGAGCAGTACCGCGGGGTGATGGCGGACCGGTCCGACACCGACGTGATCGAGGTGGTCCGCGGCGCGCAGGCGGTGGCGCAACGGTTCGGCCAGATGCAGCGCGGGGCGTCGGACGAAGTCCTGGCGCTGGTGAAGGCGTCGGTGGCGATCGTATCCGCGGACGAGAACGTCGACGAGGACGTCGCGCTGGCGCGGGGCGTGACGTACCGGGTGGTCGTCGAGCGGGCGGCGTTCAGCAAGCCCGGGTTCGTCGACCTGGTGTCGGAGTCGCTCAAGGCCGGTGAACTGATCCGGGTCACCGGCGACCTGCCGCTCCGGCTGGTGGTCGCCGACCGCTCGCTCGCCTTGTTGCCCTTGGCCCCTACCGCGACCGATTCCGCCGGCGGCGGCCTGCTCGTCCACCCGTCGGGGCTGCTGGACGCGCTGCTGCACCTGTTCGACCTGATCTGGGCGAGTGCCAACGAGGTGCTGCCCACCGACACGGGCACCACCGAGCTCGCCGCCGATCGCCTCGACGACGTCGACGCCCGGATCCTGACCTTGCTGCTGGCCGGTCTTACCGATCAGGCCATCGGCGGCCAGCTCGGGATGTCGCTGCGCACCGTGCAGCGCCGGGTCAGCCAGCTCATGGATCGCGCTCAGGTGGTCACCCGCTTCCAGCTGGGCCACGAAGCTTCCCGTCGCGGCTGGCTGGGTGTCTGATGGTCGGGTAGTTGTACTCATCCGCCGGACGCGGCGGCCGGATTGACTGGTGGTATGACGACGATGGTTGCCACACCCGCGGTGCGAGCGGATTGGGTCCGGTACGCCGCCGTGCTCGCCAAGGTCCTGCTGTTCGGGTTGTTGCTGTCGGCACTGATCTGGCCGGATCTCAGCGGGATCAAGACAAAGGCGTCGACCGCCCGCCTGATCGTGTACCCGATCGGCGGGATGGTCCTGCCGCTGTGGTGGTGGGCGTACGGGCGGACGCGCAGCACACTGCACCGCAGCTTTCCCTGGGCTGCGGACCTGCTGATGACGCTGCCGTGGCTGATCGACCTGATCGGCAACCGGCTGAACCTGTTCGACACCGTCGACTGGTGGGACGACGCGATGCATTTCGTCCTGTGGGGATTCCTCACCGCCGGAGTGCTGCTGGCCTTCGCGCCCCGCGATCTGTCCCGCCCTATCACCACATTGGTCGCCCTCGGCTTCGGCGCCACCGCCGCGATCGTCTGGGAAGTCGGCGAGTACGTCACCTTCGTCCGCAACTCGCCCGAGCTCGCGACCGCCTACACCGATACCCTCGGCGACCTGACACTGGGCACCTCGGGTGCCCTGCTGGCCGGCCTCGTGCTGTACCAGTTCCGTAGGAAACCGACCGACAGGTAGGGGATCGCACGTGCGTGTTGTGTTGACGGCTTGGGGATCACGCGGAGATGTCGAACCACTCGTCGCTCTCGCGGTGGCGCTCCGCCAGTTCGGCGCCGAGGCGGTCGTCTGCGCGCCGCCGGACGAGGACTTCGCCGTACTCCTGCGGCGTGCCGAGGTCCCGCTCGTGCCGCTCGGCCCGCCGGTGCGGTCGGTGGTGTCGCGCGCGAAGTCGGCGGCTCGGCCCGACCCGTTCCAACTGGCGTCAGAGCTGGTCGCCGCGCGATTCGAAACACTCAGCGCCGTGGCTGAGGGCAGTGACGCGCTGGTCGCGACCGGGCTGATGCCGGCCGGTGCGCGGGACGTGGCTGACCGGCTCGGCCTTCGCTACGTCCTCGCGTGCTACCACCTCCTCGGACTTCCCTCGCAGCATTACTCGCCCGGCGCCCGGCCGGGTACTCCGTCACCGCAGGACGAGACCGACAGGCGCGTGCTGTGGGAGCAGGACGCTCAGCGCGTCAACGCCCTGTACGGCCCTGCGGTGAACAGCCACCGCGCAACACTCGACCTACCGCCCGTGGAGAACGTCCGGGACTACGTACTGACCGATCAGCCGTGGCTCGCGGCCGACCCGACCCTGTGCCCGTCGAAGGGCCTGACTGAGCTCGACGTCGTACAGACGGGTGCCTGGTTCCTGCCGGACGACCGTGCGCTCCCTGCGGAGCTGGAGACGTTCCTGGAGGCCGGCGAGCCGCCGGTCTACGTTGGGTTCGGCAGCATGTCCGCGCACGCGCCGCAGGACATCGCCCGCACCGCCGTCGAGGCGAGTCGGCGGCACGGTCGGCGTGTGCTGCTCTCGCGGGGCTGGTCGGAGCTGGATCTGGCCGACTACGGCGACGACTGCCTTGTCATCGGCGAGCTCAACCAGCAAGCGCTCTTCCCTCGACTGGCCGCCGTCGTACACCACGGTGGCGCCGGCACCACGACAGCTGCCGCACGCGCCGGCGTACCGCAGGTTGTCGTGCCGCTCCTCGGAGACCAGTCGTACTGGGCGTCCCGGGTCGTCGCACTGGGCATCGGTACGTCGTACGAGGGCTCGACGCAGACCGTCGACTCGCTGTCCGAGACGCTCGGCGAAGTGCTGGCCCCGGAGGTCCGCTCGCGAGCAGCAGAGGTGGCCGGCGCGATCAAGCCCGACGGTGCGACAGTCGCAGCGCAGCTACTGCTCGACGGCGCGACCGGCAGCTAGTCGACCAGCGGACTGACCAGCTCGAGATGGGATCAGGCGGCGTCGGCGGACGCCCGACCGCTTCGCCGAGTCGTGGCGAATGGCTGGTGCGGGGATGTGCGAGTCGTGGATCGCGGCACTTCTGCAGAGCCGATTCTCACGACTCGGCGAACTGCTGCGGAGTTCAGGCGTCGGTTGGGCGGTGGAGGGCCTCGAGGAGGTGGGTGACGACTGTGTCGGGGGAACGAGACCAGTCGGTCGTGAGGACGTGGTGGACTCGCCAGCCGGTGGTCTTCAGGGCGGTCGGGTGGGTGGTGAGACGCTCCAGGAGTGTGTCGGCGGCGACGCGCTCCGGTGTGTCGACGAGCACCGCGAGTCGGTGGCCGGCGTCGCCGGGGAGCTTCAGGGCCAGGTCGCAGCGGAAGACGGACTCGCCCACGGCGAGGTCGACCTCCACACCTCGCGCCTCGAGCGCAGCGGCGAGCTGTTCGACGACGGGCGTCGGGCGGCCACCGGCCGCGGGCGTGGTCCGCAGGCTGTACGACGCGAGCGCGGACTTGGCGGCGGCCTGGTCGCCCCGGGAGACGGCAGCGGCGTACCCCAGGAACCGGCGCAACGTGTTCGCGCCGTCGTTGTAGGTGTTGGTGATCGCGTCGGGCTCGATGCTGCTGACGATGACCATGTGCTCGCGCGCCCGGCTGAAGATCACGTTCAGGCGCTTCTCGCCGCCCGACGTGTTGATCGGGCCGAAGTTCATCAGCATCCGGCCATCAGGGCCGGCCGCGTAGCAGACGCTCATCAGGATGATGTCGCGCTCGTCGCCCTGCACGTTCTCCAGGTTCTTCACGAACAGCCCGGCGTCCTGTTCGCCGTGGGTCCGCACCTGCTCGGCCTCGTACAGCGCGGCGAAGGCCGGGTCGCGCTCGGCGAGCTCGTCCAGCGCCCGCTCGATCTCGCCCTGCTGCGCCTCGGAGAACGCCACGATCCCGAGGCTCTTGCCGGTCTCGCGCGCCAGCAACTCCCGCACCAGCGAGGCGAGCCATCGCGCCTCGGCCGGATTGGTCCGCCGGACGTACACGCCGTCGACGAGTCGCACCGACGTGATGCTCCCGCCCAGCACGCTGTCGCACACGTCCGACACCGGGGCGTCAGCCTGCATCGTCCACGGCGGCGCGGCGTGCGGTGGCAGCCGGTCCGGAACGGTCGCGAGCTTGCCCTGGTAGAACGCCGCGTTGCTGAACGAGATCAGCGCCTCGGAGCGACTCCGGTAGTGCCACGTCAGCATCGTCGACGCCAGCCGCAGCGCACTGATCGAGAGGAAGCTGTCCTCGGTCAGCGCGATCCCGACCTGCTCGGCGGCCTCGTCGTCCACCTGCAGGTCGTCGCTCTCGGTCCGGACCCGGAAGTACTGCGTCGGCGGGAGCTGCATCTGGTCGCCGACGACGATCACCTGCGGCGCCCGGTGCAGCGCCGGGATCGCTTCCTCCACGGGGATCTGACTCGCCTCGTCGTACACCACGACGTCGAACGACGCGGTCAGCGGCAACGTCTCGGACACCGAGGACGGGCTCATCAGCCACACGGGACGCAGGACGGACACGACCTCGCCGGGCGCGCCGGATGCGAGGTCGCGGATTGACCGGTACCGCATGACCTTGCCGAACTCGTGCTCCAGCTCCCGCCGCCCGGTCGCGAAGGTCTTCTTGCGCTCGCGATCCTCCGTGGACATACCGGACACGCTGCGCTCGGAGTGGTCGACCTCGGCGAGGAAACGGCGCCGGACCTGCGCGACGACGACTTCGGCGTTGAGCGCGGTCAGCTCGTCGTACACCATGCTCAGCTCGCCGACGATCGCGTCGACGCGCTCCGAGGACAGCTGCAGCGGTGCGGCCGCACGAGCGCGTTCCCACTCGGCGGCGCACACGGCGTACTCGAGTTGGTCGGGCGTGGCGTCGAGGTGACGGAGGGCCGTCCGGACCGGTGACGGGACGCCGGCGAGGTCGCGGAGCCGGGACGCGACCGCACGGGCGGTCGGGCTCTCGGACTCCAGCCGACCGAGCAGTTCGCGGAGGTCGTCGACCGTCAGCGCGTCCCACTGGTAGGCGAGCAGGTCGCGCGTCGGCGCCTCGGCCTGCTCGAAGCGGTCGGCCAGGCGCGAGAGCTGAGCGGGGGCGCCGTCGCGGAGGACGAAGCGCCAGTCAGGGATGTTCTTGCGCGCGGCGGCGAGTTGGTCGATCAGGTCGCGCGGGTCGTCCACGCCCCAGTCGAGCCGGCTCTGTTCGGCGTGTTGTGCCACAGCTGCCGTGGCGGACTGTGCGGCGATCAGATCGGTGAGGATGTCGGTGACCGACGGCGGGACGGCCCGGGTCGTCGCGTCGAAGCCGCTGCGGACCAGGCTCTGCACCCGGCGCCAATCCCCGCTGAGGAAGGAGAACAACCCGCCTTCCTTGCTCTGAGCAACTTTTAGCGCGGCCCGCGCATCCGTCGGCGCCAAGGGCTCCTTCCAACCGGCAGCTTCCTTCCATGCAGCCTGCTCGGCGCCCACAAGCTGCTTCCGCTCCGCGGCGGCCGCCGCCAGATCCTGCGCTGCCGGCGAGCGCGGAACAATCGCCTCGACCCGATCCAACGCAGCCAACGGCTCCAGCAACCGCCCAAGCCCCGCCAACCCACGCACGTCATGCACAGCCATCGCCCCGGCTTCGGCACCACCGCCGGCTTCGGCTTCGGGAGCGGGGTCGTTCGACAGGTCGATCGCCGCCAGGGCGGTCGCCGCCGCGTCCCACCGGGTGCGGAGCTCACGTGCCGCGGTCGGCAGCTCGGCGTCGTCCCAGCGATCGGCCACGACGAAGGCGAGCGAGCTCCGCGCCAGCACGCCGCCGGTCGACGGATCCGCCGCGGCCAGCCCCGCGGCAACCTCTCGGACGACGTCCCGCGCAGCCCACCAGTCCGCGATCGGCGGCAGCCCCACCCCGAATCGTGCGTTCTGCTCGGAGTCCGGCGTCCAGGCGTGCGTGTGCAGTTCGGCCAAACGATTCACGAGGTCGCGAAGACGAGGGCTGCCGGAGGCCAACTGCTCCTCGTACGCATCGACGGTCGCCAGCAGCCGATCGACGCGCGCAACAAGCTCCGATCGGCGCGCGGTCAGCACGTCCAGGTCGTCCTCCGCGGACAACCACGACTCGTACGTGTCCCGGAGCCCGTGGACGAACGCCTTCTTGTCGCCCTGCGAGTCGTGGATCAGCGCGCACAGACCGTCCAGCCGCCGGCTCGCCAGCCGCGCGTGCACGACGTCCAGCGCGGCCCGCTTCTGGCAGACGAACAGCACCCGCTTCCCGCGCGCGACGAAGTCCGCGATCAGGTTGGTGATCGTCTGCGACTTGCCCGTCCCGGGCGGTCCCTGAATCACGAAGCTCTCGCCGCGCCGCGCCCGCGCGATCGTCGCGACCTGCGAACCGTCCGCGGGCACCACCAGATGGCGATCGGCCGACGGCAGCTCGGGCAGCACGGTGCCGACCGGCCGTGGCCGGTCCGAGAACAGGTGATCGAACGAGGCCGCGGACTCCCCGGTCGTCAGCAGCTCGTCGTAGTCACGCACCAGCCCCAGCGTCCGGTAGTTGAAGTTCGCCAGCGAGACCGCGCACAGGTCGACGTCCCACGAGTACGGCCCGCCCTCGGTATCGAGCGAGTACACGTCGGTCTCGATCGCGCCCGGTCGCCGCGGCTCCTCGCCGAGCGCGATCCCGAGCGGCAGTATCTGCTGCGCGATCTGCGTCCGGAAGATCTGCACGCCGAGCGGTTGGTAGTCGGTCCGCCGATAGGAGTACGGATACTGCTTCCCGCCAAAGCCGGTCGCGACATTCCCGTGCCGGCGACGGTTGTACGTCCGCAGGCGGGTCATCGCGCGTTGCCGCACCAGGTCGATCCGCGGCTTCTCCCGCAGATGCAACCGCAGCCCCGGCTCGGTCGCCTGGATCTCCTTCGCGAGCCGCTCGTGCAGCTGCCGCATCGCACCCGGTGCCGACAAGTCGACAGTTTCCGGCAACGAGATCCCGTACAGCTGGCGCAGACTGTGCCGCAGCGTCGGGTTCACCTCGGCGATCGGATCCGTGACGTGCAACGTGTACGAGTCCCGCACGCCGCGCTTCTTCGTCAACTGCACCTTCGCCAGCACCAACGGCGACGCGAGGCGGGTGTCCCGATCGTTCTTCAGGTCGTGCCAGCGCAGGAACGCCGGCACCAGACGAAGCTGGTCCTGCCCGTAGTCGGCCCGGTCCCGGCGCGCGGTGGAGATCAGTTTGTCCAGCGTGTTCGCGGCGTACGGCGCCTCGTCGTACCGGATCCACTTGCCGAGCGGCTGGGCCTTCTTCAGCAGCGGCCCCGCGAGGTCGTCGCGCCAGGTGAACAGTTGCTCCGAGCGGATCGTCCGGACGTCGAGCATCAGCGGGACCGAGACCTCGGTGAGGTTCAGCGTCTGCGCGGTCGCCCGGAAGTTGATCAGCCGGTTCCGCCGGGAGAGGTCGAAGAGCCGGTCGCGGAGCGCGCCGAGCACCGCGGTCCGCCGGTCCGCCGCGCCCCGGACGATCGCCTCGACGTCGAAGTCGAGCGGCTGGTCGCGGTAGTTCTCCAGCTGCTCGATGAGCGAGTGCAGGTCCTGCGCGCGCCGGTGCCGGTCCGGCTCGGCCATCTGCGCCGCGACCGAGACGATCACCGGGTGCAGGTCCGGATCCAGCCGGTACAAGTTGCCTCGGGCATCGATCAGGGCGGCGACGTCCGCGGTCCTGGACAGGTCGAGCCCGCACCCGAGCGCGAGCAGCAGCTGGCCCAGGCTGAAGATGTCGGTGAGCTGGTCGTGGTGCCCGACGACGTGTTCCCAGCTCTGCCATCCGGCCACCAGCGTCGGCGCGGCGATCGCGTCCGGAACCGGCTCGGGCACGACGGTGGTCTCGCGCCCGCCGCTCTCCCCCAGGTCGAGGTCGGCCTGCCGCTGCGCGACCACCTCCACGGCCGACGGCCGCTTCCCCTGCCGGGCGTCGATCTGCTGGGTGGCGAGCGTCGGCCGGCCCGCGTCCTCGGGCGCGAAACCGAGCCTGTTCTGCTCGTCGACCACAATCCGGTCGAGGCCGCGCAGCGGCGCGACCAGCCCGCGCTCGTGCACAGCGGCCGTCTCGTGGAACAGCGGCAGCACGGACGCGAGCAACGCGTCGTTGCCCAGACCGCCCTGCGAAACGGCCAGCGCGACCAGGTCTTCGGCGCTCATCCGGCCACCTCCGCGGCCTGCACGAAGCGCGTCCGCTGCTTGTCGCTCCACCCGAGCTCGTCGTCCGCGATGTCGACGTACCCAGGCAGCCCGGACCGGCGGGCGACAACCAGCGAGGCGATCAGCCCGGCGTCTCCGGTCTCCGGATCGGCTGTGGCGAGATCGAGCAACAAGTACGACAGGTAGCGCTTGGTGGCCGCAGCCAGCGGGCGTGGTCGCGGCAGCGGCGCACCGTCCACCGGACGCACCGCCAACGGTTCGTCGAAGCGCACAGCTCCTCCTGGCACCCCGAGCGGACCGGGCGGATCCGCGAAGCCGGCGGCGGCCGCGGCGACCGCATCGGTCCGCAGCCCCTCGGCGTACGCGACCGCCGCCGCGAAGTCCCGGCTCAGCTCGCGCAGCAGCACAGCGTCGAGCAGATCAGGCGCGTCCACGTCGAGCGGCCCGGTCACCAGAACCTCGACGTCCTCGCCGTCGAGCCAGTTCTTCAACGCCCACGCCCGTCCGACCGCCTCCGGGTGGGACGTCCCTCGACTGCCCGAGCGAAGATCGAGCGATTCGGCCTGCCGCAGGTACGCCGCGGGGTCCGCAGTGCTCAGACCTGTCTCCAGCTTGAGCAACGCGCGGATCGTGGTGGTCAGGTCACCGCACGCCGTCAACGCGCCCCGGTCCGCGAACAACTCGGTCGCGAGCGACCAGCGGCGATGCGTCTCGAGGTACTGCGACGGGGTCCGCGCGTCACCCGCTGCCGCGTCGAGCAGCCGGTCGACGGCCAGATACGCACCGCTGTCGGCCTGCCACAGCAGCCGATGCGCCAACTCATGGCCGATCACGGCGGTCAGCTCGTCCTCGTCGAGCCGGTCGAGCAACGCCCCTTGGAACACGATCACGGCCTTGCCGGCCTGGTGCAGGTACGCCGCGTTGGGCTCGCCGCTGACCTGGAAGTAGTCGATGTCCGGATCCAGCTCCAGCGCCGCGGCCGCCCGCTGCCCGGCCCGGAACACCGCCGGATGCGCGTCGGCCTCCAGCCGATAGGCATTCCGCAGCAGCAGCTCGTCGAGCGAACCCTCCGGACCGCCGTGCAACGCCGTCCACGCACGCTCGTCCGCCTGGCGGACGACCGCCAGGACGGACCGGTGATACGCGAGCGCTGACAACATGCCCGCCACCATAACCATCCCGACCGACGAAAACCGATACCGCTTGCTGCCGTACGGCGTACCCCGGTCCGCGGCGCTAGCGGTCGATGGGCCGGCAGACGCCGTTGGCCGCGGCACTGGCTGCCAGCGCCGCGGCTGCCGGACTGGCCGGCGCGGTGTCCTGGACGGACCGGTGCCGGCCGATCGGCACCACCATCGGCGTACCGGCGACCGGATCGGGCACGACCTTCGCGGCCAGCCCGAACACGTCCTGCACCACGTCCTCGGTGATCACCCGCGACGGGTTGCCCTCGGCAACGATCGCGCCGTCCTTCATCGCGATCAGGTGATCGCCGAACCGGCAGGCCTGGTTCAGGTCGTGCAGCACCAGCACGATGGTCCGGTGCTGCGACCGGTTCAGGTCGACCAGCAGGTCGAGCACCTCGAACTGGTGCGTCAGGTCGAGGAACGTCGTCGGCTCGTCGAGCAGCAGGATGTCGGTCTCCTGCGCGAGCGCCATCGCGATCCACACCCGCTGCCGCTGCCCGCCGGACAGCTCGTCGATCGGCCGGTCCGCGATCGACAGCACGTCGGTCGACGTCAACGCGGCCGCGACCGCCTCGTCGTCGGCGCGCGACCACTGCCGGATCCACCGGGTCCGCGGGTACCGCCCGCGGCCGACCAGGTCCGCGACCGTGATCCCCTCCGGCGCGGTCGGCGACTGCGGCAGCAGGCCGAGCTTGGTCGCCACCTCCCGGGTCGGGATCTGCTGGATGCTCTTCCCGTCGAGCAGCACCGTCCCGCGCGAGGGCTTCAGCAGCCGCGCCAGCGTCTTCAGCAGCGTCGACTTGCCGCACGCGTTGGCGCCGACGATGACCGTGATCTTCCCGGTCGGGATCCGCACCGACAGGTCGTGGATGATCTCCCGCTGGTCGTAGCCGACCGCTAGACCGTCGGCGGCCAAGCTGTGTTCCACGGACTTCTCCTCCATCTCAGCCACCACTCCCGACTCGGTTCGCCCGCGCCAGCAGGAACATCAGGTACGGCGCACCCACCACACCCGTCACCACACCGACCGGCAGCTGGGTGTCTCCGAACGCGTGCTGCGCGACCAGGTCCGACAGGCCGACCACCAGTGCACCGAGCAGACCGGACGCGATCATCGCCGGCCCCGGCGACCGGGTCAGCCGCCGCGCGATCGGCGGCGCGACGAACGCCACGAACCCGATCGGCCCGGCCGCCGCCGTCGCCACCGCGGCCAGCAGGACGGCGACCACGATCAGCCCGAGCCGCGCCCCCTCCACCCGCAGGCCCAGCCCGTACGCCGTCTCGTCCCCGAGCTGCAGGATCCGCAGCTGCCGGACCAGCAGCACCATCACCGGCAGCAGGACGACGAACGTGACCGCCAGCGACCGTACGTTCGACCAGTCCCGCCCGTTCAGGCTCCCGGTCAGCCAGATCAGCGCCTGCTGCGCGATCTCCACCCGGGCCTTGGTCAGCAGGTACGACGTGATGCTGGTGGCGATCGCGCCGATGCCGATCCCGATCAGGATCAGCCGGTAACTCGACACCCCGTGCCGCCACGCCAGCATGTACATGATGAACGCGGTCAGCACGGCGCCCACGATCGCGAACGCCGACACCGCGACCCCGGTAAGCCCCAGAGTGACGATCGCGAACACCGCGAACGCGCTCGCGCCGTACGTCACGCCGATGATGTCGGGACTCGCCAGCGGGTTCCGCGCGATGCTCTGGAAGATCGCTCCGGACAGGCCCAGTGCCGTACCGACCAGCAGTCCGGTCAGCGCTCTGGGCAGCCGCAGCCGGTTGACGATGAACTCGGTCGCCCGGTCGCCGCCGCCGAACAGCGTCTTCACCACGTCGACCACGGGGATCTTGAAGTCACCCAGCGACAGCGAGACGCAGAACGTCGCGAACACCAGAACAGCCAGGACGACGATGACGATCAGTGAACGGGTCTGCCGGGCGATCCGCGCCCGGGCGATGACGTGAACCGCTTCGGCCGTCACAGGTCGGCCAGCTTCCGTCGGCGAACCAGCGCGATGAAGAACGGGGCGCCGAGGACCGCGGTCACGATGCCGACCTGCAGCTCACCGGGCAGTGCGACGACCCGGCCGATCACATCGGAGCCGAGCAGCAGGATCGGAGCGAGCAGCGCCGAGTACGGCAGGATCCAGCGGTAGTCCGGCCCGGTCACGAGCCGCGCCACATGCGGGATGGTCAGCCCGATGAACCCGATCGGCCCGGCCGCCGCGGTCGCGGCGCCACACAGCAGGACGACGACCACCGCGACGAACGCGCGGGCCAGTCCTACCCGCTGACCGAGTGACTTGGCCACGTCGTCCCCCAGCGACAACGCGTTCAGGACCCGCCCGCAGAACAGCGCCAGCACGATCCCGATCAGGATGAACGGCGCCACCTGGGCCGCGATGTCGGAGCCGCGGCCGGCGAACGACCCCACCGACCAGAACCGGAACTGGTCGAACGTGTCGACGTCCCCGATCAGCAACGCCGTCGTCAGCGACCCGAGCATCGCGGTCAGCGCCGCACCGGCGAGCGCGAGCTTGACCGGCGTCGCACCCTCCCGGCCGAGCGATCCGAGCAGGTACACCGCGACCGACGCCGCGGCCGCGCCGAGGAAGGCGAGCCAGACGTACGACGTCAGCGTCGACAACCCGAACCAGTAGATGCCCCCGACAACGAACAGCGCGGCGCCGCCGTTGACGCCGAGGATGCCCGGATCGGCCAGCGGGTTCCGCGTCACGCCCTGCATCAACGCCCCGGACAGGCCGAGGGCCGCTCCGACCATGAGGCCGATCAGCGTCCGCGGGACCCGCAGCGACCGCACGATCACGTGGTCGGTGTCGGCCTCGTTGTAGTGGCGCAGGGCGTCGATGACCGTGGACAGCGGGATCTGCTTGGAGCCGATCGCGATGCTGAGCAGCGACACCAGGACCAGGAGTGCGACGCAGCCGGCCAGCCCGAGGACCAGCGTGGTCCGCCGGGCCCGGCGCGGGCGTGACGGCGCAGCGGTCTCCGGGCCGGCGTCGACCGTGGCAGAGGGCGGGGGCATTGGACTTTCGGGATCCTCTTAGGTAAGGCTAACCTCTAGACGCCTCAGAATAACCCGCCCGTCCACGGGTCCGCATCCGAGGTCCCCCCTGCGAAGTTTATGGAGAAACCAGGCATGACGACTGTGCTCGAGCGGCCGATCGTGTTCGACTCGCTCCTGGCCACCGTGGCGGCTGTTGACGACATGAGCCCGCACTTGCGCCGCGTGACGTTCGTCGCACCGCGGATCGCGGAGGCGGTCACAGCCGGCCCGGACCAGCGCATCAAGGTCCTGCTGGCTCCGCCGAACGGCAGTGCGATCAAGCTGCCGTCCGGACCCGAGTGGTACGCCGAGTGGTGCGCCCAGCCGGTCGACGAGCGTTTCATCATGCGGACCTATACCGTGCGGGCCCTCCGGCCAGAGGTGGCAGAGCTGGACGTCGAGTTCGTGCTGCACGGAGTGAACGGCCCCGCTTCGGCCTGGGTCAGCGAGGCCGAGCTGGGTGATCAGGTGGGCCTGTTGCTGCCGTTCGCGGTCGACAAGACCAGCACGAAGGGCCTGCTGCACTCCGGCGTCGACTACGTCCCACCGGCGACCAGCGTGCGTCGGGTCCTGGTCGCGGACGAGACTGCGCTGCCTGCGGTTGCGGGCATCCTCGAGGAACTCCCGGCCGGAGTACACGCCACGGTCTTCATCGCCGTACCGAACGCTGCGGACATCCGCCCGCTGGCCGGCTCCGCCGACGTCACCTGGGTGACCGACGGCTCGCTGGTGGACGCGCTGAAGTCAGCAGCGCTGCCGTTCGACGTCGACTACGCATGGGTCGCCGGTGAGTCCTCGATGATCAAAGAGGTGCGCCGGCACCTCGTCAACGTGATCGGGATGCCGAAAAGCGCCATCTCGTTCCAGGGCTACTGGAAACGCGGCGAAGCGCACTGCTGAAGGGATCCGGGAGAGCCGGAGGGCAGAGTTCCAACCCTCCCGGAAGACCAGCTAGGACGGGTTCTCCGCGTGAGTCAGCGTCTCCCACGCGACGAACAGGTTGTTGGAGCCGGCCGGACGGCGGGACTCGGTCAGCGCCTGGGTGTTCGTCATCGCGATGCCGAGACGCGTATGCAGGGCGTTGTAGCCGACCTCGGTGATCGGACCGAGGCCGCGGTGCAGCGTCCCGTTGCACAGCCACGACGGCACCGGCTCCAGGTTGCGCTCCCACTTGGACTGGAAGCCGAGGGCCTGTCGCAGCCGCTCGCCGAACTCCGGGTACATGTCGATGCCCTGGATCCGCGCGGTTTCCAGCACGTGTGAGATCGACGAGATGCCGTAGCCGGTGTGGGTGAAGTCGCGGCAGGTCTCCTGAGTCAAGCCTGTCACGAACGTCCCCTGGCCCTGCCAGTAGCTGACGATCTTGTCGCGGGTGTTGAGGTTCTGGCTCGGCACCGTCTTCGGCAACGCGCCGTCGGACTCCAGATAGACGTACGCCGGGACGCGCAGCCGGTACAGCGCGATCGCCTTGTCGTAGATCGCCTTGTCCTCGAGGAACACCCCGATGCCCTGCAGGGCCTCGGTCATGCTCAGCTCCCAGTTCCCGTTGGAGTTCGAGCCGTTGATGATCTCCGGGACGTACACGTTGCGGAGCATCGTGGCGAACCGGCCGGCGTTCGGCCAGTTGCCGTACACGTGCTTGATGATCTCCGCGGCCTTCGGCCACGACGACGCCGACCAGGCGGTCTGCAGCGGCGCGTTGCTGTTGGTGTGGTCCTGGATGGTCGCGGACCACGCATCCATCAGCTGGATCGACTTCTGGGCGTATCGGTCGTCGCGAGTGAGGTACCAGAGCAGTGCGTCGGTGTACGCCGCGATGGCGTCCTCACGCTCGTCGGTGCAGCCGTAGTTCGGGTTCGAGTACGGACCGCATTCGACGACCGCGCGGGGTTTCGGCGTCCGGGACAGAGACGCGTACGCGCTGTTCTTGGCCTGGTTGAAGGCGTCGGTCCACGGCTGCGCGCCGGCCTGCACCTTGGCGCGGACGAAGTCGAGCTGGGCTTGACTCGACCCAACACCCGGGTGCGTGAACACGGCCGGGGCGTCGACGGCTTGGGAGGAGGCGACAGCCGGAGTCGTGAGGGTCCCGGCAACCAGCGCGGCACAAGCCGCGGCCAGGACGAAGGGCATCTTTCGCATGGGCGGTGTCCTGTCTTCGGGGGCGGTAGGACAGCGGTTTCCACGGCAGTTTCACGACGCCCGGCAGCCGGGTCAAGACCCCGCCGGTACCGGAACTTCTTCTGGAACACAGAGCATTTCTGTCCCATTTCCCATGGAACAAAGGGCGTTCGTGTCCCGCTAGTGACCGAGCTGGCTGGTGATCCGGTCGACGATCACGCTCGTCGTGTACCGCGTCGTCCCCGGCGGCTCGACGTCCGACCAGCCGCCGGTGTACTTGCGGGCGACCGCCTGCTCCAGGGCCAGCTCCGGATCCGGGACCAGGTCGTCGATCCGGCCGCGCAGCTCGACGTAGTACGTCGGCCGCGCCGGGTCGACGACCACCAGCGAGATCCGCGGGTCGCGCCGCAGGTTCCGCAGTTTCTGGCGCCCGTCGACGAGGCTGATGCGGACCCGCTCGCCGTCCCAGAGGAACCACAACGGCGTCACCTGCGGCTCACCGGACCGGCCGATCGTGCCCACCATCGCGACCGCTTTCGACGACAGCAGGTCGTGGAACACCGCCGGGATCTCTGCCGAACCGCTCACCTGTGCGCTCACCGGAAGGCGAGTTCCGCGGCGTGCAGGCCGGCGGCCTCCAGGAGGGCAGCGGCGGTGACCGCGCCGATACCGTTCAGCGGCTGGGCACGGACGACCGCGCGGGCGGCGGCGCCGTCGAAGATCATCGTGAGCTGGACCGCCAGCGTCGCCGGATCCTCCGCGCCGGCCTTCACCAGCTCGCGGTGGAAGAAGTCGGTGAGCTGCTGCTTGAAGTGCCGCGCGACCACCGACCCTGGGTGCTCGGGGTTCTTCAGCTCCACCGCCGTACTCACGTACGGGCACCCGAGGTAATTGCCGCCAGCAACCATGTCGTCCTGCCGCTCGAACACGGCCAGGATCCGCTCCCGCGGCGACCGATCGTCCTCCGGCCCCGGCTGCAACAGCGCCTGGTACGCCGGTCCGCGGCTGGCCAGGCTCTCCGCGATCAGCTCGTCCTTCGACCGGAACAACTGGTACATCGACTTCTTCGACACCCCGGCCGCCTTGCACAGCGCATCCACGCCGATGTTGACGCCGTCGCGGTAGAAGAGTTCCCCCGCGGCGTCCAGCAGCCGCTCGCGGGGTGTCGCCGAAGTACTCATGCACTGAAGCGTACCGGCTCGATTTGAATTCGGAAACTGATCGGTTTACGGTGGCTGAAACAGATCGGTTTCCAGCTCTCTCAGGAGTTCTCATGACCACACTCGAAGGCGCCGTCGTCCTCGTCACCGGCGGGCAGCGCGGGATCGGCAAGGCAATCGTCGACGACCTGCTCACCCGTGGCGCGGCCAAGGTTTACGCGACCGCCCGCAGCCCGCGGCCGAGCACCGACCCGCGGGTCGTGCCGCTGCCGCTCGAGGTCACCGACCAGGCCTCGATCGACGCGCTCGCCGCGGCCGCACCGGACGTCACGGTGCTGATCAACAACGCCGGCGCGAGCTCGCCGAACAGCTACCTCGATGCCTCGATCGAGGACGTCCGGGCGGTCTTCGACGCGAACTTCTTCGGCCCGCTGCAGCTCACCCGCGCGTTCGTCCCGATCATCGAGCGCAACGGCGGCGGCCACATCCTGAACGCTCACTCGGCCCTGTCGTGGGTCGCCCGGCACGGCGCGTACTCCGCGACCAAGGCCGCGTTCTGGCTGCAGACCAACGCGATCCG
This sequence comes from Kribbella sp. NPDC050459, assembly GCF_040655315.1. Taxonomy (NCBI): domain Bacteria; kingdom Bacillati; phylum Actinomycetota; class Actinomycetes; order Propionibacteriales; family Kribbellaceae; genus Kribbella; species Kribbella sp. NPDC050459. The sequence continues at coordinate 99,953 of NZ_JBFAJQ010000005.1, read as the reverse complement.
TCTCGAACTGCTGGACCGCGGCATCGGCGTGACCGGCCTGCACATGGGCTACGTCGACACCGACATGGTGACCGCCGTGACCGCGCCGAAGTCGCGCCCCGAGGACATCGCCAAGCACGCGCTCGACGGCATCGAGTCCGGCGCGTTCGAGGTCCTCGCCGACGAGACGGCCCGCGGCGCCAAGGCCGCCACGGCGCTGGACCTGACCGCCGTGTATCCCGAGCTGGCCCGCTGACACAAAGACGTCGCGGTCGCGGGTGTACTCCATGACACCCGCGATGCCGTCCGCGACGTCGGCGCTGAGTTCACGCTCGACGATGTGCAGCGCCAGGTCGATCCCCGAGGTGATGCCGCCCGCGGTGACGAGCGTGCCGTCGTCGACGACCCGGTTGGTCTTCAGCTCGGCGCCGAACGCCTCCAGCTCGGTCCACGCACCGCGGTTCGTCGTGGCCGGCACCTCTCGGCGCACGGTTCGGACCGCTGAGCGCTTACCGCTCGCACTCGGGGTGACCGAGCAGCTACATCTGGTGGAGACACCCCCGCCGCCCCGGAGGTCCTCCCATGCGACGTGCTGCCGCTGTTGCCCTGCTCCCACTGTTCGCCGGCCTCACTGTCACCGGCGCTACTTTCACCGGCGCTCCAACCCAGGCCGCAGCAGCCACCGGCTGCGATGCGGCATCCGCCGGCTTCACACCGGTGCTGCAGCTCGATCTGCCCGAACGGGCCAACTACCTGAACACCACCCCGCCGTACAGCCTCGACCGGACCGCGGAGATCGGCACCGGCTTCGACCGCGTCGGGTACTGCCTGGAGCTGAACGGGCCGGACGGCCCGCAGTGGGTGTGGACCGCGATGGAACCGTTCAGCGCCGACGCCCGGCGGATCGGCCTGCCGACCAGGCCGGGCGAGATCGTGCGCCAGCGCGTCGGCGATCTCGACGTGAGCTCCAACGTGCCCGGCGTGACCCAGGGCACCGGCCAGTCGGGCTACCTGGAGATGTGGCCGAACCAGTACGCGAAGACGGCCGGCGCCCAGGTCGCCAACGGATCGGCCACGACGTACGACGCCGACGACAGCCCGACCACGCCGCTCGGCTACGGCTCGTTCCAGGTGTCGCAGGTAGGCGCGACGCGACCGTCGAGCGTGCCCGCGAAGCTGGTGTTCGCGATCAACACCTTCACCCAGTCGGACACCAGCCTGCTGTCGCTCGGCATCGGTGCGCGGCCGACAGCTGACCCGGACTGGACGTTCGCCGGCAACGCGGCGCAGTACACACAGCGCCGGCTGACGGCGTACGTTCGCAAGTCACTCGTCAGCCTCACTCAGGCTCCTCAGGACCGGCAGCTGGTACCGCGTGACGCCAACAATCGCGCGACTGTGCCCGTTGCCGGACGCATGACGGATCCGCGCGTCAAGAGCGTGCAGCTGACGGTGACCAGCAACGGTGAGACCGAGGTTTACACCTCCGCGTCCAGGGATTTCCGCTTCACCCCGCGGATCAAGGCCGGACTGCGCGAGTACACGTTCGAGCTGAAGGCCCTTGGCCGGGTCGTCGCCCGGCGTGAAGGCATCGTGGCCGGTGACGTTTACGTCGTGCACGGGCAGTCCAACGCCGAGGCGTCGATGTACAACGGCGCCGCGGGCGGCGAGGAATCGCCGTACCTGCGGAGTTTCGGCAGCCCCGTCTCCGATCCGTCGATCTCCGCGGCGGACCGGGTCTGGAACTACGCGACCGGCGACGTGTCGCGGCAGTCCGGCTCGGTCGGTCAGTGGGCGATCCGGATGGGTCGGCAGCTCGTCGACAAGTACAAGGTTCCGATCGCACTGATCAACGGAGCGCACGGCGGGCAGCCGATCAGCTTCTTCCAGCGCAACGACGCGAACCCGGACGACATCACCACCAACTACGGCCGGCTTCGGCAGCGCCTGCTGGCCGCAGGAGTCATCGGCCACATCCGCGGCGTGCTCTGGTACCAGGGCGAGTCCGACAACGACAACGCGGCGGTGCACGTCAGCGGCTTCACGGCGCTCCTCCAGGACTGGCGCACCGACTTCGGCCCGATGCCGAAGTACTACGTCTACCAAGTGCGTACGTCGCCGTGCGGCAACTCGACGAGCACCAACCTCCGCGAGGCACAGCGCGAGATGGGTGACACCCTCGGCGTCACCGTGCTGTCGACCACGGGCCTGTCCGGTCATGACGGGTGCCACTACGCCTACGCCGGCGGGTATCGCGACATGGGCGACCACACGTACGCCGTCCTCGCGCGCGACCTGTACGGCGGGCCGTCGGCCGGTGTGGCTCCGCCGAACCCGCGCACTGTCACGGCCAGCGGCTCACAGCTGGTCGTCCAGCTCCGGTCCACCGACCCGCTCAGTGTGGAGGACGGCGTCGCTGCTGACTTCCGGGTGGACGGCGCGGCGGTCACGGTGACGTCGGTCGCCTACCAGTCGGGTCAGCTGGTCCTCCAGTTGTCAGGTCCGCCAACCGGAGCGACCAGCCTCACCTACCAGGCCCATCTGCGTGCCGGACCGTGGATCACGAACGCCGTCGGCGCGGGTCTGCTGACCTTCACGCTGCCGATCACCTGATTGGTCTGATGCCGACGTACCGTAGATGGCATGTCAGTCACAGGGGGACCGCCTTCCACCAGCGAGGAGGAGGTGGAAGAGCGGGTCGGGCCTTACCGGTTGATCCGGCGGCTCGGACAGGGTGGCATGGGCGTCGTGTACCTCGCCGAGGGCGCCGAGCACCAAGAGGTCGCGCTGAAGGTCCTGCGGCCGCATGTTGCCCACGACCCGATCGCCCGCGCACGGCTGCAGCGTGAGGCGACCACGCTGCAGAAGGTGAACCACCCTGGTGTGGCCGGCATCCTCGACCATGACCTGGAGGGCGAGCAGCCCTACCTGGTGACCCGCTTCGTCCCTGGCCGGCCGCTGGACGAACAGGTGGACGAGCGCGGGCCGCTGACGCCGCGCAAGTGGCTGCCGCTGGCCGGGTGCCTGGCCGAGTCGCTGCAGGCGATCCACGCGGTCGGGGTGATCCACCGCGACCTCAAGCCCGGCAACGTGATGATGTGCAACGGCAAGCCGGTGATGATCGACTTCGGCATCGCCCAGGCCGCCGACGACCTGCGACTCACCCAGACCGGTCTGGTGATCGGTACGCCGGGCTACCTGGCGCCTGAGCTCATCGAGGGCGAGATGGTGTCGGAGTCCGCCGACTGGTGGGGCTGGGCGGCCACGGTCGCGTTCGCCGCGACCGGGCGTCGCCCGTTCGGCAAGGGACCGTTCGAGGCCGTGCTGGCCCGGGTGCATTCCGGCCAGGCCGATCTGGACGGGCTGGACCCGCGGCTGAAGCCGTTGCTCGCCGCGGCGCTCTCACCGAACAAGGCCGACCGGCCGACGCAGCAAGAGGTCATGACCGGCCTCAACCGGTACGCCGAGGGACGCGACGCGCTCCCGCCGCGTGAAACGCCGACCGTGGCCGCCGTAGCGCCGACCAGGCTGGTGACCAAGCTCATGCCGACGGAGGAGCCTGCGGCCGCGGTGCCGGCAGGGCCGACGCCGACCGAGGTGGCGCAACTGGTTCCGCCGGTGATTCCGCCGCTGTCGGCGTTCACTCCGATCCGGGACAAGATCCGGGACGCCGCCGCGAAGAAGCCTGTCGCGGAGGCGCCGCCTGTGCAGCCGTACGGTCCGGCTTCTTATGTGCCCGCGCCGTACCAAGCTGGTGCGCCCTACCAGCAGCCGGTGCAGCCTTCTCAGCCTGCGCATCCGGTCCCGGTGCAGCCGGCGCATCCGGAGAAGCCCGTCAAGGCCCCGCCGACCGGTCGCCGCACGGCGGTCATCGTCGGCTTCATGCTCGCGCTGACCGGGCTCGTCGCTCTGACGCCAGGACTCGGCACAGTCGTCGCGATCCTGTTGCTGGTGCTGGCCCGGACGGTCGACCGCTCGAGCACGGCGCTGATGCGGCGCCGTCAGGTCCGCGGCCGGTCCGGACGGTCGGACGGTGTGGTCGCGTTTGCCGCCAGCCCGCTGCAGCTCGCCATCGCAGCCCTGATCACACTGCCCTGCTTGATCCTCCCGCTGCTGACAGCGGCGGTTGTCGGCGGCATCGTCACCGGCGTCGCCGCCTCGACGTACGGGCTCGACTGGCAGCCGCTGTCCGCCGTCGGGTTCGCGAGTGCGGCCCTGACCGCTTTGTTCTGCTGCTGGTGGGGGCCGGGCGGTAGCTCGTTGCGCCGCGGCGCTCACATCACGGCACGCAACATCTTCCGGCCGCACTGGCTGTCCGCACTCGTCGCCGTCGTCCTGCTGGCCATCGGCGGCCTCACGTTCTACCAGGCGACACAGGGCGCCGGCGCCGACTGGGCGCGTTCGCCGATCCAGACGCCGAACATCGAGCGTCCGACCTTCGGAGACCTGCGGAACGCCCCGTTCATCCGGGACCTCCCCATCATCGGCAACTGACGACGGGGAGGCCTTCGGCTCGTCTCAGAGCTGGATGATCTGGCTGCGCTCCGGGCCCACGCCGATGGCGGAGATCCGGGCGCCGCTGAGCGACTCGACGGCGCGGACGTATGTCTGCGCCTCCTTGGGCAGCTCGTCGAACGTGCGGCAGCCCGAGATGTCGTCCGACCAGCCGTCGAACTCCTCGTAGATCGGCGTCGCGTGGTGGAAGTCGGTCTGGGTCATCGGCATCTCGTCGTGCCGGACGCCGTTCACGTCGTAGGCGACGCAGACCGGGATCCGCTCGCGGCCGGTCAGGGTGTCCACCTTGGTGAGGACGAAGTCGGACACGCCGTTCACGCGCGCGGCGTACCGGGCGATGACCGAGTCGTACCACCCGCAGCGGCGCGGGCGACCGGTGGTGACACCGAACTCGCCGCCCTGGGTCCGCAGCCACTCACCGTCGGCGTCCAGCAGCTCGGTCGGGAACGGGCCCTCGCCGACCCGCGTGGTGTACGCCTTCACGACCGCGATCACGCGGTCGATCCGGGTCGGCGGGATGCCGGTGCCGGTGCAGGCGCCGGCGGAGATCGCGTTCGAGGAGGTGACGAACGGGTACGTGCCGTGGTCGACGTCGAGCAGCGTGGCCTGACCCGCCTCCATCAGCACGGTCTTACCGTCGTCGAGAGCCTTGTTCAGCAGCAGGCTGGTGTCGGCGACCATCGGCTTCAGCCGGTCGGCGTACCCGAGCAGCTCGTCGAGGACCTCGCGGATCTCGACCGCGCGCCGGTTGTACACCTTCACCAGCAGCTGGTTCTTCTGCTCCAGCGCGCCGGTGACCTTCTGCTCGAGGATCTTCTCGTCGTACAGGTCCTGGATCCGGATGCCGATCCGGTTCATCTTGTCGGCGTACGTCGGGCCGATACCGCGGCCCGTCGTCCCGATCCGGCGGCTGCCCAGGAAGCGCTCGGTGACCTTGTCGAGCGTCCGGTTGTACGGCGGGATCACGTGCGCGCTCGCGCTCACCACCAGGCGCGACGTGTCCAGCCCGCGCGCCTGCAGCGCCTCGAGCTCCTCGAACAGCACGCCGAGATCGACCACGACCCCGTTGCCGATCACCGGGGTCACACCCGGTGTCAGGATGCCGCTCGGAAGCAGGTGCAGCGCGTACTTCTCGGACCCGATCACCACCGTGTGCCCGGCGTTGTTGCCGCCGTTGAACTTGACCACGTAGTCGATGACCTCGCCCGTGTTACCGAGCAGATCGGTCGCTTTACCCTTGCCCTCATCGCCCCACTGGGCGCCGACGAGCACGATTGCGGGCATCTCAGCCCTCCTCTTTCACGCGCCGGCCTCACACCCCGTGGCGGCCCGCGCTGGAAACGGTGAAGCCCGGAGACGTTCACCGGACATTCATCCGGCGACGCATCCAGGCTCTTGCGACCAAAGCCTACCGGACACCGGCGCACTCGTTTCGGGCCTGTCCACAACCCCTAATCGATCGTTTCAAGTCTCTGTTTCATCAGGTGACGGGTTGCCAAGTTGCGTGATCGCGTGCACACTCTTAGTCAGCGGCCCGCCGAAACTGCCGCAGGGGACGGTTCCGGCGGGCCGCTTCCTCTTTTACTCCAGGCCCTCCGGGTTGCCGGCCAGCCACTCCTTCACCCGCCGGTCCGCCTCTTCGCGCGAGACGTCCTCGACCTTCGTGAGGATCGCCCACCGGTGCCCGAACGGGTCGATCACGGTGCCGAACCGGTCACCGGTCATGAAGGTCTGCACCGGCTCGACCGATGTGGCGCCGGCCTCGATCGCCTTCGCGTACGTCGCGTCCACGTCCGGCACGTAGTGCACCAGCGACGAGTGCACCCACTCGCCGTTCGGCGCCCGCAGCCCGATCTGCGGCATCTGGTCGCTGAGCTGCAGCATCGAGTTGCCGAACTTGAGCTCGGCCTGTCCGACCCGCCCGTCCGGCATGTCCTGCCGGCTGACCACCTCGGCCCCGAACACCTCACGGTAGAACTCGATCGCCTTCGGCCCGTCCGGCACCGCGAGGTACGGGGTCAGCGAGTGATAACCGTCGGGGATGGGGTTTACCGTGTTCGTCGTCATGACACACAGTCAATCCGCCGCCCGCCGAACGGTCTTGGAAGAAAGCGACAGCCCCCTGTGACCCAGCCATCCGACAGCGAGAAGGGCATCCTGCATCCGCGGGAGCAGGCCCGGCACCGCTCGCTCAGCCGGCTCGCGCCAGGGCCCGAGGCCGGGCGCTTCGTGGAGTGGTACTGGATCGTCGAGTGGGACCTGGACGAGCCGTACACGGCCGAGGTGCTGCCGTTCCCGAGTGTGAACGTGACGTTCGAGCAGCCGGGTGGCGCGTTCGTGCACGGCGTCTGCACCCGCAAGTTCGAGCGGGAGCTGCGCGGGCGGGGGCGCGCGTTCGGTGTGAAGTTCTGGGCCGGCGGCTTCGGCGCGATCACCGGGCTCGACGTCGGCTCGTTCCGCGACGAGGTGCTGCCGCTGACAGCGGTGTTCCCGGACGGCGACCGGCTCGCGGACCTGATGTTCGAGGCCGAGTCCGACGTCCGGCGGCGTGCGGTGTTCGAGGCGTTCCTGCGTGACCACCTGGCGCCGCCCGATCCGTCGTACGAGCTGGTCCGGGAGATCGTCACCACGATGGCCGCGGATCGCACGCTGGCCCGCGTGGACGAGATCACCGAGCGCTTCGACGTACCGATCCGCACGCTGCAGCGGCTGTTCCGCCGGTACGTCGGTGTCGGCCCGAAATGGGTGCTCCGGCGCTACCGGCTGCACGACGGCGCGGAGCTGCTGGCCGAGGGCGAAGTCGCCGAGCTCGCGGAGCTGTCCGCATCGCTCGGCTACTTCGACCAGGCCCACTTCTCCAACGAGTTCAAACAGCAGATCGGGCTCACGCCGGCCGAGTACGCATCGCGTGCCGCGGCCGAGCGGCAGATCACCTATCGCTGAACTTCACCGCGACCGCCATCATCGTTGCGGTCAGCGCCGCAGCCAGCGCGACAGCGAAGCCGTACTGGGTGCTGTGGCCGTCGACGACCCAGCCCGCGAAGGCGGAGCCCAGCGCGATCCCTGCCGCGCCGCCCGAGTTGAGCCAGGTGAAGGCCTGGGTCAGGACAGCGGAGTCGACGGTCGACTCGGTCAGCACCGCCGACAACGTCTGGAACGGCGCGATCGCGAGGCCCGGGAGCGCCAGCGCGACAGCAGTCATCAGCGGACCGTGCGCCGCGATCAAGGGCAGGCAGCTGAGCGACAGCCAGACGAAGGCGATGACGAACTGCGTCTCCGGAGCGATCCGCCAACGCCTGGCGCCGTACACGAGTCCGGCGAAGAGGCTCACCAGGCTGGTGATGCTGTAGAGCGGCCCGGCCAGGCCCGGCGTACCGCGCGAGACCGCGAACGCAGTGACCGAGACCTGCATGCTGCCGAAGAACAGTCCGATGCCGATGTTCGTACCCACCAGGCCTACGAATCGCTTGTGCAGCAGGCGTTTCGAGCTGCTGTGCCCACCACGTGCGGTCGGCGGTGGCGCCGTACCGCGTTGTGCTGCGAGCAGGAAGCCGCCTGCCAACAGCAGACCGGCCGCGAGGGTAGAGCCGGTCGCCGGACCAGAGGACGAGCTCACCAGGCCGATCAGCACCGGGCCGACCATGAAGGCGACGCCGACGCTGAGCGACTCCAGTGCGAACGCCGTCGCCAGGAGTGGCGTGTCCCGGAGCGCATGGGACCACCGCGCACCGGTTTGCGCACTGACCTGCGGCAGCGAACCGCCGGCCAGCACTCCAGCCGCGATCAAGGCCGCGAGCGGTGCACCCGACAGTGTCAGGACGATCAGGAGCGCGACCGCCGCCGCGTGGGCGAGCAGCGTGACCGGCAACATGCGGGTCTGACCGAAACGGTCGATGAGCCGGGCGACCTGCGGCCCGGCGACCGCCTCGGCGACGGCGAAGCCGCCGGTGACGCTACCGGCCGCGGCGTACGAGCCGGTCGATCCGTGGACCAGCCAGACGATGCCGAGACCGGTCATCGCGATCCCGATCCGGGCCGGGGCCGCTGCGAGATAGAACTTCCACGCGCCAGGAGTACGCAGTACCTCTGCGTAGGTGTTGGTGGGCGCGTCGATCCGTCCGGTGAGAGCCGGCACGGGTGACCTTCCGCTGCCCGATGGGGCGGGGACCCGACCGTGGGCGTCCAGCTTCACCGGTCTGTCCGTCCGCCTAGAACCGTCCATGTTCGGCAAGAAGCGGGGACGCTCGCCGCCTGCCGGCACTGTCAACGGGCAGAAACCTCGAAAGCTTCAGGTTGACCGGAAGAGTCTACCGTCCCGGAGCACCGGCACGCTGCGGCTCTCGTCGACCTCCGCCGCGATCGCGACGTCCTCCGGAAATCCGTACTGCGTGAGCTCGCGGCCGCCGGCGCACTCGTGCAGCATCCGTGGCAGCTCGTCCGCGACCGCCTCGTACGCCGCTGCCGCCGCCCTCGCCTCCGGCGACAGGTCGTCGCGCTGCAGGGCGCTCAGGAAGCCGCCTGCGCCCCAGAGATCCTCGACCGCCGGTCTGAGCGAGCCGTCCGTCCAGCGCTCGCCCGCCGCGATCGCCACGACCTTCGCCGTCGGGCGCTCGGTGAGCTGCTTCGTCACCCACTCGGCGGCCGCGGTCCGGTTACGCAGCGACACGGCGATCACCGTCGCGCCGGTGTCACTGAGCTGTTGCGAGATCGTCGAACCGTTGGGTGATGGGAGGACCAGCTTGGTGATTCCCGTCACGCGCCTGATCGACATCGGCGACAGGCTGACATCGTCCGGCCCGGCCGCTGACCGCCCGACCGCGAGTGTCGCGCTGTTCTGCTCGGCGTACGCGACCGCCGCCTCGTCACGCCACCGGTACGGGTACACGTCGATGCCGAGATCTGCCGCCACCGTCACCGCTGTCGTGAACGACAGCACGTCGACGACCGCGACGATGTCCCCGGCAACGACCTCAGCTCCGACCGGTCCCCAGTCGAACCCGACGCCGAATCCGTCCTGTGCGTAAGGGCTGGTCACCCGGCAGATCATTCCGCCGGACAACCAACCCCACAAGCAGGTTTCAGCCCAGCACGTCGGCGGCGGTCGGCGACGAGTCCCGCAGGAACGTGACGCAGCGCTCGGCCTCGTCCTTCTCGTCGATGAGCGCCGCGGCCTTCCCGAGCGCAGCCAGCGCGCGCAGGAACCCGCGGTTCGGCTCGTGCTCCCACGGAACCGGGCCGTGGCCCTTCCAGCCGTTCCGCCGGAGCAGGTCCAGCGCGCGGTGGTAGCCGGTCCGCGCGTAGGCGTACCCCTCGATCGTGCGCCCGTCCGCCAGCGCCCCCTCGGCCAGCACGGCCCAGGCGAGCGACGACGTCGGGTACTTCGCGGCCACGTCCGCGGGAGCGGCCCCGTCGGCGAGTTCCGCCGCGGCCGGGTCGACCGGTAGTAGTGTCTCGGGTGGACCGGACAGCAGATTGTTCAATTCCATAAGCACATCTTCGCCGATCACGCATCCGTACCGGCACGTGACCGTCTGGCGAAATCCGTTGACCGTTCACCCGGCGGCCACGGATGCTTGAGACCCTGCGTCAACCGCCGTGGTTCCCAGCTACGGCCGGAAGGAGGCACCGGATGAGCGTCATCGTCCTGAACGCGTCGTACGAACCGCTGCACACTGTATCGATCCAGCACGCCATCCGGATGCTGGTTCGTGAGGTCGCAGTGGTGGAAGAGGCGCACGGAGAGCGAACCATCGGCCCGTTCCCGGTCCCCCGAGTCCTCCGCCTGGTCCGGTATGTGGTGACCCACTGGCGCTACGCCGCCGGCCGGATGAAGTACAGCAAGCACGGCGTCCTGCGGCGGGACAAGTTCCGGTGCGCGTACTGCGGCCTGGAGAACGCCGACACCATGGACCACGTCCAACCCAGGTCCAGGGGCGGCCGCACCGAGTGGCTGAACGCGGTCGCCGCCCACGCCTCGTGCAACGAGCGCAAAGGCAACCGCACCCCGTCCGAGGCCGACATGCCCCTCCTCTGGCAACCCTGGGTACCAACCCGCGCGGAGCTCGTCATAGACACATGACGGGCCTTTTTTATGCCCGGAGTTCTCCACAGATCTGAAATCGCCGGCTCCTGGACGGCCGGATCGCGGCACTTTCTCGGGCATGAATCCTCAGCTTGCCGTGATGGCGTCGATCCGGGGTGGCGTGTTCACCCGGGCCGACGCGCGTGCCTGTGGTTACCCCGACGCTGATATCGACTCCCTGCTCGACTCCGGCTCCTGGCGCCGGATCCGGCGGGGCACCTATGCCGCCCATCGTTCCCTGATGCTCGTCACCGACGAGGTTGTCCACCTGCGCCGGATCCACCACGTCCTCCGGACCAGTGGGCCCAACGTGTTCGCGAGCCACCAGTCGGCCGCAGCGCTGCATGCCCTCCCCGTCTGGGGTCTCGACCTGACGCGCGTCCACGTGACCGCGCCGGACGGTCGCTCCGGCCGGCAGCGTGGCGTCCACCGGCACATCCGCGACCCAGTGGGACCCGGCCTCCAACTGTGGAACAAGCTGCGTCTGGTCTCACCGGCCCGCGCGATCGCCGAGGTGGCCGCGACCGCACCAGTGGAGCCGGCGGTCGTGCTCGCCGACGCCGCGATGTATGCCGGACTCGTCGACCGGCGCAGGCTGAACCACGCGGTGAACAATCTCGATCACGGCAGCAGACGTGCCCTGCAGGTTCTCGGCCGGCTCACCGGATCGGCCTCGATCGCGGAGTCCCGGCTGCGCTTCATCCTCGCCGACGCGGGGCTCCCGGCTCCGAGCCCATCGCCGCCCCCGGACACCGAACCAGCCGATCCCGACAGCTCCGCAGCCGAAAGCCTGTGGTTCCCCGACGAGCGCACCGTCGTCGAGTTCGAGCCGCGGTTTCCCTTCTGGTGCGAGGAATTCGAGCCTTCCACCGAAGAACCACTCCCCGAGCCGATCGCCGCCGATCCCGACGGACCGCAACCCGTCGAGCACTGCTGGATCTCCTGGACCGACCTCACCGACCCGCCGACCGTGGCCGACCGCATCCGCACCACGTTCGCCCGGGCCGCCCGCCGGACCGGAATCCGCCCCTTCACCCTCGCCCGGATGTGACGAAGGGCCCACCGCCCGACGGCGGTGAGCCCTTCACAGACCCCCTACAGGAGGACCAGATGATGTCAGGCGTTCAGCGACGTGCCCGTCGAGCGAAGGTCCTCGCACGCCTCGCCGACGCGCTTCGCCATACCCTCTTCGGCCGCCTTGCCCCACGCGCGCGGGTCGTAGGCCTTCTTGTTGCCGACCTCGCCGTCGACCTTCAGCACACCGTCGTAGTTGCTGAACATGTGCGCCGCCGCCGGCCGGGTGAACGCGTACTGCGTGTCGGTGTCGACGTTCATCTTGATGACGCCGTTGTCGACCGCGGCCCGGATCTCCTCCAGAGTCGAGCCGGACCCGCCGTGGAACACCAGGTCGAACGGGCGCTCCTTGCCGAGCTTGGCGCCGACCGCGTCCTGGATCTCCGCGAGGATCTCCGGCCGCAGCTTGACCGCGCCCGGCTTGTAGACGCCGTGCACGTTGCCGAAGGTCAGCGCGGTCAGGTAGCGGCCGTTCTCGCCGACGCCGAGCGCCTCGACCGTGGCCAGACCGTCCTCGACGGTGGTGTAGAGCTTGTCGTTGATCTCGTTGGCGACACCGTCCTCCTCGCCGCCGACGACGCCGACCTCGATCTCCAGGACGATCTTCGCCGCGGCCGTCTTGGCCAGCAGGTCCTTGGCGATCTCCAGGTTCTCGGTCAGCGGCACCGCGGAGCCGTCCCACATGTGCGACTGGAACAGCGGGTTCTCACCACGCGCGACGCGCTCGGCGGAGATCTCCAGCAGCGGCCGGACGAAGCCGTCGAGCTTGTCCTTCGGGCAGTGGTCGGTGTGCAGCGCGATGTTCACCGGGTAGCCCTTGGCGACCTCGTGCGCGTAGGCGGCCAGCGCGACGGCGCCGGAAACCATGTTCTTGACGGTCGGACCGGACAGGTACTCCGCACCGCCGGTGGAGACCTGGATGATGCCGTCCGAGCCCGCCTCGGCGAAACCGCGGATCGCGGCGTTCAGCGTCTGCGAGGAGCTGACATTGATGGCCGGGTAGGCGAAGCGGTTCTGCTTGGCCTTGTCCAGCATCTCGGCGTAGACCTCAGGGGTTGCAATAGGCATGTCTCGCGGTACTCCTCACAACACAGTTCTTGTGGGTTCGGCTCCAGTATTGCCGCCGGGCACTTCGTCGGATCCGGCGGCCCACCTGCTGAACCGGCCCGGTGGCCGGGGAGCGATCGGCAGGGATGTAGACCAGTTCGTGAACAGGACCGATCCAGTTCGTTGCGTCCGGATGTCCTCCAGAGGCGAAGGACGCTCCGGGGACGGTCAGGCGGACCCGGTTCGCGGGCCGCGGGGGGTGAGGGCCATGTGCAGCCGGTAGCGGTCGGCGCGGTAGGCCGACCACGACAGCTCGACGACCTTACGGCCGGCGAAGGTGGTGCGCTCGAGGACCAGCAGGGGTGCCCGCCGGGCCACACCGAGCACCCGGGCGACATGACCGTCGGCGTTGTCCGCCCGCACGGTCTGCTCACCGGAAGTGACGACGACGTCGTACTCGCTGGCGAAGACGTCGTAGAGAGTGCCGAGCTCACGGCCGAGCAGGCCGGGAAAGAGCGCGGACGGGTAGTAGCCGACCTCATAGGCCATCGGCGACGCGTCGGCGGTGCGGAGCCGCTCGACCCGGATCACCTTGGTTCCCTTCGCGACCCGCAGGCCCTTGGCGGTCTCCTCGGAGGCCTCGATCTCGCTCGCCGACAGCACCACGGTCCCCGGCTCGAGCCCGCGGGCCCGCATCTCCCGGGAGAACGAGGTGAGATGCAGCTGCGAGTCGACCTGGGGACCGGTGACGAAGGTGCCCTTGCCGTGCACCCGCTCCAGCGCGCCGGACTCGACCAGGTCGCTGATCGCCTGCCGGACGGTCACCCGGGAGACATTCAGTTTGTCCACCAGGGCCCGTTCGGAGGGGATCGGGTCCCCGGGATGCAGCTCGACGTCGATCAGCCGTTCCAGCACCGATCGGACCTGGGCCCGCTTCGTCGCCACCATGGAATCTCGATCCTCCAGACCTGGGCGGGCCTCGGGGGTGCCCCGGAGCGCCGCTCACTGCTATCGTGCGCAGCATACCTGTTAAGACCAGATAGGACCAGTGATCGTAGTGGTGTCTGTCCCCGCCCAGGAAACCCGGATGGCGGCCGAGATCGCCGAGCAGCCGGCTGCGCTCGCGGCGACGTTCGAGCACGTTCTGCCGCTGCGGCACGACATCACCCGGCTGGCCGCCGGGCGCCGGAACGTGATCTTCGTGGCCCGCGGCTCCTCGGACAACGCGGGCGTCTACGGCCGCTACCTGACCGAGATCCACGCCGGCCGGCAGGCGTCCCTGGCGGCGCCGTCGGTGGCCACGCTGTACGGCGCGAACCTCGACCTCTCGAACTCGCTGGTCGTCGCGGTCAGCCAGTCCGGCGCGACCCAGGAGATCGTCGACACGGCCGAGTGGGCGAAGCGCAACGGCGCGGCGATCGTCGGCATCACGAACGACGGCAACAGCCCGCTGGCGTCGACGGCCGACGTCGCCCTGATCACCCAGGCGGGCCAGGAGCTCGCCGTACCGGCCACCAAGACGTACACGACCCAGCTGGCCGCGATCACGGTCGCCGTGGACGCGCTGGCACCGCGGCCGGGGACGCTCGACGCCGACATCGCGCGGGTCCCGGACGCCGCGACCAAGATGCTGTCCGGCTCGGTCGACGCGGCCGCGGACCTGCTGGCGGGGGCGCACGACGTGCTCGCGAGCGGTCGCGGGCTGACGTTCGGGACGACGCTCGAGGTCGCGCTGAAGCTCGAGGAGACCTGCCTGCAGCCGGTCCGCGGTCTGTCGTACGCCGACCTGAAGCACGGCCCGATCGCGGTCGTCGACGCCGACCTGGTGACAATCCTGGTCGCCGCCGGCGACGGCCCCGCCCTGCCCGGTATGACCGAGCTGGCCGGCCTCGTCCGCGAGAAGGGCAGCAAGATCCTCGGCATCGGCGGCGACCCCACCTTCGCCTCCCGCTGCGACGTGAACCTCGCCGGCCCCGACCTGCCCGAGACCCTCGCCCCGCTCGCCCTGGTCATCCCGGCCCAACGCGCGATCGAGCTCCTCGCCCGCAAACTCGGCCTCGACCCCGACGCCCCGCGAGGCCTCCGCAAGGTCACCCAGACAGACTGAACAAAGTGCTCACTCGGTGAGCACTTTGGCTGGAATCGTGGTGGTCATCAACCGGGGACACCTGAGAGAGGACCACCACGATGTTGCGAGGACTTGCCACCGTCAGTTTCTACGCGGGGGACGTTAAGGCGGCGCGGCGTTGGTACGAGGAGCTGCTGGGGATCGAGGCGTACTACGCGGTGCCGAGCGCGGAGGAGCCGGCGTATGTCGAGTTCCGGTTCGGGGATTTTCAGTGCGAGCTGGGGATCATCGATGCGAAGTACGCGCCACACGCTGTCGGGCCGACGGCGGCGGGGGCGATCGTCAACTGGCATGTCGACGACCTGGAGGGCACGCTCGCACGGCTGCTCGAGCTCGGGGCGACGGTCAACGAAGGAATCGTTGAGCGAGGCAACAACACGGGGTTTCGTACCGCGTCGGTCGTGGATCCGTTCGGCAACCTGATCGGCATCATGAACAACCCGCACTACCTGCGGATCCTCGAAGACCTGAAGGGCTGAGGGTCAGAAGTCGATGCGCATCACGGCGCGGCGTCTGCCCGGACGGCTCGCCTCGGCGTACCCGGCGTCTGCGAACGTGGCGAGCGTGCCGACGTACCCGCCGTCGACCAGGTCCGGGTAGCCCTCGACGGCGCGGGCGCCGCAGTCCCGGGCGAAGTCGGCGGCGGCGCGGGCGAGGGCGCGGCTGATCCCGCGGCGCCGGTAGCCGACGCGGGTGACGAAGCAGGTGACCGCCCAAACTGTCGGATCGGCCTTGTCCTCGGTGCGGTCCTGCCATGGGACGCGGAAGTCGCGGAGCAGTCTCGGGTGGTCGACCCGGGGCGCGACCGCACACCAGCCGACGGGGTCGCCGTCCAGGTAGGCGATCAGGCCGCTCGTTGCCTCCGCCTTCGGGTTGTCGCAGGCGGTCTGGTCGCGGAGGCGGGCGGCGAGTTCCTCGGCGCCCTCCGATGCCCACGACTCCTTGGGCAACATCCGAAACCGCTGGCACCAGCAGCGCGCGCTGGCACCCCGCTCCCCGAAAACCGCCCGGAGATCCGCAGCAGTCGCCTGATTGGCCGGCACGATCGTCAACTCCGCCGCCCCGACCGACTCCCGCGACCGCACCGACCGAGAATCCCGCGCCCCATCCCGCGCAGATTCCCTGGTCCGTGGGCGCGCGGTCTGTTCACGGGTCTGCTTCTGGCCTCGGGGCGGTGGTTCGAAGGTGAGTTGGATTTCGACGGTATCGCCGGCGTCGAGGCCTTTTGGCTTGCGTACGGCGTCCTTCAGTGGGAGGAGGTAGCCGCCGTCCTTCGGCCACAGTGATGTCTTCCATTCGGTGGTGCCGATGCGGGCGCGAATCGGCAGCATGCCCCAGCCGTAGCTGGCCGACAGGGCGACGGCCCGCAGTGCTTCGCCGTCCTCCTCCGGCACGGGTACGAAGTAGTACGGCGCCGGTCCGCGCCATTCGATGACTTCGCCGGTGAAGGACTGGTCCATGGCCCGATGCTAGGCCCGGTTCCGGACACATCACTTCCGGTTTGGGGTCAGAAGTGGCCGCGGTGCGTGAGGGCGGTGGTGATGTGCTGGGCCGCCTGCTGCAGGTGTGGAAGGAACTCCTCGCACAGCGACGTCGGAGTCGAGCGGGACGCATGGGCGGAGACGTTGAGGGCGGCGATGACGCGGCCGCGGGAGTCGCGGATCGGGGCGGCGATGGAGCGCAGGCCCAGTTCGAGCTCCTGGTCGACGAGGGCATAGCCGTCGACGCGCGCCTGGGTGACGGCGGTGCGGAGGTCCTCGGGAGCAGTGAGCGTGCGGTCGGTGAGCGGCTCGGCTTGCAGCGTGTCGAGGTACGCCGTGAGGGCGTCGTCGGGCAGGCCGGCGAGAAGGACGCGGCCCATCGAGGTCGGGTACGCCGGCAGACGGGCGCCGACGCCGAGCGCGACGGTCATGATCCGGCTCGTCGGTACGCGGGCGACGTACACGATGTCCGGGAGGTCGAGCGTCGCGATCGAGCACGACTCGCGGGTCTTGGCGCTCAGCTCGTCCATGAACGGGCCGGCGAGTTCGCCGAGGTCGAGTGAGGACAGGTACGCCCAGCCGAGGGCGAGGACGCGCGGGGTGAGGGAGAAGCGGCGGTTGTCGCTGCGTACATAGCCGAGCTCTTCCAGGGTGAGCAGGATCCGGCGGGCCGTTGCCGGAGTGATGCCGACCGCGCGGGCCACCTCGCTCAGCGTCAGGGACGGCGCCGCGGCGGAGAACGCGCGGATCACCGCGAGACCTCGCTCCAGACCCTGCAGAAACGTGCCTGTAGACGCGTCACCCGGCATCGGCTAGCCTGCTTTTCGTTGAAAGAAGAACTATTCGCTGAGCGAAATCCTAGCGGAGCTGCCGATGCCACGTCCAGCCGAGCCCGAGGCGACAGCACCCGGGGGTGGGTTCGTCCACACGTTCCTGCCCGGGCGGGTGGTGTTCGGAGCCGGCTCGCTCCACCGGGTCGCGGGTGAGGTCGAGGCGCTCGGCGTACGGCGGGCGCTCGTGGTGGCGACGAACTCCGCGCGGGACGCGGCCGACGTGGTCGAACAGCAACTGGGCAGCCGTTTCGCCGGACGGATCGACGGCGTGGCACAACACGTGCCCACCGAGGTGGCCACCGCCGCGCGAGCCAGGGCTCGCAAGGTCGGCGTCGACGCGATCGTCGCCATCGGAGGCGGCTCAGCCATCGGGCTCGCCAAGGCAATTGCCCTCACAGCAACCAGCACCGCCGAGGTTGGCGGTGGGGGCGTGGTGGTTGTGGCGGTGCCTACTACTTATGCGGGGTCTGAAATGACGCCGGTGTGGGGGGAGACTGCTGGTGGGAGTAAGACGACGGGGACTGATATGCGCGTGCTGCCTCGCGTGGTTGTTTACGACCCGGTTTTGAGCCGAGGGCTGCCGTTGAAGGTGACGGCGGCGAGTGTGGCCAATGCGGTCGCGCACTGTGTGGAGGCGGTCTGGACGCCTAAGGCCGATCCGATTACGGAGATGACCGCGGTTGAAGGACTGCGCGCGTTGAGCGGCGGGTTGCGTGACGTGCTGGTCGAGGCCGGCGACTTGGGTGCTCGGGAGCAGCTTCTGTACGGCGCCTGCTTGGCTGGATCTGCGCTGGCGACGGCCGGCACCGGGCTGCATCACAAGCTGTGTCATTTGCTTGGTGGCACCTACAACCTGCCGCACGCGGAAACGCACGCGGCCGTCCTCCCGCAGGTGACCCGCGTCAACGCTTCCTCAGTCCCCCAAGCAAAAGCGCGACTGGAAGCCGCCCTGGGCACCACGGACCTGGCGCGAGGCCTGTTCGACCTGTTCCAGGCAGCCGGCGTGCCGACGAGCTTGCGGGAGCTGGGATTGACCGAGGCGCAGGTCGCCGAGGCGGCCGCAAGGTTCAAGCCGACGGACAACCCGGTCCCGGTGACCGAGGACCTGGTGCGGGACGTCCTGACCCGCGCCTGGTCCGGTACTCGACCTTGATGAACGAGGAGATCGGATGGATCTGCAAGGCGACGACCTGACCGCTGCCGTGGTAGCCAGCTTCGACGACAGTCCGAGCGACCGCTACAAGGAGGTGATGGGCGCCCTGGTGCGCCACCTGCACGCGTTCGCGCGCGAGGTCGACCTCACCGAGGACGAGTACTTCACCGCGATCGACTTCCTCACCCGGACCGGCCAGATCTCGACCGGTACGCGGCAGGAGTTCGTCCTGCTGGCCGACGTACTCGGGTTGTCGATGCTCACCGTGGGCCTGGGGAACCGGAAGCCGCCCGAGGCCACGCAGTCCACCGTGTTCGGCCCGTTCTTCGTCGAGGGCTCCCCCGAGGCGCAACTCGGCGACGACATCTCGAACGGAGCCCCCGGACAGCCGTGCCTGGTGAGCGGGCGTGTCCTCGACACGAACGGCGAGCCGATCCCGGGAGCACTCGTCGAGACCTGGCAGGCCGACGAGGACGGCTTCTACGACGTGCAGAAGGATCTCG
Organism: Kribbella sp. NPDC050459; assembly: GCF_040655315.1. Lineage (NCBI taxonomy): Bacteria > Bacillati > Actinomycetota > Actinomycetes > Propionibacteriales > Kribbellaceae > Kribbella > Kribbella sp. NPDC050459. The sequence goes on along the minus strand of NZ_JBFAJQ010000005.1, from coordinate 81,158 downwards.
ATGCGCCGCAGAACCGCGCGCACCTGACCACCGATGCCGATGGCAACTACCGGTTCTGGGCCGTGAAGCCGGTCGCCTACCCGATCCCCGACGACGGGCCGGTCGGCGAGCTGCTCCGGGCCGGTGGTCGCGGCCCGATGCGTCCCGCCCACATCCACTTCATGGTCACGGCGCCTGGCTACGCCCGTCTCATCACGCACGTCTTCGCGGCCGGCGACGAGTACCTCGACACCGACGCGGTCTTCGGCGTCAAGCAGTCGCTCATCGCGGACTTCACCGAGCACACCGACGAAGGCAAGACCTACTACACCGTCCAGTACGACCTCGTGCTCGCCACCACCGAGGAGACGAAGCAGTGATCACCACAGACGTCCTGATCGTCGGCAGTGGTCCCGCCGGCGGAGCCGCCTCGCTGTTCCTGTCGACGTACGGCATCGACAACATCGTCCTCACTCGGTACGGCTGGACCGCGAACACGCCCCGCGCACACATCACCAACCAGCGCACTATCGAGCTGATGCGCGACATGGGCATCGAGGACCAGGTCGTCGACAAGGGCACCGCCCACGACCTGATGGGGCAGACCGCGTTCTGCACGAGTCTCGCCGGAGAGGAGATCGGCCGGATCCGCACCTGGGGCACGCATCCGCGGCGCCTGGCCGACTACACGGAGGCGAGTCCCTGCCTGCCGATGGATCTCCCCCAGACGCTGTTCGAGCCGATCCTGGTCAGTACGGCGGCCAGTCGCGGCGCGCGGCTGCGCTTCAACACCGAGTACGAGAGCCTCGAGCAGGACGATGACGGCGTCACCGCCACGGTCCGGGACCGGTTGAGCGGTACGTCGTACCAGATCCGCGCGAAGTACCTGATCGGAGCGGACGGCGGGCGGAGCAAGGTGGCCCAGGACATCGAGTTGCCGATGGCCGGCGCGATGGACATCGAGGGCTCGATGAACATCGTGTTCGAGGCCGACCTGAGCCGGTACGTCGCGCATCGGCCGAGCGTCCTGTACTGGGTGCTGCAGCCCGGCGCGCAGATCGGCGGCATCGGCGCGGGCCTGGTCCGCATGGTCCGCCCGTGGAACGAGTGGCTGATCGTCTGGGGCTACGACATCAACCAGCCCGCCCCCGTGGTCGACGAGGCAATGGCGACCGAGATCGTGCACAACCTGGTCGGCGACGACACCATCGACGTGAAGCTGAAGAGTACGTCGGTGTGGAGCGTCAACCACATGTACGCCGAGAAGACGTCCAAGGGCCGCGTGTTCTGTATGGGTGACGCGATCCACCGGCACCCGCCGAGCAACGGCCTCGGCTCGAACACCTCGATCCAGGACGCGTACAACCTGGCCTGGAAGCTCGCGCTGGTCCTCAAAGGGCAGGCAGCGCCGAAGCTCCTCGACAGCTACCACGACGAGCGAGCACCGATCGCACAGCAGATCGTTGACCGCGCCAACAAGAGCCGCACCCAGTTCGGGCAGATCTTCCGCGCGCTGGGGATGACGCCGGACGCCCCGGCCGGCCGCACGATCGACTCCCGCAAGGACGACACACCGGCCGCGGCGGAGCAGCGCGAGGAGCTGCGGAAGGCGATCGAATTGAAGGACTACGAGTTCAACGCGCACGGCGTCGAGCTCGGGCAGCGCTACCGGTCGTCCGCGGTCGTCGACGACGGTACGCCGGAGCCGCCGTACGAACGGGACCACGAGCTGTACTACCACCCCACGACCTGGCCGGGCGCGCGGATCCCGCACTGCTGGCTGACGCGCGGATCGGACACCGTGAGCACGCTGGACGTGGTCGGGAAGGGCCGGTTCACCCTGCTCACGGGTATCGGCGGCGACGCCTGGGTGAAGGCGGCGCAGTCGGTGTCCGAACAACTCGGCGTACCGATCGAGCCGCTCGTGATCGGACCCGGCCGGGAGCTCGACGACCTGTACGGCGACTGGGCGCGGGCGCGCGAGATCCCGGACGAGGGATGTCTGCTCGTCCGGCCCGACGCGCACATCGCGTACCGCGCGTTCGATCAGCCGGAAGACGCGACCGAAACGCTTCGCCAAGCAGTGAACGGATTGCTAGGCGGCTGACGTGGCGTCCGCGCGGAGGATTCGGTCGAGGATGGCCGAGATCTCCGCGGTCTCGGCGTCCAGCAGCGTGATCAGCGCGACCCGCGAGGTCTCCGAGCGCGCCTCCAGAGCCGCCGCGCTCAAGGCGCGCACGGTGCCCAGCTCGTGTATCAGTTCGTCCCACAGAGCGTTCATCAGCAAACCCCCATGATTCCCGTCGCAAAGGCAGTGCGACGAGAAGGCCTCACTTCTGTCTCACCGAGAACAACGGGCGCAAGCGCAAGGAGGTTACGGACTCGTCAATAACTTCCAGCTGTGGGCCGGGACCGGCGGTGTGTCGTCGAGCGGGAAGGGCTGCTCCTCGTCCGACACGTTCAGCAGGAGCAGGACCCAGTCGTCACCGTGCCGACTCCGCAGCGCGATGGTCTCGTTGGTCAGGTGCTCGACGGTCGTCCGGGCGCGGGTGAGCCACGCGTTCCGCCGCCGTACGCCGATCAGCTCCTGGTGCAGGCGGTACGTCGGCAGCCCGTACGGCGCGAGCTCGTCCGGCGATCCCGGGAACGCCGGGCGGATCGCGTCGTCGCCGCCGGCGCGATCCTCCTTCAGCCCGCGGAACGCCTGCTCGTCGCCGGAGTAGACGCTCGGGACGCCGCCCACGACGAACAGGATCGCCAGCGCGTGACCGAGGTGGCGTTCGTCCTCGAGCCGCGTCGCCAGCCGGGTCACGTCGTGGTTGCCGACGAACGTCTGCGGGACGAACGTGTCGAGCAGCGCGTTGTGCCGGCCGAGGGCGTACGACAGCTCGAAGAAGTTGCGATCGTTCAGCGAGCTCCAGATCGCCTTCCACAGCTCGTACTGCGTGACGGAGTCGAGGCCGCTCTGTTCGACGTACGCGGCGTAGTCACCGTGGATGACCTCGCCGAAGTACCAGGTGTCGCGGTCCCGCGGCAGCGCCGCGCGCCAGAACCCCGGCGGTACGGCGTACGCGGCGTCCAGGCGCCACGCGTCGACGCCACGGTCGTTCCAGAAGCGGAGGACGTCGCCCACATAGGAAGCGACGTCGGGGTTGCCGTGGTCCAACGCGACCAGATGCTCGTGCCCTTCGAACACGTCGCCACCACGGAACCACTCCGGATGCGCGAACGACCGCGCGACGTGGTTGAAGACGCCGTCGAGCGCGATCCGCAGGCCACGGGCGTGTGCGGCGTCCACCAGGTGGTCGAAGTCGGCCTCGTCACCGAGCCTCGGATCGATTCGGAAGTGGTCGACGGTGTCATAGCCGTGCGTCTCCGAGGCGAAGACCGGGCCCAGGAGCAGGCCCGAGCAGCCGAGCTCGACCGCGTAGTCGAGCCAGTTCTCCAGCTGCGGCAGGCGGTGGACGACAGCCGGCTGGGCGACGGACTCGGCCGCGGTGAAACCGAGCGGATAGACCTGCCACCAGATCGCGTGATCAGCCCACATGTTGACCGAACGTGTGGTGGCGGATCCACGCGTGCATCGCGATGGCGGCCGCGGCGCTGGCGTTGATCGAGCGGGTGGAGCCGAACTGGGCGATCGACAGGACCGCTGTGCAGATCTGGTGGGCCTCCTCCGTCAGCCCGGGGCCCTCCTGCCCGAAGAGCAGGACGCAGGCGCGGGGCAGGTCGTAGGTTTCCAGCGGGACGGAGCCCGGCAGGTTGTCGATGCCGATGACCGGGAGTTGGTTCACAGCGGCGTACGACGCCAGGTCGGCGAGGGTCGGATGGTGGCGGACGTGCTGGTAGCGGTCGGTGACCATCGCGCCGCGGCGGTTCCACTTCCGGTTACCGACGATGTGCACCTCGGCGGCCAGGAACGCGTTCGCGGTCCGGACGACCGAGCCGATGTTCAGGTCGTGCTGCCAGTTCTCGATCGCGACGTGGAACGGGTTCCGCTGCCGGTCCAGGTCCTCGACGATCGCGTCGAGCTTCCAATACCGGTACCGGTCGACCACGTTGCGCCGGTCGCCGGCCGCCAGCAGCTCCGGGTCCAGCCGCGGGTCGTCCGGCCAGTCGCCCTCCCACGGGCCGACGCCGACCTCGTTCGGCCCCACCATGTCCGCTCCCCGTAGGTCGCTGCTCAGCTCATGCACAGGTCGGGACGCTACCCTGTCCGCGTGCTTGCTCTCGTCGCGATGCTGATGCCCAACTGGATGGACCCGGAGTACCTGCTGCACTGGCTGGGTGACTGGGCCCTGTGGGGCACGCTGCTGGTGGTGTTCATCGAGTGCGGGCTGCTCTTCCCGATCCTGCCCGGCGACTCGCTGCTGTTCGCGGTCGGCCTGTTCATCGCGCAAGGCAGCATCGACGTACCGCTCTGGCTGGCCTGCGTGCTGCTGACCGTCGCCGCGTTCCTCGGCAACGTGTCCGGCTATTACATCGGCCGGGTGCTGGGAACGTCGCTGTTCCGGAATCCGAACGCCCGGTTCCTGAAACCGAAGTACATCGAGCAAACGCATGAGTTCTTCGCGCGGTACGGCCCCCGCGCGCTGGTGATGGCCCGGTTCGTGCCGATCGTCCGGACCTTCATCACCGTGGTCGCCGGCGCCGGGCGGATGGACGCGAAGAAGTTCTTCCTCTGGACCGGGATCGGCGCGGTGATCTGGGCCTGCGGCATCACGCTGCTCGGGCACGCGCTCGGCAACGTGAAGTTCATCCACGACCACCTGGAGTCGGCGCTGATCCTGCTGGTGCTGGTCTCGCTGGTCCCGATGGTCGTCGAGTACTTCCTGGCCCGCCGCCGCAACCGCAACGGGCGGGCCGGCGACGCGCCGAAGCACGCCGCCCCCAAGCACCCGATCGGCAACGGTCAGTGACCGAAGGGGAAGTGCGGGTCTGACCAGACCCAGTCGGCGCTCAGGAGCGACAGCTCCGCGACGTCGACCGGACCGGTCGGCAGCGGGCCGACCACCTGGCCGGAGCCGAGCGAACAAGCCACCCGGATCCGGTCTGCCGCCTGGTACCAGACCAGCGCCCCCCGTGGCGCCGCCCCTTCACGGAGCAAAGCATGGTGGTCGAGCCAACGAACCGCGTCGGCCGCGTCGTGCCAGCCGCTGTCGTGCGCGTAGCCGAACGCCATCCGCTGGAACTTCAGCGGCCAGTCCAGCCACGCTGCGGAGCCAACTCGCTCCAGTTGCCAGTTCAGCGCCGCTTCGGTGTCCCGCGGGTTCGCGACCCGCGAGACGTCACGCCCCTCCACAGCAAGCTCCCCCCAGGCCATAGGTGTTCTCCCCCGATCCCCCGTCCTCGGCCTGCTTGCCGCGGCATGTTCACAGCGTGCTGGATCCGTATACAGCCGCCGTACATTCAGCCGGCGGCGACAGCGGCCTCTGACCCGGTCAGCAGCCGCCGGCACTCGGACGCGGCGGCGTCGTTCCCTGCCTGCTGCCACACGCGCGCGGCGCGTTCGAGGGTACGGCGGGCGTTGTCCAGGCTGCCGGTGGACAGATAGAGCTCGCCGAGGTGCTGCGCCGCGTCGCCCTCCACGCTCCGGTCGCCCAGGCGGTGACCGATGTCGATCGCGTCCAGCAGGGTCTTCCGGGCCGCCGCCACCTCGCCACGCTCCATCAGCGCCCGCCCGAGCAGTGCCCGGGTGTACGCCGCGCAGTGGTCGTCGCCCATCCCGTCGAAGATCGCGAGCGCCTTGCGCAACTGCCGGATCGCCTCGTCGTGCCGTCCCTGGTTGACCCGGAGCGCCGCGATCCGGCGGCGGACCTTGGCCTCCCGGTGGGCGTCGGCCCGCCGTACGGCGATCAGGAACGCCTGGGCCAGGTACCGGCGGGCGGTGACCAGGTCGCCGCGGACCAGGTAGACGTTCGCGGCAGCGGTCCGCGCCAGCGCCTCGGCGTTCGCGTTGCCGTCCTCGACGAACGCCTCGATCGCCTTCTCGTACTGCTCCAGGCCCCGCTCGCGTTCGCCGCGTTCCCGCAGCCAGGTGCCGAGGCCGACGGCGGCGACCCCCTCACCGAGCCGGTCGCCGACCTCGGCGAACGCCTGCGCGGCCGCGTCGAAGTGCCGGCGAGCGTTCTCCCAGTCGTCCTGGTACAGAGCCAACTGGCCGAGGTTGCGGTGCATGATCGCCGCGCCGTGCCGGTCCCCGCAGGCGATCGCGCTCAGCAGCCCTTGCTGGTGCGAGCCGTTCCAGTCGTCGAACCCGGCGCGGAGGTCGAGGTACGGGCCCCAGGCGGCCGCGATCCGCCAGGCGTGCTCGTGCAATCCGTTCTGCGCCGCGGCACGGATCGCCGGCACGAAGGTGCTGCGCTCGCTGTCGAACCAGGCGATCGCGTCGGTCTCGGTGAACGGCGACGGATCGGGCGCGGTCAGCGGACCGGTGTGCTCCAGGACGCCGAAGTACTCGAAGGACAGCGCGTTGTTGGCCCGCCGGATCTTGTTCAGGATCGCGTCGACCACCGCCTCGACGTCCCGCACCGCCTGCGCCTTCTGCTCGCCGTCGCCGACGCCGAGCGCATGCAGCCGGAGCAGGTCATGGACGCGGTAGCGCGCCGTACCGCGGTGGTCGACCGAGCTGATCCGGACCAGGTTGACCTCGATCAGCCGGTCCAGGCTCCGCCGTACGGCGGCCGGCGAGGCGACGGACTCGAGCGCCCGCGCGGAGAAGACCCCCACGGCGAAGTGGCCGATCAGCCGGTACAGCCGGGCCTCCTCGGGGCTCAGCGCGTCATAGCTGAGGTCCGCGCTCGACCGTACGGCGAGCTCGCCGATGCTCAGCTCGTCGAGCCGCGAAGTCTCGTCCCGCAACCGCCGCGCCAGCTCCCGCGCGCTCAGGTCCGGCCGCTGCGCCAGCCGGCTGCCGACGATCCGGATCGCCAGCGGCAGGTTCGCGCACGCGGACAGGATCTCCTCGGCCTCGGGCGACGACGGGTCGATCCGGCCCGATCCGGCGACCGAGGACAGCAGCAGCGCCGCCTCCCGGTCGTCGAACGTGTCCAGCGGCGTACTGTCCGCGCCGGCCAGGTCCATCAGCCGGTTGCGGCTCGTCACCACCACCGCCGACGCGCCGGTACCGGGCATCAGCGGCGTCACCTGACCCGCGGTGGCCACGTCGTCGAGGAGGATCAGCACCCGCCGGCTCGCCAGCTCGGACCGCAGCATCGCCGACCGCCGCTCCGGGTCGGTCGGGATCGCGTAGTCGGGCAGGTTGAGGCTGAGCAGCAGATCGGTCAGCGCGGCAGCGGGGTCGCGCGGGTGCGTCGCACCGTGCATGTCCAGGTAGATCTGCCCGTCCGGGAAGTGCTCGCGGACCAGATGGCCGAGCCGGACCGCCAGCGAAGTCTTCCCGGTCCCCGGTGCGCCGGAGATGACGGCGATCGGCGGCCGCACCGGATCCCGGCCGCAGACCAGGTCCCGCAGCTGCTCCAGCTGGTCCTGCCGGCCGCTGAAGTCGGCCAGGTCGAGCGGGAGCTGGCTCGGCGGCCGCAGTGGATCGGTCAGCTCGGGCGCGGCCATCGGACCGGGCTGGGCGGTCGGTTCGGGGCGGTCCGCCGTACGGTCGGCGGGCACGCCCGGGTTCGGCCAGTTGGCCGAGCGGCCGTTCTCGGCGCGGGCGCCGGCGGCCTCCAGCTCCGGACCGGGCTTGATGTCCAGCTCGTCGGCGAGCGTCTGCACCGCCTTCGCGTACGCCGCGCGCGCCTCGCCCACCCGGCCTGCCGCCACGAGCGCGTCGACGAGCCGCCGCCAGAGCTGCTCGTCGTACGGGTCCTCGGTCAGGCGGGCACTGAGCAGTACGGCGGCACCGCTGGCGTCGCCGTACTCGAGCCGGAGATCCAGCAGGCTGTCGACGAGGCCGCGGTGCTGCGCTTCGAGCCGGGAGATCGTGCCCTCCCACGCGGCGGGCATCGGCAGGTCCTCGAGCGGACGCCCCTGCCACAGCGAGTAGGCACGGGACAGGACCCGCATCGCCTGCCGGCCGTCACCCGCGTCCCGCAGGTGGCCGCCCTCGGCGAGCAGGGACTCGAACAGGCTGGCGTCGAGCTCGTCGACCCCGACCTCGATGCTGTACCCGGCGGCCGACGTGTCGATCGGCGCGGGCAGCCCGGCCTCCTGCAGCACACTGCGGAGCGCGCGGACGTACGTGCGGATGTTCGCTGTGGCCGACCGCGGCGGGGTGTTCTCCCAGAGCGCGTCCGCGATCAGATCGGTCGAGACGAACCGGTTGGGGTGCAGCAGCAGCGTGGCGAGCAGCTGACGCGGTTTGGCGGCCTTGAGCGGCTGGCCCTGGACATGGACGAGCCGCAGAGGTCCGAGGATCCCGTACCTCAGACTGTCCACTCGTCCGACCTCTCCACTCTGGAAACCGCCCTATCGTGGCATCCGCCGGTACCCGCCGGGAAGGCCGATGTACGCCGGATGTATCTCAGTGCGGCACAGTTGACACAGGTACCGGGGGGAGGACAGGCCCGGAGGTGGCGACTTGACCGCCGTCACACCGGGCCTGGCACTGGGAGAGAGTCCGGGGTCGGGGGTCCTGGACTACGGGGACCGGTGCCTACTGGCCACCGGTGAATGGCGGCTGACCGTCCTGTGGCGCGGGGGAACCCGCAGGCGGCCCGCCCACCGGTGGCTCTCCCTGGTACTGCCCCGGGTACTGGCCGGGCTGGCCCTGGTACGGCGGCTGCTGCTGCGGCTGCTGGTAGCCGCCCGGGATCTGCTGCTGCGGGTAGTTGCCCTGGTCACCCGGCATCTGCGGGTGGATCTGTCCCGACGACGGCGCCCCCGGCTGCATCTGCGGCGGTGCCTGCTCACCGGCGACCGAGCCGATGGTGCCGAACGAGACCTGCGGCACCGCGCGCACCTGCTCGTCCTTGACCTCGAAGTAGCCGGCCTTCTCGAACTTGAAGCCGCTCGCGATGAGATTCGACGGGAACGCCTCGATCCGGGTGTTGTAGTCGCCGACGTTCGCGTTGTAGAACCGGCGGCCGGCCGCGATCCGGTCCTCGGTGTCGGTCAGCTCGCGCTGCAGGCCGAGGAAGTTCTGGTTCGACTGCAGCTGCGGGTAGGCCTCCACCGAGATCATCATCTGACGCAGCGCGCCGGACAGCTCACCCTCCGCCGCCGCCCGCTGCTCGGGGGTGGTGTTCTGCACATTCACCGCCTGGGTGCGCAGCCGGGCGACCTCCTCGAACACGTGCCGCTCGTGCGCGGCGTACGCGCGGACGGTCTCGACCAGGTTCGGGATCAGGTCGTACCGGCGGTGCAGCTCGACGTCGATCTGCCGCCACGACTCCTGGATCAGGTTCCGCTGCTTGACGAACCGGTTGTACGACGTGATCAGCATGATCGCCGCAACGACGATCACCGCGACGATCACGATGATGACCCAGACCATGACGAGCTCCCGAGAGTTGGCAGTGCTGACAGCGACTCTACGGCCAGCCGGGTCCGCCCGCTGGTTAACGCAGGCGGGGGTCGACGCCTGCGTAGTCGCGCCAGACGTACGGCGGAACGTTCAGGACGACCTGCTCGAGCAGCGCGAGCCGGTTCAGCACTTCGGTCGGGTCGTGCGCGCCGTTGTCCCAGCCGACCAGCGAGTTGCCCTCGACCCGCCACCCGATCTCGCCGCGGGCGAGCAGCATCTCCATCATCCGCGGCGTCACCACCGCGTGCCCGAACCGTTCGTCGTCGGCCTTGACCCGGAACGCCCGGTTGAACTGCTCGCTCTCGAACTGGAGGTCGCGGAACCCGAACGCGTTCGCGACCGCGCCGCCGAAGATCCCCTCGTGCGTCACCTCGAGGTGCGGCAGCGCGCCCGGCAGTTGCAGCACGACCACGCCGAAGTTGTGGGTGGTCGTCCGCCGCTGGCCTTTCCCGTTCGTGGTGTGGGTCTGGTAGCTGTAGTCGAAGGCAACCATCTGGTGCCCGTTGTACGGCCCGGACAGCACGTTCTTGACGCGCCAGTTGTCGCCGGTGCGGAACGGTGTACCGGCCCACTGCCCGGCCAGCGAGTGGTTGGCCGGGACGTAGGACCAGCCGTGCTGGGCAGCGAAACCGGCGAACAGCTCCCGGCGCTTCTTCGCGCGGTAGTAGTTGAACCAGGCGAGGCCGACGCCGACGACGATCGCCAGTAGGACGATCAGCAGGGTGCTGCTCTGCATCAGCCGAGCCCCAGGTCCTCGAGACCGAACACCGACCGGTACTCCAGACCCTCCGCCTCGACCCGCTCCTGCGCCCCGGTCGACCGGTCCACGATCACCGCGACCGCGACGACCTCGGCACCGGCCTCACGCAACGCCTCGACGGCGGTCAGCACCGACCCACCCGTCGTCGACGTGTCCTCGACCGCCAGCACCCGCCGGCCCGTCACGTCCGGGCCCTCGATCCGCCGCTGCAGACCATGCGTCTTCTCGGCCTTGCGTACGACGAACGCGTCGAGCGTCCGGCCCTGCTGGGCGGCTGCGTGCAGCATCGACATCGCGACCGGGTCCGCGCCGAGCGTCAGCCCGCCGACCGCGTCGTACTCCAGGTCCTTGGTCAGCTCGAGCATCGCCGGTCCGATCAGCGGCGCCGCGGCCGCGTCGAGAGTGATCCGGCGCAGGTCGACGTAGTAATCGGCTTCCTTGCCCGACGCCAGCGTCACCCGCCCGTGCACGATCGCCTTGCTCTTGACCTGCTCCAGCAGTCCGTCCCGGTCGTAGCTCATGAGCCTTGAGCTTAGATCACCTGTGGGGCGCACCTATTTGTTGATCACGCGCACCAGGTGGCCGAAGGCGACCGAGCAGCCAGGCCCCGACCACCAGGAACACGATTCCGAGTCGCCTGACTACTCCCCGCATACGTCCCAGTATGCAGTTCGGCTGTAAAGGCTGTGCACGACGTGTCGATGGACGCCGATGGTTGCCCCGGACGACGATGTGGGCATGAAGGCGCTCGTGAAGGCCGAGGCGAAGCCAGGCCTGTGGTTGCAGGACGTACCGGAGCCGAAGATCGAGGCCGACGAGGTCCTGATCAAGGTGCTCCGGACCGGGTTGTGCGGCACCGACCTGCACATCCAGAGCTGGGACCACTGGGCGCAGAAGAACGTGCCGGTGCCGATGGTCACCGGGCACGAGTTCTGCGGTGAGGTGGTCGAGATCGGCGTCGGGGTCCGCGACGTAGCGGTCGGCGACCTGGTCAGCGGCGAGGGACACCTGGTGTGCGGCCGCTGCCGCAACTGCCGCGCCGGACGCCGGCACCTGTGCATCAAGACCCGCGGCCTCGGAGTCCACGTGCCGGGCGCGTTCGCGGAGTACGTCGCGCTGCCGGCTACGAACGCTTGGGTGCACAAGGACGACAACGGCACCGTCGACCTCGACGTCGCCGCGATCTTCGACCCGTTCGGCAACGCCGTCCACACGGCGCTGTCGTTCCCGCTCGTCGGCGAGGACGTGCTGATCACCGGCGCCGGCCCGATCGGGGTGATGGCCGCCGCGGTCGCGCTGCACGCCGGCGCCCGGAACGTGGTGATCACCGACCTGTCGGAGTACCGCCTCGACCTGGCCCGGAAGATCGGCGTGACGCACGCGGTGAACGTGGCGGACGAATCCATCGCGCAGGCGCAGCAGAGCCTCGGGATGCGCGAGGGGTTCGACGTCGGGATGGAGATGTCCGGGCAGCCGGCCGCGCTGCGGGACATGATCGCGAACATGAACCACGGCGGGAAGATCGCGATGCTCGGCCTGCCGTCGGACGAGATCGCGATCGACTGGGGCACGGTGGTGCTGAACATGCTGACCATCAAGGGCATCTACGGCCGGGAGATGTTCGAGACCTGGTACTCGATGTCGGTGATGCTGGAGCGCGGGCTCGACCTGACGCCGGTGATCACGCACCGGTTCGGGTACGGCGACTTCGAGCGCGCCTTCGACGTGGCGCGCCAGGGGCAGTGCGGCAAGGTGATCATGGACTGGACGGCTGAGACGCTGGAGGAGAAGCACTGATGTTCGGGCGGATGCGGGACGACCTGACGGCGACCATCGGCGAGATCCGGGACGCCGGGCTGTACAAGTCCGAGCGGGTGATCACCTCACCCCAGCAGGCCTTGATCTCTGTTGCTACCGGCAACGAGGTGCTGAACTTCTGCGCCAACAACTACCTGGGCCTGTCCGACCACCCGGAGGTGGTCGCGGCCGCCAAGGAAGCCCTCGACCGGTGGGGCTTCGGCCTGTCCTCGGTGCGCTTCATCTGCGGCACGCAGCAGATCCACAAGGACCTGGAAGCTGCGCTGAGCACCTTCCTCGGCACTGAGGACACCATCCTCTACAGCTCCTGTTTCGACGCCAACGGCGGTCTGTTCGAGACCCTGCTCGGCGCCGAGGACGCGATCATCTCCGACGAGCTGAACCACGCCAGCATCATCGACGGCGTCCGGCTGTCGAAGGCCCGCCGGTACCGGTACAAGAACCGCGACATGGCCGACCTGGAAGCCCAGCTGAAGGATGCCGCCGACGCGCGGTACCGGCTGATCGCGACCGACGGCGTGTTCTCGATGGACGGGTACGTCGCGCCGCTCGACGAGATCTGCGACCTGGCCGAGCGGTACGACGCGCTGGTGATGGTCGACGACTCGCACGCGGTCGGTTTCGTCGGCCCGGACGGCGCCGGTACGCCGTCGCTGTTCGGCGTGAAGGACCGCGTCGACATCGTCACCGGCACCCTCGGCAAGGCCCTCGGCGGCGCGTCCGGCGGCTATGTGTCCGCCCGCCGGGAGATCGTCGAACTGCTCCGGCAGCGCTCCCGTCCGTACCTGTTCTCGAACTCGCTGGCGCCGTCGGTCACCGCCGCGTCGCTGAAGGCGCTCGAGCTGATCGGCGGGTCGAGCGACCTGCGCGACAAGCTCGCGGCCAACACCAAGCTCTTCCGGACCAAGATGACCGAGGCCGGTTTCGACGTCCTCCCCGGCGACCACCCGATCTCCCCGGTGATGATCGGCGACGCCGCGGAAGCCGGGCGGCTGGCGGACAAGTTGCTCGACCTCGGGATCTACGTGATCGGGTTCTCGTATCCCGTCGTGCCGCAGGGCAAGGCACGCATCCGCGTCCAGTTGTCGGCGGCGCACTCCACCCAGGACGTCGAAACCGCGATCGCGGCGTTCATCGAGGCTCGGGACGCCCTCGCGGGCTGACTCAGTCCAACGGGGGCGCCGGCGGCCGCAAGGCCTGCTCGAGGTCGGCGGCCACCGCGTCCAGGCCCTGCGACACGAGGACCGGGCCGGGCGATGTCAGCAGGCCGTCGATGCGTCCGCGCGCCGTTCGTACGGCGTCGCGCAGCGAACGGGCGCGGTTCTGCGCGGCATCGTCCGGGGCCGACGGCTCGAGCGCGGTCAGCTTGTCCTCCACCGCGGTGATCCGGCTCGCTGCGATGTTCCAGCCGCCGGCGACTTCGGCCGGCGAGCCCAGCCGGCGGAGTTCGGGGATGAGACTGCGGGCGAACCACGCCACCTCGCCCTCGGCGGATGCGAGGTCGTCGCGCCAGAACTTGGCACGGCGGCGCGACCGCACCAGCAGCAGAACACCGATGACGAGCGCGAGCACGACGACGGCTGCGAGCACCCACCACAGCCATGAAGGCGGGCCGCTCGACTCGGACGACGACGGCTGCACGGACGGCGAGGCCGTCGGCGCCGACGTGGCCGCTGTCCGGGTCGGCGAGGTGGGCGGCGCCGTCTCCGTCGGCGAGGTGCGCGGCGCCGTCTCCGTCGGCGAGGTGCGCGGCGCCGTCTGCGTCGGCGAGGTGCGCGGCGCCGTCTGCGTCGGCGTCGGGGCCACCACGATCACCGACGACTTGGTGGGGCTCGGCTCCGCCTGCGCCGGCGCAGACGTCCGGGTGGGAGCAGGCGGGGACGGCGACTCGGTGTCTTCCGGCGTACGGGTTCGCTCCGGGACCTCCGGCGACGCCGGCGTCCGACTGGGTTCCGCGGACGCCGGCGTGCGGGTCGGTTCCGGGACCGTCGCTGTGGGGGACGGCAACCCGCTCGCGGTGCGCGTCACCGTCGGAGAGGGCAGGTTGACGTCTCCGTTCCCTCCACAGGAACCGAGGAGCAGGGCCGTCAGCGCCAGCCCGGCGATCCGCACCATCAACGGCAACCATCCGGCGCTGCCGGATCCCGCTCGCCTGGCCACTGCGCCCCCGCCCGCGTTCGGCTAACCGGCCGCAGGGGCAGCGCCCGCGGCCCGGGCGTCGCGTTCGATGGCGTCGGCGTCGGCCTTGATCTCCTTCGCCTCTTTCTTCTTCGCGTGCTTCATCGACGCTTCGATCTTGGCGCCCATGTCGGACACGCCGACGACCACCAGCCCGGCCTGGCCGGCGTCGAGGCTCTCGCCGAGCTCCTTCAGGTCGCTCCGGCTCATCCCCGCGGAGGCATGTCCCGCGACCGCGCCCAGGACGGCTCCGCCCGCGGTCGTGGCCGCGAGCAACCCGCCGCCGATCGCCGCGAACGGGAACAGCGCGACGACCAGGCCGGTGGCCAGCCCCACGCCGCCACCCAGGACCCCGCCGGCCCGGGTCGGTGTCTCGTGCTTCTTGCTGATCTTGACCTTCCCGTCCTCGCGACGCTCGATGAGGGCCGCGTCGTACGCGTCGATCAGATTGGCTTTGGTGTGCAGCTCCTTGACGAGCTGGTAATCCGCCTCCGCGTCGGCGACGTCGTCGTACACGCCGACGTAGGCCATGAAGGTGTCAAAGGCCATGACTCCTGCTCCCTCGTTCGCTCGGGTCTTCCAGGAGCAAGATCGCACCTGCAGTGACCGCTCGGGATCATCCGCGAAGGGCGAGATCCACGGGAACCGAACGATTCAGGGGCCGGGGCGCGAAGGACGGCCGTCGCCGCTAGGGTTGTCCGGTTCGCACTGGGTGAGGAGCTTTATGCGCCAGATGCTGGCCGTTGTCGGGGTGCTGTGTTTGACGTGTGTGGCCGGATGCGGGGCCGATGCCGGGACGGGGGTGACGGCGCCGTCGCCGGCGTTGTCGAGTGCGCCTTCTGTGACTCCGTCGGCGCCGGGTGGGGCCTACGCGCCGCCGACCCCGGCGCGGAGTGTTCCTATCGTGCGGTCGTCGCCGTCGGCGATGACGGTGGCCGCTGCCGGTGCGAAGTACCTGCAGGTCACCCGGGCGTACAACGTGGCGCTCGAGCGGTTCGAGAAGGCCGCGAACGAGAACATGTCCCTCGCGACGTTGCAGAACCGGGCCAAGGCGGTGGCCGCGGCGAACCTCGCCGAGTACACCGCGCTGCGGTCGACTGTCTGGCCGGCCCGGGTCTCGACGCAGATGCGCGCCTTGGCGAAGGCGGACGCGGCCGCGCGCCCGCACTGGCTCGAGGTCGCGGCCAGCGAGAGCAAGTCGGAGATGGCGGACCACCTGAAGCTCGCCACGGCCGCGGGCGGCAAGGCCCCGTCCGCGCAGATCCGCCGGCTTCTCGGCCTCCCGAAGTACGACGAGAAGGACTACAGCTGAACTTGTCGGCGCCGTACGCGAAGATGCGTGCATGGCGGTGATGAGCGGGCGGGCGGTCAACCGGGCGACATTGGCGCGGCAGCTTCTGCTGGACAGGGAAGCGGTGCCGGCCGTCGACGTGGTGGGCCGGCTGGTGGGGATGCAGGGTCAGGAGGCCAAGCATCCGTACGTCGGGTTGTGGTCGCGGATCGACGGGTTCGAGGAGTCCGAGCTGGATCGCGCCGTCCAGGAGCGGGACGTCGTGCGGGGCACGCTGTTCCGCGGGACGCTGCATCTGGTGACCGCGGCGGACTACCTGCGGTTCCGGGTGACGGTCGCGCCGGTGCTCGAGGCCGGCTTGAAGGTGCTCGGCGATCGTGGCGCCGGGCTGGAGCCGGAGAAGGTCGTTGCCGCGGCGGAGAAGTTGCTCGCGAAGGAGCCTCTGACGTTCACCGAGGTGCGGGACGCGTTGCAGCAGCAGTTCCCGGACGTGAACGAGCGCGCGCTCGGGTTCTGCACGCGGATGCTGGTGCCCTTGGTGGTGTACCCAACGGATGTCCGCTGGTCCTGGGCGGCGAACTCCAAGTTCACGCCGGCCGAGGAGTGGATCGGGAAGAAGCTGCACCGCCGCGCCCAGACGAAGGAGCTCGTCACGCGGTACCTGCAGGCCTTCGGACCGGCCACCCCCGCGGACTTCCAGACCTGGTCGGGGCTGCAGAAGGCGAAGCCGTTGTTCGACGAGCTCGAGCTCGAGACCTTCACGGACGAAGCGGGCAAGACGCTGTACGACGTACCCGACGCGCCCCGCCCCGATCCGGAGACGCCGGCGCCGGTGCGGTTCCTGCCGGAGTTCGACAACGTGCTGCTGTCGCACGCGAAACGCGAGCGGATCATCGCCGACGAGCACAAGCCGGCCGTGTTCACGAAGAACCTCCGGGTCAAGGCGACGTACACCGTGGACGGCCTGGTCGCCGGGCTGTGGACGACCGAGAAGAAGCGTGGTGTGGCCACTCTCACGCTCGCGCCGTTCGGCCGGATGCTGAAGAAGACGCAGGCCGAACTGGAGCGGGAGGGCGCCGGGCTGCTCCGCTTCCTGGAGCCCGATGCCAAGTCCTACGAGGTGGTTACTACCGGTTAATGAGGTTGTTGTCACATGTCGGATGACTGGGCCAGAAACCCTTTGCCGGGTGGAATGGGTGGATGAGCACAGTCCCCTCCATCACTCTGGACAACGGCGTCGAGATCCCGCAGCTGGGCCTGGGGGTCTGGCAGGTCGAGGACTCGATCGTCACCGAGGTCGTGACGACGGCGTTCGAGACCGGCTACCGGCACATCGACACCGCCGCGATCTACGGGAACGAGGAAGGCGTCGGCCGCGCGATCGCCGCGTCGGACATCCCGCGTGACGAGCTGTTCATCACCACCAAGCTGTGGAACTCCGACCAGGGCTACGACAGCACGCTGAAGGCGTTCGACCAGAGCCTGGCCAAGCTCGGCCTCGAGTACGTCGACCTGTACCTGATCCACTGGCAGTCGCTGCAGCGGGACCTGTACGTCGACACCTGGAAGGCGTTCGAGCAGCTGTACGCCGACAAGCGGGTCCGCGCGATCGGCGTGTCGAACTTCCACGAGCCCGCGCTGCGGCGGATCTTCGAGGAGACCACGATCCGGCCGGCGGTGAACCAGATCGAGCTGCACCCGGCGCTGCCGCAGGACGAGCTGCGCGCGTTCAACGCCGAGAACGACATCGTCACGCAGGCGTGGAGCCCGCTGGCCTCCGGCGAGCTGCTGGCGAACCCGGTGCTCGCGACGATCGGCGCGAAGTACGGCAAGTCGGCCGCCCAGGTGATGATCCGCTGGCACCTGCAGCTCGGCAACGTGGTGATCCCGAAGACCGTCACGGCGAGCCGGATCAAGGAGAACTTCGAGGTCTTCGACTTCCGGCTGGACAACGACGACATGGCCGCGATCGCGGACCTGGAGACCGGCGTCCGGACCGGCGGCGACCCGGACGTGTTCGGCTAAACGAGTTCGAGGAAGCGGGCGAGGGCCGGGGAGCGGTTGTCCGGGGACCAGGCTACGGAGAGTTGCCAGCGTGGCAGGTCGTCGGACAACTCGCGGTACACGACCGCGTCGGGGTTGGACGGCGGCGTCGGACCGATCAGCAGCGAGACGCCGAGCCCGGCCGCGACCAGCGACACGATCGTCTGGACGTCGGCCGCCTCCTGCTCGATCCGCGGCGTGAAGCCGACGGCGCGGCAGTACCCGACGATCGTGTCGTGCACTGCCGGCCCGCTCGGCCGCGCGTAGAAGACGAACGGCTCCTCGGCGAGGTCGGCCAGTCGTAACCGCTTCCGCCGCGCCAGCCGGTGCTGTGCCGGCAACGCGACCACCAACGCGTCCTCGGCAACCACCCGCGACGTCAGCTTCGGCGCGAGCTGGACGACGGCGCTCGCACCGGCGGGCGTGCTGGGCCGTAGCAGCCCCACGTCGATCCGCCCGTCGCGCAACGCCTCGGTCTGCCGCAGGGTCGTCCACGACTCCAGGTCGAGCACCACCTCCGGGTACGCCTGCCGGAAGGCGCCCAGCAGCCGCGGCAGCACCTCGAACGTCGCGGACTGCACGAACCGCAGCCGCAATGTCCCGAGCTCACCGCGCTGCGTCCGCTGCGCCGTCCGGACGGCCTCGTCGGACCGCCGCAGCAGGTCCCGCGCATCGGCCAGGAACGTCTCCCCCGCGGACGTCAGCACGAACCGGCGCTTCACCCGGGCGAACAGCTCCACGCCCAGATCGTGCTCGAGCGCCGCGATCTGCCGGCTCAACGACGGCTGGGTGAGGTGCAGCCGGACGGCCGCCCGCCCGACGTTCAGCTCCTCGGCCACCACCACGAACGATCTGAGCTGCCGCAGTTCCATGGCCTCAATCATGCACCAGACACATCAAGTCCGCGCAGAACTTTCATTGGACGTATCAATGCTCCGGTTCCTACTGTCGAGGTGTCGAAAGGAACCACCGTGCAGTACGTGCCATTCACCGTCATCAAGTCGATCCACGAACAGACCCACTCCGCGATGCCTCACGCCCCGTTGCGTCCCTTCGTCCCGAAACGCCACCCGATCCGCGACGCCGTCCGCCGTTGGCGCGAGCGGCGCGTGCCGGCACCGCCGGCTGTCGCACTGAAGCTCGTCCCGACCGACCTGTGCGAAGCTGAGGTTCGTGATCGAGGTACGACGGCTGCGGGTGTTGCGCGCGCTTGCTGACCACGGGACTGTGACCGCGGCCGCCGAGGTGCTGCACCTGACGCCCTCGGCGGTCTCACAGCAACTCGCCGCGCTGGAGTCCGAGGTCGGCCAGGAGTTGCTCGAACGCCGCGGCCGCCGGGTCGCGATCACCTCGGCGGGCCGCCTGCTGCTGGCCCACACCGACACCATCCTCGCCGAGGTCGAGCGGGCCGAGGACGCGATGCGGCTGCACGCGAACGGCGCCAACGGCGAGGTCCGCGTGGTCGCGTTCGCGACCGCGATCACGCTGCTGGTGGCACCGGCGCTGACCCGGCTCCGCGAGACCAGCCCCGGCCTCGACCTGGTCGTCCGCGACGCCGAGGGCCACCAGGGCATCACCCACCTGCTCGACGGCGACGCCGACCTCGCGATCGCGGTCGAGCACCGCGGCTCACCGCGTCCCGACGACCGCCGCCTGGCCCGGATCCCCTTGTACGCCGAGCCGTTCGTCGCGGTCCTGCCGCCGGCGCATCCGGCCGCGGACCGGGAGCCGCTCGAGCTGAGCATGCTCGCCCACGACGACTGGGTGATGACCGCGCCCGGCAACCCGATCCGCGACGTCGTCCTGCTCGCCTGTGAGCAGGCGGGTTTCCAGCCGCGGATCGTCCACCAGTCCGACGACTTCCGCGCCGTCGCCGCCCTGGTCGCGGCCGGCGGCGGTGTTTCCCTCGTCCCGCGCCTCGCCGTACCGGAGTCGACGCTCGCACTCACCCGCCCCCTCACCGAGCCCGCCCCGACCCGCCGCGTCTACGCCGCGGTCCGCGCCAGCCGCGCCGACCACCCCCTGATCACCGCCACCCTCGCCGTCCTCACCGAGGTCGCCGAGAAGCTGTGAAGGCGGAGGCCGGTCAGTCATCGTCATTGTCGATGGCAATCTTTTCCTTGGGAACACCGACCCGTAGCGCGGCGGCTCGAGGATCCGGAACCTGGATCGTCCCCCGGCCGACCCACTCGGTGATGTTCGCCAATCGTCGCCACGGCCTGCTGCGATGCCGTCGACGGGACCGGGACGTTCCAGTTCGTCGGGCACCTGCGGACCAGGAAGCAGCCGTAGGCGAACGACGAGCCGTTGAACACCCGGGCCCCGGACGGCGCGGTGTAGGTGGTCATGTGCACCGGCGCCGCGCGTCCGTTCGTCCGGCAGATTCCGGTGCCGCTGGCAACAATGCTCAGGCCGGGGTGCCGGTACAGCCCGGGCCAGACGTAGTCGATCTCGCCGGCAAGGAACCCGGGTACGGCGGTGCCGGCCGCGATCCCGCTGAACAGCCAGCTGCTGCCGGTGGTCAAACTGTTGCCCAGGTCGGCGCAGATGTACTCCGCCCCGAGCAGCGGCTGGGACGCGTACCCGTCGCCCAGGTAGCGCCAGATTGTCGAGTCGAAGCCGGCCGTGTAGCGATCGATGTCCCAAGCCCGGCGAGTTCCGTCAGTGAACGTGATGCGCCGGAACGCCGCGTTGGCGCCGAGGTTGGCCACGTTGACGCCCCGCGTGATCGCTTGGCTCAGGGCGGCTCGCATCGGCAGCGAGTAGTACTCGTCGTGGCCGGGCAGGTAGATGGTTCCGGCCCGCGCGGGCAGCTGACCACCGAACTGATCCAGGTCGTTGTCGGTCCAGTAGGTGACGTCCAGCCCTTTGGACTCGGCCCAGAACACCAGACCCTGCTCCAACGGCAGGTACTGGCCCGAGCCTTGCCCCTCCGCGTACGGCCTGTCGAACGTCAGCCGGCCGGAGCCGACGTCCAGACCACTGTAGAAGCTCACACCACCCCAGCTGTTGTACGCCTCCCAGGTGGTGTTCGCCTGTTGGATGAGCAGGTCGTGCTTGGTCCCGGTGTCGTCCCGGACCGTCAGCGGTGCGTACGCCGCGGATGTGCCGTCGCTGATCTTGACCAGATAGGGGCCGGGCACCCAGTCCTTGGTCACCGGGATGCTCAACGTCTTCGACCAACTGGCCGCCGACGTCATCCGCAACGGGTGACCGTTGGCGGTACCACCGGTCGTTGGCGCGGGCTGCACCACGGTCGGAATACCCTCCTGGCGCCAGATCTCGCGCGCGCCGAGTCCTTGGTAGTACCCCATTCGGTAGGCGACGACGCTGACCGGCTTGCCCGAGGTGACCTTGAGGTCGACGGTGTCACCGCAGGTCGCGGACACCTTGGTCAGGTAGGCCGACAACGCGCCGTTCATCGTGCTCGGGATGACCCACTGACCGGTCCCGGGCTTGGCGTTCTCGGCGACCGTCGTCGGCCAGCCGGAGGGACAGCCCGCGGGGATCGGGGCGAACGCGGCAACCGGAACGGCCGGCATCGGAGCCGGCGGGGCGATCAGGGTCAGCGTTCCGGCTCCGGACATCAGGACGACGCCGGTCGAGGTCGAGGCCGACATCCCGAGTTGCAGGAGGCCGCCGTACCTGGACAGCAAGACTCCGTAGATCGGGATCGAGAGTCGCGCGCCGGCACCGACGCTCAACGGCACCTGCGGCGTCCAGGTCGCGAACGAGCCGGAGGTCGACAGCGTCCCGTTGGCGCTCGTCACCCGCCCCGTGGCGCCGGCGGGAAGTTGCATCCGGACTGCGGAGAGCACGCCCGCACGTGTGACGGTGCCGGCGTAGGAGAGGTCTGTTCGCTGACCCGGAATCGGGTTGCTCGCCGTGATGCGCACGTTCGCGTCCGGCGGGCGGGTCAGGGTTCCGATGCTGGAGGAGAGGACCACTCCGGTCGTACTCGTCGCCTTCAGGCCCAGGGTCCACGGCCCGCCGCTGGGCAGCCGTACCCCGTAGAACGGGATCGCGAAGCGGCTGCCCACCACAACAGCGATCTTCTTGCTGGGTGTCCACCGCAGGACGCCGGACGCAACCGTGCTGACGGTGCCGTTGACGGACGTGATCCGGCCGGTCGAGCCGCGCGGGATCGACACGGTGATGTCGCGCAGCGTGCCAGCTCGCGTCGCCACGGCACGGTAGGTCAAGGTCGTCGTACCGTTCGTGGCCACCGTCGCGGAGACCGTGAGACCGGACCCGCCGATGGCCGCGGGTCCGACGGCGAGCGTCAGAGCCGTCGGCGCGACGAGGACGGCGACGGTCGCTGCGGCACGACGCCGCAGTGCTGATCGGCCGCGGCGCCAACGGCGTACGGCATCGGTGAAAGGCATCGTGGCTCCCCCTGTCGCCAGTGGAGGACCACGCCCCACCGGTCCCCCACGGCGCACCCGCACCGTCTCCCCGGCGGTCCCTGAAGTGCGCGACTAGCAGAACCATCACAGGTAGTCACCATGTGTACCCAGGGACCAACGGCCCGGGCACGGCCGCCCTTGTACCTGTTCAAACCAGAATTCCGGCCGACCTGCGCGGCTCTGCGGAGCGGCGACTGCTCAGGAGCGGCGGCGGCCGTCCAGGCCGACGGTAGAGACGCGGGCGATCAGGGCCCGCGGTGTGAAGCGGGCGGCGAGCACCACGAGCTTGTAGCGGCGGCTCGGGATCGAGATCGCCTTGCCGCGCATCAGGTCCTTCCAGGCCTCGTCGACCAGGTCGGCCGCGTCGAGCCACAGGAAGGACGGGATGAGCGACTTGTCCATCCCCATCCGCTCGTGGAACTCGGTGTGCACGAAGCCGGGGCACAACGCCATCACCGCGACGCCCTGGGCGTGCAGGCCGGTCGCCAGGCCGGCCGAGAAGCTCGTCACCCAGGCCTTGTGCGCGCTGTAGATGTTGCGCTGCAGAAACCCGGCCACCGAGGACACGTTGACCACCGCGCCCGAGCCGCGCTCGATCATCGGCTGGACGGCGGCGTGGGTCAGCCGCAGGACGACGCGGACGAGCAGGTCGAACTGCTTCTCCTCGACCTCGATCGGGTTCTCCCAGAACGGCTTCTTCTGCCCGAAGCCGGCGTTGTTCACCAGCACCTCGATCGGCCCGGTGCGGAAGCGTTCCTCGACCCGCGCCAGGTCGGCCGCGTCGGTCAGGTCGGCGGCCAGCACCTCGCACTCGACACCGTGCAGCCGCGTGACCTCGGCAGCGACCTCCTTGAGGTGCGCCTCGTCCCGCGACACCAGCACCAGGTCGTAGCCCTCCCGCGCCAGCTTGTCCGCGAACGCCCGGCCGATCCCGGTCGCCGGTCCGGTGACGAGCGCAGTCGGCCTCTGGGGCATGGGTGGTGTCCTCCCGTCGATGACGTCCCCAGTGTGTCACCTACGCTTGCCTGATGCTGGCGGACATCGACACCTGGGTGCTGGATCTCGACAACACCTTGTACCAGCCGCAGGTCGGTCTGGCCGACCAGATGAACGTCCGGATCCGTGCCTACTTCGCCAACCTGTTCGGCACCGACGAAACCGAGGCGCTCCGGCTGCAGAAGCAGCTCGTCGCCGACCACGGCACGACCCTGCGCGGCCTGATGACCACGCGCTCGATCGATCCGCACGACTACCTCGCGTGGGAGCACACGATCGACTATTCGGTCCTCGGTCCCGATCCGGTGCTGGCGGAGGTGCTCGGCGGGCTGCGCGGCCCGCGGTACGTGTACACGAACGGGTCGGCGTACCACGCGGACCAGGTGCTCGGACGGCTCGGGCTGACCGGCTGTGTCGACGGCGTCTTCGACATCCTCGCGGCCGAGCTGATCCCGAAGCCGTACGCCGCGAGCCTGGATGCGTTCCTGGCAGCCTTCGGGATCGACCCGGCCCGCGCCGCGATGTTCGACGACCTCGAGGTGAACCTGACCGCACCGTACGAGCGCGGGATGACGACCGTCTGGGTGACCGGCGGGACGCCGTCCGGGCAGTTGGCGGCGCGGCGCTGGCGAACCAGTGATCTGCCGGAGTTCCTGCGCGCAAACATCTGATGAATTGCCGCCATGACGCGGGAACGTAGGCGGAGAGCAGGCAGAATGTGTCGGAAATGGTCTGATGACTTACGCTTCGTGAGGAGGTGAGGGGATGGCTGCTACGGACAAGGCGCTGGCCGGGTTGCGGCAGATGATCGCGTCCGGGGAGCTCGGGCCGGGGGCGAAGTTCCCGCCGGAGCCCGAGTTGTGCGACCACCTGGGGGTGTCCCGGAGCTCGCTGCGGGAGGCCGTGCGGTCGCTCGGCGCGCTCGGCGTGATCGAGTCCCGGCACGGGTCGGGCACCTATGTCTCGGCGCTGGACCCGGCCGCGATCATCAGCAGGTTCTCGCTGTCGGTCGAGCTGATCCCGCTCGAAGGCGTCCTCGAACTCCTCGAGGTACGCCGCGTGCTCGAGTCGCATGCCACCGCCGCCGCGGCGGCCCGGCAGGACCCGGAGCTGGCCCAGCGGCTGGGCGCGATCCTCGACCGGCTCGAGTCGACCACCGACGCGACCGAGATCCAGCACCTCGACGCCGAGTTCCACGGCGCGATCTGCACCGCCGGCGGAAACTCGACCGTCACCGCGCTCACCGGCGTGATCCGCGGTCGCGGCGGGCATTACCGGATCTTCGAGCCGGGCGTGGACTTCGACGCGATCAAGCGGACCAGCGACCGCGGCCACCGGGAAATCCTGGACGCGATCACCACTCGCGATCCCGCGGCCGCCGCGACCGCCGCCTCCGCCCACATCGCCCAGACCGAACTCTGGCTGCGCGCCCTGCGCCCCGACCCCCAACCGGAACTGCCATGAACTGGACCTTGAGGCCCGCGACGCACGAGGACCTCGAAGAGCTCGCCGAGCTCCGCGCGGTCGTCATGCGCCCGGACCTGGAACGCCTCGGCCGGTACGACGAACACCGCGTCCGGCAGCGCCTGCGCGACGCCTACGCGCCCGAGCACACCCAGATCATCGAGGTCGACGGCGAATTCGCGGGCTCCGTCAGCGTCCGCCCGGCGACCGCCGACGTCCGGTGGCTCGAGCACTTCTACCTGAGCCCACGCCACCAGGGCCGGGGCCTCGGCACCGCCGTCCTGGGAACCGTGCTCACCACCGCCGACGCGGAACGCGCGACCGTCAAGCTGAACGTTCTGCAAGGCAGCCCGGCCCGCAAGCTGTACGAGCGGCACGGCTTCGTCGTCGAGAACGAGGATCCGGTCGACGTCTTCATGGTCCGGAAATTTCTCTGACCTGTCGAGATCTTGCGCGCCGAGC
The DNA here is from genome assembly GCF_040655315.1 of Kribbella sp. NPDC050459. Classification (NCBI taxonomy): domain Bacteria; kingdom Bacillati; phylum Actinomycetota; class Actinomycetes; order Propionibacteriales; family Kribbellaceae; genus Kribbella; species Kribbella sp. NPDC050459. The sequence continues at coordinate 56,283 of NZ_JBFAJQ010000005.1, read as the reverse complement.
GTCGGCTGCATAACCTCCAGACACTTCGTCCGGAGGGGATCCGCCAATGTCCCGTTCACAGCTGCTCGCGGTCGCGCTGACCACCGCGCTCCTCGGTGCCACACTCACCATCCAGCCGGCCGCCGCTGCCCCGGCCCCACGCATCACCCGGGCCGGGCTCGACCCGGCGCTCGTGACCGGCCGCGGCGCCGACGTACCGTTCGTCGAGCAGGAGGCGGAGAACGCCGCCTTCACCGGCGAGAAGATCGGCCCGGGGCGGGATGCGTACACGCTTCCGGCCGAGGCCTCCGGGCGAACCGCCGTGCGGCTGCAGCCCAAGCAGTACGTCGAGTTCACGCTGACACAGCCCGCGAACGCCTTCACGCTGCGGTACAGCATCCCGGACGCACCGGCCGGCGGCGGGATCACGGCACCGCTGGACGTGACCGTCAACGGGAAGCGCAAGCAGACCATGACGCTGACCTCGCAGTACGCCTGGCTGTACGGGATGTATCCGTTCTCGAACGACCCGAACGTCGACCCGATCCCCGGCTGGTGGAAGCCCGAACCGGACCCGGTCGCGAAGCCGTTCCGCCCGAACCACTTCTACGACGAGCAGCGCGTGCTGCTGGACCGGACGTACCGGGCCGGTGACCGCGTCCGCTTCGCCGTACCGCGGACCACGCCCGCCGCCTGGACCGTCCTCGACGTCGCGGACTTCGAGCTGGTCGACGCGCCGTTGAAGCAGCCCGGGAAGTCCCTCGACGTCCGGCTGTTCGGTGCCGACCCGACCGGCCGCCGGGACGCCGCGCCCGCGATCGAACGCACCATCGCGGCCGCCCAGCGCATCGGCTGGTCGGTGTTCATCCCCGCCGGCACGTTCCAGGTGAACCGGCATATCGTCGTCGACCGGGTGACGATCCGCGGCGCCGGGAACTGGTGGACGATCATCAAGGGCCGCGTCCTGCCGCTCGCGGAGCCCGCCCCGGACAAGTCCGTGCACAGCGCGCCCGGCTTCTACGGCAAGTACGCCGCGGACGGCGGGAGCACCGCCGTACACCTGTCGGACTTCGCGATCGAGAGCGACGTCCGAGAGCGCATCGACACCGACCAGGTGAACGGGATCGGCGGCGCGATCGGCGGCGGCTCCACGATCGAGAACCTGTACCTGCACCACACCAAGGTCGGCATCTGGCTCGACGGGCCGCTGGACGGCCTGCTGATCCGCAACAACGTCGTCACCGACGCGATCGCCGACGGCATGAACCTGCACCTCGGGGTGTCGAACGTCCGCGCCACCGACAACTTCGTCCGCAACAGCGGCGACGACGGGCTCGCGATGTGGTCGGAGGCCAACCCCGCCGGGCTGGCGAACCACAACAACGTCTACGACCACAACACCGTGCAGACGCCGGTGCTGGCGAACAACATCGCGATCTACGGCGGCCGCGACAACGCCGTCACCGACAACCTGGTCGCCGATCCGATCCGCGAGGGCAGCACGTTGCACGCCGGCTCGCGGTTCGGCGCGACGCCGTTCGAGGGCACGCTGACCTTCGCCCGCAACACCACCGTCCGCGGCGGCCCGCGCGATCTCAACTGGGACATCGGCCTCGGCGCGATCTGGTTGTACGCGTTGCAGTCCACGATGTCCGCGTCGATCGAGATCACCGACAGCTCGTTCCTGGACTCGACGTACAACGCGATGATGTTCGTCGTCGACTGGCCGGTGAAGGACGACTACGCGATCACCGGGGTGACCGTGCGCGACATCAAGGTCGACGGCACCGGGACCAACGTGGTGAACGCCCGGGTCGGCGGCTGGGCGACGTTCGAGAACGTCGACGCCCGCAACGTCGGGGCGCCGTTCGTGAACAACTGCGGCACGTTCCACTTCGACGGCCCGCCGGAGTTCGACGTCCGGCTGCTCGGCGGCAACGACGGCGGCTGGACCGGCGCGACCTGGTGCGAGGACCGGCCTGCCGTCGTACCCCCGCCTCCGCCGTCCCCCTGGAACTGAATGCGTAGCGGAGGCGTGCGCTAACCCGCCGTACATGAGACGATCGCGCCCGGGGAGCGGGGGTGGGGATGAGTCATGCGGCGAGTCGTCAGGTGGTGCTGGACGCATCACTGCGGTTGCAGGTCGTACGAGCCCGGAGCTGCGACGAGTGGTTCGCGGGTCACGGCACGGCGGAGGTCGAGGTCTTCGGGGACGACTCCGACGCGTTGCGGGACTGGTTGCAGGACCAGTGCCGGCGGTCCGAGGAGCTGGTCGCGGTCACGTCGACGCGGTGCCAGACGCTGCAGGGGTTCCGGCAGAGCCACGCGTTCAACCAGAAGCTGATCGACGGCGGCCAGCGGATGACCAGCTACTTCGACATCAGCGGCGGCGCGGATCAGGTCACCGACTTCATCATCGGAGCCGAGGACATGCCGTACCACCTCGCCGACGGTGCGCTGCAGGTGAAGCTGCTGGACCGCGAGCGGGTCGTCGTCGAAGGGCCGGTGGTGGACAGCCGGAGGAGCCTGATGGTGCTGCGCTGTCTGGAGGCGGTGAACGCGACCGGCCAGTACCTGCGCGCCGTCCGCGAGACCGCCGTGCGCGCGTCCGAGTTCCGTGAGCGGATCGGCGAGCTGACCGCGCGCCAGCGGGTGATCGCCAAGGAACTCGAGTGCGGCCGCACCGACGAGGAGATCGCCGAGCAACTCGGGGTGAGCGTCCGGACCGTGCGCTACGAGGTGGCCCGGCTGCTGGAGGTCCTGGACGTCACCACCCGGTTCGCGGCCGGGGTCCGGTACGCCCGGATGCAGGCCGTCGAGGACCGCGCGGTTGCAGGAACCTGCAACCGCTTCGCCGCGCTCGACGCGTCCCGGCGACGCTGAGCCCGCACCGGGCCCCCGCCTGGGTCCGGGCAGTCTCAGCAAAGGGGATGACGAGATGCGAACGATCACACGGGTGGGAGCCGCACTGGCCACGACCGCCGCACTGGTGACGCTGACCGCGACGCAGGCCAGCGCGGCGGTGACGTGGCTGTGGGAGAAGGCCGACGGGAACAACATCGGCACGGCGAGCTACACCGACACCGGCAACGTCATGCACGTCAACGACCAGGAGGCCGACGGCCACTCGCTGCTGCTGTTCGTGCACCGCCCGGGCGTCGCGAGCGGCGTCGCCTGCTGGGACAGCACCGGCGCCGACACGTCCGGCGTGAACTGCACGCTCAACTCGTACGACGAGAACACGCTCCTGGAGGGGTACCTCTGCCGCGGCGAGTGGGCCTCGAACCCCGACGACCGCGTGATCTTCTGGGACCGCTGCAACTACGCGGGCGCCCGCCAGTTCCGGAAGTGAGGCCGGGTACGGCGGCGGCGCCTGACGCTGCCGCCGTACCTCCGGATCCCCAGGCCATCACAATCACCCGATGCCTGCGCGCTCCGGCGTGGCTCCTTCCGGATCCGCGGATTGTGATGGCCTGGGGATCCGGAACGCTGCCGCGAGCACGACCGCGCCGACGAGGACGATGCCTGCCGCGACGAGAGCGGCGACGTGCATCGCGTGCACGAAGGTGTCGTTCGCGGCCTGCACCAGGTCCGGCCGGTGCAGCACGCCGGCCGCGTGCCGGGTCGCCTCGGCCGACGTACCGATGGCTTCCGGGTTCGGCAGACCGGTCAGCTCGGGAGCGATCCGGTGCTGGTACGTCGACGACACGACGGTCCCGAGGACGGCGACGCCGAGCACGCTGCCGACCTGGCGCAGTGCGTTGCTGACCGCGGAGCCGGCGCCGATCCGGTCCATCGGCAGCGTCGCCATCACGGCCGCGGTCGTCGGCGCGACGGTCAGGCCGATCGCGAGACCGGCGATCCCGCCGATGATCCCGATCGCCACGAGCGACGTGCCGACGTCGTACGTGAGGTTGAGCGCGAAGCAGGCCGCGAGCGTGAGGACCGCCGTACCCGAGACCTTGGCGACGCCGAAGCGGGCCGCCAGCCGGGCGCCGAGCGGTGCGCCGACGATCACGCCCATTGCCCCGGGCAACGACATCAGGCCGGCGTCCAACGCGCTCATGCCGCGCGCGCCCTGCAGGTAGAACGCCAGGTAGAAGCTCTGCCCGGTGAGCGTCAGGAAGACCGCGGCGAGCGCGAAGTTGCCGGCCGCGAACCGGCGGTTGCGGAACAGGCGCGGGTCGAAGCTCGGCTCGTGCTCACGTGCCTCGGAGAACAGGAAGCCGGCGAGCAGCAGCAGGCCCGCACCGATACTCGCCCAGACCTGCCAGCGGTCCCAGCCGCCTTGGTGACCGCCTTCGATCAAGCCGTACGACAGGCCGAGCAGCCCGAGCGTGGACAGGCCGAGGCCGAGCGGGTCGAGGCGACGACGCTGCGGGCTGCGCGGGTTCGGCAGGACGACGGCGGCGCCGATCAGGCCGAACACGACGATCGGCAGGTTGATCGTGAAGACCGATCCCCACCAGAAGTGGTCGATCAGCACGCCGCCGAGGACCGGCCCGACGGCGACGCCGACACCGGCCGAGGACGACCAGATCGCGATCGCGCCGGCTCGGCGCTCGGGCGGGAAGGTCCAGCCGATGATCGCCATCGAGGTGGGCATGATCAGCGCGCCACCGAGACCCATCGTCGCGCGGGCGAGGATCAGGCCGACCGGATCGGTGGCCCACGCGGCCCAGGCCGAGGCGATGCCGAAGACCAGCAGGCCGAGCATCAGGATCGTCCGGTGGCCGTAGCGGTCGCCGAGGGCGCCGGCCAGGAACAGGGCGGTGGCGAACAACAGCGAGTAGATGCCGACGGCCCACTGCAGCTGGCCGGGCGTGGCGCCGAGGCCCTGCACGGGGTCGGCGAGGCGTTCGAGAGCGATACCGAGGACGGTCGAGTCGATCCAGATCAGGACGGCCGAGACGACCAGGATCGCGAGGATGCGGCGCTGCCGCGGGGGGTCGATCGCAGACACGAAGTCTCCTATGATTGACAGGACCCTGACGAGGTTTCCCATCGTCATGGATTGACAGGTTCCTGTCAATCTCCTTTTCGGCAGAATGTGGTGCATGGACGTCAATGACGAGACCGGGTGTGTGACTTTCCTGGTGCGGCACGCCTGGCTGAGCATGCGGTCCGCGCTCGCGGTCGCGCTCGACGAGCACGGGCTGTCGGTCCAGCAGTACGGCACGCTGCTCTGCGTCCGGGAGTCGCCGGGACTCACCGTGGCCGAGGTCGGCCGCGTGGTCGGGACGACGCGGCAGTCCGCCAACGAGCTGATCGCCGGGATGGAACGCGCCGGGCTGGTCGAGCGGCGGCCGAACCCGAAGGACCGGCGTACCCAGCAGGTCCACCTCACCCCCGGCGGCGAGCGCCGGCTGGCCGAGGCCGCCCCGGCGATCCGCAAGGTCGAGGAGGATCTCGAAGCCTCCTTCACCGCGACCGACCGCGCCACCGCGCGGACCTGGCTTGCGCACATGGTCACCGCGGTCGAGGGTTAGACGATGCGCGGACATGCTGAGCGGTTGGACGGTCTGGGGACGACGATCTTCGCGGAGATGTCCGCGCTCGCGCTGGCGACCGGGTCGGTCAACCTCGGGCAGGGCTTCCCGGACCGCGACGGTCCGGACTCGCTGCTCGAGGACGCGATCGGCGCGATCCGCGCCGGCGCGAACCAGTACGCACCCGGCCGCGGGGTGCCCGCGCTCCGGCACGCGATCGCCGACCACCAGCAGCGCTTCTACGACCTGACGTACGACCCGGACACGCAGGTCCTGGTCACCACCGGCGCGACGGAAGCGGTCGCCGCCGCACTGCTCGCGTTCGTGGAGCCGGGCGACGAGGTGATCGCCCTGGAGCCGTACTACGACTCGTACGCGGCCGGCATCGCGTTCGCCGGCGGCCGGCGCGTACCGGTGACGCTGCGCGCGCCGTCGTACCGGCTGGACCTCGACGAGCTGCGCGCGGCGGTCACGCCGCGGACGAAGGTGCTGCTGATCAACTCACCGCACAACCCGACCGGCACCGTCCTCACCGACGAGGAGCTGCGCGGCATTCGCGACGTCGCGGTCGAGCACGACCTGGTCGTGATCACCGACGAGGTCTACGAACATCTGGTGTACGACGGGACGCACCGGCCGCTGGCGTCGTACGACGGGATGGCCGACCGGACCGTGTCGATCAGCAGCGCCGGGAAGACGTTCGCGGTCACCGGCTGGAAGATCGGATGGGTGACCGGTTCGCCCTCGGTGGTGACCGCGGTGACCACCGCCAAACAGTTCCTCACCTTCACCTCCGGCTCCCCCTTCCAGCCCGCCGTCGCCAACGCACTTGCCCTGGGCAACGACTACTACGACGCGCTGCGCGCCGACCTGCGCTCCCGCCGCGACCTGCTCGCCGACGGTCTCGCCGACCTCGGCTTCGAGGTCCACCGCCCGGCCGGCACCTACTTCGTCACCACCGACATCCGCCCCCTCGGCCACACCGACGGCATCGAGTTCTGCCGCATGCTCCCCGAACGAGCCGGCGTCGTCGCCATCCCCCACCAGGTCTTCTACGACAACACCGAATTCGGCCGCCCCCTGGTCCGCTGGGCCTTCTGCAAACAACCCGAGGTTCTCGAGGAAGCCCTCGACCGCTTGCAGAAGCTCAGGGAATGAACCTGGCGACGGTTTCGGGGTCGCGGGCGATGGCGGTGGTTCGGTCGTCGGCGGTGATGATCGGGCGCTGGATGAGGATGGGGTCGGCGACCATGGCCTTGATCCAGTCGGGGCGGTGGGCCGGCTCGCGGGGCAGGGTCTTGAGCGGCTTCGCGGCGGGCTCGTTGTGGCGGACGACGTCCCAGGGCTCGAGGTTGAGGCGGGTGAGGACGGCGGTCAGTTCCTCGGCCGTCGGCGGGTCGTCGAGGTAGCGCCGGACGGTGTAGTCGATGCCGGCCTCGTCGAAGGCCTTGGTGGCCGCGCGGCATTTCGAGCAGGCGGGGTTGATCCAGATCTCCACGGGGTCTCCCGGCGTCAGCGGTGGGTGAACCACAGTCTGGTGGGTCGCTGGAGCATCAGGATCAGCAGGGTCGCATGGACGGCAAGACCGAGCAGGCTGGCCGGGAGGGCCATGATCCCGCCCGCGATGCCCATGGCAGCGACGGCGATCAGCACGTACCGAGCCCAGGCGCGGCGCTTGCGGAGGTAGAGCGCGGGGACCAGGTAGACGACCGCGCAGATGAGGGTGGCCGCGACCGCGACCGGTGTGTTGCCCTGGGAGCCGGTGAGTACTTCGGAGATCTGGTCGCCGGCCGACGTGAGCGTGAGAGCCGCCAGCAGCAGGCACAGCGCGCCGAGCCCGATCGCGATGACCGACGCGACGGTGACCTGCTTCGGCGTCGCCGTCTGGTAGCCGTACGTATCCGGAGCGGAACCGAACAACCCGCTGTACGGACCCGGCCCGTCCCGCACCGGCTCGTCACCACGCTGCCCAGTCATCCAACGTCCTTCCACGACCCCTGCTCCGATCCTCCCAGATCGGCCAAACAACGCCGCCGAGCCGGGCCGGTCTGCACGACCGGCCCGGCTCGGGCGGCGAGCCTCAGGAGGTGGTGCGCCGGCGGAGGAGGCTGGTGGCGCCGATGGCGACACCGAACACGGCCAGGCCGGCGAGCAGGCGGATCCAGCTGCGGTCGCCTTCACCGGTGGCCCCGGCCAGCTTGAGCGAGTACGCCGTTGCGCCGGTCGCACCCTCGGGAGCACCGAACGGCATCGACTCGGTCTTGGCGCGGTCTGCGGCAGCGGAGAGCAGGCTGTAGCGGCGGCCGAAGTCGACTGCGGTGTCGGCGCCGTTCTTGGTCAGCACCTTCGCACCTTCCTTCGAGAGCCGGCCGGCGCCGTCGGGGACAGCGGGCGCTTGTTCGGTGGCAGTGTTGAGACCCTCCGACAGCTTGCCCGACCCCTCGGCCGCGGAGCCGATGCCGGTCGCCAGATCCTTGGAACCCTGCGCCAGTTGGTCCGAACCGGTCTTGGCCTGGCCGACGCCGTCGGCCAGCTTGCCGGTACCGCCGGCCAGCAATCCGAGCCCTCTGTCGAGCTGCCCGGTGCCGTTCACCAGCACGCCGACACCCGCCTTGAGCTTGCCGGTCCCGGTGGACAGCGCACCCGCGCCCGTGTCGAGCTGGTCAGCGCCGTCCGACAGCTGGTTGAGGCCGGCCAGCAGCGTCTTGCCACCCGCCTGGATCTGTCCGACACCGGTCTGCAGCCCGTTGACCCCACCGCGCAGGGTCTTGCTGGCCGGCGTGTCCTTCGAGGTGCCGACGCCGCCCTGGACGCTGGCCACCACACCGGACACCAGCTTGGTCACGCCGGCATCCAGCGCCACGAGGCCCTGCATCAGACCGGGCTCCGAGTCCGGACAGCCCGAGACCCGGTTGTCGAGCCCGCACTGCAGCTGCGCGATCCCTGGTACGGCGCGCTGGGTCAGCCGGCCCTTCAGGTACGCGAGCGCAGCCTGCAGCTTGGCGGAATCCGGCAGCGGCTTGTCCAGATCGGGTACCGGGTCACCCATCGAGCCCATCTGGGCGATCACCGAGTCGAGGATCATCTTCTTGACCGGGTTGGTCTCCGGCCCGACGTTCAGCGCCCCGGCCGGCCCGTTCAGCTGCGCGGCAGCGGCGCCGTAGCAGGCCTCGCTGTACGTTCCGGCCGGCTTGCCGTTGCTGACCGCGTCGAGCGCATCCGCCGCGCAGTGCACGCCGCCGCGCATCTTGTCGATCCCCGGACCGGAGGCGGCGAGCTGCTTCTTCAGCGTCTCCAGTCCGCCGAGCAGCGTTCCCTCGCTTCCGACCGAGCCGATCCCCGCGCGGAGCTGGGCCACGCCGTCGTGCAGCGGTTTCGCCTTGGCGGGCAGCTGGCCGATGCCGCCGTACATCTGACCGAGCCCGTCCTCGACGCTCTTCAAGCCGCCGCTGACCTGGTTCAGTCCGTCGATCAATGCAGGAGCCTTGCCGGTGGCCTCGTCCAGGCCGGACGCGAGTTTGCCGGTACCGGTCTTCAGCTTGCCGGCACCTGCGGCGAGGTCCTTCGCGCCTTTCTGCAGTTCGCCGGCGCCCTTGTCCAGCTTGCCCGCCCCCTTGGCGGCCTCGCCGGTCTTCGTGCGCAGCACAGATGCACCTGACTCGAGCTCGGCCATGCCGCCGGCCAGCTGCGACGCACCACTGGAGAGCTTCGTGGCACCAGGCGCGGCCTGGTTGGCGAGGCCGTCGTTCAAGGCCTTCGCACCGGCGTTCAGCTGGAGCAGGCCGGTGAGCAGCTTCTGCGCGCCGTCCCGCAGCCGGATCAGGTTCGAGTCGAGCGTCGTGCCGCCCTCGACCAGGTCGGCGCCCTTCGCCGCGCCGCTCTCGTATCCGGTGACCGCGGTCTTGAACGCCGGGCTCTCCAGCGGGCTGACCGGCAACGCGGTCAGCTCGGCCTCGGGGACGATCGCGTCCTTGACCTCGGCCGACCAGCCGAACTCCGCGGTCGCGGCGCCGACGGGCGGGAACAGCGTCGCGGTGAAGCTCAGCTTCGTACCGCCCTTGCCGTCGCCGGCCTTGTTCGCCTCGGCCGAGGTGACATCGCCGAACTCGGGCGGCAGCACCGTCGTGAGCTGACCGACCATCGGAATGACGACGTCGGCCTGTTCGACGACCTGCTTGCCGTACCCGTCGGTGATCGTCACCGACTCGGTCTTGGCCGAGGTGTTCTCCACGACGTAATGCGCCTCCAGCCGGCCCTTCTTGCCGACGACGTCACTGGGCTTGGACAGCTTCTTGCCGTTGAGGGTGTAGGTGACGGCGACCTTGATCGGCAGCTTCTTCTTGTCGAAGTCGCTGACGGTGCGAATCCGCTGCTCGCCGTCCACCGACAGGTCGACGGCCATCTTGCCGTCCTTGACCGCGAAGCCGCCGAAGCTGTCCAGGTTGCGCAGGCTGTCGGTCGACACCGGGTTGTCGACCTTCACCTTTCCGGTGCCGACGAAGGCGAGCTGCTCGTAGATCCGGGCGCCTTCGACCTTGCCGCTGGGGTCGAGCCTGGCCTGCACCGTCTCGGTGTTGGTGACCGTGACGGGGCCGGCGGACAGGGCGCTCGAGGTAGCCAGCGCCTGGGACGTCGACAGGACGAAAGCGGACGGGACGGCGACGGCGACAGCGAGTCCCCGGGTGATGCGTCGGGCGGTCACGCACGGTCTCCTTCGGTCGAGGCAAGCTCACGGGTGTCGTCGGCGGGAACCCAGACGTCTTCTTCAGTCGGCTCGTCGGGCGGAACCTCGGACCGCTCGGCCGGAGGCTCCGGCTGCGGCCGCCGGAGCGAGGTCGCCAGGAACCCGATCCCGGCCGCCAGCAGTACGCCGGTGGCCGCCGACGGCGACTGGGCCAGGAAAGCCGGACTGTCCGCGGTGTAGGTCTCCTCGTACACGGCGACCATCGCGGCCGCGCCGAGCAGCAGTGTCCACAACGGGATCTTTTCGCCCGAGCCGGCCGTGAACGCCACGCAGACGGCCACCACGGCGACGGCCGCGACGGCCCGCCCGGACGCCGAGTCCGGCAGATAGAGCGCCCGGACGGCGAATCCGAGCCAGGCGATGAACAACCCGATCAAGAAGCCGGTCGCGCGCATCGCCGGAGTGCGATCCTGCACCAGCCCCACCACACCCCCCAGGGCCCCGCCGACCAGCGCCACGTGCTGCGTGTTCAGACCGAGAGCTTCTCCGACCAGACACAACAGACCCGCGACGGCGGCCAGCAGCGCACCGGATAGCAAGGTACTGCGCTGCATTGAGTCCTCCACTCACTGCCGGACTCCGGGGACCCCCCGCCGGAAAATCCAAGTTTCAGGTACCTGAACTACTGTTCAGTACTTAGCTGACGGACGTTCCTACCAAGCAGTAACCCTTGGTTTCAAGAGCGGAGAGATACCGACTCGCTACGACCGGAAGTTCAAGTGTTTGAAGGCATTCCCGGCCAATACAAAAGCCGGGGCCGGATCCCGCAAGGAGTTCTCAGCTGAAGAGTGGTGCCAGGTGTGGCAACGGGAGGAAGTGGACCGTGGTGCCGGTGGTGCCGTCCGTGGGGATCGGCTCGAGGTCGGTCACGGGGACGCCGAGCTCGTAGCGCTGGGTCCACGAACCGTTGGTACGCCGGTTGGTGTGCACCAGCCACTCGCTCGAAGCAGCCACCACGGACATGCCTCGGCGCGGGTGACCGTCCGGAAGCAGCGGCGCCTCCGGATCCTCGAAGAACCGCAGGTCCTTGGTCGCCATGACCGGCTTCTTCACGACAGTGCCGTGCTCGTCGACGCGGGTGTCCGTGCCGCGCCCGTAGTCGGTGACCGCGATCGACCCGTCGGCGTGCAGCTCCACCGAGCACTCCGGGCGGCGCCCCGTCGACTCGGCTTCGTCGCCGGGGTACGCGAGCACCTCCAGCAGCAGGTGGAGCACTCCGCTCGGCGCGTACAGCTCGGGCTTCGCGCGAACCAGCTCCAGGTGCTCGTGATCGACCGAAGCAGCCCAGTCGTGGGTGGTGTTGGTCCAGTCGGCGCGCGAAGTCACCCGGCCATCCTCCCCGAGCCCACGTAAGCCGAAGGGGCCCGGTCAGGAATGACCGGGCCCCACCAACCGCTCAGACAGTGACGTCCAGCGCGTCCTTCGACTCGTTGAGGGTGACCTTGACGGTCTCGCCGTCGCGGATCGAGCCGTTCAGCAGGCCGCGGGCGAGCTCGTCGCCGATCGCGGACTGCACCAGGCGGCGCAGCGGGCGGGCGCCGTACACCGGGTCGTACCCGGTCATCGCCAGCCACTCCATCGCGCCCTCGTCGACCGCGAGCGTGATCCGCCGGTCGGTCAGGCGGCGCTGCAGCGCGTTGATCTGGAGCCCGACGATCTGTGTCAGCTCCTCGCTGCCGAGCGCGTCGAACAGCACGATCTCGTCCAGCCGGTTGATGAACTCCGGCTTGAACGACTGCCGCACGGTGGCCATCACCTGATCGCGCTTGATCTTGTCGTCGAGCGTGACGTCGGCCAGGTATGCCGACCCCAGGTTGCTGGTCAGGATCAGGATCACGTTGCGGAAGTCGACCGTGCGACCCTGGCCGTCGGTCAGGCGACCGTCGTCCAGCACCTGCAGCAGGACGTCGAAGACCTCGGGGTGCGCCTTCTCCACCTCGTCGAGCAGGATCACCGAGTACGGACGGCGGCGGACCGACTCGGTCAGCTGGCCGCCCTCCTCGTACCCGACGTAGCCGGGCGGGGCGCCGACCAGTCGCGCGACGCTGTGCTTCTCGCCGTACTCCGACATGTCGATGCGGACCATCGCCCGCTCGTCGTCGAACAGGAAGTCCGCGAGCGCCTTCGCCAGCTCGGTCTTGCCCACACCGGTCGGGCCGAGGAACAGGAACGAACCCGTCGGCCGGTCCGGGTCGGAGACGCCCGCGCGCGCCCGCCGTACGGCGTCGCTCACGGCCTTGACCGCCTCGCGCTGACCGATCAGCCGGCGGCCGAGCTCGTCCTCCATCCGGAGCAGCTTGCCGGTCTCGCCCTCGAGCAGCCGGCCGGTCGGGATCCCGGTCCACATCGCGATCACCTCGGCGATCTCGGTCGGGCCGACCTCCTCGTTGACCATCGCTTCGGGGCCCTCGGCAACCTCTTCCTCGGCGTCGGCCTCCTCGAGCTCCTTGGCGAGCTGCGGGATCTCGCCGTACAGCAGCCGGGACGCGGTCTCCAGGTCGCCGTCGCGCTGGGCGCGCTCGGCCTGGCCGCGCAGCTCGTCGATGCGCTCCTTGATCTCACCGACCCGGTTCAGGCCGGTCTTCTCCCGCTCCCAGCGGGCCTCCAGCGCGCGCAGCTCCTCCTCGCGGTCGGCGAGGTCGGCGCGCAGCCGCTCCAGCCGCTCCTGCGACGAGGCGTCGTCCTCGCGGGACAGCGCGAGCTCCTCCATCTTCAGCCGGTCCACGGTCCGGCGCAGCGAGTCGATCTCGACCGGGGACGAGTCGATCTCCATCCGCAGCCGGGACGCGGCCTCGTCGACCAGGTCGATCGCCTTGTCGGGCAGCTGGCGACCGGTGATGTACCGGTTGGACAGCGTCGCCGCGGCGACCAGCGCGGAGTCGGAGATCGCGACCTTGTGGTGCGCCTCGTAGCGCTCCTTCAGGCCGCGCAGGATCGCGATCGAGTCCTCGACCGACGGCTCGCCGACGAACACCTGCTGGAAACGGCGCTCCAGCGCCGGGTCCTTCTCGATCCGCGTGCGGTACTCGTCCAGGGTCGTCGCACCGATCATCCGCAGCTCGCCGCGGGCCAGCATCGGCTTCAGCATGTTGCCGGCGTCCATCGCGCCCTCGCCGCTCGCACCGGCGCCGACGACGGTGTGCAGCTCGTCGATGAACGTGATGATCTGACCGTCGGACTCCTTGATCTCGGTCAGCACGGCCTTCAGCCGCTCCTCGAACTCACCGCGGTACTTCGCGCCCGCGACCATCGCTCCGAGGTCCAAGCTGATCAGCCGGCGGCCACGCAGCGATTCGGGCACGTCACCGGCCACGATCCGCTGGGCCAGCCCCTCGACGACGGCGGTCTTGCCGACGCCGGGCTCACCGATCAGGACAGGGTTGTTCTTGGTACGACGCGACAGCACCTGCACGACGCGGCGGATCTCGGTGTCCCGGCCGATCACCGGGTCGAGCTTGCCGTCGCGCGCCCGCTCGGTGAGGTCCACACCGTACTTCTCCAGCGACTTCGTGGTGCCCTCGGCCTCTGGCGAGGTGATCCGCCGGTTGCCGCGCATCTTGTCGAACGCGTCGAGCAGCGCGTCCGGGGTCACCCCGAGTGCGGTCTTCGCGGCGCCCTCCACGGTCGCCAGCGCGATCAGCAGGTGCTCGGTGGAGACATACTCGTCCCCGAGCCCGAGGGCCCGCTGCTCCGCCTGGTTCAGCACGTCACCGGTCTTCCCCGACAGGCTCGGCGCCTGCACACTGCCACCGCTCGCCTTCGGGAGCCGGCTCAGCTGCTCGGCGGTCTTCCGGCGGACGGCGTCCAGGTCGCCGCCGGCCGCCTCGAGCAGACCGATCGTCGTGCCCTCGGGCTGCGCGAGCAACGCGGACAGCAGGTGAATCGGTTCCACGGTCGGGTTGCCCGCCGCGGAGGTCTGACGGATCGCGACCGACAGGGTTTCCCGGGCCAGCGTCGTCAACCGCTGAACATCCATCTGGTTCCAGCCTTTCAAGTTCCAGCAACAACAGTCACTGGATACAACCTATCCAAAGTTGAGTCCATTCCACTCAACTCTGAAGAATCTCCGGGAGAACTCAGGGTTCCGGACAGACGTGAGGGGTGGCGCCGCGTGGGCACCACCCCTCCACCGGATGCTCTTCGTCAGCTGAACTCGGAGGCGCGGATGCGATACACCTGCAGGTTCAGGTCGTAGTACTTGTCGGTCTCGCCGACCCATTCCATCCCGAGGCGGCGCGCGGTGGCGATCGCGCGCTGGTTGGCCGGTCGCGCGACCGCGAACAGCTCGTCGACCTCGCCGCCGCTGAACGCCCAGCGCATCAGCGCGCGGCTGGCCTCGGTCGCGTACCCGTGACCCCAGGCGCTCGGCCGTAGCTGCCAGCCGACCTCGAGATCCACCTCGTACGGCGGCAGCAGGCGGATCAGCAACGCGCCGACGATCTCGTGGTCGGTCCGGCGCTCGACCGCCCAGCGGCCCGCCGGGACGACGAAGTTCGGCTGGGCCTCGATCCAGGACTGCAGGATCATTCGCATGGTCGCGGTGTCCGGCACCTTGTCGATGGCCGGTGACAACCAGGGCGCCACGTCCGCGGATCCGAAGATCTCCAGCGCGGCGTCGGCGTCGTCTTCCTCCCAGTCCCGGATCAGCAGCCGGTCCGACTCCAGCTTCAGGGTCACCCCGCCAGGGTATGCGGTGTCCGACCGGGCGCAAGAGCACGAAGAGAGCCGCAGGGCGGTCCTGGAACGGACCACCCTGCGGGGGCCGAGGGGCGCTGGGGGGATAGCGCACCCTCGACTCGTGGAGGCGTCGTGGGGGAACGTCGACCTCCACCTGGCCGGAGGATCCGAGGAGTGGGTTTCGGAGAACCTCCGGCGGCTTTGGTGGGCGGGGGATCAGCGCGAGCCGAGTTCCAGAGGCTGGGTGCGGATCCACCGGGTCGTGGTCTGCTGTCGGCCCATGGCGATCACGTCGCCGGCGGGACCGGCAGAGAAGACCCGGCTGGCGGCGGGACGCCGGGAGGCGCCGACACCGCGCTGGACCTCTGCCAGTAGCTGGTTGACCCGCTTGCGCAGGTCCTCCACTTCGGACTGTAGCGCGAGAATGTGCCGAATGCCCGCCAGGTTGACACCTTCTTCCTGGCTGAGGTGCTGCACGTAGCGCAGCTTCGCCACGTCGTACGCCGAGTAGCGCCGGCCGCGGCCGGACGCCCGGCTCGGCACCACCAGGCCGAGCCGGTCGTACTGGCGCAACGTCTGCGGGTGCATACCGGCCAGCTGGGCCGCCACCGAGATCACGTAGATCGGGGTGCGGTCGTCCCAGGTCGGTACCTGGCTGAACGGGATGCCCATCACGAACTCCCGAACAACCCGGCCCGCAGATCAGGCTGGTCCGACGCGGAGCTGAACTCCTGCAGCTTCTCCTTCTGCTCGTCGGTCAGCTCGTGCGGCACCTGCACGTCGAGCGTGAGCATCAGGTCGCCCTTGGTCCCGTCCCGCCGGACCGAACCCTTACCGCGGACGCGCAGTTTGCTCCCGTTCGCCGTACCCGCAGGGATCCGGACCGTGACGGGCAGTCCGTCCAGGGTCGGAACCTTGATCTCCGCACCCAGCGCCGCCTCGGTGAAACTCACCGGGACGTTCAGGGTCAGGTGCTCGCCCTGGCGGCCGAAGATCCGGTGCTTGTGCACATGGACGGTGACGTAGAGGTCGCCCGCAGGGCCACCCCGTTCGCCGGCCGCGCCCTTGCCCTTGAGCCGGATCCGCTGGTTGTCCTGGACACCCGCCGGGATGCGGACCTGCATGGTCTTGCTCGACGTGCCGCGGCCGGAGCCGTGGCAGGTCTCGCACGGCTGGTCGACGACCAGGCCGCGACCCTTGCACTCGGTGCACGGCTCGGTCATCGCGAAGACGCCGCCCTGCACCGAGGTCTGCATACCGGTGCCCTCGCACTTGAGGCAGACCTTCGGGACGGTGCCGTACTTCGCGCCGGTCCCCCGACAGGTCGGGCACGGCTCGTCGCTGGTCATCCGGAGCCCGACCGTGACACCGTTCACGGCCTCGGCGAACTCGATCGTCGCCTCGGTCTCGATGTCCTGACCGCGCCGCGGACGGGCGGTCGTACTGGTCGTGGTCCGGCCGCCACCGCCGAACATGCCGCCGAGGATGTCGCCGAGCCCGCCGCCGGCACCCTGGCCGCCGCGGTTGAAGAGGTCGCCGACGTTGAAGTCGAAACCGCCGCCCTGCCCGCTGCCGCTCGGCATCCGGAAGCCGCCGCTGCCGAACAGCCGCCGCGCCTCGTCGTACTCCTTGCGCTTCTTCGGGTCACCGACGACGTCGTACGCCTCGGAGACCTCCTTGAACTTGGCCTCCGCCTTGGTGTCCCCGGCGTTGGAGTCCGGGTGGTACTGCCGGGCCAGCTTGCGGTACGCCTTCTTGATCTCGTCGGCCTCGGCGGTCTTGGAGACGCCGAGAACCTTGTAGAAGTCCTTCTCGATCCAGTCCTTCGTGCTCATCCGACGCCTCCCCTCCCGTCGTGGTCGTTACTCCGCGGACCGTTCCGCGTCTTCATCTGTGGTCTCCACCGGTACGTCGGCCTTCGCGGCGTCGGCCGGCAGTTGTTCGGTCGGCTCCGACACGGCCACCCGGGCCGCCCGGAGGATCCGCTCACCGTGCCGGTAGCCCGGTTGCATGATCATCGTCGCGGTCGGGCCGTCGACCTCGTCGGAGTAGTTGTGCAGCAGGGCCTCGTGGATCCGCGGGTCGAAGGTGTCGCCCACCTCGCCGTACTTCACCAGGCCGAGCTTCTCAGTGACCCGTTCCAGCGATTCGGCGACCGCCTTGAACGCGCCCTCCAGTTCACCCGCCTCGCGGGCCCGGCCGACGTCGTCCAGGATCCCGAGCAGCTCGGTCAGCACGGTGCCGATGACGAGCTCCCGGGACGCTTCCCGCTCCCGGTCGACGCGGCGCTTGTAGTTCACGTACTCGGCCTGCAGTCGCTGCAGGTCCGCCGTACGCTCCGCGAGCGCCTCGGTCAGCAGGGCCTCCTGGGCGGACGGGCCGATCAGGTCCGACGGGTCGCGCGGTGGCTGTCCGGCCGGGCCGGCCGCTGCGGGCGCCGCGGACTGCTCCGCAGGCTCCCGCAGCTTGCCGGTTTCCGGGTCGATCCGGCGCTTGTCGCGGATGACGGGCTCCCCGTCACCGAACTCGCTGCCAGTCGGTCGATCCGTCACTTGTCCTCCGTCTTGTCCTGCGGCCGGTCCTCGTCCACGATCTCGGCGTCGACGACGTCGTCGTCGTTGCTGCTGCTCGAGCTCGCGTCCTCGGAGGTGGCGCCGTCGGTCGAGCCACCGGCGGCCTGGGCGTTCGCGTACATCGCGGCGCCCATCTTCTGGCTGGACTGGGCGAGCTTCTCCGAGGCGGCCTTGATCGCCTCGGCATCGTCACCCTCGAGCGCCTTCTTCAGCTCGGCGACGCCGTCCTTGACCTCGGTCTTGACGTCGTCGGGGACCTTGTCCTCGTTCTCCTGCAGGAACTTCTCGGTCTGGTAGACGAGGCTCTCCGCCTGGTTGCGGCTCTCCACCGCCTCGCGGCGCTTGCGGTCCTCCTCGGCGTACTGCTCGGCGTCGCGGACCATCTGGTCGATGTCGGTCTTCGGCAGCGCGGAGCCGCCGGTCACCGTCATCCGCTGCTCCTTGCCGGTGGCCAGGTCCTTGGCGTTCACGTGCACGATGCCGTTCGCGTCGATGTCGAAGGTGACCTCGATCTGCGGCACGTTCCGCGGCGCCGGCGGCAGGCCGGTCAGCTCGAAGTTGCCGAGCGACTTGTTGTCGCGGGCCATCTCGCGCTCGCCCTGGTAGACCTGGATCATCACCGACGGCTGGTTGTCCTCGGCCGTGGTGAAGATCTCCGAACCCTTGGTCGGGATCGTGGTGTTGCGCTCGATGATCTTGGTGAACACGCCGCCCTTGGTCTCGATACCGAGGCTCAGCGGGGTCACGTCGAGCAGCAGGACGTCCTTGACCTCACCCTTCAGCACACCGGCCTGCAGGGAGGCGCCGACCGCGACGACCTCGTCCGGGTTCACACCCTTGTACGCGTCCTTGCCTGCGGTGAGCTCCTTGACCAGGTCGGCCACCGCGGGCATCCGGGTCGAACCGCCGACCAGGATCACGTGGTCGATCTTCGACACGTCGATCCCGGCGTCCTTGATGACGGCCTTGAACGGGGCGCGGGCGCGCTCGAGCAGGTCGCTGGTCATCTTCTGGAACTCGGCCCGGGAGAGCTTCTCCTCCAGGTGCAGCGGGCCGGACTCGGTCAGGCTCAGGTACGGCAGGTGGATCGTCGTCTCGGCGGTGCTGGACAGCTCGATCTTGGCCTTCTCGGCGGCCTCGGTGAGGCGCTGCATGGCCATCTTGTCGCCGGACAGGTCGGTGCCGTTCTTGTTCTTGAACTGGGTCACCAGCCACTTGACGATCCGGTTGTCCCAGTCGTCACCACCGAGGTGGTTGTCACCGCTGGTCGCCTTCACCTCGAAGACGCCGTCACCGATCTCCAGCAGGGAGACGTCGAACGTGCCGCCGCCGAGGTCGAAGACCAGGATGGTCTGCTCGGCTCCCTTGTCCAGGCCGTAGGCGAGCGCGGCCGCGGTCGGCTCGTTGACGATCCGGTGCACCTTCAGGCCCGCGATCTCGCCGGCCTCCTTGGTCGCCTGGCGCTGCGCGTCGGAGAAGTACGCCGGCACGGTGATGACCGCGTCGGTGACCTGCTCCCCGAGGTACGCCTCGGCGTCCCGCTTCAGCTTCTGCAGCACGAACGCGCTGATCTGCTGCGGGGTGAACTTCTTGCCGTCGATGTCCACGCTCCAGGCCTCGCCCATGTGGCGCTTGACCGAGCGGATGGTGCGATCGACGTTCGTGGTGGCCTGGCGCTTCGCCACCTCGCCGACCAGGACCTCGCCGTTCTTGGCGAAAGCCACCACCGAGGGCGTCGTGCGCGCTCCCTCGGCGTTGGGGATGACGGTGGGCTCGCCACCTTCCAGTACGGCGATGACGGAGTTCGTCGTACCGAGATCGATACCGACCGCGCGGGCCATGCTTTACCTCCACAGAGTTGAGTGATGCAGACTCAATGTTGCCGTTCGTCCGCCTCGGTTTCAAATCCGTGACTGAACAAACTTGAGTTCACTGGACTCAACATTGCACACCCGTCAGGTCATTCCCAAGGGCGCCCCCCGATTTCGGGGTCTGGGCCAGGGTGGGGCCAGGGAACCCCCTCCCGAAGCAAACGTTTACCGTGCGATCCTGATCACTGTGAAGCTCCGCCCGATGACCGCCGCCGACGTCGCCACGGTTCTCGCGCTGAACGCCACCGCCGAAGGTCTCGTCGAACCCCTCGGCGCCGACCGCCTGGACTGGCTCCGGCTGATCGCCGCGCACGCCGTCGTGGTCGACCTGGACGGCGCCCCGGCCGGCTTCGTGCTCACGTTCACCCCCGGTTCGGCGTACGACGGGCTCGCCTTCGAGGCGTTCACGCAGACCTACGCCGACCGCTTCCTGTACATCGAGCGGATCGTGATTGCGGCCGAGCACCGCCGCCAGGGCATCGCCTCGACGGTGTACCGCGCCATCGAACGCTCCGCCCGACCCTTCGACCGCACCGTCGCCGCGGCCCCGACCGACACCCCGGCGTACGCGTTCCACACCGCGCGCGGCTACGAGGAGGTCGGCAAGCAGCGCCTACCCGACGGCACCACAACGGCGCTGCTGTCGAAGGACCTCGCCGCCTGAGCCACTGGGCCCTGCCTGGCGGTCCTGGCCGGCGGCGGCGTCCGGATCACGTTCCTGGTCCTCGCCGTGATCCTGCTCGCCGTCGCCGGCCTCCCCGCGCTGAAGCTACGGACATTGCTCCGGCCCAGGCGCCACCCCGAGCTCGCGGGCCGTCGGGACGCGGACGGTCAGTTCGCGATCCCGCTCGGCCCGAACCCCGAGCTCGTCCCGGCGCTGGACGAGGCGGCCCGCCAGTTCGCCCCGCCCGGTCTTTACCAGGGCGTGCGCTGATCAGAGCTGGCGTACGTCGAGGAGTGAGCGGACCGGGAGGTCGTGGCGGAGCCGCGGATCGGTGAGTGCGTCGACGATGCAGGCCGCACCGACCCAGTGCGCGCCGCAGTCCTCCACCAGCGCCCGCGCTGCCCGTGCCGTCGCCCCGGTGTCGACCCAGTCGTCGACCATCACCACGCGATCCCCGGCCCCGATCAGCTTCCGCCGGAACCCGAACACCACGTGCCGGTCCTGGTAGTCGGGCGCCGTCGTACGCCGTACCCACCGATCACTGTCGACGGACGAGCCGGCGCGCTTCCGCATCTCCACGAACCCGACCCCGAGCGCGGCCGCCG
Source organism: Kribbella sp. NPDC050459 (assembly GCF_040655315.1). Taxonomy (NCBI): domain Bacteria; kingdom Bacillati; phylum Actinomycetota; class Actinomycetes; order Propionibacteriales; family Kribbellaceae; genus Kribbella; species Kribbella sp. NPDC050459. Next base: position 35,681 of record NZ_JBFAJQ010000005.1, on the reverse strand, counting down.
TCAACGCCCCGACCAGCGACCCCCGCGACACCGGCCCGAGCACTACCGTCGGCCGCACGTCGTACAGCCCCGCGAGCGCCGGCCCGATCTCCCGCAACAACTCCGCGTCCCGCCACCACCCGGTGACGTCCGCACAACTACTTCAGACGCCCCGATCCGTCTGCCACCGAAACGCACCCCGAAGCCGTGCTCTCGTGTCCATACGGCAATGGTGCCCTGATTGCGAAGTGGAGGCATGTGGTTTTGCGGACCGCCATCACTCACCAAGGCGCCCGAACGCGCACCTCGCACGCCCGATCGAGCGTGGGCGCCGCACTGGTGGCGCGCTTACTGGGTGGTGGCGGTCCGCCTGTGGACAACGCGCGCGCCGCGCCGCGCGAATTCACCATGCTGGATTCATGGCAGATGTGGCCGAGGTGATCGGCAGGCGCGGCGGATCCGCGACGTTCGCGGATCTTCGCGCGGTGGTGTCCGCACGCGCCATCCGCAGCGCGCTCAGGTCGGGAGTGATCAACCGGGTGGCGAAAGGTGTCTACGCGTTGCCTGTCGCACCACCGGCACTGACCGCGGCTCGAAGCCACGGCGGTGTCGTCTCGCATCTCAGCGCTGCGCAGCACTGGGGTTTCGGGGTGATCAACCCGCCCGGCCTGCCGCACGTCACGCTGCCGCCCGGCCGGGCCCGACGCCGCAGCGGGCTGCCCTGCGTCGCGCACTGGGCGGAGGTTCCCGCGCTGGACGACGTCACCACCCCGCTTCGGACCGTCCTGGACTGCCTGCGTACTTTGCCGCCTGCGGAAGGGCTCGCCGTAGCGGACTCGGCCTTGCGCACGGGAAGTGTCGAGCACGACACGCTCCTCGCCGCAGCGTCCCGACTACGAGGACCACACCGTCGGCGGGTTCAGCGGATGGTCGCGTTCGCCGACGGTCGCGCGGAATCAGTGCTGGAGTCCGTCCTGCGCTACTTGCTGATCGAGCGCGGAATCGAAGGTTTCGTTCCTCAACTGCCGGTGCGCGACGCGGAGTTCTCGGCTCGCCTCGACCTCGGCCACCCCCGGCTGCTTCTAGGCCTCGAGGCGGACGGATTCGCCTTCCACGGGACGCGGCGAGCGCTGGTCAAGGACTGCCGCAGGCAGGCGAATCTGACGGCCCGAGGTTGGCGAGTGCTCCGCTTCAGCTGGGAGGACATCATGTACGACCCCGACTGGGTGATCGCCACGATCGAGCGGGCAGCCGGACTCCCGTCACTCACCAAGCACCTGCTGCGCGCCGCCTGACCCCGCAGCTGAGCGTGCGGTGGGCAGGTGACGCGAGGTTGGTGAGTGATGGCGGTCCGCCTAAACCGGTCGGCCGGCGATGAAGGTCTGGGTCACCAGGGGGACGGCGGGGCGGTAGGCGAGGTGGAGGTAGGACGGGGCGTCGAGGACGGCCAGGTCGGCTCGGGCGCCGGGGGTCAGGTGGCCGACGTCGGTGCGGCGGAGGGAGGCGGCGCCGCCGGCGGTGGCGGACCAGAGGGCCTCGGCGGGGGTCATGCGCATTTCGCGGACGGCCAGGGCGATGCAGAACGGCATCGAGGACGAGTAGCCGGAGCCGGGGTTGCAGTCGGTGGCGAGGGCCACGGTGACGCCGGCGTCGAGGAGACGGCGGGCGTCGGGGTACGGCGACCTGGTGGAGAACTCGATCGCCGGGAGCAGACCGGCGACGACGCCGCTCGAGGCGAGTGCGTCGACATCCGCATTGGTGAGATAGGTGCAGTGATCGGCCGAGGCGGCACCGACCTCGGCCGCGAGCTGGACGCCAGGACCCTCGCCGAGCTGGTTGGCGTGCACGCGAGCCTGCAGGCCCCGCGCCAGCCCGGCCCGGAGGATCGCCCGCCCTTGGTCCGCGTCGAACGCTCCCCGCTCCACGAAGACGTCGACCCACGTCGAGTGCTCGGCCGCCGCGTCGAGCATCGGGCCAGTCACCAGCGCCACGTACCCCGCCGGGTCGTCGGCGTAGTCGGCCGGTACGACATGGGCGCCGAGGTACGTCGTGTCGTCGGTGAACTGCCGCGCGATCCGCAGCGCCCGCGCCTCGTCGGCGACCGTCAGCCCGTAGCCGGACTTGATCTCGACGGTGGTCGTGCCCTGGCGGCGCATCTCGGTCACCAGACGGGCCACGTTCGCGGTCAGCTGCTCGTCGGTGGCCTCGCGGGTCGCCGCCACCGTGGTCCGGATCCCACCGGCCGAGTACGGCGTACCGGTCATCCGGGCCGCGAACTCCTCGGCGCGATCGCCTGCGAACACCAGGTGCGAGTGCGAGTCGACGAAGCCCGGGATCACCGCCCGGCCGCCGAGGTCGACCGCTGCGTCGGCTGCCGGGGCCGCGGTTCGTCGGCCGGTCCAGGCGACCGTGCTGCCGTCGATCACCAGCGCCGCGTCGTGGAGCTCACCGAGCGGGCCGCCGTGCGTGGGGTCGTTCGTGACCAGGGAGCTGATGCCGGTCAGGAGCAGCGAGGTCATCGGGTCACCGCCGCGATCGAGGCGGCCAGCTGCGCCGGGACGTCCAGACGACTGTGCTTGCCGTCGGCAACCACATGGTTGCCCGAGACGATCACGTCCGACACATCCGCGGCAGCTGCGGCGAAGACCACGGTTTCCAGTGAGCCGCCGGTGCCTGCGGTGCGGACGGTGTCCGTGCGGACGGCGACGAGGTCGGCGCGGGCGCCGGGAGCGATCACGCCCGCGTCCTCGAAGCCGATCGAGCGGTGGCCGTCCGTCGTCGCTGCTCTGAGGAGCTCGGCCGCCGACCAGTGACCGCGCTCCTGCGAGGCGAGGCGTTCGTCCAGCTCGACGGCGCGCATCTCCTCGAACAGGTCGATCACCGCGTGACTGTCGGACCCGAGCGTCAACGCCGAGCCCGCGTCCCGCAACTGCACCGAGGGGCCGATCCCGTCCGCGAGGTCGCGCTCGGTGGTCGGGCAGAAGCAGGAGTACGCCGCGGAGCTGCCGAGCAGGCCGATGTCGACCGGCGTCAGATGGGTCGCGTGCACCGCGCTCGTCCGCCCGCTGAGGAAGCCGGTCTCGTCGAGGATCTGCGCGGGCGTCCGGCCGTACGCCTCGAGGCAGGCCGCGTTCTCGGCGACCTGCTCGGACAGGTGGATGTGCAGCGGTACGTCGGGGAACGCCGCCGCGACCGCACCGAGCTGGTCGTGCGGTACGCCGCGTACCGAATGCGCCGCCGCGCCGATCACGACGTCCTCCGCGCCCCTGAGCTGCGCGACCCGGGCGGCCCAGGCGGTCGCGTCGCCGTCGCTGAAGCGTTGCTGGACCTCGTTGAGCGGCTGGTCGATCCCGCCGGCGACGTAACAGGTGTCGAGCAGCGCGATCCGGAGGCCGACGTCCCGGGCGGCCTCGATCAGCGCCATACCCATGGCGTTGGGGTCGTCGTAGCGGCCGCCGCCGGGAGCATGGTGCAGGTAGTGGAACTCTCCGACCGCGGTGACGCCGGCGAGCAGCATCTCGGCGTACACAGCGCGGGCGAGCTCGTAGTACGTGTCGGGGGTGAGCGCTGCGGCGACGGAGTACATCTGGTCACGCCAGGTCCAGAACGTGCCGCGCTCGGTCTGCGTACGGCCGCGGAGCGCGCGGTGGAACGCATGGCTGTGACAGTTCGCGAGACCGGGGATCAGCAGGCCGTGCAGCACGTGCGCGTCGCCCGGGTCCACATCGGTCTCCACCGTCGCGAACCTGCCGTCCGCGACGGTCACCAGGACGCGCGACGCGAGGCCGGTGGGGAGCAGAGCGGTCGAGCACCAGTACGACGTCACTTGGCGAGGTCCTTCAGTACGGCGGCCAGCGCGTCGACGCCGGCCAGGCAGTCGTCCATCTCGGCGTACTCGGCCGGCGAATGCGAGACGCCGGTCGGGTTGCGCACGAACAGCATCGCGGTCGGGATCCCCGCGTCCGAGAACACGCCCGCGTCGTGCCCGGCGCCGGTCGGCAGCACCGGGGCGCCGTCGAGCACGTTCACCAGGCGGTCGCGCAGGCCGGCCGGGAAGTCCACGATCGGCGAGACCGACTCGGGCGTCACCTCGAGGGTGGTGCCGTCCCGCTCGGCGCGCTCGGTCGCCTGCTTGGTGATTGCTGCGAGCAATGATTCGAGCGTGGCGGTGTCGGCGGCCCGGGCGTCCAGCCAGGCGGTGACCCGCGACGGTACGGCGTTGGTTCCGTTCGGTTCCACCGACAGGCGGCCGAAGGTCGCGCGGGCACCGGCGAGCCGGGCCTGTTTGTTGGCAGCGAGGGCGGTCATCGCGTACGTGAGCATGGGGTCGTGCCGGTCCTCCATCAGCGTGGTGCCGGCGTGGTTGGCCTCACCACCGAAGGTGAACCGGTACCGCCCGTGCGGCCAGATCGAGCTGGCCACACCCACCGGCGCGGTCAGCCCTCTGCCTTGCTCCACATGCAGCTCGACGAAGGTCCCCATCCGCCGCAGAAGCGGCGAAGGCCCGACTCCCGCCGGGTCAATCCCGGCCTCTTCCAATGCTTGACCGAGACGCACCCCGGCCCTGTCTGTCAGCTGAAGCGCCTTCTCGGCCGACAGAACCCCGGCCGCGACCCGAGACCCCAGACAAGGCATCCCGAACCGCGACCCTTCCTCCTCCACAAATGCGCCCACCCCGATGGGCACCCCAGGCTCGAATCCCTCCGCCCGCAACCGATCCACAGCCGCCAGCGCCGACACCACCCCCAGAGGCCCGTCGAACGCCCCACCATCAATCACCGAATCCAGATGACTACCCGTCACCACTCCCGGCGCATCACCGGCCCCCCACCAGGCGATGAGGTTGCCTAGGCCGTCGGATTCGACGGTGAGGTTGCGGGCGGCGCACTGGTCGAGGAACCAGTGCGTCGCCTCGCGTTCGGTGGGGGTCCAGCCGCCGCGGGTGTAGCCGCCGGTGTCGGGGTCGCGGCCGATGGCGGACTGGTCGGCCCAGAGGGATTCGAAGCTCAAGACAGTGGGTTCTTCGCCAGCCAGTCCTTGGCGACCGCGTCCGCGCTCTCCTTGTTGACATCGATCCGCTTGACCAGGTCGGTCAGCGCCTCCGTGGTCAGCTTGGCGTCGACGGCGTTCAGGGTCGCCACGATGTCGTCGGACTTGTGGTCGGTCCGGATCAACGGAACGATGTTGTTCGGCGGCAGAATGTTCTCCGGGTCGTCCAGCTGGACCAGACCCTCGTCCTTGATCACGGACTGCGTGGTGAACAGGTTCGTCACCTGGATCTGGTTGTCCAGCAGCGCCTTGATGCTCAGCGGACCGCCCGCGTCCAGCGTCTTGTACTCCTTGAACTCGACGCCGTACTTCTCCTTCAGCCCCTTCAGGCCCGCCGACCGGACCTTGAACTCGGAGCTGCCGCCCGCGACCAGGTTCTTGTCCTTCAGGTCACCCAGCGACTTCAGGCTGTACTTGTCCGCAGTCGCCTTGGTGACCACGATCGTGTCCTCGTCGGCGGCCGGCGACTTGTCCAGCACCTCGAGCCCGGACGGCAGCGCCTTCTTCAGCGCGTCGTACGCCTTGTCGGCGTCGGTCTCGGTGGAGTTCTTGTCGAAGTACGCCAGCGCGGCGCCGGTGTACTCCGGCACCAGGTCGACGGACCCGTCCTTGATCGCGGCCATGTAGGTCTCGCGGTTGCCGATGTTCGGCTTCTTCTTCACCTCGATGCCCTTGGCGGCCAGGGCCTGGCCGTAGATCTCCGCCAGCAGCTGGCTCTCGGAGAAGTCGGCGGACCCGACGGTGATGCTGCTCACCTTCGACGGCGCGGGCGAGGACCCCGCGTTGTCGTTGCCGAGCTGGTCGCCCCCACCCCCGCAACCGGCCAGGCCGAGCACCGCCATCCCGGCGATCGCAGTACGGATGAGTGTGGATCTCAACACGAGAGCCTCCAGTGTTCTCGTTCAGCCACCGGCCGGTGCCGATGGATGTGTCTCAAGTTCATCAGGTACCCCGGACAGTTCAGCCGATCTTGAGTCCCGGCGAGACAGTGATCCGCCCGATCAGGGCGAACAGTGCGTCGAGCAGCAGCGCCAGCAGCGCGACCAGCAGCGCGCCGGTGAACATCTGCGGGAAGTCGCGCAGCTTCAGCCCGTCGATGACGTACCGTCCGAGACCGCCGAGCGACACCAGCGCCGCGATGGTCGCGGTCGACACGATCTGCAGGGTCGCGCTGCGGATCCCGGAGATGATCAGCGGCATCGCGATCGGGATCTCCACCTTGGTCAGGATCTCCTGCCCGGTCATCCCCATCCCCCGTGCGGCGTCGATCGTGGCCGGATCGACACCCGAGATCCCGGCGTACGTCGACGCGAGGATCGGCGGGATACCGAGCGCGACCAGCGCGATCAGCACCGGCAGGAACCCGATCTGGTCGGTCAGCAGCACCGCCAGCATCAGCAGCCCGAGGCTCGGCAGCGCCCGCGCCGCGTTGCCGGTGTTGATGGCCAGGAACGCGCCGCGCCGGGTGTGCCCGATCCGCAGCCCGATCGGCAGCCCGATCGCCGTCGACAGTCCGAGCGCGGCAAACGTGTACCAGAGGTGTTCGAGGATGCGCGCCCAGATACCTTCGGGGCCGGACCAGTTGTACGAGTCGGTCAGGTACTCCCACATGTCAGGCCACCTCCGCCACAGGGGTTGCGACGCGGGCCCAGGGGGTCAGCACCCGCTGCAGCGTCACGAGGACGAGGTCGGCGAGCAACGCCAGGGCCAGCGACAGCACGACACCGACCACGACCGGGGTCAGGAAGTCCTTCTGGAAGCCGAGCGTGAACAGCTCCCCCAGGCCGCCGATCCCGATCACCGCGCCGACGCTCACCATCGAGATGTTCGCGACCGTGACGACGCGCAGCCCGGTGAAGATGACCGGTACGGCGATCGGCAGGTCCACCGCGACCAGCCGGTGCAGAGAGCCGTACCCGACCGCGATCGCGGACTGCCGGACGTCGGGCGGGACGGAGCGGAGTCCGTCGATCACGTTCCGGATCAACAGCGACACTGTGTAGATGGTCAGCGCCACGATGATGTTCACCGTGGACAGCACCTTGGTGCCGAGGATCGCGGGCAGCACGATGAACAGCGCGATCGACGGCAGCGAGTAGAGGATGCCACCGAACGCGACCAGCGGGTTCGCCAGCCACCCGTAGCGCGTCGCGACGTACCCGAGCGGCACCGAGATGATCAGCCCGAGGATCACCGGAATGATCGCCAGGTACACGTGCTCGACCAGCTGGTCCCAGATCAGCCCGAGGTTGTCGCCGATCCAGGTCATGACCGGAGCGCCTCTGCGACCGTGCCTTGGTCGATGACGCCGATGGCCTTGCCGTCGTCGTCAACGCAGACACCGCGACCGGTCGGTGAGGTGAGTACGGCGTCCAGTGCCGCGCGCAACGAGTCGCCGCGCTTGAACACCGCGCCGAGCGGAAGCAGCTCGTGCGAGCCGTTCCGCCATCCGACCGGTACGCCGTCCCGCAACGCGAGCTCGTCCGGCAGCGGCCCGACCGGCAGCTCCTCCGGATGCACGAACGTCAGGGCACGGTAACCCCGATCCCGCCCGACGAAGTCACGGACGAAGTCGTCGGCGGGCTCGGCGAGCAGCTCGGCCGGCGGCGCGAACTGGGCCAGCTTGCCGCCGACCCGCATCACCGCGATGGTGTCGCCGAGCTTGATCGCCTCGTCGATGTCGTGGGTGACGAACACGATCGTCTTGCCGATGTCGCGCTGCAGCCGGAGCAACTCCTCCTGCAGCTGGTTGCGTACGATCGGGTCGACGGCGCTGAACGGCTCGTCCATCAGCATGATCGCCGGGTCGGCCGCCAGCGCCCGGGCGACGCCGACTCGTTGCTGCTGGCCACCGGACAGCTGCGCCGGATACCGCTCGGCGAGCTTCACGTCCAGGCCGACGCGGTCGAGCAGCTCCATCGCCGTACTGTGCGCCTTGCGCTTGTCCCAGCCGAGCAGCTTCGGCACGGTCGCGACGTTCTCCACGACGGTCTTGTGCGGGAACAGGCCGGCGTTCTGGATCACGTACCCGATGCCGCGCCGCAGCGCGACCGGGTCCTTCCCGTTGATGTCCTCGCCGTCGATCGAGATGGTGCCGCCGGTCCGCTCGATCGTGCGGTTGATCATCCGCAGCGACGTGGTCTTCCCGCAGCCGGACGGGCCGACGAACACGGTGATCTGGTTGCTCGGGATCCGCAGGGACAACGCGTCGACGGCGACGGTGCCGTCCGGATACCGCTTGGTGACGTCCTCGAACTCGATCATGGCGCCCCTTCGCGCTCGTTGGTCGCCCAGTTGACCCTAGCGGAACGAAAGACCGAATCCACGCGGTATCGCGGTCTCTCACCCTGCGGGAAAGTGCACCGTAGCACTACAGATTGCCACGGTCGCAGACAGTTAGCTCTCGCGCATCGGAACCCGGACGCCGCGCTCGTCCGCGACCTCGACGGCCTTGTCGTAGCCCGCGTCGACGTGCCGGATGACGCCCATCGCCGGGTCGTTGGTGAGCACCCGCTCCAGCTTCTGCCGGGCCAGGTCGGTGCCGTCGGCAACCGATACCTGGCCGGCGTGGATGGACCGGCCGATGCCGACGCCGCCGCCGTGGTGGATCGACACCCAGGACGCGCCGCTGGCCACGTTCACCATCGCGTTCAGCAACGGCCAGTCCGCGATCGCGTCCGAGCCGTCGAGCATGCCTTCGGTCTCCCGGTACGGCGACGCCACGCTGCCGGTGTCCAGGTGGTCGCGACCGATCACGATCGGCGCCTCGAGTTCACCGGAGGCCACCATGTCGTTGAACCGGACGCCGGCCTTGTCGCGCTCGCCCTGGCCGAGCCAGCAGATCCGGGCCGGCAGGCCCTGGAACGCAACCCGCTCGCCGGCCAGCTTGATCCACCGGCTGAGGTGCTCGTTGTCCGGGAACAGGTCCAGGATCGCCTGGTCGGTCTTCGCGATGTCGGCCGGGTTGCCGGACAGCGCCGCCCACCGGAACGGGCCTTTTCCTTCACAGAACAACGGCCGGATGTACGCCGGCACGAAGCCGGGGAACTCGAAGGCGCGGCTGTAGCCCGCCTTCCGGGCCTCGTCGCGGATCGAGTTGCCGTAGTCGAAGACCTCGGCGCCCGCGTCCTGGAAGCCGACCATCGCCGCGACGTGCCGCGCCATCGAGGCCTGCGCGCGCTCGGTGAAGCCCTTCGGGTCCTTCTCGCGGGCGGTCGCCCAGTCCTCGAAGTCGATGCCGACGGGCAGGTACATCAACGGGTCGTGCGCCGAGGTCTGGTCGGTGACGATGTCGATCGGCGCACCCAGCTCGAGCAGCTCGGGAACGATCACCGCGGCGTTGCCGAGGACACCGATCGACAGCGGCCGGCGCGCCTTCTTGGCCTCTTCGGCCAGCCGCAACGCCTCGTCCAGGGAGGACGCCCGGACGTCGAGGTAGCGGTGCTCGATGCGGCGCTGGATCCGCGACTCGTCGACGTCGATGCAGATCGCCACACCGTCGTTCATCGTGACCGCCAGGGGCTGCGCACCGCCCATGCCGCCGAGCCCGGCGGTCAGCGTGATCGTCCCGGCGAGCGAGCCGCCGAACTTCTTCTCCGCGACCGCGCCGAACGTCTCGTACGTGCCCTGCAGGATGCCCTGCGTGCCGATGTAGATCCACGACCCGGCCGTCATCTGGCCGTACATCGTGAGGCCCATCGCCTCGAGCTTGCGGAACTCCTCCCAGGTGGCCCAGTCGCCGACCAGGTTCGAGTTCGCGATCAGCACCCGCGGCGCCCACTCGTGCGTCTGCATCACGCCGACCGGGCGGCCGGACTGGACGAGCATCGTCTCGTCGTCCTTCAGCGTGGTCAGCGTGCGCACCATCGCGTCGAACGAGTTCCAGTCCCGGGCAGCCTTGCCGGAGCCGCCGTACACGACGAGTTCGTCGGGGTGCTCGGCGACCTCCGGGTCGAGGTTGTTCTGCAGCATCCGCAGCGCGGCCTCCTGCTGCCAGCCGCGGGCGGTGAGCGTGGTGCCGCGGGGTGCGCGGACGGGACGTGGTCCGGACATGGGTGATCCAGCCTTTCTAGGAAAGTGGGCCGGTGACGGCCTCGGCAGCGGTAACATAGGTGCCGTCGGCAACAAGCCGGACGGAGTGCTCGAGCTCGGGCGCGAGGAAGCGGTCGGTGGCCGGCCCCTCGACGTGCTCCCGGAGGGCTGCTCTGGCCGCAGCCGTGGCCGGGGCGGGCGTCAGCGGCGCGCGCAGGTCGAGCGCCCGTGCGGCGGTCAAGATCTCGATCGCCAGCACCCGCTCCAGGCCGTCGACGGCACGGCGCAGCTTGCGCGCGGCGGACCAGCCCATCGAGACGTGGTCCTCCTGCATCGCACTGCTCGGGATCGAGTCGACGCTGGCCGGGACCGCCAGGCGCTTCAGCTCGGAGACGATCGCAGCCTGCGTGTACTGCGCGATCATGTGGCCGCTGTCCACGCCCGGGTCGTCGGCCAGGAACGCGTTCAGCCCATGGCTGCGGGCGACGTCCAGGAACCGGTCGGTACGACGTTCGCTGATGCTTGCCAGGTCCGCGACGGCGATCGCCAGGAAGTCGAGCACGTATCCGACCGGGGCGCCGTGGAAGTTGCCGTTGGACTCGACCCGGCCGTCCGGGAGTACGACCGGGTTGTCGATCGCGGCGGCGAGCTCACGGCCGGCGACGGTCGCCGCGTGCGCCGCGGTGTCGCGGGCGGCGCCGTGAACCTGGGGCGAACACCGCAGGGAGTAAGCGTCCTGCACCCGGTTGCAGTCCGGGCCGCGGTGGCTGGCGACGATCGCGCTGTCCTTGAGGATCGCGCGCAGGTTGGCGGCGGCCTTCGCCTGACCGGGATGCGGCCTCAGAGCCTGCAGGTCCTCGGCGAAGACCCGGTCGGTGCCCAGCTGGGCCTCGACGCTCATCGCAGCGGCCAGGTCGGCGGTCTTGAACAGCCGGTCGAGGTCGGCGAGCGCGAGCAGCAGCATGCCGAGCATGCCGTCGGTGCCGTTGATCAGCGCGAGGCCTTCCTTCTCGGCCAGCACGACCGGCCGCAGACCGTGCTGGGCCAGCGCCTCGCCCGCGTCGAGGAGGTTGCCGTCGGCATCGCGGACCTTGCCCTCGCCCATGATCGCGAGGGCGACATGCGACAGCGGCGCGAGGTCACCCGAGCAGCCGAGGCTGCCGTACTCGTGCACCACCGGTGTCAGCTGCGCGTTCAGCAGACCGGCGTACGCCTGGGCGGTCTCGACCTTCACGCCGGTGCGGCCGGTGGCGAGCGTCGACAGCCGCAGCAGGGCCAGTGCCCGGACGACCTCGGTCTCCACCTCCGGGCCCGAGCCGGCCGCATGCGAGCGGATCAGGCTGCGTTGCAGCTGCGCCCGGAGCTCCGGCGCGATGTGCCGCGTCGCGAGTGCGCCGAATCCGGTCGAGACGCCGTAGTGCGGGGTGTCCGCGTGGGCCAGCGCCTCGATCGCGGCGCGTGACTTCGCGATCTCCTCGAGTGCCTGGTCGTCGATCCGTACCTGCGCGCCGTACCGCGCGACCGCGACCACTTCGGCCGGGGTCAGCGGTCCGGTGCCGACATTCACTGTGTGTTCCACCCGAACATTGCACCGCGCGGGAACGATCCCGGACAGCAGCACCGCAGTACTTTCCGTCTCGGATCTGAGACAGCATTCGCGACCCTCGGTAGCCGTAGAGTCCTGCCATGGTGTTCGAGATCCGGACGGCGCGCCCGGAGGATGCGGTGGGGGTCGCCCGGGTCTGGGCAGCGGTGATGCCGCAACTGGTGAAGACCGCGCGCGCGATCGAGTTGCAGCTGCGGCACGCCCACAGCCAAGAGGTGCTGATCGCCGTCGACGGCCCGGACGTGGTCGGGTACGCGAACATCTATCTGCCGCCGCCGGACGCTTCCGCGCCTCGGGTGCGGGTGACGATCCAGGTGCCGCCGGAGTACCGCAAGCGTGGGATCGGGAGTGCGTTGACCGACACGATCACCGAGCGGGCTGTGGAACTCGGCGCGGGGCGGTTGCTGGTGGTCGTGGCCGACGATCCCGAGTCCAAGGCGTTCGCGGAGCAGCGCGGGTTCGCGATCGGCCGGCGGATGTCGCACTCCGCCGCCGACCTGACCGCCGCGCGCGAACCACTCGCTCCGCCGGAGGGATTGCGCGTGGCGACGTACGACGCGTTGGACCCGCGGCAGCTGTACGACGCCGAGGTCCAGGTCCGCGACGACGACCCGAGCGGGCTGTCCGGCGGACCGGCGTACGAGGAATGGGTGCGGACGTCGTGGGACAACCCGGACATCCGGTACGACCTGAGCATCGCTGTCCTCGACGGGGACCAGGTGTTGTCGTTCGTGACCACGACCGCGGACCCGGACCGGCAAGTGATCTGGTCGAACCTGACCGGCACGATCCCCTCGGCGCGCGGCCGCGGGCTGGCGAAGGTGGTGAAGTCCGTGGCACTGGCCCGGGCGCGGGACGCCGGGTTCACGGTCGCGTCGACCGGGAACGACGCGGCGAACGAGCCGATGCTCGCGGTGAACCGGTGGCTGGGCTACCGGGAGACCTCGGGCGCCTGGACCGCGGAGAAAGCGCTGTGAAGCGGCTCGCGACGTCGCTGACGTTCTTCCTGGTGCTGTCGCTGGTCATCGGCTACCTGGTGTCCGGGCCCGCATTCATGGACTGGGGTGTGGCCGGCGGGCTGTTCGCGGTCGCGATCGCCGGTGAGGGCTTCCGGTTCTGGTTACGCCGGAACCGGGCCAAGAAGCGGGACTCGTCGAGCGTGTGAGGTTACGCTGCCGTTGTGAGCGGCAACGTTCCCGCGTCGACCCGCACGTTGCGCGTGCTGACGTTCCTGGCCACCCAGCCGGGTCCGGTACCGATGGAGCGCATCGCGTCCGCGGTCGGGCTGCCGCGCTCGTCGACGTACCACTTGCTGCGGGCAATGATCGACGAGGGGTTCGTCGTCCACCTGCCCGAGGAGAAGCGGTACGGGCTCGGCGTGGCGGCCTTCGAGATCGGGTCCGCGTACCTGCGGCATGACCCGCTGGAGCGGTTGGCGCGGCCGTTGCTCGCGCAGCTGGTGCACGAGGTCGGACAGACGGCGCATCTCGGCGTACTGCACGGGCGGGAGCTGGTTTACCTGCTGAAGGAGCAGCCGCCGCGGCCGGTCACGCTGGTGACAGACGTCGGCGTACGGCTGCCTGCCACGCTCACCGCATCCGGCCGGGCGCTGCTGGCGGAGCTGCCGCCGGCCCAGGTCCGGGCTCTCTTCCCCACCCCTGAGTCGTTCGTCCGCCGCACCGATCTCGGCCCGCAAACCCTCACCCAACTCCGCCGCCTCCTCGCCGACGAGAAACGCCAGGGCTATGCGGTCGAGGACTCCTTCATCACCCCCGGCGTCGCCTCTGTAGCCAGCGCCGCCGTAGACCACGCCGGCCATCCGGTCGCCGCCATCAGCGTCACGTTCCGCACCGACACCGTCCCCACCACAGAACGCCCCGGCCTGGCCCACAAAATCCGCCAGGCCGCCAAGGCACTCACCCGACGACTGCACGGGTAACCAAAGCCCACGTGTGGGTACTCGCGCGCGCTGGCGGCCGTCAGGTGTCCGCAGGACCGCCGGTCGTACGAAACAGAGAACCCTCCGATCCGCCTGGATCGGAGGGTTACATCTGGGGGCTACCAGGACGACTTGGTGATGCCGGGGAGTTCGCCTCGGTGGGCCATGGTGCGGAAGCGGATTCGGGAGATGCCTGCCTTGCCGATGTAGCCGCGGGGGCGGCCGTCTACGGCGTCGCGGTTGCGGATTCGGACGGGGCTGGCGTCTCGGGGGAGCTTCTGGAGCTTGAGTTGAGCTTCGGCGCGCTCGGGTGCGGAGGAGTGCGGGTCGGCGAGGATCGCTTTCAGCGTGGACCGGCGCTCGGAGTAGTGGGCGGCGGTGCGGCGGCGGTGGTTGTTGCGGGCGACCTTCGCCGTGGTCGCCATCAGCGCTCTTCGCGGAAGTCGACGTGCTCACGCAGCGCCGGGTCGTACTTGCGGATCACCAGCCGGTCGGGATTGTTCCGGCGGTTCTTCCGCGTTACATAGGTGAAGCCGGTGCCCGCCGTGCTGCGGAGCTTGATGATCGGGCGGAGGTCGTTGCGCTTGGCCATGCTGTCCTTTCTCTTACTCAGCTGAACGCCGACCGGGTGGCGGCTATTCCGCCTCGCAGGGTACTTTGTACTGGTTATCGTTTTCAACAAGACGGGAGAGTCGATGCTGCCGGTGACCTTGGTGACGGGCCTCGACGACGGGTTCCGCAGTGCCGTGGCGTGGAACCTGCTGGCCGCCGCCGGCCCGGCCGGCGTCCTCGTGGAGTACGACGTGAGCAGCCTGAGCAGCGGCGACGTCGTGCGGACGGCCCGGACCGCCGCCGGGGTGATCGACCGCGAGGTGATCACGATGGAGCACCCGTGCGTCTCCTGTGCGATGCGCGGCTCGTTGGTGCAACTGCTGGCGAGCATCGCCGCCGTCGAGCGGTACGGCGTCGCGATCGTCAACGTGCCCGCGGCCGGCGACACGCACGCGATCGCGGCCGAGATCGACCGCGACACCGACCTGCGCGTCGACGCCGTCGTCACCACCGTCGACACGGCCACCGTGACAGCCGACCTCACCGGCGACCAGCTGATCCGGGAGCGCGGCGTCCCGACCGCGGCCGAGGACGGTCGCGCGATCGCCGAGGTCGTCGTACGGCAACTGGAGTCCGCGAACGCCGCAGTCCTGAGCACTGACGACGACACGGTCCGTGACCTGCTGCAGGCGATCAACCCGCAACTGCTGGTCAGGACCACGACAACCGGCCTGATCGGCCTCCACCTCGCGATCCCCGCCGTCGAACCGGGCTCGATCGCGGTCCCGACGGAGCGGACCTTCATCTGGCAGTCGGCCCGGCCCTTCCACCCCGAGCGGCTGTACGACGCCCTCGAAGACCTGGTCGCCGGCACGTGCCGCGGCCGCGGGACGCTCTGGATCGCGACGCAGCACCGCAACCGGCTGAGCTGGGACAGCTTCGGCACGAACATCTCGATCGGCGTCCTCGGCCCCTGGCTCGCCGACCTCCCGGCCGATCGCTGGGCGAGCGTCGGGCAGCAGCACCAGACCCGCTCGGCCCTCGAGTGGCACCCCGAGTACGGCGACCGCGCGTCGTACCTGTCCTTCACCGGCGCCGATCTGGACGCCCGGGAATTACGGGAGCGCCTCGACGGTTGTGTCCTGCGTGCGGACGAAGCGGTCCACCCCCTGACCGATCCGTTCGCCCCCTACTTGGAAGGAAGTACCGCAGCATGAAGAAGGACATCCACCCCGACTACCGCCGGGTCGTCTTCCGGGACAAGTCCGGCAACTTCAGCTTCCTCACCGGTTCGACCCGCGAGAGCAACGAGACCGTCGTCTGGGAGGACGGGAACACCTATCCCGTCGTCGACGTCGAGATCTCGTCCGCGAGCCACCCGTTCTACACGGGCCAGCAGCGCGTGATGGACACCCAGGGCCGCGTGGAGAAGTTCAAGAAGCGCTACGGCCAGTCGTAAACCTGCAACACCACCAGCCCGTCACCCCCACCGAGGGTGACGGGCTGTTTGCTTGCCACTCAAAGCACCAACTGTCGCTCGCCGCCGACAGTGGTCATGGAGTGATGCTGCAACCGGCCTGACGCGATCCAGCCGATGATGTCGGCCTTGGAGGTGACTCCGGTGGCGTCCACGGCCACCCAGTCGTCGGTCCAGCAGCTCGCGATCAGCTCGGCGTCGTTGCCGATCAGCACCGCGTCCGACTCGGCCGCCTGGGCGCGCACTTCGTCCTCGACTGTCATGCGTCCGATTCTGCGCTCCCTACCGACGGTTGCGTCTCGAATCCGAGACGTTCGAGCGGGCGAGGCGCTTACTCCACAGACCGGGGCGGTTCCACACTGAGGGGATGGAACCGGTGGAGCTCACGGGTGCCGGGCTGTCGCCGTTGGAGGCGGTCGCGCTCGGGCAGCGGCGTACGGCGGTGCGGCTGAGCGACGACGCCCGCAAGCGGATGCACGAGTCCGCGCAGGTGGTGGCCGACGTGGCCGGGCGGCGGCCGGTGTACGGGCGGACCACCGGCGTCGGGGCGAACCGGGACGTGCTGACGTCCGACCCGGAGCACGGCGCGCGGCTGCTCGGATCGCACTCCACAACCGGTACCACGTCGTACCCGAAGGACGTCGTCCGGCTGGGGCTGCTGATCCGGGTCAACCAGCTCGCGGCGGGCGGATCCGGACTCGAACCGGCGGTCGCCGACGCGATCGTCGACCTGCTCAACGACGACAACCTGCCGGACCTGCACCGCGGCGGCGCGATCGGCACCGGCGACCTCGGCCCGCTCGCCGAACTCGGCCTCGCGCTCGGCGACGTCATCGACGGGACCAGCGCGCTCCCGCTGCTGTCGAGCAACGCGCTCACGCTGGCCGAGTGCTGCCTGGCGTACGTCGAGGCGTCCACGCTGATCAACGTCGTACCGCTGGTTGGCGCCCTGTCCCATGTTGCGCTGCGCGGCAACGCCGAGGTGTACGACGTCCGGGTGCACGAGGCCCGTCCGCAGCCCGGCCAGGTCCGGGTCGCGCGCCGGATGCGCGAACTGCTCGACGACCTGCCGATCACTCCCGCGCGAGTCCAGGACCCCTTCGGGCTCAGAGCGTTCGCGCAGGTGCTCGGCCCGGCCGTCGACCATTCCGATGCCCTCGGCAACAGTGTGCGGATCGACATCAACGCGGCGGCGGAGAACCCGTTGGTGGCCGGCGACACCGTGCTGCACAACGGCAACTGGCACGCGATGCCGATCGCGCTCGCGCTGGACTCGCTCCGGCTCAGCCTGCACAGTGTCGCGACGCTGTCGACGACCCGGGTGGCGAACCTGGTCGACCCGGACTACACCGGCCTCAGCCGGTTCCTCGCCAGCGGCGCGGAGGCGAGCTCGGGCGTGATGATGATCGAGTACGTCGCGCACGACGCACTCGCCGCGGTCCGCTCGGCCGCGCAGCCCGCGACCCTCGGTACGGCGACCCTGTCCCGCGGCGCCGAGCTGCACGCCAGCTTCGCCCCGCAAGCCGCCGTACTCACCAAGCAGCTCCTGGACGCCCTCCGCGAGGTCCTCGCCAGCGAGCTCGTCACCGCCGTCCGCGCGATCCGCCTGGCCGGCCTGACCCCGGACGACCTCGCCCCCGCGGCCGTCGGCCCCTGGCTGGCGGACGCGTTGGCGGCTCTCCCGGGCGACTTGGCCGACCGCTCGCTCCGAGAAGACCTGGAAATCGCCCGCGGGCTGCTCACCCAATGGGGCGACCGCCAGGTCGAACACCCGGCCGAGTCCGGCTAGCTGTCCGTAGAGACCCTCAGAGCCGGTTGTAGGCCTTCAGGGTGCGCAGGGCACCGACGGTCACGATGCCGCGGTACTCGAGGGTCGCGGCCGGGCCGGGCGGTTCCCAGGTGATCGCCCAGCCGCCGTCGTCCTGCTGGTCCTCGATCAGGCGGTCGATGTGGGCCTCGAGCTGGGCGTCGGTGAAGAGCGGGCGCCAGAAGCTGTCCGGTGTCGGGGCGAACTGCAGCGGCGTCACGCCGTACGTCGGGTCTGCCGCGTCGGCACGGTAGTGCGCGAGCTTGGGGAGCCACTCGCGGACACGGTCGAAGTCGGCGTCCCCGGTGTGTTCCAGGAACTCCAGCGCCTCGTGCATGCCGTGCGCGTCCTCCGGGAACCCCTTCGCCAGCTCGGCGGCGCACCACGCGCCGGCCTTGTCACGCCACGGGTGCTCGACGCCGAGCTTGTGCAGCCGGCCGACCAGGCCCGCGGTCGGGTTGATGCCGGGCTGGTAGGTCCACTCGGTGATGTGCTCGGCGCGCGGGTAGCCCTCGACCGCCGGACCGCACAGCGGCACCGCACCGTCAGGGGTCGCGACCGAATCGAGCCAGTCCACCGCCCGCCGGATCATGTCCTCGTCACGCGCACCGGCAGCGAGCATCGTGTCGAACGCGACCTCCACGTCCAGCGGCAGGCTGTCCGGGCACCGCTTGTCCGGCTCCAGGCCCTGTCCGAAGCCGCCGTCGGCGTTCTGGAACCCGCGGAGCGCGTCGACCACGCCCTGCGGGTCAGCTCCTTCGAACACCGAGGCGAAGAGCCGCCGCTCGAGCACCCGAGCGTCGCGCCGTACGAAATCCCGTCCTGCCGTGAAGATGTCCATGCCCCCACCTTTCCCCATCCGCACCGGCAGGTCTTGAACGAATCGGACGTCAGGGTTCGAAGCGGTAGCCCATGCCGGGCTCGGTGAGCAGGTGTTTGGGGCGGGCCGGGTCGGGTTCGAGCTTGCGGCGGAGCTGGCCCATGTAGAAGCGGAGGTTGCCGCCGGCGGTCTCGTAGCCGGGGCCCCAGACTTCGGTGAGGAGCTGGCGCTGGGACATCAGCTTGCCGGGGTTGCGGACCAGGACTTCGAGGAGGTGCCACTCGGTCGGGGTGAGGCGGATGTCCTCGCCGTTCTCGAGCGTGACCCGCTTCGCGGCCAGATCGACGACGGCGCCGCCGACCGTGACGACCGGCTGGTCCTGGGCGACGTTGCTGCGGCGGAGTACGGCGCGCATCCGGGCCAGCAGTTCGTCGATCCCGAACGGCTTCGTCACGTAGTCGTCCGCGCCGGCGTCCAGCGCCTCGACCTTGTCGGTCTGGTCGGTCCGCCCGGACAGCACCAGGATCGGCGCATCGGTCCAGCCGCGCAGCCCGCGGATCACGTCGACGCCGTCGAAGTCCGGCAGCCCGAGGTCGAGGATCACCAGCTCCGGCGGA
Organism: Kribbella sp. NPDC050459; assembly: GCF_040655315.1. Classification (NCBI taxonomy): domain Bacteria; kingdom Bacillati; phylum Actinomycetota; class Actinomycetes; order Propionibacteriales; family Kribbellaceae; genus Kribbella; species Kribbella sp. NPDC050459. The sequence goes on along the minus strand of NZ_JBFAJQ010000005.1, from coordinate 16,804 downwards.
TGCTGCGCGGCGACCTTCAGGGCCGACGTACCGGTGCCAGCCAGGTGCACTTCGTACCCGCGTGCCTTCAGGTTGATCTGCAACGCCCGCACGATCTGCGGCTCGTCGTCAACCACCAATACCCGAGTCACCTTGCTCCGATCGTTCACGGCTGCCGGGGACCGGCACGTCAGCTGGGGCAGTCGGGATGGCGACCACCATGGTCAGTCCACCACCTGGGGTGTCCTCGGGCTGCAAGGTGCCGTGCATCGCCTCGGCGAGTCCCCGGGCGAGCGCCAGACCGAGTCCGACGCCGACCGTGTTGTCGGTGTCGCCGAGTCGCTGGAACGGCGCGAACACCCGGTCCCGGTCCGCCCGCGGGATGCCGGGTCCGCGGTCGACCACCCGGACCTCGACGGTGTCGCCGAGCGCGCTCCCGGTGATCAGCGGCGTCCGGCCGGGCGGCGAGTAGCGGATCGCGTTCGCCAGCAGGTTCGCCACCACCCGTTCGAGCAGCGCCGGGTCCGCCTCGACCAGCGGCAGCGTGTCGGGGACGTCGACGGTCACCTGGTCAGCGTCGTCGCCCAGCTCGGACAGTACGCCGGGGAGGATCTCGTCGAGCGCCATCGGCCGGGTGAAGACCGGGAGTACGCCGGCCTGCAGCCGGCTCAGGTCGAGCAGGTTGTCGACGAGCCGCGACAACCGGTCGAGCGACTCGTCCGCGGTCTCCAGCAGCTCCGCGCGCTCGGACTCGCTCCACTCGACGTCGTCGCTGCGCAGCGAAGTCACCGACGCCTTCGCCGACGCCAACGGGGATCGCAGGTCGTGGCCGACGGCCCGCAGGAGCGCCGTACGCAGCTTGTCGGCCTCGGCCAGCGGCTTCGCCTCGGCGGCCGCCTCACTCAACCGGGCCCGATCGACGAGGGCCGCCGCGTGCGCCGCGAACGCCCCGACCAGCCGCCGCTCGTCCGCCTCCAACTGGTGGCCCTGCAGCACCAGCACCAGGTCGTCGCGGGCCGGGATCTCCGCGTCGGCCTCCTCCGGCCGGGTGCACGTGAGGGTCCCGGCCGAGGCCAAAGGACGCCACACTTCGGTCAGCTCGTCATCGTCCACGCGCTCCATCAGGCACGCCCCGGTCATCCCGAACGCCTCCCGGACCCGCTCCAGCAGGGCCGGCAGCGCGGTCTCGCCCCGCAGTACCGAGCCGGCCAGGGTCGCCAGCGTCTCCGACTCCGCGGCCGCCCGGGCCGCCTGCCTGGTACGGCGGGCAGCGCGGTCGACGACCGAGCTGACCATCGCGGCGACCATCACGAAGATCGCCAGCGCGAGGGCGTTGTTCACCTCGGCGATCGTGAACGTCCGGGTCGGCGGCGTGAAGAAGTAGTTGAGCACCAGCGAACCGCCGATCGCGGTGACCATCGCCGGCCACATGCCACCGACCAGCGCGACCACGACCACCGCGAACAGGAACGCCAGCACGTTGCTCGTCAGGTTCAGCGTGTCGCCGCCGAGTCCGAGCAACAGCGCCAGCAGCGGCGGCAGAACGATCGACAGCACGAAACCCTGGATCTTCCGGCGCCGGGAGAGCGCGCCGCGCTGCCGCGGCAGCCGGCCGCGGCCCATCTGCGAATGGGTGACGATGTGGACGTCGATGTCGCCGGAATCGCGGATCGTGGTGGCGCCGATCCCCGGGCCGGTGAACAGCGAACCCAGCCGGGACCGGCGACTGCCGCCGAGCACCAGCTGGGTGGCGTTCTCCGCCCGCGCGAAGGTGAGCAGCGCCGCCGGGATGTCGTCGCCGACCACCTGGTGGTAGGTCCCGCCGATCTTCTCGACGAGATTGCGCTGCTCGGCGAGCTTGGTCGGGTTCGCGCCGGTCAGGCCGTCGGAGCGCGCGACGTGCACCGCGAGCACGTCGCCGCCGGCGGACCGGGCGGCGATCCGGGCGGCGCGCCGGATCAGCGTCTCGCCCTCGGGTCCACCCGTCAGCGCGACCACGACCCGCTCCCGGGTGTCCCAGGTCGAGTCGATGTCGTGCTGGGCTCGGTACTGCTGCAAACCGGCGTCCACCCGGTCGGCGAGCCACAGCAGCGCCAGCTCCCGCAGAGCGGACAGGTTGCCGACCCGGAAGTAGTTGCCCAGGGCAGCGTCCACCTTGTCGGCGGCATAGATGTTGCCGTGCGCCATCCGCCGGCGCAGCGCCTCCGGGGTCATGTCGACGAGCTCGATCTGGTCCGCGGCCCGCACCACCCGGTCCGGAACGGTCTCCTGCTGCGGTACGCCGGTGATCTTCTCGACCACGTCGTTGATCGACTCGAGGTGCTGGATGTTCAGCGTCGAGATCACGTCGATCCCGGCGTTCAGCAGCTCCTCGATGTCCTGCCAGCGCTTCTCGTTGCGGCTGCCCGGCACGTTGGTGTGCGCCATCTCGTCGATCAGCGCGACCTCCGGCCGCCGGGCCAGCACCGCGTCGAGGTCCATCTCGGTGAAGCTGGCGCCGCGGTGGTCCAGGATCCGCCGCGGCACCGTCTCCATGCTGCCGAGCATCTCTTCGGTGTACCTGCGGCCGTGGGTCTCGACCAGGCCGACCACGACGTCGGTGCCCCGGGCATGCCGGCGACGGCCCTCGCCCAGCATCTTGTAGGTCTTCCCAACGCCGGGCGCGGCCCCCAAATAGATCCGCAGATGCCCGCGGCCGCTCCTGCTCATAAGTCCATGCTCTCAGAGTGCGGCTAGCGCGCTGTTGAGCTTGACCACGTTCACGCGCGGCTCACCCAGGAAACCGAGGGTGCGACCCTCCGTGCTTGCCTTCACCAGCTTCTGGACCTCCTCGACGCTCAGCCCGCGTTCCCGGGCGACCCGGTTGACCTGCAGGGCGGCGTACGCCGGGCTGATGTCCGGGTCGAGCCCGCTGCCGCTGGCCGTGACCGCGTCCGGCGGGACCTGGGACGGGGCGACGCCCTCCAGCGCCGCGACCGCCTTGCGCCGCTCGTCGACCGCGGCGACCAGGTCCGCGTTGTTCGGGCCGAGGTTCGACCCGCCGCTGGCGGCCGCGTCGTAGTCGCTCGCGGACGGGCGGGTCTGGAACCACTTCGGGTCGTCGACCATGATCGGCTGCCCGTCGGCGTCCTTCTTCCCGCTGTCCATCGTGTACGCCTGGCCGATCAGGTCCGAGCCGGCGGCCTTGCCGTCGACCTTGACGATCGAGCCGTTCGCGTTCCCGTGGAACAGCACCTGGGAGACGCCGGTCATCACCAGCGGGTACAGGATGCCGAGCACCACGGTGAAGAACAGGAGCACCCGGGCCGCCACCCCGAACTGGCGGAAACTGCTTGTCATCGACAACTACCTTTCAGCGGAGACCGGGGATCAGCGAGATCACCAGGTCGAGGAGCTTGATCCCGACGAACGGGCTGATCAGGCCGCCGACGCCGTACACCAGCAGGTTGCGGCGCAGCATCGCCGACGCCGACGACGGCCGGTACCGGACGCCGCGCAGCGCCAGCGGCACCAGCAGCACGATGATGAGGGCGTTGAACACGATCGCCGACACGATCGCCGACTGCGGCGAGTGCAGGCCCATGATGTTCAGCTTGTCCAGCCCGGGGTACGCCGCCGCGAAGAGCGCCGGCAGGATCGCGAAGTACTTCGCCACGTCGTTCGCGATCGAGAACGTGGTCAGCGAGCCCCGGGTGATCAGCAACTGCTTGCCGATCTCGACGATCTCGATCAGCTTGGTCGGGTTCGAGTCGAGGTCGACCATGTTGCCGGCCTCCTTGGCGGCCGACGTCCCGGAGTTCATCGCCACGCCGACATCGGCCTGCGCCAGCGCCGGGGCGTCGTTCGTGCCGTCGCCGGTCATCGCGACCAGGCGACCGCCCTCCTGCTCCTTCTTGATCAGCGCCATCTTGTCCTCGGGCGTCGCCTCGGCCAGGAAGTCGTCGACCCCGGCCTCGTCGGCGATCGCCTTCGCGGTCAGCGCGTTGTCGCCGGTGATCATCACGGTCCGGATGCCCATCCGGCGCATCTCGTCGAACCGCTCCCGCATCCCTTCCTTGACGACGTCCTTCAGGTGGATGACGCCCAGCGCGCGTGCCGTCCCGTCGATGCTCTCGGCAACGACCAGCGGTGTGCCGCCGGAGGCCGAGATGCCGTCGACGATCTCGCCGAGCAGCGGATCCGTCGTACCGCCGTGCCGGCCGATCCAGTTGTTCACCGCGCCCGCGGCGCCCTTGCGGACCTGCCGGCCGTCGACGTCCACACCGCTCATCCGCGTCTGCGCGGTGAACTCCACGAAGGTTGCGTGCGGCAACTCTCCGGTGTGCCGTTCGCGCAACCCGTAGCCCGTTTTCGCGAGTACGACGATCGACCGGCCCTCCGGCGTCTCGTCGGCGAGGCTGGACAGTTGCGCCGCGTCGGCCAGCTCGGTGTCGGACACGCCGTCCACCGGGATGAACTCGGCCGCCTGCCGGTTGCCCAGCGTGATGGTGCCGGTCTTGTCCAGCAGGAGGGTGTTCACGTCCCCCGCCGCCTCGACCGCACGGCCGGACATCGCCAGCACGTTGCGCTGCACCAACCGGTCCATACCCGCGATACCGATCGCGGACAGCAGCGCGCCGATCGTGGTCGGGATCAGGCAGACCAGCAAGGCCACCAGGATCACCAGGCTCAGGTTCGTGTGCGCGTAGTTCGCGAAGGTCGGCAGCGTCACGGTCGCGATCAGGAAGACGATCGTCAGGCTGGCCAGCAGGATGTTCAGCGCGATCTCGTTCGGCGTCTTCTGCCGCGATGCGCCCTCGACGAGCGCGATCATCCGGTCGATGAAGCTCTCACCGGGCCGGGTCGTGATCTTCACGACGATCCGGTCCGAGAGCACCTTCGTACCGCCGGTGACCGCACTCCGGTCGCCGCCGGACTCACGGATGACGGGCGCCGACTCGCCGGTGATCGCCGATTCGTCGACCGACGCGACACCCTCGACGACGTCACCGTCGCCGGGGATGATCTGGCCGGCCTCGACCACGACCAGGTCGCCGAGCCCCAGCTGGGTGGCCGGTACCTGTTCCTCACCGCCGTCCGCGGTCAGGCGGCGCGCGGTGGTCTCGGTCTTGGCCCGGCGCAGCGTCTCGGCCTGGGCCTTGCCCCGGCCTTCCGCGACCGCCTCCGCGAGGTTCGCGAAGATCACGGTCAGCCAGAGCCAGACCACGATCCACCAGACGAACACACTGGAGTCGGTGACGGCGAAGATCGTCGACGCGACCGCGCCGACCTCGACCACGAACATCACCGGGTTGCGCACCATCACCCGCGGGTCGAGCTTGCGCAGCGCGTCCGGCAGCGAGGTGAGCAGCATCTTCGGGTCGAACAGGCCTGAAGCTGCCTTTTTCGGGGTCGCCGCCGGTTTCGAGACGGGCGGCGTCGTCAGCGTGGTCACAGTCCCTCCGCGAGGGGTCCAAGAGTCAATGCGGGGAAGTAGGTCAGGCCGGTCACGATCACGACGACGCCAACGAGCATCGTCACGAACAGGGCCTTGTGGGTGGGCAGCGTGCCCTGGGTCACCGGCACCGGCTGTTGCTGGGCGAGCGACCCGGCCAGGGCCAGCGCCAGCACGATCGGTACGAACCGGCCGAGGAGCATCACCAGGCCGAGCGCGGTGTTGTAGAACGGGATGTTCCCGCTCAGGCCGGCGAACGCGCTGCCGTTGTTGTTACCGGCCGACGTGAACGCGTACAGCACCTCGGAGAACCCGTGCGGGCTGCCGGTGTTGAGGATCGAGGCCCGCGCCACCGCGAGTCCCATCGCGAGCGAGGCGCCGACGAGGACGACGGTCGGCGTCGCCAGGATGTACATCGAGACCAGCTTCATCTCGCGGGCGGTGATCTTCTTCTTCAGGTACTCCGGTGTGCGCCCGACCATCAGGCCCGCGACGAACACGGTGAGGATCGCCAGGATCAGCATCCCGTACAACCCGGTGCCGGTGCCGCCGGGCGACACCTCGCCGAGCATCATGTGGAACAGCGCCGTGCCGCCGCCGAGGGGCGTGAACGAGTCGTGCATCGAGTTCACCGCGCCGGTCGACGTACCGGTCGTCGAGGTCGCGAACAGCGCCGACGCCCACTCGCCGAACCGGGTCTCCTTGCCCTCCATCGCGGCGCCGGCGGCCTGGGTCGCCGTACCGGCTCCCTGGGTCTCGAAGAACGTCGCGGAGAAGGTGAAGGCGGCCCAGAGCGTGCCCATCACGCCGAGGATCGCGTACCCCTGCCGCTTGTCCTTGACCATCAGGCCGAAGGTCCGGGTGATGCACACCGGGATGACCAGCAGCAGGAAGATCTCGAACAGGTTCGACAGCGGGTTCGGGTTCTCGAACGGGTGCGCGGAGTTGGCGTTGTAGAAGCCGCCGCCGTTCGTGCCGAGCTCCTTGATGACCTCCTGGCTCGCGACCGGTCCGCCCGGGAGGTGCTGGGTCTGGCCGACCACCGAGGTGACTTCATGCCCGCCGGAGAAGTTCTGGACAACGCCCGTCGCGACCAGCACGACAGTGCCGACCACCGCGATCGGCAGCAGGATCCGCAGCGTGGTCCGGGTCAGGTCGACCCAGAAGTTGCCGAGCCGATCGGTCTTCGCGCGGGCGAACCCGCGGATCAGCGCGACCGCGACGACCATGCCGACGGCTGCCGACAGGAAGTTCTGGACGGCGAGACCGGCGAACTGGACCAGGTGGCCCATGACCGCCTCGGGCACGTAGTTCTGCCAGTTGGTGTTCGAGACGAAGGACGCGGCGGTGTTGAACGCCAGGCCGGACTCGACGTTCGGCAGCCCGAGCGACAGCGGCAGCCAGTGCTGCAGACGCTGGAGAAGGTACAGCAGGACGACGCTGACCGCGGAGAACGCGAGCAGCGACCGGGCGTAGACCGCCCACGTCTGGTCTGCCTTCGAGTCGACGCCGAACAGCTTGTACGTCGCCCGCTCCACCCGCAGGTCCTTGTCGGAGGTGTAGACGCGAGCCATGTACCCGCCCAGCGGCCGGTAGACGGCCGCCAGGCACAGGATCAGGAGGCCGACCTGCAACAGGCCGGCCGCGGTGTCGGACATCAGAACCTCTCGGGGAAGATCAGGGCGGCGATCAGATAGAGGACCAGAGCAGCGGCCACGACCAGGCCGGCAATGTTCTCGGCGCTCACAATTTCTCCACTCCGCGCAGCGCGGACCAGACGGCCGCGAACACGACGACGATGAGTGCGAGGTAGACGACGTCACCCATGACGGCGACACCTCACGACGAATGTGCTCATGGGTTCAACTGGACACCGCTAGCTGCCCGGTCAGGAGGGTTCTCGCAGGGCTCTCACACCCGCTGACACAGCTCTCACAGGCTTCTCACATACTTACGCCTGGCATTCCCACCGACAGACAAGGGAAGAACACACACGTGACTGAACTGGACACGCCCGCCACCGCCGAGCAGTTCTTCTCCGCGGAGACCCGGACCGCGCTCGCCGAGGCGAGCCGCAAGCTCGCCGAGCGGCTCCAGGCACACACCGACGCCCTGCTCGCGATGACGGGCGACGAGGACCACACCACGCTGTTCGAGCACAACGCCGCGCTCGAAGGCGTGGTCGAGGACTGGAACGACGCGGTCTTCGAGCACACCGGTACGGCGCCGCTGCTGCTGGACGACACGGTCGACGACGAGGACGAGGAGGTCGAGCAGGACCAGGTGATCAGCGTCGTCTCGCGGTTCGACCTGCGCGTGGTCGACCTGGACGCGCTGCTGGAGGCCGGTCGCGCCGCGCAGGAGCGGCACCCGGCCGAGCTGGACGAGTCCGGCGACCGGGATCCGGTCGACTCCGCCGAGCAGGCGATCTACGAGATCAGCCGTGAGGTCGGCGAGGCCTGGTTCGAGCTGCCCGGTATCGAGATGGTCGCCGGCGCCCGGGCGTACGTCGTACCCGAGCAGCCGTTCGAGCCGCTCGACGCGGACGCCGAGGACGTCGTCACCGAGCTGATCGCCCCGAACGGCGTGGCCACCCACGCCGAGACCTGGGCCTAGACCAGTAACTCCCCGTCGAGCACCGTGATCGCCCGGCCCTTCAGGTAGACGCGGTCCCCGGCCGGTACGACGTGGACGACACCGCCTCGGGCGGACGCCTGGTAGCCCACCAGTTCGTCCCGCCCGAGGCGCTCGGCCCAGTACGGCGCCAGGCTCGTGTGTGCACTCCCCGTCACCGGGTCCTCCGGGATCCCGCTCGCGGGCGCGAAGAAGCGCGACACGAAGTCGTACTCCGTCCCCTGCGCGGTCACGATCAGTCCCCGCAGGTTCCCGCGCTGGGTGATCCCGGCGATCGCGTCGTAGTCGGGCACGACCGCGAGCACCGTCGCCTCGTCCTGAACGACGACCAGCAGGTCACGGAGCTCGCCGGTGACGTAGACCTGCTGCGGCTCGACCGCGAGCGCGGCGGCCAGCCCCTCCGGCACCGGATCCTCGATCGGCCGGTTCACCGGGAAGTCCAGCGTGATCCCGTCGTCGGCGACGTCCGCCACCAGAACCCCGCTCAGCGTCGCGAACGAGGTCTTCCCGGCCACCTTCCCGTCCGCGGCCAGCACGTGGGCGGTCGCCAACGTCGCGTGCCCGCAGAGCACCACTTCCTTGGTCGGCGTGAACCAGCGTAGGTCCCACTCCGCCTCGGCGCCCGCCGACGGCCGGACGAACGCGGTCTCCGCGTGCTTCATCTCGGCGGCCACGGACCGCATCCAGCCCTCGTCGGGCCAGTCCCCGGCCTCGAGCACACAGACCCCGGCCGGGTTCCCGGTGAAGGGCCGGTCGGCGAACGCATCAACCACGCGGATCCTCATACCCCCGACGCTATCGATTCCGGCGGTATCCGTTCCATAACCACTTTTTGGTCGAGTGGCCTTGAACCGCATCGCCGATCCAGGCGTATCGAAGGGTGTCCCGCACATACCTATCGAGGGGGAAGTGTCATGTCACTGCGCTCGAAAGGCCGGCCACTCGCGGTCGCGACGGCGCTGGTCAGCGGTCTTGCGCTGATCGCCCCGGCCACGGCCGACGCACACCGGTCCCATTCACCGCTCGTCGTACAGCAGGTGAACCTGGTCTCCGACCAGGCCGGCAAAGCCGCACTTCAGGACGCCGACCTCGTCAACCCGTGGGGGCTGTCGCTCGGCGCGACCACCCCGCTGTGGTCGTCGAACAACGGTACGTCGTCATCCACGCTCTACTCGTCCGCACCGGGTTCCAACACCGCGACCAAGGTGCCTACCGTCCGGGTGACCATGCCGGCGCCGACCGGGCAGGTGTCGAACCCGGGCACCGGCTTCGTGCTCAGCAACGGCACCACCAGCGCGCCGGCCCGGTTCATCTTCGCCACCGAAACCGGTCAGATCGCCGCCTGGAGCCCCCAGGTCGACGCGTTGATCGGCCCGGCCGAGATCAAAGCCACGACGCCAGGGGCGGTCTACAAGGGGCTGGCGCTCGCGACAACCAGATCAGGGGACCGGTTGTACGCCGCCAACTTCGCGCAGAAGCGGATCGACGTGTTCGACAGCTCGTTCCACCCGGTGAGGCTGCCGCGCTGGGCGTTCCGCGACGTCCGGCTGCCCAGGGGCTATGCACCCTTCAACGTGCAGACGCTGAACGGGCGGATCTTCGTCGCCTACGCGCTGCTCGACCCCAAGACGAACGACGAGATCGCCGGGCCGGGCCGCGGGTTCGTCGACGTCTACTCGGTCGGCGGCAGGCTGATCACCCGCGTCGCGTCCCGCGGCACACTGAACGCCCCGTGGGGTCTCGCGCTGGCCCCCGCCGCCTGGGGTCTGCCGGCCGGCACGCTGTTCGTCGGCAACTTCGGCGACGGGCACATCAGCGTGTTCCGCCCGTCGTACGGCCGTTATCACTTCGCCGGCCAACTGCGCGGCAGCAACGGCAAGACGCTGGCGATCGACGGCCTCTGGGCTCTCCTTCAGGGCACCGCCACGACCGGGGGCACCGACGTCCTGTGGTTCTCCGCGGGCCCCGACGACGAGTCCCACGGCCTCCTCGGTCAACTCAGGCGTTGAGAGATTTCTCGAACCAGTGGTGGGCGTAAGGCTCGGCGTTGAAGGCCGGAACCTCCTGGTAACCAGCTGACCGGTAGAGCGCGATGGCTTCGGTCAGGTTGTGGTTGGTCTCCAGACGTACGGCGGGTGCGCGGTGCGCAGCCGCCGTACGTTCGAGCTCGGCCAGCAGGCGGCGGCCGAGTCCGAGGCCTCGTGCGTCCGGCGAGACCCACATGCGCTTGATCTCGGCCGGTTCGTCGCTGTGCAGCTTGAGCGCACCGCAGCCGACCGGCTCCCCGTGAAGTGTGGCCAGCAGCAACAAACCGGCGGGCGGTGTGAGCTCGGCGTTGTCCGCCGAGATGCTGCGCGCCGGGTCGAAGCCGGCGTCGAAGCGTCGCCCGAGCTCGGCGAAGTACTCCGCCAAGCAGTACTGCGCCGCCGGCAGCCGCGGGTCCACCAGTTCGACCCGCACCATCGACGCCGTGAGCAGCCGCGTGACGTCGTCCATCGCCGCGATCAACCGCTCCCGCTGGCCCTTGCTCAGGGGCTCCAGAATCGCGGCGGCGAACTCGTCGGAGCGTGCGTCCAGCACCCGCCGCTCGGCGAGGCCGTCGGAGGTCAACCGCGCCATCCGGACCCGCCCATCCGCGGCGCCGGGCTCGACCCGGACCAGTCCGGCGCGTTCGAGCGACCGCAGCAACCGGCTCACGTACCCGGAGTCGAGATCGAGCCGGGCGCGCAACGAACGCACGTCACACCCGTCCGGCCCGATCTCCCACAGCAACCGGTCCTCCCCGAGCGGCCGGCCGCGCGCGAGGTAGTCCTCCTGCAAGGCCCCGACCCGCTGCGTCACCAACCGGTTGAACCGCCGTACCTCCGTCACGCCCATTCTCTGACTTTAGTCAGGTATTTCTTCGGGCGACAGCTTGGATCGCCCGGACGCGGCCGTCGGTCAGTGCGGCGGTCAGGTTCTCGAGCCGCTTTCGGAAGTCGGGAACGAACGCCTGCAGACCGAGCGGGGCCGGCGGGAGCGACTGGATCGTTTGCATCAGGGGCGCGATCGTCTCGGTCAGGTCCGCCCAGTGCTCGACGGTGAGTCCCGCGGTTTCGAGGACCTTGCGCAGCTCGTCCGGTGCGGCGAGGTGGGAGTGCTCGACTCCGTCGGCCCACGGCATCGGGTAGTCGATCTCGCGCCCGTCGCCGGCCGTGATGTCCCACAGCGCCAGTCGACCGCCGACCCGCAGGACGCGCCGCGCTTCGTCGTAGAGACGACGCTTGTCGGCCACGTTCATCTGGACATGCTGACTGAACACGACGTCGAACTTCGAGTCGTCATACGGCAGCGCGGTCACGTCTGCCTGTCGTACGTCGATCCTGTCGTCGAGGCCGACGAGGCGGTTGAGCCATGCGGCGATCTCGCAGTACTCGTCCGACAGGTCGACGGCCGTCACGGTACAGTCGAAGCTCGACGCGACGTACCGCGCCGTGCCGCCGATGCCGGCACCCGCATCCAGCACCGCGCTGGTCTCGGTGATGCCGATCAGCTCGGCCAACTGGACGGTCGCGAGCCGTCCGCCGGTGTGGTAGTCCTCCAGCAGCGCGAGATCCTCGGCGCGTAAGCCGTCCAGATCTTTGCCTGCGGCAACCAGCGCCTGCTCGATGCCTCGCCGGGCCGTGCCCGTCCGGTACGGAATCATGGTCTCTCCCTTTGTGGACACTGTCCACATTAGCTCGACTTAGTGGACAGTGTCCACATTGTTATCCTGAGCCGGTGAACGACCCCGAAGCAGCGCTCCCGCGCCGACGGCGCCCGCGCGGCGACGTCCGCGCCGGCCTGGTCGCCGCCGGTCTCGAGCTCGCGCGGACCGGGGGTCCGGACGCCGTGGTACTGCGGGAGGCGACGCGGATCGTCGGCGTCGTACCGAACGCGGCGTACCGGCATTTCGCCGATCGGGACGAGCTGCTCGCCGAGGTGTGCAGCGCGGCGATGAACGCGCTGGCCGAGCGGATGACCGCGGGAATCGGCCGGGTCCGCGGCGGGGCCGGCGCGGCGCAACGCCGGCTGGCCGCGATCGGGACGGCGTACCTCGAGTTCGCTCGCGAGGAACCCGGCCTGTTCGCGACGGCGTTCGCGGTCCCCCAGCAGCATGGCTACGACGAGCGGAACGGGACTCCTCTGGGCCTGCTCCGCGACGCGCTCGACGAGCTGGTAGCGGCGGGCGTCCTCGATCCGCAGCGACGCGAGGGCATCGAGTACCCGATCTGGTCGATCGTTCACGGCACGGCTGTCCTCACCGGCCAGGGACCGCTCCGCGACGCGCCCGCGGCCGAGCTCCGCCGGATCGAGGCTCGGACGCTGGCGTTCATCAACAACAGCCTCACGTGAACGAGGCCGGACCCAGTTGGGCCCGGCCTCGGTGATCTGTTCTTGTCAGTCGATGGGGCGGAGCTCGTCGGCGTACGAAACGGAGACCCGGCGCAGTACGCCGTCCTTCACCGAGTACTGCCCCATCCGCCACAGCGGCGGGCTGTAGGCATGCACCGTGACGCTGCCCTTGTCGAGGCCGGTCAGGCGGTGGATGTGGTCGGGGCCGAAGCCGTACACGTCACCGGCCTCCACCTCGGTCTCGATCGAGTCGGTGCCGATCGCGAGGTTGTGCTCGACGAGCTTGCCGTGGGCGACGGCGACCGCACCGGAGGAGACGTCGTGGTCATGCCAGCCGGTGTCGTTCACGGGGGTCCAGCAGATCAGCCACACGTCGACGTTCGCGTCCCGGTGCAGCGAGGCGAAGACCCGCTCCTCATCGCTGTACGCGACCTGGTCCTCCCACAGATGCGGCTGCGCGGCGATCGACGCGGCCAGCTCGGCCAACTCCGCGGGCGTCAGGTCGCGGCCCGGAAGGTCGTCCAGCGACAAACAGTTGTTGAGCTCCACGAGCCGGCTGGCCTGGCGCGCCGGGACGTCGGGTACGTCGATTGGCTGGGCAGTCACTGCACTCCCCTCTCAGGAGATGTCCGGCTGCCGAAGAGCAGCCGGTGCGGATTGTCGTGGCGGATCACCGCGGTCGCGGCGTCGCCCTGGCGGAGGTCGGCGGCGTCGGCGTACGGCCGGTCGGTGCCGTGCACCACCTGGTCGATGCCGAGCACCCGCGCGACCGCGTCGATCCCCTGCGGGCCGTAGCTCGAGGTGTCGACGAACAGATTCGGATCGATAGTGCCGAGCCGGCCACCCCGCGCGGTCAGCCGCTCATGATGCACCGGCGCGAGACCAGCCGCCGCGACGAAGCACAGCCGCAGCTCGGGGAACTCCCGCCGCCCACCGAAGGCATGCCACGCCCACCACGCGGCCTGCAGCTGTGCGGTGTAGTCGACGACCGGCGCCCACCAACCCGGCGCATCAGTCGATCGCGCCTTACCGGGGTGCACCAGGATCGGTTTGTTCTTGCGCTCGGCGGCGCGCAGCAACTCTCCTTGCAACTCCCAGCCACTCGGGGTGGTGAGCACATGGGCAGGCAACTGCAGACCCAGGAATCCCTTGTCCAGCAAGGTTTCCAGCCCTTTCGCATCAGCGTCTCGCAGATCCGCGGACGCCCATGCGCGGAACGGCCCGGGGAACTCCGCGGCGCCGTCGTGCCAGGCTTGGAGCAGTTCCGTGTCGCCCAGCTCCTCGACACCGAGCGGGCTCGACAGCGACACGGCAGCCAGCGTCGTACCGGCGTCCTGCTCGATCGCGACCCGCTTGCCGAGCTCGTGCGCGGCCGGATCCACCTCGTACGGCGCTTCGGTCGCACAGTGCAGCGTCCACCCGTCGAGGTACGGCGGCTCGCGACGGGCCCGCAGCCGATCCACGAACGCCTCCGGCCAGAGGTGCTGATGAACGTCGATCATCAGGCCCTCCTCACGCCGGTTTGATCAGATTGAAGCGCTTCGGTACGACTAGAGTGAAGCGCTTCAAAGCATCGCCTGTCAAGTCCCGCCCCCGCCCGCCGGACACCAACCACCCCATCCCGGTCACCACCCCACCATCTGCTCGGCCCCGCCTGCCCGGCACGCGGCACCACCGCTCGCTCGCCCGCCGACCCCACCATCCGCGCAACCGCCCGCCCGCATCCCCGGCGCCGCCCGACCCTTCGGGTGGTCAACCCTCGAGGTTGCCCGTTCCCCCACCGGCATCACACCTGCCAACCGGCGAGCTGGGGGGTGAACGTCGGGGCCGGTCGGCGGCGTCGTCTGGATTTGTCCGTGGCGGCGGCTAGGGTCGTGGACATGTCCGGAACCGGCCGGAGGCCAACCCTCAAGGACATCGCCGCCGAGACCGGGCTCTCGATGGCCGCAGTGTCGTACGCACTGCGCGGTCTGCACGGCACACCCGAGACCCGCCAGCGAGTCCAGGACGCCGCCGAGCGCCTCGGCTACCAGGCCGACCCCGTCGCCCGCGCGCTCGCCTCGGGCCGCAGCGGCTCGATCGGCGTACTGTGCGCTTCGCTCGAAGACCTCTGGCAACAACGCGTTGCCGCCGCCCTCGGCCGCGAGCTCCTGGCGCCGGACCGGAACGCCTGGATCATCGACTCCGCCGGCGACGCCGGCCGCCAACTCGAGCTCGCCCAGCACCTGGTCGACCATCGCGCCGACGCGATCGTGGTGATCCCGATCGATCCGGCCGCGAAGGCCTGGGCCGAGATCGCCCGCGAGGTCCCGGTGATCGCGATCGGTGACGAACTGCCCGGCGCGAAAGCGAAGTCCGAGGTGATCCTCGACAACGAGACCGGCGTGACCACGGCCCTGCGCCGCCTCGCCGACGCCGGCCACCGCGACATCGCCGTCCTGAGCCCGACCCGCCGCCTCGAGGTCGAGCGCCCCGCCGAGGTGATCGCACAGCGAGTGGCCATCGACTTCGGCCTGAAGCTCCGCCTGCTGCAGTGCCCGCACGACCTGATCGGCGCGACTGACGTCGCCCGTGCCTTGCTCGCCGACGACAGCCGCCCGACCGGCATCCTCGCCCTCGCCGATTCGATGGCCTTCGGTGTGTACGCCGCCAGCCGCGAACTCGGCCTGCGCATCCCGAAGGACCTGTCCCTGCTCGGCTACGACGACCAGCCGATGTCCCAACTCCTCACGCCACCCCTGTCGACCTTCCACTGGCCCCTCGACGACCTGGTCACCCACGTCGTCTCCCGCGTAACCTCCGCCGTCGACACCAACCGCCGAGTCCGCCGCACCACCCTCACCCCAACCCTGATCGAACGCGGCTCGGTAGCCGCCCCACCCACCTGAGCAGGACGACCCCCGATATACGACAGGTTCCACACGATCGAAACTAGACTAAATCACTGGACTTACTTCCCGATGTCCAAGATCCGGGCAAAGTGCGTGAACTGTCCTCACCCTCGCCCGCGCCATTGGCATGCTGGCGCGGCAGCTGCTCATCCAAGGTAGGCCGCTACTCGGCACGTGAGCGTGCATGCACGAGCCGCCGGCTCGAGTGTGGAACGAGGTAGGAACGTCGTGCCGCGGGACGACGGGCGCGGCCGCCGCGTCATACGTGGTCGCCGCGCGAGCGCACCTGTACGAGGCACCGACTCGACCGTCGCCCGAGGCCGGAAAGTCATGCTGCCGTGCTTGGCACGACAGCCACGGCCGCTGCGCCGTACCTGGTCGCGCGTGCGTGTAAAAGCCCCGGCCCGACCGTCGCGCGGCCGGCATGTGATGCTGCCAGGTTGTGCACGACGGGCACGCCCGCCGCGGCGTACGTGGTCGGCGCGTGCGCGTGCATGTACGAGCCGCTGGCTCGCGTGTGGGGCGAGGTGGGAAGGTCGTGCTGTGGGACGACGGGCGCGGCCGCTGTACGTCGTCGACGCGTGAGCGCAGGCGTACGAGGCAGGTGCGTGGTGCTGCCGGGTTGTGGCGCGACGGGCACGGCGGCAGCGTCGTACGTGGTCGACGCATGCGCGTGCGTGTACGAGCCGCTGACTCGAGTGTGGAAGACAAGGTAGGAACGTCGTGCTGTGTGACGACGAGCGACGACGGCCGCGGCCGCTGCGTCATAAGTGGTCGGCACGTGAGCATGCGTGCACGAGGCACCGGCTCGACCGTCGTGCGAGGCCGGAACGTGGTGCTGGCAGGTTGTGGCGCGACGGGCACGGCGGCTGCGTCGTACATGGTCGACGCGTGCGCGTGTGTACGAGCCGCCGCTCGAGTGTGGAGCAAGGTAGGAACGTCGTGCTGGGGACGACGGGCGCGGCCGCCGCGTCGTACCTGGTCGGCGCGTGCGCGTGTGTACGAGCCGCCGACCGAGTGTGGAAAACGAGGCAGGAACGTCGTGCTGGGGACGACAGGCGCGGGCGCTGCGTCGTACATGGTCGACGCGTGAGCATGCATGTACGAGGCGCGGGCTCGACCGTCGCGCGAGGCAGGAACGTGGTGCCGGCAGGCGGGTTGTGGCGCGGCGGGCACGGCCGCTGTGTCGTGTCTGGTCAGTGCGCGAGCAGAATGCGCGTGAGCGGATGTGTGCGAGCTGCCGGTTCGCCGGCGTGCGGAGCTGTGAGGTCGTGCGGTGCAGCCTGATGGCGCGTGGTCATGCCCCTCGGGGGACGTGCCGGGCGCGGCCACGTGTCTGCACAGCCATCTGTCTGCACGACTATCTGTTTGCACGGCTATCTGCCTGCACAGCTATTGTCTGTGCAAAATGTTAAGGGCCACCCCGGTGTGGGGTGGCCCTTAACAGTGTGAATGTCCGGCGGCGTCCTACTCTCCCACGACCTCCCGGTCG